>NZ_WFLJ01000005.1 GCF_009208735.1 Janthinobacterium rivuli | reverse complement strand
CCTTACGACAAGTTGGAATACTTTCTGTTTTTTTGGGAGCGCAGCGGCTTAAGCATGGTCGAGCTAGCTGGAGCTATGTTCGACACATACGGCGTTGTTTATCACGACGCTTAATCGGCTGCGGTGGTATATGTCGAATGCGTCAGATCTATGTCTGCTTCGGGGCGGAAGCGGACATTACAAGTTTTACCTGTTTTGCGGAGTAAACGCCCCTTTCTTGTATTCATTAGCATTATTAAAGGCGGTAAAGTTTAATGTCATTGCTGTGCGCATTGACAATGGTTGAATGAATATGGTGAAGACAGGGCAATTCTGCATTTCTTGCTGTTTATCGTGCCGTATATTTGTTTGTAAATCAGGAGAAGTATTGAATGACTGTTTTTAGTATCGGCAACACCAATTTTGAAGTGGATGTGGCGAAATCAAGCATTAGTCTGGAAGCCCATGGCAGCGGCATGCTGGAGCTCAATATCGATATTCACGGCGACGATGAGGTGTTTATGCGCTTGACCGAGCCGGAGGATGCGGAATGGTCGTGGGCGTTGTATCCGCCGGCATTTTTCCTGCATGGCTTGCGCATACCGAAAGGGCAGGGAGGAGCGCTGGCGATCGGGATGCTGGATATGCATCCCGAGGCAGAGGAATCGGGTATCTATATGATGGAGTACGGTGACGTGTCGGCTGTCAACATCATTGAATTGTCGGCGGATCGACTAGCGATGTCGGGCATGGTGGACTTGTGCGGCAAGCACCTGCCATTTCATATCGATATGCCGCGCGGATAAGGATGGGCTTGGTCCCTTCCGGATCGGAATGCGCCCCATTGGTGCGCATTCCCCGGCGAGTCCGGCCCCTGTTGCTGCTAATTTACTGCAGCTTCAACGCCTTCGCCACATCGCCCCACGCCACATACTTGAAGTTCTGCGGTCCGTCGGGCAGGCGCTTGTAGCCGTCCTGGATCACCAGCATGCCTTGCGCGTACGCGCCGCCCAGGTTGGCGGAGGTGACGTCGAGGCCGTCCGTTTCCGAGGTGCCGTCGATGCCGGCGGGTAAATTGAAACCCACCTTGAAGCGGCCGCGAACCTTGTACGGCGCTTGCGCGTCGAGCACCACGTAGCTGCTGTCGCCCTGGCTGGAAACGATCAGGTAGCCGGTGTTGGGCGCGCCCCCCGGCTGGCGGTAGATGGCCATGCCTTCCACGTCGGCCGTTAATTGCGCGCCGACGGGCAAGACCATGGCGAGGGCGTCCGGCTTGGCGGCGTCGGCCGAGGTGGTCCAGATGCCGCGCGTTTCCTCGCCCAGGAACAAGCGGGCGTTGGCGTCGTCGGCCACGCAGCCTTCCGGTTGCGTGGCGACCTTGAAGCTGCGCAAGAGGGTGGCGCTGAACTTGTTGCCTTCCAGGCCGATGCTGTACTGCTGGAAAGTGCCGTCCTTGTCGTTGATGAACGCTTCCACGCCGCCGCTGGCCGGTTGGTACAGACACATGCCGTAGATGCTTTTCAATCCCGTAGGGAAGCGGCCCGCTTCCGCCACCTCGCCATCGGCATTGATGGTGAACAGCATCATGCTGTTGTCGTCGCGCTGGGTGGCCACGGCCAGGTCGACCTTGCTGCCACCCAACTGGATGTTCTGCCGCACGTCGACGTTGTTCAGACGGCCCACTTCCAGCAGCTGCGTCTGCTTGCCTTGCAAGTCGTAGACGAGCAGCCCTTGTTTCTTGTTGGTGCCGAGGATGCGCGCGTCGGCGGGGTTGGGCGACAGCCAGATGGCCGGATCGTCGGCCGCGTCGCCCTGGCGTGCCATTGGCTCCGTCTGCGCTTGCGGGGCGATGATGGCGACAGGGGGCTGGGTTTCTTCCTTGCCGCTCCATTTCAAGGGTCGCGCTTGCCAACCGTTCTTGCCGCGCAGCAGTAGCGACTGCTTGTCCAGCACCAGCTGGCTGTCGCCCTTGCGCACGTTCAAGGCGACCGCCTGGGCTGGCTGCGCCGTCCATTTACCACCCTGATGGGCCAGCAGGTGCAGTTTGTCCGCCTTGCCATCGAGCACGGCCACGCCGCCCGGCAGCACGGCCAGTGCACCGGCGCCGCCGTCGAGCTGGCCGTACGGCTTGCGCAGGGCCACCGCTTCGCGCTTGCCCATGCCTTCGGACTCGGCGTCATACGCCCACACGCCCATGTTGGCCTCGCTCACCAGCAGGCGCTGGGCGCCATCGTCGACCCGGCAATGTTTCGCGTGCGGCGGCAAGGCCAGTTTGCGCACCAGGCTGCGCTGTTCGCCCTGCATCACCCACTGTTCCGCTTGCCCATCCTTGCCGATCAAGAACAGATGGGCTAGCTGCTGGGCGTCGAGGTACAGGCACGACGCTTCCACCGAAAAGGTGGGAACGGGAAACGGCGCCAGCTTGACCAGCTTGCCGGCTTGCACGTCGACGTTGACGGGCAGGGGACGTTGCGTGTCCGCTTCCAGGAAGACGGCCAGCACCTGATTGCCATCGCTGCGCGTGTCGAGCTGCTTGGCGCGCACGGCGATGCGGTCCTGTTCCTGGCCGGCGGCATTGAACAGGCGCAGACCGTGCTTGTCCAGGGTCAGCCAGCCGCCGCCGGGCAGGCGCGCCAGTTCTTCCGCTTCCTGCGTGAACGAGGGCAAGGTGTTGGCGGGGACGGCGAAGACGGCACCTGTGGCGCAGAAGGCGGCCAGCAAGGCGCCGCAGAGTACGGTTTTTTTCATGGTATTGGAAATCATCATCAGAAGGCGCTGGCTTTCAGGCTCACTTTGAACGTGCGGCCGTATTGTTCGTTCTGCACGTTGTATTGCTTCGTGCCCTGGTAGACATAGTATTTTTCGTTGTTCAGGTTGGCCGCTTCAAAGACCAGCTGGAACTGCTTGTTGATCTGGTACGACAGCGAGAAATCGAGCTGCTTCTGGCCGGCGACGATATGGTCCTGGCTTTGATCGAGGATGTCGTTGCCCATTTCCAGCAGGTATGGCGATTTGTAGTTGAGGGCCAGGCGGGCGCTGACCGGGCCCGTTTCATAGCCCAGCATCAAGTTCATCACCTGGTTCGACTGGCCTGGCAGGCGGATGTCGCGGTTCATCTGTTTGTTCGTCGCCTTGTCGAAGCGGCCGATTTGCGCGCTCGACGTGCTCAGGGTGCCGTTCACGCCGACGAGGAAACGATTGAAGGGCGCCGGCAGCATGCGCAGCGGCTGCATGTAGGCCAGTTCGATGCCTTTTACTTTCGCCGCGTCGCCGTTCGCATACGACGTCGCCGTCGTGTAGCCAGTCCACTGGCCCGTGCCGGCCAGGTTGGTCGTGTAGGTGAAATTCTTGATGTCCTTGTAGAAACCGTAGGCGGACATCACGCCGTCATTGCCTAGCACGCGCTCGATGCCGAGGTCGAGGTTGTTCGCCTTCAGCGGTTTCAAGTCCGGGTTGCCGATCACGGCTTCCGTGTTGCTGGCCAGGCTGATGCCGGGCGCCAGCTGGCTGAAGTTGGCGCGCACGACGGCTTGCGTCCAGGCGGCCCGCACGCTGGTTTTTTGATCGACGTCATAACGGGCTTGCAGGTTCGGCAGCCAGTTGGTGTATGAACGTTCGCGCGTCAGGGGCGTGGCGACGCCGGTGCTGTCCACCTGCGAGCCGTTTGCTTCGAAACTGGTGCGCTCGGCGCGCACGCCACCGAGAATGTGCCAGGCGTCGAAGTCATAGCTGTTCTGCACATACATGGCGTTGATGTCTTCATGCATGCGGTAGTCGTTGATGATGGACTCGGTGGCCAGGCGCGCCTTGCCGCGGTCCAGTCCCGCCACGCGGGCGCGGATGAGCGACGGGTCCAGCGCCACGCCTATGTTGCCCAGGTCATAGTCGAGATTGTGGCCCTGCACGAAGTTGCTCATTGACGTGGAGCCGGCGCCCCAGTAATTGCCGCTCGACGCCTTGCTGCTGTTGTACGCCCATTGATCCGTGTCATTGGTTTTTTCGCGGCGGCTGACCTTGGCGCCGAATTTCAGGGTGGCGATGTCGAACTTGCGCGCCAGGTCGATGCGCGCGTGGTGTTCATTGTCCTTCGAGTAGCGCTTTTGCAGGGTGATGGCGTTGAGCGCATAGCTGGCCGGGTCGTACAGCGAGACGGGGCCGCTCAGCTTGGGTTCTTGCGTATCCGTGAAACGGATGCCGGCGAAATTGCTGATGCCGCGGAAACGGCCGTCGTTCAGGGATTCCGGCGTGTCTTCCGCGGCGCGGCTCAGGCCGCCTTTCACGTCCAGCGTCCAGTCGCCCGATTTCTGCTGCGTGCCCAGCACCAGCGAACGCACTTGCTGCGTGTACTTGCGCTGGCGGATGCGGCGCTCGGCGCGCGCGCTGGCCGTCTGGTCTTCGGCCAGGCTGCCGCCCGCGATATTGCTGATGGTCAGGCGGTCGCGCACTTCATTGTCGGAAAATTCGCTGACGAACGAGCGCAGGAACCAGCTGTTGCCCGCTTCGGGACGGTAATCGAGGTTGACGGCCAGGGCGCCGCGCTTGCGCACGGGCAGGTAGTCGCGCAATTCCAGACCCGACAATTTCCCCTTGCTCCAGGCGCCGCCCGTTTCCACGTCATCGGAGCCGAACGAACGTTTTTCCGCGCTCAGGCCGGCTGCCACGCCCAGTTTGCCGTCGAGGAAGCGCTGGGCCCACAGGGCGCCGCCGCTGGGGCTGGTCTTGCCCGTCTTTTCATCGTAGCTGGCGCCCACGTTGGCCGACAGCAGCTGGCCCGGCAAGTCGAAGGCGGACAGCGATTTGACTTCGACGGTGGCGCCCAGCGAGTTGGCGTCCATTTCCGGCAGCAAGGTCTTCGAGACTTCCAGCGTGCGGATCAGGCCGGCAGGCAGGATGTCGAGCGCCACGGCGCGGCGGCCCGCTTCCGGCGACGGCACCAGCGCGCCGTTGATGGTGACGGCATTCAGGTCCGGGCCCAGGCCGCGCACCGTGATGTAGCGGCCTTCGCCCTGGTCGCGCTGCACGGACACGCCCGGCAAGCGGGCCAGCGCCTCGGCCGCGTTTTTATCGGGCAAGCCGCCGATATCGTCGCTGCTGATGACGCTGATGATGTTGTCGGCTTTCTCTTGCGCCGCGATGGCGTTGCGCAGGCTGGCGCGCTGGCCGCTGACGAGCACGGTGGCGGCCGGCTGGCCGTCCGCATCTTGCGCTTGCGCGTTGCTGTGGCCGCTGAAGACGGCCATGATGCCGACGGCCAGAGCCGTCAGGCGCAGCGGGGAGGGAGTCGAAGTGTGCATGGTTTTCATGAAGAGCTCGGTTAGGGAGGAAGGAACCGGGCGGATTCTAGGCAGCAAATATGACGGTTGCGTGACAGGGTCGGGCTTGCCACTGTGAAAACAACGGTATGTGAACGCTTTCCGGCCGAAAATGAACCGAGGTGAGCTGAAATGACCTGCCAGCGTCAGGCGCATGGGCAAGGGCTTGCCGGATTTGCATCGGGCGCATAGGCAATGGTGAGCCGTTTGCACCTGCCGCACGGGCGTGGCGCATGTCATCGTGCCGTCATGGGCAGGCGCTATCGTGGCGACAGCACCACTTTTAAAGGTTTCCCACATGCTGCCGTTGCACCGTAACAGCCTGATCGCCGCCGCGCTGGCCTTGCCCCTGTTCTTGTTCCTGTACGCCACACTGGGGCACCCCAAACCGTTTGCCGTCTGGAAGTGGATGGATATCGTCTGCGAAGGCGGCACGGCCGTCATGGCGGGCATCTGGTTCCTGTTCACCCTCAGCAGCCGTCCCCGCGGGCTGGTGACGAGCCTGATCGCCGGCGGCCTGTGCGCCATCATGCTCGGTTCCTGGGCCGATTGCCTGGACGAATTCTTTGCCGTCGATAAGCGCGCCGTGTGGGATAACTGGCTGGAAGGCCTGATTCCGTTTGGCATGCTGCTGCTGACGATCGGCATGTATTACTGGCGCCAGGAACAGTTCCGCCTGAACGAACACCTGCAAAAGCGCGAACGCCTGTTCCGCGACCACCGCGCCTTCGACCGCATCACGCAGCTGGCCGACGCCAGCTACCTGCGCACGCAGATGCGCCTGGAGCAGGAGCGCCGGCCCGGCCTCGATTGCGCGCTGGTCTTGCTCGACATCGACAGTTTTCACCTGATCAACCGCGAATACGGCCACCGCGAAGGCGACCGCGTGCTGCAAGCCGTGGGCCACATGCTGCTGTTAAACCTGCGCAATGACGATTTGCTGTGCCGCTATGCGGGCGACCGCTTTGCCGTGCTGATGCCGGGCGTGTCGCGCGAAGATGCGGCCGTGAAGGCGCGCCACCTGTGCGCCATGGTGGGGCAGATGCGCCACCACGCCAACGACAACCGCGAAATCCGCCTGAGCCTGCGGCATGCGTGCGCGTTGACCGATGGCGTGCCGGAAGTGGTGCTGGCCGAGCTGAGCCGGGCCGTGGAAACGCCGCGCGCCGGTGCCGGGATCAGTTCCGCCGCGCCTGCCTGATGCCGCTGAACCAGCAGGGCGACCCAAGCATCGCGGCCCATCACCAGCCGGCGCTGGTGCTCGATTACGCGCGCAGCCGCGACCTGGCCACGGCGCCGCTGCTGAAGGGCACGGGCCTCGATGGCGGCGCGCTGCCGTCCGCGGAAAGCCAGGTCAGCGCCGCGCAGTACCTGCAATTGCTGGCCAACGTGGCGCGCGGCCTGGACAGCGCCGACACCAGCTTCATGCTGGGCCAGCAAATGCTGCCCGGCCATTACGGCGCGGCCAGTCATGCCTTGCTGCAGGCGCAGAATCTGCGCCAGGCCTTGACCATCCTGTGCGATTTTCATACCTTGCTGTGTCCCTTGCTGCAACCGCGCTTGCGCGCGGCGGGCGACATGCACGTGCTGTACTGGGTCGATGCGTTTGGCGCGCCCAGCCAGTTGCCGTTTCTGGTGGAAATGCACATGACGGCGCTGGCGGCCATGTGCCGCTGGCTGGCGGGAGAGTCGTTGCCGTGGCGCTTTTGCTTCAACCGCGCGCGACCCCGTCACGTGGAGCAGCACGAGGTACACCTGGGGCAATCCCTGCGTTTCGATTGCCAGGTCGATGCCATGCTCATCGATTCCGGCTGGCTCGACAAGCCCTGGCCGCGCGGCAATGCCACGGCCGCCGCGCTGGCCTTGCGCGCGGCGGCCGTGGCGCCCGTGCCCGCCTCCAGCCTGCTCGGTGCGCTGTACGACTACCTGCTGGCGAACATCCGCTGCGCGCCCACGCTGGAGCGCACGGCGCAGGAGTTCGGCGTCAGTCCCGCCACCTTGAAACGCCACCTGGCGCGCCATGGCACGCATTTCCAGGCCGAGCTGGACCAGGTGCGCGCGCACAAGGCGATTTATCTGTTCCATGCGCATGGCTACGATAACGACGCCGTGGCCGCCTATCTTGGCTTTCATGATGCCACCAACTTCCGCCGCTCGTTCAAGCGCTGGACGGGGCAAACGCCGCAGTTATTACGTCACGCGCTGGCCTTGTTTGTTGCTGGTTAAAGACGTTCCGCACGCGGCGTTGCGCGCCAGCGCCACGGACAGTCGTTCCTGCGGGAACAATTGCCCGTTCTGCTACATCCATAGTACACTCGATCAGAGAGCGAACAGACGCGCTTTGAGGCGCTCCGGCACGGCGTCACGCGACGCCGCAACGCCGCCATTCCGATGGCGGGCCGGCGGCAGACGACCGGTGTGCCGTGCCTTAACCCCGCCTGGAAATTGGCGTGCCCAACGTGGTGCGCCGGAAACCGGGCAACTTGATAATGCTCAATCGTGTATTCACAATCGCAGATCGATCCAGTCGTCAGTTTCCGCAACACCCAGGGTGAGGCGGTGCGCGGCACGATTTTCAACTTGCAGCGCAATTCGCTGGTCATGGAAATCTACAATCCATACTCGATTGTGCAGGTCAGCGAGGTGCTCAATGACGTGACCGTGCGCATGGGGGCGAAGAACGCCTACGTGGGCAAGGCCGTCGTCATCAGCAGCGTCAACACGGGCCTGACCGCCATCGTTTCCGTGACCCTGATCGACGAGTGGCGCGAGCTGAGCGACGTGGTCGTGGTCAAGGGCGCCGTGCATAAAGAGTCCAGCGCCTTTGTCGCCGGCTGGGGCGAGCGCTTCCGTATCCGCCGCGACTACCAGATCGTCGTCAACGAAATGCGCGCCTTCCTGTCGGAAGTGGCGCGCTGGGTCGAGCAGGTGGACTTGTCGGACTCGCTGCCGAAGGAAAACGGCCGGCTGCGTCCCGATATCTTCGATGAGCTGGCGTTGCCGCTGATGGAGCAGACCCAGCTTTACTTGCGCCAGCTCGAGGTGGAGGCGTCCCTCGTCGAGGAAGAGCGGGCGCCGGCCCACCGCGCCTTCGCCCAGGCGGCGCTGCATCCGCTGATCCTGCGCGCGCCGTTCGTCTTCCGCACGTTCACCAAACCGCTCGGTTACGCGGGCGACTACCAGATGGTCAACCAGCTGCTGGACGATCCGCGCCAGGGACCGAGCACCTATTTTCAGATCGTCAATGCGGCTTTCCTGCAGGCGGCCGTGGCGACGGCGCACCGCAACCGCATCGATATCCTGACGGAATTCCTGTCGCAAAAGGCGGCCGCGGCGCGCGTTGCGGGGCGCGTATATAAAGTGCTCAACGTGGGCTGCGGCCCGGCCATCGAAGTGCAGCGATTCCTGGAAACGTGCCCGGACGCGCAGTGGCTGGCGTTCGAACTGGTCGATTTCAGCAGCGAAACGCTGGACTGGACGCGCGCGCGCCTGACCACCATCATGCAGCGCACGGGGCGCGTGGTCGAGATCGATTATGTGCACGACTCCGTGCATAACTTGCTCAAACGCCGCCATGGCGCGGGCATCACGGGCTTGCCCGGCAGTTTTGACGCCGTGTATTGCGCCGGCCTGTTCGACTACCTGTCCGACAAGGTGTGCGCGCGCCTGCTGATGCATTTCGCCTCGCGCGTGGGGCCCGGCGGGCGCCTGCTGGTGACGAATGTGCACGCGAATAATCCCGGCAAGTTCGGCATGGAGCATTTGCTGGAGTGGCATTTGATCTATCGCAATGAAGAGGGCTTGTCGGCCTTGTTGCCCGAGCACGCAATCGATCCCTTGATCTATGTCGACGCCACGGGCGTGAATGTGTTTGCGGAAGTGAGCATTCCCTGATGGATACGCCAGGCCTGCATGCCGGCTACACGGCCGTTTTGCGCGACTTCCGCCTGGAATTCAGCCGCGGCGGGGCCTACACCGGCATCGTGCTGATCCTGCTGGGCATGGGCCTCGATTCGGCCCTGTATCCGGAGATGCAGTCGGCGTTTACCAGCGCGCGCGTGCTGGTTTCCGTGCTGATCTTCATCGTCGTACTGGCCATGCGCACGCGCTGGGCGCAGGACCGCATCCAGGGCCTGACTTTTGTGTGGCTGATCCTGCCGCAAATCATGATCGCCTGGATGATCGCCGTCACGGAAGGCGCCACTTCGATCTATTATGTGGGCATGACCCTGGCCATTTATTCGTCGGGCATCGTGCTGGCCTTCGGCTTGTGGCAAAACATGGTTTTCGGCGCTATCTCCTGTCTGCTGTACGTGGGCGCCTGCGCCTGGCATGCGGGCGGCTTCGACTTGCCCGGAACGTTCGTCGTCAACTGTTTGTTCCTCATCATGTCCGCCAGCATCAGCGCCGTGTTTACCTATTTCAATGAGCGAGCCCGTTTCATGCTGTTCCAGCTGAAGGCGGAAGTGGCGCAAAAGAACACGCAGCTGGAGGAAACCAATAAAAGCCTGGCCGATATCAAGGGCCAGATGCTGCAGCAAGAAAAAATGGCCGCCATCGGCACCCTGGCCGCCGGCATGCTGCATGAAGTCAACAACCCCGTGAATTTCTGCATGATGGCCATCGAGGTGGCGATCGAAGACCCGGCCGCCAAGCAAAGCGCGCTGGTCAGCGAATGCCTGGCCGACGCCAAGCAGGGCATGCTGCGCGTGCAGCACATCGTCTCGGACTTGAAGACCTTTGCCTACCGCAAGAGCGGCAACCAGCTGGAAACGGGGCATTTCCAGTTCCGCAGCGCGCTCGACGCGGCCATACGCCTGGTCGGGCATGAAACGAAGAATGTCAGCATCAGTCACGACTTGCCGGTCGACACCCTGGTGCGCGGCGACGAGGCGGCCATCGTGGGCGTGCTGATCAATTTGCTGGGCAATGCCGTGCTGTCCATGCGCAAGGGCAATGCGCCGCCGTTCGAGATCCGCATCACGGCCCACTGGGATGACAACCGTTTGCGCATCAGCGTGCGCGACAATGGCCCCGGCATCGCCCCGGAAAACCTGGCGCGCGTGTTCGAGCCGTTCTTCACCACGCGCGAAGTGGGGCAGGGCCTCGGCCTGGGCCTGAGCATCAGCTATGGCGTGATCGAGCGCCACGGCGGCACCCTCACGGCCGAAAGCGTGCTGGGCGAATGGGCCAGCATGAATTTCGACTTGCAGCGCTCCGATTGGGAGGGCCGCTAGCATGGACAACGATAGCCGCGCCAGCGTGCTGTACGTGGACGACGAGGCGCTCGCCTGCAAGTATTTCGAGCGCGCCGTCGGCCAGCGCTACCGCGTGCTGACAGCGCAGAGCGTCGATGCGGCGCTGGCCTTGCTGGAAGGCGAGGCCGCCCAGATCGACGTGCTCGTCACCGATTACCGCATGCCGGACCGCCTGGGCAGCGAGTTGCTGCAGGAAGTGGCGCAGCGCTATCCGCACATCGTCTGCATGCTCGTCACCGCGTACGCGGACAAGGACGTCCTGCTCGAACTGATCAACGGCGGCACCTTGTTCCGCCTGCTGGAAAAACCGCTCGACCTGGCCGCCATGCAAACGGCGCTGCAGCTGGCCGTGCAGACGGGACGCGAGCGCGCCGCGCGCCGCCAGGGCCTGGTGGCGATGGAGGAATCGCTGGCCTTCCTCGCGCATGAATTGAACACGCCGCTGGCGGCCATCGCCAATTTTGCGCGCGGCATCGCGCGGCGCGCGCAGGCGGACGCCGCACCGCAGGCCGAGATCGGCGAAGCGGCCGCCTTGATGCACGACAATGCGCGCTATTGCCTGTCCGTTCTGGCCAGCTTTGTCGACACGGTGCGCCTGGCCAGCGCCGGGCCCGGCATGCAGGGCGGACGCCGCGCCGGCAGCGCCCACCAGTTGCTGACCGCCTTGCTCGACAGCTATCCCTTGAGCACGGCCCAGCGCGCCGCCATCACGGTCGACGTGGGCGACGATTTTTCCATTGCCGAGTCGCCCAATTGCGTCGCGCTGATCCTGTCGTCGGTGCTGGCGAATGCCCTGCGTTCGGCCGGCGAACAAGCCCATCCGGCGATCGGCATCCGCATCGATGCCGGCCGTATCGCGGTGCGCGACAACGGCGCCGGCATCGCCCCCGAGATTGTCGAGCAGCTGTTGATCGACCCCGTCAGTGCCAGCGGCGGCGAAGGCAAGGGCTGGGGCATGGTGTTTTGCCACCGCATGATGCAGTCGTTCGGCGGCAACCTCGATATCGCCACCGAGTTTGGCAGTTCCAGCACGGTAACCCTGAATTTTCCAGTACATATAAGGAACGAGCATGATTGACGCCAATCTGCGTTTACCGGCTCAGCGTGAGTCGGCGCAAGGCTTGCCGACGATACTCTATGTCGACGACGAGGCCAACGCCCTCAAATACTTCCAGCGCGCCATCGCGCCGCTGGCCGAGGTACTGACGGCCACGTCCGTCGAGGAGGGCAAGCGCATCCTCGACGAGCAGGCCGACCGCATCGCCGTGCTCGTATCGGACCAGCGCATGCCGGGTGCCTACGGCAACGAGTTGCTGTCCTATGCCTGGGACCGCCATCCGCACATCGTGCGCATCCTGACCACCGCGTATTCCGAGCTGGAGCACACGGTGGAGGCCGTCAACCAGGGGCAGATCCACCGCTACATCCAGAAGCCGTGGGATATCGCGGCGCTGCGCATGGAATTGAAGCAGGCGCTGGAACTGGCGCGGCTGCGCAATGAACACGCCCAGTTGCTGCGCGAAAAGCTGATGGTGCGCCAGCGGCAAGCCGTCGCCAACCGTATCGGCACCCTGTACGCCCTGTGCGCCAGCCTGGCCGGTCCGGAGCAGCAGTTGCCCGTGGAAGCGTATTTGTCGGCGGCCCTGACGGCCGGCGTCACCCCGCCCGAGCCGGACTGGCTGTTGATGGATTATGCCGACCTGGTCAGTTCGGAAGCCTTCCGCGGCACGGCCTTCGCCGCCGCCGTGCGCCAGCAGCTCGATACGCTCGAACGCGAGCATCCGGGGCGGGGCGTGGAACAAGTGGTCGACATGCTGCTGCCCGTGTTTGGCGCGGCGCTGCAAAGCCAGGGCGGCACGGCGCTGTTCCTCGATGGCCGCCTGCTGACGGAATTCCTGGAAACGCCGACCACCACGCCCGTCTCGGCCATCCACTCGTTCTGGCTGGCCACCCTGCTGTGGCTGGCGCGGCGCGGCTGGTCGCTGCAGTTGAGTAAAACAGAAATGGGCTTGCAAGGCAAGGTGGTGCAGGCTGAACCGGCACTCACGCCGGATCACCTGGCGGCCTGGATCGAGCAGTTCTAATGGGGCACTAACTGAAACAGGGCCGCAAGGACCCTGTTTCAGCATGCCGCGAGTGAGTCTAGCGCTCCGCCGCCGTCTTCAGGTTGTTCAAGCCTTTTTCAAAATCCTTGCCGATCATCCTGTCCATGCTGACAAACACCGTCATGACCTTGCTGACGTAAGGGCTGGGGCCCGTCATGGTCCAGTTCACCTTGGTGCCGTCGCCTTCAGGCGTCATGGTAAACGTGGTGGTGTTATGGCTTTCGAACGGTTTGAGGAAGTCCAGCTTGATGACGGTGCGTTCGGGCTGGGCCGCTTCCGTGATTTCCATGCGGCCGGCGCCCACCTTGTCATTGCCTTGCCATGCATATTGCGCGCCCAGGCCATTGGACGGCCCCGTGAACGTGCGGCGCATGGCCGGATCGAGCTTTTCCCACGGCGACCAGGCGGCCCAGTAATGGAAGTCCGTGATCAGGGCGGCGATTTTCTCGGGTGGGGCCTTGACAGTGATTTCGCGCTGGACACTGAAGGTGTCGGGTTTGGTGGTGGCATAGCCGAGGATGGCGGCGACGACGACAACGATCAGCAGCAGGGTTTTTTTGATCATATGCTCTCCAAATCTTGAATGGTCGATGCGAACGAATCAAGGCAATCTTAGCAGAAATGAATGGCCGTGCGCAGCCTGTTGGCCTTTATTTGCGCCAGCTCTGCACAGGGCCGCCCACACGCCCGCCTGCGCGCCCGTTCGCCGCCGCGCACGCCAGCTTCGTGCGGGTTTGTGGCGAGGGCCGGCGTCCGCTAGAATGCTGGCCTGCAAAGATTTCAACTAGGGAAATATGATTCAACGATCGATCGCCAGGCTGACCCTGGCGTGCGGCTTGCTGGCTTCCGCCTTTGCCGCGAACCTGGCGCATGCCGATGCCTGTCCCGCCCATTACGTCGATGGCCGCAAGCCGGAAATCACCAACCCCAAACTGGATGTGGCAACCAGGGAGCTGTGCTACAACGTGTTTGGCGTGATGCATTCGGGGATCACGCGCACGCCGCTGTGGTCGGCAGAACATTTGACGGCGAACAACCTGGAAGCGGCACAGGACTTGTCGCGCGAAAATTCCTTCCATGCCGAACGCAAGCTGCCCGCCGCCCAGCGCGCGGAACTGGCCGATTATGCGCGCAGCGGCTTCGACCGGGGCCACATGGCGCCCAACGGCGACATGCCCGACCGCCAGAGCCAGCGCGACAGCTTTACCCTGGCCAATATGGTGCCGCAAGACGCGCGCAACAACCGCTATGTGTGGGCCGGCATCGAGGGCGCCGTGCGCAAGATGGCGAAGAAAGAGGGCGACCTGTACGTGATCACGGGACCGGCGTTCATTGGCGGCAACCTGCGCAAGGTGGGAAGAGTGATCGTGCCCAGCCATCTGTACAAGGCCGTGTACAGCCCGCGCCAGCGCGCCGGCGCCGCCTACTTCATTGAAAACGTCGACACCAAGACGTATGAAGTGCTGAGCATTGCGCAACTGGAAGACAGGATAGGCATCGATCTGTTACCGTCGCTGACGCGCCAGCAAAAGTTGCGCATGCTGAGTTTGCCCAAGGTGAAGAGCAAGTCCAAGAAATAAGACCGTCAAAAAGGAAATCCCATGTGCGCAAAGAAATTCGTCCCCTACGCCAATGAAAGCGATGTGCTGGAAATCGGCAACCTGAGCATCGAAAACCGGATCGACCGCGTCAGCATCAGCGGCGACATCGACCTGACCCTGGACAAGCCGGGCCTGGCCCTGGCGAAACAGCTGCAAAAGCTGCTGGCCGACGTGGTGGCGCAGCTGGAAAAGCAGGCGCTGCCCGACCAGCTGCCGCCGCCCGAGGTGACGTCGGTGGCCAATCCCTTCGAGTGACGCCGGCGCGGACGTCTACCGTGCCGCTTCGGCGGCGCGATAGTAGCCGTTTCGGCTGAGCTCCTCCGGGGCATTCGCCGCTTCATACGCGGTCAAGGCAATGGCGATGGCCGAGTATTGCTGCGCCGCGCCGAATGGCAGCACGTTCTCATACGTGTCGAGCACCGTGTGATGCACGCGGGCATAGTCGAAATCGCCGAGCACGGTAAATTTCGGCGTCGGCACGCCATGCAGACTGAAGACGGCGTCATCGCTGCCTGCCCGCGCATGCATCGCCTGGCTGGCATCGCGCGGCGCATCGTTGATGGTGGTGGCAAAGCCGAACACGGGGTGGACGTCTTGCAGGGCCCGTTCGACCCGGCCAAACACGGGTTGCCAGGCCGAAGGAACCGCGATGCCGTCGATGGCGCCGGGCCGGCCATCGCGGTTGAGCATCATGACGATCTTGTCCAATTGCCCCGCGTGCCGTTCGGCGAACGCGAACGATCCCTTGCGGCCGATCTCCTCCGCGCCGAAGGCCACCAGCATGATGCTGCGGCGCGGCTTCGCCCCGGAGAGCGCCAGGAGGCGCATCGCTTCGAGCATGGTGGCCACGCCGGCGCCATTGTCGGCCGCGCCCGTGCCGCCATCGTAGCTGTCGAGGTGCGCGCCGATCAGCACGATTTCCTCCGGCTTTTCCGTGCCCGGGATGCGGGCCACGACATTGTGATACGTCACCGGCCCCGGATAGAACCAGTTGCGGATGTCAAACTCCAGGGTGACGGCTTCACCGCGCCCCAGGCGTTGACGGATGTCGGCGTACTGTGGCGCGGCCAGCTTGATGTCGGGCAAGGTCGGCAGGGTCGTCCAGGTGGCGGGCGCGGCGCTGGCGGCATACAGCGGTTCCTCGCCGGACTGGACGGTGCCCAAGGCGCCGGCCTGCATCAGCACGCGGATGATGGCCCTGGGCTGGTGGATGGTGTCGCCATCGCGCCCTCCGCCCCCGTTCTCACCGCCGATCAGCACCCATTTGTCCTTGAATTGCGCGGCACGCTGCCGTGCCTCTTCCAGGGTGGCCGGTCCCATCATGGCCAGGCCCTGCTGCACGCCGCGCGTGCCGGCCGTGTAGGCGGGCGTCGCCAGGCGCAGCGGCTGCGTCTGGGGCGTCAGCATCGTGCCGGACCAGGGACCGCGGTTGAAGCCGACGGGCATCTGGCCCGCTTCTTCCAGCTCGGCTTGCACGCCCCATTGCCGCAGTTGCATGCGCGCCCATTGCGCCGCATGCGTGTAGGCGTCGCTGCCGGCCATGCGGCCGCCGAAGCGGTTGCTGAGGATATCGAGCCACTCCATCGCGCGCGGTTCGCTGGTGCCCAGCGCAACGATCCGGCGCGCCGTGGCGTCGCCGGACGGCGATGTTGCGGTTTCGATGCCGGCATTCCTGCCGGACAGCGTGGCCAGGAAGGCGGGCAATTTGCCTTGCCGGCGTGCCGCCAGCGCCGCATCCAGCTTGGCTGAACGGTTCAGCGTATCCTGGCGCAGCAGCGTTTCGTAGGCGAGCAGCACGCCTTGCATCCCCGCCAGGTCCTTGGCGCCTTGCTGGCCGGCCAGGTCCGGATGTTCGATCTGCAAGGCCATCACGCTGGCCAGGTACTGGCAGCGCAGCGCCGCGCGCGTGGCCGGCGCGGGGGCGCTGTTCAGCCAGTCATCGGGCATGCTGGCGTCGAACGTGAGGTCGGGGATGGCATCGACCCATGCGCTGAGCCAGGTGCCATCGCGCCGTTGCACGGCCAGGGGATCGCGCTGTGCGTCCGTTGCCATGCGCACCACGCGAGCCCGTTCGGCCGGCGTGGACGGGCCGCGCGCGGCGCCGTTGGCCGCCGTCGCCAGCGCTGCGGCCGGCAGCGCGGGCGCCACATAGCGCTCCCTGAGCCGCGTGCCGGTCACGGGCTTGGGTTCGTTCTCATCGGTTTCGACCAGGCGTTCGCCGCTCAGCACGTCGCCTGTGGCTTGCAAGGTCCA
This sequence comes from Janthinobacterium rivuli, assembly GCF_009208735.1. Lineage (GTDB taxonomy): Bacteria > Pseudomonadota > Gammaproteobacteria > Burkholderiales > Burkholderiaceae_D > Janthinobacterium. The sequence continues at coordinate 295,830 of NZ_WFLJ01000005.1, read as the reverse complement.
GCGTATCGTCACCTCGGTGCTGAGCTCTTTGCCGTTGCGCCCCGTGCTGACGCGCTTGCCGCCATGGCGGAAGACGGCGCCGGCGGGGCCGAGCGTGCCGTCGACCGTGCGCGGCGGCGTGAGCTGGCCCCGTTCGTCGAGCCACGCGATGGTCGCGCGCATGCCGTCCTGCGCTTCGCTAATGTCGAGGATGCCCGTGTCGATCAGGTCGACCTCGACGCCATTCGTCGTGGTCGTGCCCGTCGCCGTCCGGAATTGCCACTGTCCGGCGAGGGCCGGCGTTTGCGCGTACAGGGCGGCCGGCAGCGCGGCAGCGGCGAGGATGCAGGTGGCGTACAGGTGGGGATGGAGCAGGTGCATGGTTGTCCTTGTCATGTTTTTCACTCGGGAAGAGTCGAAAAACAGTATGCGGATAACCAGATTGCCAAGATGCTACTTTCCGACCAAGGCCGGGATTGGCGGAATGAAGGCGGTTTTGGCAGCGCCGAATGCCAGGTCAACCCCATCCGACCAGCTGCATCGGACGAGGTTGCTCTGGCACACGCTTACTGGGCGAACGCCTGCGCCGCCGGCGTGATGGTGACGGCTGCCGGCTGGATGTCCAGCTTCATCGCGCCGATGACCTTGTCTTCATCGAGCAGGGACTGCGGCTTGTTGCCGTCGTACTTGATGGGAGAAAACGCGTCGCTGACGAGCTTTTCCTTCAGGCCGGCCGCATCCTTGGCGACGATCACCACGGACAGATTCTTTGCCGACAGATGCTGTTTGATGGCGCGGTTGACGTCTTGCAGCGTCAGTTTCGACAGGCCATCACGCATCAGTTTGGTGAACTCCGGCGTGCCATACCATTGCGAGTCGAGCGCATAACCGAGTTGCTGGTCCTGCGTCGAGGTCATGACGAAGACGTTCTTCATCAGATAGTCGCGCGTGGTGGCGAAGTCGTCCTGTGTCAAGCCGTTGTCGATGAGCTTGCCCAATTCCGTCAGGGCCACGCGCAGGGCGAAATGGGCGTTGTCCGGCGCCACGGGGCGGATCCAGATTTCGAACAGCTGCGCCTTGCGGCCCAGGTTCGGGTTCGGGAAGAACTGGTACATGCCGCGCGGGAAGGCCTCGATGTACGCGTAATCGCCATAGTTCATGCCGCGGATTTCACGGATGCGCTGGTACAGGTAGGAATTCGAGGCGCGGTGCTCGCCCAGCCAGGTCTTCGCCAGCCATAGGGCGGGGAAGTCCGGGTGCGTGCGCGTCACGTCCAGCGGCAGGCCGAAGGAAATCGCCGTGGCGCGCGTGTTTTTCTCGAGGATTTCCACTTCCAGGCCCTGCGCCTTGCGGCCCGCGGGTTTCACGGTGGCCGGCAAGCCTGGGCCGGCCGGCAGGGTTGCCAGCGCCTGCGTCAGCGACGCCGTCATGGCGTCGGACACGTCGCCGGCAATACCCACCTTGACGGCGCCTTGCGCATACGCGCTCTTCCAGAACTGTTTCACGTCGTCGAGGGTGATGGCGTCGATGCCTGCCACCGTGCCCAGCACGGGGTGGCCGTACGGCGTACCCGCATACACATTGGTTTGCAGGCGTTCCTTCGCGAACTCCTCCTCGTTATTGTCCTTCAAGTCCAGCAGCAGCGCGTTCTTTTGCGCATCCTTCAAGCGGCGGAAGTCGTCTTCGCGGAAACCCGGCGACAGCAGCAGGGGCAGGGCGATGGCGTTGAACTGGGTCCAGTTATCCTTGTGGATGGAGCCCGTAAACGTCGTCATTTCCTTGTCCGTCTGCTGGGAAAAACTGCCGGCCAGCGGGAACAGGGCGGCGTTGACTTCGTCGATCTTGCGCTCGGACGAGCCACCGGACGCCACCATGGACGCCGTCAGCGCGGCCAGGCCTTCCTTGCCTTGCGGGTCTTGCGCGGAACCGGCCATGAACAGCAGCTTGTAGCGGATCTGCGGCAGCGCCGACTTTTGCACCAGCACGTCGAACTTCGCGGTCGAGACTGCCGGCAGCAGGCTGGCCAGCTTCGGCGTGGCGGCGATGGCGGCGGCCATCGGCTGGTTTGACAGGGTGGTCACCACCAGGCCCTCGTCCGTCAGGTATTTGCGCGCGGCCGCCTGCAGGTCGGCCGGCGTGAGCGTGTCGATCAGGCGGTAGTACTGGTTGATGGTGGCATACGAGCGGTCGAAATGCACGAAGGACGCCAGGGTGCCGGCGATCTGCTCCGTGTTGTCGAGCGAGCGGATCAAGCCGTATTTTTCCGCCGACTTGGCGTCCGCCAGGTCTTTCTCGCTCACCGGCGTGTCGCGCAGCTGGGCCACGGTCTTCAGGATGGCGTCGCGCACATAGACGGCGTCGTCGATGTTTTTCACGCGCGCACCGATCACGGCCAGGGTCGGGTCGACCCGGTCCGGCGTCATGTCGAACAGCTGGTCAACCTTCTGCTCGTTCTGCACCAGGCGTTTATACAGCGGCGAGGTGCGGCCAAACGACAGCGACAGCAAGGTCGCAAGGGCGGCCTGGTCCTTGTCCTTCACGGAAAACGCGGGCGCGTGGAAACCCACGGCCACCCACGGCAGGGTCGGCGTGGGCCAGGCCACGTGCTTGTAGACGGGGCCGCGCGGCGCGGGTTCCACCGGCACGGCCGCCTGCTGCTTGCCGCGCTGCCAGCCGCTCCAGTATTTTTCCACCAGCGCGATCGCTTGCTGCGGCTCCACGTCGCCGGCAATGATGATGGTGGTGCGCTCGGGACGGTACCAGCGGTCGAAGAAGAGCTTCGAGTATGCGTACTGGTTCGGCATGTCTTCGATGTCCTGGATAAAACCCATCGTCGTATGCTTGTAGGTATGCGTCGTATAGGCGCTGTCGCGCATCACTTCGAACAGTTTCGACACGGGATTGGCGCTGTTCTTGTTGTACTCGCCCAGCACGGCCCGCGATTCCGTCTTGAACGCGTCTTCCGCATAGTCGAGGTGCTGGAAGCGGTCCGCTTCCACCTTCAGCACGGTTTCCAGGTCTTGCTTGGCAAACGTCGTATGGTAATTGGTCAGGTCGTCGCTCGTATACGCGTTCTGGCGTGCGCCGGCGCGGGTGATGACTTCCTGGTATTTCTCGGGCGGATACGCCTTGGTGCCGCGGAACATCATGTGTTCGAAGAAGTGGGCGAAGCCGGACTTGCCCGGCTCGACTTCATTGCGCGAGCCCGTCTGCACGGGAATCTGCAGCGAAACCAGATTAGGGAAGCCGGTCGGCACGATGATGATCTTCAAGCCATTGGGCAAGGTTTTTTCCGTTGCCTTGAACGGCAGCAAATCGGCCTTGCTGGCGGCCGCGCTATGGGCGGCGGCCGGTTTGACGGGCGCGGCGCCCAGGTTCGACGAAGCCATGGCCGACAGGGCCAGGGCAAAAGCAGGTAATACATTGGGCATGATTCTTGACACGAAGGCTCCTTCTTTTCTTGGAATGTGGAAAGTGCAACGCCGCAGCATAGAATATTCGTGCCGCCCTGCATAGGGGCTACAAGTCGGGCCGCAGGATGCGCGTGGTGAGATGGGTCAGAAAGTCGCGCCGGATCGGCAGGAACATGCGGATGTACACGGTGTCGTGCGCGCGGTCATGGTGGTAGAGGACGCGGATCTCTTCGCACAGGCGTTGCCGCACATCCATGCCAACTTCGCGGGCGGCCTCGACGGGGGCGCCGCTGTCGGGAAAGGTCTTGAGCTCAGCGAATAATTGCCGGAAAGCCAGGAGGAACTGCGCATGGGCGGCCGCCGTGTGGCGTGCCTTGAAGTCGCTGCGCAATTCATTGAAATCGGCTTGCGCGCTTTTCAGCACGACGATGCGCGCCATGTCAGTCGTGATCGAGGCTGGCCAGGAAGTCTTCCTCAGACACCACGTCGCCGCGCGCGATGTCCTGGTTGCCCATGGCGATCAGTTTCATGAATGCATGCTGCTCCTGCATCTGCCGCGCTTGCCGCTTGCCTTCCTGATACGCGTGCATGGATAGCACGACCATCTTCGCTTCGCCATTTTGCGTGATGATGATGGGTTCATCCTGGCCCGCGTCGAAACTGTTGACGATGTCCGTCGTATTGGCCTTGAGATAGGAGATTGGCTTGATGCGTTCCTTGAGGTCCATGGCGGCTCCGAGTGCGAAAAAACTGTGATAGGACTAAATATACACCAAATTTGGTCGTGCTTCCTTGTCGCCTACGTCAGCGTCGTTTCCGGCAGGCTGATGCGGTTGCGGCCCAGGTGCTTGGCGCGGTACAGGGCGCAGTCGGCCGTGTGGATCAGTTGTCCCAGTTCCGTGCCGGGGCCGGGCAGGGCCGTGGCGGCGCCGATGCTGACGGTGACGCAGGCGCCGTCGGGACGCTTGCGCGGCAGTTGCAGCCGCTCCACGCGCTGGCGGATGCGTTCGGCCACGATGGCCGCGCCCTTGAGCGACTGGTTCGGCAGGATCACGGCAAATTCCTCGCCGCCATAGCGGGCCACCAGGTCGTTCGTGCGCATCTCGCTGGCCACGGCGCCGGCCACCTTGCGCAGGCACAGGTCGCCGCCCTGGTGGCCGTGGCTGTCGTTGTACTCCTTGAAATTGTCGACATCGACCATCAGCAGCGACAGCGGCTGGCCCTGGCGCTGGGCACGCTGCCATTCGGCCAGGATGGTGTCGTCGAAGCAGCGCCGGTTTGCCAGGCCCGTCAGGCCGTCGCGCGTGGCCAGGCGTTCCAGCTCCACCTGCGCGCGTTTTTCGTCCGTCATGTCGCGCAGGGTTTCGACCACGGCGATCAGCTCACCGTGATTGCCGTAGATGGGGCTGGCATCGACGGCCAGGTAGCGCCGCCGTCCCGTGCGCGGCATGTCGCACCAGTTTTCCGCGCACAGATTGCTGCCCGTGCTGCTGCGATATTGCTGCTGGGCATGCAGGGTGCGCATGTCGCCGCCGCGCCCGGCCAGCACCAGATCGGCCAGGGTGGGGCGCTCGTCGTTGTAAAAGCAGCGTCCCGGCTCGCGCGTGCGCAGCACTTCAGTGGCCGGCACGCCCGTCAGCTGCTCGCAGGCGCGGTTCCAGATCATCACCTGGCCATGCACGTCGAGGACAAAGGTGGGCACCACCAGCAATTCCATCATCTTGACGGCGAAACCCTGAGCTTCATCGCAGGGCGATGCGCTGGCATGTGCATGGCTATCCGGCATGTAAGCATCCTTCTTGGGGTGAATGGAGCGGTTTCGTTGGCCATGATGCAGCGCAGCGCAAGAGATGGTGTTGATATTGAGCAATATTTATTGCGCAAAACTATCAGTGATGCGCCAGGGGCGCTTCTTCGCAGGCGGCCAGTGGCAGCGACAGGCGCAAGGTGGTGCCGGCGCCGCTGCGGCTGTCGATGTGCAGGCTGCCGCCGGCGGCGGCCACGCGCTCATGCATGCCCGACAGCCCGCAACCGAGACGCGGTGGCGAGCCTGGCAATCCGACGCCGTCGTCGCTGATGCGGCAGGCCACGGTGGCGTCCACTTGCTGCAGGCATAGCTGGACATGCGTGGCGTGCGCATGGCGGGCGATGTTCGCCAGCGCTTCCTGCAGCACGTGATACAGCAGCGGGCCATGCGCATTGCCGGCGGCGGCGTCGAGCCCGTAATCGCAGTGGCAGGCGATGCCGGTGCTGCGCTGGAAGTCCGCCAGCAAGCCCTCGCATGCCGCTTGCAGGCCGGCGTCGAGGGCGGGCGGGCGCAGGTCGTGGATGACGCTGCGCAGCGCCGCGATGCTGAGGTCGACATTGCGCGCCATCATGGCCAGTTGCCGCGCCAGCAAGGGCGTGGCGCCATGCGTGCTGCTCTGCAGCATGGCCAGGTCGATCTTCAGGGTCAGCAGATGCTGGCCCAGGTCGTCGTGGATGTCGCGTCCGATGCGCAGGCGTTCCTGTTCGCGCGCCTTGCGCTGCCCGTTGGCCAGGCGCGCCTGCTCGGCGTCCGCGCGCAGCTGTTCCAGCGCCTGCAGGCGCAGCGCCAGCCTGTGCTGGCGCCATAGCAGCAGCGCCAGCACACCCAGCAGGATGGCGCAGGCCAGCTTCAGCGGCGATGGCGTGCCGGCCGGCGCCAGCGTCCCGGCGGCATGGCCGGTGTGCAGGCAAGCGAGTGCGCCGGCCGCCAGGCAGGCCAGAATACTCAGGCGGTACGGCGGGCGTAGCCAGCGTTGCAGCATGTCCATGCTCCCTCAATGTTTTCCATCAGGCAATGTTCTTACGGAAAATATATTAACTTGGGGTTATTTACATTGTCTAAACGCAAAAGCTGCGCAGTTATGCCTGCCCGTGTCGCTATCTCGTCCCCGAATGGCACCGTGGCAGGTGGCGGTCACGGCATTTACACGGGAAGTGTCTTGGCGGCATATAATAGAGGGTTGTCAATCGGCTTTTGCGGTGACGGCGCGGCGCGCCGGCCTCGATGCGTTCGCCCTGCGCGATGACGCCAGCCAGCTCTTAGGAAATACAGTGACTTATAGCATCAAAGAGATTTTTTATACCCTGCAGGGCGAAGGTGCGCACGCGGGCCGTCCGGCCGTGTTTTGCCGCTTTTCCGGCTGCAACCTGTGGACGGGCCGCGAAAGTGACCGCGCCACGGCCGTGTGCCAGTTCTGCGATACGGATTTCGTCGGCACGGATGGTGAACTGGGCGGCAAGTTCAAGACGCCCCAGGAATTGGCCGCGCTGATCGACAGCCTGTGGCCGGCGACCTACGCGGCGAGCAAATACGTGGTGTTTACGGGCGGCGAACCGCTGCTGCAACTGGACACGGCCCTGATCGACGCCATGCATGCGGTCGGCTTTACCATCGCCATCGAAACCAATGGCACTTTGCCCGTGCCGGCCGGCGTGGACTGGATCTGCGTCAGCCCGAAGATGGGTTCCACCCTCGTCGTGCACAAAGGCAATGAAATCAAGGTGGTCATTCCCCAGTTCCAGCAAGACCTGGCCGCCTACGAAGGACTCGATTTCGAGAATTTCTTCGTGCAGGCGATGGACGGCCCCCTGGCCGCGCACAACATGAAGCTGGCCATCGAGACGTGCAAAAGCAACCCGAAGTGGAAGCTGAGCCTGCAAACCCATAAACTCCTGCAAATACCTTAATAACACCTATGCTGACTATCACACGCAAGCTCGAATTCGACGCGGGCCACCGCATTCCCGACCACAAAAGCCAGTGCCGCAACCTGCACGGTCACCGTTACACGGTGGAAATCACCCTGGTCGGCAAGGTCATCGAAGCGGAAGGCAATTCCGACAATGGCATGATCATGGACTTTTCCGACGTGAAAACTCTGGCCAAGCAGCACCTGGTCGATGTCTGGGACCACGCCTTCCTCGTGTATGAAAAAGATACGGCCGTGCGCGACTTCCTGGCCAGCCTGCCTGACCATAAAACCGTCGTCATCGACCGCATTCCGACCGTGGAAAACCTGGCGCGCATCGCCTTCGAGATCCTGAAAGCGGCCTTCACCGACCATTTTGGCACGGGCTTGCACCTGCATAAGCTGGTGCTGCATGAAACGCCGAATTGCTGGGCAGAAGTCACCGATGACTGAAACGCACGCTAGCGTGCAGGACGCGCGCTACATGCAGCTGGCCCTGGAGCAGGCGCAGCACGCGTGGGACCTGGGCGAGGTGCCCGTCGGCGCCGTCGTCGTCAAGGATGGCGAAGTCATCGCCGTCGGCTACAACCAGCCCATCGGCCGCCACGACCCCACGGCGCACGCGGAAGTGATGGCCTTGCGCGCGGCCGCCGAAAAGCTGGGCAACTACCGTCTGCCCGGCTGCGAGTTGTACGTGACGCTGGAGCCGTGCGTGATGTGCTCGGGCGCCATGCTGCATGCGCGCCTGGCGCGCGTCGTATATGGCGCGGGCGATCCGAAGACGGGCGCCTGCGGTTCCGTGCTGAACCTGTTCGAGCAGCCGGCGCTGAACCACCAGACGGCCATCGCCGGTGGCGTGCTGGCCGACGAATGCGGCGCTTTCCTCAAGCGTTTCTTTGCCGAGCGCCGCCGCGCGCAGGCCGAAGCGCGCAAGCTGGCCCAACCTCCGGCCTGACGCCAGTCCAGGCGGGGCAGGGCCGCCATGGCCTTGCCACCCTTGCCAGCCATCCCGGCTGGCATTTTTCATAATTGTTGCGAAATAACATCTGTCTAGACCACTTCGCCATTCTCAAATGAGAATGATTCGTGTTACAGTATTGTTTTCGCCAGCAAACTTTCCTTATGCGTCGTTAACACTATCGTTATCGATCCAGGTTCAAGAGCCAGCCTTTACTCTTAGACCGGATCATCATGACTACTGTGCTTACGCAGCGCACCGCTGCACCCGTCGTATCCTCATTCCGCCTGCCTGTCCGCCGCCACAATCTGGTGTTGCGCGCCGCCTTGCTGGGCCTGTTCGCCGCGCCCTTGCTGCCGGCTGTCGCGCAAACGGCCGCCATTAATGCGGGCACGGCCGCGCAGGAACCGGCCAAGCTGCCCGTCTTCCCGGAAATCGTCGTCAATGCCAAGCAGGATTACGAGCGCCGCGCCGGCACCAAGACCGTGATCCACAGCGACGATCTGGAGCGCCGTAACGTGACGGACATGGCCGGTGTCGTGCGCTATCAGCCGTTGATCAGCACGCCGATGGCGGCCTCGGGTGGTGGCGGCATCTGGGATGGCGCGGGCAACACCGGTTACAACATCCGTGGCCTGGAAGGCAATCGGGTCAGCCTGGAACTCGATGGCATTGCGCTCCCCGACGCGGCACCGAAGCCGGACAGCAATACCCTCAACGCGTTTGGCATGGGCCGCGATTATTTTGATCCGGAGACCTTCCGCGAAGTGCGCATCGATTCGGGCACGACGGCCGTCAGCGGCGCCAATCCCGGCCTGGGCGGCGGCGTGGCCTTCATCACCAAGTCGCCCGAGGATTACCTGGGCGACGGAGTGGACCATTACGTGGCGTATAAATATGGCCGCGCCACGGTGGACCGCAGCAATGCGCACACCCTGACGGGCGCCGCCAGGATCGGCGCCAGTCTGCAAGGCCTGGCCGTGTACGTGCACCGCGACGGCGAACAGCTTGACAGCCGCGGCAGCGCCGCCGTCAACCCGGATGACTGGCATTCGAACGCCTTGCTGTCGAAGCTGGTGTGGGCCTTGCCGGGCGAACAAAAGCTGGACTTGACGGTCGACATGTTCGAACGCAAGAACAAGCGAGACCTCAACAATAAAGTCAGCGCCATGTATCCGGACGGCGTGCAGCAGGATTCCACCACCAGGCGCACCCGCGTCAGCCTGGGCCACGAGGTGCTGCTGAAGGATTTCGCCCTGTTCGACCGGCTGACCTCGAAAGTCTATCTGCAGAACGCGAAGATCGAGGACAAGAGCAAGGGCCGCTATACCTACCAGGGCAACTTCCAGCGCGCCATCGACACCAGCTTCAAGAATGACAGCATCGGCCTGACGTCGGAAGCGTTCAAGCAGCTCAATGCGGACAACGCGCTGCTGTACGGCGTGCAGCTGGAACAGGTCAAATCGCGCCGCCCGTGGATGGAAGACCGCACCGTCATCGCCACCGGCCAGCACCAGATCACGCGCAAGAACCGCATGGCCGACATGGACGCCACCAAGCTGGCCCTGTACGTGCGTGACGACCTCAGCTTCGGCCTGGGCGGCAAGAAAGCCGTGCTGACGCCGGGCCTGCGTGCCGACTACCGCAAGCTGGAGCCGAAAAACCTGCAAAACTACCTGATCGGCGTGCCGGGCGCGGCCAGGGAAGTGCGCAAGGAGAGCGACACCTACTTCACGCCCAGCCTGAGCCTGTCCGTGGAAGTGCTGCCGCAAATGAGCGCCTACGCCACGTTCACGCGCGGCACGCGCCTGCCGACGGCGGTCGAACGCACGGGTACCTATGATTCCATCAGCTATACGGGCATGGGCAACGGCTATGCGGTGCTGGGCAATGCAAATCTGGGCAAGGAAACCAGCAAGGCGTATGAGCTGGGCTTGAAAGGCGACGTGAGCAGGGGCTTGAGCATGCACGCGTCCGTCTACCAGACGGAATACAAGAACATGATCGAGTACGTGGCGCAAGACCTGGACCCGGTGAATTACCCGACCCTCACCTGGGGCTTGTACCGTCCGGAAAACATCGGCAATGCGCGCACCTGGGGCGCCGAGCTGAGCCTGCGCGCGGAGCTGGGCGCCTGGTCGCCAACCATGCAGGGTTACCGCGTCGACCTGGCCACGGGCGTCGCCAAGGGCCGCTCCTTCAATACCTTGACGGGCGAGAGCGGCGGCCTGGCCTCGGTGGCGCCGGCCAAGACGGCGCTGACCTTCGGCTATGACCACGCGAACCAGCTGTTCGGCCTGGAACTGACGGCCTTGCATGCCGGTGAAAAACAAGCACCAAACGATTTGCTGATGGGCACGACCGCCCCACGCTACAAGGTGCCGTCGTACACCATCTTCGACCTGTCGACCTACTGGAACGTGCACAAGAACGCCAAGATCATCGTCGGCGTGTACAACTTGACGGATCGCAAGTACTGGGATTACGCCGCCGCGCGCAGCCTGGCGGCCGGCACGACGGCCGCCAACCGCGCCGAGATCGAGCGCTACGCCAAGCCGGGCCGCAACGTCGCCGCCAGCCTCAGCGTCAACTATTGATTTTTACCGGGGAGGGGTGTTTGCCCCTCTTTTTTTCCATGTTTGATTGAATGGTCTCTCTATGAAGTTATCCAAACTCGTTCTATCCCTGCTAGGCAGCCTGCTGATCGCAAACGCATACGCGGCCCCAGCGACCCTGGCGGAACGCTGGTCCACCCTGCGCACGGAGCAGCCGAAACTGCAGATCCGCGAGGCGGCGCGCGCGCTGGGTGTATCCGAAGCGCAATTGCTGGCAACCAATCTCGGCAAGGGCGTCACGCGCCTGCAGGCCGACGGCAATCAGCCGCGCGAAATCATGCGCGCCGCGCTGGACCTGGGCATCGTGCAAGCGATCACGCGCAATGAAAACGGCGTCATCGAAACGACGGGCACGGCCAGCAAGTTCAAGCAGGCGGGCGATAAATCCGAGCAGGTCGACGCCAACGACCCGGAAACGCAGGCGCGCCAGCGCAATATCGCCGGCGGCTACCTGGGCGGCCAGATCGACTTGCGCTTCCACTTTGAAAACTGGAAATATGCATTTGCCGTGGAACAAGCGGGCCGCGATGGCAAGCCGACGCGCAGCCTGCAATTTTTTGACGCCAACGGCACGGCCGTGCACAAGATCTACCTGCGCAACGAGCCGGGCGTGGCCGTCTACGATAAATTGGTGGCCAGCTTCCGCATGCCGCAGCAAAGCGCGGAACTGAACGTGCTGGCCGTCGCGCCGAAAGTGGTGGAAAAGCCCGATGCCGAGATCGACGTCAAGGAGTTCCAGCTGGCCTGGAAAGACATGACGGACGTGCACCAGTTCGCGCAAATCATGCGCGAATTCCACCTGACGCGCGAACAGGCGCTGCGACTGGCGCCGGCCGGCGTGGTCGAGCGCGTGACGCCGCAAGCGCTGCGCACCCTGCTGGAAAACGCGGCGAAGGACAAGGTCGCCATCATGGTGTTCCTGGGAAATGAAGGCGTGACGCAGATCTACAGCGGCAAGATCGGGAAAACCATGGCCGCCGGCGGTTTCTTCAACGTGCTGGACCCGGACTTCAACCTGCACATTCGCGACACGGCCCTGCGCAGCGGCTGGGTCGTCAAGCGCGGCGGCGTGACCTCCGTCGAGTTCTTCGACAACGACGGCACGCAAGTGGTCTCTTTCTTCGGCGTGCGCGAACGGGGCAAGCCGCAGCCGCAAAGCTGGGTCGACCTGGCTGATTCCTTGCCAAAAGCCAAGTAAGCGGCATCGTTGAAACTGCCGTGTTGCCGCGCTGCGTACCGGCGCGGCAACACTTGAGTTGGACTTTCGCATGAGGCGTGATGGCAAGATCACAATAGTGGTATGCTGAGTGCAAGGCCGCAGCGATCGTGCCTGCGTGCTGGTTCCTGAAGAGAGGCAATCATGGCAACCATCATGGCGAACGGCCTCAACATAGCTTATGAAAGCCACGGCGACCCCAACGATCCGTGCGTGCTGCTGGTCATGGGCCTGGGTATGCAACTGATCGCCTGGCCGGCGGACTTCGTCGAAGGCATCGTCGAACAAGGCTTCCGGGTGCTGCGTTTCGACAACCGCGACTGCGGCCTGTCGAGCAAGATGGCGCTGGCGGGCAAGCCGTATCTACCGCTGGCCTACGTGAAAAACCTCGTCGGCTGGCCCCTGAAAACTTCCTACACCCTCACTGACATGGCGGACGATGCGCTGGGCTTGCTGGCCGCCTTGCGCATTGCCCAGGCGCACGTGATTGGCGTGTCGATGGGCGGCATGATCGCGCAAGTGATGGCGGCGCGCGCGCCGCAGCAGGTGCTCAGCCTGACCTCCATCATGTCGAGCAGCGGCCGGCGCGGCTTGCCCGGTCCCACGCGGGCCGCGCGCAACGCCTTGTTGCAACGTCCAAAACGTAATGCCAGCCGCGCCGAGCTGATGGCGCACATGGCGGCCACCGTGCGCGTCATCGGCAGTCCCGCCTATCCCGTGTCGGAAAAACTGCTGTACCAGCGCATCGAAGCGGCGCTGCAGCGGGGCAGTTGCCCGGAAGGCGTGGCACGGCAAATGGTGGCCATCGCCGCCTCGGGCGAGCGCACGGCCTTGCTGCCGAGCATCAGCTGTCCCGCGCTGGTGATCCATGGCGCGGCCGACCCCTTGATCCCCGTCGCCTGCGGCATCGATACGGCAGCGTTGATTCCCGGCGCCCGGCTCGAAGTGATCGAAGGCATGGGGCACGACATGCCGCCCCAGCTGATCGAGCGCCTGCTCGCCTTGATCGATGTGCATCTGCAAGGTAAGATGGCGCCCCAGATGCGCTCCCAGCCAGCCTAGGTGCGCCCATTCTTATTTACGTGCGGGCATATTTTGAAGACACCTGAGATTGGCATCGCCATCGTCGCGCCGGGCGGTTGTGCGCCCGACGAGGCGGCGCTGGCGCGCGGCATCGCCCGCTTGCAGGCGCAAGGCGCCACCGTCCACAATTACTACGACCCCGAGCACACCTTCCAGCGTTTCGGCGGTACGGATGCGGGCCGCCTGGCGCAGCTGAACGCGGCCGCCGCCGACCCGGACGTGCAAGTGGTGATCGCCTTGCGCGGCAGTTACGGCATCAGCCGCATTCTGCCCGACATCGATTTCGACCGCATGGCCGCCAGCCGCAAGCTGTTCGTCGGCTACAGCGATTTCACGGCCTTTCATATGGGCTTGCTGGCGAAGACGGGCCGCGCCAGCTTCGCCGGTCCCATGCTCTGCGACGATTTCATCCGCGACGAGCCCGAGCAATTTACGCTCGATCAATTGTGGTCCTGCCTGGCAGGCCCCACGCACACGGTCACGGGCACGGCCGCTGGCAATCCGCAGGTCGAGGTGAGCGGTAAATTATGGGGCGGCAACCTGGCCATGCTGGTCCATTTGCTGGGCACGCCGTATTTCCCGCAGGTCGATGGCGGCATCCTGTTCCTGGAAGACGTCAACGAACACCCGTACCGGGTCGAGCGCATGCTGCTGCAATTGCTGCACGCGGGCGTGATCCAGCGCCAGCAGGCTGTGGTGCTCGGTGACTTTTCCGCCTATAAATTGAGCCCGATGGACAGGGGCTACGATTTCGATGCCATGCTGGCCTACGTGCGCGAACGGCTGCCCGTGCCCGTGCTGACGGGGCTGGAATTTGGCCACATCCGCCGCCGCGTCACCTTGCCGTTCGGCGGCCACGCGCGGCTGCAATCGGACGAGGCCGGCTTCAGCCTGCAGGTGAGCGATTACCCGACCCTGGCGCGCCCCTGAACGTCGTGAGCGCCAAACCCGGCAGATTGCTGCAGCTCGATGTGCTGCGCGGCATCGCCGTGTTCGGCATCCTGCTGGTGAATATCTGGAGTTTCGCCTGGGGCTCCCTTTCCTTGCGCTATGGCACCTTGCCGGCGCAGCCGCCCGTGCTCGACCAGCTCGTCATTTTTGGCGTGGCGGCGCTGGCGCAATTGAAGTTCTATCCCATCTTCGCCTTTCTGTTCGGCGCCGGCTTCGCCTTGCAGGCGCGTTCGCTGCGGCGCCAGCTGGGCAGCTGGGAGCAGGCGCAAGCGGCCTACCGGCGCCGGCTGCGCTGGCTGCTGGCCTTCGGCCTGCTGCACGGCTTTCTGATCTGGAGCGGCGACGTGCTGACCTCGTATGCCGTCGCCGGCATGCTGATCCTGCCCTTGGCATCCGCCAGGCTCAGCCGCGTGCGCAACCGCGCCTGGCTGGTGGCGGCCGGTTTTCTATTATTCATGTGCCTGCTGATTCCCGTGGGCCAGCCGGGCGGCGCGCCGGACACCGCGCGCGAGCTGCAAGCCTTTGCGGACCGCCACGCCATCTACACGCAGGGCGGCGCGTGGGGCGTCGCCAGGCTGCGCGCCAACGATTTCCTCGTCTCCTTGCTGTATGCGGCCGTCATGTTGCCGCATATCATAGTGCTGTTTTTGCTGGGCATCTTGTCCGTGCGCTGCGGTTGGCTGACGCGGCCGCACCGTCACTTGGTCCTGTGGCGCCGCGTGCGCGCCGTGGGGCTGGGCGTGGGCTTGCCGTTCAACCTGCTGGCGGCGGGCGCCATCGCGTGGCAAGTGGCCGATCCGTATCAAACCGTGTTCGACACGGCCCTGTTCGAGGTAGGCCTGTTTGCCGGCGGCCCCGTGCTGGCGGCCGGCTATGTGGCCGCGCTGATGCTGGCCGGCCCCTTCATGCTGCGCTGGCTGGGCGCATGGCTGGCGCCCGTGGGGCGCATGGCGCTGAGCAATTATTTGCTGCAATCGCTGATCGGCACCTGGCTGCTGCAGGGGCCGGGCCTGGGCTGGGGCGCCACCTTGCGTCCGGCCGAGATGCTGGGCCTGGCGGTCGCGATCATGGCGGGACAGGTGCTATTGAGCCGTTACTGGCTGCGCCATTTCAGGCAGGGGCCCATGGAAGCGCTGTGGCGCCGGCTGGCGCGCTTGCCTTAATCCGTACCCCAGTCGAATGTACTTTGCGCCGCTGCCGGCGGCGCCTTGGCCCTGGCGGACGGCACCAGGGGATTGTCGACGGCATGCCATTCGAACAGGTCCACGTCGAGCATGCAGCTGCGCGCCAGGTGCAGCGCTTGCTCGGCAGTGAGCGCGGGGTCGAGCCAGCGGTGCGCGTCTTCCCGGCTGACGGCCACGGGGCGGCGGTCGTGGATGTCGACCATGCCGCCCAGGCTGTCGGCCGTCACCAGCACGAAACCGGCTTCCTCGCGGTTGAACTTGTAGGGACCGAACTGGGCCAGCGCCAGCAGGAACAGCGGCGCGCGATCCTTGCGGTGGATGTGCCACGGCTGCTTGCTGCCTTTCTCTCCCGTCCATTCATACCAGCCGGAAACGCAGACGATGCCGCGCCCCGCGCGCAGCAAGGGTTTCCAGTAGGCGCCAGCCAGTTTTTCCAGGCGGGCATTGATGGCGATGGGGATTTTTTTCTTGCCGGGGGCGGGCACGGCTTGCGCGGCCCAGGCGGGGCGGTAGCCCCAGAAGACATCGTCGACCCGGTGCACGCCATCCGCGATGTGCAAGATGGGACGGTAAGTGCCGGGCGAGACGTTCAGGTGCGGCTCGGCCTCGCTGTCGAACACCGCGTCCGTCCAGCCGAAGGACGACGCCAGCACGCGCGCCGTGTCATTTTGATCGAATCGTCCACACATGCTGAAATCATACCCGATCGCCTGGCGCCACGCGGGCCTGCGCGTGCGCGCTTCCTGTGTGTGATCAAACGTACAGACTGCGGGCGGCGGGTGGCGCACAGTGGAGGCCAGTCAGGTTCCTGACGCTATTTTGATATCGGAGGAATTATGTCTTTTGAAAATCCCACCATCCACAAAGGTTTTACCATCAGCGCCACGGCCAGCCAGCGCCGCGATGGCCGCTGGGTCGGCTCGTATGTCAGCCAGAACCAGACGTGCGGCGCGTACGCGGACACTTGCGATTATGATGATTGCAGCAACGAAAAAGAAGCGCAGCAACTGGCGCTGTCCGTCGGCTGGCGTTTGGCCGATGGTATACCGGTACGCTGAAGCGGCCTTAGCGCGACGGTATTAGCGCTTGTGCCGCAGGGCCAGCAGCAAGCCCGCGAACGGCAGCAGCAGGGCGGCGCCCAGCCGTACGGAAGTCAGGGAAGCGATCTCCACGCCCAGCACATGTGGCAAGGCCAGCAGCAACAGGGGAGCGGGCACGGCAATCGCGAAGAAGAACAGGTACCACGAGTAGCCATTTTTCTTGGCCAGCAAGGCGATCAGCGCGCAGCCGACGAGGAAGACCAGCGGTAAATTCACAAATTCCATGGTTCTGTATGTTCATCCGGGAAAGCGCGTCATTATACGCGCCACCCCGGGTGGCTGCCTGGTCTTGTCAACATCAGTTGCCGACGAAATCCGGCGGCCGCGGCGCCTGCGTACCAGCCTGCGAACCATTCTGCGTCCCCGCCAGCGGCGCATCGGCCGGTAGCAGCGCCTTGATGGCGCCGTTATAGATGAGTTCCTGGGCATACGCCGACGCCTCGATCAAGGCCGCATGCACGGATTTGAAACTGCTCGGCGTTTCAATCAGCACGGGCTTGGCGTACACCTGCAAGGTATCGCCGCGCTTGCTGATCAAGATCATGCCCCGGTAACGCCCATCCTTCTCCAGCGCCCCCGTCACATGAAATTCATAACCCCTGATCTGGTGTTTTTGATCCTGATCCATGTCTCCCGCCTCCCATTCCATTGTCACGGCATCGGGCCATCAATTCGATAGGAACAGCAGAGTGTTTGATCTGGATCAATACGTTCTCTGAAAGCGTTCACCTAGCGTATCGACGCTTGGCGCAAGCGTAGCGAGCGGCGGTGATGTGTGGCTGAGAAGCGCAACCGTACTCTGGTACGGTGAGCATCGCCAGCCGCACAGCGCCCCGCGCAGTAGCTTGCGGCAAGCGTCATCACCCAGCGCGAATGGCGCGGATCTGTTGGGCTGTCTCCTCGATCTCGCGGTACGCTTCCTGGATATAGCCATTGATCGGATGCGCATCAAGCCATGCGTAATAGGCGCGCTCGTCGTGCTTGATGGCAAAGGGAATGTGGTGGTCGCGTATCGATTCGGCGGTCTCGCGCACCAGCGAGGCGAAGAGCAGCTCCAGAGTTTCCATGATGGTCACCTTGCGAGACATGAATGCAGAGCATTCAATGTAGCACAAAGCGGGCCGACGCCGCCGCCAGCGGCTGTGCCGTGCGCGCCGCGGATTCAGGCCGGGTGGCCGAGATGCTCGTACAGGATCACGCAGCCGATGACGATCAGCACCAGGCCGCCCACCAGTTCGGCGCGCCGGCCCGCCACCGTGCCCAGCACGCGGCCCAGCATCACGCCCAAGGTCACCATGACGAAGGTGGAAAAGCCGATGGCGGCCGCCGTCACGACGATATTCGCCCCCAGCAAGGCCAGGCCGGCGCCGACCACCATGGCGTCGATGCTGGTGGCCAGGCCGGTCACGGCCAGCACCCAGAACGAGTGCGACTGCGCCGGCGCTTCGTCCTCGTCGGCCTCGCCAAGGGCATTGCGTATCATCAGTAAGCCGATGATACCCAGCAGGCTGAAGGCGATCCAGTGATCCCACGCTTCCACGTAAGGCGCTGCCACACTGCCCAGGGCCCAGCCGATGATGGGCGTGATGGCTTCGATGACGCCAAAGATCAGGCCCGTGCGCAGCGCCTCGCGCCATTGCGGCTTGTGCAGGGCGGCGCCCTTGCCCACGGCGGCCGCGAAGGCATCGGTGGACATGGCAAGCGAGAGGGCGGCGGTGGCGGCGAAATTCATCGTAGGCTTTCAGTAGAGCTGGCGGGGATGTGAGAAACCCGGCGATTTTACCCTACGTACAGCACTACCAAGGAAGCGGCCAGGCAATACGCGCCAAAGAAATGCCAGCGCCCCTGTTCCAGCCAACGCGACAGCCAGCGCAGGGCCAGCAAGCCGGCCAGGAAGGACAGCAGCATGCCCAGCAGGCTGGGGCCGAGCAGGTGCAGCAGGCTGTTGCCGTGTTCCAGATGGTCGAGGCTGCCATTTGCCACTGCCTGGTAGAAGCGCCAGCCTTCCTTGACCAGCACGGCGGGCGTCAGCACGACGGCCAGGGCGAAGCTGAATTCCTCGGCGCGACGCTGCGGCACGCCCATGGCGATGCCCGTTGAAATGGTGGCGCCAGAGCGGGAAAAGCCGCGGAAAGGCAGGCACAGGCCCTGCACGGCGCCGATCACCATCGCCTTGCCGATGGACAAGGTGCCATGCTGGCGCGCTTGCAGGCGCGAAGAGGCGATGATCAGCACGCCGGCCGCAGCCAGGGCGGCGGCCATCAGCCTGGCATTGCCGAACAGGTGTTCGATTTCAAAGCCAGGCGCGTCCTTGCTCATGACGTGCGTAATGCCCTTCAGCAAGCCGAAGCCGACGATGCCCGTCAGGGCCGTGGCGGCCGCGAGTAGCAGGACATTGCTGCGAAAAGCGTTGGCCGAACTGAAATACGTGGCGTGCCAGGACTTCCAGAAATACACGATGACGGCGAACATGGTGCCCGTGTGCAGCATCACCAGCAGCATGGTCAGCTCCGGCGAGGTGGGATCGAGGCCCATCAGTTTCTCCGCCATGATGACGTGGGCGGAGCTGGAGACGGGCAGCAGCTCGGCGAAGCCCTGGACGATGGAAAGAATAAATAATTGCAAAAAACTCATGAATATCTGTACTCGGCGGGAGGAAGAAGGGTCGCCGATTTTACCCGCCAGCTGCGGCGGGCACGCCCCGCGCCGGATTACAGTTTGTCCATGTTTTATTGTCCAGCCGGCGCCTGCGGCTTGAAGACGGCGCGGAAGGCCTTCAATGCCGCCGGGTGATAGATCGTGCCATGGCTTTCTTCCGGCATCTTTTCCACATGCCATTGCAAGCCGGAAGGCGCCTGCTTGTCCAGCACGTCGGCCAGGCGCTGCACTTCCACGGCGATGCCCGCTTCGCTGCTGGACGCCAGGTACAGGTCGCGCTTGCCTGGCTTGCCCTTGGCCAGCAGGGCCGCCGCCTCGCGCGGCAGGGCGCCATGGTTCCACCACAGGCTGGGGTCGAACGCCAGGTAGTGGTCGAACAGCTGCGGTTCCAGCAGATAGGTTTCCACCACGAACAGGCCGGCCAGCGATTCGCCGACGATGGCCGTCTCGCCCGTCGTGCGGTAGCGGCGCTTGATTTCCGGCATCAGCTCATCGCGGATGAAGGCGCGGTAGGCTTGCGAGCCGCCCACCACGGGGGCGATCTTGCGGTCTTGCGCATTCTCGGTCGGTCCCGTCAAATCGCGCCGGCGCTGCGTGTTTTGCATGCCGACCAGCATGAAGGGACGCATCGTGCCATTCGCCACCGACACTTGCAGCAAGCCGGCCACATGTAAAAAGTCTTCGGCCACGCCGCCGTCCGGCATGTACAGCACCGGCAAGGGCGCGTCGGGCGGCGTATCCCAGGCGCGCGCCATGTACACATTGATGTGGCGCTTTTCCTTCAGCGCCCGCGAATCGATGTTGAAACTTTCACCGATGACGAGCGGCGTGGCCGCGCTGGCGGCAGCATTGGCGGCGGGTGCGGCAGTGGCGAGATGGAAGGGGCTGGACAGCAGCAGGGCGGCGGTGAGGTGCAGAGCAAGGCAAGAGCGGCGCATGTTTTCCTGTGATAAGTAAGTTGGATCGATGGCATGTACTCGTATAGACATGCCATCAAGCAATTCTATCTTATCTTTGATGCAGCCTTACTTGATCGTCAAGAGTTTTCGCTCGCGCACGATACCATCCTTGTCAATCGTATAGGCGATCAGCAGGGCGCCATCGTCGACGCAGGCGTGGCAGGTGATCAGGGGCGTGGAAAACAGCACGCTCTGGCCGCCATCGCCGGTGGCCGTGCTGCCGACGAACTCGGCGGGCGCAAACGGGACAGAGTCTGGATGGGCGGCCGTAAACGCGCGCCAGGCGGGCGTCGCGCGGTCTTCCTCGCGCACGGAGCCCTCGTCGACGTCGATGGCGGCGCCATCGCTGCCGATCAGCAAAGTGCCTTCATTCGTGTTGGCGCGAAACGGATAGGTGACAGTGGCCAGAGCCGCCTTGCCCAGCGGGCGCCAGGCGGAAATGAAACCGGCCTTGTTCGCCTTGACGAGCATTTTCGCGGCGGCGATGGCTTGCGGGCGAGCGCCGCTGCGCTGCATGGTGCGCAGCAGGCAGACGTCGGGCGCGGTGGGCGACTCTTCGCTACGGCAGGCCGACAGCGAGCGTTCCTGCCACACGGCGCGCGCGTCGATGGGGCCGATGTGTGGGGCATGGTCAGCCTGCGCGGTCGCCAGGCTGGACAAGGCCAGCAGGGCGCAGCCGATTACATGGCGGGAGATTGACGTGGGCATGGGGAATCCTTTCAGTGCGGGAAACAATGTATCGTCACCGATTATAGAAGGCGGGCCGCGCCGGCCTGCGCACCGTAGGCCCGTTCAGCGCCGCTTTGCGGCCGCCTGGCGCAGGGCCTTCGCTTCCTGCTTGTTGGGGATGTGCGGGCGCGTGGCCAGTTCCGCCTTGACGGCGGCGATGGCGGCGCCGAACTGCTGTTCGGTCTGCTCGGCGCTGGCGCCCGCATAGTGCTGCTGGTTGGACTGGGCGGCGCGCAGCCGGCGCAGCAGCGCCAGCAATTGCCTGCCGTGCAGGCTGGCCAGGTCTTGCGCCAATACTTGCTTGCTGAGCGCGCCTTCCACGTGGTCGGGATCGAGCAGGCGCAGCAGGGCCAGGCCTGCGGGCTGTGGTACCGGAGTGACTTTGTTCATCCAGCCATTCTAAACGAGGCGAGGATTACAGGTATTCCCAGATTTCATCGAAGGTTTCGCGCGCGAAATCGTTGCGCCAGGCTTCCGAGTTCTTTTCGCGGCTGACGGCAAACACGGCGCGCCACGTCTGTTTTGGCGAGCTCGTGTAGGTTGCGGCGATCTTTTGCAGGCCGGCCTTGCATTGCTCGACCTTGCAGCCGGTCTTCGCCAGTTGCTGGGCGGCAGGCGCCCATGCCACCGGTACCTTGACGACCTGGCATTCGAAGCTGACGGCGGCCGTCTGCATGCCGTTTTCCACCGTCACCGGGTCCGCCTTGGTGGCCTGGCACGCGGCGCCATTCTTGGCGGCGATGACGTTCGCCGCCAGCAGCTCGGCGGCCGGCGTCACGGCCGCGCGCATGGCGGCGGGGAACAGGTCGGCGATCAGCTTGCCGGTTTCCGCTGGAAACCTGG
The DNA here is from genome assembly GCF_009208735.1 of Janthinobacterium rivuli. Taxonomy (GTDB): domain Bacteria; phylum Pseudomonadota; class Gammaproteobacteria; order Burkholderiales; family Burkholderiaceae_D; genus Janthinobacterium. The sequence continues at coordinate 274,426 of NZ_WFLJ01000005.1, read as the reverse complement.
CATCGGCCTCCTTCAAGCCGCTGTACGACGCATATTCGGCGCTTTGCTGGCCCGCCAGGCGGGTAGGACGCAGGTAGGCGTTGAGCTTGGCGACGCTGGCTTCATCCTGGTTGATGATGGTCTTGATGTACAGGTTGGCCACGTCCAGCGGCGCCAGTTCCACGGCGGTGGTCTCTGCGCCGATGGCGGGCTGGGCCAGCGCCACGGCGGCGGCAAGGCTTGCTGCCAGCAGGGCGGTACGCGATGTTTGTTGCGTTTGATGCATGTATTTTCTCCACGATTCAATGTCAGGCGCCAAAAGATGCTTTGAGGCAATTCTGGCGAACGGCATTATATATGGTGAAAGTCATAACGTTGCACACTTCAGGCGTGCGCCTTGCTGGCCGCTTCCAGCAAGGCCAGCAGCAGCTCCCTGCGCCGGCCCTCCGCCTTGCGCGCCAGGGCCGCCAGTTTTTCCAGCTTGCCCCAGATCGGATACAGCATGTGCTCGACCAGATAGCCTTCCAGTCCCTGCAGTTGCTGGCAGAACAGTTCCAGTTTCTCAGGATCCTCCAGTTCCGCCTGGATTTTCACCTTTGCGTTGTCCGTGCACGCGCGCAGGCACGCCGCCAGCACGGGAATGGATGCCGTCGTCACGCCATGTCGTTCGGCGAAGGCGGCCGTGAACTGGTCTTGCACGGACTGGTGTTCCTCGTCGACGTTGGCCATGTAGTGCCGCACCAGAGGGAAGTGGCGAGAGTCGAGCAAGCCCAGGCCAAACGTGGCGTACGTGCCGGGCATGCAATTCTTTTCGCCTTCCGTGTCGGCATAGAACTCGAATTGCTCGATGGCGGCGCGCGCATAGGCTTCCAGTTGCGCTTGCAGGCCAGGCCAGGCGAGGGCATTGGCGAAAAAGCGGTGCGTGTCGGATTTCGCCAGTCCCTTGATCGGCAAATAGGTCTTGACCCTGGATTTGAGCTTGATCTGGTAGTTTTTCGGAAAACCGTTGTTCAGCAAATGCGTGATGAAGACCAGCGCCTGTGCATACGCTTCTTCCTCTTCCCGGGCAATCGTGATGCTGATGGTGGCAAACACATCGTTGGCGCGGCATTCCAGCAGCGCATTTTTCACGTGGATGTCGGCATCGGGGAAGGTGCCGCTGCCTTCCTTGAGCATGCGCACGGCCCGTTCGCTGCCCAGTTCGCGCGCGATTTCCAGGAATTTCAGGCCCGTTGATTTGGCGTAGCTCGGTTCGTGGCGCAATATCATCACCGCGCCGTACAGCAGCAGGTCGATCGGCGCCAGCGCCTGCGCATCGGGCGCCGCGCCCGCCTTCAAGGCGTATTCCGTGCCCCTGTAGCTGGATTTTTGCACGTCGTAGAACTGCGGCAGGAACTGTTTTTCGGCCCAGGCCGACACGGCCTGGATGATGTCGCCGCGATGTTCGGCCAGCGCTTGCGGCCGCGATTTGTTCAACTGTTCGATGCGCTCGAATTGCGCGATCGTCCACGCGATATCGGGCTGCGGGAACAGGTAAGGATCGAGCAGGTGGCGCGTCAGGAAGAACGTTTCCAGCTTTTTTGTCGGCCGGGTGCCGCGCTCGAGTTTTTGCGTGACGTACGCGTGTATGTTCTCCAGCAAGACCAGGCGCTTGCCGTCGTTGACGTATTCCAGCAAGGTCAGGTGCAGCTTGCCCTGCGCCGTCTGGAACTTGCCGCGGACGGTGAAGCGGTAATCGATCATCGGCGTATCCACCAGCGGCGCCAGGCGGGTTTGCACCAGCGCCGTCAGCTGCGGCGCGATCAGCTCGCGCACTTGCGCATCGTCAAGACGCAGCGGCGTCCTGGGACGTGCGTCGTCGTCGAGGCCCAGGTCGAATTCGTCGGCGGTGGTGCGGCCCGGTTTGTAGTCGAGCAGGAGCTCATTGAAGATGCCCACTTGCAAGGTCGTGCGCTTGACGGCTTGCTCCAGGTCGGTGCGCTGCAGGCGCTCATCGAACCAGGCGTGGATGGCCGCCGTCATTTCCTGTGTTGCCTGCTCTACAAGTGTACTCATCGATGTCGTCGTCTTTCCCTGTCTTGCGCGTGACGGCGCCACCGGCTGCCGTCACGGTCATGTTTATTTAATAAAAAGCACTATTTTAGGCGCTCACGCCTGGCCGCAACAAGGGCCGCACGAACGTCAGGAGGGGGCGGTGAGGAAGCGCGCATCGATGTCGTCGGACTGCGGCCCCACGGTGATCGTGGTGTGCCAGCCGGACGGCTTGTCGTTGCCATCAAACAAGGCGATGCGCGTGTGGACGAACAGGACCGCATACACGCCGGATTTCATGTCGCGCTTCAAGTCCCAATGCATCAGTTCGATCGCTTCGCCCATGCGCGGCAGGTGGGCGCCCGGCGGCAGCAGAATGTTCTGGTTGACGAATTCCCGGCTGGGTCCCGCTTCCTTGTGGCGCGGATCAATGTAGCGGAACGAGACGCTGGTAACGATGTTGCTCATGCATGACTCCTGCCTGGTAAGGTATCCGATGACAATAGCACATGGGCAGGCCGGATGCGTCCCGCACGCAGCGATAGGCGAGCAAGCGCCAGTGTACGGTAACAGACGGTCGCTTGCCTGTGCTCGCGGTAGTCTTGGTTACTAGTCACTCACTATAGATTGCTGGAAACGCCATGATGCATTTATTCCTAGCAGAACATCGCGCCGAGCTGGAGCGCCGTTGCCGTGACAAGGTCGCCAAGCGCCCCCTGCGTTTTCCGACCGAGCGACAGTTAAAAGAAGGCATCCCCATCTTCCTGGGCCAGCTCATTCGCACCCTGAAGGCCGAAGAGGCGGGCCAGATGGCGCAGAGCCTGGCCATTTCCGGCCCCGCCGATGGCAATGCGCAGGCAACATCGGAACTGGCCGACAGCGCCACCACGCACGGCGGGCAATTGCTGGCGCTTGGCTATTCCGTCAGCCAGGTGGTGCACGATTATGGCGACCTGTGCCAGGCTGTCAGCGATCTGGCCGTGGAGCTGGGCGAGGAATTCGCCGTCGAGGAATTCAGGACGCTGAACCGCTGTCTCGACAACGGCATTGCCGAAGCCGTCTCCGAATTTACCCAGCGGCGCGACGTGCTGATTGCCAATGAGCAAGCGCTGGCGTTGAGCGAGCGCATCGGCTACCTGGCCCATGAGTTGCGCAATCACCTGGGAACGGCCGGCCTGGCCGTCGCCGCGCTCAAGCAGGGCGGCATGGGCGTGGCAGGCGCGACCGGAGCCGTGCTTGACCGCAGCCTCGTGGGTTTGCGTACCCTGATCGACGGCTCGCTGGCGACAGTGCGGGTGGAGGCGGGCTTGACCTTGCAACGTTCGGTTTTCTTCCTGAACAACTTCATCGATGAACTGCGCTATTCGGCCAAGCTGGAGGCAGACTTGATCCGCTGCACCCTGGTCGTGGAAGAGGTCGATCCTTTGCTGCAGCTCCACGCGGACCAGCACTTGCTGCTCTCCGCCGTGGGCAAGCTGCTGCAGAATGCCTTCAAGTTTGGCGCGCCGAATGGCACGGTGGTGGTGCGCGCATATGGGAAAGGCGAGCGGATCAGGATTGAAGTGGAGGACAACGGCGCCGGCCTGACGCCGGAGGCCGCAAATGACCTGTTCCTGCCCTTCACGCAGGGCGGCGCCAACAAGACCGGCCCGGGTTCGGGCCTGTCGATCGTCCGGCGCAGCGTGGAGGCGAATGGCGGCAGCCTGAGCGTGGAAAGCGTGCTTGGCCACGGCTGCGTCTTCATCATCGACTTGCCACGGCATGCCGCTGCGGCGAGCAACGCCGCCACCTGACCCGGTGCCCCAGCCATGCCCTATGACATCCTGCGCGACAGCATCGCGATCGAGCCGGCGGGTGACGCCGTCCGCTTCCATCTGACCGTCTTCGGCGTGGAAAAGACTTGCCGCATCACCGACACGGCATTGCGCAGCCTGGATCAGGAGCAGGGTGGCGACTTGCTGGCCATCTTCGACACGCACCGCCTGCGCATCGGCCAGCGCGCCTTCGCTCACCTGAGCCGCGACCTGCTGGTCAGCGGCGTGGTCTTGCGCGCACTTGATTTTTAGTTACTATTTCCTGTGCCGGCGCCCGTGCTGAGGCCAGATATGGTATTTCCGCACAGATCGTCAAGTAAATGCAGGTATGGCTGGACGGAAATGTTACATCTGGGTATTCTGCGCATGATACTTATTTCTATACAGAAAAAGGTAAGAGGGCGGTGCGTGCCGGCGGCAACGCTGCGCGCGCTGCCACGCAAGGTCAGGCATGCAAAGGTGAAGTCGTCCGCCAGCTGAGCGAAACGTCGTGTTTCGGCTCGCGGCGGGCAGGGAACGGTGCTGTCATCTTTAAAATAGTAGGAGAGGTTGCTCATGGATGCAGAAAAGGATGTTGTGTACGGTACAGAAGATTTGTTGATGAGTTTGTGCAACTCGGTGGTTCGGGTGCTCAACGTGGCAACGCAAAGCAAGGTCAATTATTCAGGCATGGTGCAGCGCATCACCAAGACGGGCCTGAAGCCGGACATCGGTTGCTTCGTGATGTTCGATGGCGGTTTCACGGGCCTGGTCGTGCTCAATTTTGCCGCCGATACGGCGATGGAAATCTACGAGCGCTACATGTTGCACATGGGGATGCCGAAGTCGGAGCTGGCCAGCTTCTACACGTCGGACGAAGTGTCGAACATCATGGGCGAGCTGATGAACCAGATCGTGGGCGACTTCACGGGCAAGGTGCGGCGCGAATTGCAGACGAATATCACCCAGAGCCAGCCGAAGATGCTGGTGCTGAACAAGCAGGTGATGCTCAGCGTCGACACGCCGCTGGACCGTCCGGAAATGCGCCGTGTCACTTTCTATACGGAAAAGAACAATATTTTCTACCTGGAATTGGCGATCGACCGTACCGAGTTCATCAAGTTGCATGATTTCGATTCGCGCGAAGTCGATGCCGACTCGCTGATGGATGGCGAATTCGCGAACCGCGAACGGAACGCCGCCCCGGCGCCTGCGGCGGAACCGGAAGACGACGACAACGCCGACCTGCTCAAGTCGCTGGGCATGTAAGCTGCCTTGCCACTAGCGGCGGCATGCTTGCCGCCGCTAGTCGATGACGTTTGCCTTGCGCAAGCTGTCTGGTAAAAATATACGCCCCAGAATACTAAATACAACAAACATCGGACCGCCGATCCACGCAAGGGCCGTGTCTGATGTCATCTCAAAGAACATGCTGCACAGGGATGCGATCAAAAAAGCATACACGCCCGCCGTCCCCAGCACGGTGCTTGCTGTCCTGATGCTTTTGCTGAAATTCATTGCTTATCACATTCCCGGCCATGCCAGCACGTCGTGCGCGCCGCCGCGAGGCTGGGCGAGGGGTAACGACGATACTTTTTCCAGTCGCCGTACTCCCGCGATGCCGCTCTGCTGGCTGTCGTCGAGCGACCAGTATTCAAGCGCATAGGCATAACTGCCATCGATGATGGTCAGCGTTTCCTTTTGCCGGCCGTTGGGCGCCTTGTAATACAGGCGCCGCGCGGGCCGGCCATCGACCGTCTGCTTGAACGTTTGCGCAGCGACGCTGGCGCGCTTGCCCGTCTTGCCCGCCATCGACATGGCCGTGATGGTCACGTAGGCACGCTGCGGGCAGCGGGCCAGCAGGTGGGCGCCGCTCAGGACGGTGGGCTGCGCCCGATCCAGCGGGAAGCCGAACGGCTGCACGCCGACAATATCCTGGCAATCCATCTGCCGCGCCAGGGCCGCCAGCGCGGCCGGATCGAGCGCGCTCGTGTAGTGTTTTTCAGCGGCTTGCGCCTGGCCCAATGCCAGGCGGCGTTCCAGCTCGGCCAGCGAGATGTCGCTGGGCACGGGCAGCGGCGCGGGGGCGTCGGGATCGGTGGCGCTGGACGTTTCCGCCTGCATGCGCGCGGCGATGGAGTGGCTGCGCTCGGCTTGATCAAGGGGGCCGGCAGCCAGGCCCGTGCTGGAGAGGCAGGCGGCGATGGTCAGCGTCATGGCATGTTTTGTCAGCATGGAATCTCGTGGAGGGGCGTCTTCCGTGAAGAAAACGATGCCAAACGGCTTAGCCGTACCTTTGATGACTATGAGAAATAACAGTGTGGCAGAAAATACAAACTCGCTATCAAAGAAAAGTATTTTTTAGTACCACAGTGATATGCATCAATAAGATTGTCACACATATACACAAAGCTCGCTACCCTGCCTGAGAGCTGCTTCATCGCTCGTCTCTCGTTGCCAATCCTTAAGTCATTGATTGTTAAGGTTTCCATTCACTGCCCCGCAGGATGCCTCTCCTTGCGGGACGCGGTGGCGCGATGTTTTCCGATGATCACAGCACATTTGGAGGCTGGATGTTGAAACGACAGTTATTGTGTATTGATTTGAGTGGCAATGGTTTACTGCATGAGGCAGGCATGCAGCAGTTTGGTACTGCGTGGGAAGGGTGGCAAGTCTGCACCGTGACGGGCCTGGCAGCCGCGGCACGTGCGTTGCGCACGCACACTTTTCCGGTCGGGGTACTGATTTCTTCGTTCGACGGGCTGGGAGAGCTCGACAGTTTCTTGCATCAGCACTGGGATATGCAATGGGTGGGTATTTTTCCGCCATGCGCCTTGCAGATGGCCGCCTGCCGGCGCCTGATCCGCGACCATTGCCATGATTACCACACTTTGCCTGTCGACATGCTGCGGCTGCGGCATACCCTGGGCCATGCATACGGCTATGCCACTTTGCGCGAGCTGCCGGATGCGCCGCGGTGCGCGCTGGAACAGCCTGATATGGCGCTCAAGGGCAGCGGTGTCGCCATTGGCCGTTTGCGGAGCCAGATTCTCAAGGTCGCCGGGGCCAGCGCGCCGGTGCTGATCTGGGGCGAGTCGGGCAGTGGCAAGGAGCTGACGGCGCAAGCCATCCATGTCCATTCCGCGCGGGCGGCTGGCCCCTTCGTGCCGATTAACTGTGGCGCGATTCCGGCCGGCCTGGCGCAATCGGAGCTGTTTGGCCATGTACGGGGCGCCTTCACGGGAGCCACGCGCGACAAGCGGGGCTTGATCGAGTCGGCGGCCGGAGGCACGGTATTTCTTGACGAGATAGGCGACTTGCCGCTCCCCCTGCAAACCAATTTGCTGCGCTTCTTGCAGGAAAAGACAATCTACCGTGTCGGCGCCACGCACAGCACCGCCGTTGATGCGCGCGTCATTGCCGCCTCGCATGTCAATTTGCTGGAGGCCGTGCAGCAGGGAAGGTTCCGCGAGGATTTGTACTACCGGCTCAACGTGCTGGCGCTCGATGTCCCTCCTTTGCGCGAACGCAAGGAAGACTTGATGTTGCTTGCAAACCATTTTTTTTCCACCTATGTGTCGGAGCGGGCGCCGATGGTGAAAGGCTTCAGCAACGCCGCTGTCGAAGCGATTTGCAATCATGGCTGGCCGGGCAATGTGCGCGAATTGATCAACCGGGTGCGACGCGCCATGGTGATGGCGGAAGGCAGGGCGATCATGCCGCAAGACCTGGGCTTGTCCGTTGCCGACGAGCCAAGCGCCGATGTTGCACTCGACGGTATTCGCTGGCGCGCGGACCGCGAAGCTGTACAGGCTTGCCTGGCCAGTGCTGGCAGCAATATCAGCAAGGCCGCGCGCGACCTGGGCGTGTCGCGCATGACGCTGTACCGGATGATCAAAAAGCTCAACATTGAGTGTTGAACCTGGCGCCCAGGGCAAGTCCCTTGCCCTGCGTGCGGATCGTCGCCGCTGTGACGGTGTAACAGGATTGAGACGGTCGCAAAGATGGGCGTGGCGTCTTGTAAGTGATTGATTCTGCGTCGATATCGCGGTTGTTGCAAGCCGGAACTGGAAAGCGGGTGGCGCACGGTTGTGACAGTTTTTCGTGTTTTGTTTGCCAGATTTCCTAGAAGATAGCCATGCAAACCGGAGAGCCTCGAATAAGGTCTTGTAATTCAATGACTTGGCCAATTTATCTGTTGATGGCACCAAATTTGCAGTGAAGCTGTGGACCCGACGCTTCAGTCTGGTGCCAGCATCCTGATTAACTTTTAAAGAGGAAACTGCAATGAATAAATCTCTCATCGCGGCAGCGGTAGCGCTGGCCTTCGGTTTCAGCGCTCATGCCCAGAACAGCGGGTCGACCAAGGTCGACGATGTCAAGGGTAACAATACCCAGACCGCGAGCAACACCACGACACAGTCCGGCGCAGGACCCGGGGCGAACGGGCATTCCACTGCCTCGCAAGACAATAACTCGGACCAGAATAACGACAAGAGCACAGGGCAAAACAATAGCAGCGGCAACGCGAAAGCCACGGCGCTGGGCGCATCCGCGGCAAATAATGGCGGCACCAGCACGAGTAACGTGGCAAATGCCTTCAATACATCGACGGCGACGGCAGCGAGCACCCTGAGTGGCGCGGTGTCGGGCAACAAGGTCAGTGACATCGGCAATTACGCCACCAACAATGGCAATACCAACGGTGGTACCGGCAAGGGGGGCATCGGCGGCAGCGCACAGGGAGGCGATGCCTATGGCAAGGGCGGCTCGGGCGGCGCGGCCATCGGCGGCGACGGCGCATCGGGTGCGAAAGGCGGCAGCGCCAGGAATGGCAGTGCCATCAATGGCGCTGCGATGGTGGGTGACAGCACGGCCGGGGCAGGAGGCGCGGGTGGACTGGCCAAGAACGCCAGCAGCGGGGACGCTGGTGCTGGCGGCAAGGGCGGTGCCGGTGGCCGTGGTGCGGCCGGCGGCGATATCTATGGCGGCAACGGCGGCAAGGGCGGCCTCGCCGGTGCAGCCTATGGCGGTTCCGGCGGCGATACCGGACGCACGACAGGCGGCAACGGCGGTGATAGCGGCAAATCCATCGGCGGCCCGGGCGGTGACGGTGGCAATAGCCGCAGCGCCGCTGGCGGCTCTGGCGGTAGCGGCAGTGCCGGCAGCCTGGCCAAGAACTCCGGTGGCGGCGTCTCCACTTCCAATGGTGGCACGGCGACGGGCGGTGCCGGTGGAGCAGGTGGCACCAATACCGGGGGCGCGGGGGCCGCGGGCGGTGCCGGTAGCTCCGGTGCCGGCGGTGCTGGCGCAGCGTTGACGAGCACGGGCGGCGCCGGGGCCGCCGCAACTGGCGGTACCGGTGGCGCTGGCGGTGCTGGTGCGGGCGGTACCAGCACGGGCGGCAACGGCGCCGCTGGTGCCGCAGGTGGCAATGGCGGCAGCAGCGGGATGGCGCAAAACACGGGTGGTGCCGGTGCGGCTGGCGGCAGCTCGAGCAATGGCAGCGCAAGCAATGGTTCGCCATCGAACGGCAGTGCCATTGCCGGTGCAGGCGGTGCTGGCGGTGCCGGCGGCGGCAGCAATAGCGGCGGCGCGGCCGGTAGCGGCGGCACCAACACGGGCGGCGCGGCAACCGGCGGTTCCGGCATGGGCGGCACGGGCGGTGCCGGCGGTGCGGTGGCCGTCAATGCAGGCGCCTTCGACATGTCCAACACCATGAGCGGTACCGCGCAGTCGGCAGCAGGCTTGCTGGTCATCAGCCAGAACAGCGGCATTTCTTCGCTGATACAGCAAAGCGTGACGGTGCAGGCCAATCTGGCAGTGGGCCACTAGGCTGGCGGCTGTTTAGTGTCAGGCTCCGCCGTGGCAAGGCCGCGGCGGAGCGTCGCAAGTCATGAACAAGGGGATGAGCATGCGCCTTTTTTTTCATTCGATATGCTGTGCCAGCCTGGCCTGTCTTTCCACAGGTGCCATGGCTGGACAGGAAGCAATGGCGCTGCCCTTGCTTGCCGGGCCAGACTTGAGTCTGCCGATTATTGCTGCTCGGCCCACTTCGCTGACCACGCTGATGCCGCTGACGGCGGGTGGGACCTTTGCCGTGGGCCTTGGCCGGGCCGCTGGCGAATCCGCGCTGGACCAGGCGCGTGGCGGTACCGATACGATTACCAATGAAGCGCGCCTGAGCGGTTTCGTCAGTGGCAACTCGGCCAACTACGTCAGCACGGGTGCCAACACGATCGATGGCGCCGCGTTTGCCAACGCTTCCGGGATTCCGATCGTGATTCAGAATTCGGGCGCGAATGTGCTGATCCAGAACGCCACCATCATCAATTTGCAGTTGCACTAGGCATGGCCACACTCCGCACATTCCCGCTGCTCATGCTGTGCCTGCCCTTGCTTGGCGGCCTGGCATCCCCAGGCGCTGGCGCTGCCGATATCGGCGCCTTCGGCAGCGCGCGCTTTGAGGTGCCCGTCGTCAGCATGCGCGAGGCCCGTTTCCAGCGTACCTTGCATCAGCAATATGACTTCAGCTGTGGCTCCGCCGCGGTGGCGACCCTGCTGAGCCATCATTACGCCGACCCTGTGACGGAAGCGTATGTTTTTGAGCACATGTACCAGCAAGGTGATCAGCAAAAGATTCGTAAAGAGGGATTTTCCTTACTCGATATCAAGCGTTTTCTTGCAAGCCGCGGCTTTCTGGCCGACGGGTTTCAGTTGCCGTTGGATAAGTTGGCCGAGGCGGGCTTTCCCGCCATCGTGCTGGTGGCCGAAAAAGGTTACCGGCATTTTGTCGTGGTCAAGGGCCTGAACCAGAGCCGCGTGCTGATCGGCGATCCTGCCGGCGGCACGCGTGCCATGCCGCGCGCCGGTTTCGAGGCGATCTGGCAGGGCCGTTTGTTGTTTGTGATCCACGGTCGCGCGACGCCGTCCGCACCGGGGGCGGTGGCTGACGAGGCGACGCAGGCGGCCCGCTTCAATGATGTCGATGACTGGCGCGCGGCGCCGCCAGCGCCACTGGGCCTGGCGATCAGCCGCGGCGGCCTCGATCAGCTCACCATGCCGAAGAACGACGGCGGGAATTTCTAATGGCGGGCCAACGCCACGCTGGAGGTTGTATGCACAAGAAGGAACGGTTTGCCGCTGCAGGCCTGGCGTGCCTGCTAGTTGCCGCGCAGAATGCCCGCGCCATCCTGCCGGAAGCGGGATGGACGGCAGTCAGCGAGGAAACGCTGGAGCAGGCTCGGGGCGGCTTCGACATGCCGGGCGGTTTGAGCCTGTCGTTGGGCATCGAGCGCCTGGTCAGCATCAATGGCAGCGTGGTGTCCAGCGTGGCGTTCACGATTGCCGACGTGGCGCACCTGAGCGTCGAGGAAGCGAGTCTGGCGCGTACGGCCATCGCGTCGATGAACATCGTGCAAAATGGCGCCGGCAATGTATTTGCGCCCGGCCCGATGGCGCAAACGATGGCCGGTACCGTGATCCAGAACAGCTTGAACGACCAGGTCTTGCGTACCCAGACGATCGTGAATGGCAGCGTGAACAGTCTTGGATTGCTGAAGCTGGCGAACTTCCAGGATACCTTGCAAAATGCGCTGGGCACGGTTGCCGGTCCCAAATAGGTTTTCAGCAAGCCGCCTGGATTCCCCGGGCGGCATCGTGCAGTAGCGCCCGGCCCTTGCGCTGGTGTCGCCTTGGCCGGCTACTGACAGGCAGCGCTTGTCATCGGGAGAGACTATGCGGCATCTTTACTTATTGCGATTTGGTACGGCGGGTGTATCGGCTATCCTGCTGTGTGCAGCCGTTCAGGCCCAACAGGCACCCGACGCCGGCCAGGACGATCTGGCGGCGCAGCTGGCAAGCCTGAAAGCGCAATTGGCTGAACAGCTGCACCTGCTGGAGGCGCTGCGCGCCTCGATGCACGAGCAGCAGCGCCGCATCGACGTGCTGCAGGGAACCGAACCTGTCGATAATAACCGGCTGGCCAGGCAGCGGGGCACGGGTTTGCGGACGGCGTACTTGTCGCAGGCTGACCTTCAGGATGTCGGGTCCGCTCCGCAGGTGCCGCCGCCGTCACCGACGCCGCAGCCGGTGGGGCAGGCGCCAAGCCCGCCTGTCCGGCCGCCCGAAGTGGCGCCCCTGTTCGAGCAGCCTGGGGTGCTGACGCCCAAGGGGAGCTATGTGCTGGAACCGTCGATGCAATTCGGCTATTCATCCAGCAACCGGGTCGCCCTGGTCGGCTACACCATTATTCCCGCCTTGTTGATCGGCTTGATCGATGTGCGCGAAGTCAAGCGCAATACCCTGACCGGTGCGCTGGCCGTGCGTACTGGCCTGAGCAACCGTCTTGAAGTCGAGGCCAGGGTGCCGTATGTGTATCGCTCGGATGCCACCGTCAGCCGCGAACTGTTTACCGGCACGGCCTCGGAGCGGGTATTCGACACGAGCGGGCGCGCCTTGGGCGATATCGAGATGGCCGCCCGCTACCAGCTGAACGATGGCGGCGCCGACAAACCATACTACGTGGCCGGACTGCGCTTCAAGTCGCGCACCGGACGCGATCCGTTCCAGGTCGTCACCGATTGTACGCAGCGTTGCGTCGGCGAGAATGCGACCGGGACGGGCTTGCCGCTGGACTTGCCCACGGGCTCCGGTTTCTATTCCCTGCAGCCCAGCCTGACCTGGCTGTTTCCCTCCGATCCAGCCGTATTCTTTGGCAGCATCAGCTACCTGCACAGCTTCAAGCGCACCGGCGTCAGCCGGCTGGTGCTCGATGGCGCGCGCGAACCGCTGGGCACCATCGAGCCGGGCAAAATTTTCGGCGTGAATTTCGGCATCGGTCTGGCGTTGAATGAAAAGGCGTCGCTCAGCCTGGGCTACGATCACAGCAGCGTTGGACGCACGCGTCAAAATGGGGTGACCGTGCCCGGTTCCGTGCGCACCCAGCTCGGCACCTTGCTGATGGGTTTTTCGTATCGCCTTGGCAAGGACAGGACCTTGAACGTGTCGGTGGGTGCCGGTCTGACGCGCGATACGCCCGATGTGTCCATCTCGGTCAGGTTGCCGATGACCTTTTGATGGCGGGCGGCAGGCAAGGCAGCGCTACAGGCTGCCGCTGCCGCGCCCCGCCGTTAGCGGCCAGCCATCGCCGACGCAATCTCGATCGAACTCAGTTTCCAGTCCCACACGCCATGGCGCAGCAGGACCAGCGCGCCTTCCTGCGCATTGCCATCCCTGGCCCGCACGACGAAGGTGTTCAGGCCGGCATAGCCTGCCGCATAGTCGGCCTTCTTGCGCGCGCCATCGGCGGGTGCATCCGCACTCCCGTCGGCATCCGCTTGCGGGCTGACGGCGCTCTTGTTGACCAGGGCGACGACACCGGCGGGCGAGACCATGGTGTCGACCATCTTGCCCAGCATGGCGCTGGCGATCGACTGGCCCAGGGCGGCCAGCGGGTTGCCGCTGCCGGCCGTCGCCTCGATGCTGCGCGCCATGCTGGCCTCCAGCTGCGTCTTGACGCTGGCGCGCAGGGCGGGGAAGTCCACGTGCGCGGCCAGGGCCTCGGCATTGCGCTCGGCCAGAGCGGTCTTGATCTGGTGCAAGGCATAGTAGGGCGAGGCATAGGCGGTGACAGCGACGGCGATGGCGGCCGCAGCGGCGGCGATGGTGATTTTTTTCAAGGGATGCCTGTGAGGTGGAGGGGAAAAACGCATGCCACGCAGCGTAGCTGCTAAAAGCGGATACGGCAATCCTGTTTTTTTGTCACTATTTTGGCGTTGTATACCTCCGCAATGGCTCCAGCCGGGCTTGCCGGGCCACTATAGAGTGGAAGAGGGTGGGTGCTGTATAATGGGAGAAAAGTACCTAACTACCTGTTTTCACTGGATAAAGACCTCACTAATGCTTTCTACAGCTAACATTACGATGCAGTTTGGCGCCAAGCCATTGTTTGAGAATATCTCCGTCAAGTTCGGCGACGGCAACCGCTATGGTTTGATCGGCGCGAACGGCTGCGGCAAGTCGACGTTCATGAAGATCCTGGGCGGCGACCTGGATCCTTCCGGCGGCAACGTCATGCTCGATACCAACGAGCGCCTGGGCAAGCTGCGCCAGGACCAATTCGCGTTTGAAGACATGCGCGTCCTCGACGTGGTCATGATGGGCCACACGGAAATGTGGGCAGCCATCCAGCAACGCGACGCGATCTACGCGAACCCGGAAGCGACGGACGACGACTACATGCAGGCGGCCGAGCTGGAAGGCAAAGTGTCCGAATACGACGGCTACACGGCCGAATCGCGCGCCGGCGAACTGCTGCTGGGCGCCGGTGTCGCCATCGACCTGCATCAAGGCCCGATGAGCAATGTCTCGCCAGGCTGGAAGCTGCGCGTGCTGCTGGCGCAGGCGCTGTTCTCGAACCCGGACATCCTGCTGCTCGACGAGCCGACGAATAACCTGGACATCAACACGATTCGCTGGCTGGAAGACGTGCTCAACGAGCGCAATTCCACCATGATCATCATTTCCCATGATCGCCACTTCCTGAACCAGGTCTGCACCCACGTGGCCGACATGGATTACGGCACCCTGAAGATTTATCCAGGCAACTACGACGAATACATGTTCGCCTCGACCCAGGCGCGCAACCAGCAGCTGGCCAACAACGCGAAAGCGAAAGACAAGGTTGCCGAGCTGCAGGAATTCGTGCGCCGCTTCGCCGCCAACAAGTCGAAGGCCCGCCAGGCCACGTCGCGCGCCAAGCAGATCGAAAAGATCAAGGTCGACGACATCAAGCCATCGTCGCGCGCCTACCCGTTCGTGCGTTTCGACGGCGAAAAGAAATTGCACCGCCTGGCCGTGGAAGTCGAGAACATCTCGAAAGGCTTCGACCGCCAGCTGTTCAAGAACTTCAGCATCATGGTCGAGGCGGGCGAGCGCATCGCCATCATCGGCGCCAACGGCGCCGGCAAGACCACCATGCTGCGCTGCATCGCGGGCGACATCGCCGGCCTGCAGCCAGACCAGGGCCGCGTGAAGTGGGCGGAAAACGCCAACGTCGGTTACATGCCGCAAGACCCGACGGAAGATTTCGCCAAGGACACGAACCTGACCGACTGGATCGGCCAGTGGACGAAAGAGGGCGACGACGACCAGGCCGTGCGCTCCATCCTGGGCCGCCTGCTGTTCGGCGGCGATGATGTCAAGAAGGCCGTCAAGGTGCTGTCCGGTGGCGAGAAGGGCCGCATGATGTACGGCAAGCTGATGCTGGGCCGCCACAACGTGCTGATGCTCGATGAGCCGACCAACCACATGGACATGGAATCGATCGAATCGCTGAACATCGCGCTGGAAAAATACGCGGGCACCCTGATCTTCGTGTCGCATGACCGCGAATTCGTCTCCTCGCTGGCCAACCGCATCATCGAGATCAAGGAAGATGAAGTGGTCGATTACCGCGGCAACTACGAAGATTATTTGAAGAGCCAGGGTATTGACTAAACTCTGAGGCAAGATGCCGGATGGCGCGCCAGTCGCCATCCGGCAGCACCATACCGATGCGCCGCGGTCCTTTCGTTCCGGCGCACCTGCTTCATTGCAATCGTGCCGGTCTATCCCGTTTTTGTTTGACACAGCCATGCAAACTTTAGCCATCAAATCCGTCGAGTACGAACATCCGCAAGACGGAGCCAGCTGCACTGCCCACGCCTGGGCACGCACGCCAGCGACGCCGTCCCCGGCCGAGAAAGCCGAACTGATCACGCGCATCAAGCGCTTGCTGATCGAGCGCGAAGCCGTGCTCGTTGCCCACTACTACGTTGATGCCGACCTGCAAGACCTGGCGGAAGCCACGGGCGGCTGCGTCTCCGATTCCCTGGAAATGGCCCGCTTCGGGCGCGACCATCCGGCCAAGACCCTGGTCGTGGCCGGTGTGCGTTTCATGGGCGAAACGGCGAAGATCCTCAGTCCCGAAAAAACGGTCTTGATGCCCGACCTCGACGCGACCTGCTCGCTCGACCTCGGCTGCCCGGTGGATGAATTCACGGCCTTCTGCGACGCCCATCCGGACCGCACAGTGGTGGTTTACGCCAACACCAGCGCGGCAGTCAAGGCGCGCGCGGACTGGATGGTGACCTCGTCCATCGGTCTCGACATCGTTGCCCACCTGCATGCGCAGGGCAAGAAAATCCTGTGGGCGCCCGACAAGCACCTGGGTTCCTATATCCAGAAGGAAACGGGCGCCGACATGCTGCTGTGGCAGGGCAGCTGCCTCGTGCACGACGAGTTCAAGGGCATCGAACTCGATTTGCTCAAGGAAGAGTATCCGCAAGCCAAGGTGCTCGTGCATCCGGAATCGCCCGCCAACGTGGTGGCGCTGGCCGACATGGTCGGTTCCACGTCGCAAATGATCGCGGCGGCGCAAACCATGGACACGGACACGTTTATTGTCGCCACCGACAACGGCATCCTGCACAAGATGCGCGCGGCCGCGCCGGGCAAGCGCTTCATCGAAGCGCCCACGGCCGGCAACAGCGCCACCTGCAAGAGCTGCGCGCACTGCCCGTGGATGGCCATGAACGGCTTGCTGAACCTGGCGCAAACGCTGGAAAACATGCACAACGAAATCCACGTCGATCCCGCCGTCGGCCAGCTGGCCGTGCGTTCGATCAATCGCATGCTCGACTTCGCCGCCGCCAAGAAGGCGGGCCTCAAGCCGGGCGCGGACCTGGCAAAAGAAACCACATTGTTCCAAGGAATCGGTCCAGCATGAGTACCCTCGTTAATTCTTTCGCTCCTTTCGATCCGGCCCTGGCGCGCGCCTTTGAAGGCAATTTGCTGGCCGCCTTGCTGGAAGACGTGGGCCAGTGCGACCTGACGGGCGAGTTGGTGCCGCCCGACCACATCGTCACGGCCAGAGTCGTCGTGCGCGAAGCGGCCGTGCTGTGCGGTGCGCCATGGTTCGAAGGCATCATGAAAAGCCTGGACCGCAGCATCGACATCGTTTGGCATTACGCCGAAGGCGACATGATGACGGCCGACAGCGTCGTGTGCACGATCGAGGCGCCGGCGCGCGCCTTGCTCACGGCCGAGCGCAGCGCCCTCAATTTCCTGCAACTGCTGTCGGCGGTCGCCACGGCCACGCGCCGCTATGTCGATGTGGTGGCCGGCACCAGGGCGTCCATTCTGGATACGCGCAAGACCTTGCCTGGCCTGCGCCTGGCGCAAAAGTATGCGGTGAGGGTCGGCGGCGGCAAGAACCAGCGCCTGGCCCTGTACGATGGCATCCTGATCAAGGAAAACCATATCGCGGCCGCGGGCGGCGTCAGCCAGGCCCTGGAAAACGCGCGCAACCTCGACGCGGGCGTGCCCGTGCAGATCGAGGTGGAAACCCTGGCGCAATTGCAGGAAGCGCTGGACGCGGGCGCCGTCTCCGTCTTGCTCGATAACTTCAGCAACGACATGCTGCGCGACGCCGTGGCCCTCACCAACGGCCGCGCCTTGCTCGAAGCATCCGGCGGCATCAATGCCGATACCGTGCGGGCGATCGCCGAAACGGGCGTGGACCGCATCTCGATCGGCAGCCTGACCAAGGACGTGCGGGCCACCGATTACTCCTTGCGCATCGTCGGCTGATGCGCGGAGCAGGGCGGCGCTTGCTGGCCTTGGCGCTGCTGTGGCCGGCATTTGGCGTGCCGCTGCAGGCGCGCGAGCTGCTGGCCGTGGGCGCGCAGTTCGAGCGCGTGTTCGAATACCAGAATAGCGGTGAATATGCCGGCCTGGGCGCGGAACTGCTGCGCCTGATGGCGGCGCGCACGGGCAACACCGTGCGTTTTCGCATGGTGCCATGGGCGCGCGCGCAAGCCATGCTGGTGCAGGGCCAGGCCGACATCTTGATCGGCCCCTACAAGACGCCCGAGCGTATCGCCAGCATGGCGTTTTCCGACAAGCCGTTCTATCAGGACCAGATGGTGTTTTATACGCGCCAGGACGCCAGCTTCGGCTGGGATGGCGATTACAGCGTGCTGAAGAACCGCCGGGTGGTGCTGCTCAATGGCTGGGCCTATGGCGCGGAGTGGGAGCGCGTGCGGCCCGGCTTGCAGGTCAGCGTGGCCAATAACGTGGAAAATGGCTTGAAGATGCTGGTGCACAATCACGTCGACGTGTTCGTCAGCAACCGCCGCAATACCGACCCCGTGATCGCCCGCCTCGGTTATGGCCGCCAGGTGAAACCTTTACCCAAAGTCATCGACACACAAAACGGCTATTTCGCCTTTCCCCGCTCGCCCGCCTTCGACAAGCTGCGCCTGCAGTTCGATCAGGAACTGAATAGCATGATCGATAGCGGCGAACTCAAAAAAATGGCCAAGCGCTTCGATGTGAGCGTGCCTTGAGCGCCTCTCCCGCGGCATGGCCGCGTTGACGCATAGCGCCTGACACTTATTTCAAGTTTTTATGTCATCGTGACATTTGATGACTATTAATCAATTTTTTAACTGCATACTGTCTTTCCCTGCTGAGCCGCGCCGCACCCATATGCCGCCGTTCAGCCACAGGGAAAGTTGGCCGCCGATGCCCTGAGCATCGGTTTTGCCGGCTTTCATTTTGCCGGGAGCGCGCCATGCCGTATGCGACAATTTTCCACTTCATCCCGCCGTGGGGCGGCCTGCCCGGCGACGCTCACAAGCCCGTGCCGGTGCCGGCCGGCGCGTATCGCAGTCCACTGCATCCGATTTATTGGCGCTTGCGGCGTTTGCCGCAAGCGTGACGATCAAGGTCGTCTGCGCGCAGCTGGGCTCGCTGATTGCGGGCAATGGCGATGGCGCACTGCTGGCGTGATGCGGACGGCTTACACGAGCATGAATTTTCGTCACTTAACGATAGCGCGACAGCGTTTTGTGGCTAATTTAAGCATGCAGCACACCTGGTTTGTTAACGAAACTTAAGGGAAATGCCATGACAGTGACCACTACGCTCAAGGGAAATATCGTAATCGGGACTTCCACCGATCCCACCAAGAACATCTCGATTCCGATCGAAACGCAATTGCCACCAGCCAAAGCGCAAGAATTCGAATTCAAGTATGGTCCACAGGCGCCTCAGGATGCCATCACCATCGTCGTCGGCGATTTCATCACCTGGGCCGCCACGGCAGTCGGCCTGACAGTGACGGACGCCGACCTGCCCACCAGTTTGAAAACGCTGTCGGTGGCGGTGACCCAACTCGATATGAACACCAATGGCAACCTGACGCTCGCCACCAGTCTCGGTTCGGTCGACGCTGACAAGAAATGGAAGGATGACTGGACGCCGATCTCGGGCATCGCCATCAGCCTGCAAGGGGTGGCGCTGAGTATCGTGCGCACGCCCGCCTGAGGTCGCCGCCAGCTTGCATCGCGCGGCGCCTGCCGCGCGGTTTATCCACTTTTCAACGCGGAATGCATATCGCATGAGCACCCTGGTCAATATTGCCGGTACGATCGTCTTGGGACAGGGAAGCCTGTCGGCCAGGCTATCGCTGCCAGGCACTAGTATTCTGGCCGAGCTGGAGAAAAATTCCAGTATCGATTTTCGCCAGATGATCGACGAGCTCATGCGGGCGAGCTTCCTGTCCTTGCCGGATAATTTCCCCCAGCTATTGTTGACAGCGGCATCCTTGCAATACGATAGCCAATCCGGTGATCTGTCGTTTAGCGGCACCGTACAGATGGACTGGCGCGATCCGCTGGGCTTGACGGGCGTCACGGTCAAGGACTGGACGCTGGCGTTCAAGCGTGGTGCGTCCGGCGCCTCGCTCCACTTCCAGATCCGGCTCGATTTCGGCAGCCTGCGCCTGACGGGCGATATCTGGTTCGAGCAAGGCAAGCTGGTCGTGGTCAGCGCGACCATCGCGCAGCCCATTTCCATCGGCACCTTCCTGTCCTCGGCCGCGCTGAGAGTGGATTGGGACCATTTGATTCCCATTGAATTCTCGGGCCAGGCTCCAGACAAGCCCATCCGACTGTATTATGCCACCGCGCCATTTGAGGGATTCCCGACGCAAGGCTTCGTGCTGGACCAGACGCAGATCTCCATCATGGATTTCAGCGCCTTCGTGTCGGTGGCCGTGACGACGGGCGGCACCAGCAGTGGCGTGCGCATCAGCGGCAGCCTGAGCGCGCCCATCGACCTGGGTTTTCTGCAGATCTATGACAGCAGCTTTGCCCACGCACCCGAAGTCACCGTGTTCAGCCAGGGGGGCGACAAGGGAGCGCAGCTGAGTGTCGGCCTGCAATTCCTGCAGACCAGGTTCAATCTGTCGAGCATCCTGACGATCACGCAGGAAGTAGGCGACTATACCCAATTTGGCGGCGTCCTGAGCGCCAAGGGCATCTATGGTCCGTTCACCGACCCCAGTATCAGTTTCACCTATAGCAAGAAATATGGTTTCCAGGTCAGCAACTGGGCGCCGCCCGATACCTTGCAGGCGGACTTGCAATTACTGCAGACGCTGCAAAAACTGAGCAACACAAATGGATGTGGCGCCTTCGTCGGTCTGGTGTTCGACAAGGTCGTCACTTCCGCTTTCAAGGTAAAGCCATCTTTTTCCTCCACCAACGGATTGAAGATAGAGCTGCGCGGGACGTTTACCATCCTGGTGGCAGGTGAGCCAGTGGTCTCGGTCGACTTTCCTGCGCCGATCAGCATCCCGATCACCAAGCCCGACAGTTTTTCCTTTGACGCCCTGGGCGAGCTGATTATCGATGCCATCGTCGGCGCCGCCACCTCGCTGGTGAAGGCGCTGCTCGACGATCCTGCAAAGTCGGCCGCCTTCTTTGCTGCCACCGTGGCCCCGGCCGTGCTGAAGTCCGTGGCGTCCACTTTGCTGTGCAACAACTGGCCGACGACGCCGCCTCCGCCTCCGCCACCGCCTCCGCCACCGCCACCGCCGCCGCCGCCACCACCGCCTGGACCTGGGCCAGGACCGGGGCCGGCCGTCCCCGCTGCGCCGGCCGCGCCGGTGCTCAGCTTCCAGGGCGGCAAGGTGCTGGCAAGCTGGCAGCCCGCGGATCGTGCCAGCAGCTACGGCGCCAGACTGTGCGGTCCCGACGGCACCCTGCTCGATTTTGTCAGTGTCGCGGGATTGTCCGCCGGCCTCGATCCTTCGACCGGCCTGCTGGCGGGGCGCTACAGCGTTGCCGTCAAGGGCATCAATAGCGCCGGCAGCGGCGCCTGGAGCCCGGACGCGACGATGCTGCGCCTGGCGCCGCCGGCGTCCCTGCTGGCCGTGCCCGGCACAGACGCCATCAGCTTGCAGTGGACGGCGCAGGACGCGGCGGCCGCCTTCATCATCGGCGTGACGGCGCCCGGTGGCGCCGAGCAGGAAACGCCGGTGGCGGCCGGCTTGCGGCAGGCCGATGTGCCCATCGCCGCCGCATCGCCCGCCGGCAACTATGCCTTGCGCATGCAGGCGCGCAACGGCACGCTTGACATGCCGAGCGCGTGGAGCGAGGCTGTCGCCGTCAGCAAGCTGGCCGCGCCGAATAGTCCCATGCTGCAACTGGCGCAGCGCAGCGTGACGTTGGGCTGGCAGGCGGGCGACGCCAGGCTTGCCTATGTGGCCCGGTTGCGCGACCCGCTGGACCAGGTGCGGCAGCAGCAGGTGGCCGCCGGCGCCTTGCCCACTGCGCAATTCGTGCTCGATGCGCAGGCGCCGGCCGGACAATATCAGGCCACCGTGCAAGCCGTGCAAGCGGGCCAGGCCTTGCCAAGCCCGCCAAGCGCGCCGGCTGCCCTGACTGTGCTGGGACAGGTGGTGATGACGACCGGCAGCTACCAGGAGCCCGATATCGTGTTGCAATGGGCGCCGGTGGACGGCGCCGCGCACTACCGCATGCAGGTGACGAACGCCGCGGGCGAGGTGATCGCCGACGGCCAGACGGCGTCGAGCGCCGCGCAAGGCCGGATCGCCTTGCCTCCCGCCACGCCGCCGGGCACGGTCACTGCCAGGGTGCTCGCCCTGGCCAGCCTGGCGCTGGTGATGCAGGGCGCATTCAGTGCGCCGCTGGAAATCACCGTCGCGCCGCCACTGACGCCGTTACAGTTTGCTCAACAGCAATTCGCACTGCACGCAAGCGGCGCCGATTGCGCCGGCGCCATGCTGGCGCGCTTTCCGGGCTTGCATGCGGCCCCGCTAGCGCAAGTCATGGCGCAGGCCGGCTACACGGCGCAGGCCACAGCGCAAGGCTTGCGCGGCGCCTATCCCACGCTGTCGGTCGAGCAGCTGCTCGACGCGCTGCTGGCGGCATATGGCACGGCGACGCCACAGGCGTATGCCATGCAGCTGCATGCGGCGGGCAAGGGAGGGGCGCAGGCGGGACCTTTATTGCTGGCCAACTTCCCCGGCCTGAGCCCGGCGCAAAACGCCATGGCGCTGGCGCACGCCGGCTATATCGCCACCGAAACGACGCAGGGCTTGCGCGCCGCCTATGCGGGCCTGGGCGTGCAGCAACTGGTGCAGGCCCTGCAAGGAGCGTATGTCTTTGATGGCCCGGGCGAGGCGGCGCGCGCGGCGCTGGCCGCAGGGCAGAGCGCCGTTGAAGCCGGCAGGGCCGTGCTGGCCGCCTTGCCGCAAGCCGATGTCGCGACGCTGGCCAGGGCGTTGGCGCAGGCCGGCTATACCGCGCAGCAGTGTAGCGGCGCGCTGCGCGTCATGTATCCCGCGCTGACGGTCATGCAACTGGTGGCCGCCTTGCGCCAGGCCTATGGATTGGAATCATGAAGCCCGACATCGATATCGACCTCAACGCGGACGGCGAAGCTACGCTGGCCTTGAACTCGCTGCACGGGGCCGCCGTGCGCAGTGCGCCTTTTGCGCATGTGGTGCTGGACCAATTCCTGTCCGCGCCCGCTTATCAGCGGCTGCAGGGGGCGTTTGCTGCCTTGCGCGCGCGCGGCTTGTCCGAGCAATTTGTTACCGATCGGCTGGCGCGTTTTCCCGGCTACGATGCCTATTGTTGGGTGATCGGCCGCCAGGCGCCGCCGGCCCTGGCGCTGTTTCTCGACCCGCGCCTGCGCGATCATTGCCAGCGCCTGTTTGACTTGCCTCTGGGCGACGAGATGGTGGCCGAATTCCATCATCACCTGCCGGGCAGCCGCTCCGATGCCTGGCACGACGACTACAATCTGGCGTATTTCTCGTCCCCGCCTGGCGTGGGTGCGGGCATGCGGCCCTGGCACTTTGAATGCAACTACATGGATGGCGGGATGGCAGGCGGGGCCGCGACGGTGCAGCGCTGCCGCGCCGTGACGCTGATCTACTATTTCGGCGCCGACGGCTGGCAAGACGGCATGGGCGGCGAAACCGAACTGGGATGTGAAGCGCAAGGGCAGGTGAGCACCGTCGAACGCATCGCCCCGCTGGCGAACCGCTTGCTCGCCTTCGCCTGCAGTCCCAGCTCCTATCACCGCTTCATGTCGAATCACGGATTCGAACGCAATTCGCTGATCCTGTGGTATCACGGCCAGGCGCAAGACGCGGCGCGCCGCCATGGCCACGGGCCCAGGGGCTGGAGCGGCGGCGATATCGCCGGCGGTGCGCGTGACGCCGACGGCTTGCCGGTCGACCATTTTGTGCAACCGGGAACGCTGGCGGAGGGCTGGCCATGAGTGACGCGGACGGTACGCTGGCCATTGCCGTGACCGGCGAACTGCGCCTCGGTAGCGGTGACGGGCAGATCGGCACGCAGAATTTCCTTTTGCAGTTTTCTGCCGCCGATGGCAAGGCCGTGGCGACCTTGCCCATCGCGCAGTTCATGGGCTGGGCGGCCCAGGCGCTGGCGCCGCAGCTGGGCGCCGATGCCCTGCCGCAGGGCATCGGCGACATGAACATCGCGCTCCAGGAGCTGGCGTTTGACAGCAGCAACGCCTTCCAGGTGAGCGTGACCTTGGGCAAACAGGAAGAGGGCAAATGGGTGCAGTGCTGGAATCCGATCGCCAATCTTGCCGTTTCTGTCTGCGCGCTCACCATTTCCATTCGTCGCACCAGTTGATTCACCACCACCACGTTGAACTTTCTCAAGGAAAACAGCCACCATGGATACGACCGCACAAGCATATTTGACTGAACAATTGACGCAGTACAAGCGTCAGGGGCAGGGCGCCGAGCAGGCCGTGCAAACTCTGCGCAAGGAGAATTTTCCGGCCGTTTTTACGTTGGGCATGCCGCTTCCTGGCCTGGCCTCGCTGGTTGACGCCCGAATATTGGCAGGGGCGCTTGTGGCCGTGTTTGCCGACATTTCGCCGCTGGAGCTGGCGCGTATCCTGAAAAATGACTTCGGCGGCACGCCGGCCGACGTGGCCATGGGCCTGGCGTTTGGCTTTCCCGCCCTGTCGGCGCTGGCGGTGGGGACGCTGCTGCTTGACAGCCAGGTCTATCCCGCGCTGTCATCGGACGCCATGCGCCCGGCCTTGCTGGCCGGCGGCTTTGCCGCGGCCGACGTGGCCGGCGCCATCGCCGCGCTGTATCCGGCGCCGGTGGCGGCGGTGGGATCGCTGCAGCTGGAAAATGGCTATCTGTACTGTAATGACAATCCCGCCTATCACATGGGCGCCGGCGACTTCAGCGTGCAGGCCTGGTTCCGCACCCGCAGTGGAGGCAGCGTGCTGGGCAAAAAGCCAACGGCGGGCGGCGCCGGCAACGGAGGCTTTCTGCTGGTGGTGCGGCCCGATGGCAGCATCAAGTTCGCCACCGATAGTGGCTACGGTTTCTTCGAGTTTGACAGCGTTGCCAGCAATGTCTGCGACAATGGCTGGCACCATGTGGCCGCCGTGCGCCAGGGCGCCAGTATTACGCTGTACCTCGATGGCGGCGCGGCCATGGCAGGCAGCACGCGCGGCAACGCCGCCGCGCCCCTGAATGTCGATAATGGCTACCGGCTGACCATCGGCAGCGTGGACCAGGATCAAGAACCGTTCCGTGCCTTTCATGGAGCGCTGGCGGAGGTCAGGCTGTGGCGCGCGGCGCTCAGCCAGGAGCAAAACGCAGCCAACTACCAGTTGCGCCTGGCGCCCGGCACGGCCGCCCTGGCGGGTTACTGGTCCGCGGAATTCGGTCTGAGCAACGATTTTTCCGCCACCTGCAATAGCATGCACACCTCGGGCGGCGTGGTGGCCTCGAACGACGGGCCGCCGGTGCGCGCCGGCCATGCGCCCGCCATGCTGGGCCAATTTTCCGGCATCTATGACACAGCCACCAAATGGGGCGGCGACAGCGGCTCCTGGGAGGCGGCGGGAGCGCTGTACCTGACGCGCATGGGTTTTGTTGTCCAGGGAACGCAACTGATCACTGGCGTCGTCATCGATGGAGTAACGATCAACTGGCCCACCGACGGCAATCCCTGCACGGCGTCACTGAACTTCCTCGCTTCCAGCAGCACCGCGTATTACTGGCCGGACGGTCCGCAAAACCAGCCCGTGTTCCAGGGTTCCAGCCGTTCAGGCTCCAGCGGCCCGCTCGACTATCGCGGTGCGCTCAGGAAGCCGGTAGGCTAAGCGCCTGCGGGAAGCGGCCACTACAGCTGGCGCGCCTCGAACGTGTTGCACTGGGCAATCTGGCCGCTCTCGATGCCCTTGCTGAACCAGCGCACGCGCTGTTCCGAGGTGCCGTGCGTAAACGAATCGGGCACGACATGGCCTTGCGACTGGCGTTGCAGCGCATCGTCGCCGATGGCCGTGGCCGCCTTGAGGGCCGCTTCCACGTCGCCTTGCTCGAGGATCTTGCGATCCTGATTGGCGTGATATGCCCACACGCCGGCAAAGCAGTCGGCCTGCAATTCCAGGCGCACGGACATGGCGTTGGCCTGGCGTTCCGATTGCGTGCGGCGCGCCTTGTCGACCTTCTCGGACAAGCCCAGCAGGTTCTGCACGTGGTGGCCCACCTCATGCGCGATCACGTAGGCTTCGGCAAACTCGCCCGAGACCTTGAAGCGCTGCTGCATCAGATTGAAGAAATCGAGGTCCAGGTAGACTTTCTGGTCGCCGGGGCAATAGAAGGGACCGCTGGCGCTCTGGCCCGTGCCGCAGGCCGTCGGCGTGCTGCCGGAGAACAGCACCAGCTTGGGTTTCACATAGCTGCCGCCTTCGGCCTTGAACAGGGCGCTCCAGGTGTCTTCCGTATCGGCCAGCACGGTTTTCACGAAGCGGGCCATCTCGTCCGATTCGGGCGGCTGGCGCGCGGGCGCCTGGCTTTGCTGGGTGCTGACCTGGCCGCCCCCGCCGCTGAGCAGATTGAGCAAGGTCAAGGGATTGACGCCCAGCACATACGAGCCGACCAGGGCGATGACGATGGTGCCGATGCCGATCGAGCGCCCGCCAAAACCGAAGCCGCCGCCCCCGCCGCCGCCACCACCGTCTTCGCCACGGCGGTCTTCCACATTGTCGCTTTCGCGATTGCCTTCCCATTTCATGATCTTTACTCCTGCTGCAATGATTTTTATTGATGCCGCACAAGACGCTGCGGCTGTTTTTGTAACTATGTGTCGTGATTATCTCAGCAAACGTGGCTGCGCACAGGCTTATCGCAGGGCTTTTTTCAGGAAGGGCGCCGTGCGGCTGGCCCGTGTTTTCGCCACCTGCGCCGGCGTGCCGCTGGCCACGATGACGCCGCCGTCGTCGCCCGCGCCGGGGCCGATGTCGATGATCCAGTCGCTGGCGGCCAGCACGCGCATGTCGTGTTCGACGGTGATGACGGTGTTGCCGCCGGCCACCAGGGTATCGAGCTGGGCCAGGAGGCGGTCGATATCGGCCGGGTGCAGGCCCGTCGTGGGCTCGTCGAGGATGTACAGGGTGTCGCCCCGCTGGGGGCGCTGCAGCTCCGTCGCCAGCTTGACCCGCTGCGCTTCGCCGCCCGACAGTTCCGTGGCCGACTGGCCCAGCCGCAAATAGCCCAGGCCCACGTCGGCCAGCACGGACAAGGGGCGCTCCAGGGCCGCCTCGCCCGCGAAGAAGGCCAGCGCATCGTCGACCGTCAGTTGCAGCACTTGCGCGATATCCTTGCCCCGGTAATCGACGGTTAACGTTTCCGCGTTATAGCGCGTGCCCTGGCACACGGGGCAGGGGGTGTAGACGCTGGGCAGGAACAGCAGTTCCACCATGACCTGTCCCTCGCCTTCGCAGTTGGCGCAGCGGCCCTTGCCGAGGTTGAAGGAAAAGCGCCCCGCGTCGAAATGCCGGCGCCTTGCGGCCGGCGTGGCGGCAAACAGCTTGCGCACGTGGTCGAACAAGCCCGTGTAGGTCGCCAGGTTGGAGCGGGGCGTGCGGCCGATGGCTTTCTGGTCCACCGTCACGAGGCGACCGATGGCGTCCAGGCCGCCGGCGATGCGTCCGCCCGTGGGCGCCGCCGTCTGCGCCAGCGGCGACTCGTCGATCTCGTCCGTTGCCGTGCCCTGGCCCAGGGCGGCGCCCACCAGTTTCACCAGCGCCTGGCTGACGAGCGTGGACTTGCCCGAGCCGGACACGCCCGACACGCTGCACAGCACGCCCAGGGGAAAGCGCGCATCGAGGCCGCGCAGGTTGTTGCGCGTCACGCCGGCCACCTCCAGCCAGCCGGCGGGCGCGCGGGGCGTGCGTCGCGGCGGCGCTTCCTGCTTGAACAGGTAGCGCCGCGTCTGCGACTGCGCCACGGCGCGCAAGCCTGCGGGCGCGCCGCTGTAGAGGATTTTCCCACCATGCTCGCCCGCATGCGGGCCCACGTCGACGATCCAGTCCGCTTTGGCGATGACGTCCAGGTCGTGTTCGACGACAAACAGCGAGTTGCCGGCCGCCTTCAGACGCGCCAGCGCGCGCAGCAGCGCCTGCGTATCGGCAGGATGCAGGCCCGCCGACGGCTCGTCGAGCACGTAGACGACGCCAAACAGGCTCGAGCGCACCTGCGTGCCCAGCCGCAGGCGCTGCAATTCCCCCGGCGACAGCGTGGGCGTGCCGCGCTCGAGGCTCAGGTAGCCGAGCCCCAGGTCCAGCAGGACCTCCAGGCGGGCTCCCAGGTCTTGCGCGATGCGCTGCGCGACGATGGCCTTTTCCGGGTGCCGCTTGCCATCGCGCAGGCTGGCCTTGCCGTCCGCGTAGGGCGCCATCAGGGCCGCCAGCTCGGCCAGGCTGAGGCGCGACATGTCCGCGATATCGCGGCCGGCGAAGCGCACGCTCAGCGATTCCAGGCGCAGGCGCTTGCCGTGGCACAGGGAACAGGCGGCGCCCAGCATGTAGCGCGCCACGCGTTTTTTCATCTGCGCGCTGGGGCTGCTGGCGAACGTCTGCAGCACGTATTTGCGCGCGCCGGTGAACGTGCCCATGTAGCTGGGCGGCAGCTTGGCCTTGAGTGCCGCGCGGGTTTCCTGCGGCGTCAGGCCCGCATACACGGGCACCACCGGCTGCTCGTCCGTAAACAGGATCCAGTCGCGCAGTTGCCGCGGCAGCGCGCGCCATGGCGTATCGACGTCATGGCCCAGTGAGGTGAGGATGTCGCGCAAGTTCTGGCCATGCCAGGCCGTGGGCCAGGCGGCGACGGCCCGCTCGCGGATGCTCAGGCTGTCGTCCGGCACCATCGAGTGTTCCGTGACGGCATACACGCGGCCCAGTCCGTGGCAGGCGGGACAGGCCCCCTCCGCCGTATTGGGCGAGAACGATTCCGCGTACAGCAGTGCCTGGCCCTTCGGATAGTCGCCCGCGCGCGAATACAGCATGCGCAGCAGGTTGGACACGGTGGTGACGCTGCCGACCGACGAGCGCGTGCTGGGCGCGCCACGCTGCTGTTGCAGGGCCACGGCGGGCGGCAAGCCGTCGATGCGGTCCACCTCGGGCACGGCCATCTGGTGGAACAGGCGGCGCGCGTACGGCGAGACCGATTCCAGGTAGCGCCGCTGCGCTTCCGCATACAGCGTGCCGAAGGCCAGCGAGGACTTGCCCGAGCCGGACACGCCCGTAAACACCACCAGCGCATCGCGCGGGATGTCCACGTCCACGTTCTTGAGGTTGTGTTCGCGCGCGCCGCGCACGCTGACGTGGCCGGCCAGGGGGGCGGCGGACGATCGTTGTCGGGACATGGGTCGGCCTCATCGCTATAAAAGGCCATTCTGGCGCTTCTCCGCAGACTCTTCCGTTCCACCGCGCACACAAGCGCGTTGTGGGAGGACAATGCAGGTGGCAAAGAAAACGTTGTAAAATCAGCCATCTTCCACGGAAGCGCGCCATGACCGACCTTCTGCACGCCACGCCCGCCGCCATCGTCCAGGCCCAGCTCGACGCCTATAACGCCCACGACGTGCCCGCCTTGCTGGCCATCTATGCCGATGATGCACAGCAATTCCAGCATCCCGACACCTTGCTGGCCACGGGCAGCGCGCAAATCGCTTCCCGTTTCACGGCCCGCTTCGCCGCCAGCACACCGCGGGCGCAGTTGCTCAACCGCATCGCCTGCGGCAAGCTGGTGATCGACCATGAAATCGTGCATGGCGACACGGACGACGGCGTGTCGGCACAGGAGCTGGTGGCGACGTATGAAGTGGCGCAGGGACGCATCAGCCGTGCCTGGTTCAGCTTTGGCACCTTGACGCGCTTGCGCGTGGCGCTGCCTGCCGACGTGCCGGCCATGAATGCGCTGATCGCCCGCTCCGGCGTGACCCTGAGTGCGGGGTTTTATACGCCGGAACAAGCCGAGGCCGTGACGCGCCACGTGTTCGGCGTCGATACGCAGCTCGTTGCCGACCGGACGTATTTCGTCATCGAACGCGATGGCGCCATGCTGGCCTGCGGCGGCTGGAGCCGGCGCGCCACCCTGTATGGCGCCGACCGCGCCAAGAGCGGACCGGACCCGCTGCTCGATGCGGCCAGCCAGCCGGGCCGCATCCGCGCCTTCTTTGTCGAGCCCAGCGCCGCCCGCCAGGGCCTGGGCAGCATGCTGATGCGCCATTGCGAGCGCCAGGCGCTGGCGGCCGGTTTCAGTGCGCTGGAACTGGCCGCCACCTTGCCCGGCGTGCCGCTGTACCTGGCCAGCGGCTTTGCCGTGACCGCAGAGTTTCATCTGGACTTGCCCGATGACATCAAGCTGCCGCTGGCGCGCATGCACAAGCGGCTGTGATGCGGCGCTTTACCACGGCAGCGGCGCTTGCTCTCCGTTGGCGTGCTCGCCGTAGTACAGCGACGGCAGGAAACGCGACAGATAGGTAAATTCGCTGTAGCAATGGCGCAGCAGATTCAGGCCCAGCACGTCGGGCACGTCGCGCACGGGATTGAGGCTGTTGCGCCCTAGCAGGAAACGGCTGCGCAGCACGCAGCCCGTGGGCGTGTCGCGCGCCAGGTGCAGCATTTCGCCATCGAGCGGATCGCCGTTCGGGTCAAGCACGACGTAATCGCCAAAGCCGATGCGCGCGCAGATGGCGGCCGACAGGGCGCCGCTGTCCTGTGCCTGGCGCAGTTGCTGCGCATCAAACACGTCTTTCGGATCATGGAACTTCAGCTTGGCCTTCACGGGCGGAATGTCGCCCAGGGACTCCACCGCCTCGATCGAAGCGCCGTAGTAACGCTCTCCCTTTTTCCACGCGCTGTTCCAGCCGTGATGGGCCACGTGATCGTGCGGGTGCCACCACTTGATGTGCTGCGTCGTCTCGAAAAACGTAAACCACCAGTCCAGCATGCGCCCGCTGCAGCCGTGCAGTTCCGTGCGCGCCGCCACCAGCAGGCAGCCATTTTCCAGACGCGTGATGCCCGTTTCCAGGTGCAGGGGGAAGGGATCGAGCAAGTCACCCGTGCCGGTGATGCTCCATGGGAATTCAGTATGCGTGTAGCTCGTCATGTCGTTCTCCTTTGTTGAGGTGAACCAATTATATATTAAAGAAACGTTTTACGTTTCCTAAATGTGTTTCGGTGTAGAATTGCCCATCTATCAAGCTTGGAGACGGCATGCAGGAAGAAGAGAGCAAGGCCTTGCGCGGGCGAGGCCGTCCGGCGCGCCCGCCCGAAGAGGGGCGCGAAGCGGCCGTGCAGGCGGCCACCTGGCTGTTGCTGAACGAAGGCTATGCGGCCACGACCATGGAAGCGGTGGCGCGCCACGCGGGCATGGCAAAAAAGTCGCTGTATCAATATGCCGCCAACCGCGAGGAACTGGTTGCCCTGGTGGTGCGCGGCTGGACGGACGCTTTCCTGCCGGCCATGGCGCACGATGCGGCCGCGCCTGGCGAAGTACTGCCCTTGTTGAAAGAGATCTTGCAGACGGTGGCGGCGCGCGTGCTGACGGCGGACGCCGTGGGACTGTTCCGCCTGCTGTGCACGGAGTTTCCCGCCCGCGCGGACTTGCTGGCCGTGTATCAGCGCAACGGCATCGAGCGGGGCACGGCCCTGCTGGCCGACTGGCTGCAGCGCCAGGCGGCGCGCGGCCATCTGCTGCTGCCGGATGGGCAGGAGGTGGCCGGCCTGATGCTGGCCATGGTGATCGCCGAGCCGCTGCGGCAGATGGCGCTGGGCTTGCTGGCACCCGTGCCGGCCTGGGATGCCGCGCAGCGCATCGACGCGGCGCTGCGATTGCTGGGCGGACAGGCGTTCAAGGTGGCTGGTGCTTGAGCGCTTCGCGGCGGGTGAGGGTGGAGAGTTGCTGGCGGTGCGCGTTGGCAAAGGCCGTCACGGCCTCGGGCGCGTGGCGCGCATAATCGCGCAAGGCCCAGCCGATGGCCTTGCGGATGAAAAATTCGTCTTCATGGGCCAGCGCCAGGGCCGCGTCGAACAGCCAGGCGGCATCCGTGTCGGCGCGCCAGCCCAGCTGGTGCAGCATGGCGATGCGGCGCAGCCAGAAGTCCGCATGGCGCAGGGCGTCATCCATGTGCGCATGGCCGTCGCCGCCGCGCTGCCGTTCCGCCCTCAGCACCTCGCCGACGATGCCCGCCATGCCGTCCACGCTATCCCACCAGGCCCGCTCGCGCGCCAGCGCCAGCAGGGCGGGGATGTGTTTGATACCCAGCTGGCGCCGGTGCAGGGCCAGCATATCGAGCGCCACGTGCTGGTATTCGCGCTGCGGCTGTTGCCACAGCAGCTGCGCGTGTTCCAGCAGGGCATCGGCACCGATGCCCTTCAAGCCCGCCAGCAAGGCCTTGGCGGCCAGCCGCCGCTGCGGCGCCGCCACGCCCAGGAACACGAACTGGTCGCGCATATAGGCTTGCATGGGCGCCGCGCGGCTGGGGTCGGCAACCGCTTCCAGCGCGGCTTTCAGTTCTGCATGTAAATCCATCGCAACTCGCTTTTTGCAGGCGTAAAAAAAGCGCCCCGAAGAGCGCTCTTGTCCAGCCATCCAAACGGCTGATAGAAGCGTAGCGAGCGGCAGCGATTTGTGGCCGAGACGCGCAACCGTACGGATAGTACGGTGAGCATCGCAGGCCGCAAAGCGCGACGCGCAGTAGCTTAGATCAGGCGTTTTTACTGGATTTTGGCTTTCTTCATCAGTTCGTCGCGGTAGGCGGCGAGTTTCTTCTGTTGCAGCGACTCGGCCACCTGGCCCTTGACTTCTTCCAGTGCCGGCAACTTCGTCGGACGGGTTTCTTCCAGCTTGATCACGTGGAAGCCGAATTGCGATTGCACTGGCGTTTGCGTGACTTGGCCTGGTTTCAGGGCCACCATGGCGTCGGAGAATGGCTTCACGTAGGAAGCAGGGCTAGCCCAGTCCAGGTCGCCGCCATTGGCTGCCGAACCGTCTTTCGATACTTTTGCCAGTTCTTCGAACTTGGCGCCGCCTTTCAGCTTGGCGATGATGTCTTTCGCTTCCGCTTCGGTGGCCACCAGGATGTGGCGTGCATGGTATTCCTTGTCGCCGGCTTGCGCCTTGAACTTGTCGTACTCGGCCTTGATTTCAGCGTCCTTGACAGGGTTTTTCTTCACGTAGTCGGCCAGCAGGGCGTTGATGATGATGCTTTGACGGGCATTGTCGATCTGCGACTTGACTTCCGGACGCGTGCCGTAGCCTTGCTTGTCGGCTTCCTGGATCAGCACTTCGCGGCCGATCAGGTCTTTCTTGATGGCTTCGCGCAGTTGCGGCGAATCGGCTTGCTTGCCTTGGGCGACGACTTGCTTGACGACCTGGTCGACACGCGACGATGGGATGGCCTTGCCATTCACGGTGGCCACGTTTTGCGCGAACGCAGGGATCGCGACGACGGCGACCAGGGCTAAGATCAGGCGGGCTGGCTTCAAAATCATGTTCATTCCTAATAGATATACAAAAAGTTTGCGTCTGCCGTGCAGTGCGCATTCAGGCGCAGAATACACGACCGGCGCCGAAAAGGGCGCCGGGGAGGTCAGTTCTTACTGAACTTTCGCTTTTTTGATCATTTCTTCCTGATACGCTTGCAGTTTCTTTTGCTGCAGCGCTTCGGCGATCTGTGGTTTGACTTCTTCCAGGGTTGGCAGTTTTGCCGCGCGGGTGTCGTCCAGCTTGATCACGTGGAAACCGTTAGGCGTTTGCACCGGGGTGTCGGTGACCTGGCCTTTTTGCAGTTTCACGAAGGCGTCGGAGAACACTTTCGGGAAGGACGATGGTGCTGCCCAGTCCAGGTCGCCGCCGTTGTCGGCCGAGCCGGCATCTTTCGATTGCTTGGCCAGGTCTTCGAACTTGGCGCCGCCTTTCAGCTTGGCGATGATGTCTTTCGCTTCCGCTTCGGTGGCGACCAGGATGTGGCGCACATGGTATTCCTTGTCGCCGGTCTGGGCCACGAACTTGTCGTATTCCGCCTTGATTTCAGCGTCGTTGACAGGGTTCTTTTTCAGGTAATCGCCGACCAGGGCGTTGATGACGATGGCCTGGCGTGCGTTCTCGATTTGCTGCTTGACGGCTGCATCTTTACCGAAACCTTTGTTTTCCGCTTCTTGCATCAGCACTTCACGGCCGATCAAGTCTTTCTTGATCATTTCGCGCAGTTGCGGCGAATCCGGTTGCTGGCCTTGGGCGACGACTTGCTTGACGACTGCATCAACGCGCGACGATGGGATAGGCTTGCCATTAACAACGGCAACATTTTGCGCAAAAACAGGTACCGCGACAACGGCGAGTAGTGCGATCAGCAAGCGGGCTGGCTTAAAAGTCATTATTAAATCCTGTTAGGGAAAGTTTCGTAAAAAACGCATGGAAAGAAATCTATAACATGGCTCGGGTACGCCAAAAACGCCATCCTTATGCTACCTCGGACGGCGCCAATGCCACAATCGCCAATGCATGTATCTCATTATGCATCATATCGTGCACGGAATCATACACCAGTCGATGGCGCATGACGAGTCTGAGCCCCTCAAATTGACTAGAAATAATGCGCAGATTGTAATGGCCTCCGCCCGAGGCGGCGCCCGCATGGCCCCGGTGGCGCGCCGAGTCGTCTTCCAGCACGCATTCCAGAGGGGAAAGGGCTGTTTCCAGGCGGGTACGAATGCGCTGCATGCGCGTTTCCGGCGAAGTATTCTCGGTGGTGGTGCTCATCATGCGTCTTCCTTGATATGTTTGGCGAGGAACAGGGTTTGCGCCACGATGAAGGCAAAGAAGATGCCCGTCGCGCCAAACGCCTTGAAACTGACCCAGGCTGCCATGTCGCCCTTGTACAGCACGAAGGCGACGAACAGGTTCAGCGCGCCGATGGCGCCAAAGAAAATGATCCACGCGGCCAGCAGCTGGTTCCAGACGGCGTCCGGCAATTGCACTTGCGCTTCCATGGTCTTGCGGATCAGGTTTTTCTTGAATCCCACATGGGCGATCAACAGGGCCAGGCCGGACAGCCAGTAGATCAGGGTCGGCTTCCATTTCAGGAAGAAATCGTCATGCAGGTAGATGCTGGCGCCGCCGAACACGACAAAGATGAACAGCGACAGCCACAGCATGCCGTCGACCTTGCGTCCGCGCAGCAGCAGATAGCTGACCTGGCAAGCCGTGGCGACGATGCCGACGAGGGTGGCGAGTATCCACGGCGCCTGGTCGGCCTTGATCAGGCCGCCAGACACGAAGCCGGACAAATATTGCTGCACGAAATCGTGCGTGGCCGCTTCATACATGCCGCCCAGTTTAAAGGCGGCGAAGAAGGCGATCAGGGGGAAGAGGTCGAATAGAAATTTCATGGCGAGACTTTACACTGGTCTTATTAAAATCATCTTAGGAATGGCTTAGGAGCAAGTCCCAAGCCATTGCCAGCATCACGGCTGCGGGTCGAAGCGCAGCGAGGCCGAATTGATGCAATAGCGCAAGCCGGTCGGCGGCGGGCCGTCCGGGAAGACGTGGCCCAAATGGGCGTCGCAGACGGCGCAGACGATTTCCGTGCGCACCATGCCGTGGCTGCGGTCGACGATTTCCGTGACATTCGCCGGGTCGAGCGCCTGGAAATAGCTGGGCCAGCCGCAGCCCGAATCGAACTTCGTGTCCGAGGCAAATAGTGGCGTGTTGCAGCAGACGCAGGTGTAGACGCCGTGTTCATGGTGGTCCCAGAACTTGCCCGTGAAGGCCCGTTCCGTGGCCGCGTGGCGCGTGACTTCGTATTGCATCGAGTCGAGCATGGCACGCCATTCGGCGTCGGTTTTCTTGACTTTATTGGTGGTCATAATGACTCCTTAGGATGAGCAGCTGACTTCAAGGTGGCTGGCCCAGTCGGGCGGCAGGGCCGCATAGTGCTGGTGTTCGGGCTGTTCGTCAAATGGCTTTTGCAAAACGTCCAGCAATGTCGCCACTTCCGTGTAATCCTGCTGCTGGGCTTTTTCGATGGCTACTTGCGCCAGGTAGTTGCGCAGCACGTATTTCGGATTGACCCGGTTCATCGCCGCCTGGCGCTCGGCATCGACGCTGTGCTCCTGCAGCAGGCGCGCGCGGTATTGTGCCGCCCACGTATCGAAGGCGGGGCGGTCGATGAACATGTCGCGCAGCGCCGTGTCATGCTCGGGAGCAGCCACCTGCAAGGTCGCCAGCGCGCGGAAGAAGTTGGTGAAATCCACGTGATTGGCCTGCATCAGCGCAAACATGCTGTCGAACAGCGCCGTGTCGTCGTCCTCGCTCGTTTGCAAGCCCAGCTTGGCGCGCAGCAAGGCATTCATCTTGTCCGCAAACGCGGGCTGGTAGCTGTCCAGCGCCGCCTGCGCCAGTTCCACTTCGCCGATCAGCGGCAGCAGGGCCTGGCCCAGCGCATAGCAGTTCCAGTGACCCACCTGGGGCTGGTTGGAATACGAATAGCGGCCCTGCTGGTCCGTATGGTTGCAGATGTGCTCGGCGTCGAACGCTTCCATGAAGCCGAAGGGGCCGTAATCGAGCGTCAGGCCCAGGATCGACATATTGTCCGTGTTCATCACGCCATGCATGAAGCCCACGGCTTGCCACTGCGCAATCATGTGCGCCGTGCGCACGCACACTTCGGCCAGCAAGGCTTGATAGGGATTGGATGCGGCGCGCAAATGGGGATAAAAGCCGTCGATGACGTAATCGGCCAGGATTTTCAGCTCGTCCGGCTTCTTGCGGTAAAACCAGTGTTCGAACGAGCCGAAGCGCACGAAAGTGGGTGCCATGCGCGTCACCACGGCGGCCGTTTCCACCGTTTCGCGCATGATGCCTTGCTGCGAACCCATGATGGACAGCGCGCGCGAGGTGGGAATGCCCAGCGCCGCCATGGCTTCCGAGCACAGGAATTCGCGGATGGACGAGCGCAGCACGGCGCGCCCGTCGCCCATGCGCGAATACGGCGTGGCGCCGGCGCCTTTCAGCTGCAGCTCCATCGGACCGTGTTCGGTGGCGATATCGCCCAGCAAGATGGCGCGGCCATCGCCCAGCTGGCCGGCCCAGACGCCGAACTGGTGGCCCGAATACACGGCCGACAGGGGCAGGGAGCGCTCGGCAACCGTATTGCCGCTCAGCAGCTCGACGTAATCGGCTTGCGCCAGGCGCGCGGCATCGAGGCCGACCAGGCTCGCTGCCTGCGCGCTGGCGGCCACGAAATACGGGGCGGGCAGGGGCGTGGGCATCAAGCGCGTATAGAACGCGGGCGGCAAGGCCGCGAAGGCGTTATCCAGTGGTAAGGTATGAGCGGTGATGGCAATTCCATTCAAAAAATGGACCGGCAAGGTGCGCCAGCCTGGAAGGCGATTTTACCGCACGGCGACCAGGCGCGTGGCGCGGCGCCGGGCGCTTAAAAAACGGAATCAAAAATTCCATGCTGCAATGCAATATCGAAATCCGTTGACGATTTCCGCACGACCGTACGAAACTAAGGAAAGTCTGTCAATTCCAACAATAACCGAGTATCCAAACCAGGAGACACGATGTCGGCATTCCCCTTGAGTCCAGTGATGGGCCAGATGATGAATCAGCCCCTGCTGATTTCCAGCATTATCGAGTTTGCAGCGCGTCATTATGGGGGCAGCGAAATCATTTCGCGGCGCGTGGAAGGCGATATGCACCGCTACACCTACCGCGATTGCCACCAGCGCGCGCGCCGCCTGGCGAACGCCTTGCATGGCCTCGGCGTGGGCATGGGCGACCGGGTCGCCACCCTGGCCTGGAATGGCTACCGCCACCTGGAAGCATATTACGCCGTGTCCGGCTCGGGCGCCGTGCTGCACACCATCAATCCGCGCCTATTTCCCGACCAGATCGCCTACATCTCGAACCATGCCGAAGACCAGGTCTTGCTGTTCGATCTGACTTTCCTGCCCGTGGTGGAGAAAATCGCCGCCGACTGCACCTTCGTGCGCCATTTCGTCCTGATGTGCGACCGCGAGCGCATGCCCGCCAGCAGCAGCATCCCCGACCTGCTGTGCTATGAAGACTTGATCGCCACGCATTCCGACGATTACGCCTGGCCCCTGTTCGATGAAAATGCGGCCGCCACCCTGTGCTATACGTCGGGCACGACGGGCAATCCGAAGGGCGCCCTGTATTCGCACCGCTCGACCGTGCTGCACGCGTACGCGTCGGCCATGCCCAGCGCCCTGAACGTGCGCGCTTCGGACACCGTGCTGCCCGTCGTGCCCATGTTCCACGTGAACGCCTGGGGCTTGCCGTACTCCGTGCCCCTGTCCGGCGCGCGCATGGTGTTTCCCGGCGCGGCGCTGGACGGCAAGTCGCTGTACGAGCTGTTCGAGGCGGAAAAAGTGACGTTCTCGGCCGGCGTGCCCACCGTCTGGCTGGGCCTGCTGAACCATGCCTTGCAGAACAACTTGCAGTTTTCCACCTTCCGCCGCACGGTGATCGGCGGCGCCGCGTGCCCGCCCGCCATGATGGATACCCTGATCGACAAGTTCGACATCGAGGTCATCCACGCCTGGGGCATGACGGAAATGTCGCCGCTGGGCACGGCCGGCGGCTTGCAAACCAAGCACCTGGACTTGCCGAAGGACGAGCAGCGCAAGATACTGCAAAAGCAGGGCCATGCCATCTACGGCGTGGACATGAAGATCGTCGACGACGACGGCAAGGAATTGCCGTGGGATGGCGTCGCCTACGGCCATCTGCTGGTGAAAGGGCCGTGGATCATCTCGTCGTACTACAAGAACGAGGGCGGCGAGGTGCTGCAGGATGGCTGGTTCCCCACGGGCGACGTGGCCACCATCGACGCCGACGGTTACATGCAGATCACGGACCGCAGCAAGGATGTGATCAAGTCGGGCGGCGAGTGGATCGGCACCATCGACCTGGAAAACCTGGCCATGGCCCACCCGGCCGTGCTGCAGGCGGCCTGTATCGGCGTGTTCCACCCGAAATGGGATGAACGGCCCGTGCTCGTCGTGGTGTTGCGTCCCGGCATGACGGTCACGCGCGACGCCTTGCTGCAGTTCTTCGAGGGCAAGATCGCCAAGTGGTGGACGCCGGACGACGTGCTGTTCATCGACGCCTTGCCCATGGGC
Source organism: Janthinobacterium rivuli (assembly GCF_009208735.1). Classification (GTDB taxonomy): domain Bacteria; phylum Pseudomonadota; class Gammaproteobacteria; order Burkholderiales; family Burkholderiaceae_D; genus Janthinobacterium. Next base: position 235,754 of record NZ_WFLJ01000005.1, on the reverse strand, counting down.
GCGACGGGCAAGATCCAGAAGAACAAGCTGCGCGAGCAGTTCAAGGGGCACCAGCTGCCGGGCATGTAGACCAGCCTAGGCCGCTTGCGGCAGCGCCGACCCCAGCTTTTCCAGCAAATGATCGCACTGGAACACGGACAGGGTCTGGCGCTGCGCCTCCGTGCCGATATCGATCATTTCATCCATTTCGCTGCGCAAGTCGTCATGCGCTCCCGTGCGGATGATTTGCGGCGCCGCAAAGCGCTGGCTGTCGGAAATCGTCATGATGTTGTCGACATGGTCGACGAGGAAGCCGTAGCGCTCGGCGCCCCGTTCCACGATCAGGATCTTGCCCGCGCTGGCGTCCGCCAGGGGTTCCATCGCATACAACTGGCGCAAGTCGATGATGCTGATCATTTGCTGGCGTAAATTCAGCATGCCGCGCATGCAGGCCGGCATGCCCGGCGGCGTGGTGATGGCGCCGCTGAAATCGATGATTTCGCGTACTTGCCCGATTTCCACGGCGAAGCGGGTTTCCACCGTAAACGTGATGTAGACGCGGCGTTGCGTCTGGCGCGTGGCGGCACTGGCCGTTTCCGTGTCGGCCGGATACAGGCGCTTGTGGCCGTCGCGCATCTCGACGATCTCGGCCTGCGACAGGATGCCCTTGTGGTCGAGGAAAATGATATCGCCCAGGCCTTCTTTCGTGATGCAGCCGGCAAACATGGCGGCGCGCGCCTTGCTCAGCAGGGGAATCGGCAACACTTCGTCGCCAAAGAAATGCACGATGCTGTCGACGGAGTCGACGAGGAAGCCCACGCTCGTGTCATCGAGGCGCACGACGATGACGCGCTGCTCGCCGGTCGCCTGCTTGCCGGACCTGGCCGCCTGCAGCAGGGCGCCGAAGTCGACGACGGCCACCTGGCTGCCGCGGAAATGCATGCGCCCCAGGCACAGTTCGCTATTCAGCAGGGAGCTGTGCAGTTCAGGCACCCGGATGATTTCCTGAATGGCCAGCATTTCGAAGGCAAACGTGGCGCCGGCCGCATGGAAACTGACGCACTGCCGGCGTTCGCTTTGCGCATGGTAGCGGGCCGTGCTCAGTTTGGCGCCCGTCGCCCGCAGGGCCAGCACGTGGGGCACGTTTTCGATGCGCAGCAGGGCGTGCGGGTCGAGCACCTGCAGCAGGCGCGCGCCGCCATCGAGCAGGATCGTGCCGGCGATGACGGCGTGGCTGTCGCCGGCCGCATACTGCAGGGCGCTGCGGGCGCTGGCGGGCACGCGCAGGATTTCGCCCGTGTCCTGGAAGACGATGCCGATCAGCACGTGCTGGAAGTCGAGGATGGCGATCTTGTCCGTGGCCACGGCGCGCGGCGCATCGGCGCGGAACAGCCGCCCGAGGTTGACCACCGGAATGACGCTGCCGCGCAAGGTGAACATGCCTTCCAGATACGCGGGCGACAGGGGCAGGGCGGTGACTTTGGCGGGGTAATTGACGACTTCGCGGATGCAACTGGCGGGCAGGGCGAATTCATCGTCGCCCAGGTGGAAGGAGCCGAACAGTTCGGTGGCCGTGTCGCTGGCGCCTTCTTCATGCATATCCATAGAGGCCTTCCTTGCGTGGAATCAAATCGGGTGGCGCCACCACATCGGTGACGACATAGCTGTGCTTGGCGCAATCGATCAGCAACTGGCGCCCGTGACGGCCGCCCAGCGCGCAAAAGCTGACGCGCAAGCCGCACTGGTCCAGGTATTTTTGCGCCGCTTGCGCGTTTTGCCGGCCCACCTGCAGGCGCCCATGGCCATTCGGGGGGCCAAACATGCTGGCGCCGCCCGCCAGCACCACGTCGATGTCGGGGTAATCGGCCTGGCGCACGCCCATCAGGCGCAGCAGCGAGGGCACGGCCTGGCTCACATAGCGTGCATTCGGGATGCCAGGCGCGCTGTCGGCGTCGGGCGCTTCCGGCAGCAGGCAGTGGGCCAGGCCGCAGCAGGGACCGTTCTTCCAGAGGAAGCCGATGCCGATGCAGGAGCCGAGCAAGGCTTGCAACTGCTCGCCATGCGAGCCCACGCTGAGTTGCCCCATGCCGACATGTTGCAGCGGCAGGCCATGCTCGATGATGATGCTCATGCGGTACCCGCCTTATAAATCATGGGAAACTCGAATTGGTAGCCGGTGCTGAGGCGCGCGATGGTTTCCGATTCGCCCAGGATCAGCCGGCCCTCGTCCTTGAGGCTCAGGCGTGCCTGGCGCAGCACGGTTTCCTGGTGCTCGGCGTCGAAATAAATGAGCACGTTGCGCAGGAAGACCAGGTCGAAGCGCTGGGCCGGGCGCAGCGCGTCGAGCAGGTTGTGCTGGGCAAAGCTGACGTGCTGGCGCAATTCCTCGTTGACCTTGACGCCATACGGCGCGGGTGTGAAATATTTGCGCAGCAAGTCCGGGTGCGACAGGCGGATGCGCTCGACGGAGCGGCCGCTGTACTGGCCGGCCCGCGCCGCACCGAGGATCTGCTGCGAAATGTCGCTGGCCAGGATCTGGTAGCGGAAAGCGGGCGCCTGCAGCTTGAATTGCTCGCACAGCATGGCGATCGAATACAGTTCTTCTCCACTGGCCGCGGCCGCCGACCAGATGGCCAGGCAGCCGTCCGGATGGGCGCGGGTCCAGGTGGGCAGGTAGCGGTCGCGGAAGTAATCCCAGATGGACGGCGTGCGGAAGAACAGGGTGTCGTTGGTGGTCACCAGGTCGATGAAATGGGCCACCTCGTCGCGGTCGCTGGCCACGCGCTCCAGGTAGGCCTGGTAGCTGTGCAGGGACAGCGCCTGCAGCCGTGGCTGCAAGCGCCGCTCCAGCAAGACGCTCTTGCGCGCCGTCATGGCGATGCCCGTATGCTGGCGCACCAGCGCGATCAGGGTCGTCAGCACCTCGGGCGTCAAGGTGGCCGCATGGTTCATGGCCTACACCACGAAGCCGGAGACAGTCTGGTTCAGGCTGCCTGCGCGCTCGTTCAAGCCATCCGTCGAGCGGGCGATGCTGTCGCAGTTGGCGGCCGACTTTTCCGTTTCCTCGGCGATGTACTGGATGGCCGTCGACACTTCGCGGGCCGTCAGCAGCTGCTCGTTGGCCGCCTTCGAGATATCGGAGATGGCCAGGGTGGTCTTCGCCACGCCCGAGACGATCTTGTCGAAGGCGTCGCTGGCCTGGCGGGAGATTTCGCTGCCCGTCGAGACGCGCTTGACGGATTCGTTGATCAGCTTGGAAATTTCCTTGGTCGCTTGCGAGGAGCGCTCGGCCAGCTTGCGCACCTCGTCGGCGACGACGGAAAAGCCCAGGCCGTGCTCGCCCGCGCGTGCCGCCTCGATGGCCGCATTGAAGGCCAGCATGTTCGTCTGGTTGGCGATTTCGCTGATGACCTTGACGATTTCGCCGATGTCTTCCGAGGAGCGGTTGATCAAGTCCATCGCCTCGATCGACTTGGCGACGGCGCGCGCGCCCGCTTCCGCTTCCTGCTGCGTGGCTTTCGCCAGGAAGTCGGCGTTCGAGGTGTTTTCCGCGATGGAATTGATGGAAAAGGTCAAGCCGTCGATGGAGGCGTTCATTTCTTCCACCGTGGCGCCCAGCGCCTGCGTGCCCACGGCCACGCCCGTGGCCCGTTCGGCGATCGCGTGCGAGGCGTCGGCGAAGCCGTTGGCGGCCGACACCACGTTGCCGATCACGCCGCGCAAGTCGCCGATCATCTTGCTGATGCCGCCCGCCAGCAGGTCGATCGGCTCGTCGCCCTCGGGCACGATCTTGCACGTCAGGTCGCCTTGCGCCGCGCGCGCCACCGAGTCGAGCAGGGCATTGACCTTGCGGCTGTCGTTGGCGGCCTTGGACTGGATGCTGTTTTCCAGGTTCACCTGGTCCGTGATGTCGATGGCGAACTTGACCACCTTGTACGGCTTGCCGTTGAGGTCCAGGATGGGGTTGTAGGTGGCCTGTATCCACACCACCTTGCCATGGTTGCCCAGGCGCTTGTAGCGGCCCGCGTCGAATTCGCCCCGGTTGAGCTTTTGCCAGAATTTCTTGTACTCGGCGCTGCCCGCATACTCGGCCTCGCAGAACATGCGGTGGTGCTCGCCCTGGATGTCGCTCAAGTCATAGTCCATGACGGCGAGGAAATTGTCGTTCGCATCGAGCACCTTGCCCTGCATGTCGAACTCGATCACGGCCTGCGCCTTGCCGATGGCGCTGACCTTGCCTTCGTATTCGGCGTTGCGCTTTTTCAGGGCCGTCACGTCGCTGGCGAACTTGACCACCTTGAAGGGCCGGCCTTCCGCGTCGAAAATGGGGTTGTACGAGGCATTGAGCCAGATTTCGCGGCCATCCTTGGTGACGCGCTTGTATTCGCCCGCGTCGAACTGGCCTTGCCCCAGCTTGTGCCAGAACTGCGCGTACTCCTCGCTGTTGGCGTAGTCGGGCAGGCAAAACATGCGGTGGTGCTTGCCCTTGATCTCGTCGAGCGTGTAGCCGACGGACTTGAGGAAATTGTCGTTGGCGTCGAGGATGGTGCCGTCGAGGCGGAACTCGATCACGGCCTGGGCCTTGCTGATGGCGTCGATCTTGCCTTCGTAATCGGCATTGCGGCGCTTGCTGGCGGTGATGTCGGTGGCAAACTTGATGACTTTATACGGCTTGCCATCCGCGTCGAGGATGGGGTTGTAGGAAGCGTTGATCCACACTTCGCGACCATCCCTGGCGCGGCGATTGTATTCGCCCTGGTCGAACTCGCCACGGCCCAGTCTGGCCCAGAAGTCGGCGTATTCGGCCGTTTTCACATATTCGGGGTCGCAGAAGATGGCATGGTGCTTGCCTTGCACTTCGGCCAGGGTATAGCCGACGACGCGCAGGAAATTATCATTCGCATGCAGGATGGTGCCATCGAGTTCAAACTCGATGACGGCCTGGACACGGTTTAATGCAGTATTTATCGCTTGTAAGTCCAGATCCTGGGAGTGGCTGACATGGCTGGCTGCGTCCATCATATTTCCTTCGGTGTGAGAAGAGGAAGGGGAGCGATAAGGCTGCTGTTATTATTTTTTCTGCTATCCATATAAGGCAGCGATGTTATTGCCTCGGTCGATATCGGGTGACAATCGGTGAGAATGTGCGCGATGAACGGCCGCGCATGTTTGCCCTGCGGTGTGCCTTATAGTGGATAAATTGTAGAGTATTGATTTGAATCAACAATTTTATTATTCCTCAGCATATGGCGAAAAACAAGGGGCGGGAATAAATAATGTAAAAACTGTCGTAATTGGCCCTTGCCGGCATATAACAAACGCATTCTTTCGCATAATAAAACGCCGTTATTATTATTGTAGTTTTATTATTTAAATGAATATGCAAGTGATAGCTTCTACTGGCGCCGGCCGATTGCAGCAGAATCTTTTCATAAACGATGTTGTACCATGGCGTACCATGCTGGCGCCCGGGCGCACGCGACAAAAATAATACGAGCGTTCTTTTATGCGGTATAGTGCAGCTTCATCCCTTGCAACCACCTCATATGTTGAGTAAAACCAATAAGGAAGAGACATGAGTGCTGAATATCAAGTGAACGGCGCCGTTGCCGTCATTACCCTGACTAATCCGCCCGTCAATGGCCTGGGCCTGGCGACGCGCACTGCCGCCGTGGCCGGCATCCGCCAGGCGCTGGCGGACGAGGCCGTTAAAGCCATCGTCATCACGGGCGCCGGCAAGGCCTTTTCGGGCGGCGCCGATATCAAGGAATTCAATTCGCCCAAGGCGCTCACGGAACCGACTCTGCACACCCTGATCAACGTGGTCGAACAGTCGACCAAGCCTGTCGTGGCGGCCATCCACAGCGTCTGCATGGGTGGCGGCCTGGAGCTGGCGCTGGGCTGCAACTACCGCGTGGCCGCGCCGGGCGCGCAGATGGCCTTGCCTGAAGTCAAGCTCGGCATCTTGCCGGGAGCGGGCGGCACGCAGCGCCTGCCGCGTGTGCTGGGCCTGGAAATGGCCCTCAACATGATCGTCTCCGGCACGCCCGTGGCGTCCGAGAAACTGGCCGGCACGGCCCTGTTCGATGAAGTCATCGCACCCGGCGCCGACCTGCTGGCCGCCGCCGTCGCCTTCGCCACGAAAGTGGCCGACGTGCGCCCGCTGCCGAAAGTGCGCGAGCGCAAGGTCGACTACCCGAACCACGAAGCGTTCCTGCAGTTTTCGCGCAATACCGTGAAAGCCATGTCCGGCCCGTTCCCCGCACCGCTGAAATGCGTCGATGCCGTGGCGGCCGCCGTGACGATGAAATTCGACGATGGCTTGAAGTACGAGCGTGAACTGTTCATGCAGCTGGTGCAGTCGCCTGAATCGAAAGCCTTGCGCCACGCCTTCTTTGCCGAGCGCGTCGCCAGCAAGGTGCCCGACGTACCGTCCGACACGCCCGTGCGCAGCATCGCCAGCGCGGCCATCGTCGGCGCCGGCACCATGGGCGGCGGCATCGCCATGAATTTCGCCAACGCGGGCATTCCCGTGACCCTGCTGGAAACGAAGCAGGAAGCGCTGGACAAGGGCCTGGCCACCATCCGCAAGAATTACGAGAACACGGTCAAGAAGGGCAAGCTGACGCAAGAGAAGGCCGAGCAGCGCATCGCGCTCGTTTCCGGCACGTTGGCCTATGCCGATATCGCGCAAGCGGACATCGTCATCGAAGCCGTCTTCGAGGAGCTGGGCGTCAAGGAGGCCGTGTTCAAACAGCTCGACGCCGTCATGAAGCCGGGCGCCATCCTCGCCTCGAACACCTCGACACTGGACCTGGACAAGATCGCCGCGTTCACCCAACGCCCGCAAGACGTGATCGGCACGCATTTCTTCAGCCCGGCCAACGTCATGAAGCTGCTGGAAATCGTCCGTGGCAAGGAAACAGGCAAAGACGTGCTGGCCACCGCGCTGGCGCTGTCGAAAAAGCTGAAGAAGACGGGCGTCGTGTCGGGCGTGTGCGACGGCTTCATCGGCAACCGCATGATCGAGCAATACAGCCGCCAAGCCGGTTTCCTGCTGGAAGAAGGCTGCCTGCCGGAACAGGTCGACAAGGCGGTCGAGAAATTCGGCTTCGCCATGGGCCCGTTCCGCATGGGCGACCTGGCCGGCAACGACATCGGCTGGGCCATCCGCAAGCGCCGCTACGTGGAAAAACCGGAAGTGACGTATTCGAAGACGGCAGATTTGCTGTGCGAACTGGGGCGTTACGGCCAGAAGACGGGCGCCGGCTGGTACGACTACAAGCCGGGCGACCGCAAGGCGTATCCGTCGGAGCAGGTCAACGCCATGATAGTCCAGCACTCCGCCGACATCGGCGTGGCGCGGCGCAAGATCAGCGACCAGGAAATCGTCGAACGGCTCGTATATGCGCTGGTCAATGAAGGCGCGCGCATCCTCGAAGAGGGCATCGCCCTGCGCGCGTCGGACATCGACATGGTGTACTTGACGGGCTACGGCTTCCCGCTGTTCCGCGGCGGCCCCATGTTCTACGCGGACACGGTCGGCTTGCCGAACGTGCTCGATACGATTGCCGGCTATGCCAAAGGCCGCCACGGCGAAGCGTGGACGCCGGCGCCCCTGCTGGTGAAACTGGCGGGCGAGGGCAAGGGTTTCAATAGCTGATTGATGCGCGCTGAATGCAAAAGGGCAGATTTCTCTGCCCTTTTTTTATTTCTTCTTTGCCACCATCTTGATGGCCTCGTTGACGATGACGGGGTTGTCCTTCTGGATGTAGTAGCCGGCGCCCGTGATGCGCTCGATGGCTGGCGCGCCGGACAGACGCTGCCAATCCTTTTCCTGGGCCCGCACCACGTTTTCAAATGAGCCCATTTCCTCGATGCCGAACTTGTCGCGCACCAGCAGCATGGCGGGCACGCGCAGCGGGCTGGCCATGTCCACATGTTGCAGGCATTGTGTCTGGGCATCGAATTCGGCCGATTCCACACTATTGAACATCAGCTTGCGCCGCGTCTTCACGAGCATGGCGTAGGTCGAGGCGTCCGTCTGCAGGCGGTTCCATTGCTGCGGGTGCGTGGGATCGAGCAAGACCAGGCCGGCCACGTCCTGCGGGTACAGCTTCGCATACACATACTGGTACAGCCCGCCCAAGCCATGGCCGACCAGCACATACGGCGGCGTCAAGCCCGCTTGGGCCAGCAGGGCACGCTGCTGCGCCGCGATGGTGCACGGGTCGCGCGGCGTGGTGGTTTTTTTGCTGTCGCCGTAGCCGGGACGGTCGTACACGAGCACGCGGTGCTGTCTGGCCACTTCGGGCACCACCGTGGCCCACACATCCTTGGCGTCGCCCATGGCCGACTGGAAGACCACGGGCAAGCCGCCCTGGCCGCTCACGGTGTAGGCGATGCTGGCGTCGGGCAGGGCGGCCGTGGCCGGCACGCCGGGCATGACCGGGGTCGATGGCAACAGGGAGCAGCCTGCCAGCAGCAAGCCGGCGCTGGAGAGGAGCATGGTGCGCGCGGGGCGTGCGACGAATAGATGATGCATGAAACTCCTTCTTGGTGCACGGACCGGGGACCGGTATGGCTTGGCAGCCATTATAGGCAAATCGTCACGAAGTGGAAATGCCGAACAGAGGGGGATTTCCCGTCCTGTCAGCCGGCGTCGGCGCGATGGCAGACGGCTTCGATGCGGTTGCCGTCCGGATCGAACAGAAAGGCCGCGTAATAGCTGGCGTGATAGTGGCGCAGGCCGGGCGCGCCCTGGTCGATGCCGCCATGCGCCAGCCCCGCATGCCAGAACGCTTCCACGGCCGCGCGCGAGGGAGCTTTGAAGCAGCAATGGCGACGCGGCGCGTCGTCGGGCTTCGTGCCCAGGCGCACGGAAAAGTAGCTGCGCTCGGGATGTTCCGCATCGCTGCGCTCGCCGTAGCCTATCCACGCGTTGGCATGGTCGCTGCCAACCTTGGGCACGTCCAGCGCGACGAAGATGGCGTCATAGAAGCGTTCGGCGCGTGCCAGGTCGCTGACGGTGAGAGAGACATGATCGAGCATCGGCATTCCGCTGTGAAAACAAGGAAGGCCATAGCATAGCCCGGATCAGGGCGGCCGTGGGCGGGAGTGACCGAGTGATACTGCCGGTGGCCGACTGCCGGTTAAGGGCGGCCGGCGAGCCGGCTTACGATGCTGCGGCTGAGCAGTTGCACGCGGGGCGCGAACAGCATCACGGCGCAGAAGGCCACGGGCCAGGCGGCGAAGAAGGCATGGCGCCAGCGGGGCAGGAAGTCGGCTTGCAGGCCGATATTGAGCCAGGTGACCCAGGCGCTCATCAGCAAGGTCATGACCAGCGACATCAGGAAGGCAAATACGCAGCGCAAGCGCAGGGCTTCGGACATGGGGTACTTTCAAAATGGTAAGAATAGGCAGCGTAACGACTTGCAGCAATCTATACTAGAGCCATATTTTTAATTTCAAATTCCGAAAATGCAATCATGCTCGATGATTTAGCCTTATTTGTCGCCATTGTCGAGGCAGGCAGCCTGCATGCGGCGGCCGTCAAGGAGGATTTGCCCGCCGCCACCGTCACGCGCAGGCTGCAAAAGCTGGAAAGCCAGCTCGGTTACCGCTTGCTCAACCGTAGCGCGCGCCGCCTGCAGCCGACGGCGGAAGGCTGGCAATACTACGAGCAGTGCCGTCCCCTCGTGCACGCGCTGCGGCAGGCGACGCAGCAGCTCGACGCCAGCCTGTCGGCCGTCTCGGGCAGCATCCGCGTGCTGGCGCCCGTGAACTTCGCCAGCGGCTTGCTGACGCCGGCCTGGGTCAGCTTCATGCAGAAATACCCGGACATCCGCCTGGAGCTGGAATTGTCGAACCTGCTGCAAGACCTGGTCGGCAGCGGGGCGGATCTGGCCATCCGCGTGGGCGCGCTCGACGATTCCTCGCTGATGCAGCGGCGCCTGGGCAGCGCTGCGCTGGTGATGGTGGCCGCGCCCGCCTACCTGGCGCGCGCCGGCGTGCCGCGCGACTTGCAGGAACTGGAACAGCACGAGCTGATCGTGGCCGAGCCGCTGCGCTCGTGGCGCTTGCGGCGGCCCGGCGACGGTGCCGAAATGGTGATCGAACCGCGGGCGCGCCTGCGCGTCAATGAAATGCGCCTGGCCGTGGAAATGGCAGACGCGGGCATCGGTATCCTGCTGTGTCCGCTGCTGCAGTGCCGCGACGAGGTGGCCCGGGGCAGCCTGGTGCGCGTGCTGCCCGACTGGATGCCGCAGCCGCGCCACGTGTATGCCGTGTGGACGCAGCGGCGCTACCTGCCGGCCCGCGTGCGCGTCTTGCTCGAACACCTGGCGGCGTTTGCGGCCGGCAATCCGCTGTTGAACGAGGAAGCAAGCGTCTAGCTCGCCTGTTGCCGCGCCAGCCACCGCGTGAACTGGCGCAAGGCTGGCGTAAAACCGCTGGCTGGCGCGGCGCCGGGCTTGGCCTGGGCAAGGAAATAATCTATTTGCGCCTGCATGGCGGGAGCGTGCCGCAGCAACAGCGCGGCATGCTCGTCCAAGCTGGCGGGCCAGCCGGGATCGCCATCCTGGCGCAGCAGGTTGCAGGAACGGATCAGCTTGCGCGACGCTTCGCGCTGCAGGCGGACGATGGCGGCGGGGTCGCGTTCGTCATCGAGGCGCCGCGCATAGTCGTTCAGCACGCGGGCAAAGTCGCCATTCACGGCCAGGGCGATGGCGCGCGAGGGAGAGAATGGCGCGAAGTGCGGCGCCAGGTCATCGCCCCACAGGCAGCGGCACTGGTGCTTGAGCCAGTAACCCCAGCTGTACAGGTGCTCGGGCGCCAGCGCCTGGGCCCGGTGGCCGATGTCGAAATCGATCTTGACCACTTCCCGGTGGCGCGCCTGCAGGGCCAGGCGCAGCGCTTCCAGCGTTTCCCACTGCGGCGGCGTGGGCGGCTGGCGCAGCACCAGGGTCAGGTCGAGGTCGGATATGCCCGGCGTGGCGTCGCCGCGGGCAATGCTGCCGTACAGGTATATGCCGTCCAACAAGTGACCGGCTTGCGCAGCCAGGCTGGCGCAGACGTCATGCAGCAAGGCGTCGAATGGGGGCTGCAATGGGCCGCAGGGGGCGGGTGCAATGGGCGGCATGTCTGGCACGAGGCTGGTGGGAGCAACTTCCAACATAGCATGCGTTGGGGCGCGCAGGCAGGCGAATCCTTTCCATTAAGTAATACCGAGCGCTTGTACTTCTCGGCAAGATCGCGTTAAGATAAAGCTGCCCGCTTATCCAGTGGGCAATCTGGTGTTTTTTCGCGCAATCCGTCCCTATCCATGAGAGTAGCAATGAAATATCTGATCATTCCCTTCTTGCTGGCCATCACTGGCTGTGAAGTACTGTATGACGCAAACCGGGACAAGATCGGCGAGTATTGCAACAGCCTCAATAATTTTGACGACCGCAATGCCTGCCGCAAGCGCAATCAAACCAGCTACCAGGAATACGTGCAGCAGCGCGACCAGTTGAAAAAGAAAAACGACAAGTAAGCTTGCCGCCACATAAAAAAACGCCGCTGACCAGTCAGCGGCGTTTTGCTTTGCAGGCCCCGGCTTTGCGGCCGGGGTTTGCCTCACATTAATCGTCGGCGTAGATATTGTTATCCTTGGTTTCCTTGACGAACAGGGTGCCGATCACGACAGTTGCCAGGGCGACGACGATCGGATACCACAGGCCATAATAAATGTCGCCCTTGAAGGCCACCAGCGCGAAGGCCGTGGTCGGCAGCAGGCCGCCGAACCAGCCGTTACCGATATGGTAGGGCAGGGACATCGAGGTGTAGCGTATGCGCGTCGGGAACATTTCCACCAGCATGGCGGCGATCGGGCCATACACCATGGTCACGTACAGCACCAGGATGAACAGCAGCAAGACGACCATCGGCTTGTTGATCTGCTCCGGATCGGCTTTTGCCGGGTAGCCTGCTTCCTTGATGCCGGCGCCCAATTCTTTCTTCAGCGCCGCTTCATGGGCCTTGCTGTCCGCGTCGAAGTTCAGGCCATCGGGCGTCATGACGGCGTTGAACGAGCTAAACTCCTTCGTGCCGATGCGCACCTTGGCGATTGAGCCGGCCGGCGCGTCTTCCTTCGTGTAGTTCACCGAGCTGTTCGACAGGAAGCCGGTGGCGATGTCGCACGACGATGGGAATTTCTTGGTACCGGTCATGTTGAACTGGAAGTGGCAGGAAGCGGGATCGGCCACGACCACCACTGGCGAGTTTTTCAGTGCGGCTTCCAGCTGCGGGTTGGCGAAGTGGGTCAGGCCGTTGAAGATCGGGAAGTAGGTGGCCGCGGCGATCAGGCAGCCGCCGAGGATGATGTACTTGCGGCCGACGCGGTCGGACAGGCTGCCGAAGAACAGGAAGAAGGGCGTGGCCAGCAGCAGGGCGACGGCGACGAGCACGTTGGCCGTTGCCAGGTCCACCTTCAAGGTCTGGATCATGAAGAACAGGGCGTAGAACTGGCCCGTGTACCACACGACGGCCTGGCCGGCGGTCAGGCCGATCAGGGCCAGGATGACGATCTTCAGGTTTTTCCACTTGCCGAACGCTTCCGTCAGCGGGGCTTTCGAGGTCTTGCCTTCGGCCTTCATCTTGGCGAATGCCGGCGATTCATTCATGGCCAGGCGGATCCACACGGAAATACCCAGCAGGATGACGGAGACGAGGAAGGGAATGCGCCAGCCCCATGCCTCGAAATCCTTCTCGCCGGTCGCCAGGCGGGTGCCCAGGATGACCATCAGCGACAGGAAGAAGCCCAGGGTGGCCGTCGTCTGTATCCACGCCGTGAACGCGCCGCGCTTGCCTTCAGGCGCGTGCTCGGCCACATAGGTGGCTGCGCCGCCGTACTCGCCGCCCAGCGCCAGGCCTTGCAGGATGCGCAGGATGACGAGGATGATCGGTGCGGCGATGCCGATGGAGGCGTGGCCCGGCAGCAAGCCGACGATGAAGGTGGAGCCGCCCATGATCAGGATGGTGATCAGGAAGGTGTACTTGCGGCCGATCATGTCGCCCAGGCGGCCGAAGACCAGCGCGCCGAACGGACGCACGATGAAGCCGGCGGCAAAGGCCAGCAGCGCGAAAATGAAGGTGGTGGTGGGGTCGCCGATGAAGAATTGCTTGGCGATGATGGAAGCGAGCGAGCCGTACAGATAAAAATCGTACCATTCAAAGACCGTGCCCAAGGATGACGCAAAGATGACCTTGCGTTCCTCGGGCGTGATCGGCGTTCCCTTGGTGGAAAATTTCCGTACGTCGGCCGAGCCGGATGGTGTTGCCATGGTTTGTCTCCCTATGTTTTATAGTGAACCATTGCCGAGGTCTTTTTGACCATTCTTGCAACAGCTTGGGGCGAGTGTGTTCTCCGAACCTTACGTCATGCTTGCTTGAAACTTACACCAAGCTTACAAATTGCCGGCCATCACAACTTTGCGAACGACCGTACTTAAATGTGCTATTCTCGTTCCGTAGAGACCATCATTGACCATATAACATTCCCACAAGGAGACACAGCATGAATGAAGCCGTCATCGTATCGACCGCCCGCACGGGCCTGGCCAAGTCCTGGAAGGGCGCGTTCAACATGACGCATGGCGCCACCCTGGGCGGCCACGTGCTGGCGGCGGCCGTCGAGCGCGCGCGCATCGAGGCGGAGGAAGTGGAAGACGTGCTGGTCGGCTGCGCCTTTCCCGAAGGCGCCACGGGCGGCAATATCGCGCGCCAGGTGGCCTTGCGCGGCGGCTGCCCCGTCACGACGGCCGGCATGACCGTCAACCGTTTTTGTTCCTCGGGCTTGCAGGCGATCGCCCTGGCGGCGCAGCGCATCATCGCCGGCGAAGGCGATATTTATGCGGCGGGCGGCGTGGAATCGATTTCCTGCGTGCAAAATGAAATGAATACGCATATGTACCGCGACGTCTGGCTGCAGCAGCACAAGCCGGAAGTGTACTGGCCCATGCTGCAGACGGCCGAGACCGTCGCCAAGCGCTACCAGATTTCGCGCGAGCGCCAGGATGCCTACGGCGCGCAAAGCCAGCAGCGCGCCGCCGCGGCCCAGGCGGCCGGCCTGTTCGATGCGGAAATCGTGCCGATGACCACCATCATGGGCGTGGCCGACAAGGCCAGCGGCATGCTGGTCTCGCGCGAAGTGACGATCTCGGCAGACGAAGGCATCCGCGCGGACACGACCTACGATGGCGTGGCGAAGATCCGCCCGGCCATTCCTGGCGGCGTCATCAGCGCCGGCAATGCCAGCCAGTTTTCCGACGGCGCTTCGATGGCCATCGTCATGAATGCCAAAGTGGCCGAAGCGAAAGGCTTGCAGCCGCTGGGCATCTTCCGCGGCTTTGCCGTGGCCGGCTGCGAACCCGATGAAATGGGCATCGGCCCCGTGTTTGCCATCCCGAAACTGCTGAAAAAAGCGGGCTTGACGGTGGCCGACATCGGCCTGTGGGAACTCAATGAAGCGTTCGCCGTGCAAGTGCTGTATTGCGCCGACACCCTAGGCATCCCGATGGACCGCCTGAACGTCAACGGTGGCGCGATTGCCGTCGGCCACCCGTACGGCGTGTCGGGCGCGCGCCTGACGGGCCACGCCTTGATCGAAGGCAAGCGCCGTGGCGTCAAATATGTGGTCGTGACCATGTGCATCGGCGGCGGGCAGGGTGCGGCCGGCTTGTTCGAGGTGCTGTAATGCTTGCTTGACAGCCAGTCTGCGGGCGGCCTGGGTGCCGCCCGTTTGCATGGTGCACGCTGTTCCTGCAAGGCATGCCGATAGCGGTTACAGTAATGCTTCATTGATAAACTGATTCACATCGCCACCATGATCAAGCACATCGTTTTCTGGAAACTCAAAGACCACGCCGAAGGCGCCGACCGCGCCACCAATGCCTTGAAACTGAAATCCTTGCTCGATGCCTGCTCCGACCTGGTGCCCGGCATCTTGAAATTCGAGGCGGCCGTGGCCCAGCCGGGCCTGGAGGCGACCTACGACATCGTGCTGTACAGCGAGTTCGCCAGCCGCGCAGCGCTCGACGCCTACCAGAACCATCCCGAACACGTGAAAATCAAGCCGTTCTTTGGCGCCGTGCGGGAAGCGCGGCAATGCATGGACTACGAGATTTGATCGCTACGCAGCAGACACCAGCCTTCCGCTGATCCTATCTATCGACAAGGAGTATTCATGAGCACCTACCAACGCATCGTCCTCGCCTCGCGCCCCACGGCTGAAGTGCAGCCGGAACACTTCCGTTTGGAAACTGTCGAGATTCCCGCCATCCAGGATGGTCAATTGCTGGTGCGTAACCAGTATCTGTCCTTGGACCCCTACATGCGCGGGCGCATGAGCACGAATAAAAGCTATGCGGCGCCGCAAGCCTTGAATGAAACCATGATCGGCGGCACGGTGGGCGTGGTGCTCGAATCGAAGCATCCGAAGTTCGCCGTGGGCGACACGGTGGTGGGAACGTTGGGCTGGACGGAAGTGGCCGTGTCCGACGGCACCATGCTGCGCAAGGTCGACACGACGCATATCCCCGCCTCGGCCTACCTGGGCGCCGTCGGCATGCCGGGCATGACGGCCTGGTATGGCTTGAACCAGATCATGGCGCCGAAAGCGGGTGAAACCGTGGTCGTGTCGGCCGCCAGCGGCGCCGTGGGCAGCGTCGTGGGGCAGTTGGCGAAATTGAAAGGCTGCCGCGTCGTCGGTATCGCCGGCGGCGCGGAGAAATGCGCGTACGTCGTCAAGGAGCTGGGTTTCGACGCCTGCGTCGATTACAAGGCGGGCAAGCTGGCGGTCGACCTGGAAGCGGCCACGCCGGACGGCATCGACGCCATCTTTGAAAACGTGGGCGGCGCCGTGTTCGA
Organism: Janthinobacterium rivuli; assembly: GCF_009208735.1. Classification (GTDB taxonomy): domain Bacteria; phylum Pseudomonadota; class Gammaproteobacteria; order Burkholderiales; family Burkholderiaceae_D; genus Janthinobacterium. Next base: position 219,866 of record NZ_WFLJ01000005.1, on the reverse strand, counting down.
CGCGGCGCTGGCGCGCACCAATGCGTTTGGCCGCGTGGCCGTGTGCGGCTGGATCGCCGGCTACAACGGCGAACCGACGCCGCTCGAGAATGCCCGCTTCATCCTCACCAACCGCCTCACCTTGCGCGGCTTCATCGTCTCGGAGCAGCCGGAATTCTGGCCGCAAGGGCTGGCGGAGCTGGGCTCGCTGGTGGCGACGGGCAAGCTGACATTCCGCGAATCCGTGGCGGACGGTCTGGCCAGCGCGCCGGAAGCGTTTATTGGCCTGTTGAAAGGCCGTAACTTCGGCAAGCAGCTGGTGAAGCTGACTTGAAGCGGCCGGGCTGACCTTCCTTCCTCCATGCGGGCCGTGCGACAATTGCGGCCCGTCTCTTATTCGCACCTACCATGACCAAGCACACCATCCGCCTCGGCGACTGGGCCACCCTGGGCCCCGACGCCACCGCCATCCGTTTTGAAGTTTTCGTCGATGAACAGAAAGTGCCGGCCGAGATCGAACTCGACGACATGGACGCCGTGTGCCTGCACGCCGTGGCCTATGACGATGCCGGCAACGCCATCGGCACGGGCCGCTTATTGCCCGACGGCCACATCGGCCGCATGGCCGTGCGCCAGCCGGGCCGCGGCACGGGCGTGGGCGGCGCCATTTTGACCTTGTTGATGGATAAAGCCCGCGCACGGGGCGATGCCGCCGTGGTCTTGAACGCGCAAACCGTGGCCGCGCCATTCTATGCGCGCCACGGTTTCGTGCAGCAGGGGGAGGTATTCGAGGAGGCGGGGATTGCGCATGTGGAAATGCGGCTGGTGTTCTAAGCGTTAACCCAAGAGCGAGGACTGGGGTCGGACCCTCAGGGTCCGACCCCGGCAGTTCATGGGTTACGGGTTCAGTTTTGTGCGTGCGACTGGCGCCATTTATCCAGAATGACCGCCAGCACGATCACGACACCTTTCGCCACATACTGCCAGAACGACGACAGTCCCAAAATCGTCAAGCCATTGTTCATCACGCCGATGATCAGTGCGCCGATGACGGTACCCCAGACGGAACCGACGCCGCCCATCAGGCTTGTGCCGCCGAGCACGACGGCCGCGATGGCGTCCAGCTCATAGCCCGTGCCCCAGTTGCCGTTGGCCGCGTACAGGCGGCTGGCCGACATGGCGCCGCCCAGGCCAGCGAACAGGCCGCTGATCGTGTAGACAAACATCAGCACGAGACCGACCTTGATACCCGTCAAACGGGCCGCCTGGATATTACCGCCGACGGCGTAGATATGCAGACCCAGGGTCGTCTTGCGCAAGATGAACCAGGTCAGCAGCACCACGGCGGCCGCCAGCCAGATCAGCCATGGCACGGCCAGGAAGCTGCCGTTGCCCATCCATTCGAAGCTGGGGATTTCCGTGTTCAGCACGCTGGTGCCATCGGCCAGCAGGTAGGCGGCGCCGCGCAGGGCCGTCATGGTACCCAGGGTCACGACGAAGGGGTTCAGGCCGACGAGGGCGACCAGCACGCCATTGAGCGCGCCCAGCAGCAGGCCGACGATGAGGAAGGCGGGGATCGAGAAGCCGGCGAGCTGCGCCGACAGCGACATCAGCATGCCTGCTACGGCCGAGACGGCCAGCACGGAGCCGACGGACAAATCGATGCCGCTGGTCAAAATGACGAAGGTCATGCCGGACGCCAGCACGATATTGATCGACACCTGGCGGAAGATGTTCATGGTGTTATTGCTGGTCATGAAGGTCGACGTGCCGTCGGCCGAGAAATACACGGTCAAGCCGTACATGGCCAGGTACAGCACGACCAGCACGGGCAGCATGCCCAGGCGGCGCATCAGGTTCGAGGCATTGAAGGGTTCGCCGGCGCGCGCGGCGCCGCGGGTGGTGGTAGTCATGATAGTTCTCCCTGTATTGATTTTTTAAGCGGCGTCCAGATGGGTGGCATAGGCGAGGATGTTTTCCTGCGTGATATCGTCACCCCTCACTTCGCCCGTCATCCGTCCCTCGCACATCACCATCACGCGGTCGCAGATGCCGACCAGCTCGGCCAGTTCGCTGGAAATGCACAGCACGGCCGTGCCGGCGTCCGCCAGCTGGTGGATGATCTTGTAGATTTCGCTCTTCGCGCCCACGTCCACGCCCCGCGTCGGTTCATCGAGGATGAGGACCTTGGGCGCGATGGCCAGCCAGCGCGCCAGCAAGACTTTCTGCTGGTTGCCGCCGGAGAGTCCGCCGACGATGCCGTCCGGCCCCGATACTTTCACGTTGAGGTTGCTGATCGCCTCGCGCGTGAGCTGGGTCAGGGCGCCACGGTTGACGACGCCCGCCGTGGAATGCTTGGACAGTATGTTCATCGACATGTTTTCCATGGCCGACAATTGCATGAACAAGCCCAGGCTCTTGCGGTCTTCCGGCAGGTAGCCGATGCCGTGGCGGATCGCCGCCAGCGGGCGGTGGATATGCACTTCCTGGCCATCGAGCCACACTTGCCCCGTTTGCTTTTTGTCGGCGCCAAAGATCAGGCGCGCCAGTTCCGTGCGGCCCGCGCCGACCAGGCCCGCCAGGCCGGTGACTTCGCCCGCATGCAGGCTGAACGAGGCGGGTTTGACCTTGCCGCCGCCCACCTTTTCCACGCGCAGGCGCTCGGCGCCCCGTGTGCTGCGCCGCTGGTGCGCATAAAAGTCGTCGGCGGGGCGGCCCACCATCATTTGCACGACTTTCTTTTGATCCAGTTCGTCCTTGCCCAGTTCGCCCACATAGGCGCCGTCGCGCAGCACCGTGATGCGGCGCGCCAGGCGTTCCACCTCGGCCATGCGGTGGCTGATGTACAGCACGGCCAGGCCCTTGTCGCGCTGTTCTTCGATGATGCGGAACAATTGTTCGGTTTCCCGGTCGGACAGGGCGGCAGTGGGCTCGTCCATGATCAGGATGCGGCTTTCATGCACGAGGGCGCGGGCGATTTCCACCTGCTGCTGCTCGGCGATCGACAGCGCGGACACCATGGTGTCCGCGTCGAAGCGGGAACCGAGGTCGGCCAGGATGGCGTTCGTGCGCGCGCGCATTTCGCCGCCCTTGACGGTCCAGAACGGTCCTTGCGGCTCGCTGCCCATGAAGACGTTCTGCGCCACCGTCATGTTCTTGGCCACGCTCAATTCCTGATAGATCAGGTTGATGCCGAGCGCGCGTGCCTCGCCCGGGTTGCGGATACGAATCGGTTTACCGTCGAGAATGATCTCGCCCGCATCCGGTGTGTACACGCCCGACAGGATTTTCATCAGGGTGCTCTTGCCGGCGCCGTTCTCTCCCATCACGGCATGGATTTCGCCGCTGCGCACCGTCAGGTGCACGCCGCGCAGCGCGCGCGTGGCGCCAAAGCGCTTCTCGATGCCGCGCATTTCAAAAATAATTTCGTCGCTCATGACTGTCCTTCCTTGCTGGTGAAACTGGCGCCGCCTGCCGTCTGGCCGGCGGCGCCACGTGGTTCAGGTCAGGCAGATCAGTTCTTTACCCAGCCCGTGTAGGTGGCGACGTTTTCCTTGGTGATGGCCGGGGTCGGCAACAGCACCATGGTCTGTTTCGGCGTGCGGCCGTTCATGATGTCATAGCCCATCTGCACGGCGTCCGTGGCCATGCGGTACGGGTTTTGCGCCGAGGTGGCGGCAAACAGGCCAGCCTTGTTTTTCAGGGCGTTCTGACCATCGGGCGCGCCATCGACGGCCGTGATCAGTTTCACGTCCGTGCGTTTCGATTGCTTGATGGCCAGTTCGGCGCCGATGCCCGTCGGATCGTTGATGGCGAACACGCCGTCGATCTTCGGATGGGCCGTCAGCAAGTTCGACATCACGGTCATGCCGCCGTCGCGGCTGCCGCCCGCGTTCTGGTTGTCGGACAGGATCTTGATATCCTTGAACGCGGCCAGGGTCTTCTTGCAGCCGTTGACGCGGTCGATCACGGATGTGACCGGCGGGCCATTGAGGATCACGACATTGCCCTTGCCACCGATCTGCTTGGCCAGGTAGGCGCACGAGACGTCGCCGGCCATGGTGTTGTCGGACATCACGGTGGCCGAAGCGCCCACGGCGCCCACGTCGACGGCGATCACGACCACGCCCGCATTGCGCGCTTTCTTGATGGCCGGTGCGATGCCCTTGGAATCGACGGCGTTCAGGATGATGATGTCGGTCTTGTTGGCGATGAAGTTCTCGATCTGGTCGACCTGGGTGTTCAGGTCATACTTGCTGGACACAGTCGTGACTTTCACGCCAGGGCCGCCCAGTTTTTTCGCGCTTTCTTCCGCGCCGCGGCCGATGGCGACAAAAAACGGGTTGGCCAGGTCGCCCACGCTCACGCCGATCGATTTGAGCGGTTTGTCGGCGGCGAAAGCGCCGCAGGCGGCGGACAGCAAGAGGGAGGCGGTAATGACTTTTTTCATGAGGATCTCCAAGGGTTTTTATTGTAAAAACAAACGGTGCTACGGTAAAAACTGGGTGAAAACTTAGTGACTGCGCAATTTCTCGATCATGGCGTCCAGCTTGCCCGCATCGACGGCGAAGCCGCGGATGCCTTCGGCCAGCTTTTCGGTGGCCATCGTATCGTCGTTCAAGGCGTAGCGGAAGGCGGCCTCGTCGTACGTGACGGCCGGCTGCGCCGCGCCCAAGTCGCCGCCCAAGGCGCGCTCGAATGGCGCATCCGCCGCTTCCAGCTTGGCAAGCAAGTCCGGGCTGATGGTCAGCAAGTCGCAGCCGGACAGGGCCGTGATCTGGCCCACGTTGCGGAAGCTGGCGCCCATCACTTGGGTGGCGATGCCATGTTGTTTGTAGTAATTGAAGATGCGCGTGACCGATTGCACGCCTGGATCATTGGACAGGCTGCGCGCCGCTTCGTCCCATGCCGCACCCTGCGACTTCTTGTGCCAGTCGTAGATGCGGCCCACGAACGGCGAAATCAGGCGCACGTTCGCATCCGCGCAGGCGACGGCCTGGCAAAACGCGAACAGCAGGGTCAGGTTGCAAAAGATGCCGTCTTTTTCCAGCTCGCGCGCGGCCTGGATGCCTTCCCAGGTGGCGGCAACCTTGATCAGCACGCGCTCGCGGGCCACGCCGGCTTGCTCGTACAGGGCGATCAGGCGGCGCCCGCGGGCGACGGTGGCGGCGCGGTCAAAACTCAAACGGGCGTCGACTTCCGTCGACACGCGGCCCGGCACGACTTTCAGGATTTCCAGGCCGAAACGCACCAGCACCTGGTCGACGATATCGTCAAGCGTAGCGTTCTTGTGGGCCGCGACCGTGCTTTCCAGCAAGGGCGCGTATTCGGGCTGCAGCACGGCCTTTAAAATCAGCGACGGGTTGGTGGTGGCGTCTTGCGGCGCGAAACGGGCCAGTTGCAAAAAGTCGCCCGTGTCGGCGACGACAGTACTGTATTGCTTCAATTGTTGCAGTTGATTCATTACTATTCCTTATCACTGAGTTGGTGCAAGGCTTGCACGGCGGGAAACAGGCTACGGTAGCGACCGTAACGGATGCTCAAGGCTGCGCTGTGCGCGGCATCGGGCAGGAAAGTGTTTTTGATGGGCAATCCCTGCGTGAGCAGGCTGGTGTCGCCGATGGCGGCAAAGCCCAGCTTGGCCGCGCCCAGGCTGGCCGACAGTTCGCTGTTGTGCAGGGTGCGCATCTCACGGCCCAGCACATTGGCCAGCAGCTGCGCCCAGTACTGGCTGCGCGCGCCGCCGCCCACCAGCATGCAGTGGGGAACGACGGCACCCGTCGAGGTGACGGCCGCCATGGCGTCGCGCAAGGCGAAGGCCACGCCTTCGAGCACGGCATAGCCGAGCTGGGCCGGCGTGCTGTCGTGGCCCAGTTGCAAAAAGGCGCCGCGCACTTGCGGGTCGTTGTGCGGCGTGCGCTCGCCCGACAGGTAGGGCAGAAACAGCGGCGCGGATGGTGCGACGGGGGTGTCGAGCGGCAAGCCCGCCTCCACCAGCGCCAGCAGGGCCGCTTCATCGGGCTGGCCCAGCACGCCCGTGGCCCAGCGCAAACAGCTGGCGCCCGACAGGATCGCGCCCATCGCATACCAGCGGCCGGGCAGGGCGTGGCAAAAGCTGTGCACGCCGCCGGCCGGGTTGCCCAGCGGCTCCTCGGTGACGGAGACGATGGCGGCGCTGGTGCCCAGCGAAATAAAACTGTCGCCGCCGTTGACGGCGCCGATGCCCACGGCCGAAACGGGGTTGTCGCCACCGCCACCGGCCACCACCACATCCGCTGGCAAGCCCAGCTGGTCGGCGATGGCCGCCAGCACGGTGCCCGTGGCGGCATCGCCTTCGGCCAGCGCCGGTAATTGATCCAGGCGCAAGCCGCAGGCCGTGACCATGGGCGCGAACCAGGCGCGCCTGGCTTCGTCCAGCCACAGGGTGCCGGCCGCGTCAGACATGTCCGTCAGTTTGATCCCCGTCAAGCGCAGGCGCAGATAATCCTTTGGTGACAGCAGGCAGGCGATGGCGGCGAAGGCGTCGGGCTCGTGCGTTTGCAGCCACAGCAGTTTCGGCGCCGTCAGGCCCGCCATGGGCAGGCTGCCCGTCACGTCCGCATACGCGGGATAGTCGCGCGCCAGGCTGGCCGCTTCGGCTTCGGCGCGCGCATCGTTCCACAGGATGGCGGGACGGATGACCTGATCGTTGGTGTCGAGCAGCACGGCGCCATGCATCTGGCCCGACAGGCCGATGCAGGCGATGCGCGCATAGTCCTGCGGCCAGCCGGCGCGCAGCTGCGCCAGGGCGTTGACGCAGGCGGCCCACCAGTCCTGCGGCGCTTGTTCGGACCAGCCCGCTTGCGGGCGGCTGGTGTCGATGCGCACGGAAGCCTGGCCGCGCACGGCGCCCGCGCTGTCCATCAGCACGGTTTTCAGTTCGGAGGTACCGAGGTCGATACCGAGGGAAATCGCTGGATGCATGGTGTGTCTATGTGTAAAGGTCAGGGGCAGCCGCAGGAGTTGCGTACGCGCAAGGTTGGCGACAAGCGCTGCACATGCTGGGCGCGGCCCGGATTGGCGATGCGGTCGATCAAGAGGTCGACGGCCATGGCGCCCAGCTCTTCGAGCGGCTGCGCCATCACGGTCAGGCGGGGGCTGAAATAATCGGCCCAGTCGAAATCATCGAAGCCGGCCAGCGCGACGTCTTGCGGTACCGCAATGTGCGCGTCGCGCAAGGCGTGCATGGTGCCGATGGTCATCAGGTTATTGCCGGCGACGATGGCCGTGGGACGCTGTGCGGCGGGCAGGGCCAGCAATTCGCGCGTGGCCGCGCCGCTGCGCTCCAGGTTGGAGTCGCCCGAGCGCAGCAGATCGGGATCAAAGGCGATATCGGCGCGCTGCAAGGCCAGGCGGTAGCCGTCAATGCGCTCGTCCGTCGTGGACAGGCCGGGCGCGCCCGCGATGAAACCGATGCGGCGGTGGCCGTGGACGGTGATCAGATGGCTGACCAGCTCGGCCGTCGCCTCGCTGTTTTCCACGCCCACCTGGTCGAACGGCTGCGGCGACATGCGGTCGACCAGCACGGACGCGATCTTGTTGCTGCTTAAATAGTCGAGCGCGTGGTTGTGCGGATCGCCGGACGGCGCCAGCACGATGCCGTCGACCCTGCGCTGGTGCAGGTTCTGCACCACTTTCAATTCCTGCGCGGGATCGTCATGCGTATCGGAAAACAGCATCATCAAGCCATGGCGCGTGCAGGCCGCCTCGATGGCGCGCACTGTTTCGCTGAAGTAATGATTGGTGAAGGCGGAAATGGCCACGCCGATGGTACCCGACGAGGAGCCGGCCAGCGCGCGCGCCAGCATGTTCGGCACGTAGCCGATCTGCTGCATGGCCGCGTTGACGGCGGCGACGGTTTTCGGGCTGACCTTGCGGGTGCCGTTGAGTACGTGAGAAACGGTCGACAGCGATACGTCCGCCGCGCGCGCTACATCTTCCATGGTAGCCATGGTGTCTCCTGATGGTATTTTTTGTTTTTATGTGTTTGATGCACGGCTTTGTTGCCGCGTTTGCATCCATCGTAAACAAAAGAAAGCGCTTGCGCAAGCGCTTTCTTTTTTGTGCGCGCAAACGTTTTAAGCAGTGACGGAAAGGAATGGTGAGGGAGCGGCGGTGCTGTCGGGGGTCTGACCCGACGGGGCAGACCCCAGCATTGACTTACTGAATCACCAGCTCATGCAGTTCGCCGGGCGAGTCCGGGAACAGTTTCACGACGGTGGAGGTGCGCGTACCGTAGCCCGGCGTTTCGATGCAGACGGCGGACAGCACGCGCTCGAGGTCGAGCGGCACGCCCGTGTCCGGCAAGCGGAAGTCGGGCGCGCGCGTGGTGTCGGCCAGCATGTCGAAATACGCTTCGTCGGGCGCACCCTGGCACAGCAGGCTGGCGAACTGGGCCTTGGTCTTCAAGACTTTCGGCCACGGCGCGTCGAGCAGGGCGTTCGACAGGCCGTAGATGCCCGGTTCCAATGGCTGGCCATTGCGCGCATCGCCGTCGCCCCGGTTGGAAAACCAGATCAGCGTGTCGGCGTCGCCCAGCACCAGATTGAAACCGTTGTAGGCATTGCCGCCGGGGCGGATTTGCGCGATGTAGTCTTGCGGCGACATGTCGCCAGCCAGATAGTCGGCCACCAGGGCGCCGCGCGAGGGGGCGTCCGGATTGCGGTCTTGCGGGCTGCGGATATTCGTGATGGCGGCAAAGCGCGAGCTGCCGCTGCCGGCCTGCGTGATGCCCATCCAGCTGCCGCCCGCCTGCAGGTCGCGGCCCGCATACACTTGCGGATGCTCGGGCCAGGCGCCGGCGGGGGCGCTGGCGCGTTCATAGAATTCGTCGCGGTTGGCGGCGGCAATCAGCGGGATGTGCGGATTGACTTTCCAGGCAAAAACGATCAGGCACATGGAGGCAAATCCATGAACACTTCCGTATGGCGCGCGCCGGCCGTCAGGGCCAGCAAGCCCGCCTCGTCGGCGGCAGTGGCCAGCAGTTCGGCAAAACCTTCGCCGACGACGGGATAGATTTCCATCCACGTCTGCAAGCCATCCTTGGCTTCCGGACGGCGCTTTAGTTGCGGCGCCACGCCGGAGGCGGCCGCCAGTTTCGCCTGCAAGGCACGGACCCTCGCTTCCAGCGCCTGGGCGTGCTCTTGCTTGACCTGATAATAAATGTACAAATCTTTCATGGCATTCTCACAAGTCGAGTGCATCGAGCACGTAAGGCATGGGCAGGAACTGCACGTGAACGCCCTGGGCTGAACCGTAGCGCACGGCGCCGGCGGCGCTTGAACCTTCTTCGATCGCCCCCAGCTTCATTTCAACGAGGGCGTCGACGCCGCCGGCGCCGCTGGGCGCCGCGTTGACGACCATGCCGCAAGGCTGCTCCGGGTCGCTGACGGTGTACAGTTCGCCGCCGGCGGCGACGCTCGCGTCACCGATGCTGACGAGGGTGGTGCGGCGCTTGAGCTTGCCCAAATACTGGCTGCGCGCGACGATTTCCTGGCCCGGGTAGCAGCCTTTCTTGAAATTGACGCCGCCCAGCAATTCAAAATTGACCATTTGCGGCACGAATTGCTCTTGCGTGGCGGCCGTGATCTGCGGGATGCCCGCGTGGATCTCCGACAATTGCCAGGCGTCGTTGCCGCCCTTGGCCAGCTGTTCGCTCAATCGCGGCCACGCGTCGCGCGCCGTGGCGGCCGACGTCAGCCATTCATAGCGGGCGCTGCCGAACGCATCGGCCACGCGCAGCAGGGTGCCTGTTGCATGCTCGACCTTGCTGAACGGCGTGGCGGGCAGGACGGGGAACCAGGCGGACAGGGCCGCGCTGGCTTGCTTGCCGCCGAGGCCCAGCACGACCTGGTTGGCTTCATCAAGCGATGCATCGTGCAGCTTGGCCTTGGCGCGCAGCACGAACATCTGCAACCGCTTCTGGATGGCCGGCTGTATGGCGCGCGGCAATTGCAGATAAATGGTGGTGGCGTTGCGCCACATCAGGAAACTGGCCAGCAGCCGGCCTTTCGGCGTGCAGTAGCCTGCCAGGCGCACTTGCTCCTGGTTCAGGTGTTCCACGTCGTTGGTCAGCTGGCCGTGCAGGAAACTGGCTGCCTCGTCGCCGTTCAGGCCGATCAATCCCTGGTCCGTGATGGCCGCGACAAAACCTTCTTGCAGTTGGGACACTGTCAGGGACTGACCAAAATCGGCGATGGGGGAGTTCGCGGTGCTGTCAGGCGCGCCATTCGTGGCAACGGGGCGGGCGCCTTGTGCGGTTAAAAATTGATTCCAGTTATTCATAATTTCCATTAGATCAGCGATTAAGCATTATCATTACGGGTTCATTATAGTGATGTCGCGCGGATCGCGTCGGCAGCGGCAAGATTGCCAGTGTTGGCGCCGCTTTGCGCGCACTTGCTTCACAAATGAACGATCATAACAAGCGGACGTTGGCCATCAGCGCCCGCATCACAAGAATCGGAACAATGGCTTTCTTTAAAAAACTTGTAGTCAGCTCAGTCATCGCCGCCATCGGCGTCGGCGGTACTTTTGTGTACTGGGCGCAGCAGCCCATCACCACGGACGGCGATGCCATTCCGTTTACGATCGCGCCGGGCAGCGGCGCGCATGCGGCCGGTCAGCAGATCGCGGACGCGGGCGTGCCCATCGTGCCCATCCTGTTCAACATGCTGGCGCGCATCGAAGGCAAGACCTCGAAGATCAAGGCCGGCTCCTACGAGTTGAAACCGGGCACCACGCCGCAGCGCCTGATCACGCAACTGGCACGCGGCGAGTTCGCGCAAGAGTCGCTGACCATCATCGAAGGCTGGACCTTCAGGCAGATGCGCATGGCCATGGCCAGCCATCCAGGCCTCAAGCACGACACCGTGGGTCTGTCCGACAAGGAACTGATGGCAAAGATCAGCCCGGAATATGTGTTGCCGGAAGGCTTGTTCTTCCCGGACACGTATCTGTTCGCCAAAGGGGCCAGCGAAATGCAGATTTTCAAGCAGGCGCACGCGGCCATGATCGGCCGCCTGTCCGAAGCGTGGGACAAGCGCGATCCGGCCTTGCCGTATAAAAACCCGTACGAGGCGCTGATCATGGCCTCCATCGTGGAAAAGGAAACGGGGCAAAAGTCCGAGCGCGCCATGATCGCCGGGGTGTTCGTCAACCGCCTGAAAACAGGCATGCTGCTGCAGACGGACCCGACCGTGATCTATGGCATGGGCGACAACTACCAGGGCAAGATCCGCAAACGCGACCTGGAAGCGGACACCCCGTACAATACCTACACGCGCGGCGGCTTGCCGCCCACGCCGATCGCCCTGGCTGGCGCGCAATCGCTGACGGCGGCGCTGGCGCCGGCCCGCACGCAGGCGCTGTATTTCGTCGCGCGCGGCGACGGCACCAGCCAGTTCTCGGCCAACTTGCCCGACCATAACCGCGCCGTGAATCAATACCAGCGTTAATTATTTCAAACTAGAAGCTTCATGACACCACACTATCAACCCCGTTTCATCACCTTCGAAGGCATCGATGGCGCGGGCAAGTCGACGCATATCGGCTTTGTCACCGACTACCTGCGCCAGCGCGGCGTGACCCTCGTGTCGTCGCGCGAACCGGGCGGCACCAGCCTGGGCGAAAAGCTGCGCGAACTGCTGCTGCATGAAAAGATGCATTTGGAAACGGAAGCCTTGCTGATGTTCGCCAGCCGCCGCGAACACATCGCGCAAGTCATCGCGCCCGCGCTCGAGCGCGGCGAGTGGGTCATTTCCGACCGCTTCACCGATGCCAGCTTTGCCTACCAGGGCGGCGGGCGCGGCATGGATTTGCGCAAGATGGAAGCGCTGGAAGCGTGGGTGCACCCGCACCTGCAGCCGGACCTGACGTTCCTGTTCGACGTGCCGCTGGCCGTCGCCCGTGCCCGGCTGGACGCCACGCGTGCGCTCGACAAGTTCGAGCAGGAGCGATCGGACTTCTTTGCCGCCACGCGCAACGAGTATCTGCGCCGCGCGGCCCAGTTCCCCGGCCGTTTCCGCATCATCGATTCCACGCAAAGCATTGCCGATATTCAAGTGCAGCTCGCGCAGCTGCTTGATATTTTGCTTGAGAAAAGCGTTATAACGTGCTGATTTAAAAGAAGAAGACATGACCAGTTCTCTCTATCCGTGGCAACAGGACGCCTGGCAGCAGTTGCAAGCCCTGCGTCCGCGCATGCCGCACGCCATCCTGTTCCATGGCGCGCAAGGCATCGGCAAGGCCGACTTCATCGAGCATTTCGCGCAAGCATTGCTGTGCGAAGACGTGCGCGCCGACGGCCATGCCTGCGGCGCCTGCGCCTCGTGCGGCTGGTTTAGCCAGGGCAACCATCCCGATTACCGCCGGGTCCGTCCAGAAGCGCTGGAAGACGAGGTGGCCGATGACGGCGAAGAGGGCGACGGCGCGAAGAAAAGCGCCAAGACCAAGACGCCGTCGAAGGACATCAAGATCGAGCAGATCCGCAACCTGGCCGACTTCATGAACATTTCCACGCACCGGCAAGGCTTGCGCGTGGTGGTGCTGTACCCGGCCGAGGCGCTCAACACGCCCGCCTCGAACGCCTTGCTGAAAACGCTGGAAGAGCCGCCGCCGGGCACTTTGTTCTTGCTGGCATCGAACAGCCTGGACCGCCTGCTGCCGACGATATTGTCGCGTTGCCGCAAGTTTGCCTTGCCGATGCCCAGCCACGAGCAAGCCTTGACGTGGCTCAAGCAACAAGGCTTGAACGATGCGGACAGCTGGCTGCGTGAGCAGGGCGGCGCGCCGCTGGCCGCGCTGGCCCAGTCCGAATCGGGTGGCCGCGAAGAAACGGAACAATTGTTGCAAGTCTTGGCCAACCCTGGCGTGGAAGCGGCCCTGAAAGCGGCGGATAAATTGCAGAAGTCTCCGCTGGCGCCGCTGGTCGCTTCCTTGCAGCGCTGGCTGTATGACGTGTTTTCCGTCAAATTGTCCGGCACCATCCGCTACTACCCGCGCCACCGGCGCGAGCTGGAAGCCTTGGCAGGACGCATCAACGTGAGCCGTCTGATGGCCGCCATCAAGGCCGCCAACGAACGCCGCGCGATTGCCGAACACCCCTTGTCGCCCAAGCTGTTCCTGGAAGACATGCTGCTCGACTACGCTTCCAGTTGCCAATAGAATCAAGCACTTGCGGTATCAAGTTAATCTGGATTGTGTGATTCTGTGGCGATAGGAATGACTCAGCCGCAAGCGCGCGTGCAGCTGCGGTACTGCACTTCGCACGCTTGCTGGCGTTCGGCGCGCCGCACGCGGAAGGCTTCGGCTTCGGTCGGGCGCAGCTGCGGCGACTGGACACCCGTCTCTTTGCCTGCGGCAACGTAGGGATTGCTGCTCGCTTTCATCGACAGGATGGGGCTGCCATCGTTTTCCGTGGCGCCTTGCGCTTGTGCACGGCAATCCTGGCGTGCCGAGGCGCAGACGGGCTGGCACAGTCCGGCATCGGGGATGGCCTTGGGCGCATCGCGCTTGTCCAGCACCTGCGCCTGCGCAGTCAAGGTCAGGCAGGCCAACAGTAGCAAAGGGCCGGCAGTTTTCAGCATTGAACACTCTCCACGATTCCGCGCGCAGCCCCATGGTTGCGCACCGGCAAGCCACTATGCATCTTGATAACTTTTTTGGCTAGCGCGTCATGTCCGTTTGCCACGCCTGGCCCCCGGTGTTACAGTCAAGGCACTGGACGGCAACGGAGGCGGGCGTGAAACGGGTCACTGGCATCGGCGGCATATTTTTTCACGCGCAAGACCCGGCCGCGCTGCGCGCCTGGTACCAGCGCCACCTGGGCCTGGACGTGCAGCCGTGGGGCGGCGCCGCCTTCACCTGGGCGGACGCCGACGGCAAGCCCGCTGGCGGCACCACCATCTGGTCCGTCGCGGCCAAGGACAGCGAGCAATTCGCGCCCGGCAAGGCCTCCTTCATGATCAACTACCGCGTCGACGACCTCGACGCGCTGCTGCAAGACCTGCGCGACGAAGGCTGCAAGGTGCTGGAGAAGGCACCGGACTCCGAATATGGCCAGTTCGGCTGGGTCATCGATCCCGAGGGCAATAAGGTGGAGCTGTGGCAGCCGCCGCAGGGGCAATAGGCGAACCACGCGGGAGCAGTCGGCGGCAGGAGGGATTTGCTGCTTCCCCCTGCCAGATTCCGCTCCCTCCGGTACAATCCCGCCTTATGTATATCGATTCCCATTGCCATATCAATTTCCCCGAGCTGGCTGCTCGCATGCCCGAGATCCTCGCCAAGATGGCCGAGAACAAGGTGACGCATGCCTTGTGCGTGTCCGTCGACTTGCCGGACTTTCCACAGGTGCTGGCCCTGGCCGAGCAGTATCCGCATATTTTCGCGTCCGTCGGCGTGCATCCCGATTACGAGGACACGCCTGAACCGTCCGTGGAAGACCTGGTGCGTCTGGCCGATCACCCGAAAATCATCGCCATCGGCGAGACGGGCCTCGACTATTTCCGTTTGACGGGCGACCTGGAGTGGCAGCGCGAGCGTTTCCGCACTCACATCAAAGCTTCAAGAATCACCCGCAAGCCCTTGATTATTCACACAAGAGCGGCCAGTGCAGACACCATACGCATCATGCGCGAAGAGGGCGCGGGCGTGTCCGATGGCGGCGTGGCCGGCGTCATGCATTGCTTTACGGAATCGCTGGAAGTGGCGCGCGCCGCCATCGACATGGGGTTCTATATTTCCTTTTCCGGCATCGTCACGTTCAAGAGCGCCAAGGATTTGCAGGCCGTGGCCCTGGAAGTGCCGCTCGAGCGGATCCTGATCGAGACGGATTCGCCGTATCTGGCGCCCGTGCCGTTCCGCGGCCGCATGAACGAGCCCGGCTATGTGGCCCACGTGGCGGAATACCTGTCGACCCTGAAAGGCATCCCCCTGGCGCAGGTGGCGCAGCAGACGACGGATAATTTCTTCAAGTTATTCAACCAGTTGCCATAACTTCTTAAGGTAAAACATAATGAAAAAACTCGCGCTGGCGATGCTGCTGTGCTGCGCCACGGCCAGCCAGGCGGCGCCGGAACCGGACGCCTTCTTCCGCGCCGTGTCCGTCAACAACGCCAGCGGCGTGCGCAGCATGCTGGCGGAAGGCATGAATCCGAACCTGCCTGACGCGCAGCGCGGCGACATTCCCCTCGTGCTGGCCTTGCGCGACGATGCGGACCGGGTGTTCCAGGTGTTGCTCGACACGCCCGGCGTCGACATCGAAGCTCGTTCGGCCAATGGCAACACGGCGCTGATGATGGCCGCCTACAAGCACAAGCAGGACGCAGTGAACGCCTTGCTGGCCAAGGGCGCCAAGGTCAACCAGAGCGGCTGGACGGCGCTGCACTATGCGGCCTCGGCGGGCGACTTGCCCATCATGAAAATCCTGCTCGACCGCGACGCCATGGTCGATGCGCGCGCGCCCGCCAACATTACGCCGCTGATGTTCGCCGCCCGCGAAGGCCAGGAGGGCGCCGTCAAGCTGCTGCTGTCCTGGGGCGCGGACGCGAGCCTGAAGAGCGACCATGGCTGGACGGCCGTGCAATTCGCCCAGGCGGGCGACAAGCCCGGCGTGGTCGCCATCATCGAAGCGGCGCAAAAGGCGCGCGCGGCACGCAAGTAAGTGTCTCTTTAGTAATGCTTTCCATGCCAGCGCTGAAACTGGCATGGATTTGCCTCTCACCTCAGCCCTTTGTTCTCCTTGCCGATTAACGATAATGATCGTGTCGCATTAATCAGGAGATACCTCGCATGGGCCATCCCACCACCGTCAGGCGCCGGCTGTATTGTCGCCGCCCCTCGCGCAGCCCGTGCGATATCACTGCTTTCTGGAATGACAAAACCGATCGGCCATCGGAGCCAGACTCCAAGAGGACAGACATGCTGAATGAACGAGAAATCGAGAGTTGTTACCTGGGGCAATTTATCCCCGTCCATTACCACCACAATATGTTGATGGACCAGAACCGCATGCACGGGTTCAAGTCGGCGATCGATTACGCGGTAAAACCCGGCATGAAGGTGCTGGAGCTGGGCGGCGGTACGGGCGTGCTGTCGTGGTTTGCGGCCGCGCGTGCCGACAAGGTCTGGTGCGTGGAGTTCAATCCGGACATGGTCAAGGAAGCGCGCAAGATGCTGGCGCTCAATCCCAACGGTGAAAAAGTCGAGGTCGTCCACGCGGATGCCTTCGAATACCTGCCGCCAGAGCCCGTCGATGTGGTCATTTGCGAAATGATCCATGTGGGCATGCTGCGCGAAAAGCAGGTGGAGGTGATCGAATCGTTCAAGCGCCGCTACCTGGCGCGTTTCGGCGGCCCGCTGCCCATCTTCCTGCCCGAGGCCGTCATCATGGCCGTGCAGCCGATGCAGCAGGAATACGATTTCGAGGGGTTTTATGCACCGATCGTGCAATTCCAGGAAACCACGGCCATCCATCCTGGCGTGCAGGAACTGGCGCCGCCTTCCGTCTACAGCATCATCGACTTCAGCCAGCCGACGGACAGCGTGTTCGGCTTCGACGGCAAGTTTGTCGTCGAGCGCAGCGGCACGCTGAACGCCTTGCGTTTCGTCACCAAGAACATCCTGGCCGTGGTGCCCGAGCGCTCGACCACCATCGACTGGCTGAACCACTACATGTGCTTGCCGTTGGCCACGCCGGTGGCCGTGAAGGCGGGCGATGTGCTGCAAGTGAGCTTCCAGTACCGCGCCGGCGGCTCGATTCCCTCGCTGGAAGCGTCGATCCGCGCGCAGGTGATCTACGACGTCAACTTGCAGCCGGTGACGCAGAGCGCCGTGTATGCGTAAGCATCATTAATGTAAAGGCAACGCCGCAGCGATTTCATCCTGCGGCGTTTGTCCATTCAGGGTATATTTCGTCTTTTACCCACTGGACAGCTTTACTATCATGGAACAGATCGATCAGCGTTACCTCGTGCAACAGAACAAAATCAGCGATGGCGAGACCAGGCCGCCCGTGTTTGCCAAGGTAATGCGCAGCAAGGAAGGCGTGTTTGAAGGCGTGTCCTTCATCAAGTCCAAGGACAAGGCCACCGTCATGACCATCGAAGATGCCAACCAGGCCATCAAATGGGCCACCAACAAGAAGCCGAACGCGCATGAATACATCACGAAAGTGATCTGCGTCGGCCAGTAAGTCTCCGTTCATTCCCGTTTTTGCACCGTTCATCTCCGCAGCACGCAGTTCATCGCATCGCCGTTGCCGCCGTCGCGGCGCTTTTATATAGTGCTCTCACGGTAGCGGGGCAAGCGTGGCTTGCTCCGCACATTTCATTCTAGGGGGACGCGATGCTGGGATTCGTGCTGTGGTTGCTGCTCTTGCTGGTGTGCTGGCCGCTGGCCCTGCTGGCCCTCGTGCTGTATCCGCTGGCCTGGCTGCTGTTGCTGCCATTCCGCTTGATCGGCATCGGCGTGGAAGGCGTATTTGAATTGCTGCGGGCCATCGTCATGCTGCCGGCCCGCGTGCTGGGCGGCGGCCGGCGCTGAAGCCGATATTTCCCATAAAAAATGGCGCCCTCGGCGCCATTGTCGTTTCTGCTGCCGTGCCGCTTACAGGTCGACCATGAAACCGGCGCCGATCGATTTCTGCGAATAGTTGTAATCGATCAAGCTCTGGCCATAGCCGGAGAACAGTTGCAGATAGCCTTTCAGGTTGGCCTTCAAGGGGAAAGCCCAGCTTGCCTGCATGGAGCCATGCTTCTTGCTGAAATTGCGGCGCGCCGTCACGGCATACTCGTGCCCCTTGTTGCGGTAGCTCACGCGCAAGTCGCCATGTCCCATGTAATCGGTGATGTCGATATTGTCATTGTCGACCGCGCTATTGTCGATGCGGTGCCAGACGCGGCCCGTGATGGCCAGGTTGTCTTTTTCCACGCCCAGCTCGGCATACACTCGGTTCCAGCTGCGCGACAGGGTCGACGTCTGGCCGTTCGACTGGTGCACGAAGCCGAGGTTCAGGTAATTGAACTCCAGGCCCGCGAAATTCTTGTTAATCGGCAAGATCAGCATCAGTTCCGGCTGGTAGTTCGTTTCGCGGAACGGGCTCGATGCCTTGCGGTTATACGCCTGCCAGAAACTTTGCTGCGTGTAGCCGAACCACATGTCGATGGGCGTTCCGGCGATGTCTTCCAGCAGCTTCATCTTGAAGCTCAGCTGGAACGTCAATTCCACGTGCTGGCTCTTGATGCCGGCCGGCGTGAAATCCTGGAACGGTTCGTCATTCGAGGCGTCGCTGTAATTGGCCAGCAACAGATAGGTGTCGCGGTGCGGACGGAAGTTGAACAGGCCCCGTTTCGATGCATCGTTGAGTTCCCACGATTGCTGCGTGCGCGAAATCGGTGCTTCCGGCGGCGCCGCGCCAGCCTGCGCGATGGCGGGAATGGCGGCGTTGACGGCCTCCGGCGTGGCCACGCCTGGCGGGCTGACAAACGTGAGGGGAGCGACCTCGGCGGCAGCCGCCAGGGTGACGGCCGCCGTGGCGGGATCGCCGCCGGCCGCGATGGTGGCCTTTTCCGCCGCCTTGGCCAGGGTGTCGAAGCAGCCCAGACGGGCACTGGCGTCGCCGAGCACGGCGCAACGCTGCATTTGCTGTTCAAGTTCGCCGGCCATGGCCAGCGCTGGCGACGCCAGCAGGGAGGAAAGGATTATTTTTCTTAGTCGGATAGTCATAGGCTGAGTGGGGCATGTCGTTCGGTGCGCACCTGGGCTGCATGCCGGCGGCGTCGCCTTACACGATAAATCATCGTGCGTATTGATCCTGATTAATCTTTAGTGGATTAATAGCTTTGAAAGTATAGCGGAATCCCTCGATTGCCCCGTCCGCCAGACGTGCGCAGGGGTAACAGTGTTGTACGCATGGTAAAAATCAGCCCCCCGTGCCGTCCAAATCGATGTCTGCTACACTGGAAAACCGGCGCGAACCGAGTCGTGCCGGGGCTAGCCATGGAGATTGTGATGACCCGCAAAACACCTATCGAGCGCTACCGCAACATTGGCATCAGCGCCCATATCGACGCCGGCAAGACCACCACCACCGAGCGCATCCTGTTTTATACGGGGGTCAATCACAAGATCGGCGAAGTGCACAACGGCGCCGCCACCATGGACTGGATGGAGCAGGAGCAGGAACGAGGCATCACCATCACCTCGGCCGCCACCACGGCCTTCTGGAAAGGCATGGCGGGCAACTTCGCCGAACACCGCATCAACATCATCGACACGCCCGGCCACGTGGATTTCACGATCGAGGTCGAGCGTTCGATGCGCGTGCTGGACGGCGCCGTGATGGTCTACGACGCCGTTGGCGGCGTGCAGCCGCAATCCGAGACCGTCTGGCGGCAAGCGAACAAATACCATGTGCCGCGCATCGCCTTCATCAACAAGATGGACCGCGTGGGGGCGGACTTCCTGCGCGTGCGCCAGCAGATCGCCCACCGTCTGAAAGGCGTGGCCGTGCCCATCCAGCTGCCGATCGGCGCCGAAGAGCATTTCACGGGCGTGATCGACCTGCTGAAAATGCGCGCCATCACCTGGGACGATGCCAGCCAGGGCGTGCAGTTCAGCTATGGCGAGATTCCCGCCAGCTTGCTGGCCCAGGCGCAGGAGTGGCACGAACACCTGGTCGAACAGGCGGCCGAGGCCAGCTTGGAGTTGACTGAACGCTACCTGAATGGCGACACGTTCACGGAAGCGGAGCTGAAACAGGCCTTGCGCGCGCGCACCATCCGCAATGAAATCGTGCCCATGCTGTGCGGCAGCGCCTTCAAGAACAAGGGCGTGCAGGCCATGCTGGACGCCGTCATCGAATACCTGCCGTCACCGATGGAAGTGCCGCCCATCATGGGACACGACGAGCACGACAACGAGGTGGAGCGTCACCCGACCGATGAAGAGCACTTTGCCGCGCTCGCCTTCAAGATCATGACGGACCCGTTCGTGGGGCAGCTGACCTTCTTCCGCGTGTATTCCGGTGTCGTGAACTCGGGCGACATGGTCTACAACCCCACCAAGAGCGCGCGCGAGCGGCTGGGGCGCATCCTGCAGATGCATGCGAATGAGCGCAAGGAAATCAAGGAAGTGTATGCGGGCGACATCGCCGCCGCCGTGGGCCTGAAAGCCGTGACGACGGGCGACACCCTGTGCGCCATCGACCACGTCATCGTGCTGGAAAAGATGATCTTCCCGGAACCCGTGATTTCCCAGGCCGTGGAACCGAAGACCAAGCAGGACCAGGAAAAGATGGGCATAGCCCTGAACCGCCTGGCGCAGGAAGACCCGTCGTTCAAGGTGCATACGGATGAAGAATCGGGCCAGACCATCATGTCGGGCATGGGGGAATTGCACCTGGAAATTCTGGTCGACCGCATGCGGCGCGAATTCGGCGTGGAAGCCAATGTCGGCAAGCCGCAGGTGGCCTACCGCGAAACCATCACGCGCACGGTGGATGACGTCGAAGGCAAGTTCGTCAAGCAGTCGGGCGGACGGGGCCAGTACGGCCACGTGGTGCTCAAGCTGGAACCCTTGCCGCCAGGCACCGGTTACCAGTTCGTCGACGCCATCAAGGGCGGCGTGGTGCCGCGCGAATTCATTCCCGCCGTCGACAAGGGCATCGCGGAAACCTTGAAGTCGGGCGTGCTGGCCGGCTATCCGGTCGTCGACGTCAGAGCAACGCTGACCTTCGGCTCCTACCACGACGTCGATTCGAACGAAAACGCGTTTCGCATGGCCGGCTCCATCGCCTTCAAGGAGGGCATGCGCAAGGCCCATGCCGTGCTGCTGGAACCGATGATGCAGGTGGAGGCGGAAACGCCGGAAGAGTTCATGGGCAACGTCATGGGCGATCTGACGGCCCGCCGCGGCATGGTGCAGGGCGTCGACGACATCCCCGGCGGCGCGGGCCGCATCGTCAAGGCCCTGGTGCCGCTGGCCGAGATGTTCGGTTACTCGACAACCTTGCGTTCGCTGACCCAGGGCCGCGCCACGTACACGATGGAGTTCAAGCACTATGCGGCCGTGCCCAAGCATATCCTCGACCAGGTGGCGGCAGGCAAGACGCGGTAGCGGCCGTCGGGCGTGCGGGCCTTCCCGTTTATCGGTGCCGCTGGTACATTAAGGGCCAGTTCACCAACACAGGGAGAGAGCATGAGCACCGCAGAACAGAAGCAGGACGGCCAGCACCGCGACAGCAGCGACTTTGTCATCACGCAAACGTTTGACGCGCCGCGCGAACTGGTGTTCCAGTCGTGGGTGGAGCCGGAACGCCTGGCGCAATGGTGGGGGCCTGTCGGCTTCGAATTGAGCGTGCTGGCGCTGGATTTGCAGCCGGGCGGTGTTTTCCATTACGGCATGCGCGCCGACAATGGCTATGAGATGTGGGGCAAGTTCACCTACCAGTCCATTGAAGCACCGGAACGCATCGTGTCCATCCTGTCGTTTGCCGACAAGCAGGGCAATGCGGTGCAGCATCCGGTCAGCGCCACTTGGCCGCTGGAATCGTTCAACGTCATGACCTTGACGGAGGAAAATGGCAAGACGACGATGACCTTGCGTTCGACACCGCACAAGGCGACGGATGAGCAGCATGAGACTTTCAAGCAAGGGTTTGAGTCGATGAAGCAGGGGTTCAAGGCTACCTTCGGCCAGCTGGCACAGTACCTGGCGCGTGTTCAGTAATGTTTAAAAACAGCGGGCCGGAGTCGCGGGCCTGAGAAAATGTCCATGGCTGCGTTGCTTGGGCTCGCCGTACATGCGTACTGCCTTCGCCCGCGCGCCTTACCCTGGCTATTTTTCAGGCCCGCTGGGCCCGGGGAGCCTTTGCTCGAGGCACGGGCGTGGTCTTGCTGTTGTCGGCAGTTTGCGGTTGAGGAAGGTCTGCTTTCGCCCCAAAGCAGACTGCCAGCGTTCGCGCCGCTGCCTTCACGGTGATTTTCTAGCGTCTGTAGTCATGCCACCACCGGGGTTAAGCGCGTTGCCTTATTTCTACACCAGTCGCAGGATGCGATGCTCGATACCGGAACTCTGTGCAAATTTAGAGTCCTGCTAGAAGCGTGAGTGAATTTAACAATCGCTGCAGGCCACAACTTTATGATTTTTCAAAACGGAAACGTATTACTTCTGCGCGTTGTTTTTTGGTGAAGAGACGACGCCGACAAAAGCGTCCCATTTCTTATATGTCTTGTCCATCGATTTCGGACAAATCACTATTACGCCGGGCTTACCGTCCTCGTTGTCAGACGCAACGGCCCAACGAGTCTTAAAGGCGACGGCGCAGGTGGGGACGAATGTCCGCACGTCCGGCATCAAAGCCATCCATTCCCCACGGGCAGGAGGCGTTTGCCGCTTGAGAAATTTGCGGGCCTCTTCCCTGACTTCATACATCCCCTGCATGCCGCCGATTGTCCGATAACGCAGTAATGGGTCGGCTGATTGGATCGGTTGAACGCCGTCCGCGAAGCACCGAGGCGCGATCGCGCAGGCCAAGATCACGCACAAGGCGGCACTTCTATTTGATGGTGACTGTGCCGACATATATTCCCTCCGAGTCGCTGCGGTTTGAAATCAGATAATGGTAGAGCGCGTTCCATTGGGTCAGATCATACATCGTCACGCATCCCTCCGACACGTTACCTACATGGACGAAATTGCTGTTGTGGTTCGGAGCGTATTCGATAGGGAACCAGACGGTATGGTATTTCAAATCAGGGTTGCCGCCGGGGGCGGTAACGTAGAAGGCGGTGTATTTGTCGGCCTTAGCGGACTGCGGTGCCATAATCCGGTAGATCCCGCGCGGCAGAGGCTTGGAATGGCGCTGCTGATTGAAGAACGGGCTGACCCGATTGGTCTCGACATAGGGGATGTCGGAGTCCAAAGTAATCATCGCGCTATGCCCGTCGAACTCTAAAGTGGACACAAGCTGGTTGTGGATCTGGCCGCGGCGAGGCTTTGATGCGAGTTCTTTGTAGGTTCCCATTGTCGCGACCAGCTTTGCTCCAGAACCACGCTTTACATCGACTAAGCACTTCGCAGCGTTTTCCTTCTTCATGCTCGCGGTCCGGCCCTTGTGTTCCCCTTCCTTGATAACGAAGAATGCGCGGTCGCCCTTCTCGCCAGCCATGATCACTTTGACGAACTCGCAAATGAATGCGAAGTCCGTCCTTTTTCCCGTCACCGCGTCGGCTTCGAGCTGGACTTTGAGCCAGCCCGTGGTGTCGTAGGACTTGGTATATCGGGTGGCAGCCGTCACCCGATGCATGCTGCCTAACCTTGTGTTGGTGGTCGCTGTCGCGAGAGGTCCGCTCATGCTATGTGGTGTCCCAAGTATATTTCGATCGGTTGAGCCACGTCGGTGACATAGCGCTCCGTGCGTCCTTCGATGTCGGTGATGCCCCGGACGAGCTCGCCCGAAGGCAGCTTTACGGTATAGGGCATTTCGGCCAGGACGCTCTCCTCTTCGTTGAACAGCACGAACTGCTCGTCGAACGGCTTTGCATCGGGTCCTGGCTTCGACACCTTGACGTTCATCACGGCTGCAGCTGCTGCTTTGGCAGCAGTAGTCGCACTCGACGATCCCGATGCGCCCACGCTCCACTCGACAGTGTCGGTGAACTGCGTCGCGATGAGTATCGCGCCGCAACTGGTCTTCATGCCAGCGACGGCGACACCCTTGCCGTAGAAAGTTGTTGTCATTACGCCCTCGACTATTGGAAAGTCGCCTTTGCACTTCGGGCAGTGGACCTTGTGGCCGATGAATGCAATGGGCTGGCCCATGCAAATGTCCATCAACGACCCCTCTAAAACAATGCCATGGTGGCTCGTTGGATCTCCCTTCCTTATGATTTCGCCAGCCATTTTAGCTCCACATCTATTTTAATATAACGAATCGCCACGACAACCGTACTCCCCCCTGAGAGGCTTTGTTACATAAAAAATCCCGACATCTTGACTCTACTGTGAACTGCAAACAAGAATCTAAAAACTTTATCAATAAAATTAATCGTTTAATAATTTATGCAAGATGCCTCGCAGAACAGCCACTGTCTGCTTTTGGCCGATAGCGGAACTCCCCAAGAGCATGTCTACCTCGGCCTCCTGTATCAAACATTATTGTTTTGTGTCTGACTTTAATAGGCGCGCTCCAGTGAGGCTGCCGGATTAATCCACTGCATCGCTGAGCAGCGCATCCATCAGTGAAAAAACGTGACCGCATCCGGCGCAGCATGCGCTGCCAAACAGGAAAGGTAAGCGAAACGCGATGTCATCCAGCAAGGGCAAAGCGTCCGCTTGCGCTTGCAACCAGGCAAAGGCGGCAAGGTGGGGTGAATTGTCGGCAGGGCCGGCAATCACCAGCAGCGTTTTCGCTGTTGGCGTAAAGACGGGATCCTCGGCGGCGACCGACAGCCCTTGCGCTACCGGCCACACATAGAGCTCTACGCCGCAGGCAGGACATGCCAGGCAGAACTCCTCGTTGGCAAAGCCGCCCAGCACTCGCGCCACGCCGGCAAATCCGGCGAATGATGCGGCGGCCTTAAGCAAGTAGATGCCGCTCACCGTGTCCTCGACCTGCCGCAGGTCGGCGGTTGCCATGACGAGCGCGGCCGGGACTACGGCATGAAAGGCCGCGACATAAGGGGATGCCTTCAATTCCTCGTCGAGGCCGGCGCTTTCATGAATCGACGCCGCCAGCGATAGCACGCCGGCGCGCAGGTCCGGCGATGTCATCGTCGCCGCCAGGGAAACCAGGTGCGGGAATGCGGCGACCGAAGCCGGATAAATCGAGCCCTGGTGACAAATATGGCCATACAAATCGTCCAGGGCCTCGGCGTCTCCCCGCCGCAGGTCTTGCAGCAGCGCAGGAATTTTTTCAGCGCCGCCGTAACCATCCGTCAGGCTTGCCCATTCGGCAGAACGCAGATCGAGTGGCGTCGTTTCAGTCTGTTTTTCCATTGCATCAACTTAAACGATGGACGACAGGCAGTCAAGCCTGACGCTACGTGACCGTGTACTGCCCGGGGCCGGGCCAGGCGATGATCCTAAACGGGCTGGTGATATGGCCTTGATCCCTGTAGTACGTTACCACCTCGGCCGACAAGGATTTCATAGGAAAGGGTTTAATCTTCATGGGCTTTCCCGTGCTTTTTTGTCTGCATATGGCCGCCAGCGGCCCATGAGCATAGCGAATTACCCAGCGAGAAAAGTCACGCATTGTCACGCAGATGCGAATGTCCGCTTCTGGCCGCTTGCCGCCCGGGCCAATAGTATCAGTTGAAATGAGAAACGGATAATCTCAGCCGGCAGGTTCGCGGCCTTCATTGAGCATGCGTTCCCTCGCCAATCCACCAGGTGCGCAGACCTGTAAATACAACGCGATCTTGTGGCCCTCGATATCATAAGTATTGATACTGGTGCAGATCGTCGTGTTTCGTGATGCTTAAAGGCGCATCCCCAACCAGATCACCGATTCCGTGGCGCCGGACACTACAGCGGTCAGCATGCGTGCGAACATCCCGCTGCCTTGCGTGTGGATGGATGCCTGGTCGTGATGTTCCTGCTCGTCCCTGAGTATCGCCGCAATGGCGTGTGCCGCGTCATCGTCTTTGCTCAACATGGCGAGCTGGTGCCGCAGATGCCGGAGGACCGCCCGTTCGACGGCCACGGTCGTCAGCGAGATCGCGCGCGCTCCGCACAGTCCCGTGACGATGCCCAGCGCATAGCCTCCGGCCGCGCACAGGTAATAGCTGCGGCAGCGCGGCAAGCCACGGCGCTTGAGCACGTCGTGAAATATCGTCCTGTGTTCCCGTTCATGCGCCCTGAAGGCGCGCAGTTCCTGCACGAGATGGCTTGCGGTCAAACGGGCCATGAAGATCTGGCCCGTATAAATGCTGATGGCACCTTGCTCTCCCGCATGGTTCACCTTCATTGCCCGGTCTGAAAATTGTGTATTCGCATGCATTGATCGCTTGCCTTATTGGCTCTTGTCGCTCGCCATCCCCAACATCCCCCGAATCACCGGCAAAATCATCCCCCACGCATTCGACGTCGCCGCAATCTCGTCATAATGACTGGCGCCAGGCAAAATCAGCACCTCCGCATGGTCGCCGGCCTTGATTGCCCTGGCCGCATAGTCGTGCGCGACGCGGGGAGGGGAGATGGTGTCCAGTTCTCCCGTGGCCAGCACGGTGCGGCTGCCGTTGGGCATCAGGTCTGCCGCGTTGGTGTCGCTGTAGATGTCAGGGCGCTCGGTGCTGGCGCTGCCTGCCAGCTGGGCGATGTCGCGCTCGCAGCTGGTCTTGATCAATTCCTTTTCATGGCGCAGGTCGGCCAGGCCGCCCAGGCTGACGATATTTTTCACTGGCAAGAACTGGTCGCGATACAGGGGGCTGGTCTTGGGCAGCTTTTCCCTGCCTGCGATCCACTGCACCAGCTGGCCGCCGGCCGAGTGGCCCATGGCGAGGATGCGGCTCGTGTCGATCTGGTACTGGGGCGCGTGCTGTTGCAGGCTGTCGAGCGCCGCGTGCATGTCTTCATAGGTGCCCGGATAGCCGCCGCCCGGCTCGTCCACGCGCCGGTACTCCACATTCCACACGGCGATGCCTTGCGCGACGAGGGCGCCGGCCACGTTGCGCATCTGCTGGATACCGCCGAAGGCCACCGTCCAGCAGCCGCCATGCACGAGCACGACGACGGGGAACGGTCCGCTGCCGTCGGGCCGGAACAGCTGCGCATATTGCGACGGCGCGGGGCCGTACGCGATCTGCGCCGTGGGGGCGGGGCCGTTCAGGGCCAGGTAGTCGTCCAGGCTCATGGGGGTGGCGACGGCGCCGTGGGCGGAGGCGAGCAGGGCGGTGGCGATCAGGGAGGAGGGCAAGGAGGTAGGCATGCTGGAATTCGCTTGAGAAGAGAGCAACACTTTAGCATAGGGCCGCGTGGGCGAAGAGATCAAACACTGAGCTGTTTTCCTCCTGCAAGAGGGTTGCCCCATGGTATATTTCGGGCATCAGTTTTCCCCATATCGACACGGTGCACGCAAACAACATTCTTTCCTTGCTGGACGCCGAGCATAGTGCGCTGGGCAGCATCGCGGCAGGCGCCGACCTGGCCCATGCACTGGAACACTTGTTGCTGGCGCTGCAAGACCTGGCCGAGGGCGGCGCGCATGCCTGCCTCGTGCTCATCGACGAAGCCGACCGCTTTTGCGGCTTGTCCGCACCCAGCCTGCCGCAAGACCTGTGCCTGGCCCTGCGCCACGGCGGCGAACAGCCGTCCCCGTTCGGCACGGCCGCCTTTTCCGGCGCGCCCGTGTATTGCGGCGACATCACGCGTGACGTGAATTGGAGCGCGGGACGCAAGGAAGCCATGCTGCACGGCTACCGGGCGTGCTGGGTCGCCCCCGTCTTCGGCGCCAAGGGACATATCCTGGGCGTGCTGGGCCTGTTTTTCCAGGCGCCATGCCATCCCACGCAACCCGAGACCGAACTGCTGGCGCTGGCCGCGCGCGTGGCCGCGCACGTCATCGAGCGGGGCCAGCTGGAACAGGCGCTGCACGACAGCCGCGTACACTTTCATTACGCCATAGAACTGAACACGCAAGTGCTGTGGACGGCCGATACCGAAGGCAAGCTCGATTACGTGGCGCCGCGCTGGCGCGAATGGACGGGCGGCAGCGGCCTGGGCTCCAGCTGGCTGGACGCCATCCACCCCGAAGATATCCCCCATTCCTTGGCGGCCTGGAGCGAAGCGGTGGCCAGTGGCCAGCCTTTTGACCAGGAAATGCGCGTACGCCGGCAGGATGGCCAGTACCGCTGGGTGCATTCGCGCGCATACTGCCGGCAAGACGAGCGCGGCCAGCCCGCGAAATGGTATGGCTCGTGCGAGGATATCGATGAACACTGGCAGGCGCGCAACGCCTTGCTCGACAGCGAAGCGCAGTTCCGTTCGCTCGCTTCCACGATGCCGAACCAGGCCTGGCTGGCGCATGGCAGCGGCGCCACTTACTGGGTCAACGAGCAGGTCTGCGAATACACGGGACAATCGCTGAAGTCGCTGGTCGCCAGCGGTTTTCGCCACTGCGTGCATCCGGACGATGTACAGGCCACGCAGAAAAGCTGGGAGCGGGCCGTCGCCACCGCCAGCGCCTATGAGCACGAGTTCCGCATGCGCCGCGCCAGCGACGGTGCCTACCGCTGGTTCCTGGCGCGCGCCTTGCCCCTGTTCGACGAGGCGGGCACGGTGCTGCGCTGGGTGGGCACGAATACGGACGTGCAGGAACAGAAGAACGTGCTGGAAAAGATGGCTTATCTGAATTCCTCGCTGGAAGTGGAGATGGCCAACCGCACGGCCGACCGCGACCGCATGTGGCGGCTGTCGACCGACATCATGCTGGTGGCGGATCTGGCCGGCATGATCATCGCCGTCAATCCCGCCTGGAGCAAGATCCTCGAGCGGCCGGAAATTGAATCGCTGGGCATGGATTTCATCAGCCTCGTGCATCCCGACGACCGCATGGCGGCCTTGAAGGACTTGTCGCGCCTGGCCCACGGCGCGCCCACCTTGCGCATGGAAAACCGCTACCGGCGCCGCGACGGCGGCTACCGCTGGATTTCCTGGACGGCCGTGCCGGCGCAAAAGCTGATCCACGCCATCGGCCGCGACGTCACGGACGAAAAAGAGGCACGGCTGGCGCTGGTGCGCAGCGAGCAGGCTTTGTTGCAGGCGCAAAAGCTGGAATCGATCGGCAAGCTGACGGGGGGCGTGGCCCACGATTTCAATAACGTCCTGCAAATTATCTCGGGCAATTTGCAGTTGCTGAAGCTGACCGTGGCAGACAATCCGCAGGCGGCCAAGCGCCTCGCGTCGGCGGCCTCGGCCGTCGAACGGGGCGCCAAGCTGTCGTCGCAACTGCTGGCCTTCGCGCGGCGTCAACCGTTGAAACCGCTGGTGACGGACCTGGGGCGGCTGCTGCGCCGCATGCATGAGCTGATCCGCCGCGCCTTGGGCGAGGCGATTGCCGAGGAAACCTTCATCAGCGAAGGCCTGTGGCATACCCTGGTCGACCCGAACCAGATGGAAAACGTGCTGCTGAACATGGCCATCAATGCGCGCGATGCGATGGAGAAGGGCGGGCGCCTCACTTTTACCTTGAGCAACGTTACGCTCGATGCCGACTACGCCAGCCTGCATGCCGACGTGTTGGAGGGGCAATACGTGCTGCTGACCATCACCGACACGGGCCATGGCATGGAGCGCGACGTGATCGACCAGATCTTCGAGCCATTCTTCACCACCAAGCGCGAAGGCGAGGGCACCGGCCTGGGCCTGTCCATGGCCTACGGCTTCATCCGCCAGAGCGCGGGCCACATCAAGGTGCACAGCGCGCCGGGCGCCGGCACGACTTTTAAAATTTACCTGCCCCGTTCGCTGGAAAAACTGGCCGAGCCGCCACCGGGCCTGACGGGGCCCGTGCTGGGCGGCAGCGAGACCATCCTCGTGGTGGAAGACGATGCCCCCGTGCAGCATACGGTGGTCGACATGCTGCGCGGCCTCGGTTACGACGTACTGCATGCGGACGACGGCGCCGCGGCGCTGACCCTGCTGGGCACGGGCGTGGCCATCGACCTGCTGTTTACGGACGTCGTCATGCCGGGGCCCGTCAGCAGCAAGGAGCTGGCGCGGCAGGCCCGGCTGCTGCTGCCGGAACTGGCCGTGTTGTTTACCTCGGGCTACACGCACAACGCCATCATGCAGGGCGGGCGGCTGGACCCGGGCGTGGAGCTGCTCAGCAAGCCCTACCAGCGCGAAGACCTGGCGCGGCGCATCCGCCATGTGCTGGCCGACCGCCGCCTGGTGGGCGCGCCCGACCCGTCCGGGCGGCGCATCCTGCTGGTGGAAGACAATGACGATGCGCGCGAAATGACGACGGAAATGCTCAATATGCTGGGACACACCGTGCACGGCGTGGCCAGCGCCGAGGACGCCTTGCCGCTGCTGGCCTTGCCAGGCCTGGACGTGCTGGTGACGGACATCAGCCTGCCCACCATGTCCGGCCTGGAACTGGCGCGCCATGCGCGCGCGCACTGGCCGCAGCTGGAGGTGGTGTTTGCTTCCGGGCACGACTGGGGCGCCAGCCTGATGCAGGACGCCAGCGCGCGCTTCCTGCGCAAGCCGTTTGGCCTGGAAGAGCTGGCCGGCGCACTGAAGGCGCGCCGGCTCGACGTGTATTAGCTTGCCCTGGCTTACTGGGCTGGGGGCAGCAAGGCTCGCTCCAGTTGCTCGACGGTAAATGGTTTCACCAGGAAGCGCGCCTGCGGGTCCAGCACGCCGGAATTGGCGGGCGCGTGGCCGGTGGAAAACACCACTTCCAGGCCCGGATGGTCGCGCGCCGCCAGTTCGGCCAGCTCGGCGCCCGACATGCGCGGCAGGCTGATATCGGTCAGCAGCAGTTCCAGTCCTGGCGTACCCAGCAGGGGCAAGGCTTCCTCGGCCGTGCCCACGGACAGCACCGTGTGTCCCAGCATGACCAGCAGTTCGCTCGTCATGGCGCGCGCGTCCGCATTGTCTTCCACCAGCAGGATGGATCGCGCCCCCGGCAGCACGGGCGGCTGCGGCGCCAGCTGCGCGCGGTACTGGTGCAGGGCCGTCACGTGGCGCCGATTGGCCAGCAGGTGGCGGATGCGCCGCGCCAGGTCTTCGCGCCGGTACGGTTTGCTCAACAATTCCACGCCCGGCTCCAGGCGGCCGCCCCGCATGATGGCGTCCTGCGTGTAGCCCGACGTAAACAACACGGCCAGCTGCGGCAGCAGCACGCGGGCCTGGCGCGCCAGTTCCGTGCTGGCCACCTTGCCCGGCATCACCACATCTGTAAACAGCAGGTCGATGGGGACGCCGCTGCCGATGATGGCCAGCGCGCTCTCGCCCTCGCTGGCGCGCAGCACGGCGTAACCGAGGCCGCGCAACATGTCCACCACCGTCGTCTGCACCTGCACGTCGTCTTCCACGACGAGGATGGTTTCCTTGCCGCCCAGCACGGGGCCGCTCAGCTGCAGCGGCAGTTCCGTTTCCGCTTCAAGCGAGCGCGGCAGATAGATGCGGAAGGTGCTGCCATGGCCCGGCACGCTGTCCACGGTCAGGTGGCCGCCGCTCTGGCGCAGGAAGCCGTACGCCATGCTCAAACCCAGGCCCGTGCCTTCGCCTTTTGTCGTGAAGAACGGTTCGAAGATCTTGTCCAGCAAGTCGGCGGGAATGCCCGCGCCCGTGTCCGACACGGCCAGCTGCACGTAATCGCCGGGCGCCACGTCCGCATGGCGCGCCGCATAGTCGTTGTCCAGCACGCTGTTGCTCAATTCGATGGTCAGCTGGCCCTGGCCATCCATGGCATCGCGCGCGTTGATGGCCAGGTTGAGGATGACGTTTTCCAGCTGGTGCGGGTCGACCAGGGCGCGCCAGCAATCGTCGGCCAGCAGCCAGCGCGTTTCGATGGTTTCGCCGGTGGCGCGCCGCAGCAGCTCTTCCGTCGAACGCAGCAGTTGCGCCAGGTCCGTCACCAGCGGTTTCAATGGCTGGCGCCGTGCAAAGGCCAGCAGCTGGGCCGACAGCTTGGCGCCCCGTTCCACGGCGGCCGAGGCGCTGGCGATGCGCTTGGCGGCCTGCGGGTCGCCGTCCAGGCCCAGTTGCAGCAATTGCAGGTTGCCGGAGATTATTTGCAGCACGTTATTGAAATCATGGGCCACGCCCCCCGTCAGCTTGCCCAGCGCTTCGAGTTTTTGCGATTGCAGCAGGGCCATTTCGCTGTGGCGCAACG
This sequence comes from Janthinobacterium rivuli, assembly GCF_009208735.1. Taxonomy (GTDB): domain Bacteria; phylum Pseudomonadota; class Gammaproteobacteria; order Burkholderiales; family Burkholderiaceae_D; genus Janthinobacterium. The sequence continues at coordinate 188,002 of NZ_WFLJ01000005.1, read as the reverse complement.
ATTCCTGCATGGTGCGCAAGGTGTTTTGCGCCTCTTTTTCCACAGTGACGTGGCGCCCGGTGGCGAAAATCAGGTCGCCTTCGGGCGCTGCCACCCACGACAGCCAGCGGTGGCCGCCTTCGCGGTGCCGGTAGCGGTTTTCAAAGCTGGGCATGGCTTCCTGGCTCACGTTTGCCAGGGCCAGGCGCGTGGCGGCGGCGTCCTCGGGCAACACGAAGTCGAACAGGCTGCGGCCCAGCATTTCCTCGGGCAGCCAGCCCAGGATGGCTGCCGAGGCCGGGTTGACGGCGGCAAAGCAGCCTTCGGCATCGATGGCCACCATCAGGTCTTGCGCGCTGCGCCACAGCCGCTCGCGCTCGCTGTTGCGCGCGGCCAGCTCCGCTTCCAGCTTCTTTTCCACCGTGATGTCGCGCGCGCTGCAATACACCTTCTCGCCCTCGGGCACGGCCACCCACGACAGCCAGTGCCAGCCGCCCAGCTTGTGGCGATAGCGGTTCTCGAAGCGCAGCGCCGGCTGGCCCTGGTTGGCCGCTTCCCAGGCCGCATGCGTGCGCGGCAAGTCGTCCGGGTGGATCAGTTCAAAAAATTTCGTCGTGCGGATTTCCTCCGCCGACCAGCCCAGCGTGGCTTGCCAGGCGGGATTGGAGTGCTCGAAATAGCCGTCGAGGTTGAGCACGCCCAGCAAATCGGGGCTGACGTTCCACGTGCGGCCGAACTCGCGCGTGCGCTCGGCCACTTGCGTTTCCATGCTGGCACTGAGGGCGCGCAAGCGCGATTCCGCCTGGGCCCGCAAAATGGTCGACCAGACCCGCTCCGACACTTGCACGGCCAGTTCGATTTCGTCCGCATGCCACAGGCGCGCCGCGTTGCTGTGCACGACGAACAGGGCCGCCAGCCGGCCTTCCTTGGCGATGGGAATGTTCAGGAAGGCGCGGATGCCCAGGCGCGCAAACGTGGCCAGCGCGGCCGGCATGGACGTGCGCGGGTCGCTCGCCACGTCGCTGACGGCGAGCGCCTGGCCGGCGGCCAGCGCATCGGCCAGGCGGGCCGCATAATCGCCGAGGAAATACTCGCCGGCCGCGCCCGGCGCCAGGCCATCGCTCCACCCATGCTGCAGGGTGGGGCATTGCAGGGTCTGGTCGATATCGAAACAGGCCACTTGCTGGGCGCCCAGGCGCTGTCCCAGCAATTGCGCCGACAAGGCGAGAATCTCGCCCGTGTCTTGCAGCAGGCGCAGCCGGCGTTCCAGTTGCAGCAGAAAGGCCACGCCGCTGGCGCCGGCCTGGGTGCGGGGAGATGGTGTACGGGTCATGCCGGCCTCAGCTGCCGGCCAGCGGCAGGGTGACGCTGAACAGGGCGCCATTGCCGGGCTGGCTTTGCAGGGTGATGGCGCCGCCGTGCGCGTCCACCAGCTGCTTGGTGATGAACAGTCCCAGGCCAAGGCCGCCCGTGCGGTCCTGGTGCATGACGCGCTCGAAGGCGTCGAAGATGCGTTCCTGGTCGCGCGCATTGATGCCGATGCCATGGTCGCGCACTTCGATGACGGCGCTGTTCTGCGTGTGCGCCAGGCTGATTTCCACGGGCTGGCCCTGGCCGTAGCGCACGGCATTGCTGATCAGGTTAACCACGATCTGCTCGACGCGGAAGGCATCCCAGAAACCCTGGATGGGCTCGAAGGCCATCACTTCCAGCACGCTGCCCGTGGTGGCCGCATACGGTCCCAGGTCGTCCGCCACGCGGCGCACCAGGCTGGTCAGGTCGACGGCTTCGCGGCGGATCGACAGCTTGCCGCTGGTGATGCGCGAGACGTCGAGCATGTCGTCGATCAGGCGCACCATGCTGCGGATCTGCCGCCCGTCGCGCGCCACCATCTTGCCCAGCTTTTCCGGCTCGAAGGCGGCCAGGTTGCCCCGTTCCAGATTGACGGTGCGCATCTGCGTTTCCAGGAACAGCGTGTTCAGCGGCGTGCGCAGTTCGTGCGCCACCATGGACATGAATTCGTCGCGCAGGCGCAGCGAGCGCTGCAGTTCTGCCTGGGTGGCGCGCAATTCCTTCAATAATGCTTCCTGCTGCTGGCGGCTGTGCTCGAGTGCCTGCACCTGGCGCCGCGTTTCGCTGCGCTGCTGGTGCAGGGCGACAAAGACGTTGACCTTGCTTTGCACGGCATTGATGTCGAGCGGCTTGTGCAGGAAGTCGACGGCGCCGCTTTCATAGCCCTGGAAGGCGAAATTCATTTCCTTGCCGGCCGCCGTGACGAAGACGATGGGGATGTGGCGCGTCTTTTCCGTGCCGCGCATCAATTGCGCCAGTTCAAAGCCATCCATTTCCGGCATTTGCACGTCGAGGATGGCCAGCGCGAAATCGTGTTCCAGCAGCAGGGCCAGCGCTTCTTCGCCCGAGGAGGCTTGGTAGACGCTGCGGTCGCTCTCGCGGATCAGCGCATTGAGCGCGCGCAAGTTTTCGGGCAAGTCGTCGACGATCAAGAGTTTGGTGCTTGTTTCATTCATCATGTTTCATTCCTGGCATGTGCCGTCCAGCGTAATGGGAAGCGGCGTGCGACGGCGCACGCTTGCGGTAGAGCTTTTCGGGACCCGGCAAGGGTTCGAAGTCGGCGGCAAAGCGCGTGAAATGCGTGCTTTCCTTGCTGCCCAGGCCGAGGAAACCCCGGTGGCACAGCGAGTCGTGGAACAGACCCAGGGCCCGCTCCTGCAAGGTTTTATTGAAGTAAATCAGCACGTTACGGCAGCAAATCAACTGCGTTTCGATAAAAACGCTGTCCGTGGACAGGCTGTGGTCGGCAAAGTTGATCCTGTCGAGCAAGCGCTGCTGGAAATGCGCCGTGACATGCTCGACCGTGTAATAGTCGGCCAGTTGGCCCAGGCCGCCCGCGGCCAGGTAGTTGGCGCCATAGTCGGCCATGCGGTGCAGCGGATACACGCCGCGCGCGGCCGTGGCCAGCGCTTGCGGATTGATGTCGGTGGCGTAAATCGTGCTGCGTTCGAGCAAGCCTTCCTCGTCCAGCACGATGGCCAGCGACAGCGCCTCTTCTCCCGTGCAGCAGCCGGCCACCCAGATGGTTGGCGACGGGTAGGTTTTCAGCACGGGCACCACCTGTTCGCGCAAGGTGCGGAAAAACGCCGGATCGCGGAACATTTGCGTGACCGGCACGGTCAAAATCTGCAGCAGCTTGCCAAAGGCCACCGGGTCGTCCAGCACCAGTTGCTGCAAGGCCGGCACGTCGGCACAATGCAGGCGCTCGAGCGCGTGATGCAGGCGGCGCCGCTGCGAGGGCAGGGAATAGTCGCGAAAATCATAGCTGTAGCGCTGACAGATGGCTTCCATCAGCGCATGCAATTGCGCGTCCGTGGTGCGCAGGGACATCAGTAACGCTCCATCACATGCGTTCCATCTTCGGCATCCACACGCGCAGCAGCGAATACAAACGGTCGAGGTCGATCGGCTTGGCCAGGTAGTCCGACGCGCCCGCCTGCAGGCATTCTTCCTGGTCATTCTTCATGGCCTTGGCCGTAATGGCGATGATGGGCAGCTTGTTGTAGCGGCCATCGGCGCGGATCAAACGCGTCGCTTCCAGGCCATCCATGCCCGGCATCATCACATCCATCAACACCAGGTCGATATCGTCCACGCTGTTGAGCTTGCTGATGGCTTCGAAGCCGTTGCGGCCGATTTCCACCACCACGCCTTTCTGTTCCAGCGCATTCGTCAGCGCAAAGATATTGCGCACGTCGTCGTCCACCAGCAAAATCTTGCGGCCCTCAAACACGCGTTCGCGGCTGCGCACCTGCTGCAGCATGCCCTGGCGCTCGCTCGACAGTTCCGACTCCACCTTGTGCAGGAAGAGGGTGACTTCGTCGAGCAGGCGTTCTGGCGAACGGGCGCCCTTGATGATGATGGAGCGCGAATACTTCATCAGGTCCGCTTCTTCCTCGCGGCTCAGGTTGCGGCCCGTGTAGACGATGACGGGCGGGAACGAACACAGCTCCTCATGCTCCATGCGTTCGAGCAATTCGTTGCCCTGGATATCGGGCAGCTTCAAGTCGATGATCATGCAGTCGAAAATCTGCGTTTTGAGCAATTCCAGCGCCTGTTCGCCCAAGGCCACGGCCGTGATTTCCACGTCGTCGTCGCTGATCAGGTGGACGACGCTTTCGCGCTGGCGTTCGTCATCCTCGACCAGCAGGATGCGTTTCATCTGCTGCGTGAATTTCGATTCGAGCTTGCGGAACACTTCCTTCAGCTGCTCGCGCGTGCGCGGCTTGGTGGCGTAGCCGATGGCCCCCAGCTGCATGGCTTCCTGGATCTGGTCGTTGCCGGAGACGATGTGCACGGGAATGTGGCGCGTCAGCGGGTTTTCCTTGAGCTGCTGCAAGACCAGCAAGCCCGGGCGATCCGGCAAGCCCATGTCGAGCAGGATGGCGTCGGGCAGGAATTCTTCCGCCAGGCGCAAGCCTTCGTCGGCGCCGTGCGCCACCAGACAGCGGTATTGCATTTCATGCGCGAGGTCGAATAGGATGCCGGCGAACGACGGTTCATCCTCGATCACCAGCACGGAACGCTGGCCGGTCTTGACGGCCGGCACGTTATTCCTGTCATCCTGGAAGGTGGGCAGCGGCACGGGCTTGGCGGCGGGCGCCGCCTTGGGCGTGGCGGCCACGGCGCGCGCCTGCGGCGCGGCGGCCTGCGCCGGTGCCGCTTCCACCACGCGTTCCGGCATGACGGCCGGCAGCACCAGAGTGAACGTGCTGCCCTGGCCTGGCGTGCTGGCCAGCTCGATGCTGCCGCCCAGCAAGGCGGCCAGGTCGCGCGAAATCGACAGGCCCAGGCCCGTACCGCCATAGCGGCGGCTGGTGGTGCCGTCGGCCTGGTGGAAGGCGTCGAACACCTTCTGTTGCTGGTCGCCGGCGATGCCGATGCCGGTATCCTGCACCTGGAAGCGCACCTGGCCGGCCGCATCCGTGCTCACGTGCAGCGACACCGTGCCCGTATCGGTGAATTTGATGGCGTTCGACAGCAGGTTTTTCAGGATTTGCTCCAGGCGCTGGCGGTCGCTGACGAAGGATGGCGGGGTGTCCGGTGCCACCTTGACGTCAAAGACGAGTTTCTTTTGCTGCGCCTGGGCGCCGAACAGCATCTTCATGCTGCTGAGCAGTTCGTCGAAGGGTACGGCGTCCGGCGTCAATTCCAGCTTGCCCGCCTCGACCTTGGAAATGTCGAGGATATCGTTAATGAGGGTCAATAAATCGTTGCCAGCCGAATAAATGGTTTGCGCAAACGTCACTTGCTCCGGCGTCAGATTGCCGCTGGTATTGTCCGACAACAGCTTGGACAGGATGAGCGAGCTGTTAAGTGGCGTGCGCAGTTCATGCGACATGTTCGCCAGGAATTCGGATTTATAGCGGCTGGCCCGCTGCAGCTCTTCGGCGCGGGCTTCCAGCTGGGCGTGCGCCTGGACGATGGCGATGTTCTTCTGGTCCAGCGACAGCGCCTGCACGGCCAACTGCTCGTTCGACTGTTCCAGCGCCGCCTTTTGCTCTTCCAGGTGGGCTTGCGACTGTTCCAGCACGCGCGACTGCTCACCCAGCTCTTCATTGGCCGTGCGCAGTTCCTCCTGCTGCACTTCCAGTTCCTCATTCAATTGCTGGGTTTCTTCCAGCACGTTTTGCAGGCGCTGGCGGTACAGGGCCGCTTCCAGCGAGGTGCCGATATTCGCCCCGATCAGGTTCAGCCATTCCTTGGCGCGGGCGCTGACGGGGTGCGTAAAGCCCAGTTCGATGACGCCGTTGACGACGCCTTCATTGCTGACGGGTGTCAAGACCAGTTCCAGTGGCGCGCCGCGGCCGAGGCTCGACGTCACGGTCAGGTAATTCTCGGGCACTTGCTGCACATGCTTGAGGCGCTTTTCGCGCGCCGTCTCGCCCACCAGGCCTTCGCCCAGCTTGAACACTTGCTTGTCCTTCACGCCCTGGTCGTTGAAACCATACACGGCAGTGCGGCGCAGGCTGCCATCCTCGTCGACCACGTACAGGGTGGCGACGGCCACGTCGAGGCGGTGCGCCAGGAAGTCCAGCACGTGGCGTCCCAGTTGCGGCAGGCCCAGCTGGCCGCTCGTGTGCGCCGCCAGTTCCGTCTGTCCCGTGCGCAGCCAGGCTTGCTCCTGCAGCACGTCGTTGTCCTTGCCGCGCTGTTCGAGCGCATCGTTGTAGATATCGGACAGACGCAGCAGTTCGCGCCGTCCCAGGTAGGCGAGCAAGCCCGACAAACCGAGGCTGAGGATGAGGAATACCACCACGGCCAGCATGGTGCGGCTTTCGGCCGTGTCGGCCCGTTCCTGGCGCAGCCGCTGTTCCATCGACAGGAAGGCGAGGAATTCGCGGCGGATTTCGTCAAATTCCAGCTTGCCTTCGCCCTGGCGCACGCGCGCGAGGAATTCCTGGTTGTTGCGGCGCTGTGCGATCACGCCTTCGGCGTAATCGAGCCACTGGCCTTGCAGGGCGCGGATGCGGCGCAGCCGGTCGACCTGGATGGGGCTGTCGGACACCAGTTCGAGCAGGGTGCTCATTTCGACCGCGATCTTCGCCTTGCCCGATTTATATGGCGCCAAGAACGTCTCGTCGCCCGTCAGCAGGTAGCCGCGCATGCCCGTTTCCAGATCGACCGACAACTTCATGACCTCGTTCGCATTGCCGATCACCCGTTCGGAGTGCTCGACCGAGCGCAAGGCAGAGAGCAGGTAGGCGATCAGGGCGACGAACACGAGGGCCGTGACGACCCCGATGACCAGCGGCAAGGTGACGTTGCGGGCGAGGATGCGGCGAAAGCTGAAGGAATCGATCGGGGTCTTGGTATTCATCATGTCCGTGTAAGGCTGTCGCGAAAAAATCAATTTTAATTGAAATGCAAGTTTCCTGGTGGTCAAGCATAGCGTGCGCTAGCATAACAGCCTTGCGGGTAATTGCCGACTTGCAAGCCTGTGTAAAGCGCGGTAGCGCACAGATCAAAGTAGATGGAAAATCAAGGTGGCCACGATTGAGACAGATCAAGGAGGCAGTCGATTCGCGTCCTAAGATGCTGATGGAGGTGGCGTCCCTGGCGATGCTCACCCTGTACCAGCCAACCCATGCAGGAGGACATCATGGCCAATCATTTGATACAGCGCGATGCGCTCAATCCCTTGGGGCGTTTCGACCCCTTCAGCGACATGGAAGACATGATGCGCGATTTCTTCTTGCCTGCCATGCGCGTGCGCGACGAGGGCAATGGACGCATGCGTGTCGACATTGCCGAAACCGAGCAAGCCTATCAGGTGCAGGCGGACATTCCAGGCGTGCATAAAGACGATATCAAGGTGTCCATCGATGGCAACCGCGTCTCCATCAGTGCCGAACTCAAGGATGAGAGAGTGACGCGCGACGGCGGCGGCAAGGTCGTGCGCAGCGAGCGCGAGTACGGCCAGCAATACCGCAGCTTCGTGTTGCCGCACGAGGTGGACGAGGCCGGCGCGCAGGCCCGCTATGAAAAAGGCGTGCTGTTGCTGGACTTGCCGAAGACGGAGGGCGCGGGCGGGCGGCAACTGGCGATACAGTGAGCCGGGTCGGGCGCCAGCTACAGCCTGGGGCATGAAAAAACGCCGGACGGGGCCGGCGTTTTTTCAGTGCTGCGCGCGCTGCGCTGTATACATATATGTCAGTCGCGGATTTCCAGCGCCCGGTTCAGGCTCAGGGCGGCCAGCGAGGCGACGGCGCCCGACAGCAGGTAGAAGCTGACATAGGCGAGGCCGAAGTTGGCTGACAGGCCCAGCGCCACCAGCGGGGCGAAGCCGGCGCCGACCAGCCAGGCCAGGTCGGAAGTCAGGGCCGCACCCGTGTAGCGGAAGCGGGCAGGGAAGTTGGCCGTCACGGCGCCGGCCGCTTGACCGTAGGACAGGCCCAGCAGGCTGAAGCCGACGAGGATGAAGACGTCCTGGCCCGCATTGCCGCCGCCCATCAGAGTCGGCACGAAGGCGCTGAAGATGGCGATCAGCACGGCCAGCACGCCCAGGGTGGTGCGGCGGCCCACCTTGTCGGCCAGCACGCCGGAAATCACCACGCCGACGGCGGCCAGCACGGCGCCCATCATCTGGATTTGCAGGAAGTCCGAGGCCGAACGCGTCTGGTAGACGGAAATCCACGACAGCGGGAACACGGTGACCAGGTGGAACAGGGCGTAGCTGGCCAGCGCGGCCAGGGCGCCGATCAGCACGTTGCGGCCCTGGCCACGGCTCATTTCAAACACGCTCACGGGCTGCAGTTCGCGTTCGTCGAGCAGGCGCGCATATTCATTCGTCGACACCAGGCGCAGACGGGCAAACAGGGCCACCACGTTGATGGCGAAGGCCACATAGAACGGATAGCGCCAGCCCCAGTCGAGGAAGTCTTCATCCGTCAGGGTGGTCAGCATGAACCAGAACAGGCCGGCGGCGATCAGGAAGCCGGTGGGCGCGCCCAGCTGACCCAGCATGGCGTACCAGCCGCGCTTGTTTTCCGGCGCGTTCAGGGCCAGCAGCGAGGGCAAGCCATCCCAGGAACCGCCCAGCGCCACGCCCTGGCCGATGCGCAGCACGGACAGCCAGATGATGGCGGCAAAGCCCAGGTGGGCGTAGGTCGGCAGGAAGGCGATGCCGGCCGTGGACACGCCCAGCAGGAAGAGGGCGAAGGTCAGCTTGGCGCTGCGGCCCATGCGGCGCTGGATCTCCATGAAGAGCACGGTGCCGAACGGGCGGGCGATGAAGGCGAACGAGAAGATCAGGAAGGCATATAATGTGCCCTCCAGGCGCTCTTCAAACGGGAAGAAGACGCGCGGAAACACCAGCACCGAGGCGATGGCGTAGACGAAGAAGTCGAAGTATTCGGAAGCGCGGCCGATGATCACGCCGACGGCGATCTCACCGGGGTCGATGTGCGATTCGACCGTGCCGGCCCCGCGTGCGTCGCGCAGGGAGTGGGGGGAAAAGTCGGCGGGTACATCCCCGCTGTGTGTGCGCGTGCTGGACATGATGATCGTCTCCAATATAGTTTCGAGTTCGGCCAACGCGTAACATACCCCGGGTGTCTCACGCCCGGAGTAGGACTATTCAATAGATAGCTATAGGAAAACTCCTCAACCACCGAGTGAAAATCCGAGCAAGGGGTAGGACAAAACGTCCAATTGCCAACGCGCTCCAGTGAGAATACAGTACCATATCTTCATCCCCTGTACTGGACTTTCCTGTATGTTTTCATTAAAAGTTCGTCGCGGACTGCTTCTTTTACCTCTCGCATTGTTGGCTGGTTGCAATACGGTGGTACTGAATCCGTCCGGTGACATCGCAGTTCAGCAAGGCAATCTGATTGTCATCTCGACATTGCTGATGCTGTTGATTATCGTTCCGGTAATCGCCCTGACCCTGCTTTTCGCATGGCGCTATAGAAAAAATAACACCGCGGCCAAATACGAGCCGGACTGGGACCACTCGACTCGCCTCGAGTTGATCATCTGGGGCGCGCCCCTGTTGATCATCATCGTGCTGGGCCTGCTGACCTGGATCAGCACCCACACCCTCGATCCATACCGCCCATTGAGCCGTATCGACGCCAACCGCCCGATTCCTGCCAGTCACAAGCCGATGATCGTCGAAGTCGTGGCCCTGGACTGGAAATGGCTGTTCATCTACCCGGAACAAGGCATCGCTTCCGTGAATGAACTGTATGCGCCCGTCGATCGTCCGATCCGCTTCAAGATCACCGCGTCGTCCGTCATGAACTCGTTCTTCATCCCCGCACTGGCAGGTCAGATCTACGCCATGCCGGGCATGGAAACGCAGTTGAATGCCGTCATCAACAAGCCTGGCGTCTATAAAGGCTTCTCCGCGAACTACAGCGGTGCCGGTTTCTCGGGCATGCGCTTCAAGTTCCACGGCGTGAATGATGCGGACTTCGACAAATGGGTGGAATCGGCACGTGCCGGTGGCGGCGCGCTGAACCGCGACGACTACCTGTCGCTGGCCCAGCCTAGCGAACGTGATCCGGTGCGCCGCTACAGCGCCGTGCCTAACGATCTGTACAAGGCAATTCTGAACCGCACCATCGTTTCCGACGCCCTGTGCGTGACGCCGGTCCAGCCATACAAATTGACGATGGCAAATAGCCCGGTAGCGGCCGTAACGGCAGTAGTCGCTAGCGATGCAGTCGTGGAAAAGGGCGTTCAAGCCAAGTAACCACTGCATGAATCCCGCAGCGCATCGTAGTGGCGCTGCAGATACTGGCGCCGCTTGCCTGGCGCCTCCCTTTTTTCTCTGAGAGTAACAATGCTAGACCATATTGATCTGACGAAGCTTATATTCGGCCGTCTGACTTGGGATGCAATTCCATTTCACGAACCTATCCTGCTGGCGACCTTTGCGATGGTCGCCCTGGGCGGTATCGCACTCGTTGCGGCACTGACGTATTTCCGCGTCTGGGGTACCCTGTGGCGCGACTGGATCACCAGTATCGACCATAAAAAAATCGGTATCATGTACATGATCCTGGGCCTCGTCATGCTGTTGCGCGGCTTTGCCGACGCGCTCATGATGCGTACCCAGCAGGCGATCGCCTTTGGCGACAATGCCGGCTTCCTGCCACCGCATCACTACGACCAGATCTTCACCGCCCACGGCGTGATCATGATCTTCTTCGTCGCGATGCCTTTCGTGACGGGTCTGATGAACTACGTGGTACCGCTGCAAATCGGCGCGCGCGACGTGGCTTTCCCTTTCCTGAACAACTTCAGCTTCTGGATGACCACCATGGGCGCCGCCCTGGTCATGGCTTCGCTGTTCGTCGGCGAATTCGCCCGCACGGGCTGGCTGGCGTATCCACCGCTGTCGGGCATCGTCGGCAGTCCGGACGTGGGGGTAGACTATTACATCTGGTCCTTGCAGATTGCCGGGGTCGGAACGCTATTGTCCGGTGTCAACCTGATCGCCACCATCGTCAAGATGCGCGCGCCAGGCATGACCTGGATGAAAATGCCGGTCTTCACCTGGACCGCACTGTGCACCAACATCCTGATCGTCGCCGCCTTCCCGGTGCTGACGGCTGTATTGGCCATGCTGTCGCTGGACCGCGTTGCCGGCTTTAACTTCTTCACGACGGAACTGGGCGGCAACGCCATGATGTACGTCAACCTGATCTGGATCTGGGGTCACCCGGAGGTGTACATCCTGATCCTGCCGCTGTTCGGCGTGTTCTCGGAAGTCGTCGCCACGTTCAGCAGCAAGCGCCTGTTCGGCTACGCCTCGATGGTGTACGCCACCTGCGTCATCATGATCCTGTCGTACCTGGTATGGCTGCATCACTTCTTCACCATGGGTTCGGGCGCCAGCGTCAACTCCTTCTTCGGCATCACGACGATGATCATTTCGATCCCGACGGGCGCGAAGATTTTCAACTGGCTGTTTACCATGTACCGCGGCCGTATCCGCTTCGAACTGCCGATGCTGTGGACGATCGGCTTCATGGTCACCTTCACCATCGGCGGCATGACCGGCGTATTGCTGGCCGTACCACCGGCGGACTTCGTGCTGCACAACAGCCTGTTCCTGATCGCCCACTTCCATAACGTGATTATCGGCGGCGTGGTCTTCGGTGTGTTCGCCGCGATCAACTACTGGTACCCGAAAGCCTTCGGCTACAAGCTCGACGCGTTCTGGGGCAAGTGCTCGTTCTGGTTCTGGTTCGTCGGTTTCTACCTGGCCTTCATGCCGCTGTACGTGCTGGGCCTGATGGGCGTGACCCGTCGTGTCAACCACTTTGAAGATCCATCCTTGCAAATCTGGACCATCATCGCCTGGTTTGGCGCCGTCTCGATCGCATTGGGTATCGCTTCCATGCTGATCCAGTTCTTCGTCAGCTACCGCAACCGTCACGCCCTGCGCGACGTGACCGGCGACCCATGGGGCGGCCGTACGCTGGAATGGTCGACGTCGTCGCCACCGCCAGACTATAATTTCGCCTTCACGCCACAAGTGCATGAACTCGATGCATGGACTGACATGAAGAAACACGGTTACCAGCGTCCGACGTCCGGTTTCACGAAGATCCACATGCCGAAGAACACCTGGGCTGGTTTCGTGATCGCCGCACTGTCCGCACTGGTCGGTTTTGGCCTGATCTGGCAAATGTGGCTCGTCGCCAGCGTTGGCTTCGTGATCATGATGGTCGCCATCATCGTCCATACCTTTAACTACAAGCGCGATTACTACATTCCTGCGGAAGAAGTGGTCCGTACCGAAGACGCTTATACTAAATTGCTGAGCAGCCATGTCTGATACCATCGCCCATAACACCGGCGCCGCTGGCGCCGCACCAAGCACGCGCAGCTACTTCGTGCGCGAGCACCACCCGGAAAACGGCAGCTTGCTGGGTTTCTGGCTCTACCTGATGAGCGATTGCCTGATCTTCGCCTGTCTGTTCGCCACGTACGCCGTGGTCGGCCGCAGCTACGCGGACGGCCCGACGGGCGCCGCGCTGTTCGACCTGCCGCTGGTGGCCGTCAACACGGCCATGCTGCTGCTGTCGTCGATCACCTACGGCTTCGCCATGCTGGCCATGCAGCGCAAGCAATTGCGCAGCACCCTGGTCTGGCTGGGCATCACGGGCCTGTTCGGCCTGGCTTTCCTGTCGCTGGAAATGTATGAATTCATTCATCTGATCCACGAAGGCGCCGGTCCGCAGCGCAGCGCGTTCCTGTCGTCGTTCTTCGCCCTGGTCGGTACCCACGGCTTGCACGTGACGTTCGGCGTGATCTGGCTCGTGACCCTGATGTTCCAGTTGAACAAGCATGGCCTGACCCCGGAAAACGGCCGTCGCATGATGTGCCTGTCGCTGTTCTGGCACTTCCTGGACGTCATCTGGATCGGCGTCTTCACCTTTGTTTACCTGATGGGAGTGCTGCCATGAGCGACCACCACACACACGGCGATAGCCACCACCATGACAATCACGACCATGGCAGCCTGAAAAGCTACACCATCGGCTTCATCCTGTCGGTGATCCTGACGGCCATTCCTTTCTGGCTGGTGATGACGAAAGCCATCACCAACTCGGGCACCATGGGCCTGGTCCTGCTGGCGTTCGCGGCTGTTCAAGTGGTGGTGCACATGGTGTACTTCCTGCACATGAACACCAAGTCCGAAGGCGGCTGGAACATGATGGCGCTGATCTTCACGATCATGATCGTGGGCATTGCCATGGCCGGTTCCCTGTGGGTCATGTACCACATGAACCACAACATGATGCCGGATCTGATGCCTGAGTACATGCATACGAAAACGGCTCCATGATGAGTAATACGCGCCCAAGCAATACCGGGCGCGCCCCTGGCGCCGCATCGCAAGATGCCGCGCCAGGCCCACGCGGCATGGTCGTGCGATATGCACTGGCCTTGCTGGCGGGGATCTTGTTTGCCGGTTTCTGTGCCCTGGGCACCTGGCAAGTCAAGCGCCTGTTCTGGAAGCTTGACCTGATCGAGCGCGTCGAACAACGCGTACATGCGCCCGCAACGGACGCACCTGGCCCCGCAGCCTGGGCCAGCATTACGCCTCAAACGGATGAATACCGCCACGTGCGACTCTCCGGTACGTATCTCCCCATTTTCAATACCCTGGTGCAAGCAACGACGGCACTGGGCAGCGGTTACTGGCTGGTGACGCCTTTGCGCCTGGCCGATGGCAGCACCGTGCTGATCAACCGCGGCTTCGTGCCCAAGCGCGAAAGCATCGCCGCCGGCACGCCGGCCGGCATCGTCGAGGTCGACGGCTTGCTGCGCATCAGCGAGACGGGCGGCGGTTTCCTGCGCGAAAACAGTCCTGCCACCCAGCACTGGTATTCGCGCGACGTGGCCGCCATCGGCGCCTCGCACATGCTGAGCAACGTGGCGCCATACTTCGTCGATGCGAAGGCAAAGTCGGAAACGGCCAGCGACGCTCCCGTCGGTGGCCTGACCGTGATTTCCTTCCACAACAACCACCTCGTGTATGCCTTGACGTGGTTCGCCCTGGCCTTGATGGTGGCCGGCATCACGTGGTGGATCGTGCGCGAAGACCGCAAGCGCCGTGCGCGCCGCGCCGCCGGTCACAATACGCAAGAAAGCGACCATGCCGGGCAGGATTGAGATCCTGCCCAACCGCGAGGTCTTAGAGCGCGGTGCGGTGGCGGCCGAGATGGAACATCCGGCTGGCCACCAGAACATGAAGCTGCTGATCCAGCTGCGCTGGCTGGCCGTGATCGGCCAGATCAGCACGATCTTCGGCGTGGGCGTGGGACTGGGCATCGCCTTGCCCGTGCCCTACATGCTCGAAGTGCTGTCCTGCCTCATCGCCTTCAACCTTGCCAGCCTGCTGCGCTGGCACGAACGCCAGCCCGTCTCGAACACGGCGCTGTTCCTCGCCTTGCTGGTCGACGTCACCGTGCTGACGGCCCAGCTGTACCTGAGCGGCGGCATCAGCAACCCGTTCGCCTTCCTGTATCTGCTGCAAGTCATCCTCAGCGCCGTGCTGCTGGAAGTGTGGTCGACGTGGATCATGGTGGCCATCACCAGCCTGTGCCTGGCCGGCCTGGCCGTGCTGCCCGGCCCCTTGATCCTGCCGATCGACCCCGAGCGGGGCTTTTCCAGCCTGTACGTGCAAGGCTTGCTGATCTGTTTCATCCTGAACGCCGCCTTGCTCGTGGTGTTCATCACGCGCATCAACCGCAACCAGCGGGCCGGCGACGCCAAGGTGGCCGATTTGCGCCAGCGCGCGGCGGAAGAGGAACACATCGTCCGCATGGGCTTGCTTGCCTCGGGCGCCGCGCACGAACTGGGCACGCCGTTGGCGACGCTGTCCGTCATCCTCGGCGACTGGCGCCGCATGCCGGAACTGAGCAAGAATAGCGAATTGCTGGAAGAGATCACGGAGATGCAGGCGCAGTTGCAGCGCTGCAAGAGCATCGTCAGCGGCATCTTGCTGTCGGCGGGCGAGGCGCGCGGCGAATCGTCCGTGAAAACGACGATCAATACCTTCCTCAACGACCTCGTCGACGAGTGGCGCGTCAGCCGCCCGATCCAGGGTTTCGAGTACGATAACCGCATCGAGCACGACGTGCCCGTCGTCTTCGATTCGACCCTGAAACAAACGATTTGCAATGTGCTCGACAATGCGCTCGAAGCGTCGCCCGAGTGGCTGCGCTTCGAAGCGACGCGCGAAGCGGACGCCTTGCACCTGGTTATCACCGATGCGGGTCCCGGCTTCGAGCCGTCGATGCTGACACACTTGGGCAAGCCGTATCAAAGCAGCAAGGGTAAACCCGGCGGCGGACTCGGACTGTTCCTGGTGGTGAATGTCGCGCGTACCCTGGGCGGTACGGTGACGGCGCGCAACAGGGTGCAGGGCGGGGCGGTGGTGCACCTGGCCTTGCCGCTGGCGGCCATCAAACTGGAAAGAGAAAGCGACCACCATGCAGGATGACCGTCTGTTACTGATCGTGGAAGACGACGCCGCGTTTGCCCGCACCCTGGGCCGCTCGTTCGAGCGGCGCGGCTACCAGGTCATCCTGGCCACCAATTTCGACGAGGCCAGCGCCTTGCTGGAACAGCATTGCCCCGACTACGCCGTCGTCGATTTGAAGCTCAATGGCAACACGTCGGGCCTGGCGTGCGTGCAGATGCTGCACCAGCACGACCCGGAGATGCTGATCGTCGTGCTCACCGGCTACGCCAGCATCGGCACGGCCGTCGAAGCGATCAAGCTGGGCGCCTGCCAGTACCTGGCGAAACCGTCGAACACGGACGACATCGAAGCGGCCTTCGGCCACGTGGCTGGCAACGCCGACATCGAACTGACCAACCGTGCCACCAACATCAAGACCCTGGAATGGGAACGCATCCACGAAATGCTGGCCGAGACGGATTTCAATATCTCGGAAACGGCGCGACGACTGGGCATGCACCGGCGCACCCTGGCGCGCAAGCTGGAAAAGCAGCGGGTGAAATAACTGCTGAAATTGTTGACCTGGCTGGTGGCGAACGAATGGGAAAGCGTCGTCGCCGCGCTATGCCAGGACAGTGGATGCAAGGTGCACGGCCTTAAAATCTGAAGCAGTGTGCCTGCTGGCCTTCGCTGCGCATAAATGGCACGGTCAGCAGCAGCGAAGTCTCGCGCTGGCAGGCCAGTAGCGCACCCTTTGCGTTATCCACCCCTTTTTCTATAAAGCTTCGTTTCCACGCGCGCGCCAATGCCATGGACAGCGCTGTTTCGGATGCCGCTGAATTGACTTCAACTGTCGTGAATGCCGGAACTTTGCCGTCGGATGGAATTTGTAATACATCAGGCAACTCTTTTTGGATGGCGCGAACCAACGATGCGCCGTCCGATGCCATGCATTGTTCGATATCATCGATACCGCAATTGGCCGTCTTGCCAGTCCGGGCGAATGAAGGCGACATGATGCCGATCACGATTGCAAAGAATATGATGCTTCTCATTTTCAATATGATGCCCGTATTTTTTCGTGGCGGCCAGGCTAATCGTTGTCGAACGTCAGTTCGAGCACGCTGTCATCGCTCCAGTCCTGCTCCCGCAGCGGTGGCGTGAACGACGCGCCGCTGAAGGGCACGGGCGCGCTTCTGCCGTTATAACTGATCGTCGCGGCCGTGATGCGCCGCGCTTCGGCAAAGCTGTAGGTGCCCTTGTGCGACACGAAATTGCACGGGCCGCCCATGGCGCTCATCGCCGTGCGCATGGCGAAAGGCAGGGTGTCCTTGTCGATGGCCCAATGGACTTCGCACGCCAGCCGCAGGTCGCCCAGGCGGCGCAGCGTGTCGCTGGTCGCCGCGCTCCTGACGTACGGTATCCACCTGACCGAGCCCGCCTTGCGGTTCACGGTCAGCTCGGCCTTCTCATACAGCGGCCCCTGTTCGACGGGCAGGGTGAAGATATTGCCTTCCCCCAGCGGTATCACCATGCCCGCCTCGTCGCTTTCCAGCCTGAGCGTGACGGCGTCCATGTCGACATCGGCACGGCGCGGTTGCAGGATGAAGCGCAGTTGCGCGCCAGGCGCCAGGCCGTGCTTTTCCTCGAAGCGTTTGACGCCCTTGAGCATGGCGCTGTAGGGTTTCCAGTCCGGATCGCGGATGCCTTTGACATTGACGGACGCCGCCGCATCCTGCCCGGATGGTTCCACGGCTTGATCGGTATCCGCGCAAGCCTGTACCGCGGCGCCGTATAAACACAGCAGAAGACTAGCTTTTTGGATTGCACGCATATGCTATCTTTCTACTCATCAGTGAAAACGTGAGTGTAGAAAAAAACACAGATGCGGGCAGGTTTTTAAGACAGGATGTCCATCGGGATGAATGGAATGCTTGAAACCGCTGTTTTTCCGCATGAGGCGTATCTGCATTTACATCAATGCCATCAGCAAGCCGGAAGCAATGACAATTGCCGCAAGCAGGGCAACGGCAAAGCGATTGTGGGGCCGCCCCTTTGCTGGCGGGTAGCGACCCAGCGTGAGTAGCCGCAGCATTGCCCAGCCCGGCCAATAGAACAGCTTTTCAATGACGGTGCCTAACACACCATACATCAACAGGCGAACGATCCAGACGATGGCGTCAAAAATCCAGTCAAGCACGGTTCATCTTTTGGCTGTGCCAACGGAGTGGGTTCATGCCGCCGCCCGCCATTCCATCTTCTGCACCTGGATATGCGGATGGCTTTCCAGCGCTTCCCATTCCGGCAAGAAGACGAAGCCCTGTTTCTGGTAAAACGCGGCCGCGCGGGTGTTCTCCGGCGCCACGTCGAGCACCAGCCGACCGTGGCCGTGGCCGACGGCGCATTGTTTCACGGCATCGACCAGTCCTTGCGCCACGGCCAGGCCCCGATAGTCGGGATGTACCCACATGGCGATCAGGTGGCATACACCATCGGCGGCCACCACTTGCGCGGCCAGGCCGATCGGCTGCTCCCCATCGAAGGCGAGGAAAAACGTGCGTTGCGGCGTGCTGACGGCGCGTTGTTGCCAGTCCGCATCGGAGAAACCGGCCGCGCTGGCGTGGCTGGCGCCGAAGGCCGCGGGGGCGTCGAGCAGGGCGGCCAGACGCGTCGCTTTCAGGGCTTGCCAGTCGCCGGCGGTGGTGGGGCGAATAATCATATTCTTCAAATCTGCGACATTCCTTAACTGGTCGGCGCGGCCGTGGCGGACGACATCTTCTTGTACGCTTCCGCCAGCATCGTGACGGTCGCCACGTCGTTCACGCTGCGCGCTTCGATGATGGTCTCGCCGGCCTGGATGGTGACATCACCGTTCGCGTAGGTGGCGGGAAAGCGCCGCTCGGTGATCTTGTTGGTGACGACATTGCGTGCGTAGCGCAGCGCGACGAGCTGCTCGCCTTCCTGCCTGATGACGACATAATTCGGCACGGTGGTGCGTTCCAGTTTCCACGTGCCGATAAAGTCTTCGACAGGGGCGGCGCTGGCGTGCAGCGCACAGCACGTGGCGAGGGCGCCCAGTAGCGGTTTTTTCATGGTGTTGACAGCCTATGCAAGAGTGGCCTGCGGTGCAGGAAAATACGTCCATCATGCTTGAATGGCGTGGCGCTCAGCTATGGGATGGCGCCATCCATTGAAGTATTTGACAATATTAACAGGTACGCAGGCTTGCGCATTCGTATTTGTTGCATACGACTTAAGACTGGTCCCACACTTCAATGCTCAGCAGTTGCCCGGGCGCGCAGGCGGCGATACGCTGCGGATGCACGGTAATGCTGCCGGGCCAGCCCGTCAACGTATCTTGCGGAAATTCACCTTCCTGCGCCTCGGCAATGCCTGCCTGCAGCAGGGGAACGATGACGTCGGCCGAAGCCGTGTAGCGGTTGGGGAAGCCGTTAAAGGTCAGCTGGGTCGCCTTGCCCTGCGCGCACAGTTGCGCGATCCAGTCCGCACCGAACAGGCCCGCTTCCCAGGTGGCGAGCAATGCCTCCTTGTTGACTTTCGTCATATCGGCCAGCTGTTGCGGCGTTTCTGTCGAGATAATGGTCCACCAGCCTGACATGGGCAATCCCTTGCGAAGAATAAAAATTAACGGGTCATGGCACGGCGCAGCAGGTAGCTGAGGCCGTCCACGGCGGCCACCATCAGCAGCATGGCGACGATGACGGTGGCGGCGTTCTGCATCTGGAACAGCGACAAGTGATATTTCAGCATCTGCCCCAGGCCGCCCGCACCGACGACGCCGAGGATGGCGGCGGCGCGGATATTGTTTTCCCAGCGGTACAGGGTGTAGGACATCATCTGCGGGCTGCATTGCGGCAAAGTCGCATACAGGAACGCCACGGCAGGGCGCGCGCCATTGATGCGCAAGGTCGCCGCCGGCAAGGGTGGGCAATTCTCGAAGGCATCGGCAAACAAGCGGCCCAGCACGCCCACCGTGTGCAGCGCCAACGCCAGGGTCCCCGCGAACGGGCCCAGGCCGGCGGCGATCAGCAAAATCGACGCCCACACCAGTTCGGGAATGGAGCGCAGCACGTTCAACACGCCGCGCGTCGCATTGCGCGCCACGTTGCCGAAGCGCCCGCTGGCGGGCAGGGCCAGCAGCGCGCCCAGGACGGCCGCGATCACCGTGCCGATGGCCGACATGGCCAGCGTTTCGAACGTGGCGATGCCCACTTTCATGAGGAAGGGGCTGGACAGCTCCGGCGGGGCGAAGCCGTGCAGGAAGTCGGCCGTCGTGCGCACGGCGTCGGCACTGAAGAACTCGCCCCATTTCAGGGGCAGGGTGGCGAAGCTGGCGACGACCAGCAACACTAAGCCAGCCAGCAAGGCCCAGGTGGACCAGCGCACGCGAGGGGGAACCGGCAGCATCGCCGTGTCGCTCTTCATGCCAGCCTCCGGCGCAGCATGGCGGACACGGCGTCGGCGCCCGCCACCAGCAGCACGAACACCATCAGCATGGTGGCCAGTTCGCTGCCCGCCATCATTTTCATCGATTCATCCATGCGCTGCCCCAGGCCGCCCGCGCCGACAAAACCCATGACGACGGAGCCGCGGATCGCGCATTCCCAGCGGTAAATGGTGTACGACACGAGTTCGGCGGCCGATTCGGGCAAGGCGCCGTACAGCAAGGCTTTCAGGCGGCCGCTGCCGTTGTGCAGCAGGGCATTGCAGGCCGACGCGTCCGACGATTCGAGGATTTCCGCATACACCTTGCCCAGCATGCCGCAATAGGTGAGGGCGATGGCGATCACGCCCGCCGTCGGTCCCAGTCCGACGATGCGGACCAACAATAATGCCCAGACCAGTTCCGGCACGCTGCGCAGCAGCACCAGCAGCGCGCGCACGCCATGGCGCACGCTGGAGGCCAGGGGCGACACTTTGCCGGAGCCGATGCGCGAAATCGACAGGCGCTCCGTCACCAGCAAGGTCAAGGGGATGGCGCCCAGCATGGCCAGCGCCATGCCGGCCGTGGCCATGGCGATGGTTTCCCAGCTGGAAATGGCCACCAGTTGCAGGAATTCCAGCGAGTGGGCGGGCGGCACGAAGCTGGCAAGGAATTGCCAGGTGGCCGCCAGGCTTTGCGCATCCCATAAGATCCACGGCTTGAACTCGGCCTGCACCAGCATCGGCCACAGCACGAGCAGTGCCACGGCCGTGATGGTCAGGCGGCCGCGCCAGGCGGGATCGCGTGGCATGGCGGTGCTCGTCAGCAAAGCGGCCTCGCGGCATCCAGCTTCGTTTCCAGCACCTCGAGCAGGGGCGTCGGATCGGCCTTGTTGCGGTACAGTTCGGTGATCATGGCGTCGCTGACCTCGCTGCTGGGCAAGTCGAAGACGACCTGGCCATCGCGCAGGGCGACGATGCGCGTAAAGCAGGCGCGCGCAATCTCCACCTGGTGCAGGCTGCAGATCAGCGTGGCGTTGCGCGCCGTCGCTTCGGCCTGCAGCACATGGATCGTCTGCAAGGCCAGCGTGGGGTCGAGCGCGGAGAGCGGCTCGTCGACGAGGAAGACCTCGGCCTGCGACACGAGCGCGCGGGCCATGCCGCAGCGCTGGCGTTCGCCGCCGGACAGGCGGTCGACCCGCGCATACAGTTTATCCTGCAGCTTGAATTTGCCGAGCGCTTCCCACGCGGCGCGCGGATCGACGGGCGCCAGCAGCGAACGGATGGCCGTCCACAAGCTCCATTGCGGCAGCCTGCCGGCCAGCACGGCGTTGACGACCCGCTGGCGCGGCGGCAAGGGCGGCGTTTGCGGGGCCAGGAACAGGCGCGCGCGCAAGGCGTGGCGCGCGGCGCTGCCGATCTGCCAGGGGGAAGCGCCCAGGATGGCCAGGGTGCCGGATTCGGGTCGTAGCGCGCACGCCAAGGTGTGCAGCAGGCTGGTCTTGCCGGCGCCGGAAGGGCCGATCAGGGCGATCTGCTCGCCCTGGGCCACGTCCAGGTCCAGCTTGCGCAGGGCCAGCGCATTGCCGGTGGCGCCCGCGTGGTGGACGCTGACCTTGTGAAGTTGGAATGTCATGCGAGATTTCGGTGTGGGGGAGTGTGCCGGATGCGTCCGCAGGACGCCATCCGGCAGGTTTCAGCAGTTACTTCAACAACTTGGCATCGCGCGCGGCCGCTTCGATATCCTTGTAGTTCTCGGCCTTGGTCGGAATGAACTTGGTGGCGCGCTGCAGGTCGAGGATTTCCTTGCCTTCCGGCGTGGATGGGTCCAGCGCCAGGAAGGCGTCCGTCAGCTTCTTGCGCACGACGGGGTTCATGTCGGCGCGCACGCTCCAGTTGTAATCGTAGTAGCCGGGCGTCGTGTAGAACACGCGCACCTTGCTTGGATCGACCTTTTTTGCTTCGACCAGTTTTTCCCAGACGGAAATGTTCAAGGTGCCCGCATCGACCTTGCCGCCGGCCACAGCCGCCACGGTGGCGTCATGCGCGCCGGAAAACGCGATGCGCTTCATGTCCGTGTCCGGGTTGATCTTGGCGGCCAGCAAGTAGTAGCGTGGCATCAAGTGGCCCGAGGTCGACGATTCCGAGCCGAACGTGAAATTCTTGCCCTTCAGGTCGGACAATTGGTTGATGTCCTTGCTGGTGGTCACAAATACCGAGCGGAATTTCGTGTCTTCCTCGCGCTGCACCAGCGGTACGATCTTGCCGCCGCTGCGCACGTTCGCTTGCACGAAGGTAAATCCGCCGAACCAGACCATGTCGAGCTTGTGATTGATCAAGCCTTCTACGGATGCCGCGTAATCGGTGACGGGCGTAAATTCCACCTTCATGCCCAGTTTTTTCTCCAGGTAGCTGCCCAGCGGCTTGAACTTGCGCTGCAACTCCGTCGGCGCTTCGTCGGGGATGGCCGACACGCGCAGTACTTGCTGCGCCTGCGCCAGGCCGCTGTGGATGGCCAGGGTGGCGGCGACGGTGGCCAGGATGGCGGGGAATTTGTTGGAGAACGTGGTCATGGGACTGCCTTTGCAAAAAATACTCATTAGATTACGGAAACCCCGATACTGCCATCCTGCATCTCACCGATGACGACGGCGTCGCCAAAGCCTTCGGCGCGGAAAATCGCCAGCACTTGCTCGACGGCTTCCGGCGCACAGGCCACCAGCAGGGGGCCGGCCGTTTGCGGGTCCGTCAGGATCGCCTTGTCGATGGCGCTCAGGCTGTCGGCCAGCGCCACTTGCGCGCCATAGCCCTGCCAGTTGCGACCGGAAGCGCCCGTGATGTTGCCATTCTGCGCCAGTTGCTGCACTTGCGGCAGCAGCGGCACATCGTCCATGGCGATGCGCGCCTGTAACTTGGCGCCGCGCGCCAGTTCCAGGGTGTGACCGAGCAAGCCGAAGCCCGTCACGTCCGTCAGCGCATGCACGCCTTCCAGCAGGGCCAGTTTCTTGCCCGGGGTATTCAATTTGGTGGTGTTGGCTATCAGGGAAGCGTAGCCATCCGCATCGAGCGCATTCTTCTTCAGCGCGGCCGACAAGATGCCCACGCCGATCGGCTTGCCCAATACCAGTTTATCGCCAGCGCGCGCGCCCGCGTTGCGTTTCACTTGCGACGGGTGGACCAGGCCCAGCACGACCAGGCCATAGATCGGTTCGACGGAATCGATGGTGTGGCCGCCCGCGATGGGGATGCCCGCCTGGGCGCAGATGGTTTCGCCGCCTTTCAAGATGAGGCCGATGGTTTCCACCGGCAGCTTGTTGATCGGCATGCCGACCAGGGCCAGCGCCATGATGGGCGTGCCGCCCATGGCGTACACGTCGGAAATGGCGTTGGTGGCGGCGATGCGGCCAAAGTCGAACGGGTCGTCGACGATGGGCATGAAGAAATCCGTGGTGGCGATCAGCGCCTGCTCGTCGTTGAGCTGGTAGACGGCCGCGTCATCCGAGGTTTCTATGCCAACCAGCAATTCCTTCGGCAAGGGAAAGCCGCCGCTGCCCTTCAAGATGTCGGCCAGCACGCCCGGCGCGATCTTGCAGCCGCAACCGCCGCCATGGGCAAATTCGGTCAACCGGATGGGTGTATTGGGTGTTGCTGCGCTATCGGACATGGTCGTCATCCTGCTAAAAAGGTCATTAAAAGCTGCGCCGGCGCTTACGCGGCGCTGGCGGCACGGGGTTCGCCGACGATAGCACATAATGCGCGCGCGGCTTGCTCAAAGGCATGTTCTGAAATGTCGGGCAGCACCAGCGGCGTCGCCTGGGCGTAGCGGCTGAAGTTGCGGGCGATCGATTGCCGGTAAACGGGGTCGTAATGCTGCACCAGCAACTCTTCCACCAGCTCGGCCATGCGGCCAGACGTGGCCAGCTGCTGCCAGTGGGCGATTTTCTCCTTGCCATGCAGCTGCGTCAACAGGGCCAGCTGCGTATTCAGGCGTGCCGGATCGCCGACGAAATGCGCATAGTCCTGCATCAGCAATTGCACGCGCTCCCCGATGTCCAGGCGCACGTCGGTGCAGGCGGCCGCGCGCATCTTTTCCATCAGGGCGTCGGGCACGCGCAGCCGGCCCACTTTCTTGCTTTCCGATTCGATGAAGACGGGGAGCGCCGGGTCGAAGGTGCGCAGTTGCTGCCACAGGGCGCTTTCAAACGCTTTTTGCGAAGGTTGTTCCGCGTCCGGCAGGCCGCCCAGCACGGAGCCGCGGTGGGCCGCCAGGTCTTCCAGGTCGATCACTTGCGCGCCCTGGCGGTCCAGCACCTGCAGCAAACGGCTCTTGCCGCTGCCCGTGGGGCCGCACAGCACGTTGATGAAGTCGAAGCGTTCGGGCAGGGTGGCCAGCTCGGCGTTCACGTGGCGCCGGTAATCCTTGTAGCCGCCTTCGAGCTGCGTGACGGGCCAGCCGATGCGCGCCAGGATGTGCGCCATGGCGCCGCTGCGGTTGCCGCCGCGCCAGCAGTAGACGAGCGGTTTCCAGTGTTGCGGATGGCCGAGGAAACCGTCTTCGATATGTCGCGCGATGTTCTTGGCCACCAGCGCCGCGCCCAGCTTCTTCGCCTCGAAGGCGCTCGTCTGTTTATATAGGGTACCGACGCGCACGCGCTGCTCGTCGTCCAGCACGGGCAGGTTGATGGCGCCGGGCAAATGGTCTTCCGCGAACTCGGACGGGCTGCGCACGTCGATGATGGCATCGAATTCGTTCAGGCGCGGCAGGATGTCGCTGAAGGGAAGCACTGCAGGGTATTTCATCGTGGCGCGGTTGCTTGGAATGGGGAAAGACGTATTATCCCCGATAAACGCCTTCCCCGTGGACCGTTAGCCCAACAATCTGCCCAGCAATGGCGCCAGCAATACGGTCACGACGCCCGAGAAAATCATCGTCAGGCTGGCCACGGCGCCTTCTTCCGTGCCCACCCGGCGCGCCACGGATAATCCAAAACCGTGCGCGGCCGCGCCATACGGGGCGCCACGGGCGATGCGCATGCGCAAGGGCAGCAGTTTCAAGAGCGGTTTGCCCAGCATCAAGCCGAACAAGCCCGTCATCACGACGAAGATGCCCGTCAGCTGGGCCGAGCCGCCCATGTGGCGCGACGCTTCCAGCGCGAACGGCGTCGACACGGAGCGGGCCAGCAGGCTGCGCGCCATGTCGCCGTGCACGCCCAGCAACCGGTCCAGCAGCAGGGTGGCGGCCACCGATGCCACGATGCCGGCGCAGCTGCCCAGCGACAACGCCAGCCAGTGCTTGCGGATCAGCTTGCGCTCCTGGAAGATGGGCAGGGCGAAGGCGATGGTGGCCGGGCCCAGCAGCCACGGCAGCCAGCGCGTCTCGCCGAAATACGTGGCGAACGGCGTCGAGGTCGCCTGCACGATGACGATCAGTATCGCCGAGGTGCAGATGGCGGGCGTGAGCAAGAAGTGCGGATGGCGGCGGTGCACGGCCTGGTTGGCGTAGAACAGGACCAGGGTCAGCAGCAAAAACAGCAGGGACAGGAGCAGGGTGCTCATGCCTGCTCCCTGGCTGCGCGCTGGCGCCGCAGTGTTTGCAGGCGCAGCTTGCGCTCATAACGGCACACCCATTCCACGGTGAAGGCCGTGGCCAGCATCACGCTGGCAAAGCCCAGGCCGATATTCACGAACAGCATCAGGCCCTGCGACTTCAACAGCTGCGTAAATTGCACCACGGATACAACCAATGGAATGAAGAACAGCAGCATGTTGGCCAGCAGCCAGTTCGCGCCCAGTTCGATAGCGGCAGGCCGTACCCAGCCCGCCAGCAGCAGGGCCACCAGCACGAACAGGCCCACCACGCCGCCGGAAAACGGCAGGTGCAGGGCGGAAGCGGCTTCATCGGCCAGCCACCAGGCGGCGATCAGCACGCCCACTTGCCACACGGTCTGCGCGGGCTGGCGCCAGACAGGGATGGAGGGCAGGGCGGCGGTGGAACAGTGCAAGGCTTTCACGGCGGGCTTTCAAACGGCTGGGGGAGGTTTTCATTGTAGTGACCGCACATCAAAAGATAAAATGACTTAAACTCATGATTATCATTCGATATTGGAATGCATCATGGATATCCGCTCCTTGCGCTACTTCGTCGAAGTGGTCGAGCAGAACAGTTTTACACGGGCGGCCGCCAAGCTGCATGTGACGCAGCCCACCGTCAGCAAGATGATCCAGCAACTGGAACAGTCGCTGGACCTGGCCTTGCTCGACCGCGCGGGCAAGCGCTTTACCCTGACGGACGCGGGCAAGGTGGTGCTGTCGCGCGCGCATGCATTGCTGGCCCTGCACGCGGAACTGAAGGTGGAGTTGCGCGATTTGCAACATCTGGAGCGGGGGGAATTGAGGGTCGGCGTGTCGCCGCAAACCCACTCCACGCTGGCGCCATGGCTGGCCGAATACCACCAGCGCTATCCGGGCATCGAGCTGAAGATGTACGAGAGCGGCACGCAAGCCATCGAGCGCGACCTGCGCACGGGCACGGTGGAACTGGGCACCATGCTCGATTATCCGGGCAACGCGGCCACCTGGCAGGATTTCGAGGCGCTGCCGCTCGTGCGCTCGCCACTGTGCCTGCTGGCCGCGCCCGGCTCGCCGTGGCAGGGACGTTCTTCCGTCGCCCTGGCCGAACTGGCCGACAGCCCCTTCATTTTCTATGGCGCCGCGTTTGCCCTGAACGACATCGTGCTGGACGCCTGCCAGCGGGCCGGATTCGCCCCGCGCATCACGGGCCGCAGCGGCCAGTGGGATTTCATTGCCTCGCTGGTCCGCTTGGGCGTGGGCATCTGCCTGCTGCCGAAGATGTATTGCGACACCCTGGAACCGTCGCAGTTTGCCGTCATTCACCTGGCCGGCCCGCCCGTGGAGTGGAATCTGATGCTGGCCTGGCGCCGCGGCGGACGGCTGTCGTTTGCCGCCCGCGCCTGGCTGGAGCTCGTCAGGGCGCGCATGGCGCAGCCCGGGCGATTACAATAGGCGCTCGTCAACCACCGTCAAGCATATGAAGAACACCGGAAAAGTCAGACTCAAGCGTACGGCAGGCTCGCTGCTGCTGGGATTGTTATGCACCGTGGGTCTGATGAGCGAAATGGGCTACGCCCAGGCCGCCATTCCCGTGTATGGATACTTTGTCAAGAATACCTACCCGCACGATCCCAAGGCGTTCACCCAGGGCTTGCTGTTCAAGGATGGCCATCTGTATGAAAGCACGGGCCAGAACGGCCAGTCGTCCTTGCGCAAGGTGGAATTGACAACGGGCAAGGTGTTGCAGAAAAGCATGCTCGACAAAACGGTATTTGGGGAAGGCATCACGGACGTGGGCGATGAAATCCTGGGACTGACGTGGATTTCGCAAACGGGCTATGTGTTCGACCAGAAAACCTTCAAGCTGAAACGCAAATTCAGCTACCAGGGCGAAGGCTGGGGCCTGGCCAGCGACGGTCATTTCGTCTATATGAGCGACGGCAGTGCCGCCATCCGTGTGCTCAATCCGAAAACCCTGATGGAAGTGCGCCGCTTCGAGGTGAAGGCGGAAGGCCGCCCCATCGAGCGCCTGAACGAGCTGGAAATGGTCGACGGGGAATTGTTTGCCAATGTGTGGGGTGCGGACGTGATCGCCCGCATCGACCCGGCCACCGGTAAAGTTGTCGGCTGGATCGACCTGACGGGCTTGCTGCCGCCCGCCCAGCGGGGCACGGCCAATCCTGACGCCGTGCTCAACGGCATCGCCTGGGATGCGCGCGGCAAGCGTTTGTTTGTCACGGGAAAACTGTGGCCCAAGCTGTTCGAGATCGAGCTGATCGAAATCCAGCGCCGTTGATGTTTCCTAACGGACAGTGTTGCTGAAGGGGAATCGGCTATCATGCTCATCCTTCGCCTGGTGCGACTCCCTGAGGATGCCATGCAGTCCCTATCTTTATGCCGCCTGGCGGCCGCCGCCAGCCTGCTTGCCGCCGTCTTGCCCGCCGCGCAGGCGCAAACACCTTACGTGCCGGTGATGCGGCAATACGGCGACTTCGTCGTCACGCGCGACCGCCACGACCCGCTCGTCACCTTGACTTTCCGCAAGCACGGCTACTGGCCCGGCGGCGCGCGCGAAGTGGTGGAAGTGCGGCCCATCAAGGCCAGGCGCGAAGGCCAGCCCATGCTGCTGGCCTTTACCAAGGGCTATACGGGCCAGGGCACGATCCTCATCGGCGTACAGAACGGCGAACCGCTGATGCGCCCCGTCAGTCCCCTGCAGCGCGACGACATGGTGCGCACGGAGCGCGATCCCGAATGGGGCGTGCCGCAGCCGGGCCGCAGCGAAATACTGCTGTTCGCCCGCGACGGCCGCGCGCTCGATACGGACACGGGCGAGCTGCTGTGGTTTGACATGCCGGGCATCGTCACGGGCGATTACGCGCCCGCCATGCTGGTCTCCGTCTCGCCCGACGGACGGCGCGGCGCCTATCTGGCCCGCAGGGCGACCAGCGTGGAGGTCGTCGTCGCCACGCGCGACGACGGCGTGGCCGGCATCCTGGCCTTGCCGCCCGACACCTATCAACGGTGGCTGAAGCCCTTGTCGCAGGCCGCTGCCGAACAGGCGGGCGCCGCCATCAAGGCGCGCCAGGGCCGCATGGATTCGCACCGCATCCAGCGCGAGCTGGAACTGGCCTGGTTCGGCCAGCAATTTCAATGGAAACAGGGCAAGAACGGCTGGCAGGTGACGGGGCTGGGCCTCATTTCCGCGCCGCCCGAGGGGGAACGGCCATGAGCATACCTGGACTGATCGCCGGCTGCTTCGCCGCCACCTTACTGGCCGGCTGCGTGCACGGGGAAATATTCGCCCAGGATTATCTGGCGCAAGATATTGACAAGCAACAAGCCTTGCTGGAACTGGACGTGGTCTTCGGGCAAGCGCCCGATGACAAGCTGACGTCGCGCGTAACGGCCCGCAATACCGTGGAATACACGGGCGCGCCGCATATCGTCGTACCGTTTTACCAGAAGGGCCTGGGCTTCGACCAGGGTTTTGCCGGCACCTACATGTTTGCCGTGCCCTATCCGATCGCCAAGGTCGAAACGGCCACGGCCCGCAGCCGCGTCTTCGGCCAGAAACTCG
This sequence comes from Janthinobacterium rivuli, assembly GCF_009208735.1. Taxonomy (GTDB): domain Bacteria; phylum Pseudomonadota; class Gammaproteobacteria; order Burkholderiales; family Burkholderiaceae_D; genus Janthinobacterium. Next base: position 158,924 of record NZ_WFLJ01000005.1, on the reverse strand, counting down.
ACGGCCAGCAGCAGGGCAGCCCGCGCTACCGCTTCCGCGTGCCGGGCAAGGCGCAGTGGAACAGCAACGAAACCTTCATGCTGGGCTTTGAGCGCAAGGGCCGCCGCGAAGAAATCACTTTCCGTTTCAGCAAGGAGCAAAGCTGCCCGTCCGCCTTCCTGGCCACCACGCCAAAATACGGCTTCCATATCAAGGTGGTCGCCACGTTCAAGGATGACAAAGGCTGCCTGAAAGTGTGCGACAGCCGCGACCAGTGGCCGGGTTTCTGCGCCTTCCAGCCGCCGCCGGCCGCCTGACTATCATCGTGCAAGCCACGCGCCGGCCCTTGCCGGTGCGGCGCTTATACACGCGCGCATTTTGCCGATTCTATTCAATTGTCATCGAATGAGCACCTGAAACGCCTATTTTCAGGGCCTAAGGGTGGCGATATTGACGCAGGTCAATGTCTGGATCGGCGCGTAAATCTTGCCGCAAAAATATCTTTCTCAGGCGTATGATTTCTGTGCCGTGACCAGCGCGCGCAGATGGCGCGGTACGGCCCGATATCCGAAACGCATCCTTCCTGTGGAGATACAGAATGAAAATGCCCGTTTTAGGAAGCACCCAGCCCGCCATCACCAACCGTCCGCTCGACATGCTGGACACCGACAAGGCCGCCGTGCGCGCCATCGCCCAGGCGGCCGTCAGCGTGGAACTGTTCACCATTCCCCTGTACATGGCCACCATGTACTCGATCCAGGGCACGCACCAGATCAACTCGAAAGGCATCACGTACTACGAAGGCCGCCAGTGGCCGGGCATGGGGACCACGGCCCGCCCCGAGCTGAAGGAACAAAAGGCCTTCAACGTCATCTTTAGCGTCTTCATCCAGGAAATGCTGCACCTGCAGATGGCGGCCAACCTGGCCACGGCCATTGGCACGGCGCCATGCTTCACGGGGTCGGAGCTGCAGTCGCAGGACCACGGCTGGACCTGCTACGGCAAGGACTGCACGGTGATCCCGCACATCGTCGACCTGCACGACACGGCCGACTACCGCCACGTGCGCGTCAACCTGGAAGAGCTGAACGCCAACCAGTGCGACCTGTTCCTCGCCATCGAGCAGCCGGAACAGCAGGCCCGCGCCCAGCTGGCGAAGTTCGACAGCCAGAACCATACAAAATACTTCCCGGAAGTGCCGCTGCCGGGCTGGACGCCGGGCAAACACGTGCACGACTTGCCCCTGTTCGGCACCATCGGCTATATGTATGAATGCTATGCGCGCTACATCAGCATCGAATACACGGATGGCCAGACCTTGTGGCACAAACTGTTCGTCAACGGTTCGGTGCAGCAAGATATGTTCAACAGCCAGGTGCAGGGCCATGCCAAGGCGGAATTTCCGAAGTTCGATACCTGCTTCGGCCCGCAAGACCAGGATGGCGGCCAGACGGGCTCGTTCAACAAGGCCATCGACATGATGGCGGCCATCACGGACCAGGGCGAAGGCAGCGCAACGGCCATCCAGCGCTACCGCCGCGACGCGGCGCAACGCCTGATGGCCGTGCAGCCCGATTACCGCGAAGACCTGGTCGCCTTGAAGTGCGATTATCCGTCCTACGCGAACAATGGCAAGGATGCGGAATCGCGCGACGCGCAGGCGCGCCACGACAGCGCCCCGTTCGACCACTACGAGCGTTTCGGCCAGGTGAAGGCCATGCTGCCGGTAAAAACCTGGGCCGCCTGGCACAAGGAAGGCGGGCACTGGAGCGAAGCCATGCTGACCAACGAGCGCTACAACCCGGCCACCGCGCCTAAGAATATCCCCGCGCCGGCGGCCGTGGCGGGCGCCCTGAACCGCCTGAAGGATGCCAGCGGCACCCTGGATATGCTGAGCACGGTGGCCACGGGCGCCATCTACGGCATCACTTCCGTGCTGGACAAATACTGGCTGAACCAGACGCTGGACTTCCCGTATCCGTCGATGGTGGGCGCGGGCGACCGCATGGCCATTTGCTGGGCCGTGCTGGGCCAGGCGCCCAACCTGGCAACGGGCGTGCCGTTGGCCGAGAAAGGCGTGCTGTACCACGCCTGCCAGGGCATGCACCTGGAGGGCGAAGCGTCGTCCACCTGCGCCGCGCTGGCCGTCTACCATACCTGCCGCGGCTCCAACGGTTGCCACGCCCAGGGCGGCTGCGGCTTTGCCCAGGCCGATACGGGCGGCTCCTCCTGCGGCCACTCCGTCAAGGCCGCCGCGGCGCCGGGCACGGCGTGCTACGTGCCGCCCGAACCGGAAGACGATAAAGTCTACAGCGCGCCCAGCGACAACAAATGCGGCGGCTTCGGCGGCTGCGCCGTGCCGATTTCGGCCTCGCAACTGTATCCGAACACCACGAAGAAGGACCCACCCGAGCCCGCCACCATGACCCTGTACGATTTCGGCCCCGCGCCCGAGCACCGCAACATTCCGCTGGGCCAGACCATGCGTTTCGCGCTGGGCGACAATGTCTACGACAAGGCCTGGGAAGCCTATGGCAAGGTGATGGCGGCGCGCGGCACGCCGGTGGGGGCTCCGCCGCCGCCCACCGACCTGCGCCTGGCCTTGCCGCCGTCCACCTGATGCGGGCCACGCATGGGGTGCCGCCACGCCTGGGCTTGCCGAACCTGGGCCTGGGCGTGGGGCTGCGCCCGCCGCATTATGAACACATCCTGCGCCACGGGCCGCAGGTCGACTGGTTCGAGATCATCAGCGAGAACTTCATCGACAACCACGGCTATGCGCGCCATGTGCTGGAGCAGGTGGCGGCGCAGGTGCCCATCGTCATGCATGGCGTCTCGCTGTCGATCGGCAGCAGCGACCCGCTCAATCTCGGCTACCTGCGCAAGCTGCGCCAGCTGGCCGGCGAGATCCGGCCAGCGTGGATTTCCGACCATTTGTGCTGGACGGGCGCCGCCTCGCTCAACAGCCACGACTTGCTGCCGCTGCCGCTGGACGAGGCCAGCCTGCGCCACGTGGGCGCGCGCGTGCGGCAGGTGCAGGAATTCCTGGGCCGTCCGCTGATCCTGGAAAACCCCAGCAGCTACGTGGAATTTGCCCAGTCCAGCATGCCGGAATGGGAATTCCTGGGCCGCCTGGCCGAGGACACCGGCTGCGGGCTCTTGCTCGACGTCAACAATGTCCACGTCAGCGCGCATAACCACGGCTATGACGCGGCCGCCTACATCCGCCAGTTGCCGCACGCCCACATCGTGCAAATCCACCTGGCCGGACCCACCGTCTGCGGCGCCGTGCTGATCGATACCCACGACGCGCCCGTGCCGGCCGCCGTGTGGCGCCTGTACGCGCTGGCGCAGCGGCTGACGGGCGGCGTGTCGGCCCTGCTGGAATGGGATGCCAATATTCCCCCATACCCGCAACTGCTGGCCGAGCTCGACAAGGCGCGCGCGGCAGGCCGGGGTGAATTCGCCGCGGCGGAGGCGGCGCCAGCCATGTCCGGCGATGCCGCAGCCGTCTCCGCGCCGCTGGGCTTTCACCTGGAGGCGGCCCATGCCCCATAGCGCCGCCGGAGATGAGGATCGGGCCGGCGGCGTCCGCGCGCCGCTGGCGCAGTTGCAGGCGTGGTTCCTGACGGCGATGACGTCGCCGGACGGGGCCGTGCGCGGCGCGCAGCTGGCCAGCGAGCGCCATGGCTTGACGCAGGAGCAAGTATTGAAACGGACGCGGGGCGGGCCGGCGCCGCTGCACATCCATGCGGATGGCTATGTGCAGCGCCTGCTCGAATGCCTGCAGGCCGACTATCCCGTCTTGCGCAAGGTCATGGGCGACGAGTTGTTCGCCTTCTTTGCCCGCGCCTATGTCTGGCGCCACCCGTCCGCGTCGCCGACCTTGTATGACCTGGGCGGCGGCTTTGCCGATTTTCTCGCCGCCAGCCAGCGTGCCGCCGGGACACATCAGGCTGCCTTGCGTTTCCCCGTGGAACTGGCGCAGCTGGAACGGGCGCGCAGCGAGGCGGGCAGGGCGCCAGGCCTGGAAAAGCTGGCGCCGCCCATGCTGGCTTCCGGCCTGGATGTGTTGTTGGGCAATGCGCGGGCCTGGCGCCTGGCGCCATGTACGCGGCTGCTGGCCCTGTCGTTTCCCATGTGTTCTTTTTGGCATCAGGCGCAGGCTGCGCCGGACGACGCCGTGCCGGCCCAGCCGGAGGCAAGTTCCTCCTTCGTGGCCATTACGCGCATGCATTACCGGCTTGCGATGCAAGAGTTGCAACCCTGGCAGTTCTACTGGCTGCAGGCGCTGGCCGGTGGCGCGCCGCTGGCGCACTGCGCGCAACAGGCGGCGCAATCGAGCGGCAGGCCGCCGGACGAGGTGCTGGCCGACGCCCTGCTGTGGCTGCCCATGGCGGCCGCGGCTGGGTTGGTCGCCAGCGATGCTTGAAGAACAAGCGGCAGACGCAAAAAAGGCCGATGAAAATCGGCCTCGATGACGACTGAATGTGTTGCTTAGCGGTAAAACGCTTCGACTTTGCCCTTCAGCTTGATCTGCAGCGGACGGCCGCGGCGGTCCAGGGACTTGGTGGAAGCGACCTTGATCCAGCGTTCGCTGATGCAATATTCTTCCACGTCAAGACGTTCCTTGTCGTTGAAGCGGATGCCGACGTCGTTTTCGAACACGGCTGCAACGTGGTAAGGGCTGCTCGGGTCGATCGACAGGCGATCGGGCAATGGGGGTAAGGTGGTGGTATCGTTCATGGGCGTAATTATCGCCCAGAATGCCGATCCAGACAACGGGGTGCGCGTGCTTATCTGGCCGGTCGCGGCGCGGCGTCCCCGCATTTCCCTTTCCAGCCATGCTTCCACCCTACAGATGCCGTGTTTCCTTTGGCGGCACACTCCACTCGTCATGCCAGCCATCGACAAAGGTGACGGGCACCTGCGCCAGTTCGGCCGCCGAGGCATCGTCGAGGCAGTTGACGCCGATGCCGACAAACGCACCGCTGCGGGCGGAATCGCCACGGCCGAACAGGCGCACGCCGCAGTGGCGGCAAAAGTAGTGGCGTTCGCGGCCGGCGCCGAAGCGGTATTCGCTCAGCTCCGCCTCGCCGGCCAGCAGACGGAAGGCCGTAGGCGGCACTTGGCTGGCCCAGCAGCGGATTTTCAGGCAATAGGAACAATTGCAGCGCAGGCTGGGCGCTGCCAGGTCGATCTCGGCCGCGAAGCGCACGGCGCCGCAGTGGCAACTGCCATGACAGGTTTTTTTCATCGTGTCTTACTTTACAGCGTTGCCGCACTAGCATGCAACTGCCTTCCTCGCACTATAATGCGGCCTGTTAACGCGACAAGACGGGAGTCACAGCATGGAAATGGCAGTCACCGACAGTCTGCGGCAACAGGCGTATGCGCTGGCCGCGGCCTTCGTGCACACGCTGGACCGGCGCGATCCTGTTGCGCTGCAGCGTGACTGGGCCCTGTCTGCGGCCGTGGCCGAGGAGGTCATCGACATGCTCGACAGTTATTTTGCGGCGAACCAGGTTTTGTCTCTGGCGCCGCTGGCGCAGGCCTTTGTGCCGGGCAAGGGCGACCGTCCCGCCGTTGACGTATATGCCACCGACGCCGGACCGCTGGGCCTGGAGTGCCTGCTGCTGGCCGATGGCGAGCCGGACGAGGCGACCTTGCACCTGGAAATGTCCGGCCACGATGGCGCGCTGCGCCTGCATTATCACTACATCGGATCCTGAGAACACCATGACTGAACTCATCAGCGAAACACAGCGGCGCATCTGCGAGAAATTCGGCTTGCCCGTGCAGGCGCCCGAGCCCATGGTGGCCCTGGCCATCGGCAGCCTGGCGCAGTCACCGATCTACGGCACGCGCGTCGTGTTGCCGGACAACGGCACCATCAGCTGGTTCATCCATTGCGGCGAGCACGACGCCGCCCCGGACTTTTACCAGCCCCTGCATGCCGCACACCTGCACGAGATGTTGCCGCAAGTGCTGGACTACCTGGCCTTGCCCAGCGGCGCCAAGTTCATCCTCGACCGCGAAGGCTACGAGGACGTGTGGCTGGAAGCGTAGCTGCCGCGCACCTGCCGCGCCAGTCATGACAAGGTGTTGAGCAGGTAGGCGTGCCGCTTGAAATCGAAACGGAAGTAGTCGAGCAAATGGCTGCCCTTGCTGAATGGCTCTTGCGGACGCGGCACTTCGTAGTATTTCCCCAGCATGACACCGTCGGCCAGTTCGACGCGCAGGAAGCCGTGATGGTCATCGGAGTAGTTTTCCAGCGTGACGGCGTCGCCCGCGTCGTCATGGAAAACGGCGGGCGGGATCAGGCGCTGGCCATGGACCTTCATGATGTGGTGCAGGTTGTGATAGCCGCCGGCACCCGTGACGAGGTACAGGGTCTTGCCGCCATCCGCATTGTCGCGCGACAGGCGTTGGTAGTTGTGGACGTGGCCGGCAAGGATGGCGTCAGGATGGCGTCCCGCTTCGGCCGCCGCCGCCGCCACCAGGTCTTTCATGTAGGTGCTGCCGGAATGGTGGTCATCGGCCGAGTAAATCGGATGGTGCAAGGCCAGCAGCAAAGGCTGGTCGCGCGGCAGAGTGGCCAATTCCGACGCCAGCCACTCCTTCTGGGGCGAGCGGACCTCGCCGCCGGCGGGGACATTGCTGTAGAGTCCCACGATGTTGGCTTGCGGCGTCAGCAAGGTCCAGTAGACATTCGGCTGCACCATGGCCGTGCGGTGGGAATCGCCCGATTCCGGCATCTTGACGGCCTGGGGTGCGCAAAAGTTGCGCACGAAACCGTCGAGTGTCTGGTCGTCCGGCAGGTTTTCGCCATCGTGGTTGCCCGGCACGGCAAAGACGGGGGCCAGATAGAATTCATAGGGCTGGTAAAACTGCTTGTAATACTCGCTGATCTGGCCGTTGAAGTAGACGCAATCGCCGGTGACGTACAAGAAGGCCGGCGGCGCGCTGGCGTCGGCCTGGAAATCGTTTTCCATGCCTTTCGCCACCAGCTCCTGCGGCACCGCATACTGGATGCCGCCCATGTCGCCATTCAGGTGGAAGACGAGCCTGCCGTTCCTGACGATGGCGTCGTACAGGGCCGGCGCCACGACGTCCTTCAGGTCGAGACGAAATGGCGTGCTGCCCGTGGGCGGCGGCAGGTCGCGAAACGCCGTGTTGCGGGGTGGCGCCTGGTGCAGCGACGACGTTGCAGTTGCATGGGGCTGTCCCAGGCCAAAGACATGCGCATTGTTGCCCGTGACAAGATCGGCCATGATGTGTTCCCTCCTGCGGCATTCCCGGCCGTTCACGCGTCGGCCAGATTTCCAGTGTAGTCGCGCGGAACCCGCATGCCGTCCCGCGCGCGAGGACATTCGATCTGGATCAATACAGCCGTTCAGCGGTCGTCGCCGTCGCGCCCCTCCGAGGCGCGCACCGTGGGACTGACCGTCGTGGCCATGCCGCTCAGCACCCAGGCGCGCTGGCTGGGCGCGAAGCGGGGCGCCAGCAAGCCGTCGTTGATTTCGCGCGTCACGGCGAAGCGCCGGAACGACGGCGCCGGCAGAAACAGGCGCGAGTTGTCGGCAAAACCATCGCTGGCACTGTCGACGTCGCCCTCCAGCGCGGAAATGACGCCATCGCCGTTCTGATCCACGCGTTTCACCTGCGCCGCATAGGCATCGTACAGGCGTTGCGGGAAGCCCACGCCCGGTTCGAACGATGCCAGGCGCACATAGGTGTCGAGCAGGATTTCACGGGCCAGCCCGCTGGGGATGAAGCGCTGGCGGTATTCACGCTGCGCGTCGTCATCGGCATCGAACTTGTCCGGGTCGCGCGGGCCCGATGCCTGCAGCGTGCCGGCCGTGTTCGGATTGTCGCCGTAATCGATGGAATTGTTCTTGACGCCGGCCGGCCCCGAGCCCGGGATCAGCGAGGACAGCGCGCCGATATTGCCGGCTTCGAAGGTGCCGGGCAGGCCGCCCGTGAAGGGCAATTCATACAGCGGATGGATCCAGTTGGTCGTGTAGTTGAACTCCCAGTAGCCATGGCAGTCCGTTTGCTGCATGCAATTGACGGCGCCCATGCTCAGCTGGATGGGCACGATATTCGTCTGGCGCGCCGGAAACTGATCGCTGGAATTGGGCAGGTGGGGCGCATTGCCATCCATCGTAAACAGCTTGCCCGGTTCATTGTTGTGCGAGCCCATCGCCCGCATCGCCGCCGCATCGGCCGCCGTCATCGTGCCGAACTGGGCCCGGCCGTCGGCGTTCGGCGCCGCCACCCGGGGGACTTCAAGGTCATGGATCATCCAGCCTTCGTACCAGCCGCTTTCATTATTGATCACGAACAGGTTCGACAGATCGGTGAAGACATCGATGAAGGCGCGCACGTCTTGCGGATCGGTGGGCAGGTCCGGCTTGGGCTCGACCACCAGGCGCACGGCGCCGATGGTGGGCAAGCCGCAGTTGCCGCCCGTGGCCGTCAGCATGGCTTGGTCATTGATGCCGGGAAAACGCGCCGTAAAGGGATTGGCTTCGAAACCGGTGGTGTCGAGCAGGTAGTACTGGAACAACTGGCTGGGTTTGTCGGCCTCGGCGAACGCCTGCATGGGCAGGTAGGTATGCGGCCGCTCGGCCATGCGTTCCAGCCGCTCCTGCAGCCGCCTCGGCAAGTTGCGCACGTCGCCGCGCAGATGCACGATGGCCCGGTCGAACAGGGCGTGGGGATTCGGGTGGCAGGGCGGTGGCGGCTGTTCCGCCAGGGCGGAGCCCGAGGCTGCCAGCGCAAGGAAGACCACGGCGGCGCGCGCGGCGGCCATGGTCTTGGAAGAAATACCGGATCGGTGCTGCACAGGCGCTTTCATCATGCCTCCCATTTCAGTTGGTCCCCGCAGGGGGGGGGCGCCGCCGCCGCGATGGCCCGGCGCCGATTCGATTATCTCAACAGGGATGGCGCGCCATTTGATCTGCGACAGGTGCGATCAGGGATGCTGGCCTGGTAAAGAAAATGCGCAGCGCAGGCATGCGAATATAGTAAGCTTGTGTTTCCATATATAAATAGAAGCAGGTATCCACGATGTCCATCCGCATGCAGCCTGGGCTGCGCCTTCTAGTACTTGCCGCGGCACTGGCCGCTGGCGTAGCGGCTGTCGTACCCGCCGCCATGGCCGCGCCGGCGGGCCTTGCCGTGGATGCCGGGCAGCAACTTGCCGCCTTCCTGCAGGACGAAATGCGCGAACGCCAGATTCCGGGCCTGCAAATTGCCGTGATACAGCGTGGCCAGGTTGTCCTGGCGCGCAACTTCGGCCTGGCCAGTCTGCAATACCAGGTACCGGTGACGGATGCCAGCCTGTTTTCCATCAATTCGGCGACGAAGGCGTTTGCGGGCGTGGCCGTGATGCAACTGGTGCAGGAGGGCAAGATCGACCTGGGCGCGCCCATTGGCCAGTACCTGACGGGATTGCCTGTCGCCTGGCAAGCCGTGACGGTCACGCAGTTGCTCAACCACACTTCGGGCTTGCCCGACGTGCTGGACCAGCGCAGCGGCAAGCTGGTGGGGCCGCAGCCGGACGACGCCGATGCGGCGTGGCAAGCCGTGCAGGCGATGTCCGTGGAAGCGGCGCCAGGCGAGCGTTACCGCTACAACCAGACCAATTACGTGTTGCTGGCACAATTGATCGAGCGGCAAGGCGGCCAGCCTTTTGTCTCTTTCGTCCAGCGCCGGCAGTTCGACGTGGCCGGCATGCCACGCAGCGGCTTTGGCGACGCGAAGGACGTGGTCGCCAAAAAGGCCAGTTCCTATGTGCTGGACCGGGGCGGCAACGGTTACCGCAACGTGATCGAGGACTTTCCCGTCTTCATGCGCGCCGGGGCCGGCATCAACAGCAATGTGGCCGAACTGGCCAACTGGCTCATCGCGCTGCAGTCGGGTCGCCTGCTGGCGCCCGCCAGTGTGGAACGGCTGTGGCAGCCGACCAGCCTGAACGATGGCAAGCCGGCGCCGTGGGCGCTGGGCTGGCCCACCATCGGCCGCGATGCGCACCGCGCCGTGGCCGGCATCGGCGGCGGACGTTCCGCCTTCTACGTGTATCCGGACGATGATCTGGCCGTCATTATCCTCAGCAACCTGGCCGGCGGCCAGCCGGAACAGCTGATCGATACCGTCGCCGGCTTCTACCTTCCCGCCTTGCGCCAGCAGCGGGGCGGCGCGTATGCCGCGCACCTGCTGCGCAAGCAGGCGGCCAGCAGCGGTTTCGACGGGCTGGAGCAGAAGCTGGCGGCCATCCGGCGCCAGCATGGCTTGTCCGCGCCCACGGAAGGCGACTTGAATGCCTGGGGCTACCGCCTGCTGGCGCAGCAGCGGACGAAACAGGCCGTCGCCGTGCTGCAGCTGGCCGTGCAGCTGGCGCCGGGCAGCGCGAATGCCCACGACAGCCTGGCCGAGGCGCATGAGGCGGACGGAGGCACGGCACTGGCCGTCGCGCACTACCGCCGTACGCTGGAGCTGGACCCGGGCAATACGCACGCGGCGGCGCGCCTGCGCAGCCTGGTCGCCCGTTAAGCTCGTCAAGTGCCCAGCTTCAGCACGGCATCGATCAGCGCGCGCGGATCGTAGGGGTTGTCCGGCAGCACGATGTCCGGCTGCAGCAGCACGGGAGTGGCCGCGCCCGACGGGCGCTGGAGCAGCAAGCGGGGCACGCCCAGCTCCAGGCCGCTGTTGGGCAGCACGAAATTCTGCGTGCCGCCGCTCTGGCGCGTGCGCGCCTGGCCCGCCGCGCCCACCACCTTGCCAAAGCCGAAGTCCTGCATGACATTGCTCAACAGGATGGAGGAGGAATACGTGCGCCCGCCCACCAGCAGATAGGTGTTGCCCGAAAAATGCAGGGGATCGTCCAGCCTCGGCTGCTGCCAGGAGGTGATCTCGCCATCGATGACGTCGCCCAGCTTTTCGTGCGCGCTGTCGCGTCCCTGTATCACCTTCTTGCGGTAGGTCGAGGCCCAGCGGTAGGGCTTGTCCGCGATATAGCGCAGCACGCCATCGATCCACAAGTCATCATTGCCGCCGCCATTCGCCCGCACGTCGATGAGCAGGGTGTCCACCTCCGCCGCGCGCATCTGGCGGAAGGCCTCGGCCGTGAATGCCGTGAATTGCGCTTTGTCAGGCCAGGCAAAGGTATTCAGGGTCAGCAGGGCGGCCTTGCCGGGTAGCAGTGCGAAGCGAAATTGCTGCGCGAAACTGCCATCGCTATCCAGATAGGCGGGCAGGGCGGCGGTGCCGGGCACCGTCAATTCCCGGCCGTCGTCCAGTTGCAAGGCATGGCTGGCCGGCGCGCCCATCACCTTCCAGTACAGGAAGGGCCAGCGCAGCGACAGCAGGCTGGCGCGAAATGCGGCCGTGTCGCCGTGGCAGCGGGCCAGCAAGTCGGCGACGATGCGGCTGGCCGGCACGCCATTGATGCGCGTGATGCGTGCGCCTTGCAGCGGCGTCGGCGCGCCGCCCAGCAGGGCCCGGATGTACAGGCCGCCAGCGCCATCGAGCGTGACTTCATAGGGGAAGAAGCGCCCTCCCTCGTCGAGGAAGGCCTGGCTTTGCGCCCGCGGCGCGGCCGGCGTGATGGCCAGGTGGCCATCGGCATACAGGGGATTGAGCGTGGCCAGCAAGCGCCAGGCCTGGTCGGGCGACATCGGCTCCCGCATCTGTTCCGCGATGGCGGCGTAGGCGTGGCCCACAGCGGCGGGATCGGCGGAAAAGCCCGGCTCCGGGTGCGTCGCGGCGATCGCGTCCTGGACGAAGCGCAGGTCGGCGCGCAGCTGTTCCGGCGTCAGCGGGGGAACGGTGGCGCCCCGGGCCAGCGCCAGCGGCGCACAGCACGACAGGATCAGGCAGGCTGACAGGTACTTCAGGCGGTTCATGGCATCCTTCTCCGGTGTCGATGAAGGATGCACTTTAATCAAGTCTGGCGCAGGACGCCAGTCATTCCGTGACGTGGCGCAGAAATTGCCCGCCAGGGAGCGGCATCAGGCGGCCAGGTGCGCACGATCCGCCTGGCCATGTTCGGCCCCGTGCATGGCCAGGTAGGCGGTCAGGTTGTCGTCGTCTATGCCCAGGGCGCGCAAGACTTCCCGCGTGAAGCTGACGGGCGCCGTGCCGGGCGCCGTGATGACGCGCTGGTCGGCCACGGCCCACGGCACGTCCTGGTACAGGGCGGCGCCCGCATAGCCGGTGTCCATCAGGTTGGCGGCGCCATTGGAAGTGTGGCGCACGGTGTCGAGCACGCCGGATTGCGCCAGCACGCGCGTGCCGTCGCAAATGCCGGCCAGCACCACGCCCCTGTCGCGCGCGGCGCGCAGCAGCGGGCCCAGGTCGGGCGCTTTGCCGCTTTGCCAGTGGCTGCCGCCGCACACCATCAGCAAATCGAGGTCTTCAAGCACAATATCTTCCAGCGCCAGCTGCGGCGTGACCAGCATGCCGCCCGATGAGGTGACGGGCAATCCGCCCGGCGTGGCGAACTGCGTGTATAAGCCGTAGTACAGGCGCGCCGTGGAATTGATCAGGGCGGTTTCCCAATCGGCAAAGTTCTCGGTCAGAATGGTGATGGCACGTGTCATGAAAAGTCCTGTCGCAGGTGGAGATATCAATATGAATACAGGCTGGCTGGCCTGCTGGTGCCGAAAGCATAATAAAAAGCACTGACAATTTCTGTCAGGAGCGCACGAGAAATGATGGCACGAGATGCAGCAGGCTGCGCTACAATCGCTGGCCCGTCCGCGCGGGCTTGTGCCCGTTCAATGTTTACTAGCCATCGCCTCCATGCTGATTCTGTTTTGCCGTGTCCTGTTCAGCATTGCTGGCCTGCTGTTGTTCTTCCTCTTCGATCAACTCAGCGCGAACGAATGCCTGAAATTGAGCGTCTTGCTGGCAGCCTTCCTGCTCGGCGTGGGCGGCGTGCTGCATGCGTGGCGCTGCCGCGCCAGCGCGATCACCGTGCTGGTGCGCGTCGTCGTGCCCGTGTTTTATCTGGACGCCGCCATCAAAGGGTTTTTGCGTGGCTATTTTGGCATGCGACCGAATCCCAATGCGGTTTTGCAAGCCATGTTTGCGACGGATCAAGCCGAAACGGGCGAGTTTTTCCTGCACAACAGCGCCGCCCTGGCGCAAGCGGCCGGCTGGTTCGTGCTCGTGACGGCGGCCGTGCTGCTGGCCGACCGCCAGCTGCAGCGCTGGCAGGCCGGGCGCGACAGTACGCCGCCGGGCTTGCCGCAAAAGTGCTTTGCCGCCGGCATGGCCGTGTTTCTTGTGCTGCTGCACGTCAACACCACCATGCGGCGCGAAAATCCGGCCCTGTTCTGGCCGCTGCGCTACCAGCAGTACGGCGCGCAACTGGAAGCGATGCAATCGATGCAGCATGCGCTGACGGCGGCCATGGCCGCGCCGCGCGACTGGAACGTGCGCTATGCGGGCGAGGATGCCCGCACCGTCATCCTGGTGATCGGTGAGAGCACCAACCGCGCCTCGATGTCGCTGTACGGCTATCCGCGTGCCACCACGCCCCAGCTCGACGCCATGCGGGCCAAGCTGCTGGTGTTCAATGACGTGATTTCTCCCGCCGCCAGCACGGTGGAATCGATGATGACGATGCTCACGCCGGCCGACATCAGCAACCCCGATGCGTGGATGGCCAAGCCGAATCTGCTGATGCTGGCCGAGGCGGCCGGCTACAAGACGTTCTGGGTGTCGAACCAGACGCGCAACGATGGCTGGATCGGCCTGCTGGCGGGCGAGGCCGATGAAAGCGACTTCATCAACTACGGCACCGGTCGCGGCGAAAACAATTTTGACGGCAACCTGTTTCCGCCGTTCGCCCACGCGCTGGCCGATGCGGCGCCAAAAAAACTGATCGTGGTGCACTTGCTGGGCGCCCATCCGAGCTATGACATGCGCTATCCCAGCCGCTTCGCGCATTTCGACCGTGCGCACGACGCCGTCAGCGCGCAGATGGAACACCAGGGCCGGTCCAGCTGGATACGCAACCAGCGCGACGAGTATGACAATGCCATCCGCTATGGCGATTACGTGCTGGGCACCCTGATCGGCATGGTGGAGCAGGCCAAGACGGACCGCGCCGCCTCTTTGCTGTTCGTCTCCGACCATGGGCAGGAAGTGGGCTACAGCCGCAATCACGCGGGCCATTCCGCCTCCGACAAGAGCGGCTATGAAATTCCCATGCTGATCTGGAATAACCGGCAGGCACCGCAATCGGCGGCCGCGCGCGCCGCGCTGGAAAGCCGGCCGTATCAGACGGACAAGCTCGATGCGACCGTGCTGGGCTTGCTGAAGATCGAGACGCCTTATTACGCGGCGCAGGACGATATTCTCAGCAGCGCCTTCACGCCCGTGCGGCGCTTCATGAATGGCTTGCAGTACCAGCGCGGCGCGGCGCTGGCCCGCTGAATCCGTCGCGCCCATGAAAAAGGCCCGGCCCCGCCGCAGGGCGCGGCGGGGCCGGGCCCCTGGGGTACTGCTGGCGGTTTGCGGATTACTTCTCGGCGAACGCGCGCTCGACAACAAAGTCGCCAGGCGTCGAGGTATTGCCTTCCTTGAAGCCACGCGCTTCCAGCATGTCTTTCAGGTCGCGCAGCATGTCCGAGCTGCCGCAGATCATGACGCGGTCTTCGGCCGGGTTCAGCGCCGGCAAGCCCAAGTCTTCGGCCAGCTTGCCGTTCTCGATCAGTTCGGTAATGCGGCCCATGTTGCGGAAGTCTTCGCGCGTCACGGTCGGGTAGTAGCGCAGCTTGTCGCTGACCATCTCGCCGAGGAATTCGTGCTGCGGCAGGTGCTCTTCCAGCAGCTCGCGGTAGGCCAGCTCATCGACCTGGCGCACGCCGTGCACGAGGATCAGCTGGTCGAAGCGCTCGTAGATGTCCGGATCGCGCACGATGCTGAGGAAAGGCGCCAGGCCGGTGCCCGTCGACAGCATGTACAGGCGCTTGCCCGGCAGCAGGTAGTCCGATACCAGGGTGCCCGTCGGCTTGCGGCCGACGATGACGGTGTCGCCCACTTGCAAGTGTTGCAAACGCGACGTCAGGGGGCCGCCCGGCACCTTGATGCTGAAAAATTCCAGGTGGTCTTCGTAATTGGCGCTGGCGATACTGTAGGCACGCAGCAAGGGCTTGCCATCGACGCGCAGGCCGATCATGGTGAAATGGCCATTCGAGAAACGCAGCGACGGGTCGCGCGTGGTGGTAAAGGAGAACAGGGTATCCGTCCAGTGGTGCACGCTTAATACGCGCTCTTCATTCATCGAACTCATAGTGTTTGTTGGCTGGTCAAAAAAATGGTTAGTTGCTGGCAACTGCTGGCAAAAGTGAAACCCTGTGTAGGCCCAGACGCTATTGTACCGGCCCGCACATGAAATTGTTACCGTCTATCGCCGCCATTGCTGCCGCACGCGGTGCCGACATTATAGTGCGGTTGGCAAGATCGGGCTGAAATTACCCCTGGAAGGCGGGGTCGGCATGGGATTTTTTTGACCTGAACCACGTTATTGACGATGGCTCTGCGTGAGCTTGGCACCAGCGTGCCTGGCGAGGACGCTCAGATGGGTGCGCCGTCACTGCATGAGAAAAGCCGGGTTCAGGCTTCGCGTGCCGGCCGGGAGGCTGGCCCAGTTGTCCAGGTCCAGCAATTGCCAGGAAGGCAATACCACCATCCGGTCAGTGGCACTGTCCGGCGCAGGGCCGCCGATCAGCATGCCGACAAAGACGGCGCGCTCCTTGTCGATGGCGATCACCGGCGAGCCGCTGTCGCCCTGCCTGGACACGGCCTGATTCCGGCCCGCCGCGAGAACGATCAGTTCGGCAAGATAGACATCGGTGGAGAAGGAAACGCCATGGCGGGTGACGTCGTACCGAATGGGCAAGTGGCCGTCGGCATAGTGGCTGAACTGGGCAAGTATCGGTGCCCGCGGCGCGTCCCCAAGGGCAGCGTCGTTTGCGGGAGCCAGGATGACGAAGCGCGAGCGATCGGCCAGCGCGTCGAGCTCTGCGCGCCCGCGCAGCGGCGGACAGTGACCCAGCGCGGCCCCGGAGAATGCGGCGTTGAACCAGGCCGTGTCGATGTAAGCAAGCTGGGCGTCGAAACTGATGCCGCCTTGCCTGAGCACGCCGCTATAGGCGCTGCTCGTGCCCACCCGGCCGGGCTCTCCCGGCGCTGCAAAGCCAAGGCCGGGCACAGGCTGGACATCAAGCGGCGGCGTGGGCGTCAGGACGTGAAGCGCGCTCAATGCATACCATTGCCATCCCTGCGCCGACTGCAAGCGGATGGCGCAGGTGATGGCGCCGTGCGACGGGCCGCTTGGGGCATCGACGACGATGCCGTTGTTGCGCTGCGCCTCCAGGCCGGAAAACCACTGCAGCGACTGCACATCGACCGGCACCGCGTAATCGAGCGCGCGTCCGCGCGCCCCGTAGCGCACGAGCAGGCGCTTTGGCAGGGGGGCGCCATCGGGCGCCTGGTCAGACGCGTGCTCGTTCCACTTGTTCGTGACCGTGCACACGACGCAGGGTTCCGCATGCAGCGCGTAGTCGCCACTGGCATCGCAACGGGCACGGTAGCCGGCGCTCACCATGGCGAGCGTTGTGAAGCGTGCCTTCAAGTCCGTACCATAGCGCGCCACGGCGGCATGCACGATCGCCATCCGCTTGGCGATATCGCCTAGCTTGTCGAAGCGCGCCGTCGCTGCCCTGGCAGGGGCGGTGTTGGAGGCTGGCATCTGTTGCACGCGTATGTTCCTCATTGGCACAGGGCTGGTTCTTTATCGACGCTGACCGTGGCGTTCACCATGGCTTCGCTTTTGATGGCATTGGCCAGGGCACGGCGCGTCTGGTCATCGATTGCTTCACAGATGCCAACCGCGATGCTGTTGTCGCTTCGGGGCTTTGCCGTGGCTATCGTAAACTGTGCCCCTGCCAGCGAGATCTTGCCTAGCTCCAGGATCGCTTGCTGCGGCGTGGCCGCCGGCCCGGGCTGCGCCGGTGTGGCACCCGCAGGGGCGTCGGAGGAACCTTTCGCGCCAGCGGACACCTTGATCTTGATGATGGCCGTGCCGCTGCCGTCCGTTGCCTGGCTCTGGTCGTGCAGGCGTAGTTCGTAGTCGCCGGCCGCGGTGGACGCCGCGCTGCCATCGAGTAAGATGTCTAGCGTTGTCCCCGTCGGTCCCGGCTTGCTGATCCTCATCCCTGCTGGCAAGGGTTTGACAGGATCGTCCACCACATATTCTTTTTTTCCGCCACTAAGGTCGATGGTCCGCGTGAGCGGCTTGCCAACGAAGAATTGCACTTGCGCCGGATTGGCCGTGAACGGCGCGAGCAGCGCCGGCAAGCCGCAGTCGCTGAGTGCCTGCGCATTCAGCGAGTCATAATTGGCCGGCAGCAAGGATTTAATGTTGAGCATATGCTGTTGTACAGCTTGTTGCGCGGCGAGCAAGTCCTTGAGCGGATCGGAAACATTCCCCTGCTGCCCTCGCGATTGCGCGACTACAGCGCCGCCCGGGGCCGATTTGCCGGTATTCGAGTCCGTCACCGCCTTGGCGAGGATGGCGCTGATGTTGCTGCCGAGTCCGGCTGACACTTGCTTGATCTGGCTGATGTCGGGCGTGCCGCTGACGATCGCCTGCGTGACCGACTTGTCGATCTTTTCCACCTGGGTGTGCAGCGCGGCAGCGGCGGTATCGACCTTGGCCAGGAAGGACTGCGTGCTGACCAATACCGTGTTTGCGCCTTTCTGGGTGTCGGCCGCGCTGACCAGGGCATCGGCGGAAGTGCCGTCATGTGCTTGCTCATAGTGCGCCTGGACGATGTCGATCCGGCTGCGCAAGGTGTCGCGCGCCTGGTCCAGCAGCAGCAGTTCGGCCTTGAGACGTGCATAGTCGGTGCTGCGCAGCGGCCCGATGCTCGTTTCCGCGCAGTTGAGCGCGTCGATGCCGGCCAGATAGGCGCTGATGCGGGCGCGCGGCAATTGCGAGCTGGCCAGCGTGTAGGCGGTGGCGCTCGTGGCGGCGCCGACCAACAGCACGTCGCTCGGGGCCTTGAGGCCGATGGCCGTCATGAGCACGCCAGCGCCGCCGAGCAGGAAGCGGGAGGTGGAAGACTCCGTTCCCAGTTGGTCCTCGACGGCGCGCCGGTACCCCGTCCTGGCCCTGTAGAGGTGCGGCAGCGCTTTCTCCATAGTGACCGCTGGCAATATCGCCACATCGGCATCCGGCAGCGCGCGCCAGTTATAAACGGGATCGCTGACGCAGCCGGCAAGCGCAAGGGCGAAGGAAAGGGACATCGACAGGACACGCTTGCTCATGCTGTACTCCCGGGTAGGAATTGCGAACTATTACATTGCCGCCGCCGCGGCAGGTCAGCTGCCAGGAGAGTCCCCGAAGCTGCAGGCGCTCAGGGTAAGGCAGCGTCGGGGTGCGCAAGTTCCCGTCTTTTTCGCGCGTCCTAGATGGCGATCAGGCTACCTAGGTCAACGATTCTGGAATTTGCACGCGCCAGTCGCCGCAATGGCGCAGAGCGCTGGCAGGCGAGCGTGTATGATATTGCCGAACAGAATTGTTGGGCATCTGTCATCTTGCGGGCGCGCTTCTTGCGCCTTTCAGCCCATGAAGCTGCGTGCACGATTCCGACCGCGAGGATGCCTGACCCACAGCGAAAGGTAATAAAGATGTATAAAACAGTGCGCGACCTGTTCCTGCATTTCAAGGAAGCCGTCCCATTCCGTCTCGTCCCCGCGCTGATCTGCACGGCCTTGCTGGTGAGCATGCTATTGCTGCCGGCGCCTGACGGCTTGACGCCCAAGGCCTGGGGCCTGGTGGCGATTTTTCTCACCACCATCCTGGCGATCATCCTGAAAGTCATGCCGATCGGCGTGATGGCGATGATGGCCATCGTCATCGTGTCCTTGTCGCAAGTGACGTCGACCTCGTCCAAGGGCGCCATCACGGATGCGCTCAGCAGTTTCTCGAATCCATTGATCTGGCTGATCGTCGTGGCGATTTTGATTTCGCGCGGCTTGAAGAAGACGGGGCTGGGCAGCCGCATCGGCCTGCTGTTCATCTCGCTGCTGGGCAAGCGCACCATGGGCATCGGCTATGGCCTGGCGATTTGCGAACTGGTGCTCGCGCCATTTACGCCGAGTAATACGGCGCGCGGCGGCGGCATCGTCCATCCCGTCATGAAATCGATCGCCAACGCCTTCGATTCGGACCCGGCCAAGGGCACGGAAAAGAAAGTCGGCACCTATCTGGCCCTCGTCAACTACCACGCCAACCCGATCACGTCGGCCATGTTCCTGACGGCCACGGCGCCGAACCCGCTGGTGGTGGACTTCGTGGCCAAGGCCAGCGGCCAGAGTTTCCACCTGACGTGGACCACCTGGGCCCTGTGCATGCTGCTGCCGGGCCTGGTCTGCCTGCTGCTGATGCCGTTGATTATCTACTGGCTGTCGCCGCCGGAACTGAAGGCCACGCCGGATGCCGTCACTTACGCCAAGGCGGAACTGAAAAGCATGGGGCCGCTGTCGCCGTCGGAAAAAGTCATGCTGGGCACCTTCGCCTTGCTGTTATTGCTGTGGGCCAACGTGCCGGCCATGCTGTTCGGCCCCGCGTTTTCGCTCGATGCGACGGTCGTCGCCTTTGTCGGCTTGTTCGTGCTGATCATTACCGGCACCATCGACTGGGACGACGTGCTGTCGGAAAAGAGCGCCTGGGACACCCTCGTGTGGTTCGGCGCGCTCGTCATGATGGCCGAGCAATTGAACAAGACGGGCGTGATCGCCTGGTTTTCGGCCGGCATGAAGGCGGCCATCGTCGCCAGCGGCATGGACTGGCTGCCGATCGCCGGCGTCCTGGTGCTGGTGTTTGTCTTCTCGCATTACTTCTTCGCCAGCACGACGGCCCACATCAGCGCCATGCTGCTGGCCTTCCTGACGGTGGGCCTGCACCTGATCCCGGCCGAATACCACGTGCCGTTCATGCTGATGATGACGGCCGGCTCGGCCATCATGATGACCCTGACCCACTATGCGACGGGCACCTCGCCCATCATCTTCGGCAGCGGCTTCGTAACGATGGGCAACTGGTGGCGCGTCGGCTTCATCATGTGCGTGGTGGAACTGCTGATCTTTGCCGTCATCGGCACGCTCTGGTGGAAGGTGCTTGGCTACTGGTAATGGGTTACAGCTGGCGTGCCAGCTGCCGCACAGTCGCCGGGCAGTGCGCCAGCTCGTCGCCGACGGCGCGCTTCCACAGGACGGCCGCCTGCGACCAGGCTTTCTTCGCCAGCAAGTCCCTGAGCTGCGCCTGCAGCTCGCCGGGCAAGCCGCCGAACTGGCGCAGTTCCAGCGAGCGGGGCTGGCCGTGGCGGCCCGCCGGGTCCAGTTCTTCCAGCGCATCATGCAGGCTGCCTGGCCGGTGCGGCGCGCCAGCCTCATCCAGATACGCCAGTTGTGCATCGGGCGCATCCTCGACGTCATAGCCGAGGTCGCGGCAAGGCTCGTCCATCAGCTGGGCGATATTGTAGATAGTTAATACCTGCGCGGCACGCACGACGTCCGTCAGGTCATGCACGTCGACGCCGGCGTCGAGCAGGCGCTGCAGGGCAGGGGAGTTAATGAAGGGGAACTCTGACGCAGCCAGCTCGCGCCAGCGTGTTATCCACTGCGGCTGTGGCATGTCTTCGTCGACGACGTCGGCCCACAGGCCGCGCAGCAGCAACTGCCGCAGCAGGGGGCCATATTTCTTCTGTTGAATATCCTGCGCCAGGGCATCCGCCTGTTCCGCATCGATGCCGTATTCCCGCAATCGTCCGTTGATCGTTGTCATTCTGCGCCGCCAGCCTTTCCATCTGCTCTTGTCCAGACCGCATCATATACGGCTGCGCGCACGCCCGGCGCCTTGCCTGGCCGCACCTAGGCGGCGCGGTTGCCGATCTCGATGCCATGGGGACCCCGTGGCGGCCGTTGCACGCCCGATTCGAAGCGCAGGAAGGCTTCGCGCAAATGGTCTTTCAGCAAGGTCTCGTCCCAGGGCTTGGTGATGAATTTGTAGACGGAGCCTTCGTTGATGGCGGCCGTGACCGAATGCAATTCAGGATAGCCGGACAACATCACGCGCACGATTTCCGGATAGATGCCCTTGATACGGCGCAAGAGCTCGTTGCCGGACATGCCCGGCATGCGCGCATCCGTGAGGATCACGCCCACCGCGTGGGCCGCCACCAGTTCCAGCGCTTCCTCCGGCTTGCTGGTGCTGAGTATCTGGTAACCCTCCTTGCGCAGCGAGCGGCGCAGGGAGGACAGGATATGTTCCTCGTCGTCCACCAGCAGCAGCACGCGCTGCGGCGCGTCCGCATGGCAGCTTTCGGGCGGCAAATGGGTGCCGGCATACAACATCAGGTCCATCTCGGCGCCGGGCAGGGGGCGGCTGAAGTAATAGCCTTGCATGGCGTCACAGTGGTTGGTATTGAGAAATCCCAATTGGGCTTCCGTTTCCACGCCCTCGGCCACGGTGGTCATGCGCAGCGACTTGGCCATGGCGATGATGGAGCGTGTCAGCGACGCGCCATCCACGCTGTCGGTCACGTCGCGGATGAACGATTGATCGATCTTCACGACGTCGATGGGGAACTGCTTGAGGTAGGACAGGCTGGAATAGCCGGTGCCGAAGTCGTCCAGCGACAAGGTGACGCCGATTTCCTTCAACTGTTCCAGCGCCTTCACCACGAGGTCGCGGTTTTGCATCAGCACGCTCTCCGTCAGCTCCAGTTCCAGACAGTGGGCCGGCACGCCGCTGTCGGCCAGCACTTCGCGCACCAGTTGCGGCATGTCGGCCTGGCGGAACTGGCGCGCCGACACGTTCACCGCCATCGTCAGGTGCGTAAAGCCGTAGGCATGCCAGACGCCCAGTTGCGCGCAAGCCGTGCGCAGCACCCATTCGCCGATGGCCACGATCATGCCCGTTTCCTCGGCCAGGGGAATGAAGCGGTCCGGCGGCACCAGCCCGATGCCATCGCGGCGCCAGCGCAGCAGCGCTTCCATGCCATAAATCTTGCCGCTGGTGAGGTCGACCTTGGGCTGGTAGTGCAATTCCAGCTCGCCCAGCGCCAGCGCCTGGTGCAGCGCATGCTCGATTTCGGCCCGCTCTTCCACCAGCACGCCCATCTTGTGGTTGTAGAACTGGTAACCGTTGCGGCCCCTGTCCTTGGCGCTGTAGAGCGCCGCATCGGCCGTCTTGAGCAGCATGTCGCCGCTGTCGCCATCGGACGGAAACACGCTGGCGCCGATACTGGTGCTGACGTGCAAGGTATGTTCGCCCAGCTCGAAAGGAGCGGCGAACACCGCCAGCACTTTTTCCACGATCTGCTCGGCCGTAGCGAGGTCGGGCAAGTCCGTCAGCAGGATGACGAACTCGTCGCCGCCCTGGCGGGCCACGGTGTCGCCCTCGCGCACCGCCATCTTCAGCCGGCGCGCCACCTCTTGCAGCAGCGCATCGCCCACCGGGTGGCCATAGCTGTCGTTGACGAACTTGAACCGGTCGAGATCCAGCATCAAAGTGGCCAGGTGCAGGCGCGTGCGGCGGGCATGGGCGATGGCCTGTCCGATGCGATCGTTCAGCAGCTGGCGGTTGGGCAAGTCCGTCAGCGCATCGTGGTTGGCCAGGTATTCGATGCGCAATTCCTGCAGCTTGCGTTCCGTGATGTCCTGCACGGTGCCGCGCATCAGTAGTACTTGCTGGCCTTCGCGCACGGCGACGGCCTGGTGAAAGACGATGCACTCGCCGCCGTCCGGCCGCAGCACCTTGTGCTCCAGGCCGAAGCTGGTGCCGCTGGCATGCAGCTCCATGAAGGCATCGAGCAGCAGGGGCCGCTGGTCTTCGGGCAGGCATTGCAGCAGGCGCTCGAAGCTGGCGGGGCCGGAACCGGCTTCCAGGCCCAGGATGCGCAACAGTTCCGGCGACCAGTAGCCGTCGCCGTCGGCGACCCGGCATTCCCAGTTGCCGAGGCGGGCCAGCGCCTGCGCGTGGCTGAGGCTTTCCTGGATGCGGCTCAACTCGGTCAGGGCGCTGCTGGCCCGCAGCAGGTAGCGCAGCCGGTGCGCCAGCAAGCGCCATTGCATCGGCTTGGAAATAAAGTCGCTGGCGCCCGCGTCCAGCGCCTGCTTGATGGAGTCGTCGTCATCGTTGCCAGTGAGTACGACGATGGGCACGTGCGCGCCGCCGGGCAGCCGGCGCAGCAGGGCGCAGCATTCGAAGCCGCTCATGCCGGGCATGGCGACGTCGAGCAGGACCAGGTCGGGCACGCGGCGCTGGAAGGCGGCCAGCGCTTCCAGGCCGCTGGCCGCTTCCTCGATGCGGAAACCTTCCGGCTCCAGCGCTTCCGTCACCAGAAAGCGCGTCATGCTGTCGTCGTCGACCACGAGGACCAGTGCTTGCGGGGACAATGCGGTATTCATATGGCTTCCTTCTCAATGGCCAGGGCGGCGAGGACACGGTCGAGCTCTTGCTGGATGCCGCGGATATGCTGCAGCGCGCTGCCGACGTCATTGCCGCGCGCGTAGTGTTCGATTTCACGGCAGGTGGCCGACAAGCCCAGCGCGCCCACGTTGGCGCAGCTCGACTTGAGCGTGTGCGCCGCCAGTTGCAGGGCCGCGGCATCGCTGGCCTCGGCCGCCACTTCCAGCTGGCCCAGCAGGCGCGGGGCGTCGCTGTAGAACAGGTCGATGATGCGGCCCAGCACGTCGGGACGGCCGGGACGGCGCATGGCGCGCAGGTTTTGCAGGGCGGCGGCGTCGAGGATGGCGCCGGGCGCCGCGACCGTCTCTGGCGTTTCCACCATCCCGGCTGCCTCCGGCGCGCCGGGCACCGGGCGCCAGCGGGCCAGCACGGCCAGCAGGGCGGCGCGCGTGTACGGCTTGGCGAGGTAGTCGTCCATGCCCGCGTCCAGGCACAGTTCGCGGTCGCCGAGGATGGCATTGGCCGTCAGGGCAATGATGGGCGTGCGGGCACGGCCTTGCTGGGCTTCCATGCGGCGCAGGCGCCGGGTCGCTTCGAAGCCGTCCATTTCCGGCATCTGGCAATCCATCAGGATCACGTCGAAGGTCTGCCGCTCCCACAGGGCCAGCGCGCGCCGCCCGTTGTCGGCCGGCGTGGCTTGGTAGCCGCTGTCTTCCAGCATGGCCAGGGCGATTTCCTGGTTGATCGCATTGTCTTCCACCAGCAGCATGCGCAGCGGCGCCTGGCCTGCGGCGGCAGTGTCCGATGCGGCGGGCAGGGCGGGCAGCATTGGCGCCGGCGGCGCGTCCCCGGGCGCCACGCTGCCCACGGCGATGGTGACGGCGAAGCTGGAACCCTGGCCCGCCACGGAGTGCAGCACGATGTTGCCTTCCATCATCTCCGCCAGTTGCTTGATGATGGCCAGGCCCAGACCCGTGCCGCCGTATTTGCGCGAGGTGGTGCTGTCGGCCTGGCGGAAGGGCTGGAAGACGGCCGCCGCCGCTTCCGGCGTCATGCCAATGCCCGTGTCGCGCACTTCCAGGCGCAGCTGGCCGGCGGCGGGGCGGCTGACATCGACGCCAATCTCGCCCCGTTCGGTGAACTTGGTGGCGTTATTGAGCAGGTTGGTGAGGATCTGGCGCAGGCGCACGGGGTCGCCGCGCACGTGCTGCGGCACATCGGGGGCGATGCGGCAGGTAAATGCGATGGCCTTGCGCTCGATGCCGTTGGCAAACAGCGCCACGACGTCGTCGAGCAGCTGGCGCAGGTCGAAGGGGATGTGTTCGAGCACCAGCTTGCCCGCCTCGATCTTGGAAAAATCGAGGATGTCGTCGATGATGCTCAGCAAGCTTTCGCCGGAACGGTGCACCGTATGCACGAAACGCTGTTGCTTGGGGCTCAGTTCCGTGCGCTGCAGCAATTCCGTCATGCCCAGCACGCCATTCATCGGCGTGCGGATTTCGTGGCTCATCTTGGCCAGGAATTCCGACTTGGCGCGGTTGGCGGCCTCGGCCTCGGCCTTGGCCTGCTTGAGCGCCAGGTCGCGCTGTTCCACGTGTTCGAGCATGCCGTTAAAGCCCAGGATCAATTGTCCCAGTTCATCGCTGCCATGCTGCGGCACGCGCACCGACAGCGCCTTGCCGCCACGAATCTGGGCGATGGCGTGGGACAGGCGCGCCAGCGGCCTGGCGATGGAAGCGCTGATCAGTCCCGTGATGCCCACGCAGGCCAGCAGCAGCACCAGCGCGATGCCGAAGATCAGCACGAAGGCATGCCGCACGCCCTCGCGCACCATGACCACCGCGTCCTGCTGCTGGCCCGTGATGCGCGCCACCTGCTGCGTGGAATAGGCGGCCTGCTCGCGCTCGAAGGCGCGCACGTGGGCGATGACCTCGTCCAGCGCCGTCTGGCTGTCCAGCACGCTGCCCTTGGCCTGCACCAGCCGCTGTCCCGCGCGCTCCACCGCATCCAGTTGGGTATTGACGCCGCGCGCTTCGGCCAGCAGGGCCAGCTGGCCTATGCTTTGCAGCAAGGTCTGCATGGTGGCCATGTCGCGGTGCAGGGCGCTGATGCGCTGCGCGATATCGTGGCCCAGGCGCGTGACGTCGCCAGCTGCCGCGGCAAGCATGACTTCGCCCACGTCGATGCTGATGGCGTCGACGGCAAGGTTGATTTCACCGCTGGCATCCTCGATGCGGGCCGAGGTATGCATGTAGCGGCCGGCCTCCGCCAGCCGGTCGCGTCCGATGGCCAGCTGCAGTTCGATGGGATCGAGTTCCTCGGCCAGGCGCAGGTGGGCGCCGGCCAGCGTGGCGTCCGTGTGTTCCTTGAGCGCGGCATAGCGCGCCTGCAGCGCCGCGCTGGCGCCGCCCTCGGCCAGCAGCCCGGCGCGCAGGGCAAGCAAGCCGGTGACGGGCTCGAGCATCTGCTGCCCCGTGGCGAGCAGTGTCGCCCGCAGCGCTTGCTGGGCCGGGTTGATGTCGCGCTCGCTGGTTCCCGCCAGGCGCGCGACCGCCGCTGCCAGCCGCTCGCGCAAGGGCGCGATGCGGAAACGGCTCTGCACGGCCTGCGTTTCGGCCAGCGCAATCTGCATGTCATGGATGCTCTTGCGCAGGTCGGTCAGGTAGCGGGCGTTCTGGTTCAGGCGCTGGCTTTGCAGCTGCACCTCGGCGGCCGTGGCCTGGGCCTGGCTGTCGATCAGGCGGATCTTGCCGCGCGCGTCCTTGGCGGCGGCCTTGATCTGCGCCAGCACCTGGCGCATCTGCGTGGCCTGCGCCTTGTAGTAGGCCTCGTCTTCCAGGCGTTTGCGCACGGCCACGCGCATGCGCTGGAATTCCCGTTCGAAGGCCGCGTGATAGCGCGGCGCCTGTGATTCGCCATGGCGCCGCAAGGCGTCGCTGAGGCCCTCGGCGGTCTGGATATTGGCGACGATCTTGTTGGACACCTGTTCCAGCTGCGTCAGGTCTTCCGCCTTGCCCAGTTCGAAGAAATCCGATGCCATGTCTTGCACGGTATAGCGCAGGCGCAGCACGTCCGTGTACAGCGGCACGGTCCGGTCGGTCAAGCCGTGCACATGGGTTTCAATGCCTTTCACCAGCAGCAGGCTGGCCGCCGCCATGGCCGCCACGCCCGCCAGCAGGACGCTGGTACTGATGATCAGTTTGCTCCGGATTTTCACGCCAGGCTCCAGGGTAGGGGGACGCGCATCACTTCGCGCCAGGCCCCGGGGCGACGGGAACGATCCTGCCCTCGGCGATGCCGGTCAGGAAAACGGCCGTCGACGCCTGGTGATTGTCGGGGCCCAGCGTCACCCGCAAGCCGCCCAGATCGAGCCGGTCGAACGTCTCGAAGCTGCGGATCAGGCGCTCGCGCGTGAGGTCGGCGCCCGCGCGGCGCAGCGCCGCCACCATCAGGGTGGCCGAGATGCAACCTTCGAAACTGACGAAAGACAGCGTGGCCGCCGGCACGTGCCTGGCCAGCAGCGTGGCGCACTCGGCGGCGATGGGCAGCTGGCGGTCTTCCGGCAACGGCACCACCTGCGAAATGACGAGGTTGTTGCCTTGCGTGCCCAGCAGTTGCAGCAGGCTGTCGGTGCCGACAAAGGACACCGTGGCCAGGGCCGCCGTCAGCCCGGCCTGCCTTGCCTCGCGCATGAACGCGGCCACCGGCGTGTAGGGGCCGGCCATGATCACCGCTTGCAAGTCGTGTCCGATCAGGGCCGCCAATCCCGCCTTGACGGCCGTGGTGCCGCGCTGGAAAGAGCCCTTGGCGACGAGCTCCATGCCGCGCCGCTGCAGGGCGCGCACGGTGCCGTCGAGCACGGCATTGCCGAAACCATCGTCCTGGTACAGCACGCCAAAGCGCTGGACGCCCCGGCTGGCGAAATACTGCACCAGGGCATCGGACTCATCGTCATAACTGGCGCGGAAGTTGATGATTTCATGCACCACGGGACGGCGCAAGGTCATCGCGCCCGTAAACGCCCCCACCAGCGGCACCTTCATTTCCTGGACGATCGGTATGACGGCGTTGGTGGTGGGCGTGCCCACGTTGCCGAACAGGGCGAACACCTGTTTGTCCTCGACCAGCCTGAGCGTTTCGCTGATGGCGCGGTCCGGATCGTAGCCGTCGTCCGCGACCACCAGCTCGATGCTGCGGCCATGGATGCCGCCGCGCTGGTTCGCCTCCTGGAACACGGCCGTGGCGCCGTCGAGCATGGCCCGCCCCAGCCCCGACGCCGCCCCGGTCTGGGCATTGACCATGCCCAGCCGGACTTGCGTCTCGGTGACGCCCGGTTCGGCGGCGTGGCCGATGCCGGCCGCGAGGGTGATAGCGAGCCAGCAGCATTGCGGGAAAGTGCGCATGAACTACCTTGATTCAGTTTGATCATTATCAAGAGGTATGGGGTTGACAACGAGTATGGCCGAAATTACCAAGGCAAAACTCACACATAGTCACGGCGCGCAAAGCAGTTCAAGGACGGCTCAAGCCACGGGCATCCGCACCACCACCTTGCCGCGTGCGCGCCCCTGCGCCAGGTAGGCCAGCGCCTGTTTCGCTTGAGCGAAGGGAAATACCTGGTCGATGACGGGGTGGATGCTGCCCGCTTCAAGCAGGCCGGCGATCTGCGCCAGCTGGCCGCCGTCGGGACGCACGAAGTGGAAGGCATAGCTGGCGCCGCGCCGCTTCGCCAGGCCGATGATCTTGCGGCTGAGCAAACCAAACACCAGCTTCAGCACCACGTTCATGCCGCGCGCACGGGCAAAGGCGGCGTCCGGCGGGCCGACCAGCGAGACGATGCGGCTGCCAGGCTTGACGATGCGCAAGGCTTTTTCCAGTCCGTCGCCGCGCACCGTGCCCAGCACGGCGTCGTAATCGCGCAGCACCTCCTCGAATGGCTGTGTCTTGTAGTCGATCACTTCCTCGGCGCCCAGGCTGCGCACCAGTTCCACGTTTGCCGTGCTGGTGGTGCTGCCCACGCGGGCGCCCAGGTGCCTGGCCAGCTGGATGGCAAACGTGCCGATGCCGCCGGAACCGGCCGGGATGAACACTTTCTGGTCAGGCTGCAGGTGCATGCGCTCGTGCATGGCTTGCCATGCCGTCAAGCCCACCATGGGAATCGAGGCCGCCTGCACGAAATCGAGATTGGCCGGTTTCAGTGCGGCCGCCAGTTCGGGCACGACGGCAAATTCGGCCAGGCTGCCATGCGGCGTGTCGAAAATGCTCGCATACACTGCATCGCCCACCTCGAAGCGCGTGACGCCGCTGCCGACTTCCACCACCACGCCGGCCAGGTCGCTGCCCAGGGTGGCCGGCAAGCGCATTTTTAAAATCGGCTTGAAGTCGCCTTTGGGAATCAGGTTGTCGATGGGATTGAGGCCAACGGCGTGCACCCGCACCAGCAGTTCGCCGGGGCCGGGCGCGGGGCGGGGCAGTTCGCCGAACGCGACGTGATCGGGGCCGCCGTAGCGTTTGAGTTGCAATACTTGCATGAAGTTCTCCCTGATAGCTGAAAAGGACGCCGGGGCTCAGGCCAGGCGCAGGTCCTTGCGCAAGCCGGCGTCCATCAGCGGGGCGGGCATGAAACGGCGCATCAGGCGCAAGCGCGCCGCCAGCGGCCCGGCCGTGTAGCGCAATGTCGGCTGGCGCGCCTGCGCGGCCGCCAGGACCGTGTCGGCCACGACGCCAGGGTCATCGGCGCCGGCCATCAGTTCCTGCAGCCGGCGCGTGACGGCCGCGCGCACTTGCTGGTAGGCGGGCAGCGGGGCGTCGGGCGCCAGCAGATTGGCTTCGAACGTGGTTTTCGTATAGGCCGGCTCGATCACGCTGGCGCGGATGCCCCAGCCGCGCACTTCATGGTCGAGCGATTCCGTGTAGCCCTCGATGGCATGCTTGGTGGCCGAATACAGCGCGCCATAGGGCATGGGCAGGAAGCCCACGACGGAACCGATATTAAGGATACGCCCGCCGCCCTGGGCCCGCATATGCGGCAGCACGGCTTGCGTCATGCGCACGACGCCGAAGAAATTCGTGTCGAAGATGGCTTGCGCCTGCGCCACGCTGCTTTCCTCGGCACCCGCCGGCGCCACGCCAAACCCGGCGTTATTCACCAGCAGGTCGATGCGGCCTTCGCCCCGCATCACTTCGGCCACTGCCGCCGCGACGGACGCATCGCTGGTGACGTCGAGCGCCAGCATCGCATGGCCGTGTCCGGCCGCCTGCTCGCCGCGGCGGCTGGTGCCGTACACCGTGTAGCCCGCTTGCGCCAGACGCCGGGCCGTGGCCGCGCCGATGCCGGACGAGGCGCCGGTGACCAGGGCAATTTGCTTGTTTTTCATGGCAGTTCCTTCAGTGGTTGACAGCTTGGGATATAAAATATGACGATAATCATATTCATGTTGAAAAAAAAGCCCGGGACGTATCAAGGCCACGGGCGGTGCATTAGCCGGGCGCCTGCAACTGCGCCAGGGTGGCCGCGCACAGCGCGTCCGACAGGGCTGGCTCGTCGACGGCGCGCGCGAGGATGGTCGTGCCGATCAGGGCGCACACCGTCGCCATGGCTTGCGCGTGCGCTTCCGGCTGGCCCCAGTTCGGCAACTGGCGCGCGAACAGGTCGATCATTTCCTTGATGTGGATGGTGGCGGCGCGCCGCACCTCGGGCGCCTGGCGCGGCATTTCCGAACCCAGCGCCGACACGGGGCAGCCCACCTCGATGGCGGCGATGTGTTCGGGCGACAGGTAGGCGGCCACCATGGCCTGCAGCGCCTGGCCGGGCGGGGCGGCGGCCGCCACCCTGGCCGCCAGCGCCACCGATTCGGCGCCGGCGCGGTCGCCCGCTTCGGCCAGCAGCGCGTCGCGCGAGGCGAAGTGTGCGTAAAAGCCGCCGTGCGTCAGGCCCGCTTCCTTCATGATGTCTGCCACGCCCGTGCCCGCATAGCCGCTGCGGCGGATGGCGCGCGTGGCCACCTCGACGATGCGTTCGTGGCTGGCTTCCTTGCGGCTTTGCGCCGTGATTTTGGCCGCTGACTTATTGGGTGAGTTCTGCATGATGGTCATCATATATCAATTTTCAAAATCGCGCAGGACCGGTCCTCGCGCGAACGGATGGCGTGCCGGGCGCCGTGCTGGCTGTGACGCTTGAGGAATTGCGCCAGGCGGACGCCTACGAGGTGGCCGTCTACCGGCGCGGGCGCGTGACTCTGGCGTCGGGCGCGCAAGCCTATGTGGCTGCGCGCGATTTGCCGTCGTAACCTCGGGCTTTTGCTCTGCTGGAGTTTGAACAGACTAGTTCTTCAGGCTGCAGAAGGAAGCATAGTGATCCTGCGTATAGTAGCGCTCCACCAACTTGCGTTTGCCCACGGGAGTCTGCACGAGCAAGACGGCACGATGCGAGCCCGCACCGCCATCGCCGCCGATCCCCAGATAATATTCATAATAGACCTCATCCTTGCCGACGGCGGGAAGCCGGCCTTCATTGTTGTTGAATACGGTATTGCCCGCGCCGCCGGCCACCGCGCTCGCCTTTGCATTGCGGTAGGCGTCGTATTCGCTATTTTTTGGTGTGGGCAGGGTTTTGCTCGGTTCCCTTTTGCCGCAGTCGGGGATTTTCGCCGCGTAGGAATGGGACGATAGCAGGGCGCCTGCCATAATCAGACCCAGCGACCATGTTGTTGCGCGTGTGGTTTTCATCAATAAGCTTTCGTTGGTGGTGCGTTCAATCGATAGGCTTCTTTTCATGCGGCCCATGTTCGGGCGGCCGGTATAATCTCTGCAATACCGAATATAGTTAAATATTTGGAAATATTACTATTCAATTGTCACGTACTGAAAAATAGCTTCATGTCTTCATCACCGGAAAAAGTGCCAGGCGTACGCCAGCCGTCAGGGAAAATTGCGCGAATAGCCGCCGCAATGTGACAGCCCCCAATAGCTGCCTGCGGCTATTGGGGGCTGTCAGCCTTTCCGGGCGGTAACGCCCGTGCCGGCGCGTCTCAGGAATCGAGCGTCAAAATCAAGCCAGCTTGCGCTTGCCTGCGGTAACGCGGTTCCAGCCGTAGCCGGCGACGATGATGGCCACGATGGCCGCCTGCGCCAGCAAGGTTTCCAGCGTTGGCAGGATGCCCAGCAGGTCGACGCGCATGAAATCGACGGGAGTGACGCCGACCCAGCCCGCTTCCTGCAGCGCGGCCACGCCTTTGCCCATCAGAATGACTGCCAGCACGGCCACGAAGGCGGACGTCCACGAGAAGAATTTGCCGATCGGCATGCGGGCGCTGGTGCGCAGCAAGGCCCAGGCGATCACCACCAGCAGCACGATGGCCACCAGGAAGCCGCCCAGCAGGGCGCCGCCATTGCCGTCCGCCGCCAGGGCGGAATAGAACAGCACGGTTTCAAAGACTTCACGGTAGACGGCGATGAAGGCCAGGGCGAACAGGCCCCAGGCGGAGCGCCGCGACATGGCCGCCGTAAGTTTCTCGTGCAGGTATTCCTGCCAGCGTCCGGCGCTGCTCTTCTGGTGCATCCACAAGCCCACGCTGAGCAGGACCAGGGCCGCGAACACGGAACCGAGCCCTTCGCTCACTTCACGGCTGGCGCCGCTGATGGTCACCAGATACGTTGCCGCCACCCACGTCAAGCCGCCCGCCACCAGCGCGCTGGCCCAGCCCGCATGCACGTAAGGCAGCACATCGTTGCGCTTGGCCTTGCGCAGGAAGGCGATGATGCCGATCACGATCAGCAGCGCTTCCACGCCTTCGCGCAGCAGGATCGTCAGGGCGCCGACAAAGGTCGTCATCGGCTCGGCCTTGGCGTCGCCCAGTTCCGCTTCCACGTGGGTAAACAATTGCTGCAGCTTGTCGCCCGCCGCTTCGGCCTCGGCCACCGTGCCCTTGGCCACGGCGGAACGGTAAGCCAACATGGCGTTTTCCACGGCCAGCAGCAGGGATTTGTTGCGCGCGCCAACCATCGGCTCGATCGGCTCGAAGCCGTCCAGGTAGGCCGACAGGCCCAGGCGCGTGGCGCCCGCGCGGTCGCCCGCGTGCATGGCGGCCAGGCTTTCCGCCAGGCGCAAGCGCGACAGGGCCAGGCCGGCCGGCTTGTGCGCCTCGGCCTTGCCAGGATGGCTGCGCAAATAGGCCGTCAGCGCTTGCGCCTCTTCCGCGCCCAGCTTGGCGGCGACCGCTTCCTGCGTCAGGGTCGTCACGGCAGCCAGGTCCGCGTACAGCTTTTTGCTGCGTGGATCGTCCTGCCACAGCTTTTCGCCGTGCGCGCTTGCCGCCGCGTCGTGCGACATGCCGCCAATATAGAAAGCCAGGTCCCAGCGCTCGTTGTCGGACAGTTGGCCGAAACTGGCCATCGAGGTGCCGGACACGCCTTGCGAGATGACCTGGTACAGCGCCATCAGGCTGCGCGACTGCGCCCGTTCGCCATCCGTGAAGGCGATCGGTTTCGGTTCCAGGCTGGCCGCCAGCGGACCATCGCCGCCGCCGGCCACGCCGTGGCAAGAGGCGCACTGGGCCGCATACAGGGCCGCGCCGCGCGCCAGGTTGGGCAGCGCTTTCGGCGCCACGGGGATCGGGTAGGCGGCGATCAGCAAGCCATTCGCATGGTGCGCCAGGCGCTTGACTTGCGCGCCGTCCGCCTTGGAGACGACGGCTTTGCGCAAGTCGGCGATGGCGGCGGCGATGGCCGGCTGCGAGGCGTGGGCGGGCAGGGCGGCGATTTGCGTCGTCGCGTTGTCCGTGAAATCGAGCATTTCCGCGTATTCCGCCTCGCTGACCACCTTGCCGTGCTCGACGGCGCCGCTGTAATCGACGGCAACGTAATCGATCAATTGCCACAACTGCTTGGCACCGGCGCCCTGGTCGGGCGCTTGCGCTTGCGCGCCGCCGGCCAGCAACAAGCTGGCGGCCACGAGCGGATAGCATACGAGCCATTTCTTAATAGAACTGAACATGATTCTCATTCTCATTTATCGTCAACCCGGGGACTATAGGACAGACAGTGCGGGGTGTCAACGGCGCACGGGCATGCGCGTGGGCAAACAGCGTCGTCCTGGTCAATATGCTTGACCAGGACTGCGTGCCTGGAGAATAGAACGTGGAGAGAAGGTTATTGCTTCGATGACGGTTTCGCGTACAGGCCCCTGGCCAGTCCGTTGTCCGCATCGTCGACTTTCAGGCCGCCCTTGACGACGCGCAAGGCCAGCTTCTGGAATGCCTGGCTGCTCAACCACTGTGGATCGGTGACGGCGAACGCGGCGATGCGCTGCTGCGCGCGCGCGGCCGGCACGGGCAGCCATTGATAGTCGGCCTTCGAGCCCTGGCGGCGCAAGCCGGCGCGCACCCAGCGTTCCGACGCCGGCATGCGGACGATGGCGTCGCCGTTGGCCACGCTGACGGCCGTGGCCGTCTTGCCGCTTTGCGCTTCGAATTTCACTTCCACGCCGGCCATCGGCCCCACTTTAGGGTAGCCGACGATGGCCACCCACAGGCCCGCTTCGGCGGGTTTCTGGATGCGCATTTCCGCTTCCTCGAACACGCGAAACTGCGGCTCCTTGCCGCCGTTGCCCGCCACCAGGGTCACCAGATCGCCGGCCACGCGCCACTCGCCGCTGGCTTGCTCGTCGGTATTGCCATAACTGAGCATCCATTCGAACTTGCCATCCTTTTTCAGCAGCAGTTCGGAGCCCACTTCCATGACGCCTTGCAGGTAATAGTGTCCGGCCAAGGAAGACGCGGCCGGCTCGGCCGCGCTGGCGGGTGCGGAGAAGATGAAGGCGGCGCAGGCCACCAAGCAAGAGAAAGAGGATTTCATCGGTGTGTCCTTTATGATATGCAATTATAGCAACATGCATTTCATTGCCGTCGCACGACACACCGGCGCTGCTCAGTTGTGACTCAATTGCCGCTGAAATCGATCACCACGCGCGAGGCCACCTTGCCATGTTCCAGGCGACTGAAGATCTCGTTGATGGCCGACAGCGGCTGCAATTCGATGCCGGCCTTGACCTTGCCGGTGGCGGCGAAGGCGAGCGCCTCGGCCATGTCCTGGCGCGTGCCCACGAAGGAACCGCGTATCGTCACGCAGTTGGCGACGACGTCGAACAGCGGCGTCGGGAAGTCGCCCGGCGGCAAGCCGACCAATACGCAGGTGCCGCGCTTGCGCGTCATCGCCACGCCTTGCTGGAAGGCATCAATCGACGGCGCCGTGATCAGCACGCCGTGGGCGCCGCCCCCGGTCGCTTCGCGCAAGGCCGCGACGGGGTCGCCCTGGCGCGCATTGATGGTCACTTCGGCGCCCAGGGCGCGCGCGTGCTCGAGTTTGCCTTCATCGATATCGACGGCCGCCACGCGCAAGCCCATGGCCACCGCATATTCGATGGCCAGGTGGCCCAGTCCGCCGATGCCGGACACGGCCAGCCACTGACCCGGCCGCGCGCCCGTTTCCTTGATGCCTTTGTAACTGGTCACGCCGGCGCAGATGATGGGCGCCGCTTGCACGGCGGAAAGACCTGCCGGAATGTGCGCGACGTAGCGCGGATCGGCCAGGATGTACTCGGCGAAGCCACCATTCTTGGTGTAGCCGCCAAACTGCGCCTCGGCGCACACGGTCTCCCAGGCTGCCAGGCAATGTTCGCAATGGCCGCACGCCGAGTACAGCCAGGGCACGCCGACCCGGTCGCCCAGCTGCACTTCCGTCACGCCCGTGCCCACGGCCACCACCAGGCCGATGCCTTCGTGGCCGGGAATGAACGGCGGCGTCGGCTTGACGGGCCAGTCCCCGCGCGCCGCATGCAAATCCGTATGGCAAACGCCGCACGCTTCCGTCTTGACGAGGATCTGGCCGGGGCCGGGCACCGGCACGGGTACGTCGCGCAGCACCAGCGGCTGGCCCAGTTGCTCGACAACAGCGGCTTTCATGGTAGTGGGTGTCATGTTATTCCTTTTGAAGTTGGTCATGCGTGGAGCAGGGCGCCTGGCAGGGCACGTGTCGTGTTGCGCCATCCGGGCGCCCGGTCATAGTCTGGTCAACATAGACTTGCGAATGATCACATTCTGCTGCAGACAGTTCGAAAATTGATTGATCTACATCAATGTATTAACTCACTTGCGCCTGGACACCTAGGCAAGTGTCAGCACTGATGTACTTCGGACCGTTAGCGCAGCGGATCACTCGAGGTTTGCCATGCCATTCGATGATACTGTCCGGGGACCGAATAACGCGTTCCGACGGAAATGAGACATCAAGCTCGATGCCGCACCCCTCACGGCTGTAGTCGTCGATCACATTGAACAAGCGGATGCGTCTGCCATCGGAGCCTTGTCAGGGACTTTATACTTATAGAAACAGGTTTACATTCATTCTATTATTCGATTATTCTATAATTATAGAATAATGAAATAGATGGAGACCACATGAAAACCAATCCAGACAATCCATTATTTCGAACATCCACCCACCGCAGTGATTGAAGGAGTCGTCATGACCGAAAAAGTGTACAACGTGTTGTTTCTCTGCACCGGCAACTCAGCCCGTAGCGTGATGGCAGAGGCGCTCGTCTCTACCATGGGAAAAGGCCGCTTCCGCGGCTTTTCGGCCGGCAGCCACCCGGGCGGCAGCGTCAACCCGTTCGCCATCGAACAAATTGAGGCGACCGGCTATCCGCTCGACAAACTACGCAGCAAGAACTGGGATGAATTCGGTACCGCGGACGCGCCGCACATGGATTTCGTCATTACCGTGTGCGACAACGCCGCCGGCGAGGTCTGCCCGTACTGGCCTGGCCATCCAATGTCGGCGCACTGGGGTTTCGAAGACCCGGCTGCGGCTACCGGCACGGACGTAGAGAAGCGCGCGGTATTCCACAAGGTATTTCGCCAGATCATGAGCCGGATAAATGTTTTTGTCAGCCTGCCGCTGGAGATGCTCGAAAAAAATGCGATCCAGCACGAGATCAAAGCCATCGGGCAAAGCGCCGTCTAGCCGGCGAGCGCAGCGGCATGCCCGCAGACCACGGCAGGCCTTACTTTTCACTCTTTCTCGAAAACTCACGAACGTTCCGTGTACTGGCAACTCTTGCCGCTCCATGCTGGCGGAAGCCACTCATGGTCATCCGGCCGGGGCTGCCTGCCTGGGCCCTGTGCTTCATCGCCACGAGGGCGTGGACGTTTCCGGCCATGCCGTGGGGGCGGGCGCAAGAATGAAGACACTCGTATGCTGGCCGCTTTCCTGATTTTCCTGGCCACGCTGGTACTGCTCATCTGGCAGCCGCGCGGGCTCGGCATCGGCTGGAGCACGGCCATCGGCGCGGGCGGCGCGCTGCTCGCTGGCGTCATCCAGTTGTCGGGCATTCCCGTCGTCTGGCACACCGTCTGGAAGGCCACCGGCACGTCTATCGCCGTCATCATCAGCCTGCTGCTCGACAAGGCCGGCTTTTTCGAGTGGGCCGCACTGCACGTGGCGCGCTGGGGTGGCGGCAGCGGCCGCCAGCTGTTTGTCTTGCTGGTCCTGCTGGGCGCCGCCGTCGCTGCGCTGTTCGCCAACGATGGCGCGGCGCTGATACTGACGCCCATCGTGATCGCCATGTTGCTGGAACTGAAGTTTTCAGCCAAGGCGACATTGGCCTTCGTGATGGCGGCCGGCTTCATCGCCGACACGGCCAGCCTGCCACTGGTGGTGTCGAACCTGGTCAATATCGTGTCGGCCGACTACTTCAACATCGGCTTTGTCGAGTATGCGGCGGTGATAGTACCGGTCAACGCGGTGGCGGTGATGGCAGCTTTTCCGCGGAGGTGGACGGCACCCGCTGGACCTCTTACATGGAGCGCATCTTCCCGCAGTTGCTGTGGTGGGTGGTGGCCGCCAAGCGCGAGGGTGACCGTGCCGGCGTGACGGGCCAGTCGCCGGTGTTCCTGCGCGACCCGTCGCAGCGCAATGCGCCTTGAATGCGCCGATGCAGCGCAATTATTGCTAGAATGGCACTCAGTGGAACTTAGTGGCACTCAGTGGCAGTCAAGTCAGCGATGGCGGCGCCATTTCCTGCAATCCAGTCGAGACGGTCTTTACTCATGATTCGATACGCCAACAGCTCAGACGCCGTGGCCATTGCCTCCATCTACAACCATTACGTCACCGCCACCACCATCACCTTTGAAGAGCAAATGGTCGATGTGCAGGAAATGGCGCGGCGTATTCTCACGGTCGGGGAACAGTTGCCGTGGTTCGTTTTTGAACATGAAGGCCAACTGCTGGGGTACGCCTACGCAACGCCCTGGCGGATCCGCAGCGCCTACCGTTTTTCGGTCGAATCCACGTTGTACGTGGCGCGCGAGTGCGTGGGCCGGGGCATCGGCCGCCAGCTGTATCGCGCCCTCATTGACGAATTGCGCCGACGCCAGTTGCAGGTGGTCATTGGCGGCATCGCGCTGCCCAATGACGCCAGCGTGGCTTTGCACACGCGCCTGGGGTTTGAAAATGTGGCCCTGTTCAAGCGGGTAGGTCGCAAGTTTGATCGCTGGATAGATGTGGGCTATTGGGAATTGCAGCTAGGCAATTGCACAACGCTCGAATCGCCGCCTCAAGCAAGCACCTCATCATGACCGCTACGACGATTTGCCTCTCAGGAAAAGGATGGGTGCCATGTCGGAGCCGCAGGGCAGTGAAGGGCTGACAGCCGCGCAGGCCGCACAGCGGTTGCTGGAAAATGGGCCGAATGCCTTGCCCGCCTCGCGACCCTTGAGTGCCGGGCGCTTGCTGCTCGATGTCGCTTCCGAGCCGATGTTCCTGCTACTGGTCGCCTGCGGCATCATCTATCTGCTGCTGGGCGATCGCAATGAAGCGCTTATGCTGCTGGGCTTTGTTTGCATCGTCATGGGCATCACCTTTTTTCAGCGCCGGCGCACGGAACGCTCGCTACATGCGCTAAGCGACCTCTCCTGTCCACGCGCCCTGGTGATACGCAATGGGAAGCAGGAGCGCATCGCTGGCAGGGAGCTGGTGCTGGGAGACCTGGTGCTGCTTGCCGAGGGCGACCGAGTGCCCGCCGATATCGAACTGCTCAGTACATCGAACTTGACGGCCGATGAGTCCATGCTGACGGGCGAGTCCGTGCCGGTCATCAAGCATGGCTCCGACGAGACGGGCGGCAGTCCGGACTGCCTGGTGTATTCCGGTACCCTGATCACGCAAGGCACGGCGAGCGGCCTGGTGGTTGCCACCGGCCCCCATAGTGCGCTCGGTCG
The DNA here is from genome assembly GCF_009208735.1 of Janthinobacterium rivuli. Classification (GTDB taxonomy): domain Bacteria; phylum Pseudomonadota; class Gammaproteobacteria; order Burkholderiales; family Burkholderiaceae_D; genus Janthinobacterium. Next base: position 120,164 of record NZ_WFLJ01000005.1, on the reverse strand, counting down.
TATAGGCGCCTCGCTTGCCACCATGGGGAGCGAGCTGACCCCGATACAATTGGAAACACGCCGCGTCGTCAGGAATGTCGCCATTGGCGGCTTGTGTCTCGCCGCCGGCCTGGCATTGGCCTATTGGTGGCTGCGCGGCGACGCTCTGCAAGGACTGCTGGCAGGTCTCACGCTGGCCATGGCGATCCTGCCTGAAGAATTGCCTGTGATACTGACGCTTTTCCTGGGCCTGGGGGCCTGGCGCCTGGGGCGCGAAAGCATACTGGCGCGCAGCATACCCGCGATAGAATTGCTGGGTGCGACGACGGTGCTGTGCGTCGACAAGACGGGCACGCTGACGGCCAACCGCATGGACGTGGCTCGGCTGTGGTCGGAGCAGTGCGCCCATGACTGTCAGGGCAATCCCGCCGGGGCCTTGCGGGAAGAACTGCACGGCTTGCTCGAATATGCCGTCCTGGCCAGCCATCGGCGCGCGTTCGACCCGATGGAGTCGGCCATCAGCCAGACAGGTGCCCGCTTGCTGGCCAATACGGAGCACCTGCATGCCGACTGGCAACTGATCGACGATTATCCGCTGTCGCGGCAAATGCTGGCCATGTCGCGGGTGTGGCAATCGCCGGACCGTTCCGAGTTCCTGGTGGCGGCGAAGGGCGCGCCCGAGGCCATCATCGATCTCTGCCATCTGGCGCCGGCGCGCGCCGCTGCCATCGCGGCGCAGGTGCTGGCCATGGCAAACGGCGGTTTGCGCGTGATCGGCGTCGCCAGCGCAACTTTTGCCGCACCGCCCCTGCCTGACAACCAGCATGTCTTTGAGTTTGAATTCCTGGGCCTGCTTGGCATGCACGACCCGGTGCGCCCCGAAGTGCCCGATGCGGTGGCGCAATGTCACGCGGCGGGCATACGCGTGGTGATGATCACGGGCGACCATCCCGCCACGGCACTGGCGATTGCGCGGCAGGCCGGTATCGCCGGCATGGCCAGCGGCTTGATGTCCGGCACGGACCTGGCCGCGCTGGACGACACGGCGCTACGGGCGCGGCTGGCCGATACCGACGTCTTTTGCCGCATCGCTCCAGAGCAGAAGTTGCGCCTGGTGCAAGCTTTTCGCAGCCGTGGCGATATCGTCGCCATGACCGGTGACGGCGTCAACGACGCGCCCGCATTGAAGGCAGCCAACATCGGCGTGGCCATGGGCGCCCGCGGCACCGATGTCGCGCGCGAGGCGGCAGCGCTGGTATTGCTCAAGGATGATTTTTCCTCGCTGCTGCTGGCGGTGCAACACGGCCGGCGCCTGTTTGCCAACCTGCGCAAGGCCATCGTCTTCATCGTCGCCGTGCATGTGCCCATCGTTGGCCTGTCCATCCTGCCGGTGCTGCTGGGCTGGCCCTTGCTCTTGATGCCAGTGCACATACTGTTTTTGCAAATGGTGATCGACCCGGCCTGCTCGATCGTGTTCGAGGCCGAACCGATCGAAGCCGATGCCATGGCGAGCAAACCCAGGAGGCCGGACATGCATTTGTTCGACCGTGAAATACTGCTGCGCGGCTTGCTGCAGGGGGCAGGGCTGTTGGCCATGCTGGTCGGCTTCCACGTGCTGGTGCGGTGGGGGGGCCATTCCGACGAGGTGGCGCGCGCGACGACCTTCCTCAGCCTCGTGCTGTCGAACCTGGGACTGATCTATGTCAACCGCCAATGGAGCCAGCCGTCATGGAAGAGGGGGCTGAAGTCGAACCGGGCGTTCGCCTGGATCAGCCTGGCGGCTTCGCTGTTGCTGTTGCTGGTGATGGGCGTGGCGCCCATTCGCGAGCTGTTTGCCTTCGCGCTCCCGGACATGGCGCTGCTGATGCAGTGCGCGCTGGTCGCCGTGCTCGGCGTCGCCTGGTTCGAGTGCGTCAAGTGGGGGCTGGCGACATGGCGATGGCTGCGCGGCGTGGCGCTGGCGCATTGAGGCACGGCCAAGCAGCTCAGGCCACCTTCCCATCGATGATCAGAATTTCCTCGAGCAAGGCGCCGTGACGCAGGACGAACAGCACGTCCATGCCGCGTTTCCTGGCCAGCGCGACACCGTCGACGTCGCCCAAGACCATGAACGCCGTGGCCCAGGCATCGGCCAGCATGCAGCTGGGAGTCAGCACGCTCACGGCCGCGAGACGGTTCGATACCGGTTGACGCAAGGCCGGATGCATGGTGTGCGCATGGCGCGTTCCGTCGATGTCGACCCAGCGGCGATAGTCGCCCGAGGTGGCGATGGCCATGTCGTGCAATTCCATCACGCCACCGATTTCGCGGATGCCATATGTCGGCTTTTCTATCGCCACGCTCCAGGCCTGGCCATCGGGTCTGGTCGAGCGCGCGCGCATTTCGCCGTCGATACCGACCAGATAGCTGGCGATGGACCAGCCATCGAGGCAATGCGCCAACTGGTCGACGCCAAAACCCTTGGCGATGCCCGACAGGTCGAGCGTCAGCGGCGCGCGCTTGCGCACCTGCAGAGCCGCCAGATCCACGTCCAATGCCTCGGCGGCGGGGCAGTACGTTTTGCCATGCCGGGCCGCGATCTGCGGCGATGGCGCGCATTGCGACGGACCGAATCCCCAGTCCTCCACCAGCTGGCCAACCGCCATGTCGAAGGCGCCGCCCGATTCGCGACTGACCAGCAGCCCCGCAGCGAGCACCTGCGCAAGCTCCCGCGGCACAGCAAGCCAGGTGTTTTCCGGCGCCGCGTTCAGGCGGCACAGGTCCGAGGCGACATTCCAGGTCGACATCTGCCGGTCAACCCTGTCGACGGCGGCAAACAGGCTGGCGCCGATGGCGGCCAGGTCCGGTTGTCCGGCCGCATAGAATACGGCCGTATAGCGGCTGCCCATGGTTTCGCCATTCAGGCTGTAGCGCCGCAGCGCCTGTTCAGAAGACGTCTTCACGATACCTTCCTTTTTCCCGCAGCGCCGCCACATCGAGCTTGAGCGGCGCAAGTATCTGGTCCATGGCCTGCCTGACGCTGGCGGCCATGGCGTGGCTGCCGCAGACGAGCACCTGGCCATCGTCGGCGATCAGGCGGCGCATATGTTCAGCGTCGTCCATCAGCCGGGTCTGCACGTGGACGCCATTCTCGACTCTTGAGAAGGCCGTGTGCAGCTGCGTCAGCCTGCGGTCGGCCAGGTAGTTGCGCAGTTCGGGCTCATACAGAAAATCGGAGTCGGGATGGCGCCCACCCCAGTACAGGTACATCGGATGCTTGCCCGTATTGTTACGTATAAAACCGGCAAGCGGCCCGATCCCGGTACCGGCTCCGATCAGGATGATGGGCGCCTCGCCCAGGGCCGGACGAAATTGCGGATTGGGCTGGATAAAGGCCTCGATGCGGTCACCCGGCAGCAAGTGGTACAGGTAGCTCGAACACACGCCCCCAGGTTGCTTGCGCACGCAAATTTCCAGCACGCCGTCACCCGATCCGCTCGCCAGCGAATAAAAGCGCGGCATGGAACTGCCGGGCGCCATGACGCCAGCCAGGTCGCCCGCCTCAAAGCGGGGCAGTCGATGGGGGGCAAGCCGGCTTTTCAGCCAACCGGCGCTGGCCGGCGGCGGGGCGGCTATAAAGCGCAGCACGACGGTGGGATCGTGCTCTTCCTCGCCGTAGGCGATACGTTCGCGCAACTGCAGCGCGTGCGTGGGCGGATGTGCCGGGGCATAGTCGAGGACGAGCTCATGGCCCAGCAGCGCGCCGACCTGGCTCCCCCAGCGCGCGAATTCCTGGGCCGACTGGCGGTCGATCAGGGCCAGTTCCAGCGACCGGCGCCATCCGCGCGCCGCCATCGCCGCGTCGACCGCCTGCGCGAACTGGCAGAACGCGGGGAACTGGCGGTCGCCGAAACCGAGCACGGCGTAACTTGCCGCCTGGTTGGGGTCAATATAGGCCAAATTGGCCAGAAAGTGCGTGGCGGAAGCGGGGGCGTCGCCATCGCCATAGGTCGCCGTCAGGATGAACAACTGGCGCGCGGTGCCGTGGCCCGATGAGAACTGGTTCATCGGCGCCGTGTGCACGCGTTGTCCGGCCTGTCGCAAGGCATCGTGCAGCACGCGAGCAAAGCCCCAGGTACTGTTGTTTTCGCTCCCCACCAGGATCACGGTGTCCGCCGAGCCCAGGGAGGAGTTGTTGGCGATGCGGGGTTTGGCCCGCTGCCGCTGCCACCATACGGCAATGCCCGTCACCGCCAGCCACGGCGCACTGAGCGCACTCAGACCGAGTGCCAGACCCAGCCACCACAGGCCTTCGCCAGTATGCAGCCGGTAGATCAGTTCAAAGGCTTCCCGGACATTGCTGTGAGCGCGGAAGGCAAGCAGCGCACCGGTGGACTGGTCGACATAGGCGTCGCCTTGCCGGGTGCGCAAGGTATAGACGGCGTTGCGGTCACCGGCAAGAGGAAAGGAAAGCTCGCGCAAATCGACCAGCCTGGTTGCCAGCAAGGCTGGTAGGCGGGAAGCGGGCAGCGGCGCTCCGCCTGACGTGGTGGCGGGGATATCGGGTTCGTCCTGGCTGCCATCGGCAATGAGGGCGAAGGTCGCCGCCGACATGTAGCTGCCGGTCAAGGCGGAGAACAGCAGGCCTGCGAGCGCAAGACGGGCCACCGCGGCGTGCCAGCGCTGGCTGCGATTGCCGTGCAGTGGACGTGCCAGCTGGCGCCAACCGCCCACCCGCTTGACCAGCAGGAGTAGGCCGGAGATTGAGACCAGCAGCATCAGCAGGGCGGCGATGCCGACAGCGGCGCTGCCTGCCGTGTCGAGGAATAGTGACCTGTGCAACTCCTTGAACCAGCGTGCGTATGCCGGTGGCGCATAAGGCGCGATCGCCTTGCCGCTGGACGGGTCGACCCGGTCCACGCCCGAGATGTCTCCGGCGCTGTAGTAGACGATGATGGTTCCTGAGGCCGTGCGCTGGATCTGCTCGGCTCCCGGATAGTGGCGCGCCACCCGGCCCGCGAGTTCGGCAACGCTGACGCCCGCCGGCACGCTGGTCGCAAGCCGCTCGAGCGCGGGAGTGGTCGACAGCACAGCCCCCGTCAAGCCGATAATGATGACCAGCAGTGCGCTGATCAGGCCCACGAGCGAATGTATCTGTCGCAACATGCGGGCAGTGGCTACATGTCGTAAGTGAAGGATTTGACGTAGCCGCGTCCACCGACGGGTTTGCCGGCACCCTGTTTGGTCAACGGCGTGCGCACGTCGGCCGGATGATCGCGCCCGTCCTCTGCGGCGCTGTCAATCCGGATCTCGTAACCTGCATCAATCAGGGTGTCGGCCAGCTCGACTGTCACCTTAAGCGTTTTGCCGCTGCCGACGCTCGCTCCGCTGACTCCGTCAAATTCGCGCGCGTTCATGCCGCTACCGCGTGCCCAGTCGCTCAGGTGCTTGTAATACTTCGTCTTCTTTCCAGCGATCCACAGCGTTTTCTTATATTTGCCGGCGGCATCCGTAACATACACCGCCAGGTAGGCGCCGTTGCCGGCGTAATTCTTCAGTTGCGCTGTGAGTGTGACCGGGCGCGCCTGGACGAAGCCGGGCAGCGTCAATGCACCTGCAAGGCAGGCGCAGACTATCATGTTTTTCATTGCTTTTCCCCGTGGGATGTTGGCCCTGCACGCCGCCTGATTGGCCCCTGCGGCACGGGGCCAAGGTAGTCGGTGGCGTCGCCGTCACTGCCGAAGTCCACCGCCAGGCTGCGCATGCGCAGCGATGCCGGGGAGTATTTGGCCTTGATTTTGTTGCCGTTGCGATCAATGGCTCTGAGCTCGTAGCAGCCATCATCGATCTTGATGCGCTGCACGGTCCAGCCGCGCTGTTCGGCCTCACGCTGCAATTGCTCGCGAGGTTTCCAGTCGGCAATCGGGTCCGTGCAATTGATATCCGCACAGGCCGCGCCGCTGAAAATCAGGGCGGACAGCACCATGCAGGTGCGCGCTAAGAACATCGCTCGCTCTCCTTTATAAGCACCTTAGTATGGGAGTTCATGCTGACATCATACTTACCTGCCCGGCATCGCGCGATGAAAAATCCGGGTATTTGCGGGTCAACCATCGCGAGATCAATTTTTTTGTAAAAACATGCGGCACACTGTGCCGCCGCGCTTGTTTCGGGGCCATATTGGGCCTATTGTCTGGAAACAGGGGAGACAGGAGAGCTTGCAAATGACAATCATTCAGGTATTCGATCCCGCCATGTGCTGCAGCAGTGGCGTATGCGGAGTGAACATTGAACCGCAGTTGCTCCAGTTTTCAGCCGATGCGGATTGGGCGCGGCTCAACGGTGTGCAGCTGGAGCGCTACAACCTGGCCCAGCAACCGATGGCCTTTGCCGATAACGTGCAAGTCAAGCGCTTCCTGGAGCGCTCCGGTGCCGATTCGCTACCGTTGATATTGGTGGATGGCGAGATTGCCCTGGCCGGGCGCTACCCGCAGCGGGCGGAACTGGCCCGCTGGGCCGGCGTCGCCATGGCCGACACCAGTGCCCCAGCCGCCGGCTCCTGCTGCGGCGGAAAAACCTGCTGAGGAGTTCCTGCATGCCAGCCGCCTTCCACTTTCTCGACCATCCTCCTTCGTTCATGTTCTTTACGGGCAAAGGCGGCGTGGGGAAAACCTCGCTGGCCTGCGCCCATGCCGTGCTGTTGGCAGACCAGGGCCGGCGCGTCCTGCTGGTCAGCACGGATCCTGCTTCCAACGTCGGCCAGGTGTTTGATATGGCGATCGGCAACCGGATCACTGCCATCCTGGCCGTTCCCGGTCTGAGCGCGCTGGAAATCGATCCGCAGGCCGCCGCCCAGTTGTATCGCGACAAGATCGTCGGGCCGGTGCGGGGCGTGTTGCCGGAAACGGTGGTCAAATCCATCGAGGAGCAGCTTTCCGGAGCGTGCACCACCGAAATCGCGGCCTTCGACGAATTTACCGCGCTGCTCACCGATGAGCAAATCCTCAAGGATTATGACCACATCGTGTTCGATACGGCACCTACCGGCCATACCATACGGATGCTGCAATTGCCGGGCGCCTGGGATGCGTTCCTGGAGGAGGGCAAGGGCGATGCTTCCTGTCTGGGGCCGCTGGCCGGACTGGAAAAGCAGCGCGACCGCTACCATGCGGCCGTCGCGGCGCTGGCCGATCCTGCGCGCAGTCGCTTGATCCTGGTGGCGCGGGCCCAAAGCGCCACCCTGCGTGAAGCTGCCCGCACGCACGATGAACTGGCCGCCATTGGATTGACGCAGCAGTATCTCGTCATCAATGGCGTGTTGCCAGCGTCAGAGGGTGCAAGCGATGCGCTGGCCGCGTCCGTCGTGCAGCGCGAGCAGCGCGCCTTGGCCGCATTGCCCGAGGCACTGCGGTCACTGCCCCAGGACCGGATCCCGCTGATGCCGTTCAACCTGGTCGGCCTTGATGCCTTGCGCCGCCTGCTGCTGGCCGTGAACGGCAGCGCTCCTCCCGCCGTTGTGGCGCTGCCAGCGATCGCCACGCCTGCCCTTGCCAGCCTTGTCGACGAGATTGCCCGGAACGGCCACGGTCTGATCATGCTGATGGGGAAGGGCGGTGTCGGCAAGACCACCATTGCCGCTGCCGTGGCGGTGGCGCTGGCCAGGCGCGGCCATGCGGTGCATCTGACGACCTCGGATCCGGCCGGGAACCTGTCCGAAACGCTCCGCGGATCAATGGAGCATCTGAGCGTGAGCCGTATCGATCCGCATGTGGAAACCGAGCGCTACCGCCGGGAGGTGATGGATACAAAAGGCAAGAAACTGGATGCGGCCGGACGCGCTTTGCTGGAGGAAGACTTGCGCTCGCCCTGTACCGAAGAAATCGCCGTCTTTCAGGCGTTCTCGCGCGCGATTCGCGAGGCTGGCAGAAAGTTTGTCGTGATGGATACCGCGCCCACGGGCCACACGCTGTTGCTGCTCGACGCAACTGGCGCTTATCACCGTGAAGTGATGCGCCAGATGGCCGACACGCAGATGCACTTCACCACGCCCATGATGCAGTTGCAGGACCAGGCCCAGACCAAGGTATTGATCGTCACGCTGGCCGAGACGACCCCGGTGCTGGAGGCCGCCGGCCTGCAGGCCGACTTGCGCAGGGCGGGAATTGAACCGTGGGCCTGGGTCATCAACAACAGTCTGTGTGCGGCCAAACCACGCTCGCCGCTGCTGCGCCAGCGTGCCCTGAACGAACAGGGGCACATCGCGACAGTGGCCCGGCAGCTCGCGCATCGCTACGCGGTAGTGCCATTGCTGGCGGAGGATCCTGTGGGCGTTGCTCATCTGGAGCAATTGACCATGTCTCTTGTTGCGACTGAGCACAAGGCATTCTGATGGGATCAGGGTCGGCGTGGCGCACGAGTGCGCGCCATCAGATGGCCTTGATAAACAGCGCCAGCGCGGCCAAAGCGGAAACAATCGCAAACGCTTTCTGCAGATGCGGCGCCGGTAGCCTGGAGGCGACCAGACGGCCACCCGCCATGCCGGCCAGGGAACCGATGGCGAAAGGCAGCGCAATGGCCCATTGCAAGTGACCGGCCGCCGTACTTGCGACGACGCCTGACATCGATACCAGCGCAATGACCGCAAGCGAGGTCGCGACGATCGATTGCGTTGTCAAATCCGTGTAGCGTTGCAATGCGGGAACCATCACGAAGCCGCCGCCGACGCCCAGCAAACCGGACAGGATTCCCGCAGCCACGCCCGCCAGGGCCAGCGCCCTGGCGCAAGGGGCCGTCCAACGCAGTTTTCCACGCGTGGCGTCGAGTTGGCAGGGCGGCGCGCGTTTGCCGGACGCCGCGATATCGGCAGAGCCGGAAGTGGCGCGCTGGTAGACGCGCAGCGCAACGTAGAGCAGGACGAGGGAAAACAGGATCGCCAGCGGCCGATTCGGACTGCGCTGCGCCAGCCACACGCCAAGAGGGGAGCAGAGGATGCCCGCGCCGGCGATGAGCATCGCCGCCTTGTAGCGCACCGTCCCGGATTTCAGGCCCATCACCGCGCCCAGGGCCGCCGCCAGGCCGACCGCAAGCAAGCCGATCGGACCCGCCTGCACCATGCTCAAGTCAGCGGCAAAGACCAGCAACGGCACGGCAAGGATGCCTCCGCCGGCACCGGTGAGTGCCAGGATAATGCCGACTGTAAAGCCAAGTAGCAGGATGATGGTCATGGTCGGTCCCTAAAATAACGGCTTGGCGTCATTGATCGGCCAACTCGGGTTTCGCCATCCACTCGCGGCCCTTGAGCATGCCTCGCCAATACAGCGGCGGCAGGATGCGCTCCTTGAGCAGCCAGGCCAGTCGCGAAGGACGGGTGCCGTCGATGAGCCAGGTCGGCAAGCTGGGGGCCAGCTTGCCGCCATAGGTAAATTCCGCCAGCACGATCTTGCCGCGCTCGACAGTCAACGGGCAGGAGCCGTAGCCGTCGTAGCGCGCGCTGCCGGTGGCCCGGCCCAGCGCTGCCAGCACATTATGGGCCACGACGGGGCCCTGTTTGCGCGCCGCCGCTGCCGTCTTCGCGTTGGCCGTATTGGCAACGTCACCCAGTGCATGGATATTGCTCCACACCCGATGCCGCAGTGTCGCGGGATCGACGTCGAGCCAGCCGGCGGCGACGGCCAGGGTGCTGACACGAATGAAGTCGGGCGCCACCTGGGGCGGCACGACGTGCAGCAGATCGAACGGACGCTCGACGAGTTGCCTGCCGCCGTCAGCGCCTGTGCGACTGAAGGTGGCGATTTTGGCAGGCCCGTTAACGCTCACCAGCGTATGGCCGAAATTGAGATCGACGGCGTAAGCGTCTATGTATTCCATCAGCGCCGGCACGTAATCGGCAACGCCGAACAGCACCGCGCCGGCACTGCAGAATTCGACCTCTATCTGCCCCAGCACGCCATGGCGCTTCCAGTGGTCGGCGGACAGGTACATCGCTTTTTGTGGCGCACCGGCGCATTTGATCGGCATCGGCGGCTGGGTGAAAATTGCCCGTCCGGCGCGCAGGGACTGCACCAGGTTCCAGGTGTATGGCGCGAGATGGTACAGATAGTTGGAGGTGACGCCATTGCGTCCCAGGGTTTCGGGCAATCCGTCGATCGCATGCCAGTCAAGCTTCAGGCCAGGACAAATGAGCAGTTGTTCATACCGGACGATCCGGCAGCCATCCAGAATGACGGCGTTGCGTTCCGGTTCAAATGCCGCCACGGCGGACTTGATCCAGTGCGCGCCACGGGGAATGGTCGATGCCATGGTATGGGCGGTTTGCGGAGCATCGAATATGCCGGCGCCAACCAGGGTCCAGCCAGGCTGGTAGTAATGGACGTCGGCAGGGTCGATAATGGCGACGTCGAGATCGGGTTGGCGCGCCAGGAGGCTCGATGCGGTAGCGATGCCCGCGGCGCCGCCGCCGATGATGACCACGGCGTGCGTCACTTCGGCGGCATCCAGCGGCGTGCGGCCATGATTGAGTATGCGCCGCGCCACGCCGTGCAGATCGAAACCCGCCTTCTTTGCGGCCTCCATGATGTGTGGAAGGGACTGTTGATTCGCCTGCGACAGTGCCCACATCGTGGTCGAGCGCATGCCTGTTCGGCAATAGGCCAGTACCGGCTTCGGTAGCCGAGCCAGCAGTTGTCCGAATGCGATGCCCTGTTCATCGCTCACTTTGCCCGGTTCGGCCGGCAGGTAATGGGCGCGCATGCCCAGCGTCTTTGCCGCCCGTTCGATCTCGGCAAAGAGGGGCTGGTCGCCGCCCTCGCCATCGGGACGATTGCAGACAATCGAGTGAAAGCCCGCCTCGCTGATCGCCGCCAGCTCGTGCGGCAGAATTTGCGCCGAGATGGAAAGGGCGGGCGATAGTTGATGAATTTGCATTTTTTTCTCCGTCCAGTCTGTGCCGTCTGTTTCAGACCGCGTTGAGCGGTATTTTCAGATAGCGTATGCCGTTCGCCTCAGGCTCGGGAAAATGTCCAGCGCGCATATTGACTTGCACCGATGGAAGGATCAGGGTCGGCATTTCCAGCGACGCATCGCGTCTGGTGCGCATGGCAACAAACTCTTCTTCGCTGATGCCGTTGCGCACGTGGATATTGCCGCTGCGCTCCTCGCCGACGGTGCTGACATAGCGCACTTCGCGGCCGCCCGGCTGGTAGTCATGGCACATGTAGAGCAGGGTATCTTCCGGCAAGCTCAGTACCTTGTTGATGGAGTGGAACAGGGTGCGCGCATCGCCGCCGGGAAAGTCGCAGCGTGCCGTGCCATAGTCCGGCATGAACAGCGTGTCGCCGACAAAGGCGGCGCTGCGGGCAGCGTCGTTGACGACATAGCTCATGCAGGCCGGTGTATGGCCGGGCGTGTGCAGGGCGCGGCATTGCAGCGCGCCGATGGTAAACAGCTCGCCATCGGCAAACAGATGGTCGAACTGGCTGCCGTCGCGCGCCATGTCGGCGCCGGTGTTAAACAGCTTGCCGAATACCTGCTGCACGGTGGCGATATGCTGGCCGATGCCGATCTTGCCGCCCAGTTTTTCCTGCAGATAGGGCGCGGCGGTCAAATGATCCGCATGCACATGGGTTTCCAGTAGCCATTCGACCCTGGCATCCAGGGCCGCGACGCGCGCCAGCAGGCGGTCGGCCGAGGCAGTGCTGGTGCGGCCCGACTTAGGATCATAGTCGAGCACGCTATCGATCAAGGCGCAGCGGCGCGTGGCCGGATCGAGCACCAGATAGCTGACGGTGCTGGTGGCGGGGTCGAAGAAACCTTCTATTTGCGGTGATGTGTTGGTCATGATGAGTCTATCTCCTGGGTGTGCAAGCCTGGCGTGCATGAGGTCCAACTGGTAACGCAAGACCTGTGCCAGTACGAGGTTGGGCGACATATCTCTCCCCAATGCCTGATTCCAGGCGTTTTCCTGCCGTCCACGCCGCAATGTAACGATGCGCTGCCTTTCTTTGGCACTGCCGCTGGCAGTGCCACTTGACGCATTGGCAGTCCTGCGACAGTATGGCTGCACAAAAGGAGCCAGCATGCCAACGCCACCGCTCACCCGCATCGAGCCATCCTCCAGCGCGCCCATGGTGCAATCCTTGATTTCGTTTTTCGAACACGAGGTCCAGCCGCTGATCCGATGATGGCGTGATCCGCGTCGAGCAGCTGCTGGCGGCGCCGGTGGCGCAGGGCGCCGCGCCAGACATGCCGCCGCGCGGCGCCAGCGTTCGCCACCTTCGGCGGCACGCGCAAGGAACTCGCGGCGCACCTTGGCCTCAGCGAGCGCACCTTGTACCGCCGCCTGAAAGCGCTGGGTATCGCCTAGCACCTGGCCGGCCGGTCGTGGCCTGGCGGCACTGCCAGGCTGCCAGCATGGCAGTGCCGCCGGTCGAATGGCAGCGCGCTGCTGCCTGTCGTGTCGTCCCAAGTCCCTGTTTTCTCTCCACTCCTCACTTTGTGTAACGCTGGCATGAAATATGCACGGGTAGAGCTTGACGCGTACCGGGAACGAGGGCGTGCGTCTCCTGTCGTCATCGCGACGATTAACCATTGAGGAGCAAGACCATGAACGCGAACGTCGGCAATATCGATCGTGCCATCCGGATACTGCTGGGGCTGGGCCTGATCACCGCCACCCTGGGCGGTGCCATCGGCGCCTGGGGCTGGCTGGGGGTGATTCCCCTGGCGACCGGCATTTTCCGCTTCTGTCCCGCGTATCTGCCGTTTGGCATCCGTACCTGTGCGGTGAAAAAATGAAACAGGCAAGGGAGGCGCACACATGAGCATGCAATCTGGCGGCTATCGCGCACTGACGCAGTCGGTATCGCAACAACTGGCGACCCTGCGTTCCGATATGCCCGACGTGATGAAAGGCTTTGGCGATCTGGCGCGCGCGGCAACGCGCGACGGTGCGCTGGACAGGAAAACCAAGGAGTTCATCGCGCTGGCCCTGGGCATCGCGGCCCATTGCGATGCCTGCATAGGATTTCATGTGCAGGCCCTCGTCAAGCTGGGCGCCACCCGGGCCGAATTCGAGGAGACCTTGGGCATGGCCATCTACATGGGGGGCGGGCCGTCGGCAATGTATTGCGCCAATGCGCTGGCGGCATTCGAGGAATTCTCGAACCCCGCTTGAGTTGCGCCGAGCAGGTACTGTATGAATAGCAAATCAGAATGGGAGAAGTAAGGTGCAGATTGATTGGAATAATTTTACGCCATGGGCCTCGTTGGCAGGAGGGATGCTCATCGGCTTGTCGGCTGCGGTGTTTGTCCTGTTCAATGGCCGTATTGCCGGCATTAGCGGCATCTTGGGCGGTCTGCTGGAATGGCCGAAAGGCGATGTCGCCTGGCGCGTTGCTTTCCTTGCCGGCCTGATTGGCGCGCCATTGATCTATGGCGCAGTGCTGACGTTGCCGGAGGTACGGATTGACGCCGATATCCCCACCTTGATTGTTGCTGGCCTCCTGGTCGGCGTGGGTACGCGCTATGGGTCAGGCTGCACCAGCGGACATGGTGTTTGTGGCTTGTCTCGCATGTCACCACGTTCACTGGTGGCGACAGTCGCCTTCATGCTTGCCGGCTTCGCCACTGTTTTTGTCGTCCGACACGTCATCGCTTAAGGCACTCGCAATGAAAAACATACTGGCGGGGCTTGTGGGTCTGGTCTTTGGCATCGGACTGATCCTATCGGGCATGACGGATCCATCGAAAGTGCTTGGTTTCCTCGACGTCGCGGGGCGTTGGAATCCGTCGCTGGGCCTTGTCATGTGCGGCGCGATAGGCGTCGGCATCGTGGCATTCCGTTTTGCATCGCGCAGGGAGCGCAGCCTGTTGGGCGATGCGATGCGCTTGCCGACATCGAGGCAAATCGACCGGCGCCTGGTCTTTGGCGGCCTGGCATTTGGTGCCGGCTGGGGACTGGCTGGTTATTGCCCCGGTCCGGCCTTGGCGTCGCTGGCGTCAGGAGGGGCCAAGCCGCTCGTTTTCTTCATCGCCATGCTCGCTGGGATGGGGATCTTCGCGATTGCAGAACGTCTGAATTTCCGATAGACAAGACTCAATTCTCGGCACTTGCCCGGACGCCGTATCCTGCTTACAAAGAACAGCGCCTGGATCAGGCTGGCGCCGCTCAACATTTGTTCGGTCGCAACAGCACTGTGGCGACCAAGCCGCCTTCGGGGGCGTTGTATAAGGTGAGCGTGCCGCCTTGTCTCTCAATGGCTTCGCACGCGATGGCTAATCCGAGGCCGACGCCACCACTGGCTTTGTTACGCGACGACTCCAGGCGGTAGAACGGCTGCATGACGGCGGTCAGTTCGGCGGCCGGAATGCCTGGGCCCTGGTCGTGGATCGTGATGGCCAGTCCGGATGGGTGCATGGCGCACTCAACCTTCGTCATGCCGCCGTAACGCAGCGCATTTTCCATCAAATTGGCCAGGGCGCGCCGCAACGCGATCGGCTGCGCCAGAACGGGCGCGACTACGCCTGCGTATTCGATGGCGTGTCCCTGCTCCTGATAATCTTCAGTCATTGAACTCACCAGGGCTTGCACATCGAGCATGGCCGGGACCTCGACGGCCGCTTCGCCGCGCAGATACTCCAGTGTGGCGTCGAGCATGGCGGCCATCTCGGTGGCATCGGCGTGCAGTTGGGCGCGCACATCGGGCTCGGCCAACTGTTCGACGCGCAGCCGTATTCGCGTCAGCGGAGTGCGCAGGTCGTGCGAAACGGCGGCGAGAAAGTGGCCGCGGGCAGCCAGTTGCTGGCGCAGATCGGATTGCATGCGGTTGAAAGCGCGCGCCGCCAACTGCGCCTCGACAGGGCCGCTTTCCGGCAGGGCCGAGCGGTTCACGTCGTTGCCGAGTTCAACTGCGGCGGCCGCCAATTGCTGGATCGGACGCGCGATGCTGCGCGCACCCAGCCAGGCGGCCGTGGCCAGTGCCAACAACTCCGTGACGACTCCGATGACCACGCCGCCCACCGGCGGCTGCGGGTGGCAGCGAGCCGCATCGTGATAGAGCATGAAAAACAGGCCAAAGGCGATGGCGTGGCTAGCCACGATGGCGCTGACTGCCAAGGCGAACAGGCGAGAGAACAGCGTGTCTACGAACTTGAACCTCATGCGTCGAATGCCACGTCGAGCAGATAACCCTCGCCGCGGATGGTGCGCAACAGCGGCTTGGCCGTGCTGTCGGTGTCGAGTTTCTGGCGCAGCCGGGACACCAGCAAGTCGATGGTTCGGTCGTACGCCTCCATGCTGCGCCCGCGCGCCGCACTCAACAGATAGCTACGGCTGAGGACACTTTGCGGCTTCTCGATGAACGCCGACAACAGCCGGAATTCACCGTAGGACAGGGGGATCAGCAACTGCGCGGGCGAGGTCAGTTCGCGCGTGGCGCGGTTCAGCCGCCAGCCACCGAAGCAGATGTCGTTGGCCGGCGGCGGCCTGCGCTCTGGCATCGGCGCTCCCACACCGCGGCCACGAATGCGCCGCAAGATGGTGTGCAGTCGCGCCACCAGCTCGCGCGGGTCGAACGGTTTAATCACGTAATCGTCGGCGCCAGCTTCCAGTCCGGCAACCTTGTCGCCGCGTTCGCCCCGCGCCGTGAGCATCAGTATGGGAATATCAGACAGGAAGCGGATGCTGTGACACAGAGACAGTCCATCTTCACCCGGCAACATCAAATCCAGGATGATGATGTCGAAGCGCTGCCGGGCAAGAGACGAGCGCATCGCGGTGCCGTCATGGACCGCTTGGGCGCGGATGCTGAAATCACCCAGATAGGCGACTAGCAGGGTACAGATATCGGGATCATCGTCGACGATGAGCACTTCGGCAGTTGTTGGCATGGTCTACTTGAAACAGGAACGAAACGGTAAGCGGGAGCAGTTTAACTGATACCCACCATTGTAGTATCAGGCCTGTGTCGCAATGGCGGACCGTGGTGGTTCTGCGAAGGATGCCGCGCCATTCACGTAGGCATCGACCGCGACCTTGACCTTTGCGTTGGCAGCGGCTTCGGGATGCTTGTTGAGATAGGCGTTGGTTTCCTTGTAGTCCGCGCGCTCCTGCTCGGTGACCTCGCCGTTTTCGTTCTTGTCTTCGGCTTCGTAAGTCTCGCTGGAACTCGCCGTGGCGGTGAGGTTGGCGTCATCGCCGCCGGCCGACGCGTCGGCCGCGCCGGCCTGTTCGGTACCGCCAGCTTCGGCCATGTCGGCGCTGCCGGTCTCAGTATTGGCGGTGCGTCCATCGACAGCCGACGTGTCTACGCGCGAGGCGTCGTACTGGCTCTGCAGCGTGTTCGACAACGCTGCCGCGCCGTTCGGCGCCTTGCTGGCCGTCGCGCCAGCGACTTCCGCATTGGCACCCTGCGGCGGCTCGCTGACCGGCGCGGCGATCTTTTGCTCTGCGGCACTCGCCGCGCTGGTGACGTCTTTTTTGCTTTGTGTAGGGATAAATCCCGTACCGCCGCTGACTGCTGATATTCCTGCCATACGATCTCTCCTGTTGGTGCGGCAGAACTTTGTTGTTCATGCCTTGCATAGGTCAACGGCAGGAATCCGCGAAACTATTGAACAGCTTTGTAGCATGTTTGTATCATTTGAAATAAAAGGGAGTTGTTCACTCGCTCTGTCGCGTGGTTGGTCGGCAGAGGTATCAAGAATAGCTGGAACGATACTTACACGGCCAGACGCCGCGTATTTCCAGATGGACAGCGTGAAGTCAGTGTCGCTAAAGAACGTTTCTTTATCGGTCTAGCGCTGCAGCGCAAACCACGGGAAAAACGCGGCCAGTCGAGCCAGCGCGAAGCGAATGATGACGATGCAGGCAGGCGCGCAAAAAAGAATGTACGCCTTTGCTGCAAGCAAATCGGCGCTGATCGCATGGTCACATTGACCTACAAAGAAAACATGCTGGACCGCGAACTTGCATTAAAACACTGAAAGCCTTTTGTCGAAAACTTGGTAAGCATAAACAATTTCATTATGTAGCGGTCATTGAGGAACAGGCCCGTGGCGCCTTGCATTTTCATGTGGCAGTCGCTGGACGGCAGATGTATGCGCTGCTGCGCTCAATCTGGCAAAGCATCCTGGGGCGTGGCCCGAACGGCGAACAGATGGGCCAAGTCCACGTCCGTGATCCGCACCGTTTCGGCTTCGGCGTGGCCGGGGCGCACAGGATCGCCAGCTACATAGCAAAGTACTGCGGCAAGGAAATGCAGTGCAGGGCGCTTGACCAGAAACGCTACTTCCGCTCCAGGGGCATCGTGGTGCCGGAAGTCGATGTATGGCGGGTCCCGTTTTGTACAAACATGCTGCGCGCTGCGCAGGTCGCATTCCAGGCGCTTTCTGGTCATTGCATGGACGGCTTGCAGACTTGGTGCAATAACAATCTCGGCGTCGTGTACCTGGCGACCGCGCCCGGATTACCACAAGTGGTGGACGATTGTCCGTTCTGACAGTTACTCCACCTTGATTGACGGGGAGGAGGGAAGTGACATGGCAAATTTTGACGCTAATTCGCTGCGGATACTTGAGCAAGTAGAGGATGAGTTCCGCAATCAATACTGGATTATTCGCAACTCTAGGCGGACCAACTGGCGGGCAGTCAACCGCACCAGAATGCTCGGTGATTTCACGTATATGCTTGGGGTACCAAAATGGGCGGTTCAGCAAGCTCGATATTGTCTGCGTTTAAAGGTCTGTGAGCGGTGCTTCAAAGATGAAATTCGTTGTCACGGGATTTGCGGACGTGCCAGACGCGGTGATTTTGATACATAATGCTGTTATCCAAGTACCGTCAGCACGGGAAATTATTTTTGTTTTATTATTATGGATTAAAAAATGTCTGAATCAATGGCGCTAATATTGAATGAACAAATAAATGCCTTATCGCAAGAATTGACGGACTTATGCAAGGAAAGTCAAGATTTAATTTTCTCTGGGCGAGAATTTAATTTACTTTCTGCTCTGGAATGTCGAGATGATGATATTAGATATTCTGCTATTTTAAAGATGGATGAGATGGGGAAGAAATTAAATGAAATTGTTGCTCGGGATCATCGTTTCCCAGGTGAGGAAACTAGAATGGTTCGCACAGGAAATGGAGCTACTGGTTTTTATCCATTTTACATTGGTACATCGCTTCTAAAGCTAGCGCTAAAATATAAATCAGCAGAGGCAGCCATAGAATGGGCATTGAAGGTACTTGGAACTAAAGCTGCAACCGGAAAATTCATATGTGCCATTTGGGGCGTTCCTGTTGATAGACAAATTCAACTTACAGCGGAAGTGAAAATTGTACCGATTGAGGATATTCCAGATAGTGAGCAAAAGAAATTTATAATGGGAAATTTCAATACTAGTACAGTTACAAGTATGCTGGATTTTATCCCGCCGCAATCTGCACTGGTTTTTGAAAAATTAATCGATCCCTATATCTATGATCCTAAACAATCAGATGCTTTAGAAAATGATGATTTTTTAAAGAATCACGAATTGTTCAATGAGATAATCACTGTGCTAACGGTTGTTGGGCCAAGAATATCAATGTCCTCGGCATATTGGTTTACATTTGATGATCCAGATTTAGAGCGGGCTAGTTTAGGTGGCGGACGGGGTGGACACATGCATGAGATTTTGCCTAGTTCTTTAGGAGATTTCAGCATTTTAAATGAGCACGATGCGCAAAAAATAGTTCAAGCATATCTTTCCCTTTCTGAGCCTATGCGCGCTCCTGTCCGGGTTGCTCTCCAACGGCTCAATCAAGCTCAACGCCGTCGTAGCGTTGGTGATTGCGCGGTTGAGGTTGCGACGGCGTTTGAAGCACTGCTCGGGGACAAAGCTAACAATGAAATGATGCATAAAATTACCGTCAGGTCAGTTCGGTTGATCGGTGGAACAGTTGATGTTCGCAAAAGAAATGCCGCTTTATTAAAGAAGTCCTACGAGGTCCGCAGCAAACTTGTTCATACGGGGCAGGCCAACCCCTCCGAAATGATATCTGTTTGCGGTCAAAGGATAACCACCGCTGCATTAATGAAGGAAGTTATCGTTCTTTGTGTGCAAGTGATCAGGGTCATAATTTTGCGTAGATCGATCCCCGACTGGTCAATTTTTGATATTACTGAGCACAATGAGATAGGTGACTAGTTCTGTGGGCGTCCCAACAACCTTGGGCGCCAAGCAGTGTTATGTGAACGATGTATTTTGATACTTAAAAGTATCGTCCACCTCCACCCACCATTTGACATAATATAAATTATGCGAAGTTATCGATGAATTTGAGAAAACCCCCATTTTGCCAACTGCCCAATCGCAAATGCGATTTCTCCCATCTGCGTGCCGCTGCTGCCGCTGGCCAGCGGCACTTGAGCACGCTACATGAAATACGGCCTGTCCCCCCGTCCGTGTTCGGTTTGTTCAAGCCCAGGTTGGCGTGCCGGTGCAAGTCTGGCGCTTCGATGATGCTGGCGATCAGGTCTGCCACGCTCTTGCGCGAGACCACGGTGCCCTTGAACGTTGAACGGCGCGTGGCGCGTCGTCAGTTCGTAGTCGACTTCTTCTTCGTCCGTCATCCAGGCTGGACGCACGATCGCGTATGTCAGGCCCGATGCTTCGATGGTGTCGGCGGCGCGGTGGAATGGTTTCAGGTCTTCGGCTAGCGTGGCGTTGTTTCAGGCAGCGAATTTCCCGGGAACTTCATCGTAGATGCCCATCGACAGCACGAAAACCAGGCGTTCGACACCTGAGGCCCGCATGGCGGCAATGATGCTGTTGGCCTGGTCGTCCATATCGTCGCCCACCAGATTGGTGTCGACCAGGTCGTGTCCGGGCATCGTTTGCGGCAGCAATGCCTGGTCCAGCACGTCGCCGGCCTGAATGGAACTGGGCGCGCTGGGAAACAGGGTATCGCCTGCTGATGCGTGCCGGCCGATTGCCTTGCCCCGTGGTAAATTACGGCCCGCGACAAGCTTTCCATGGCTGCCGATATCAATTAAATCAACAATGAAATCAATGTCTTGTCGACTATTTTGCATGAGAAGTCTCAACATTGAATGCCGAGAATCTGGAGACCCGCATGACCCAGGCGCATCCACGCCCCGCGCTCCCGCATTGCCGCCGCTTGCTGTCCCTCGCCGGCGTGCTGGCCATCGCGGCCGGTCTGTGCGCCTGTGCCAGCAAGCCCGGCCCTTGGCCTGCGCGCGCCCTGCCGCCGTCGGCTGCCGTGACGGTCGACGCTACGCAATTCCTGTCCAGAAAACAACTGCTGGATTGGCAGGTCGATCTGGACGAGCGCCGCCTGCGCGCCACGGGTTCGCCCCGGCATGAAGCCTATATCGACGCCCTGCGTGAACGCCTGGCGCGCGCCGGTGTCAAACAGCTGGGCTTCGAGCCGGTCAGCTTCCGGCAATGGTCGGTGCAGCCGGAAGACTGGGGCCTGGAAGTGGTGTCCGGCGACCGGCCTGGCGTGCTGCCGTCGGCCGGCTATATTCCGTATTCGGGCATGACGCCGCCGTCCGGCATGACGGGGCGCCTCGCCTATCTGGCGCCCGGGATCAGGCCCAATGCCAGCCTGGCCGGCAAGCTGGTGCTCGTCGAGCTGCCCACAGTGGCGTGGACGGGCCAGGCTTTCCGCCAGTCGGCCGCGCATGTGCACGATCCGCAGAATGCCATGGGGCCGGACACGCCGTATGCGCGTCCGTTCCAGAGGCTGGAGCCGTTCATCGCCTTGCTGGACGGCTTGCAGGCGGCCGGTGCGGCGGGTGTGATCGTTATTCTCGATACGCCATCGAGGACGGCGGATGGCTTGTATGCGCCTCACGACGGCGTCGCGCGCCAGTTGCCCGGCGTGTTTATCGACCGCGCGCAGGGCCAGCGCTTGCGCGAAGGGGTGCTGGCCGGCACGGCGCCCATCTTGCGGCTGACCATGGCTGCCACCGTGCGGCAGGCGCAGACGCGCAATTTGATCGGCATCATCCCCGGGAAGTCCGAGGAATTGATGGTGCTGGCCAGCCACACGGATGGCCCGAACGGGCTGGACGACAATGGCCCGAACGCCATCGTCGACATGGCCCAGTACCTGGCGCGCTTGCCGCAAGGCAGCCTGCCGCGCAGCGTCATGCTGCTGCTGACGAGCGGCCATTTTGCGGGCGGCGTGGGCATCGAGCAGTTTTTCAAGCGCCACCAGGACGATGGATTGACGCAGCGCATGGCCGCCATGCTGGCCATCGAGCACCTGGGCGCGCTGGAGGTGCTGCCCGACAGCGATGGATATTTGCATCCCACGGGCAGGGTCGAGCCGGCTGCCTTGTTCTCGCCGCGCACGCCCGCACTGCTGGAGGCGTCCTACGCCATGCTGAAACAGGTCAACGCGGCACCCGCGTTCGTGCTGCCGTCGAGCAAACCCGGCCAGGAGCATGCAGCCTGGTTTGGCGAGGACCCGTATTTCCAGTCCGCGCAGCCCGTTCCCACGCTTCATTACATGGCGCAACCGTATTATTTGCTCGACCATGGCATCGACACTACGACCCAGCTCGACTACCGGCTGATGCAGCGCCAGATACTGGCCTTGACGCAGATGCTGCTGGACCTGTCGCGCGTGCCGCCTGCCGATTTGCGCAAGGAAACCGCACCGTAACTGCCGTGCGGCGCCGCACGGCGTCCTCCTCCCTTCCCCGCCCTGCTCCCGGCGTCATTCCGCACACCATACCAGCGCGCCAGAAAACAGCCACTGGTATGGTCCGCATCGCCCTTCTTCCGGGACCAGATGTCAACTGGTATTGTGATCTTGCGCAAAGAATAAAACCAGTTGACTACCACCTGCAATGCTTGCACTCTGAAAAAATCGGACGGTGTCCAGCCGGTCGGTCAAAAAATATACAAGGAGATGCAATGAACCGGACAGTCATGAATACCCTCATCCTTACCCTCTTCGGCGGCATCCTGGCCGCGTGCGGTGGCGGCAGCGGCGGCACGAGCCAACTGCTGGCCGCCTCGACGGAAGCGGTCGCCTGTTTTTCACCGTGGAGCAGCGGCACCGCCTACAACGGCGGCGGCAAGGCCAGCTACAACAACGTCAATTACACGGCCAACTGGTGGACGCAAGGAAATAACCCGTCGACCAGCAGCGGCGGCGCCGGCAGCGGTCAGCCCTGGACGGCGGTGGGAGAGTGCGGCACGCCGACACCCACTCCTACGCCAACCCCGACACCCACGCCGACTCCAACACCTACTCCAACACCGACTCCAACACCTACTCCGACGCCTACTCCAACGCCCACCGGCCTGGCCAAGCATGCGCTGATCGGCTACTGGCACAATTTCACCAACCCCAGCGGCGCCACGTATCCGATCAGCCAGGTCAGCGACGACTGGGATGTGATCGTCGTCTCGTTCGGCGACAACGCGGGCGGCGGCAACGTCAGCCTGACCATCGATCCGGGCGCGGGCACGGAAGCGCAATTCATCGCCGACGTGGCCGCCAAGCGGGCCAAGGGCAAGAAGGTCATCCTGTCGCTGGGCGGGCAAAACGGTTCCGTTTCCGTCGGCAACACGGCCGAAGCGACCAATTTCACCAACAGCCTGTACGCCATCATCACGAAATATGGCTTCGACGGCATCGACCTGGACCTGGAAAACGGCGTGGCGCAAGGCGCGGCCATCCAGACCTATCTGCCGATCGCCGTGAAAAACCTGAAAGCCAAGGTCGGCAACAGCTTTTACCTGTCGATGGCGCCGGAATGGGTGTATGTGGAAGGGGGATACACGAGCTATGGCAGCATCTGGGGCGCCTACATTCCCATCATCAATGCCTTGCGCAGCGAGTTGACGGTGCTGCACCCGCAGTACTACAACAATGGCGACATCTACACGCCGTACGCGACGGGCGCCATCAAGGCGGGCTCTGCCGACCAGCTGGTGGCCACGGCGCGCATGCTGATCGAAGGATTCAATTATGGCGGCAATACCTTCGCCGGCCTGCGGCCTGACCAGGTGGGCTTTGGTGTGCCGTCGGGGCGCAGTTCGGCCGGCTCGGGCTTCACGACGAATGCCGACGTCAGCAATGCACTGAATTGCCTGACGCGCCTGCTCAATTGCGGCACCATCAAGCCGCTGCAAGCGTATCCGGACTTCCGCGGCGTGATGACGTGGTCGATCAACTGGGACCGCCACGACAACTATAATTTCTCCGTGCCGACAAAGAATGTGCTGAAAACCTTGCCGTAACAGCCTTTGCCCCACTGCGCATGGGAGCTTCGCCGCTCACATGCGCAGCAGCGCCGCGCCCAGCACGCGCATGTGCAGGGCGATTCCCTGGCGCAACGCCTCCCCTCCCCCTTGCGTGTGCTTGATGCCGTCCATGCTGGCCACCAGCAAGGCGGCCACTTGCGCGGCATTCGCGTCCACCCGGCGCAGCGCGATATCGCCCGCCGCTTCGGCCTGTTCCAGCGCGCCCGCCAGCTTTGCCACCAGGGTTGCCCGCGCGTTCAAGGTGATGTCGGCGGCCAGGGCCATGTTGGCATCGAACAATTCCTGTCCATGAGCGCTGGACGATATTTCCGCCATCAAGCCTTGCTGGAATGCCAGCAGCGCCGTTTCAATGCGCGGGAAGACGGGACCGGACTGGGCCAGCGCCGCCGCCACTTGCGCCATGACGGCGGCATGCGCCCGTATGGAGCCGGCGCGAAACACGTCTTCCTTGTTCTTGAAGTGCAGGTACAGCGCGGCGCGCGACATATCGGCCGCCTGCGCGATGTCGAGCATGGACGTCTTGCGGTAGCCGTAGCGGCAAAACACGGGCAGCGCCGCGTCGAGTATCCGTTGTGTTTTGAGGGTGTGGAGTGACATGCGGGCATGTTGACACTTTGAATATATAGTGTCAACATGGATTTTGGACAAATTACGTCAAAGTGTCAATCCCCCACAGCGAAGGATGGAATCATGCAAGAACAGCACCCTGGCTCCGAAGCGGCCATGCAGGAACAGTTGCGCGATATTGAACGCGGCCGCCTGCGCGCGCTGGTTGACGGCGACGTGGCGCTGGCCCGCACCCTGCACGCCGACGATTTTCAGCTGGTCACACCCATCGGCAGCCTGCTGTCCCGGGAGGAATATATGGGCGCCATCGCGGCGGGCCACATGCGCTATCTGAGCTGGGAACCGGGCGAGATCGCTGTGCGCCTGCATGGCGATGCGGCCGTCCTGCGCTATCAGGCGCAGCTTGAAATCCATTTCGCCGGCCAGGCCGTGCCCCGCTCGCGCTACTGGCACATCGATAGCTATGAGCGGCGCGAGGGACGCTGGCAAGCCGTGTGGTCGCAAGCGACGGCGATACGCTGACGGCGATGGCTGCAGCGGGGATCTACCCGTAGCAGGGCAATTGATATTTCCAGATCCATAGTTTCAATCTATGGATTCGGTTGAAATATTCTACTTCCTTTTGTAAATGAGAATCGTTACCATCTAAATCAAAGATAAGCGAATTCAACAGAAAAGGAGCATCCCTTGTTCACAGCCATCAAAACATTCAGCCAGGTCTGCACGCACATGTCGATCGCCTTCGGCCTCGCCTATTTGCTGACGGGGTCTTTGGCGCTCGGTGGCTTGGCCGCGATCATCGAACCGATCATCAACGTGGCCCTGTTGCCGTGGCATGAAAAAGCCTGGCACGCGATTCGCCGCCGCTACGCCGCCAGCCGCCTGGGCTTTGTCGCCCTGGCCGGCGAAAAACTCAGCCAGACGAGCCTGCACATGGGCGTGGCCTTCGGCGTCATGTACTGGGCCACGGGGTCCATGGCCTTCGGCGGCTTGCTGGCCGTGGTCGAGCCGATCTGCAACGTGATCGTCCTGCCCTTCCACGACCGGCTGTGGGAAAGATTTCGTTTGCACTTGGTACGCAATGAAGGCACCCCATTGGGTGCCCTTTAGTGAAATATTAGTACGACGCGCACATTGGATAACATACGGTAATACATGCTTCGATGCGTCCTTAAAAAATAGTGTACGCAAATGCTTGCTAATAAATATTTTTCGGGCAGCTCCACCTAGAAAAATCACAATTAATATTATTGTATTTTTTTGACAGCAGAGGATTCTGCTTTCTTTATTTCTTGAGATAGGTATATTTTTTGACTAATTTCGTCCTGTCGGAAATAAACAGGCTCGAATTCAGTCCATCTTCTTTTCCCCATGGATCTATCCTCCTTTGGAATTTTTGCAACATATATCTTATCTCCTCCGTCAAATAATATTTGGACAGACTCGGAACAATTGTCTTCGGAGAATTTTATTCGCTGCAACACAGTGGATGAGGCTGGAGTTTTAAGGCAGATTATTGCCGGTATTCCACCGCCAATTCCAAAATTATAAAGCACTGCTCTGCCAATTCTGGCATTGAGTGGCGATCTGAATATCGAGAATATTACGGCAGCAATAACAAAAAATAAAATAGCTGAAGCCGAAGATCTTGCCTCATAGTTCATGCTCGCAGGTAACAAATCACCGCCCAAAATACGGCCAGCAACAGACTTATCGCTAGGGAGCGTGATCATGACGTGAATGAGTGAAAATACGGCAAGAACAGCCAAGCATCCTTTCCATGCGGGCCAGTCATCCATTTCAGGAAAAGTAAGGATAGCTAGCAGGATAAATACACAATAGCCAAACAAGGAAAAAAAGGTTTGCGTAAAGATTGTGAAATAGTACTCGCGAAATTTATCTTTGAAGGCTGGGATAAAGAAAGGTGTAGCAACAATCCATATAATGGAAAACAAAAATAGTACAATGGTACCAAAAAGGTTGCGACTATCTTTACTAAATATATCCATCTGCAACAACAGTCCAAGCAGTGTTGTTATCATTGGAAGCAAGGAGCACAACGCGTGCCGGAGGATGCGTGTCCTCATCATATTTCCTGAAACATCACGTGCCAAGAAATATTTCTTTATTACTCCCAATGGGTCATCAGCAATGAACGCAGGTATCATCACTCCACAGGAAAGAATAATTACACTTCCCAACGAGGTTATGCCAAGCAATAACAACAGGGTCGGTAATACGTTCAACTCGACAGGAAATGGTATTCCGGCATTGCGGGTGTAGGCGATTAGATAGAGAAAGCCACAAATCGAACCGAAGAATCCTATCATTTTCGAAATTCTTAGTATCATTTCACATGCTTCACCCACTTCATTTTTCTTTTCTAAAATTTTTTCCATTTTTAAATTGTATTGAGTTAATGGTAGATGCCATAATTTATTGCATGGCTAATTTTCATACTGTCAGCTTGATAATATCAAGACATCCATTAAATTCAAAATTTCATTAGGGGATTTTCTGGTGACGGGATTTATAGAGAATGCTTGTTAGGACATGCATTGAGGAATCGTCAGTACGAACCCACCTACCAATCTCTAAGATGCAGCCCTGTCCACACGGGCGGCCGCCGTTGCACCCACGGCGCCGCCCGCTCCAGCTGGCCCGCCAGACGCAACAGCACGCCATCCTTGGCATAGCCCGCCATGAACTGCATGCCGATCGGCAAACCCTCATGTGACATGGCCAGCGGCACGGACATGGCGGGCAAGCCCGCCACGTTGGCCAGCGGCGTGTAGGGCGAATGCTCGAACAGGCGCGCCGTCCAGCCGACACCGTCAAGCTGTTGCTCCTTTTCGCCATAACGGCCCAGCGGCCACGGCAGATCCGGCAAGGTGGGCGTCAGCAAGACGTCGTACTTGCCGAACAAGATGCCGGCGTGGCGCGTGACCGTGTTGCGCACGTCGAGGGCCGCCACGAAATCGACAGCCGACACCATCTTGCCATGGCGGTAACAGGCCAGGGTCGCCGCTTCCAGGGTCTCCAGCGACACGCCGCGTCCGCTTTCCTGCGCCAGGGCGTCGATCCACGGCACCAGATTGGCGCACCAGATGCCGGCATTCGCGTGCACGAATGCCTCCCACGACACGCCCAGCGCAGGTTGCACCTCTTCCACGTGGTGGCCCAGGCTTTCCAGCAGGCGCACGGTGGCGTCCAGCGCGCCCTCGACGGCAGGCACGGGCCGGGCGCCATTGCAGGCGGTGCGCTGCACGCCGATGCGCAGTTTCCCCGGTTCCTGGCTCACCTGCGACAGCCAGCTGTGGCTGGGCGGACTCGTCACATACGGCTCGCCCACCATCACGCCTTGCACGGCGTCGAGCAAGGCGGCGCTGTCGCGCACGGTGCGGCTCACGCCCAGTTGCACGCCCAGGCCGCTGAAGATCTCGTCCATGGCGGGGCCGTTCGAGACCCGTCCCCGGCTCGGTTTCAAGCCGAACAAGCCCGTCGAGGCGGCTGGCACGCGGATGGAACCGGCCGCGTCCGTCGCATGGGCCAGCGGCACGATGCCGGCCGCCACGGCCGCCGCCGCGCCGCCGCTGGAGCCGCCCGCGCTCAATGCCAAGTCCCACGGATTGCGCGTGGCGCCGTACAGCACGGGTTCCGTGGTGGTGGCAAACGCCATTTCCGGCGTGCTCGTGCGGCCGAACGTCGCCAGGCCGGCTGCGCGGAACTGCGTCATCAGGTGGGAATCACAGGACGCGACATGGCCGGCGCCCAGGCGGCTGCCCGCCTCGCTGCGCCGGCCCGCCATTGTGACGGCCACGTCCTTGATCAGGAATGGCACGCCGGCGAACGGCGCTGTGCTGTCGATGGCAGTCAAATCCGGCGGCCACAGCTCGACCACGGCGTTGATCCGCGGGTTGACGGCGGCGGAGGCGCGCACGGCCGCGTCGTGCAATTCGGCCGCCGAGACGTCGCCGTCGCGCAGCAGCTGGGCCAGTCCCAGGCCATCAAAGCTTGTATATTCATGGAGTTGCATCGGTTAGTTCCTGTAAAAGGTGAAGAATGAAAAGCACAGGAACTACTGTAGGGTTTGCGCTATCATTGCGGAAATGAATAAAGTAAATACTAGGTATAGCCATGGACAATTTGCGTAAGCTGGATTTGAATTTGCTGCTGACCCTCAACGCCCTGTTGATCGAGCGCAACGTCACGCGAGCGGCCGCGCGGCTGCACCTGAGCCAGCCTTCCGTCAGCGTGCAGCTGGGCAAGCTGCGCGCCGCCTTCGACGATCCGCTGCTCTTGGCCGGCCCGCGCGGCATGCTGCCCACGGCGCGCGCGCTGGCCCTGTTCGCGCCGCTGCAAGCCGTGCTGGCCCAGCTGGAGCAAGTCTTGCAGCCGGAATCGGCATTCGACCCGGCCACGGCCCAGGTGCGCTGGAACCTGGCGGCGGCCGACGCCACCGAGTATGCGATCCTGCTGCCCATGCTGCCATCCCTGCGCGCGCAGGCGCCGCTGTCGCGCATGGCCGTGTTCGAAGCGGTGCCGGCGCGCATGGCGCACGACCTGGAAAACGGCCAGGTCGACCTGGGCTTTTTGGCGCAGGAAGAAGCGCCGCCCGGCTTGCGCCACCGTACCTTGTTCACGGAACACTACGTGCTGGCGGGCCACCGCGACCACCCGCTGCTGCAATCGCCGCCCGACCTCGATCAATTCTGCGCGCTGGAATTCATCGTCGTCTCGCCCAATGGCGGCGGCTTTCGCAGCAACGTCGATACGGCGCTGCAACAGCTGGGGCGTACGCGCAAGGTGGTGCTGTCCGTGCCGCATTTCCTCATCGTCCCGCCCCTGCTGGCGGCGTCCGACATGGTGGCCCTGCTGCCGTCGCGCCTGCTGAAAAACGCGCTGGGCGCACTGCGCACGTGGGAGCCGCCCGTCACCCTGCCCGATTACGAGATGGCCATGGTGTGGCACGAGCGCATGCATTTGGACCCGGCGCACCGCTGGCTGCGCGAGCGCATCATGGGCAGCTTGTAGGCTGCCTACACGATTTTTCAGGCGAAAACACTAGGGAAGATTACCTAGTTAATCGAAAGAAACTCCCAATTTTCGCCGTGGTGACGAATGCGTAAGCTTGCGCGTAATAATAAAGGGTCACCATGAACGCCATTTCCTTCCTGCATCGCGGCTCGCGCCGCCCTTCTGCCTTCTTCTTTCCCATCACGACCTGGCTGCTGCTCCTGGGCATGCTGGCCTTCTGCGCCAGCGCCTGGGCCGCGCCTGCGCCCACGGCGTCGGCCGAGCTGATCAAGCGCGGCGAGTATGTCGCCCGCCTGGGCGACTGCGTGGCCTGCCACACGAGCCCGAACGGCGCCGCCATGGCCGGCGGCCTGGAACTCAAAACGCCGTTCGGCACCATCTACAGCACGAATATCACGCCGGATGCGAAGACGGGCCTGGGCACGTACACCTTCGCGCAATTCGACCGCGCCATGCGCAAGGGCGTGGCGGCCGACGGGCACAATCTGTATCCGGCCATGCCCTACCCTTCTTACGCGAAGATCACGCCCGACGACATGCAGGCCCTGTACGCGTATTTGCAGCGCGGCGTGGCGCCGGTGGCGCAGCAAAACCGCGAGACGGACATGAAATGGCCGTTCAGCATGCGCTGGGGCTTGTCGCTGTGGAACGCCGTCTTTCTCGACGACGCGCCATTCAAGCCCGACAGTGCCAGGTCGGCCATGTGGAACCGGGGCAGCTATCTGGCCCAGGGGCTTGGCCATTGCGGCTCTTGCCACACGCCGCGCGGCGTGGCTTTCCAGGAAAAAACCATGGGCCAGGATGGCGGTAGCGGCAAGCATTATCTGTCCGGCTTCACCTTCGACGGCTGGCACGCGGTGAACCTGCGCAATCTGTGGACGCCGGCCGACATCGTGCAATTGCTGAAAACGGGCCGCAACAGCTTCGGCACGGCGGCCGGCAGCATGACGGAAGTCATCACGCACAGCACGCAATACTTCACGGATGCCGACCTCGATGCGCTGGCCCACTACCTGCACGGCCTGCCGGCCAAGCCCGGCGCCCCAATGCCGCAGAGCAAACCGGCGCCTGCTGTCGCGGCCAGCAACGATGCGCTGTACAACACGCGCGGCGGCCTCGGCTACCTGCAGTTTTGCGCCACCTGCCACCGCCGCGACGGCCGTGGCGTCGACAACATCTTCCCGCCGCTGGCGCAAAACGATTCCGTGCAATCGAAGGACGCCACCTCCGTCATCCATATTGCGCTGACGGGCTGGCAGTCGGCCGTCACGCAGCAGTCGCCGCGCTCGTTCGGCATGCCTGCGTATGACCGCCTGTCGGACACGGAACTGGCGGAAATCCTCACCTTCGTGCGCGGCAAATGGGGCAATCAGGGCGCGCCCGTCACGCCCGCGCAGATCGCCAAGGTGCGCAAGGAGCTCAAGCTCAAGGCACCGGACGCGGGCGGCTTCGTCACGCCCCGCTTCGCCGCCCTGACGGCCGATCCGAATGCCAGTCAATTGATCCACGGCATGCAGCTGATGACGGAAACCCGCGCGCGCCTGCCGCACAACGTGGGCAACGACCTCAATTGCAGCAGTTGCCACCTGAATGGCGGCACGGTGGCCAACGGTTCGCCCTTCCTCGGCATTTCCGCCTTCTTCCCGTCGGAAGCGCCCCGTGCCGGCAAGGTGATCAGCTTGGGCGAGCGCATCAACGGCTGCTTCCGCCGCTCCATGCACGGCAAGCCGCTGCCCGTGGACGGTCCCGACCTGCAGGCGATGGTCGCCTACATCGACTGGATGAAGGGCGCCACGCAAGCGAACGACAAGGTGCCGGGACGCGGCGTGGCGAAGCTCGACCGCAAGCTGCTGCCCGACCCCGTGCATGGCAAAAAAGTGTATGCCGAGCAATGCGCCGTCTGCCATGGCGCGAATGGCGAAGGCATCCGGGGTGCGAACGGCGTCGTCGCCTTCCCGCCGCTGTGGGGCGAGCGCTCCTTCAATATCGGCGCCGGCATGGCCCGCACCTACACGGCGGCCGGCTTCGTCAAGGCCAACATGGTGATGGGCCACGGCCAGAAATTCCCGCTGGGCCAGGGCAACCTGTCCGACCAGGATGCCGTCGACGTGGCCGAATATTTTACGCACATGCCGCGCCCGGACTTCCCCGACAAGGTCAAGGACTGGCCGAAGGGCGGCAAGCCCAAGGATGCGCGCTACTGAATCGTGCCTCCTGCGGCGGCGTCTCTACTGGACGCCGCCCGCCTGTGATACGCTGCTCGCTCCACCACACAGGAGCCACGCATGCAGAACGACAGCGGCCGCGCGGACGCCGTCCGCCAGCCGGCGGCCCCCTCCGACACCTGGCTTGGCAAGCTGGGTCCCGGCCTCATCACGGGCGCGGCCGACGACGACCCCAGCGGCATCGCCACGTATGCGCAGGCGGGCGCCCAGTTCGGCTTCGGCATGCTGTGGACGGTGTGCCTGACGTTTCCCTTGATGCTGGGCATCCAGGTCATCAGCGCCAAGATCGGCCGGGTCAGCGGTCACGGCCTGGCGACGAATATCCGCCGCCACTACCCCCGTTCCCTGCTGTACGCCATCGTCGGCTTGCTGCTGCTGGCTAATGTCATCAATATCGCGGCCGACGTGGCCGCCATGGGCGACGCCATGACCCTGATCATCGGCGGGCCCACCCACCTGTACGCTGTGGCCTTCGGCCTGCTGTCCCTGCTGCTGCAGGTCTTCATTCCCTATCAACGGTACGTGCGCATCCTGAAATGGCTGACTCTGGGCTTGCTGGCGTATGTGGCCACCGTGCTGACCGTGCACATTCCCTGGGGCGAAGTGGCGCTGCGCACCGTCTGGCCCCGGTTCACCTGGTCGGCCGCCTCGGTGACCATGATCGTGGCCGTGTTCGGCACGACGATCAGTCCGTATCTATTCTTTTGGCAAGCATCGCAGGAAGTGGAAGACTTGCAGGCCGATTCCAGCGCGCAAGCCTTGCGCCGCGCGCCGGAGCAGGCGCCACGGCAGTTCCAGCGCATCAAGATGGACACGGCCATCGGCATGGGCTTTTCCAACCTGGTGGCCTTCTTCATCATGCTGACCACGGCCGTGACCCTGGGCGCGCAAGGCATCACGCATATCGACACGTCGGCGCAAGCCGCGTCCGCCCTGCGCCCGATCGCCGGTGAATTCGCCTTCGCCCTGTTCAGCTTGGGCATCATCGGCACGGGCTTGCTGGCCATTCCCGTGCTGGCCGGCTCGGCCGCCTATGCCATGGCCGGCGCCTTTCACTGGAAAAACAGCCTGGAACTGGCGCCCAGGGCGGCCAAGAAGTTCTACGGCATCATCGTCACGGCCACCGTGATCGGGGCGGCCCTGTGCTTCACGCCGCTCGACCCCATCAAGGCCTTGTACTGGAGCGCCGTCATCAATGGCGTCATTTCCGTGCCCATCATGGCCCTGATGATGGTGATGGCATCGCGCCCCGCCATCATGGGGACGCTCACCATTTCAAGACGCCTGCGGGCGCTGGGCTGGCTGGCCACCCTCGTCATGGCGACGGCCGTGCTGGCCATGTTCGCCACCATGGTCTTCTGACCGCTACGCCGTTTTCGGCTTGAGCATGCCCTCGACGATGCCCAGCACGGTCTGGCGCGGCAGCAAACGTGGCAGCCAGGCCAGCAGGCGGTTGGGCCTGCCCGCCACGTGGCTGCTGCGGCCCTGGTCCAGCGCGCGCAAGCCTTCATCGACGACGTCTTGCGGCGCCATGCGCTTGCCCACGGCCGCCTCGGGCGCGGCCACCACGTCAAAGAAGGCCGTTTCCGTCGCGCCCGGGCACAGGGCCAGCACGCGCACGCCGCGGCTGCGGTTTTCCGCCCACAGCGCTTCCGAGAACGACAGCACGAACGCCTTGCTGGCGCCGTAAATCGCCATGTAGGGATCGGGCTGCAGGGCGGCCGTGGACGCCACGTTGATGATGGCGCCCCGCCCCTGCGCCAGCATGTGGGGCAGGACGCAGTGCGTGAGTTCCATGAGGGCCGTGCAATTGACGGTCACTTCGGCCGCCTGGCGCGCCAGGTTGATGCTCTCGAACCTGCCATGCGTGGCGAAGCCCGCGTTATTGATCAGCACATCGGGCGGCATGCCCAGGGCGCAGGCCTGCGCGTGGGCTTGCGCGGCCGCGCCGGGCAGGCTCAGGTCGGCCACCAGCGCGTGGGCGCGGATGCCGTGGCGCTGGGAAAGTTCCCTGGCCAGGCTGTCGAGCACGGCGCCGGAGCGGGCCAGCAACAGCAAATGGGCGCCGCGCGCGGCCAGGGTTTCCGCAAAGACGCGGCCGATGCCGGACGAGGCGCCCGTGATCAGCACGGTCTGGTTGGTGTAATTGAAAGCGGTCATGGCAGTGGTGTGGAGTAGATGAGGTTTTCACTGTAAACTGTAGACTTTAGTCCACGGTCAAGCGTGGAACGCAAAAAACTGCGCATGGCTGCGTTGCATTGGCTTGCCGTACTAACGTACTGTCTGCGCCAATACGCCTTGCCCTGCACATTTTTCGCGTTCCACAAATTAGTAGAAAGTCAAAAAACTATGCGCATCGGAGAAATCACCCGCCTGACGGGCGTCAGCAAGGACACAGTGCGTTTCTACGAGCGCCAGGGCTTGCTGGATGAGGCACCGCAGCCGGGCATGACGAATAACTACAAGGAATATTCGGCGCAGGCGCTGCGGCGCATCGAGCTGATCGGCCACGCCAAGGCGCTGGGATTTACCTTGAAGGAAATCGCCGAAGTCATTGCCGTCTGGCAGGAAAATGCGCTCGACGCGGCCACCAAGCGGGTCATGCTGGAAACGAAAATTGCCCAGATCGACGACAAGGCCCGCTCGATGGCCGTGCTGCGCGCCGGCCTCGTCGATGCGCTGGCCAAGGTGGAGACGGGCTGCGAGGACGGTGTGGCGGTCGCAAGAAAACTACAAGGATAATCAATGACTTATTACACGCAATACCGCCACCTGGCGCTCGAGGGCGCCAAGCCTGCCCCCACGGCGCAGCAGATCGCCGCCATCGAAGCCTTGCTGGAAGCGCCCTTGCCGCCCGCCTTCCTGGCCTTCCTGCAAGTGGCCAACGGCGCCTGGTTTGATTACACCTGCGATGTACCGGATGGCAATGGCGGCGTGGAAAAAATGGGCTTCAATACTTTTTTCAGCGCTGACGAGGGCGATTTCTGCGATGAAACGCTGGTCGGAGAAATCCGTGCGGCGCGCCAGCATACGGACATGCCGGTGCGCATCCTGCCGTTCGCCCGCGATGGCGGCAATTCCATGGTCTACCTGGATTTGACGGAGGAAGGCGGCGGCCGCGTGCTGGCCTACGTGCAGGAGTTGCCGGATTGGACGGGCAAGCGCGCCCACGGCCTGATGGAGCTGGCCCCCTCGTTCGACGCCTGGCTGGACAGCTTGTATATCGACCGCGACACGGTGCTCGATGAACTCGAACACAGCGTGTCCGAACCGTCCCACCTGGACGCGATGGCGCAGTGGCTCGATATCGGCATGCCCGCCTGGCGCCGCGATGCCGGCATCACGGCCTTGTTTGCGCTGAAACAAGTGGAACTGTGCGCTAACGAACAGGACTAGTCCTACGGGAATCGTCGTACGCGTCCTATGGGTGTGCGCAGGCTGCGGGCTTAACATTGCCATCAGCTTGTAGAAAAAACCATACTGAAAGGAAATCCCATGCGTATCTCCACCACCAGTTCCCGTACCCCCTCCCTGAAGAGCGTGGCCATCGGCGCCGCCGTTGCGCTGTTGAGCGGCATCGCCATCAACAGCATCGCCGCTGCCGCGCCGGGCGCGTACGACAAGCAATTCCTCAGCAAGGCCGCCGACGCGGGCAGCACGGAAATCGCAGCCAGCAAACTGGCACAAAGCAAGAGCAGCCATCCCGAGGTGAAGAAATTCGCCGATGCCATGGTCACGGACCACGCGAAAGTGGCAGACGAGCTGAAACAGCTTGCCAGCAGCAAGCAGATCGAGGTCAGCGACCAGCCTGGCGCCCGGCACAAGGCGCAGATCGACAAGCTGAGCCGCCTGGATGGCCAGCAATTCGACAAGGAATACGCGGCCAGCATCGGCGTGGCCGCGCACAAGGACGCCGTGAAACTGTTTACAGACGCCAGCCAGAAGGCGAGCGATCCCGACATCAAGGCCTTTGCCACGAAAACCTTGCCAGCATTGCAACATCACCTGGAAATGGCGAACGCCCTGCAGGCGGCCTTGGCGAAGTAGACAGCAACGCAGGAAAATACTTGCCGTACGTGCTGTGCAGCAAGTATTTCCGCTCTTGACATACAATGCGGCAACTTCGTTTTCGGCCATGCCATGACCTCATGCAGCTACTCAAGAAAACCGGCCTGATCGCCGCCGCCTTCCTGTTCCTCATCCTGCTGGCAGGCTGGCTCTTCATCAAGGTGAGCGCGGCGCGCAATGCCACCGTGTATGCCCAGCAGTGGAACGACCAGGGCACGTGCGTGATCAAGACCTATGTGCCGCACTATGGCAACGGCGTGCCGCAGAATATCGTGCGCGCGCTGAGCACGTCCACCTTCTTCCGCGTGTATCACAAGGATGGCACTTTGTTGGAAAGCACGGAATGGGTGCTGGACATGCATGAAGACGGCATCCTCGACCACGCCCGCTGGGGCCAGAACCGCGCCATCTACCCGACCGACCTGGGTTATGAAGGCTGGACCTTGCCTGAATGCGCGTGAGCGGGAAGTGAGCATGCAACAAGGATTGCGCGGCCCGTGGAGCGACGCCCTCTACGTTCCCACCCTGCACCATTTCCTCGGTCCCTTTGACGTGTATGACCGCGAAGAAACCCTGGGCGTGGAACTGGACACCTGGGACATGAACGATCCTGTCCAGCGCGCGGCGCTGATACGGCGCGACATCACGTTGCAATACAAGGAACTCAGCTACCGCCACCGCCATGCGCTGGTGGCCGTGCTGGCGCAGGCCTTACAAGATCCCGCCTACGATTTCCAGGCCATCCTCGAACACGACCCCGAAAGCACCCACGCCCTGCCCTCTCGATGGGACGAAATGGACGACCCGCGCGCCTTCTTTGCCGATATCTACCGCCTGGTGCTGCAGGACTGGCGCGAGGACCTGGCGCGCGCGGCGGCGGAAGACCCGGCCAACTGGTAGCGCGGCGCACGCGCCACACTATCGACACGATAGGCTGCGGCCTCCTTTCTCCTATGAAGTATCCATTGCGGCAATGTGCACGCGCTGTTGCAAAAACGCCCGTCTGAAAAAATATCTGTTGCACCAGCGCATGCCCACTGGCATCGCGCTACCATGAGCCGTCGGCACTTCGAGAGGCGCCGCCTTACCGCGCCGGTTCCCCCGCCGGCTTCCCCCAGCCGCACTGTGAAGGAGATTCCCATGCCCAAGTTCGCCCCTGCCGTTTGCCTGTCGCTCATGCTTGCCGCCGCAGCGCTGCCCAGTGTGGCAAGCGCTGCCGAAGGAGGCGCCACGCGTGCCGACGCCGAAGCCATGGTCAAGAAAGGCGTGGCCTACATCAAGAGCGCCGGCGACGCCAAGGCGTATGGCGAGATCACGGCCAAGTCGCCGCAATTCATCCTGCACGACCTGTACCTGGTCGTCTATAAGCTCGACGGCACGGTCGCCGCGCATGGCGCCAACCCGAAAATGGTGGGCAAGAACTTGATCGACCTGAAAGATATCGACGGCAAGGCCTTCGTCAAGGAGCGCGTCGACCTGGCCAAGAGCAAGGGCACGTTCTGGCAGGAATACAAATTCACGAATCCGGAAACCAAGAAGATCGAGCCGAAGGTGATGTACTGCGAAAAGCTGGCCGAGACCGTCGTCTGCGGCGGCATCTACCTGTAGCCGGAAGCCGCACCGCCAGCACCGGCATGGCAAGCCGATCTCTTGACGATAGGGGCTGCATGTGAAAATCGCACAAAAGATGTTGATCGTCCCGGTGGTCGCGCTGGCTTGCCTGCTGGCCATGGGAGCCTTGTCCTATTTCGCCATGCAGCAGAACGAGCAGCGCATGCGCGAATTGAAAGACGTCACCCTGACGGCCGAGCGGCTTGCGAATCAGCAAGCCATCGCCCTGGGTCAGGTGCACGCCGACGTGTATGCGAAGATCGCCATCGCGGCCAGCCTGTCGGATGAGCAGTTCAAGCAGTTCGGTGCGCAGACGGACAGCCAGTTGAACGCCATCGCGCAAGGCTTGAAGCAGTTGCAGACATTCTCGGGCGCCGCCACGGAAGCGGGCCAGGCACTGCCCGGTGTCGAGCGCTACCGTGCCAGCCTGGCGCAGGCGCTGGACCTGGCCTCGATGGACCCGAATACGGGCGTGGCCGCGATGCAAAATGCCGCCACACATTACCAGCAAGTGCGCGGGCAGCTGCGCCAGGTGCTGCTCAATCTGGACCACCACACGGCCGATGCGCTGCAGGAAACAAAAAATGCGGGCCAGCGCGCCGGCTGGCTGTCGCTGGGCGCCATGGCCATCGGCTTTGCCTTGCTGGCCCTGATCGCCACGTGGGTGGCGCGCTCCGTCGTGCGCCCCATCGACGAGGCTTGCCGCGCCGCCGAATCGCTGGCCGCCGGCGACCTGACCACGCGCATCGAGGCGCAGGGCGACGACGAGGTGGGCAAGCTGTCGCGGGCGCTGGCCACCGTGCTGAAAAACTGGAACACGGTATTGGGCGACATACGCCAGGCGGGCTCCACCATCACGGTGGAAGCGAGTGAAATCGCGCTGGGCAACGCGGACTTGTCGGCCCGCACGGAGTCCCAAGCCCATTCCTTGCAGGAAACGGCAACGTCCATGCATGCCTTGACCGACACCGTGCGCGAAAACGCCAGTCACGCACACCAGGCGAACCAGATGGTGCTGTCGACCTCGAACGTGGCGCTGGAAGGCGGCCGCGTGGTGGGCCAGGTGGTCGAGACGATGGGCTCGATCAAGGCCAGTTCCGGGCGCATCGTCGACATCATCGCCGTCATCGACGGCATCGCCTTCCAGACCAATATCCTCGCCTTGAACGCGGCAGTGGAAGCGGCGCGCGCGGGCGAACAGGGGCGCGGCTTTGCCGTCGTCGCCACCGAGGTGCGGGGCCTGGCGCAGCGTTCTGCCACGGCGGCGCGCGAAATCAAGCAATTGATCGAGGATTCCGTGGCCAGGATAGAAACGGGCAGCGAGCTGGCCGACAGCGCCGGGCGCACCATGGGCGATATCGTCGCCTCCGTCCAGCAAGTGACGGAAATCATGAACGACATCACGGCGGCCAGCCAGCGTCAGAGCAAGGGCATCGAGGAAGTCAACAATGCCATCACGGAAATGGATGAATTGACCCAGCGCAATGCCGCTCTGGTCGAACAATCGGCCGCCGCCGCGCAAAGCATGCAGGACCAGGCGCATGACTTATTGCGCGTGGTGGACGCCTTCCGCCTGGGCGATGGCGGCCCGCCGTTGCTGCCGCGTTAGCGCCGGTGCGGCATGGCGGCCTGGGAACAGGCTTGCATGGCCTTGCCCGCCTCGACCAGCGTGGGGTCTGTTTCCCGCAGCAAGACATTGCCCATGCGGAATTGCTGATCGTAATCACCGAACATGGCGGAATACAGAAAAACCTGATCCTGCCTGCGCCAGGCGGCACTGTGGTTACCGCCTGGCGCGACGGGGATGGCGGCGCTGAAGTAACTATACAGGCCGCCAACCTTCTTCTTGTGCAGCCATTCCATCAATTGCACGATGCGGTACTGTTCCACCAGGCTCAGTTCGCTGACATTGGCGCTGGACAAGGCGTAGTACAGCTCCAGCCGGGCCATCCAGTTGCCCTTTGCGCCGGCCGCCACCAGCCCATCCCAGGCCGGACCGGTGCGCGCCTTGCGCACATCGGCCGGCGAACCCATCCAGGCCTCGACGGCGCCCTGGTCGGGCACGGGGCCGTAGTCACCGGGGGCGCGGCAGACGAACTGGCGCGCGTCGGGCCCGCCTTGCTTGACCTCGTCGGCGATGTGCCGCGTGATCTTGTCGCCGATGCCCAGCAGGCGCTTGCCATAGCCTTCCAGGGTCCAGCTCGACGGCAGCCGGCCCAGCCAGGCCAGCGCATCGTCGTTGGCCTGGGCTTGCACCGCATAGGCGGCGATCCGGGCCTGCATCTTGGCGTCCTTCTGCTGCTCCGCCAGCTTGAGCGCATCCTGCTCTTCGTCATAGCGGCTCGTGGTTTTTGCCAGTTGCATGCATTGCTGGAAGGCGTCAGGGGCGCCCAGCCAGCATTGCGCGGGGACCTTCAGCTGCCAGCGCATGCTGACGGTTTTCAGGATATAGTTTTCTTCGCCCTCCTCCACCTTGACATAGGCGCGGCCATCGGCCTTCGTCACGCCTTTCGTCAGTTGCTTGCCGCCCGCCGTGCTCCAGGTGTACGGGTCATCGTCCTGCGGCACGCCGGGCACGGCGTACAGGGTCAGGTAGTGGGCGGCGGCAGGCGCATCGGCGGCATGGGCCAGCGGCGACAGCAGGGATAAGGTGAGTAAAGTACTTCCAGGTATCAGTTTCAGCATGCAGCAATCGGTTCAATGGAGTTCGGTATGGCAGGCGCAGTCGTTGCCGCTGGCCGCCTCGGACAGGTTTTGCAGGATGGCGCAGTCTTGCGACGGCTGCGGCTGGTCGCACTGGTGGCGCAAGGTCACCAGCTGCTGCTGCAGGGTTTGCAAATTCGCCATCTGCTCGGCGATGCGCAAGATATGGTGGTCGAGCAGCTCATTGACGCTCTGGCAACCTTCGGCCGGGTTGTTCTTAAACTCCAGCAAGGCGCGGATATCCGTCAAGCCGATCTGCAGGGAACGGCAATGGCGGATGAATTGCAGCCGTTCCTGATGCTCTTCGCGGTACTCGCGGTAGCCGGCGCTGTTGCGGCCCGGTTCCTGTAGCAAGCCCGCCTTTTCATAGTAACGCACAGTTTCCACGTCACAATCTGTTCGTTTGGCCAGTTCTCCGATACGCATGGCATCCCCTTTTCATTCTTTCGTGCAAATTCCGCTTGACCCTGTAGCGGCTACAGGGTTTCTAATGGAAGCATACACGAAACCGGAAGGATGAATGCGATGCCGCACGATAGCCACGAGCACACTCACGAGCACAAGCATGACCATGCGCACACGCATGCGCAGGAAGCCAAGCCCAGCCATGGCGGCTGCTGTTCGCACAGCCACGCCGCCCCCGCCGGCAACACCGCGTCTGCCCTGCCCAGCGCCGCCATCGCCGGCGCGAACACGGCCAAATACCGTATCGCCAATATGGATTGCCCCACGGAAGAACGGCTGATCCGCAACAAGCTGGCCACGATGGCGGGTGTGGTGGGCCTCGATTTCAACCTGATGAACCGCGTACTCGACGTGCACCACACCCTGCCCTCGCTGGCCACGGTGGAAGCGGCGCTGCACGGCATCGGCATGCAGGCGATCCCCATGGAAGCGAACGCGGCAGTCGCGCGCGATCCGAACGAAGGCAGCCTGAGCAGCCTGCAAAAAGGCTTGCTGGTCGTCTCCGGCCTGGCCGCTGGAGGCGCCGAAGCGCTGGCCTGGACCACGCATGCCGACAGTTCGCCCCTCGTCATCGCCCTGGCCCTGCTGTCGATCGCCACAGGCGGCTGGCCGACCCTGAAAAAGGGCTGGATCGCCCTGAAAACGTTCACCCTGAACATCAACTTCCTGATGAGCCTGGCGGTGTTTGGCGCCATCGCCATCGGCCAGTGGCCGGAAGCGGCCATGGTCATCTTCCTGTTCGCGATTGCCGAACTGATCGAAGGCTTGTCCTTGAACCGTGCGCGCAACGCCGTGCACAGCCTGATGCAGCTGGCGCCCGACACGGCCACGGTAGTCGACGCCAGCGGCGCCTGGCAGCCGGTAAGCGTGGCCACGGTGGCTATCGGCGCGACCATGCGCGTCAAGCCGGGCGAGCGTATCGCCCTCGACGGCGTGGTGTCCAGCGGCACATCGTCCGTCAACCAGGCGCCGATCACCGGTGAAAGCATGCCGGTGGACAAGGCCGTGGGCGACGTCGTGTACGCGGGCACCATCAATGAACGGGGCTTGCTCGACGTCACCGTGACGGCCAACAGCGGCAACAGCACCCTGGCCAAGATCGTCAAGGTGATCGAGGAAACGCAAGGAAAACAGGCGCCCACGCAGCGCTTCGTCGACAATTTCGCCCGCTACTACACGCCGGCAGTCGTCGTGTTCGCCATTCTGGTGGCCGTGCTGCCGCCTTTGCTGCTGGGCCAGCCCTTCATGGCCTGGGTGTATAAGGCGCTGGTGATGCTGGTGATCGCCTGCCCGTGCGCGCTCGTCATTTCCACGCCCGTCACGGTCGTCAGCGGCCTGACGGCGGCCGCGCGCCGCGGCATTCTGGTGAAAGGCGGGCAATTCCTGGAAACGGGCTACCGCATCAAGGCCATCGCCGTCGACAAGACGGGCACTCTGACCATGGGCAAGCCGGCCGTCACGGACGTGGTGGCTCTGGAAGACAGCAGCCGCGACGCCATCCTGCAGCTGGCCGCCAGCCTGGACGCCAATTCCGCCCACCCGCTGGCCGCCGCCATCGTCAAGGCCGGTCCGCCCGCCAGCAGCCACTTGCCCGTCAGCCAGTTTGCCGCCCTGCATGGGCGCGGCGTGCAAGGCGATATCGCCGGCCAGACATACTACCTGGGCAATGCGCGCCTGATGTCGGAACTCAATGTGCTCACGCCGGAACTGCAGGCGACCCTGACCGGACTGGAACAGCTCGCCTATACGGCCATGGTGCTGGCGACCAACGCCGGCGCGCTGGGCGTGATCGCCGTGGCCGACGTGCTGCGCCCGACGGCGGCGTCCGCCATCGCCAGATTGAACGCGCTGGGCGTCACCACCGTGATGCTGACGGGAGACAATTTGCTGACGGCGCAGCGCATCGGCGCTGAAGTCGGTGTCAGCCTGGTCAAGGCGGAATTGCTGCCGGAAAACAAGCTCGATGAAATCAAGGCCTTGCAGCAGCAGTTCGGCGTGGTCGCCATGCTCGGTGACGGCGTCAACGACGCCCCGGCTCTGGCGCAGGCGGACATCGGCTTTGCCATGGGCGCGGCCGGCAGCGACACGGCCATCGAAACGGCGGACGTGGCCCTGATGGACGATGAGCTGGGCAAATTGCCCGAATTCATCAGCCTGAGCCAGCGCACGCGCAGCATCCTCGTGCAAAACATCAGCTTTGCCATCGGCATCAAGGCCGTGTTCTTCGGCCTGGCCCTGGCCGGCATGGCGACCCTGTGGATGGCCGTGTTCGCCGACGTGGGCGCCAGCCTGCTGGTGGTGGCCAACGGGCTGCGCTTGCTGCGCAACAGCAAGCAAGCATAGTCCCACTCAGAAATATTTCCATCTGGACAATTGCTGTAAAAAACGCTACTTTGGCGGCTGATCTCCACCTTCGCCAAAGTAGCCGATGACCGTTCTGCCCCGCCTGTCCCTGCTGGCCGCCTTGCTGGCTGCCACTTCCCTGCATGCCGAACCCCTGTTTTTCACGCCCTGCTCCGATACGGCCGCCCCGGGCAGCCTGTGTTCGGGCTTGAACGTGCCCGGCAGCTACGACGCCGAAGGCCGCGCCGTGGGCGACAGCGACGCCATGCACGTCTTCGTGCGCAAGTTTGCCGCCGATGTGCCTGCCGGCAAGCCCGCCAGGGGTACCTTGTGGCTGGTGGCGGGCGGCCCCGGAGAATCGGGCGCCTCGTTCTACAGCTTGCTGCCCACCCTGCGCCGCAGCTTTCCCGGCTTTGAATTCCTCATTCCCGACCACCGCGGCACGGGCCACTCGTCGCGCCTGTGCAAGGTGGAAGAGTCGGAACACAGTCCCGGCGGCCGCGCGCTGGCCGGTGCCGAATGGGGCAGCTGCTTTGCCGGCATCAATCTGCTGCCGGAATACGCGGCGCAGTTTTCCATCACCATGGCCGCGCGCGACTTGAAGTCGCTGATCGAGGGCGAACGGGGCAAGAACAAGCCACCCGTGTATGTGTATGGCGTGTCGTACGGCACGCAGCTGGTCTTGCGCACCTTGCAGCTGGGTCCGCTGCCCGTCAAGGGCGTCATCCTCGACTCGCTGGTGCCGCCGCAAACGGATGCGCGCTGGGACTTGAGCCAGCGCTCGCACGTGGTCAACCAGGTCGGCATGCAGGTGCTGGCCCGCTGCGATGCGGATGCCGCTTGCCATGCGGCACTGGGCGAGCCGGCCGCAACCTTGTACCGCCGCGTGCTGGACAAGGCGCAAGCCGATCCCGCGCTGCTGGCGAAGATCCCCGGCAAGAACCTGAAGCACTTCCTCGGCGGCATGCTCGACGTTCCCGCCGCCCGCGCCCGCATTCCCTATCTGCTGCAGGAGCTGGACCAGGGCAAGGATGGGGAACTGGCGTCCGTGCGCGCCACGTTGACGCAGGCGGCGGCCGGCCTGGGCAGCTATCCCCAGTCGCCGCTGTCGATACCGCTGGTCAACATCATCAGCAATTCGGAAAACAATCTGCAAGCGTCGCTGCGCCCGGACTGGAGCGCCGCCGACATCGACCGCGACGAGGCGGAGCTGCTGTTTACCAGTCCCCTGCCCCGCATCCTGCTGGGCGGCGGCTTGCCCACCTACCCGCGCGACGCCTATTTCGGCGCTTTGCCGGCGAAAGTGCCGCCCACTTTGGTGCTGCAGGGAACCTTGGACCCGAAAACGCCGTACGCGGGCGCGCAGGCGCAAGTGCAGGCTTTGACGCAGAGCAAGGCCGGCAAGGTGGCGCTGTCCACCGTGCACAACGCCCCGCATTTCATCCTGTGGACGGCGCCCGCCTGTTTTGAACAGGCCAGCACCCGCTTTATCGCCGGCAAACCGGCGCAGGATTGCACGCTGTAGTTCCCCCCTACTATATAGAAGAGGACAATATGCGCATCACAGGCCTGGCATTGCTGCTGTTATCTTGTTTCGGCGTGGCGCAGGCGGCGCCACCCGCCTCGCCGTCCATCTGCGCTTCGCCCGCACAGTCCGTCCGCGAACAGGGCTACGTGCCCATCAATGGCATCGAGCAATGGATCACGATCTCGGGCGCCACCTGCGGCAATCCCGTGATCCTGTTCATCCACGGCGGCCCCGGCAATGCGCTGAGTCCCTATGCGGACGCCATCTATGCCGGCTGGGAACGCCACTACACCCTGGTGCAGTGGGACCAGCGCGGCGCGGGCATGACGTATGGCAAACAGCGCCCAACGGAAGACGTGCCCTTGACAGTGGAACAGATGCGCGACGACGGCATCGCCGTGGCCCGCTATGTCGGCCAGCATCTGGGCCAGCGGAAAGTCATTCTGATGGGCAGTTCCTGGGGCTCGATCCTGGGCGTGCACATGGCCAAGGCGCAGCCAGAGCTGTTCCACGCGTATATCGGCACGGCGCAGGTGGTCAATGCGCGGGCCAACGAAACCGGCATGTACCGGGAAGTGCTTGCGCTGGCACAAGCGGCCGGCGATGCCGCCACGGTGGACAAGCTGACGGCGCTCGGCGCGCCTCCATGGACGGACCCGCGCAACTTCGGCATCCTGCGCCGCTTCGACCGCAAATATGAGGGATTGGCAACGGATGCGCCGCCCAGGCACTGGTGGCAGCCGGCGCCGTTCTACGCCACGCCGCAAGCGCTGGCCGATGCCGAGGCGGCCGATGACTACTCGTACATCCAGTTCATCGGCCTGCGCGGCGACGGCATGTTT
Organism: Janthinobacterium rivuli; assembly: GCF_009208735.1. GTDB lineage: Bacteria > Pseudomonadota > Gammaproteobacteria > Burkholderiales > Burkholderiaceae_D > Janthinobacterium. Next base: position 75,528 of record NZ_WFLJ01000005.1, on the reverse strand, counting down.
GCCAAGGTCGACCTGCCTGCGCTGGGCCCGCGCTTCGACTTGCCCGTGTTTTTCATCATGGGCGAAGCGGACTTGCTGACCTCGCCCGCCATTGCGCGCACCTACTTCGACAGCATCACGGCGCCGACCAAGGAGTTTACCGTGGTGAAACGGGCCGGACACGCCCCCAACCAGGCCGTGCACGACGCCCAATGGACGGTCTTGCGCGACAAGGTGGCGCCGCTGCTGAAGCGCTGATCCATTAAACCGAGATCGCCCTGCGCGCCCGCAGATGCAGGTGGCGAATCGCCATGGCCGAGACCATCAAAATGCCGGAAGCTGTGGCCAGCACGACAATGAACGCCTTGTCGAAGGCCGAGCGGGCCAGTTCCGACACTTGCAGGCCCAGTTCGGCCGGCAACTGTTCTGCGGCCAGTAGCGCGGCGTCGAGGGTGTCGTGCGCATTCGGCAAGATGCCCGCGCTTTCCGGGATCACCAGGGTGGCGCTGTAGACGGCCGACATGATGGTGCCCAGCACCGTCACGCCGATCACGGCACCCAGCTCGTACGACACTTCCTCGATCGAGGCGGCCATGCCCGCTTGCTGCGGCGCCACGTTGAGCATCACGGCGCTGGACGCGGCCGTCATGACGGCGCCCAGGCCCAGGCCCAGGATCACCAGGCTGGCCACTTGGGCCGAGACGGCGGCGTCATGCAGCAGCAGATACGATGCCATGCCGATGCCGGACACCAGCAACGAACCCCACAGTACCTTGGCCTTGTCGGCGCGCGGCAGCATGAAACCCGTCAGCGGGCCCGCAAACACGGACGCCAGCGGCAGCGGCAACAGCAGCAGACCCGCTTCCAGCGGCGACAGTTCCCGCACCAGCTGCATGTGCTGGCTCAGCGCCAGTTCCATGCCGATCAGGGCGGCCGAAGCCACCATGGCGGCGGCCACGGCGCTGGAAAACGGCAGTTCGCGGAACAGGGCGAAGTCGATCAGCGGCCGGGCTTGGCGCTTCTGGCGACGCACGAACTTCAACATGAAGAAGGCGCCCACGGCGAAGGCCAGTGCGGCAATTTCATACGACGGCTGCGACTTGCCCAGCTCCTTGATCGCATACACGCCACCAAGCAGACCCATCATGATTTGCAGCGAGCCCTTCAGGTCCCACGGCTTGTCGCGGTTACCGGCCCGTTTCGGCAGGACAACGGCGGCCAGCACCAGGGTCAGCAGGACGATGGGCACGTTGATCAGGAAGACAGAACCCCACCAGTAATGTTCCATTAGGAAACCACCGAGCACGGGGCCGAACGCGGCGCCACCGGAGGCGATGGCCGCCCACACGCCGATGGCGAACGAGCGCTCGCGGTTGTCCGTAAAGGTCAGGCGGATGATGGACAAGGTGGCCGGCATCATCAAGGCGGCGCCGATGGCCAGCAGCACGCGGGCAAAGATCAGCCATTCCGGCGCGGGCGAAAACGCGGCGCACAGCGAGGCGATGCCGAACACGGCCAGGCCGGCGAGGAAGACGGGTTTGTGGCTCAAGCGGTCACCGAGGGTGCCGAGGCCGGGCAACAGACCGGAGACGACCAGCGCGTACACGTTGATGATCCACAGTTTTTGCGAGGAAGTGGCCTGCAAGTCGCGCGTCAGCGCGGGCAAGGCGGTGTAGAGCACGGTCATGTCGACCACGATCAGGAACAGGGCGCTGGAGACGATGGCCAGCGTCAGCCATTTTTTCATTGGATGCATAAACAACTCGTGTGATTTTAGTGTAACTTTTAACAACTATCGGTTTGAATGAATTTGGTGCTGCGCAAATATTTACGTTCCAGGCTGCCACGGGCCTGGGCTGGTCGGGGGCGGCGGGCGTCAGCCACGGTCGCCATCCTTGTCATCCACCACAGCGGACACTGCGGGCGCGTCGAGTTCGCGCAGCATGACGACGGATACTTGCTTGAAGCCACGGCCCTGGAAGAAGGTCTGCGCCGTCAGGTTGTGCGCGCCGCATTCGAGGAACAAACGGGCGATGCCGTGGTTGCGCAATTCGCTTGCCACCCACTCCACCAGCTGGCTGCCGATGCCGCTGCCGCGCACGGACGGCAGCAAGACCAGGTCGTCCAGCGCGGCGAACGATTTCGAGGCGCGCTGGCGGGTGTCGATGGAAACGAGCGCCATGCCGACAATGGCATCATCCGACGTGGCAACTGCCAGCAGGGTCGAATCGCCATGCGCCCAGTCGTGCGACAGGGCGGCGCGGATTTCGCCGCGTATCACCTCAGGCAAGTCCGCGCGCCAGTTGCCGGGCGCATCGGCGCGCTCGCCCTGCAGCTCCGAATGGGAGATATAGTCGGCGCTGACATTGTCAAGATATAACTTGCACAAGGTATCTTCGGCGGTGGCGTCGTGACACCAGGCAAAGCTGATGGCGGGGGAATTGGCTTGGGCGTTTTTCATGGCGGATCTCGTGTTATTGAACATGTAAAAGCATTTTATGTCGCCCTGGAATGGCATTCAAGTTAAAATCCATCTGTAAAACAGATAGGTTGATGCCATGCACTGGACTTTGGAACAAATGCGCTACTTCGAGGCGGCCGTTGCGGCCGGCTCTTTCTCGGGCGCGGCGCGCCGGCTGGGCCGCGCCCAATCGGTGGTCAGCACCTCGATCGGTCTGCTGGAAGCGGAATTCGGCGTGGAACTGTTCGACCGTTCGCGGCGTAGCGCCGTGCTGACGGAAGCGGGCAAGGTGATGCACCTGGAAGCGTGCGAACTGCTGCGCCAGGCGGAGCGCTTGCAACTGCGCGCCCAGCTCTTGAGTGCCGCTCCTGAAGCCCAGCTGACCCTGGCGCTGGACGAAGCCCTGCCCTACCTGGCCATCAGCACCCTGGTGAAGGAACTGGCGGCGCGCTACCCGGCGCTGGAACTGGTGATGCTCAACGCCACGGCGTCGGAAGTGGCGCAGTACGTGGAGCAGCAGCAAGCCGACGTGGCCTTCCACTTCGACCGCGGCCCGATATCTCCCGTGCTGGAGCAGCAGCACATCGGCAGCGTGGCGCAAGGCGTGTTCGTGGCCAAGGGCCACCCGATGGCGCACGGTCAGGAAGTGAGCCGCAACGAGCTGACCCGCTACCGCCAGCTGATCATGGATTCCGACCTGAACCGCGAACACGCCTTCAGCCCAGCCGTGTGGTTCTCCGACAGTTTCTACAGCATCGCGGAAATGGTCGCGGACGAGCTGGGCTGGGCGATTCTGCCGCTGAACATCGCCAATTACGACAACTACAAGGGATATCTGCAGGAAGTGCCCTGCCCTGCGCTGGCTTTGTCGCGCTTGCCCGTGCGGCGCTTATCGATTCATGGCAAGAAACTGAGCGAGACGAGTTTGTGGCTGACGACCAGGCTGGCGGAGTTGCTGGCGGATGGGCCGAGGGGGTGACGCGTGCTGCGCTCGTTCTGCTCATTCAATGAAGGAAAAGCTGGCGCGGACATTTCGATGGCATGAGAATATAGCCAAAAGATGAAACAAAGGGACACAGCATGAATGTCAATTGGCATGGCGACCTCATCACCCGGCATACTGCCGTCGACGCCCACTATAAAAACACGCAAAACGTCCGGCGCTTCCTGTTGGAGCAGTGCGGTCCCGAATTCAAGCTTGACCGTGATTTCATGGCCTGGATAGGCGATGGCGTCGCCAAAACCATGGGCGATGTCGCGGATGAATGGACGCGTCGGCATCTTCCAGCCGCTTGTGCGCGAATAAACAAATATTAATAAGTACTGAAAACTTTACATGATTCATTCAACCGTCGTAAGCAACTGGTTCGCCATGGCGAAAGACGATGCCGTGGAGATCAATCCCGACGACATCAATCAAGAAGCCAGAACCAATATGTGGAGCTTTTCGCCCACGGACGAGGAGACGCCGCAGATTCATGTGGCCGATATCGTCGAGTTCATCGGCCAGGTGATCGTGGCCCGCAGCAGCGCACTCAAAGGCGAGGACATGCTGTTCTATTGCTGGCACGATGCGCAATGCCGCCAGCTGCGCTTCAGCCTCGTGTCGCGCTCGCATGGGCGGCTGCCGTTTCGCTGCGCGCTGCGCGAAACGCAGGATCTGGCGTTGATCGCCGACCGCGTGGTGAACGGGGACTGGCGCAACGAGCACTATATGCAGGAGCCGTCGGAGGAAGGCGATGAGCAGGAGCCTGCGCCGTTCATCCTGCCCGTCTTTGTCGTGCCTGTGCCGTAGGAATCAGCGCACAGTCACGCCAGGAAACGCGCGGGCCGGCAAGCCTCCAGGGCTGACGCTGGCTCGCCAGTGACGATTTCCCCGCTGGCCAGTTGGCCCACGATGCCTGCCAGCACCACGCCCGGATGCATGGCGCACACGTACACGCCTTCCACCTGCGGCAAGTAGCCGATGACGGGCACGCCATCGGAGGGCATGGGGCGCAGGCCGATGCAGGCGAACTCCGGCGCGATGGCCTCGGCGCCTTCCAGTTCATTGCGGATCGCGCCAGCCGTGCGCTGCGCGATGGCGGCGGGCTGGTTTTCCGGCGCGTCGTCCAGGTAATCTTCCGCAGCCAGCATGGTGCCGTCTTCGGCCTGCCGCACTTCCATGACATGGCTGGAAATAATGCCGCGCACGAGACCGGGCGGCGCCTGATAGCGTAGAAAGATGGCGGGCGAGGCGTGAATCGGCAAGCTGGCGCCCAGTTTCTGCGCCAGCGCAGCGGTACCCGTGCCTGCCGCCAGTACGATCATATCGGCCTCGATGAGGCCCGTGGCCGTTTCCACGCCCGTCACGCGACCGTCCTCGACGGCAAAGCCCAGCACGGGCGTCTGCGTGAGGGCCGTCGCACCGAGCGCCCGGGCCGCCGCCAGCAAGGCGTGCGTCGCGGCGACGGCGTCGAGGGCGCCCTGCTCCGGTTCGTACACGGCCTGTGCAGGCGGCTTCCGCAACTGCGGTTCCAGCTGGGCGATGCGGGGTCGGCCTACCACTACGGACTCGGGCGACACGCGCCCATCCTGCGTGCCATACGATAAGGCGCCATGCCAACGCGGCGTCAAGCCAGGCACGTGCGTTTCCAGCCGGCGCCAGGCGGCGATGGCGCCGCCGCGCAGGGCCGCGATGGGGTCGGGCCCCGCGCAGGACGCGTTGATCCAGGCAAACGAGGTGCCCGTCACGCCGGAAGCGATGCCGCCCGCCTCGACGACGGTGACTTGTGCACCTTTGCTGGCCAGGTGGTAAGCGAGCGACGCGCCGACGATGCCGGCGCCGATGACGATGATGCGTTTTGAGGCTTCCTGATTCATATCTGGCAACTTTGCATATTTAACATAGGGCAGAGTCTACCCCAGCCGCCCGCAAAGCCAGCGCAAACCGGTGGCCATCGACGGCCTTGCCAGCCACCAAGGCAATATCGGGCACGGCCGTTCCCTGCACGAAACCGCAGCGCTCCAGCACGCGGATCGACGCCGCATTGCCGTCGATGGCATAGGCGCACAGGTTGGCCAGCCGCCATTCGTCTTGCGCCAGATCAATTAAGTGGCGTAGCGCGGCCGTGGCCAGGCCCTTGCCCGCCTGCCGCTCGCCGATGCGGTAGCCGACTTCGGCCGTCTGCGCCTGCCCGTCAATATCCTTGAGGTTGGCGCGCCCGATCAATTGCCCGTGCTCGTCGACGATGACGCAGGGGTGCATGCACCCCTGCGCGTGCTGATCCAGGAATTGCGCGACGTGCGCGTGGATGCCGTCGATGCTGTAGAAATCGTCCGGGCGCCCGTCGATATGGCGCTCGAACCAGGCCCGGTTGGCTTGCTCGAAGGCCAGCAGTGGCGCGGCGTCGTCTCGGCGCAGGGTGCGAATGGTAAATGTGCTCATGCAGACTCCTGGAAAGGCATCAGTCTAGTGAGGCGCCACCCGGGCCGTCAATCTTGATTCCATCAATCAATATAAAGTGACAAACGCTACAATGGCCGCCATGAACAACGATCTGTCCGCCCTTGACGCGGCGCGCCTGCTGGGCGTCAGCCTGCCCACCCTGTATTCCTATGTGAGCCGGGGTTTGCTTGCGTCCGTCAGCAATGGTGCATCGCGCCGCAAGCGCTATCCGCAGGAAGACGTGCTGCGCCTGGCGGCCCGTAAAAATGACGCAAAACGGGGCGGCCAGACGGCCGTGGCCGCCATGCACTGGGGCTTGCCCGTGCTGGAGACGCGCATTTCCCACATTCTCGATGGCCGGCTGCTGTACCGGGGCCGCGATGCGACGGCGCTGGCCCGGCACGCCACGCTGGAAGCTGCCGCCGGCCTGTTGTGGGACGATGGTGAAAATGACTATTTCCGGCAAGACGCGCCCATCCTGTCGCCAGGGCTGGCCAGCGCGCCCGATGCGCCGCCGCTGGCGCGCGCCATGCTGGCCATGGCCATGCTGACGACAGCGGACATGCCGCACGCGCTGCACTCCGGCCCGGTACTGATGCGCCTGCTGGCCGCCGCCCTGCTGCAGACGGCACCATCCGCCCTGCCGCTGCACCGGCAACTGGCCAATGCGTGGAACGCCGATGCGAACCAGACTGAATTGCTGCGCGCCACTCTCGTGCTGCTGGCCGACCATGAATTGAATGCGTCGACCTTTGCCGTGCGCTGCGTGGCGTCGACGGGTGCCAGCCTGCCGGCCGCGCTGGGCGTGGGCTTGGCGGCCTTGTCCGGAGACAAGCACGGCGGCGGTAGCGCGGCGGCCCGGCGCATGCTGACGCAGGCGCTGGCCGGGCCGGACGCCAGGGCAGCCATCGGCAAGTACTACGCGGCCATCGCGCCGGCATTCGCCGGTTTCGGCCATCCGCTGTATCCGCTAGGCGACCCGCGCGCCGCGTATCTGCTCGAGCGTTTGGCAGCGATGACGCACGGGTCCCCGCAACTGTCCGCCATCCTGGCCGCGTGCGCCACGGCGGGCGAGTTGCTCGAAGTAAAGCCGAATGCCGACCTGGCGCTGGCCGCCATGGAACTGGCGTTTGATTGGCCCGAGGGCGCGGGCATGAGCGTGTTTGCGCTGGCCCGCTCGGCCGGCTGGATCGCGCATGCCGTCGAGCAGGCAGACAGCGCGGCGCTGATACGCCCGCGCGCGCGCTATATCGGATGCCCACCGCGCGACTGAGCGACTGACAATTTACGCTTGATTTATTACGCATACGTAGTAGTATACTTCGCATGCGTACCAATACCGCCCCCACCCCAGACCTTTCCGATGCCGCGGCCTGTCCGCTGGGCGAGCGTTCGCCGCGCCTGTTCAATCTGCTCAACCTGGCGCGCCAGAACCTGTTCCGCTCGGCCGATGCCGTCTTCACCAGCGAACTGGGATTTTCCGGCACCCAAGTGGTCGCCCTGTTCGCCCTGAAGGGAGAGGAAGGCTGCCAATTGAAGGATCTGGGGCGGGCGCTGCAACTGAAAAACTCGGCCGTCACGGGCCTGGTGGCGCGCATGGAAGAAAACGGCCTGATCGTGCGCGGCCAGTCGGCGCTCGACGCGCGCGCCGGCACCCTGCACATGTCGCCCAAGGGTGGCGAGGTGCTGGCCGCCGCCCTGCCCCTGCTCGACAGCCTGAATGAACAACTGAAGCAAGGTTTCAGCGAAGAAGAGCTGGCCGTCGTCGCCCGCTTCCTGCTGCACGCTTCGCGCCTGCGTTTCCAGCAAGACATTTAACCCATCCATCCCCCCACAGGAGTTAGCATGCACCCCAACGACATGACCGGCTTGCAACTGATGCAAGCTTTCGCGCAAGGCCTGTTTCCCCGCCCCGGCATTTCCAAAACCATGCCCATGGATGCGCACACGATCGAGCATGGCAGGGTCGTCTTCACGGCGACGGCGAATGAAAACCACGCCAATCCCATGGGCGGCGTGCACGGCGGTTTCGCCGCCACCGTGCTCGACACGGTCACGGGCTGCGCCACGCACACGGTCTTGCCTGCTGGCGAAAGCTACGGCACGACGGACCTGAACATCAAGATGTGCCGCCCCCTGCCCTTCAACGTGACGGTCTACGCGGAAGGCAAAGTCATCAATGCGGGACGCAACCTGGTCATTTCCGAAGGCACGATCCGCGACGAAGCCGGCAAAGTCTACGCGCACGCGACCGCCACCTGCATGATCATCCGCCCCCGGGAACAAGCGGCCGCATGATACGGCCCGGCAGCATCGCGGATGCCTGGCAGATGCTCGATACCTGAATTCGACCGGCGGCGCAATGCCGAGGATGGCTGCTTGTATAGCTGGTTCGGCGGCATGCTGCCAGCTATCCCGCCATGCTCCGGTCTTTTGCTTTTCAAAAGAGCAACAATGCCATACACTGCAGCATTCTGGCAGGCCGCTATCTGCCAGAAGCGGCAGCCCGCCAAGGTAAGAACTGAAGCATCACTTCGTTGAATTTTTGGAGCAACCATTGTGGGTGAAATAATTGTTCTGCAAATTTCTGATAATGAGGGCGTGGACTTGAATGGCGTAAAACTACGTTCAACAAGTGATGTTGCGGAAGCTCTTGAAAAAATGTGTCCCGAAAAATCGGGCGTGACCGTTTCTATCGAGGCCAGCGATTCGATATACTACGATTCTATCGGCAAGGCTATTTACGGAAGCCACCGGGCTGGCTTTTCAGGTGAACGATTACGCCTACTTGTCGATGGCAAGCCTTTGGAAACCTGACCTCAAGGCGTCAAGCTCATTTTGACTGAGGCTGCTAAATCAGTCGCAGTTGTGGCGAATCGGTACATCACCGGCGCGGCGACGGCCGAGGAAGTCATTGCTGAGCGTGTACGCCTCTGGCGGGCAATCGAAGGACGCGATCAATCGGACGAGCCAGATGTTTTAAAAATAAGAACTGCCATCTGCGTCTTGCATCCCATGGATATTGGCGCTCCTGCCGAAACATTGGAGTATTTTTTTGAATTTTGGCGGCGAGGAGGCTTGGCGCAGGCTGAGCTTAAAGCCGCTGTTCACAACAAGTATGGAGTTTGAAATGGCTTCTGTCGCCCAGGTCTCGCCTTCGGAATTCGAAATGAATCCCTTTATTTGAGGTCAAATGCTGGCTAAAAAGATCGCCTTTATTGTCCTCGGCTTCCTGGTTGGCATCGCATTCGATATGGTGCCTCATGCGGTTGAGGTCGTTGCAAAGACCAACGTGTGTCGCGAATCATGCTCCAACTCGCTAAAAATCGTGTCAGTCGTCATCTATGCGATCTTGCCAATAACATGGGCTGGACTCTTGGGGATCGTGATTGGACAGCCCCGCGCACAACGAATACTGTTCATCAGCGCCCTATTCTCTCTGCTGATCATGGCAGTATTCACCTGGCTTCTCTACCAGCAGCAGCACCCATGATTATCATCAGGAGCTCCGTCACCTGCTGAAGGCGCGCTGCAAGGTCTTGCCGGACGCCCTCAGCCCGTCGGCTTCTTCTTCGCCTTCAATAAACTCCCGGCCGCATTCTCTTCGAAGCGCCCTGCCTCCTCTATATAGCCATACACGGTGCCGTCGTGGCGCCAGCCGCCCTGGCGTTTGATGGCCTGGAAATCGGCGCCTGCCCGGTGCGCGCTGGTGGCCATCCCCCGGCGCAGGCTGTGGCTCGATAGTTCCGGCACGTAATCGAGCGCCGCCAGCCTGGCGCAGCTGGCCAGGATCGTGTTGATGCTGCTCGCGTGCAGCGCTTTCGCGCTCACATGGCCCCACTGATTGACGGGGCGCAACAGCGGCCCCGTGCGGATGTGCGCCGCGGCCAGCCAGGCGCGCAAGGCCGTGGCCGGGCAGCAGACGCCATCGCCAAATGGGATCGCCTTGACGATGCCCTCCCCCAGCTGATCCGTTTTCGAGCGGGGCAAGGTGATCACCATGCCCTGCGGCTCCCAGCTCACGTCTTCCACCGCCAATCCCGCCAGTTCGCTGCGCCGGAAACCGCCAAAAAATCCCAGTTGCAGCAAGGCGCTGTCGCGCAAGGCCTTGACGCTGCCCAGCGCGGCCAGCCTGGCGACGATCAGCTCCAGGTCTTCCAGCGGCAAGGCCTTGGCCTTCTTCTTCGGCTTGCCGTGCAGGCGGGCGATGCCGGCCAGGGTCTTGCGCACGGTGGGCGTGGATGCCGGGTCGGCAAAGCCCTGATACACATGCCATTGCGACAGGGCCGTCAGGCGCAGGGCCAGGGTGCGCGCGTTCAGGCTGTCCGCATACGCCATCAGGTAGCGGATGACGGTGGACTCGTCGGCGGGCAGCGCCGCTCCCCAGGCCTGGTAGTGGCGGATGGCGGAACGGTAGGTGCGGCGCGTGTTGTCCGACGTGGCGGCGGCGAGAAACGCCTGGTGGCGCGCGGCCAGCTCCGCATCGATCAGGGCGCCGTGTAACGGCACAGGAGCCAAGGCGGCGCTTTTGGGCGCGGCGACACGGCGTTTGGAAAGGGGCAAATCGGGCATGGAATCGCTGAAATCGGGCTGGTGTACTGGGAAATACGCAGAATAGCATGCAAACCACCCCCTTAACACACGATAAGCAACCTTATCGCAGCTTATATTTTTCAAATATTCTTAAAATTTATATCGTAATATTATGCGATATTACGTATCATGTAATACGTTACTAAATTTCGCTCATAGGTGATTTTATGGCCCGCACCGGCATTTTGTACTCTGATGTTATGAAAGCAGCCCAAATCGTCGCTGCCGATGGGCGCAATCCCACGGTCGACAGCGTGCGCGAAGCGCTGGGCAGCACGGGCAGCAAGAGCACCATCGCTCCCCTGCTGAAACGTTGGAAGGAAGAGTTCCAGGGCGTGGGCGCCGTCAAAACGGAAGCAGGCTTGCCGGCCGAACTGATGGAGGCGATGCGTGGCGTGTACGACAAGCAGCAGCGCGACGTGGCGCAGCAGCTGGAAACGGGCATGCGGGAAAACCGCGTCGAACTGGACGCCGCGCTGGAGAAGTTGAAGAAGACGGAAACGGAACGCCTGAAACTGACGGAGGCGCGCGCCGCTCTCACCCAGGAATTGCGCGCCACCCAGCATGCGCTGGCGCAACTGAAGGAAGAACACCATTTTCGCGCCGTCACCCTGGCCACCTTGCACAGCGATAACGCGGGCCTGACGCAGCGCCTGGCCGACCGCGGCGAGGAAATCGCGGCCCTGAACCGCCAGCTGGCGCAGGTGCGCTCGCAGTTCGACCATTACCAGGAAGCGGCCGCCGCCCAGCGCAGCGAGGAGCGCGCGCAGGCGCAGCAACGTATCAGCCGGCTGGAACAGGAAAATGCGCAGCTGCAGCAGCGTGTGCAAGGCCAGCAAGCGACGCTGGTGCAGCAGGACATGCGCCTGGCGCAGTTGCAGACGGAGCACACGCGCTTGTCCGGCGAAGCGGCGGCCGACCGCGCGGCGCTGGCCACCGTGCGGCCCGAGCGCGACCAATTCGAATATCAATACCTGCAGGCGGCCGCCTCCGCCGACGCCCTGCTGGCCAAGCTCGATACGGCCCTGCTGGCGCTGAACGACGCCAAGGTGGCGCTGGCCGCGCAAGACCGCCAGCTCGACATGCTGGCGGAACAGTCCCAGACATCACAGCAGAAGGTGGAAAGCCTGGCGCAGGAGCGCGATGGCTTGCTGCGCGACAATGCCGGCATGGCGGCCAGGCTGGCCCTGCTCATGGATGGCAAGGCGAAGCGCGATGTTTGAACCCGCCGACATGGGCTGGGAACTCCATGCTGAAAACTATCCCTGCCCGGCACGGTAGCCCACACGTATCCACGCACCCATGGCGTCTACACCGCCGTCACCAGCGACTTCGACCCAGCCCGCGCGCGCATAACAGGGCCAGGATGGCGCTGCAGGAGACCGTGTCCGCGCTGGAGCAGGGACGAATCAGTGGCACGGCTGGCGCACTGTTCCTTCGCTACAGGCGACGGTTCAACACGCTGTCGATATCGTGGGTTTTCAGTTCCACCTGCAGTGTGCCGTCTTGCAGCCAGTAGCCGTCGCCTCCCCGTTGCAGGGCATCCAGATCAAGCGTGCCCAGCGCTGGCGGGATGACGTCGGCGAGCAAGGCCGTCACGTCGTCCCATGCCGCATACAACAGCTTCAGATACCAGCCATCGTCATGGGCAAAGGCGAGGAAGCGGCTGCGCAAGGCGGGCAGCGGCGCGAGCGGACCCCGGTGGTCGAGCGTCGCGGCCACGTCCGCGTCCAGCGAGGCCGGCGCTGCGCCGCGCCAATCGGCCCAGGCATGGCTGCCCCAGGCGGACATGTCTTCATGCGCCAGGGCTGGCAGTTGCTGCCGCCCCAGGGTCTGGAAGGCGGCGGGCTTCTTGATCGTTCCCGCACTGCCCCTGCGCAGCACGATGCCGTCCGCGTGCCGAAGCGCGGGGATGACATCCTTGAATTCGATGCCGGAAGCGACCAGCATGCGCTGGATCGGGTCGTGCCAGATATATAAATAGTGTCTCAAACAGAAGTCCGTTTTGGTTTCGGCGCCGTGTTCAGCGCCACGGCGGCGCGTATCAGCGCCTTGAACGCCTCGGTGTCGAGATGCTCGCCTTCGTGCAGGTCGATGGCCCGGCGCGTGCTGCCGTCCAGGCTGGCATTGAACAGGCCAGCCGGATCGGGCAAGGCGGCGCCCTTGGCGAAGGTGAGTTTCACGGCCAGCTTGTAGGTTTCGCCCGTGCAAATCATGCCCGCATGCGACCAGACGGGCACGCCGCGCCATTTGACTTCCTCGACCACTTCCGGGTCCGCCTGGCGGATCAGCGCGCGCACGGCGGCCAGGGTCTTGCCGCGCCAGTCGTGCAGGGACGCGATCTTCGCGTCGATCAGACTGCTAGCGGACTGCGCGCTCGCCGCGCCCTCGTCGGGCTGCGTGCCTGGCTCTGTTTTTTTCATGGCGTGATCTCCTTTCCTGGCCTGCCTGTCCCCGTGCGCGTTTGCGTAACACCCGAGGGCTCCATCCTAGCACCTCCCCGCCCCGGCGCGCATCCGTTTCCAGTGGTGCCAGATACCGCGGCTGGCTACGGGGCCGGACTGCGGCCGAGCAATCGTCCACTTCTTAATATGAAATTCACCTGGCCCACGTAGCATTCAGATTGGCAAGGCTCTCATTGTGCAGCGCCTGCCCTTTTCCGGCTGAATCATGAATGACATCGCTTTACCCCTGCGCCACGGCGCCGCCGTGCCACCCGCCGTGCCACCAACCTCCGCCAGCGGCCACCGCCTGAAAGCGGCGCTGGGCGCTCTCTTCTTCCCCCGCCAGCGCACGCGCTGGCAAGCTTTTCTCGGCAGCATGCCCGGTCTGAGTTCGCTGGCGCAGCTGCATCCCTGCCTGCGCTTCAAGATTTACCGGCCATACGCGTCGCGCCAGCTCGGTTGCGCGGATAGACTGGTCTTGCTGGAAGGCCATTACCGCTTCCTGTGGCAGGCCGGGGCACGCTCTCTGGTCGAGCGGGCCGCGTGCCAGCCCGTGGTGCTGGCCGCGTTCGAAGGCAAGGATGGGGCGCTGTACCGCTTGCAGCTGACGGCCATCCACGACAGCCACCGCGAAGGCGAATTGTGCCTGCGCCTGACGCGCGATGGCCAGCCTCTGTACCTGGCCAGCTTTTTGTTCGTGCCGCGCGCCGATGGCGTGTCCCTGCAGCTGGGCGCGCTACAAGGCTTGCGCAGCGAGGCGGGCAAGCTGGCCGTCAAGCAAGCCACGCGGGCGCTGCACGGTTGCCGCCCGAAAAACCTGATGGTGACGGCCCTGCGCGATTTTGGCGATTTTTTTGCCTGCAATAATCTGTTTTTGATCAGCAATGACAACCGCATCGCCCTGAATGCGCGGCGCCGGCGCCATATCGCCGCCGATTACGACCTGGCGTGGCAGGAATTGCATGCCTTGCGCATGCGCGACGGCAATTATCACTTGCCCTGCGCGCCCTACCGGGCACCGGACCTGGCCGACGTGCCGTCAAAGAAACGGGGAGATGCGCGCCGACGCGGCCAATTGCTGCAATGCATGTCCGCCGACATGCGCGCGCAGCTGGCGTGCCTGCTGGAAGCGCCGATGGCTGAACATTGAGCAAACGCAAGCGTTGACATACCAGCAAACATAAAACTCAGGCAACCTTCATGTTCGGCCCGTATCCTTCACCAGGCATGCCAGCCGCCTTCCGCAGACGCCGGCGTGCCTTCGATCCACTCTGGACAAGGTTAACCATGACACCCGCTTTCGCCCTCCTTCCCCTTTGCCTCGCCGGCGGCGCCGCCCTGGCCGCGCCCATGCTGGACGACGCCGTGCGCCAGCGCGCGGAAGCGCTCACGCGCACGGGCATGCACGCCAGCATCGTCATCGCCGTGATTGACGGCAAGGACAGCGCCGTCTACGGTTTTGGCAGCGTGCATGCAGGCAAGAACATCAAACCGGGCGCCGACACCGTCTACCAGATCGGTTCCGTCACCAAGACCATGACGGCCTTGCTGCTGGCCGACGCCGTCGTCGAGGGCAAGGTGAAACTCGACGCGCCCGTGGCGGCATTCTTGCCGGGCTATACGGTGCCTGCCTTCGACGGCAAAACGATCAGCCTGCTCGACCTGGCCACGCATTATTCTTCGCTGCCGCGCCTGCCCGACAACTTCGCGCCGCAAGACCCCGCCAATCCGTATGCCGATTACACGGCGGCGAAGCAGCGGCAGTTTCTCGCCGCCTACCAGCTGCCGCGCGCGCCGGGCACGACATTTGACTACTCGAACATCGGCTACGCCGTGTTGGGCACGGCCCTGGCCGAGCAGGCCGGCAGCAGTTATGAAGCGCTGCTGCAAAAGCGCATCGCCGTGCCGCTGGGCATGCGTTCCACCTCAAACCAGCCCAAGCACGGCATGCTGGCGCGTCTGGCGCCCGGCCATTTGCTGTCTGGCGAGCCCACGCCCGCCTGGGACTTGAACGTGGTGGCGCCGGCCGGCGGCGTGTATTCGAGCGCGCGCGACATGGTCGCCTACCTGCAAGCGTATATGTTCAAGCCGCTGCGCCCGTATGCGCTGGCGATCCAGCCGCAGCGGCCGGTTGCGCCGGACGGCGACACGAAAATCGGCCTGGCCTGGCTGCTGGAACAGCGACAGAGACACGGCTACGCCTGGCACAGCGGCCAGACGGGCGGCTACAGCAGCTATGCGGCGTTCACGACGGACGGCAAGCGGGGCGTGGTGGTGTTGACGAACACGGCGCGCGATGTCGACGCCCTGGGCTTGTCCACCTTGCTGCCCGGCACGCCCTTGCCGCCGCTGAAAAAGCCGCAAACGGCCATCGAAGTGCCGCGCGCCGCCTTGAGCGAGTACGTGGGCGAGTATCCAATGGGCACCGATTTCACCTTGACGGTGACCCTGGGCAAGCGGGGCCTGGAAGCGGCCGGCACGGGCATGGGCTCGGCGCCCCTGTTTGCCAACGCAAAAGACCAATTCTTTTTCCGCGCCATCGACGCGGAACTGGTGTTTACGCGCGATGCGGCGGGCAAGATCGCCAGCGCCGTGCTCAAGCAAGGCGGGCAGGACACGGTCTTGCCGCGCAAACCGTAGCGTTCAAGCTGCCGGGTCCTGCATGAATTGCTCGACCCGCGCGACAAACTCCGCCTTCCTGCGCGTGCGAAACTCGCCCAGGAAGGCGTCGCTGCCCTGGACGATCTTGCCGTGGCGGTCGTATGCCACCTTGCCCATCTCCAGCACGAATTCGCCCTGCGGATCGTCTTCCGGCTCGAAATGCGAATTGAAGCAGTAACCGGTATCCCGGCAGCTGCCCCACAGCAGCAATGCGCTGCTGAACCATTGCATGGTGTCCGGCCCCGGCTCCACCTCGAACAGGGTGTTGACGGTGATGTGCCAGCCGCCGGGTACGCGCAGCGGCTGCAAGGGAGAGGGAAAGCGTGGCTGGCTCATGTGGCAGTCGGCATGCGGCGGGTGGCGTAAAAACCGAGGAATTCGGCGGCCGGCAGCGCCTTCGCGAACAGCCAGCCCTGACCGAATTCGACTTTGCGTTCCAGCAAATAATCGGCTTGCCGCTGCGTTTCGATGCCTTCGGCCACGATCAGCATGTTCAGGGTGCGGGCCATGTCGATGATGTGCGGCGTGACGCTGCTGGTGGCCGCGTCCGTGCCGATGGTGTCGACGAAGGATTTGTCGATTTTCAAGGCGTCGAGCGGCAGGTTTTGCAGGCTCGACAGGCTGGAATAGCCGGTGCCGAAGTCGTCGATGGCCACGGCGTGTCCGCGCGCTCTCGCCTTTTCGATGGTGGCGCGCGCCGCTTCCACGTTGATGAAACCCCGCTCCGTCGCTTCCAGCCAGATCTGCTGCGCCTCGATGCCGGTGCCGGCCAGGGCACGCTCGAGCACGTCGAGCACCCTGCCCGTTTCAATGTCGCTGGCGCACAGGTTGATGGCGATGTGCAGCTCGCGGTCGGCCAGCAGCGCGGCGCGCATGTCGGCGATGACGCAAGCGATCACCTGGTCGGTGATAGGCAGGATGAGTTCGCTTTCCTCGGCCACGGGGATGAACAGGTCGGGCCGTATCATGCTGCCATCGGGACGGCGCCAGCGGATCAGCGCCTCGGCGCCCACGCACACGCCCGTGTCGAGCGCGATGATCGGCTGATAATGGACAAAGAATTCGCGCCGCTCGACGGCCGTTTCCAGTTCGCCGCGCAGCGACAGGCGGCGGCGCGACAGCCACACGACGATGCCGACGATGAAGGCGGCCATCAGCAGGCCCAGCGGCAAGAGCAGCAATTGTTCGCGCCGCAGCCTGTCGTTCAGCTTGCTGCGCGGCTCGATCATGACGGCCGTCAAGCCGTCGCGGTACAGCGTCGCATGGATGCTGCCATCGTGCGTGAGGTCGCCCGCCGTGGGTTTTCCGGCAAGCAAGGCCTGCACTTGCGCCGGATCGGGATGGTGCAAGGTGTCGAGCACGCCTTCCCTGCCGATGGCCACGGCCATCTGGATGTCGCTGTCGACGATGACGTCGGAAAAGCGCACGGGATCGATCAGCACCTTGTAGGCGCGGTAGGACAACCCCACCATGCGCTTGCCGCCACTGACGACGGGGCGCAGGTTGAAATCGAGGCCCATGCCATTGGCCAGCGTGAAGTCGGCGGGCGTGATGGCGATGCGCGTCTCCTCGATGCCCGTGGAGGTGCATTTGAGCAAGCCGTTTTCCACATAGCCGATATCGTCGATGCTGCGCGTGGTCATGGTGATGCGGCGCAATTGCTGGATATGCGCTTCCGAGCACGGCGCCAAGTCCAGCGCATCGGCGCTGCGCAGGGCCATGCTGGCCGAGGCGATGGAACGGTGGGCGCGCTCGAGCGCGTAACCGGCCAGCAGGCGCAGGCGTTCTTGCTCGCCCTGCTCGGCGCGCACGGAGGACAGGTAAAAGGCCAGGCTCAGGGGAGCGGCCACGCCGATGACGGCCACCAGTACGCTGGTGATGATGATGCGTTTTCTGCGCATAGGATTACCTGCGGTAGTTATATGATTGCCATGTATTGCTCGATGGCATCATATTACAAGTGCGGGCGGCGCACGCTGATATTACTAAACAGTTACACTTTTCCCGTTGTTTGCACGGGTCGCGCCAGCACGAAGACCAGCGCCGCCGCCACGGCCGCCAAGCCGCCGGCTAGGTACAGCACGCTGGCAAAGCCGTCGATGAAGGCGTGGCGCGCCGCTTCCTGCGCCACGGCCTGCAGCGCGGGCGGCAGCTGGCCAAAGGCCTCGGCCGCGTTGCCGGCGACGATGCGCCCGATCATTTCGGGCGACGCCTTCAAGCCGTGCAGCCACGCCAGTTGCTCGAACGAGGCCGCCGTGCGCATGGCCAGCACGGCGCCCAGCGCGCCCACGGCCAGCACGATGCCGACGAAGCGCGTGGT
The DNA here is from genome assembly GCF_009208735.1 of Janthinobacterium rivuli. GTDB lineage: Bacteria > Pseudomonadota > Gammaproteobacteria > Burkholderiales > Burkholderiaceae_D > Janthinobacterium. The sequence continues at coordinate 57,643 of NZ_WFLJ01000005.1, read as the reverse complement.
GGTGCTGATGCCGGAACCCATGCCCGTGCGCTCGCGGGGGATGCAGGCGAGGATGGCTTTTTGCGTGGTGCCGTTGAGTAAACCCGCGCCCGCCCCCGTGACGACCATGCCGGCCGCCACCCAGCCGTACTGCAGGCTGGCGGCGGCAAACGCCGTGGCCACGTTGCCGACGGCGACGATCAGCAAGCCTGTGACGAGAATGCCGCGGTCGTCCAGATGGCGCATGGCGCGCGGCGCCAGACGCGACAGCACCACCATGGCGACGGCAAACGGCAGCATGGCGCAGCCGGCCAGCACAGCGGAAAAGCCGAAGGCGTTCTGCAGATACAGCGGTAAAAAGGTCATCATCACCTGCGCGGCGATGGCGTAGCCGAACATGCCCAGCACGGCGCCGACGAAGACGCGCCGGCCAAACAGGGATAAATCGACCATGGGGGCGCGCTGGCGCCGTTCCACGGCGATGAACACGGCCAGCAGCGCCGCGCCGGAGATAAAGCGCAGCATGGTGGCGCGGCTGGACCAGCCCGCCACGCTGGCGTCGATGAGGCCCCAGATGATGCAGAACAGGCCGGCGGAAAACAGCAGCGCGCCCAGCGGATCGAAGCTGGCGTTGGACGCATCCTTCGATTCATCCACGTGCCGGCTTACCAGCAACATCAATATGGCGACGACGGGCAGGTTCAGATAGAAAATCCAGCGCCAGTTGATGGCGCTCGTCACCAGGCCGCCCAACAGGGGCGCCACCGTCATGGCCACGCCCATGGCCGCGCCCCACACGGACCAGGCGCGCGCCCTCTCCTTTTCCGCATGAAAGGTGTGGCCGATGACGGCCAGCGCGGACGTGAGCAGCAAGGCTGCGCCCAGTCCCTTGACGGCGCGCGCCACGTTGAGCACGAACGGCGTCCACGCCAGGCCGCACAGCAGCGAGGCCAGCGCGAACACGGCCAGGCCGCACAGCATGACCCTGCGCCGTCCCAGGCGGTCGGCGATGCTGCCGGCGGGTAGCAGGAACGAGGCGAACGCCAGCATGTAGGCGCTGACCACCCATTCCACGTCGACGAAGCTGGCGTTGAGCGAGCGGGCGATCGAGGGCAGCGAGACGGCCACCACGTTGGTGTCGAGCATGATCAGTGCGCACACGCCCGAGCACGTATATAAGGTCCAGTCGGTATTCTTCATGCCTCGATTGTAAGCAGGCTTGTATTATTTCCTGTTATAAGATGAGCGGCTTATAATTCACCCATGGTGAATACAGAAAAAGAGATGGAACTGCGGCATTTCCGCTGCGTGCTGGCCGTCGCGCACAGCCTGCACTTCGCGCGGGCCGCGGCGGAACTGGGCATTTCGCCGCCGGCGCTGACCAAGCAGGTGCAGGAAACGGAAAGCCTGCTCGGCACGCGCCTGTTCCAGCGCAGCAAGCGCGCCGTGGCCTTGACGGCCGCCGGCGAGCTGTTCGTGCTGGAAGCGGCGCGCGCGCTGGCGCAGCTGGCGCAGGCGCAGGAAGTGGCGCGGCGCGCGGGCCGGGGCGAACTGGGACGGCTGGCAATCGGCTACGTGGCCTCGGCCGCGTATGCCGGCGTGCTGCAAGACCAGTTCGCCCGCTTTCGCGCCAGTCATCCCGGCATCCATATCGGCGCGCGCGAATACCCGATGGATGCCCTGCCCGGCTTGCTGGACCAGGGCCGGGTGGATCTGGCCTTCGTGCGCCCGCCCCTGCACTTGCCGGATGGGCTCGACAGCGTCGTCTTGCTGCGCGACCGCTTCGTGCTGGCCGTGCAGGCGGACAGCACGCTGGCCCGCCCCTGCGTGATCGGGCCGGCCGCGCTGGCGCAGCAGGCGTTCATCGTGCCGGAACAGGAATTGGGCACCCTGGAAGTGAGCCGGCGCGGCGGCTTCTCGGCGCAGGTGGTGTCGCGCCCCGGCAGCCTGGTGGCCGTGCTGACGGAAGTGTCGCTGGGCGTGGGCTGCGCCATCGTGCCCCACTCCGTGATGGCCAGCGTGCAATTGCCCGGCGTGGTATTCCGCGAACTGGCGGCGCCGCAGATCAGCTCGGAGATCGCCGCGGCCTTCCGCCGCCACGAACAGGCGCCCGCCGCGCGCGCCTTCATCGCCCAGTTGCGGGCGGCGGCGCTGGCTTAGCCTTAGTTCTTCAATACCGCCACGGCGTAGGTGCAGGCCGTGGCCGTTTCATTCTTGAACACGCAGTCGGCCGGCGGCCCCAGTTCCAGACAATCCCCCGCGTCCAGCACGTGGCGGGTGTCCCCTTCCATGAAGACGAGGCTGCCGCTGAGCGACCAGATCAATTGACGCCGCGCCACATAGGCGGCGGCCGGCATGGCCACCACGGCGCCCGGCGGCAAGGTAATATGCACGAGGTCGAGCGGCATGTCGGACGCGGGCGACACGTGGCGCCGCACATAGCCGCTCTGCGGGTCGATCCACACGGGCTGCTCCGCCTGGCGCAGCAAGCGCCCTGGGCGCATCTCGGCGCGGGCGATCAGTTCGGACATGCTCAGGTCGAAGGCGCCCGACAGGCGCGCCAGCAAGGTGGCCGTGGGGCTGCAGTCGCCCCGCTCCACCTTGTGCACCATCGCGCGCGACACGCCCGAGCGGGCCGCCAGCTGCGTCAGCGACCAGCCCAGGTTTTCCCGCTCGAGGCGCACCCTGGCGCCGATACGCTGGTTCAATTCATCTGGTTTAGTGGACATTTATAAAATTTTATTGGACAAGTTTCTGATGGCAATCTATGATTTGTCCATTATAGTAGACGCTTGGCAAGGAGAGCAACATGCAGATACGCGATGCCCATGCGGGCGACATCGAAGCCATCACGGCCATCTACAACGATGCCGTCAGCAATACTTTAGCCATCTGGAATGAACGGACGGTGGATGCGGCCAATCGCGCCGCCTGGCTGGCCGACCGCGAGAAGGCCGGCTATCCGGTGCTGGTCGCCATCGATGCACAACAACATGTGGCCGGCTACGCCTCGTTCGGCGACTGGCGCCCGTTCGAGGGCTACCGGCATACCATCGAGCATTCCGTGTATGTGCGCGCCGACAGGCGCGGCGCCGGCGTCGGCAAGGCCTTGATGAGGGAGCTGATCGTGCGGGCGCAGGGCTTGGGCAAGCACGTGATGGTGGCGGGCATCGAGGCGGGCAATACCGCCTCGATCGCCCTGCACAAGCAGCTGGGTTTCGAGGAAGTGGGCTTGCTGCGCCAGGTGGGTACCAAGTTCGGCGCCTGGCTGGACCTGGCGTTCCTGCAGCTGCAGCTCGATACGCGCAGCGATCCGGACGGCATCGCGCCGCCCGGCTAAGTTCAGGCAAGTATCAGGGATAGCGCATCAAGGATCGATTTCCGGCGGCGGACGGCGCAGCGCCATATGTTCCCATACGGCCACCAATACCAGCACGCAGCTGGTGATGCAGGCCAGGGTCAACGGAGCATACAGGCGGCCGTAAGCCATCGGGATCAGCGCCAGGATGATCAAAATGCCCAGCAGATGCGACAACGGCGGCGCGGCGCGGTCGCTGCTGACCCATTTGAATAGCGCATTGCCCAGCAGATACAGGATCGGGCCGCCCAGCAAGGCGCTGATGCCGGCGAAGCTCGCCTCGTCCGGGTGCACGAGGGCCAGCTCATCGGCCACGGCGGAAACGATCACGCCGCCCACGATCAGCACGTGGATATATGTGTAAGCCTTGCGCGCGATGCGGCCCGGGTCCTTCGAGTGGGCGATGCGGTGGTGCCCCGCCTCGGCGCCCGTGTCAAAGTAAATCCACCACATGGCGATGCTGCCGACCAGGGCCGACAGGAAGCCCAGCCAGTTGGCGGCCGTCCATTCCAGGCCCGCGAACGTGGCGCCCGTCACCAGCAGGGATTCACCGAGGGCGATGATGACGAACAGGCCGCAACGCTCGGCCATGTGGTTGCCATCGACATCCCAGTCGGCCGTCGTCGAGCGGCCCAGACCGGGTATGCCGAACAGCATCCATGGCCCGGCCAGGTCTATCGCCAGGGCCAGCGCCCACCAGAAAATGCGCTGTTCGGGCGACGCTATACCGCCGGCGATCCAGAAAATGCTGGACAGCACGGCCCACAGGGCGATGCGCTGGAAATTGCGGCGGCGCGCCAGCGCTTCATGGCGCACGGCCCACCAGGCGAACAGGGGCCGGCCCACCTGCATGGCCACATAGGCGCCCGCGAAGCCCAGGCCCCGCGTGCCGAACGCTTCGGGAATCGAGGCCGACATGATCAAGCCGCCCAGCATCAGGGCGAACAGGCTGATGCGCACGGGAATGCGCTCGGGATCGAGCCAGTTGGTGATCCACGAAGTAAAAATCCACACCCACCAGACGGCCATCAGCAACAAGCCCGTCTGCAGCCAGCCCATGGCGCTCAGATGGGCCAGCAAGCCGTGCGACAGTTGTGTGACGGCAAACACGAACACCAGATCGAAGAACAGCTCGATCATGCCCACCTTGCCGCTGTCCTGCCCGCCGCGCGTGCGCAACAGCGATTTTGTCAATTCCATAGCTACTCTTTCATTCAAGCTTGATTAAAACGTTTATCTGCGAACTTTTATAGTTTGACTGGCGTCAACAAGGGCAAGCCGGCGAAGTGCGCGGCCAGGTTGTCGACCACCAGTTGCCCCATCGCATACCGTGTCTCCACGGTCAGGCTGCCCACGTGCGGTGTCAGCACCACGTTCGGCAAGGCGCGCAAGGCGTTGGGTACGCGTGGCTCATCCGTGAACACGTCGAGGCCGGCCGCGCCCAGGTGGCCATCCTGCAAGGCGGCGATCAGGGCGTCTTCGTCGATGAGGGCGCCACGGGCGATGTTGATCAGGGTGCCTTGCGGACCGAGCGCGTCGAGCACGCTGCGGTCGATGATCTTGCGCGTGGCGGGCGTGCCCGGCGCGCAGACGATCAGATAATCGCTTTCCTGCGCCAGGGCCAGCAGGGAGGCCGCGCGCGGCACGTCGGTGCCGGGAATGGCGCGCGGCTGGAAGTAGCGGACCTTGATGCCGAAAGCGGCCAGGCGCAGCGCGATGGCCTGGCCGATCTGGCCGAAGCCGAAGATGCCGGCCGTCTTGCCGCGCAGGCTGGACGCGGGGGCGATGGCCTCGCGGCGTTCCCAGCCGCCGTCGCGCACGAAACGGTCGAGCGCCACGATGTGCCGCGCGCTGGCCAGCAGCAAAGCCAGCGCCACGTCGGCCACGTCGTCCGTCAGCACGTTCGGTGTGGTGGTGACGGCGATGCCGCGCTGGCGGGCCACATCGAGCGCCACGCCGTCGAGACCGACGCCATTGACGGCGACGATTTCCAGATGCGCCAGCATGGCCATGTCGCCGGCGTTCAAGCCCAGCGCGCCCGTCGTGACGACGCCGCGGATGGCCGGCGCCCGTTCCGCCAGCCAGGCCTGGCGCTCGTCCGCCGGCACTTGCCAGGCGCGATGACACGTGTATTGCTGTTCCAGCTGCGCGTTGACGGCAGCCGAGGGGCTGGGGGCGAGGATGAGGAGTTCGGCTGGCATGGGCGTCCGGGTTGGTGTCGACAGGATTTGCAGACGCAACTTAGCATATTTGACGCCCGCCCGGGGACCACCGCCCCGCAATCGCCGCGATAACCGTGCGCCCTTGCCGGTCTTTAGCCGGGGCAAGGCACGCGTTTGACCTTGCCGCCCGTCCTGGCCGGGTCGGCGCCCGCGCCCGGGTTCGCGTCCATGCCAAAGCACTTGGCGCCGCCGGCGCTGACGACGCGCGTGACGGGCCGGCCATCGGCCGACAGGACTTCCTCCACGCGGATGACGGGGCCGCCGCGCCAGGCGGAAGCAAGCAGCTTGTGGAAAGTGTTCTCGCTCTTGAGGTCGGCATTGGCCAGCCAGGGCTGGTCTTGCTTCAGCTCGCCGCGCAGGGCCTTGTCGGCGGCGCCCGCGGCCAGCCGGGCGCGCGTGCGCAGGTCCGCGCCGGTCGGCGCCATGGCTGGCCCTTCGGGCAATTCCTCGGCGGGCATGGTGATCGCCTGCGCCGTCACGGCAGGCAGCTCAGGGACGGCGGATGGCACGCTGGCCCGCGCGCGCGGAGTAGGAACCGGCATGGGCAGCGGCAAGGCCAGCGGCGGCGCCGGCGTTGGCCGGGGCGGCAGCAGGGTCATGAACGCCACTTCCGTGTATTGCTTGAGTTGCCGCGCCGGCAGGAGCAGGAAATACAAGCCCAGCGCGTGCATGGCCAGGATCAGCGCGACGGCCGCGCTTCTCAAGCTCAAGCCCCGCCGTATGCGCATAAAGGCGGACTGTCGATGGCGGTGCAAGGGCATGCGGTTTCCTGTGGGCGCCGGGCGCGATGGCCCATTCTAACGAAACCGGGCAACAGGCATTGATCAATCCACAAGGTATCGTCTGGCGCGCCCTTTTTCACCAGATTCCAGTGCCTGCTGCAGTGAATGTTGTACGCATGGCGATTTTTTTGCCGCTTTGTCACACTTTCCCACGCATCTTTCCCCGCTGGAATATAATGATAATCATTCTCATTCATATCCTGACCATACCATGCGTTCCTTCCGCCTCGTCCCTACCCCCTTCGCCCTGGCCGCCTTCCTGCTGGCCAGCAGCGCCGCCCACGCCCAGAACACGCCGGCGGACGGCGTCACGCAGACCATGCCCACGGTGCTCGTGCATGCCTCGGCCGATGCGTCGGCGGAAGGCTTGTCCAAAGCGTATGCGGGCGGCCAGGTGGCGCGCGGCGGGCGCATGGGCTTGCTGGGCAACGTGGACATGATGGACTCGCCCTTCGGCAGCACCAGTTATACGCAGCAATTCATCGCCGACCAGCAAGCGCGCAGCGTGGGCGATCTGCTGCAAAGCGATCCGGCCGTGCGCATGTCGCGCGGCTATGGCAATTTCCAGGAAGTGTATGTGATCCGCGGCTTCGCCCTCGATTCGGACGACGTGGCCTACAACGGCTTGTACGGCGTGTTGCCCCGTCAATACGTATCGCCGGAACTGCTCGAGCGCGTGGAAGTGTTCCGTGGCGCCAGCGCCTTCCTGAATGGCGCGGCGCCGGGCGGCAGCGGCATCGGCGGCGCCATCAATCTGATGCCCAAGCGTGCCGGCAACACGCCGCTGACGGAACTGACGCTGGGCGTGGAATCGGGCGGCCACGCCTATGCGGCCATCGACGTGGCGCGCCGCTTTGGCGAGCAGCAGGAATTTGGCGTACGCGTGAATGCCGCCAAGCGCCAGGGCGAGACCAGCATCCGGCGCGAAGACCACGACGTGGGCATGTTTTCGGTGGGCCTCGACTATCGCGGCCGCGGCTACCGCCTGTCGGCCGATGCCGGCTACCAGAATTTCGATTTGACGGCGCCGCGCCCTTCCATCAGCACGGGCAGCCTGACGAGCTTGCCTGGCGCGCCCGATGCGTCGAGCAACTTTGCCCAGCCCTGGAGCTATTCGAAGGAGCACGACGTGTTCGGCACGGCGCGCGCCGAAGTGGACCTCGCCAAGGATGTGGTGGCCTGGGCCGCGTTCGGCGGCCGCTCGACGAAGGAAGCCAACAGCCTGGCCCAACCGACGTTGGGCTCGCTCAATGGCGATGCCAGCGTGTACCGCTTCGACAATGCGCGCAAGCAGGAAATCCGCACGGGCGAACTGGGCATTCGCGGCAAGCTCGTGACGGGGGCCGTCAAGCACACCCTGGTGGCCAGCTGGTCCGGTCACTGGAACGAAGCGAAGAATGCGTATGCGATCAGCGACTATGCGGGCTTGCCGACGAATATCTACCGTCCGCTGGACGTGGCCATGCCGCCCACCCTGCCCGCCAACTCTGGCGGCGTGATGAGCGACCCGCGGCTGACGCAAAAAACCATCCTCAGCAGCTACGCCGTGGCCGATACCATGGCCTTCCTCGACGACCAGCTGCTGTTGACCGTGGGCCTGCGCCGCCAGCAGATCCGCGACGCGGCGTACGCCTACGGCACGGCCGTGCAATATTCCAGCTACGACAAGAGCGCCACCACGCCCGTGGCCGGAATCGTCTACAAGGCCAGCAAGAACGTGTCGCTGTACGCCAACTACATCGAGGCGCTGGTCAAGGGTCCCGTTGCCAGCGGTAGCTACTTTGACGGCGAGAATGACCTGCCGTTGAGCAACAAGGGGGAAGTTTTCTCGCCCTACAAGTCGAAACAGAAGGAAATCGGCGTCAAGTATGACGGCGGCAGGCTGGGCATGAGCGCCTCGCTGTTTTCCACGCCCAGGCCTTTGCCGGCCGTGTTCGGTTCGCGCGCCACCCTGTCGGGCGAACAGCGCAACCAGGGCCTGGAACTGTCCGTCTTCGGCACGCCGGTGGCGGGCGTGCGCCTGCTGGGCGGCCTGACCTGGCTCGATACGGAGCAGCGCAACACGGACAAGCCGGCCAACAATGGCAAGGATGCCATCGGCGCGCCAACAACCCAGCTCAGCGTGGGCGGCGAATGGGATGTGCCGGGCGCGCCGGGTCTGTCGCTGAACGCCCGCACCGTCTACACGTCGACACAGTATGCGGATCTGGCCAACAGCAAGCAGCTGTCCTCCTGGACCCGCGTCGACCTTGGCGCGCGCTACCTGACCCAGGTGGCGGGTCATGACGTGACCTTGCGCGCGCGCATCGACAACGTGGCCGACCGCAGCTACTGGGCCTCGGCCGTCTCCTCGTTCGACGCCGGCAGCCTGGTGCTGGCCGCGCCGCGCACCTTTGTCGTGTCGGGCAGCGTGGCGTTCTGATTCGCCCGCGCCTAAGCTGCCCCCTCCCCGGGCAGCTTCGCGTGCGCGCCTTTGCGGCGCGCCGCGCTTCGGCGACAATGCGCACATGAAACGACTTCCTGCCCTGCTGCTCTTGCTTTGCCTGTCCCTGCCGGCCGCTGCCCAGAAGCAAGCCGCCTGCCCGTATGCCGCCTGGAAAAGCGGCTTCAAGGGCGATGCGCGGGCGCAGGCGACGTGCTTGCTGCGCCCTGTGAAACTGTATGCGCGCCTGGGCGGGAGCGCGCCGCTGCCGGACTTTCTGGCCGCCCGCATCGGCCAGCGCACGGCCATCGCCCCGACCCGCCTGCGCGCCTGGCTGGCGCAGCAATCGATCAGCGAAGCGGACGTGGGCGGCGCCGTCGACGCGCCCCTGTCGCGCGCCGTGGGCCGGCTGGCGGCGCCCATGGCCCGCTATTTCGTCATCCACGACACCAGCTATCCGAATTTTCTTGCCGAACCCATTCCCGAGCACATCAACGACGCCGACTGGGATTTCAACGATTTCAATAGACGTAATCCCGCGCTGGGCGGCGGCCCGAAAGGCCATGTCTACGTGAACCGCCTCGGCGATTCACTGGCCGTGCGCGACTTCGGCACGCCCGGCTACGCCAGCAAACTGGAAAAGGACAAGCCTTCCTTGACGGGCCTGTTCCTGCACGTGGAACTGGTGCAGCCGCGCCACTCCGTGCCCGGCGGCGGCAAGGGCAACGACGGCCTGGCGCCCGATCCAGGTTTTACCCCCGCGCAATACGAGCGCCTGGCCCTCTTGTATATCGCCGCCAGCGTACGCAAGGGCACGTGGCTGATCCCCGCCTTCCACGCCGTGCTCGATACGGGGTATGCGAACGGTCATGACGATCCGCAAAACTTTTCGCTGGAAACCTGGTCCACAACGGTGGCCCGTTTGACCTATATCATGTCGGCCCCCACAGACGCTCAGTAAGGGCGTGCGCGCCGCCTCCAACAAGAGGATACTGTCCACATGCGGTGCGGCCGGCGTGGCTGGTGCGCCGTCCTGCCTTGGAGGAAGCGTGTCGCTCTCGACTGATCATCCGCTCGCCCCGCTGCGGCCGCTCCAGCGCGCGCAACGCATCTTCGCCTTGCGCGACGCCGTACTGGCCGAATGGGAGCATCGCGTGCGCGCCAGCGTGCGCGGCGCCGAACAATTGCTCACGCCCATATTGATCAACACCCTGCCCGCCTTCTTCGACAATCTGGCCGAGGCGCTGACGCGAGGCCATGCGCGCGACAATGCGGCCAGCAACACGAATGTGCCGGCCGTGCATGGCAATGAACGGGCGCGCATGACCGATTACGGGCCGGAACAGGTGATCCAGGAGTACCAGATTTTCCGCGACTGTTTTGCCGCCGTCGCCCTCGAGGCGGGCGTGTCCCTGCGGCGGCGCGATTGGCGCATCATCAACGATTCCATCGACACGGGCATTCGCGAATCGATACGCGAGTTCACGGCCATGCATGAAAGTTTCCGGCGCCGCATCGCCGCCGGCCTGTCGCACGACATGCGCAACCCCTTGTCCGTCATCGCCACCAGCGCCCAGTTGTTGCAGCGGCAAGCCGACCCGGCCAAGGTGCAGGAGCTGGCACGCAAGATCGGCGAACACAGCAAGCGCCTCGACGCGATGATCGAGGAGTTGCTCGATACCCTCAGCTACCAGCGGGGCCAGCGGCTGCCGCTGGCCTTGAGCCAGTTCGACATCCTGCCGCTGGCGCAAGCCGTGTGCGGCCAGGTCAACCTGCAGCATTCTGGCCGCTGTGTGCTCACGGGCCAGTCCGTCACGGGCTGGTGGTGCGAGAACTCGCTGCGCCGCGCGCTGGAAAACCTGGTCAGCAATGCCGTCAAGTATGGCGACGACAGTCCCATCGCCGTGCATGTGGCGCATGCCCACGAACGCATGATACTGACCGTTCACAACCGTGGCCACGCCATCGCCACGGAGCAGATGGCGCGCATCTTCGACTACCTGCGGCGCGACAACCACGCGCCCGCACCCGGCTGGGGCATCGGCCTGCCCTTCGTGCAGAACGTGGCCGAAAGCCACGGCGGCAGCGTGGCCGTCGACAGCTCGCCGCAAGCGGGCACCACCTTCATCCTCGACCTGCCCATCGATTGCCGGCCGTTCGTGCCCGCGACCGATAGCCCCAGAAACTGACGCCGTGCGCACCAAAGCGGTGCAAATGGGCCGTGAACGCCACAAAAGTGGTCATTATTGCACTTTCTGGCCATCGCCGGACTGGCACGCTTCCTGCTGAGCTATATATAGACACGGCTCAAGGGAAATCACAACATGGCAAATTTTTTCAATGAAATGACTGCGGATGAAGTGGGTACGGACAGCAAGGTACGTGAACACTATCGTGAATTTGACAGTTGGCTGGCGCAGCAATCCCCCGAGACCATCGCCCGCAAGCGGGCCGAAGCCGACCTGACGTTCCGCCGCGTCGGCATCACCTTCGCCGTCTACGGCGACGATGCCGGCACGGAACGCCTGATTCCGTTCGACACCATCCCGCGCATCATCCCCGCCGCCGAATGGGCGCAGATGCAAACGGGCCTGGTGCAGCGCGTGCAAGCCTTGAACATGTTCATCCATGATATCTATCATGAGCAAAACATCATCAAGGCGGGCATCATTCCCGCCGAGCAGATCTACAAGAATGCCCAGTACCGCCCGGAAATGCAGGGCATCGCCGTCGCTTCCGACATTTACGCGCATATCGCCGGTGTCGATATCGTGCGCGCCGGCCAGGGCGAATTTTATGTACTGGAAGACAACTTGCGCGTGCCGTCCGGCGTGTCCTACATGCTGGAAGACCGCAAGATGATGATGCGCCTGTTCCCGGAACTGTTCGCCCGCAACCGCATCGCCCCCGTCGACCATTACCCGGACATGCTGCTCGACAACCTGCGCTCCGTCGCGCCGATGGGCGTCGACGACCCGACGGTTGTCGTCATGACACCCGGCATGTACAACTCCGCCTACTTCGAACATGCGTTTTTGGCCCAGCAGATGGGCGTGGAACTGGTCGAAGGCAAGGATTTGTTTGTCAACGACAATTCCGTGTACATGCGCACCACGCGCGGCCCCAAGCGCGTCGACGTGATCTACCGCCGGATCGATGACGATTTCCTCGACCCGCTGGCTTTCCGTTCCGACTCCTCGCTGGGCGTGCCGGGCCTGCTGTCCGTCTACCGCGCCGGCCGGGTCACCCTGGCGAACGCCATCGGCACGGGAGTGGCCGACGACAAGTCGATCTATCCTTTTGTTCCCGACATGATCAAGTTTTACCTGTCGCAGGAACCGATCTTGAACAACGTACCCACCTACCAGTGCCGCAAACCGGCCGACCTTTCCTACGTCCTGGCGAACTTGCCGAAACTGGTCGTCAAGGAAGTGCATGGCGCGGGCGGCTATGGCATGCTGGTGGGACCGGCGTCGAGCGCCGCGCAGATCGAGGATTTCCGCCAGCGCCTGCTGGCCAATCCGGGCGGCTACATCGCCCAGCCCACGCTCGCCCTGTCCGCCTGCCCCACGTATGTCGAGGCCGGCATCGCGCCGCGCCATATCGATTTGCGCCCGTTCGTGCTGTCCGGCAAGACCATTTCCATGGTGCCCGGCGGCCTGACCCGCGTCGCCCTCGGTGAAGGGTCGCTGGTGGTCAACTCCTCGCAAGGGGGCGGCACCAAGGATACCTGGGTACTGGAAGCCACATCCGCTTTTGCAGGAGAAAAAAAATGCTGAGCCGCACCGCCGATCATTTGTTCTGGATGGCCCGCTACACGGAGCGGGCGGAAAACACGGCCCGCATGCTCGACGTCAACATGCAGACGTCGATGCTGCCGCAGTCCGAGCAGGACGCGGAGCAAGGCTGGCGCGCCACCCTGGGCATTTCCGAGCTGCAAAGCGCGTACGACCACAAATATGGCCGTTTCCACACGCGCGACGTGCTCGACTTCATGGTGCGCGACCCGAACAACCCGTCTTCCATCCTCGCCTGCCTGACGGGCGCGCGCGAAAACGCCCGCGCCGTGCGCGGCACCCTGACGACGGAAGTGTGGGAAATCCAGAACGCCACCTGGCTTGACATGCAGAAGCGCTTGACAAGCAATCTGCTGGAAACGGACCCCAGCCAATTCTTCGAATGGGTGAAATACCGCTCGCATCTGTCGCGCGGCGTGACCCTGGGCACCATGCTCAAGGACGAGGCCATCCACTTCATCCGCCTGGGCACCTTCCTCGAGCGGGCCGACAACACGGCGCGCATCCTCGACGTGAAGTTCCACGGCGCGCGCGACACGTCGAAGGACATCACCCAGCGCGACTTCTATTACTGGGCGGCCCTGCTGCGCTCCGTCTCCGGCTTCGAAATCTACCGCAAGGTCTACCGCGACGTGATCACCCCGGAACGGGTGGCGGAATTGCTGATGCTGCGTGGCGACATGCCCAGGTCCTTGCTCGCCTGCATGGATGACGTGGTGGAAAACTTAAGACATATCCGCAACGACGTGTCGGCCGATACGGAGCGTTTCGCCGGCAAACTGCATGCGGAACTGAAATTCGGCCATATCGACGACATCATGAAGGCGGGCTTGCACCAGACCTTGACGCAATTTCTGGAAAACATCTACGACCTGGGCAACCGGGTCAGCCGCGACTTCCTCGTTCCCTTGGCGGCCTGATGCAGCTCACCATCCGCCACGAAACACATTACGCCTACAGTGCGCCGCTGGCCTACACCATCCAGCAGCTGCACCTGACGCCGCGCATCGAGCCGCAGCAGCGGGCCCTGTCCTGGCACATCGCCACGCCGGGCCGGTGCCACGCCTACACGGATGCCTACGGCAACCTGTCGCACATGCTGACGATTAACGGCAGCCATCAGTCGCTGAGCCTGGTGGCGCACGGCGTGGTGGAAACCATCTACCCGCACAAGGGACGGCTGAACCTGGTCGACACGCTCTCGCCGCTGTTGTTTACCATGCCAACGCCCCTGACGCAGGCCGATCCCGCCATCCTGGAGCTGACGGCCGCCAGCCTGCCGGACCGGCGCGTGACTGCCGGCACGGGACACTTGCTGCGCCTGGCCGAGCACATCGTCGGCAAGGTGGCCTATGAAAGCGGCGCCACCATGGTCACCACGACGGCCGGCGACGCCCTGGCCCTGGGGCGCGGCGTATGCCAGGACCACGCGCATCTGTTCCTGGCCTGCTGCCACGCCTGGGGCATCCCGGCACGCTATGTGTCCGGCTATATCGATCCGGGCACGACGGGCCACGCGGCCAGCCACGCCTGGGTCGACGCCTGGACGGAAGACACGGATTTCGCGGGCTGGGTCAGCATCGACGTCACGCATGCGCGGCTGATGACGGATGCGTATTGCCGCCTGGCCATCGGACGCGACTACGATTCGGCCGCCCCCGTGCGCGGCGTGCGCCAGGGTGGCGGCACGGAAACCCTGCACGTGGATGTGCAGATCGTGCCCGTGTAACGTGGCAGGAATGAGGCTGGCCGGGCCTTGCCAGCAGGTGGCACGGTCCGGCTGGTGTAAAATGCTTCCCCTTTTGACTTGATTTACGACGATGACTTATTGCATAGGCATGCGCCTGAACGAAGGCCTGGTCTTCCTGTCCGACTCCCGCACCAACGCCGGCGTGGACCAGGTGGGCACCTTCCGCAAGATGAGCGTGTTCGAAAACCCGGGCGACCGCATGCTGGTCCTGATGACGGCCGGCAATTTGTCGATCTCGCAGGCGATCCGCCAGATCGTGTCCGAACACGTGGATGCGGACGGACGCAGCATCTGGAACGTGGCCAGCATGTACGACGCGGCCCGCATCGTGGGCGAAGCCGTGCGCACCGTGCACCTGCGCGAAGCGAAGGCCCTGGCCGACTGCGGCATCGATTTCAATGTCAGCATCATTTTAGGGGGCCAGATAGGCGCCGAGCGCTGCCGGCTGTTCCAGGTGTATTCGGCCGGCAATTTCATCGAATCGCACGATGAAAACACGTATTTCCAGATCGGCGAAGCGAAATACGGCAAGCCCATCATCGACCGGGTCATCAATCCGTTCACGCGCCTGGACGAGGCGGCCAAGTGCGCGCTCATTTCCATGGATTCGACCTTGCGCTCGAACATTTCCGTCGGCTTGCCGCTCGATTTGCTCGTCTACGAGACGGGCAGCCTGGCCGTCACGCGCTTCGTCACCATCGATGAAAAGAACCAGTATTTCCGCATGATCCGCGACACCTGGGGCGAACAGTTGAAGCATGTGTTCGAAGGCATCGTCGATCCCGTGTGGAATGCGGCGCCGGAAACCACGACGAACGTCTTATCGTCGGCCAACATGCACAGCAAGCCCGTGCGCGTGGCCATCCCCGAGCACGTGAGCCGCGGCGGCCTGACCGTGGCGCCGCTGCAATCCCTGGCACAGCAGTTCAGCGACGACAAGCAGCATTGACCGTTGACAGTCCCGCTGCGCGGGGCGCTGGACAAGTCGCTTTTCGCGTGCTTTTATGGCAATATGGATTGACATTTAATCCAGATTGAACGGAAAGGCAGGTGGCGCATGGACTTGATCACTTCCGCCGTCGTGGCGGCCATCGGGCATGGCGCGCCCGGCCACGCGCCCGAAACCGTCACCAGCCATTTTCGACGGCTGATGCAGGCCATCGCCAAGTTCGACGGCGCCGCCGCCATCCTGGCCGCCATCGCCGCGCTGGAAGCCGAGCCGGCCAATGCCCAGCTGCAACTGGCCCTGTCGGCCGCCCTGGCCTCGGCGAACGCGCCGGACGACATGGAAACCCTGTTTGCCGCGCAAGGCTTGCTCGACGCCCTGCAGCCCCCGCTGCGTCCCTTTCCCCCGTCGCCCGCGGCGGAGAAGGCGCCCTCCCCGGCCGATCAAGGCGCCGTCGTGTCGAATTATGCGGTGGTCAAAGTGTATTTCGCCACCGACCGCCAGCGCGACGTGGGCAAGCCGCCGGCCCGGCGCTTCAGCGGCGAACGCAGCACAGGAATGGGCAACGGCAATGATGCGCTCAGCTATGGCAGCTGCGCCATCAGCATCCCCCGCGACCACCGCATGGGCCAGCTGGAATCGCCGTCGCTGTGGCGCCTGGAGTTTCGCGACGACCCGGCCAAGCACGTGGTGCTGCTGAGCGCCGAGGTGCAAGACCGCGACAACTTCTTTGCCTCCTTGAAGACGCAGATCCGCGCCTCGGCCGGCAAGAGCGCCTTTGTCTTCGTGCACGGCTACAACGTGAGTTTCGAGGATGCGGCCCGGCGCACGGGGCAAATGGCCTACGATCTGGGTTTCGACGGCGCGCCCGTGTTCTACAGCTGGCCGTCGCGCGGCGACCTGGCCGCCTACACCATCGATGAAAACAATATCGAATGGAGCACGCCCCATATCACGGCCTTCCTGGCCGACTTTCTCGCCAGCACGGAAGCGGCGCAAGTCTATCTGGTGGGCCACAGCATGGGCAGCCGCGGCCTGGCGCGGGCCGTGGCCGATTTGCTGGCCGCGCAGCCGCAGCTGGCGCACAAGATCACGGAAATCATCCTGTCCGCGCCCGATATCGACGCGGCCGTCTTCAGGCACGACATCGCGCCGAAGCTGGCCGGCGCGCGCAATCCCGTCACCTTGTATGCCTCGTCGCAAGACCTGGCCCTGGCCGCCTCGAAAGCCGTGCACGGCTACCCGCGCGCGGGCGACAGCGGCGCCGGCATGCTGATCGTGGCGGGCGTGGAAACCATCGACGCCACCGGGGTCGACACGAGCTTCATGAAGCACTCTTACTTTGCGGAAAAGCGCTCGGCCCTGTCCGACATGTTTTATCTGATACGCAACCATGCGCGCGCCGACCAGCGCTTTCTCGCCCCCGTCGATACGGTGGCCGGCCGCTATTGGACGTTCAAACCCTGAGCCACGCCGTTCAATTGCACTTTTCGCCGCCCCCAAGACGGCGGTAAACGCCCGGGGCGCTGCCTGTCCATAGCTTGAATGCCCGGCTGAACGTGGTGGGATCATCGAAGCCCAGGCTCCGCCCTATCGCCGCGATCGTCAAATCGCTCTTAATCAGCTGCAAAATCGCCATGTCGCGCCGCAACTCATCCTTTACCGTCTGAAATGAGCTTCCTTCTTCGGCCAGGCGCCGCGACAGCGTGCGGACGGAAAAATGCAGCGCCTTCGCACAAGAACCTATCGTCATCACATCGCCCAGGCGGGACGCCAGGTAGTCGCGCAGACGATGCGTGAGGATCTTGTCATTAAATGGCACGTACAGCCAATCGGCGGGCGCATTGCGCAAGAATTGATTGAGCGCACTTTTGTCCTGACGCAGTGGCGCACCCAGATGCTCGGAGCCTATGTACAACGCAGTCTGGGCCTGCTCGAAATATATGGGGCCAGGAAATAAATACACGTATTCAGCCGCCCGCGCCGGCCGGGGAAACGCAAAATCGGCACGCGCCAGCGGTATCTCGCGCCCTATCATCCATGAAGCGAGTCCATGCACCAGTTTCAGCATCAGCTCATGTACGAGCACCCGCTCTCCTTTTGGTGGCACATATTCAATCAGGGCAATACGGGTCAGTTGATTGTCGTGCGTGACATCAAAGCCCATGTCATCGAGCTGCAAACGGAAGTAACGGACGAAACGATGCAGTGCAATATCCAGATTGGGTGCGTCGAGCATCCCCAGGCAGAGAAACTTCAGCGTGCCATTGCGCAAAGGGCGGGAAAAAAACCGCGGTGTTTCGTCGTCGAGCAGGAGCGCAGTCTGGCGCAGCAAGGTGGAAAATTGCTCTATCGTAATGCGCCCCCCTTGCTCCAGCAATAATTCGGACGCGATCTTGGCACGCGACAGGGCGGTCCTGACCAGGTCCGAATCGGGATCGAGTCCTTTCAGCAAATCGGTGGCCAGGCTCACCGAAATGGTCGCGCTCTGGTGGCTCATTAAATAATGCAACGCAACATTTTTTCTCCCGAAATTTGGCATGAAATGCACATATTTAGGCCAATTCTGTCACTAATGAAACACAAGGGCAGAACTATAATCATCGCATAAATATGGATAAAAAGATAAAAACCGCCATACAACAAGGGAGACATTGCATGAACAAACTACCGCGCCTCAAACACTTTCAACCCATGTCCTACGCGACCGCCATGCTCATGCTGGCCAGTTGCGGCGGCAGTTCCAGCGTGCCCGTTGTCGAGGCCGTGGTGCCCTCGACACTGGACGTCGTCATCACGGCAGCGCAAATGAATGACAGCGACATGAGTAATCTGCTGTTTCGTCTCAAGGAAGGCTCCACCGTCATGCTTCCGGCCGGCAAATTCCATTTTGACCGTCCCTTGATCATGAATACCAGCGGCGTGACGATTATCGGCAAAGGCAGTGGCAGCAATCCGGCGAGCGATACCATTTTGTCCTTCAAGGACGCCAGCAGCCGCAACGGCTTACAGGTCAGCAATGTCAAGACTATTACGCTGAAAAATTTCGCGGTAGAGGATGCGGCCGGCAATGCCGTGTTTGTTTCAGCGTCAAGCAATGTGACCATGGATGGCTTGCGCGCAGAGTGGACCACTGATCCGACCAAAACGTCCAAAATGGCGTATGGCCTCTACCCGGTCAACTCCGACAATATCATCGTCAAGAACAGCAAGGTGATCGGTTCGGAGGATGCGGGTATCTATGTCGGACAATCGCAAAATATTCGTGTCAGCAACAATGAAGTGTATTTGAACGTGGCAGGCGTGGAGATAGAAAACTCGCTCAATGCCATCGTGGAGAACAATGATCTGCATGACAACACGGGCGGCGTGCTGGTGTTCTCCCTGCCTGGCACCTATCGCTTTAAAAAAGGTTCCGGGGTTTTGATACAAAACAACAATATCCATGATAACAATACGCCGGTCGCCGACAATGCCACGGGCTTTGTCACATCGGTGCCGGTCGGGACCGGCATCATGGTGTTGGCGGCGGACAATACTGAAATCAAAAACAATGTCATCAAGAACCATAAGACCACCAGCATACTGGCGCTGAGCTATCAGGCGACCGGTTTCGCCATCAACGACCCGGCCTACAATCCCTTCATCCATGGCCTGTATGCCTACGGCAATACCATCTCGCTATCGGGTTATGCGCCGGACGGCGCATTCAAGACTGAGCTCAAACCCCTGGTCGATGGCCTGTTCGCGCAGCTGGCATCGAATGGCTTGCCTACGCTGCTGCCGTACGGCGTGTGGGACGGCATACTCGATCCGGCAAAAAGTAGCGGCCTGCTACCCTTGCCCGGGCTAGGCGGCTTGGGCGTCGGTGGCGTGGCTAGCGATGACAGCCGCATTTGCATCAAGAACAATACCTCGCTCGATACGCCCGTCATTGACACCGTGATTTCCTATGAGACGCTGGATATCAATCTCATCGGGTTGAAGTTGGGCGCCTCGATCGAGGCGGGAGAAACACCGCCGGAAGCGATTGCCGGCATACCCGTCGAGCTATTACAGCCAAGCTTTCCTTTCGCGCCGCGCATGAACTGTCAATTGACGCTGCCAGCCATTCCAGCCTTTCCGATCATTAAGTAAGCAAACCAGGGCCGCTGCGTGTGACCGCGCCAGAGGGCACAGTGTGCTTGCCATCCATTTTTTGCTCGTCAGGAGTCCATGATATGAAGACCAGATTGACATTTTTTGCCGCACTTTTCGCGCTCATGCTCGCCATGAGCTTGCTAAGCGCCTGCGGCGGCGGCAAGACCGCCGAGAGCGATAGCTTTGCGTCCGAGGTGAAGCTCTTTGAACGCACCACCGTACCGGATAAATTATCCAGCTGGAATTTGCTGCAGAGCGACGGCAAGCTGATGCGGCTCAATGCCGCTACCGTGGCGTATGATTTGAACAGCCCCCTGTTTTCCGATTATTCCAGCAAGTTGCGCGCCATTTATCTGCCCAAGGGTGGCAAAATTACCTACAACGGCAATGGCGTCGATCCCTTCATTTTTCCCAATGGCTCGGTCATCGTCAAGACTTTCTATTACCCGAAGGCCGCAGGCAGCGATGCCGGCTACATCGGGGCACAGGCAGTCAGCCATCAAACGGTGCAGGGCAACTCCATCGACTTGAGCAAGAACCATCTGATAGAAAGCCGTTTGCTGGTCAAGCAGGCCGATGGCAGCTGGCTGGGCCTGCCCTATGTATGGGATGACGATCAGAAAGACGCATCCCTGAAAGTTGGCGGCGACGTCAAACGCGTAGAGCTGGTCAGCGATAATACATCGCGTCAAAAAATCAGCTATAAAGTACCCAGCGCACAACAGTGCCAGCAATGCCACGCCACCACCTCGGCTGGCGGAGGCGAATTGCTGCCGATTGGCACCAAGGCACATAATCTCAACAAGACTTATCTGTATGGCGCCGGCGCAAAAAATCAGCTCGACAATCTCAACGACCTCGGTTTGCTGAGCGGCTATATCAGCGCTGCAGCCGCGCCCAAAGCAGTCGACTGGAGCGATGCCTCGCAAACGCTGGATGCCCGCGCCAGAGGCTACCTGGAAGCAAACTGCGCGCACTGTCACTCCACCACTGGCCAAGCCCAGCAAAGCGGCCTATTGCTTGGCTTTAACCAGACAGCCAATCCGCTGATCGACTCGATCAAGCGCGGCATCTGTAAAAAGCCGCTGGCCTACGGTGGCCCGGGACTGCCTTACCAGTACGATATCGTACCGGGCTCGCCTGAAACCTCCATCTTGCTGTACCGCACCAGCCATACCGATTCAGAATCGGTGATGCCGGTGATCGGGCGCGCTTCCAATCACGTGGAAGCGAACGCCATGTTGAGCGCATGGATCGCTGGCATGGCTAAGGCCGAATGTTCGATGCCCTGAGCCATGGCGTGATGCGCGTCCAGCGTCCGCTGGCACTGCCCGCGGACGCGGGCATGCTCGCGGCGCCGACATACTGAATTGGCCGTTCAAAGCATGACGCGGCTTCATGCTTGTGAGCACGCATGCTAAGATACGGCCCATAGGGTGGCAAGGGGCACGGCGATGACGCCGCCAGCCGATCCCCCGCAAGCAGGCCTATCATGTTGACATCATCTTCTAC
The DNA here is from genome assembly GCF_009208735.1 of Janthinobacterium rivuli. Classification (GTDB taxonomy): domain Bacteria; phylum Pseudomonadota; class Gammaproteobacteria; order Burkholderiales; family Burkholderiaceae_D; genus Janthinobacterium. The sequence goes on along the minus strand of NZ_WFLJ01000005.1, from coordinate 36,735 downwards.
ACCGCACGCCGAATCGCTGATCCGCAACACCAACGCCCGCGTCACCAAGACGCGCGTCAAGGTGCTCGACTTTTTAATGGCGCAAAGCCGTTCGCTGACCCACCACGAAATCCAGCAGGCGCTGTCGCAGGACAGCGATATCGATTCCGTCACCCTGTACCGGGTGCTGGAATGGCTGACGGAAAATGAACTCGTGCACCGCATCGCGGGCGCCGACCAGGTGTGGCGCTTCAGCGCCGGTGCCGGCCACCAGGCGCACGAGCACGCGCACTTCCAGTGCACCAAATGCGCCAACGTCACGTGCTTCAATGAAGTCAAGCTGCCGCCGCCCGTGCTCTTGCCGGAAGGCTTCAGCGGCGGCGAAGTCGATTACCTGATCAAGGGCCTGTGCCCGCGCTGCAAGTAATCGGCGGCAGCATTACCTGATCAATAAAGCCAGGTGATGCTCGTCATAAAATAGCTCGCCCACGCGCATCGAGCGCGGTTCCGTGCCATACGCGATGAATCCCAGCGACTCATACAGGCTCAGGGCGGCATTGTTTTCCGCATTCACGCTCAAGTGCACTTGCATGATGGCAGGGTCCGCTTCGGCCTGGGCGATGCAGGCGTTGACGAGACGCCGCGCCACGCCCTTGCCCCGCTGCTGCACGTCGACGAACACGCCCCATAGCAGAGCCTTGTGCCACAGCTGGCGCATCGGGTCGCGCCGCAAGCCGGCGAAGCCGACCAATCGTTCGCCATCGAAGGCGCCAAAAGCCCGGTGCAGCGGCCCGCCGGCGATGCGCTGTGCGTGCTCTTCCGGCGTGCGCGCCAGCTCGTCCTCGCGTGACGAGGAGAAGGAGCTGGGCGAATCCAGGATGGCGCGCAGGCGCAGCGCGCAAAAGGCGGCGGTGTCTGCTGGCGTCAGCAGGCGGATGACGATTTCGGAGGCGGACATGGGAAGACTCGGGAGTTTTTTCCCATTATACCCACGCCCCCGTCTCAGGCACGCACGCGGCGCAATCCCAGCAAGGTCCAGCCGTACAGGGCCGCCATCAGCAGCACCATGGCCGCACCCAGGCCCGCCGTCCAGCTTTCCGGCAGCGACCAGGCGGGTTCCAGCTTGCCGGCGGCCATGTAGCCGGCCATGGCCACGCAGATGGCAACGATGGGCCAGCCCAGGCGGCGCCGGAAGGCGCGCACGAGGTCAATTTTGCCGGTGCGCATGACTTTCGCCGTGACCCAGCCATCGAAGGTATCCGTCACGCCCATGCCGACGGCAAACACCAGACCCGTCATCAGGGCGGGACCCATGCCACCGAGCGCGACGGCCGCGTAACCCCAAGCGGCGGCCTGCAGGGCCGTGTCGAACACCAGCGCGAACAGCATGCCGACGACGATGGCGGCCAGCGGCCCGGACGCGCCCCGCAGCCAGCGCGGCAGCAGCCGGCCACGCACCTCGGCCAGATGCGCGCCGGCCAGCAGGCTGCGCGCATTCAGGGCCGCGATGAGCAGCAGCAAGGCGATGGGCAGCCATTCCAGCCAGCCGAACACGGTTTCCGATGGCGTGAATTGCGCCGACGCCACGGCGGCCACGGCCACGATGGCCAGCACGGTCACGCCATGCCCCAGCGCAAACAGCGCACCCATCCACGGCGCCCAGCGCGCATGGGCGGACTGGCTGCGCAGGGTCAGGCCGTCGACGGCGGCCAGGTGGTCGGGTTCCAGGCCATGGCGCATGCCGAGCAGAAAGATCAGCGCCAGGGCGGGCAAGCCCGCCTCCACGCTCACGCCGCCACCCCGACGGCGCTGTCCTGCTTGGCCACGCAGCGGTCCAGGCCCCGGATCAGCATGTCCTGCGGCAAGTCGCGGCCGATGAAGATCATCTTGCTGGCGCGCGTCTCCCCGTCGCGCCACGGCGCGCCCAGTTCCGAGCCCATCAGCATGTGCACGCCCTGGAAGACGGCGCGGCATGGCAGGTCGGCCACATACAAAATGCCCTTGTAGCGCATCAGCTGGCTGCCGAACAGCTGCACCACGGCGTCAAGGAAATTTTCCACCTGCAGCAGATCGAGGGGCTGGGCCTGGTGGTAGACGAACGATTGCACGCCATCGCCATGGCGGTGCCCCAGTTCCCCCAGGAAATCCGGCTCCAGCTCGACGATGGCGTTCAAGTTGAAGCCGCGGATAGTCAGGATGTCGCGCAGGGGCACGTTGCCGAAGCGCACTTTCTGTATGCTGGCGCGGCCATTGATGGCGACCAGGCGCTGGCGCAGCGCGGCCAGTTCGTCCTTGCCGACCAGGTCCGTCTTCGACAGCAGGATGCGGTCGGCAAATCCCACCTGCTCCTGCGCTTCCTTATGCGCCGTCAATTGCTGCTGCGCATGACGCGCATCGACCACCGTCAAAATCGCGTCGAGCATGTAGTGCTCGCTGACGGACGGCTCCGCAAAGAAGGTTTGCGCCACGGGACCGGGCGCGGCCAGGCCCGTCGTTTCGATGATCACGTGGTCGAAAGCGATGCTGCCCGCCGCGCGTTTCGCGTGCAGCTCGCCCAGGATGCGGATCAGGTCGCTGCGCACGCTGCAGCAGATGCAGCCATTGTTCATTTCCACAATCTGCTCGTCGCTGCCCTGCACCAGCAAGCCATGGTCGATGCTTTCGGCGGCGAATTCATTTTCGATCACGGCGATGCGCACGCCGTGATCGCCCTGCAATATGCGTTTGAGCAAGGTGGTTTTGCCGCTGCCGAGAAAACCCGTGATGATGGTGACGGGGATCAGTTCTGTCATATGTCTTTCCTATGATGGTTAATCTTCCAGTTCTTCCATGCGCTGCCACTGCGGAAACGGATCCGGCAGCTTGCGCCAGGCAGCCATGCCCTGGCGCGTTTCCGTATAGTTAAGTTGACATTTCCTTAAGTCCGCCTCGATGGCGGCCTGGTCCATGTCCTGGCCGATGAAGACGAGCTCCTGGTAGCGGTCGCCATATGGCTCGCTCCAGCCTGTTCTGACTTCCGCCAGCGAGGCCGCATCCGTGGGCCAGCGCTCCTGCGGCACGGACGCCCACCACAGGCCCACGGGTTCGATATTCATCAGCTTGCCCGCGCCGGACAGGCTGGCCACCCATTCGGGCCGGCTGGCGAGCCAGAAATATCCCTTGCTGCGCACCACGCCCTTGATCGGCTGGGCAATGTAATCGTGCAAGCGCTGCGCGTGGAATGGTTCTTTCGCGCGATAGACGAAGCTGCTGATGCCATACGTTTCCGTTTCCGGCGCGTGCACGCCGGCCAGCTCCTGGGCCCAGCCCGGCATGCTGGCCGCCTGCTCCAGGTCGAACAAGTTCGTGCCCAAAATGGCGTCCAGCGGCACGACGGACTGGTTCGTTTCGATGATGCGCGCGCCGGGATTCAAGGCTTTCAAAATGGCCAGCACGCGCAGGCGCTCGTCCGCCGCCACCATGTCGACCTTGTTGAGGACGATGACATTGGCAAACTCGATCTGTTCCGTGAGCAAGTTGGCCAGCTGGCGGTCGTCGCCCTCGCCCGCGATCTCGCCGCGCTGCTCCAGGCTGTCCTCGCTGTGAAAATCGGCCAGCAAATTGGCGCAGTCGACGACGGTGACCATGCAGTCGATGCGCGCCACGTCGTTCAGGCTGTCGCCGTGCTCATCCTCGAAATCGAAGGTGGCGGCCACGGGCATCGGCTCGCCCACGCCCGTCGATTCGATCAGCAAGTAATCGAAGCGGTCTTCCGCGGCCAGGCGCCGCACTTCCAGCAACAGATCGTCGCGCAGGGTGCAGCAGATGCAGCCGTTGGACATTTCCACGAGTTTTTCTTCCGTGCGTGACAGGGCCGCGCCAGCCGCCTCAGCGCCATCCCTGACAAGCGCGGCGTCGATATTGACTTCGCTCATGTCGTTGACGATGACGGCCACGCGCTTGCCTTCGCGGTTGCGCAGTATGTGGTTGAGCAAGGTGGTCTTGCCGGCGCCGAGAAAGCCGGACAGGACGGTGACGGGGAGTGTGCGCTGGGTCATGGGTATCTTTCGGATGGGGTGATCGGGTTGTCAAGCAAGGGGAAATGGACGGCCGCATTTTAAATGCAAGTCAATTGCGTTTGAATTATAATGCAGCTCACTTGCATTTGTGCGGCAATCTTTGCCTGCCGGCCAGTTACCCGAAAGAACTTCATGCTCCACCTCGCCTCCCTGACCTACGGCTATGACAGCGCCCGCCGTGTGCTGGACATCGCCGCCTTTCACTTGCCCGTCGGGCGCCACGCCCTGCTGCTGGGGCCATCCGGCTCCGGCAAATCGACCCTGCTGCACTTGCTGGCCGGCATCCTGGCGCCCCAGGCCGGCCGCCTCGATGTGGCGGGCACGTCCCTGCCCGGCCTCTCGCCGCGCCAGCGCGACAGCTGGCGCGGCCGCACCGTCGGCTTGCTGCCCCAGCAACTGGCGCTAGTGCCCAGCTTGAACGTGCTCGACAATGTCTTGCTGCCCGGCTACGCCAACGGCCAGCGGCCCGATCCGGCCCGCGCGGCCAGCCTGCTGGGCCAATTGGGCCTGGCCGACAAGCTCGACGCCTACCCGCATGCCCTGAGCGGCGGCCAGCGGCAGCGGGCCGCCATCGCGCGCGCCATCGTCATGCGCCCGAAACTGATTCTGGCCGACGAGCCGACGGATAACCTCGACGACGAAGCCTGCGCCGCCGTCGTCGCGCTGATGGCCAGCCAGGCCGCGCAAGTGGGCGCCTCGCTCGTCATCGCCAGCCACGACGCCCGCGTCCTGGCCGCCTTGCCCGACGCCGCCGTGCTGCGCCTGCCCCGCACCGGGAGCGCGGCATGAACGTGGTGACGCTCACCTGACGCGCCCTGCGCCACAAGCCGCTGGATTCCGGCCTGAACCTGCTGGTGGTCGCCATCGGCATCGCCATGATGACGTTCATCCTCGGCGTATCCAAGCAGCTGGAAGAGCACGCCGAGCGCGACGCGCACGGCATCGATACCCGGGCCGCCGCACAGGCGTTCCTGCGGCGCCACCCGGCCAGCTATCCCCAGGCCTTGGCCCGGCCTTCCTTGCTGCCCACCTTTGGCAATCAAATCAAGGGCTTGCCATACACAGTGATTGTGAATTCTCAACATCGGATCTGTACCCGGCACCTGGGCCCCGTCGATGCGGCCTGGCTGGCCAAGGCCCTGACCGCCTGCGCGCCCCCCCCCCTGAATCCATGCGCCTTGCACGGCTGTCATCGCCGCGTCATATGACGGCGTTACAGTCGCGTCCTTTGAATCTTTCCGAGGGCGGTAATGAAAACAAATTGGGTCATGCTGGCGGCGCTGGCAAGTGTGGGTCTCGTCGGTTGCAACGGCAGTTCAAATACGGCGCCGGCCATTCCCGAGGGCACGACGGTCACGGTCGCGTTGCTGGAAACCACGGACATTCACTCGAACGTCCTCAGCTATAACTATTACGCGCTGGCCGAAGACACGAGCCTGGGACTTGAGCGCACGTCGACCCTGATCCAGGCGGCGCGCGCGGAAAATCCGAACAACGTCTTGCTCGACGATGGCGACGTCATCCAGGGCACTTTACTCGCCGACCTGCAGGCCGTGGCCGCGCCCGTGCCCTGCTCCGGCACCTTGGCCGTGCACAAGGCCATGAATGCGCTGAAATACGACGCGGGCGGCATGGGCAACCACGAATTCAACTATGGCTTGCCTTACCTGAGCCAGATCACCAACACGGATTTCGGCATTCCCGGCGTGGCCAAGCCGACGGGCACCTGCGGCGCGCCCGCCTTCCCTTCCGTGCTGAGCAATGTCGTCGGCGTGTCCAGCGGCAAGCCGATTTTCCAGCCCTACACCCTGCTGCCACGCGATTTCGCCGCCACGGCGCCCGATGGCAGCAAGCTGACCGTGAAAATCAATGTGGGCGTGCTGAGCTTTGTGCCGCCGCAAATCCTCGAATGGGATCAGAAAGTGCTCGCTGGCAAGGTCAGCGTGACGGGCGTGCAGGAAGCGGCGAAACAGTACGTGCCCGAATTGCGCAACAAGGGCGCCGACCTCGTCGTGGCCCTGTCGCATGGCGGCCTGGACACGAGCACCTACAGTCCGAAGATGGAAAACGGCAGCTATCACTTGACCAGCACGGGCATCGACGCGCTGATGATCGGCCACTCGCACTTGATCTTCCCGAAAGGCAAGGAAGAAGGCGCGGCCGCGCTGGACGGCTCGTTTAGCGCCTTCCCGGCCAGCGCCAAGATCGACGCCGTCAACGGCTTCGTCAACGGCGTGCCCACCGTCATGGCACAAAGCTGGGGCCGCCGTCTGGGCATCATCAAGCTGACGATGGTGTATCAGGGCGGAAAATGGGTGGTGCAGCCGGCCAAGACGACGGTGGAATCGCGCGGCTTCAAGTACACCGATGGCAAGACCCTCGTGAAAGCCGACCCGGCCATCGCGCCCCTTGTGGCCACCGAGCACGCCGCCACCATCGCCTACGCCAAGCAGCCGCTGGGCATCAGCACGGATTTCGAGATGTCCGCCTACTTCGCGCTGGTGGGCGACGTGAGCGCCATCCAGCTGGTGAACCAGGCGCAGCTCGATTACGTGAAGAATTTCATCGCCACCAGCACGGATGCGACCCTGTCCAGCTACAAGAACATCCCCGTCATTTCCTGCAGCGCGCCATTCAAGGCGGGCCGCAACGGGCCGTCGGACTTCACGGACGTGGCCGCTGGCGCCTCCCCGGCCGCACCGGTCGGCTTGCAAGTGCGCAACCCAGGCGACTTGTATTTATATAGCAACAACAACCTGCAAGCCGTCAAGATCAAGGGCGCGGACTTGAAGGCGTGGCTGGAAACGTCGGCCAAGCAATTCGCCCAGATCGACCCGAGCGCCACGGCCGAGCAAGACCTGGTGCCGTCGTATGGCACGATATATAACTATGACGTGTTCTACGCGGAAAACAATGCACTAACATACCAGATCGACGTGACGAAAAAACCGGGCAGCCGCATCGTCAACCTGACCTACAAGGGTGCACCGGTCGCCGACGGCGATGATTTCATCGTCGCCACCAACGATTACCGCGCCGGTGGCGGCGGCGCCGTGCCCGGCATCGATGGCAGCAAGACCATCATCAAGTCGCCCGATGCGAACCAGGCCGTGGTCAGCAATTACTTGGCGTCGCTCAGCACCAAGGGCGGCAAGGTGACCCTGGCGGCCAATGGCAGCGCGCGCAGCTGGAGCTTCGTCAAGACGGCCACGGCCGGTCCCGTGATCCTGCGTTCGGCGCCGGGCCACCTGGCGCTGGCGCAAGGCAGCGGCATCGCCAACGTGGCGGCCGAAGGCGGTCTCGACGCCAGCGGTTTCGCCAAGTACCGCATCGACCTGAGCAAATAAGGTCTGAGGGCCGGCACAAAGGATGTGCCGGCCCGTTTTGATGAAAGGAGATCCCAATGAAACACGCACTCTCCCTGCCCGCCGTCGTGCTGGCCACCGTCCTGGCCGCCTGCCAGGCGTCGCCACCGCCCACGTCGGCGGAAATCGAAGCCGTCGCCATGCATGCGCGCCAGGCGGGCGACCAGCAGGCCGAGCGCAAGGTACGCAGCTGGGCCGGCAAGGACATGCCCGTCGCCGAGCGCGAACTGGCGCTGATTTACCAGCTCCGTCCGGAGCGCCGCGCCGAGGCCCTGGCCCTGTTCGAACAGGCGGCCCGCGCCGGCGACACGGAAGCGGCGTTCGAGCTGGGCCAGATGCTGCGCGCGGCCACGCCGGCGCAAGCCTGGCTGTGGTATCGCCAGGCGGCGCAGCAAGGGCACGCGAAGGCGGCATTAATGCTGGGCCTGCTGGCGGCGAATGGCGAAGGCGTACCGAAAGACCAGGCCGAAGCCGCGCGCTGGCTGGTCAAGTCGAGCGAACTGGGCAATGCACACGCCATGTTCCTGCTGTACAACGCCTACCGCGAAGGCCGCGGCGTGCCGCGCGACCTGGCCAAGGGCCGCGAATTGCTGGAAGAAGCGGCCCACCACGAATACCCGCCTGCCATCCAGGAACTGGCCATGACCGTGCAGGCGGACGACGCCCTGCGCGCCGGCCACCTGATGAAGGAAGCGACGGAGCACCGGCACAACAATTGGAACCGCTTTTAAAAAACTGGGTTTTAAAATCTGGACAAAAGGCCAGTGGCGTGAGCGAGGTCTGTCTTTATATACTTGTAACTTGCAAGCGTGCGGGAGCGGCAGCCACTCAGCGCTTATGATGCAAGGATGCCGCCTGTGCTCGCACGGGCGGCGTGGCAAGCCATCCCGCACAAAAAAAGTTTACACTGGTTTGCATTTTAGAAATTTTACTCTGGACCAGCCCCGGTGAGTGTGCATTCAACCCAGCCAGTGTTTGAGTAGCGCCGGTGCGTCCATTGCTCTGCCTAGCCATGAAAGAAAGAGTCCAATGAAAAAGCTGACCACCGCCTTTGGCGCGCCCGTAGTCGACAACCAGAACATCCAGACGGCCGGCCCGCGCGGCCCCGCCCTGCTGCAAGATGTGTGGTTCCTGGAAAAGCTGGCCCACTTCGACCGCGAAGTCATTCCCGAACGCCGCATGCATGCCAAGGGTTCCGGCGCGCACGGCACGTTTACCGTCACGCACGACATCACGCGCTACACGCGGGCGAAAATCTTTGGCGAAGTGGGCAAGAAGACGCCGATGTTCGCGCGCTTTTCCACGGTGGCCGGTGAACGGGGCGCGGCGGACGCGGAACGCGACATCCGCGGCTTCGCCCTGAAGTTCTACACGGAAGAAGGCAACTGGGACCTGGTCGGCAACAACACGCCCGTCTTCTTCATGCGCGACCCGCTGAAATTCCCCGATTTGAACCACGCCATCAAGCGCGACCCGCGCACCGGCTTGCGCAGCGCCAACAGCAACTGGGACTTCTGGACGTCGCTGCCCGAAGCCCTGCACCAGGTGACGGTGGTGATGAGCGACCGGGGCTTGCCGCGCAGTTTCCGCCACATGCACGGCTTCGGCAGTCATACCTTCAGCTTCCTGAATGCGCAAAACGAGCGATTCTGGGTCAAGTTCACCTTTAAAACCCAGCAAGGGATACAAAACCTGACGGATGCCGAAGCCGAGGCGCTGGTGGGCAAGGACCGCGAAAGTTCGCACCGCGACCTGTATGAGAGCATCGAAAACAAGGATTTCCCCCGCTGGACCCTGTACGTGCAGATCATGCCGGAAAAAGAGGCAGGCACGTATCACCTGAACCCCTTCGACTTGTCGAAAGTATGGCCGCACGGTGACTATCCGCTGATCGAGGTGGGCGTGCTGGAACTGAACCGCAATGCCGACAATCACTTCGCGGAAGTGGAGCAAGCGGCCTTCAACCCGGCCAACGTGGTACCCGGCATCAGCTTTTCACCGGACAAGATGTTGCAGGGCCGGTTATTCTCGTATGGCGACGCGCAGCGCTACCGTCTCGGCGTCAACCACAGCCATATCCCCGTCAACGCGCCGAAGTGCCCATTTCACAGCTACCACCGCGACGGCCAGATGCGGGTCGACGGCAACCAGGGCGGCACCCTGGGCTATGAACCGAACAGCGAGCAGGAGTGGGCCGAGCAGCCTGACTTCCGCGAACCGCCCTTGAGCATTGAAGGCGCGGCCGACCACTGGAACCACCGGGTCGACGAGGATTACTATTCGCAGCCGCGCGCCCTGTTCCGCCTGATGACACCGGCACAGCAGCAAGCCTTGTTCGACAACACGGCGCGCGCCATCTCGGGCGCCTCGGAGCAAGTCAAGCAACGCCACATCGGCAACTGCACCCTGTGCGACCCGGCCTATGGCGCGGGCGTGGCCGAAGCGATCGGCCGCCTGAGCAAATAAGGCGGGCGAATACCCGGCCAGGCAGGCCTGTCTGCAGGCCTGCCTAGCCGCGCTGGATATCGATCTGGCCCGTGATGCTCGTTTCTACCGGGTAGCCCTCGACCTGCAAGGGCACGCGCCGCTTGACGGAAGAGTCGCGCAGGTACACGACGAGCGCTTCCTTGCCCAAGAGCGTCTGCCCCACACTGACGCCTTCCACGCCATCGATGGCCATCAGCGCCCGCTCGTTGCGCCGCCTGGCCGCTTCCAGGCGGCCCTGCGGTGCGGCATGGGCGTACTGGCCCATGCCCTGTCCAGCGGTCTCATCCGGCAAATACGGCATGGCGGCGTCTTCGAAGACGGCAAATGGCGATTGTGCGAATTTACTGTTTGACATGACACACCCTCCTGATGCATTCCATCATACACCCGCCCAACCGGCGTTGCACCACCGTTCGCCGGCCAATACCGTGCGTGGCTGCGGTCCTTGAGCAAGATCATCATCGTGCACAAAATAGCGTCAAACAAGGCGACAGGACAGGCGGCATGACACGTCAAGGCAGCGTTCAAGTGTACAGATTGATGTCGAGCGCCACCACCACCCGCCGCATCTGGTTGGCGAAGGTGATGTTGCCGCCGCCGGCGAACAGCAGGCCGACGGGATTGCGCTGCTGGTTCCAGGTCCAGATGGACGAGCCGGAATCGCCGCCCGCGCTGAACGCCCCGCTCACGCCCGTGATGGCGATCTGGTCCTGGAACAGCGCGATCCTGCCGCCGCCGTAATTGACGTTGATGGTGGCGCCCAGGCCCGTGATGCGGCCCTGCGTCAACTGCGTCGTGCGGCCGGACTTGCCGACGATCATGCCCAGCGCGGGCGCCACCAGCGCATTGCTGATGCGAAAGTAGGCGGGCACGCCGCCGCTCAGGTAGACCAGTTCGGGACGTACGCGGTCTGGCCAGGCCCAGCCGGTGGCGCAATCGACAAAATTCACGCCACCGCTGAAATTGATGGGCACGAAACGCTCGAGCACGGCCACCTGGTCTTGCGGGCAGCGGCCGCCGTCGATGGGGCCCGGCTGCACGATGCAATCGTTGAAGACGCCGCCGTTGGAATTGGCCAGCACGTGATTATTGCTAAGTATCATCAAGCGGCTGTTGCGCGGCGCGCTGCGCCCCACGGCCAGGCAGCCGATGGTGCCGGCCGTGATGCGGAAATGCCCGACCGACACGCCGCCCGGCGCCGGGCGCAGGCGGAAGCGGTGCGGTTGCGCATCGATCACGCCCGTGACGACGATATTGACGGGCACCTTGTCGCTGGCCACGGCGCGCACGCCCATGGCCCCCACGATGGCGGCCTTGGCGCGGTCGACGGAGGTGGGTTCGGCCACGTACAAGGTCAGGGCCGGCAAGCCCGGTTCGCCGGACGAGCTGTCGCTGGCGCCGTCACCCACGCCGATGGACACGCCCTGGATGTTGCCGCCGTCGCTGAAGGCGTCGGCCGCGCGCACGCCGCCCGCCTGGGAAATGGACTGGCGCATGCCGTCTTCGATGCTGCGCTTGATTTCCAGCAATTCCATGCTGACGCCGCTCAGGGCGTCGGGCACGTCCGAGACGGACGCGCTCTCGATCGCGTTCTCGTCTTCACCGGGGACGGAAAATTGGCCGACGGCCTCCTCGTCGTCCGCGCTTTGCCCCCTGCCCCTGCTGCCAGGCGGCGCGCTGAAACCATTCTCGTTGCCTATCATTATCTTCTCCTCGTGGGTCGCCGCAAACCACCAGTGTGGACGGGCCGCGCGGGCCGGTATTGATCTGGATCGAACAGCGCCGGCGCCTGGCCGCCCCGCCCATCTGGGCCCGGCGAGGATAAAAATAGTTCCCTCTTCCAGGTTGAGCGACATCAGGCGTGCGGGCAGAGGCGGCGCCGTATACTTGGCCGACAGGCTGGAACCGGGCCTGCGCCACGTTAGCAACGCCAGCGACAGCAAGGATGGGGAAACAATGACGAGCCCTGGTATGACACGCCACGACGACGCGCCTGAGGGCGAACAAGCAGGCCAGCATGCGGGTTTTGTGCACGGCATGGCGGCCTGGGCGGCAAAACACCGCATCAGTCCCTGGGGCGGCAGTTTTGCCGACTTCATCGAGCAGATCCTGCCCGGCCGCGCGGCCCTGCTGACGCGCAGCGCGCACCAGTACCTGTGGGACATGATGCGCTGGAACGGCCACACCGACGACGCCGGCCGTTTCCGCTGCCGCCTGTTCGACGACGAACTGTTCGGCATCGACGAGGCGATCGAACGGGTCGCCGCCTACTTCAAGGCGGCCGCCGCCGGTTCCGAGGTGGGCCGGCGCATGTTGCTGTTGCTGGGCCCGCCGTCTGGCGGCAAGTCGACCATGGTGATCCTGCTCAAGCGGGGACTGGAAGAATATAGCCACAGCAGCGAAGGCGCGCTGTACGGCATCGCCGGCTGTCCCGTGCATGAATCGCCGCTGCATCTGGTGCCGCACAGCCTGCGCGCCGACTTCCGCGCCAGCTATGATGCGGAGCTGCATGGCGAACTGTGCCCCCATTGCCGCGCCCGTCTGGAAGAACAGTATGCGGGCGATTTCCTGCGCATGCCCGTCGAACGCATCCACCTGTCCGAGGCGGGCCGCTGCGGCATCGGCACGTACGCGCCGCACGACCCCACCACGGCCGACCTGGCCGACCTGGTCGGTTCGGTCGACCTGTCGAAAGTGGCGCAATACGGCGACGAAGGCGATCCGCGCGCCTGGTCGTGGTCCGGCGCCGTGTATGCGGCCAGCCGCGGCATGCTGGAAATGATCGAGATCCTCAAGGTCAAGCGGGAATTCCTTTACCTGCTGCTCACGCTGACACAGGAAAAGAATGTCAAGGTGTCGCGCTTTCCCTTGATTTACCTCGATGAAACCATCGTCGCGCACACGAACCTGGCCGAATTTCGCAAATTCCTGCAAGAAAGCGAAAACGAGGCCCTGCTCGACCGCATGGTCATCGTGCAAGTGCCATACACGCTCAATTACCGCGAAGAGGCGCGCATCTACCGCAAGCTGATCCAGGCGGCCGCCCCCGCCTTCCGCGACGTGCACCTCGATCCGCACGTGCTGCATGCGGCAGCCGTGTTTGCCATCCTCAGCCGCTTGCCCGAAGGCGACGACAAGGAGGCCGAACTGGTCAAGAAGCTGCGCGTCTACGCCAACGAAGACGTGGACGATTTGCAGCCTGCCGACCTGCGCCGCATGCGCGAGCGCGACAAGTCGCCCGACGAAGGACTGTCCGGGGTGTCGCCCCGTTTCGTCATCAATGCCCTGTCGCACGCCATCATTTCCGCCCAGCGCAACAGCCTGTCCACCATGGACGTGCTGCTGGCCCTGAAAGACGGCATCGAGAGCGATGCGCGCATCGAACCGCGGCGCAAGCGCAAATGGGTCGATTATCTGGTGCTCACGCGCAAGGATTTCTATAACCGCTGGGTCAAGGCCGACGTGCACAAGGCCCTGTTCGTGTCATTCGAGCAAGAGGCGCAAGACTTGCTGAACAAATATCTCGATGAAGTCGAAGCCATGCTCGACAATCGCCAGATCCGCGATCCCATCACCAGCGAAGAGCGGCGCCCCGACGAGCGCTTCCTGCGCGCCGTGGAAGAAAAAATCCATATCAGCGACTCGGGCAAGCAGTCGTTCCGGCAGGAAGTGGTGCGCAAGGCCATGAGCGCCTTCAAGCGGGGCGAGGCGTTTGGCTTGGGCAGCCATGCGCAATTGCACGACGCCATCCAGCAATATCTGTTCGAGCAGCGGCGTGACGTGCTGCGGCTGGTCGGCTCGGCCAAGCGTCCCGATGACGACGTGCGGGCCAGGATCTCCGCCGTCGAACAGCGTCTGGTCGACGAATATGGCTATGACGCCCACAGCGCACGCGAAGCGCTCAACTACGTGACCACCTTGCTGGCGCAGGAATAGCCATGTCCGCCACGACCCCGCCAGGCAAGGGCAACCACGATGGCGCTCCGGCACGCGGCGCCCCCGCAGGCACGGCGGCTGCGGCCAGCACGGTGCATTCCGCTGGCGCGGCGGCGCAGGCGGGCGCCGCGCCGGCCTTGGCCCGGCCCTGGTACGGGCTGTTCTCGCGTGGCGCGCGCGACTGGCTGCGCCACAACCAGAAAGTGCGCGACGCCGTGCAGGCGCACTTGCCCGAGCTGATCGCCGCGCCCGATCTGATCGGCGGGCCGCAACAGCGCACGGTGCAAGTGCCGATGCGCCTGCTCGAGCATGCGCGTTTCCGCCTGGCGCCAGCGCGCAACAGCGTGGGCGCGGGCCAGGGTGACGGCCAGCCCGGCGATATCCTGCGCGCGGCGCGCCCCGCCGTCGCGGGCGGGACCGGTGCGCAAGGCGATGGCGGCGATGGCGAGGGGGCGGTGCGCCTGCTGCTGGAGTTTCCCATCGACGACATCCTCGACTGGCTGTGGGACGCGTTCGAATTGCCGCATCTGCAGCCGCGCCACCTTGGGGCGATCGATGACATCAGGCTCGTGCGTAGCGGCCTGGACCGGCATGGCGCCCGTTCGCGCCTGGACCGGCGGCGCACCGTCAAGGAAGCGATCAAGCGGCGCGCCCTGCAAGCGCAGCCCGTCCCCTTCACCAATGATGACTTGCGCTACCGCCAGATATTGCCGCAGCCCCGGCCCAGCACGAATGCCGTCGTGTTTTTCGTGCTGGACGTGTCGGCCAGCATGGGGCAAGCCGAGCGCAAGCTGGCCAAATCCTTCTTTTTCTTTGCCTTGCAGGGCTTGCGGCGCCAGTATGCACGCGTGGAGACGCGCTTTATCGCCCACACGACACGGGCCTGGGAATTTTCCGAGGCCGAGTTCTTCCAGGTCAATGGCATGGGCGGCACCATGGCGTCCACCGCCTTTCGCCTGAGCCGGGAACTGCTGCAGGAACACTACGCGCCGGGCCGCTACAACGCCTACCTGTTCTATGCCTCCGATGGCGAGAATTTCAGCGAAGACCGGGCGGCGGCCAGCCTGGCCCTGGGCGAACTGGCCGCCTTGCTCAACTATATGGGCTATGTGGAAACCGTGCCCGGCGTGCCGCGCAGCCTGGAAACGGAAATGCACGGCTTGTTCGCCGAACAGGAACGACGGGGCTTGCCCTTGCATAGCAGCATCCTGAGCAAGAGTGACGATATCTGGGCGGCCATCCGCACCTTTTTTCAACACGAAGCGGCCGATACGGAGGCAACGGAATGACGCGCGCTGACACGCAGCCTGCTCCAACGCCAGGCGACCTGGGCAACTACGCGGCGCGCATCGAAGCGCTGGCACGGCAACTGGGCCTGGAATTTACCCCTGTCGAGTTCGAACTGGTGCCGGACAGTTTCATGGCCGAGATCGCCATCTACGGCTTGCCCGTGCGCATGCGTCACTGGTCGTTCGGCGTGCGCTACCTCCACCAGCTCGTGCATCGAAAGATGGGCAACTCGCATATGTTTGAAGTCATGTTTCCCGGCGACCCTTGCCATGCCTACATGGCCGAGCACAATTCCGTGGCCGAAAACACCCTCGTCACTGCCCACGTGCTGGGCCACGCCGATTTTGCCAGCCGCAATGCCCTGTTCCTGCGTTTCGGCGCCATGGCGGGCCAGCGCATCCTGGAACAAAGCGCGGCGCGGGCGCAGCGTCTGGAATTGGCGCTGCAACGCCACGGGCAGGAACAGGTGGAAGCCGTGCTCGATGCGGCACTGGCGCTGGAGCAACACGTCGACATCCACGCCGAGCTGCACCGCCCGCCCTACGCCGCGCCATCCGGGCCAGCCGGTGTGGCAGGCAAGCAAGACAAGACCGGCGTGGCCGATCCTTTTGCGCAGCGCTACCGGCGCTTGCCCGGCGAAGCGGCGGCGCTGGCGGCGCACGACGCGGCACGGGCACGCCTGGCGCAGCGCCCGCTCATGCCGCCGCAGCCCGAGTACGACTTGCTGTGGTTCATTGCGCAACACGGGCCCGAACTGGCCGATTGGGAGCGCGACATTTTCCTCGCCGTGCGCGAAGAATCGTTTTACTTCTATCCCGTATACGCCTGCCAGATCATGAACGAAGGCTGGGCCTCGTACTGGCATGCGCGGCTGCTGCGCGAAGCGGACTTTCTGCCGCCGGCCCTGTACCTGTCCGCCATCAAGTCCCATTCGGACGTGGTGCGCCCGTACGCGGCCGAGCACCAGCTGGCGCTGGCCGTCAACCCCTATCACCTGGGTTTTTGCATGTGGGAACACATCATCGAGCGCGAAGGACTGGCGCGGGCGCGCCAGATTTGCCACGACGACGATGACTGCAGTTTTATTCGCAACTATCTGGACGGGGAGCTGGCTGACCGCCTGGGCCTGTTCGTGCATGAGAGCCGTCGCGACGGTGAAACGCGATTGGCCAACCGCGACTTGCGGGCCATCCGCGAAGCCATCCTGGCGCCCAAATACAACTATGGCGCGCCGTGCATCGCCGTCACCCTGCTCAACGACGATGGCAGCCTGGTGCTGCGCCATGATCACCAGCGCGATGGGCGCGGCCTCGACCTGGAGCGGGCCGAACAGGTGCTGGCGTATATCGCCCGCGTCTGGCGCCGCCCCGTCACCCTGCATACGGCCGATTTCCGCGGCACGCCGCGTGTTCTCCGCAGCAAGACCGACGGCGTCCCAGAGCCGCCTGCGCCGCCTGCATCAACCACGCCGCCCATGCCGACCGCGGCGCCCACGCCACGCTGAACGCAGAACGCCGTTGAGCGCCGAGCGGCAGGCGCCCGGACGGATATCGAGCCTGTGCGCCCGGTATCGTGGTATCTGCTAGGCGTAGCGGGTATCTGCCAGGCGTATCTTATATGTCTATCGGGTAGGCATAGCAGGCAAGGCAAATGGGCCTGGGGCCGGTATCGGACGCAACCCGCGCAGGCCGCCTGCGCAGCGACCTTAGCCACCTCAGCTGCGGCCAACGGATGCCTCACGCCTGGCCAGCTTGCTTCTTATCAGCTTGCTTCTTGTTAGCTTGTTTCTCGCCAGCTTATTTCTTGTCAACTTATTTCTTACCAGCTTATTTCTCAAGCCCGGCCCGCTTGCGCCACATACCACGCGATAGTCTGCCGCAAGCCTTGCGCCAGGTCGTGCGTCGGCATATAACCGAGCAGGCGGGCCGCCTTGGCGATGTCCGCCTGCGAATGGCGCACGTCGCCGGCGCGAAACTCGCCGTATTGGGGCGCCTGCGGCACGTGTTGCGGTCGGACGGCCAGCAACATCTGCTGCATGGTGGCGTGCAACTGCGTCAGGCTGGTGCGGGCGTTGACGGCCACGTTGTAGACCTGGTTCACGGCCGCCGGGTCGGTGCCGGTGGCGGCCAGGATATTGGCTTGCACGGCATTGTGCACGAAGCAAAAGTCGCGGCTGGTGGCGCCGTCGCCATGGATGTGCACGGGCTCGTTGTCCAGCATGGCGGCGATCCAGCGGGGAATGACGGCCGCGTAGGCGCCCAGCGGGTCCTGGCGCGGACCGAAGACATTGAAATAGCGCAGTCCCACCGTCTGCATGGCGTAGCAGCGCGCGTACACCTGCGCATACAGTTCATTGACATATTTGCTCAGGGCGTACGGCGACAAAGGCGCGCCGATGTGCTGTTCCACTTTCGGCAAGGCCGGATGGTCGCCATACGTGGCGCTGGACGCGGCATACACGAAGCGGCGCACGCCTGCCTCGCGGGCGGCGGCCAGCATGTTCAGGAAGCCGCTGACATTGACGGCATGGCACAGCAGCGGGTCTTCCAGCGAACGCGAGACGGAACCGAGCGCCGCCTGGTGCAGCACATAGTCGACGGCGACGGGGCCGCCCGGAGCGGCACGGCCGCGCTCGGCCACGCTGCCACCATCGGCCAAATCTGACTCACCGTCTGCCTCGCCGTCGCCGGCCGTGCGTGCCGGCGCGCCGCACGCGCGCGCGCACGCCTGCGGGTCGCGGATATCGCCTTCGATGAAGGTGAAGCGGCGCCACGCCTGTTCCCCCACGCTGGCGCGCACCAGTTGCAGGTTATGGCGGTGGCCCGTCATAAAATTGTCCAGGCCGCGCACTTCCTGGCCCAGTTGCAGCAAGGTTTCCAGCAGGTGCGAACCGATGAAGCCGGCCACGCCCGTCACCAGCCAGCGCCGCGGCGTTTGCAGCAGTTGCGCGCGGGCCAGCGCGTAGGCGCCGGCAGCCGGATCGAGCGCATCGGCCGCCATCACAGCCGCCACACGTGCAAGCCGCCATCTTCGAGCGGACGGGGATCGAAGTGCGATTTGATGTCGATGAAGCAGCCGTTCTCCAGCACCTTGGCCTGGAAATCGGCCAGCGGGCGGGCCAGCAGGGCCTGGTGCGAGACGGCGCTGATGATGGCCTCGGCGCGCGGCAGCTGTTCCCAGGTTTCCAGCGATAAACCGTATTCTTCCAGCGCTTCGCGGCCATCGGCGACTGGATCGTGCACGTGCACCTGCACGCCGTACGATTGCAGCTCGTGGATCATGTCGACCACCTTCGAGTTGCGCAGGTCCGGGCAATTCTCCTTGAAGGTCAGGCCCAGCACGTTCACGTGCGCCCCTTTCAATTTGAAGCCTGCCCGCACCATTTCCTTGATGGTCTTTTCCGCCACGAACTTGGCCATGCCGTCATTGATGCGGCGCCCGGCCAGGATCACGTGCGGGTGGTAGCCCAGCATTTCCGCCTTGTGCGTTAAATAATAGGGGTCGACGCCGATGCAGTGCCCGCCCACCAGCCCGGGAC
The DNA here is from genome assembly GCF_009208735.1 of Janthinobacterium rivuli. Classification (GTDB taxonomy): domain Bacteria; phylum Pseudomonadota; class Gammaproteobacteria; order Burkholderiales; family Burkholderiaceae_D; genus Janthinobacterium. Next base: position 18,082 of record NZ_WFLJ01000005.1, on the reverse strand, counting down.
GGAATGGCAGGAAATTCCATTTCGTGCCCGCCGCCTGCAGCACTTCCAGGGTGTCGATGCCGATGCGATCGAAGATGATGGCCAGCTCGTTCATCAGCGCGATGTTCAGGTCGCGCTGCGTGTTTTCGATCACCTTGGCCGCCTCGGCCACGCGGATGCTCGAGGCCCGGTGCACGCCGGCCTCGACCACGCCTTCGTACAGGGCGGCCACCTTGTCCAGGGTGGCGTCGTCGTCGCCCGAGACCACCTTGCGGATGCTGTGCAGGGTGTGGTCGCGGTCGCCGGGGTTGATGCGCTCGGGCGAAAAGCCCACATGAAAGTCTTCCTTCCAGCGCAGGCCCGAATGCTGTTCCAGGATGGGGATGCAGATTTCCTCGGTGGCGCCCGGATACACAGTCGATTCATAGATGACGATGGCGCCGCGCCGCATGTGGCGGCCGACGGCCGCGCTGGCGCCGGCCAGGGCCGAGAAATCGGGATTGTGCGCGCTGTCGACGGGCGTGGGCACGGCCACGACGATGAAATCGGCCAGTTGCAGCTCGGCCGGATCGCAGCCCACGCTCAGCCATTGCGCCGCCAGCAACTGTTCATGGCTGACTTCACCCGTCGGATCGATGTGGCGCCGGTAACTGTCCACCTTGCGGGCCGACAAGTCAAAGCCGATCGTGCGCTGGCGCATGCCGAACGCCACGGCCAGCTGCAAGCCCACATAACCGAGTCCCACCACCGCTACCACGTCCGTCTTGCTATCCACCTTGCTGTCCATATGCATGCGCTCCGAAGGGTTGCGGCCCGAGCATCGCCGTCCGGGAAAGTCTACGGTTGCCGATCAGGCCATTCTTGAGCGGGAACAAGAAACACGGGGTGGCGGCCGGCATGCGCGCGGACAATCGGCGGCTTGTTGAGCGCAATCAAGGAGACCGGCGGCCATCTTTTTAAGCTAGGCCATGCCGATCCCTCATGCACGTCGCTACCGGAGACTTCCATGGCCCGTTCCCTGCCCCGCCCTTTCCCTGGCCTGCCGGCCGCCGCGCTGTGCTGCACCTTGCTGCTGCCCCTGCTGACGGCTTGCCACGGCACGCAGAGCAGCGACACCCTCCTGGCCGACGCGCAGCAATACCGTCAGAAAGGCGAGGCGCGCGCCGCCATCATCCAGTTGAAGAACCTGCTGCAAAAGGAACCGGACAACGCGGCCGCGCGCTTGCTGCTGGGCAGTATCTATATCGACACGGGCGAAGGGCTATCTGCCGAGAAAGAATTGCGCAAGGCAAAGTCCTTGGGATCGGCGCCGCAGCAAGTGATGCCACTGCTGGGCAAGGCCTGGCTGATGCTGGGCCAGTTCGACAAGGTACTGGCCGAGATCGCCGACGATGCGGCGCTGCCCGCCAGCGTGCTGGTCCTGCGCGGCGACGCCCTGCTGGCCCTGGAGCGCAAGGACGAGGCGCGCGCCCTGTACGCGCGCTTGCTGGAAGCCCATCCCGACCAGGTCGAGGCCTTGCTGGGCCTGGCGCGGCTGGCGGCGCTGGAGCAGCAAGTGACGACGGCCGAGCTGCTGCTGGCGCAAGCCTTGAAAAGCGCGCCTGCCAACCTCGACGCCTTGCGCCTGCAGGGCGACCTGCTGCGTCTGCAAGGCAAGAACGACGCGGCGCGGCGCGCCTACCTGCAGATCCTGAAAATAAAGCCGGACAATACCCAGGCGCATATCGACCTGGCCAACCTCGACATCGTGGAAAACCGCTACATGGAAGCGGCGGCCCAGCTGGCCACGGCGCGCAAGACGGCGCCCAATAGCCTGGGCTTGCTGCAAGCCCAAGCCTTGCTAGATTTTCGTCAGGGCAAGAACAAGGCGGCTTTGCAAGGCTTGCAGCTGGTGCTCAAGGCGGCACCCGATCACATGCCGTCCATCCTGCTGGCCGGCGCCGTGCAACTGGCGCTCGGCTCGCCTCCCCAGGCCGAAAGCTACCTGCGGCGCTTCCTGGCCGTGTATCCCAAACATCTGTACGCCATCAAGATGATGACGTCGATCGAATTAATGCGCAACAAGACCGACGCGGCCATCGACTTGCTGCTGCCCGTGCTGGCCGCCTTTCCCGACGACGTGGAATTGCTGTCGCTGGCCGGCGAAGCCCACTTGCGCGCGCGCCAGTACGACAAGGCGACGGCGTATTTCGAAAAGGCCAGCACGCTGGCGCCGGACACGGCCAAACTGCATGCGGCCCTGGGCATCAGCCGCCTGGGCCAGGGCGAGAACGGCCGCGCCATCAGCGAACTGGAACGCGCCAGCATGCTCGACAAGAGCACGCCGCAAGCGGGCACCATGCTGGTGATGACCTTGCTGCGCAACAAGCAGAACGACAAGGCCCTGGCCACCGTCAAGATGATGGAGCAACAGCAGAAAGGCACGAATCCCTTGCTGCTGAACCTGAAAGGCGGCGTCTACCTGTCCTTGCGCGACTTGCCGGCCGCGCGCGCCAGCTTCGAGCAAGCCCTGAGCATGGACCCCGTCTATCTGCCGGCCCTGAACAACCTGGCGCAGATCGACCTGGCCGAGAAAAAGCCGGAACAGGCGAAGCAACGCTTCGAGCGGGCGTTGGCGAAGGCGCCGAAAAATGCCGACCTGTGCGCGGCGCTGGCCAAGCTGGCTGCGTCGGAGGGCAAGACCGACGAGGCACGGCGCTGGCTCGAGCGGGCCCAACGCGACAATCCCGACGCCGTCGCGCCAGCCCTGCTGCTGAGTAACTTTTACCTGAAGACGGGCGCGCCCGACAAGGCGCTGGAACTGGCGCGCACCCTGCAGACGGGCCATCCGGGCGACGCCGATGCGCTGGCCCTGCGCGCCCAGGTGGAATACAGTGCCGGCCAGGCGCCGGCCGCGCTCGACAGCTACACCAAGCTGGCCAGCCTGCAAACCACGTCCGCGCCCTTGCAGATGCGCATCGCCAGCCTGCACCTGGCGCTGGGCGACCATGCCCATGCGCTGCAAGCCGTCAAGCGGGCGCAAGCGCTTGACCCGGGCCTGCTCGAAGCGCGCGTGGTGGAAGTGGCCCTGCTGCTGAACCTGAATCGCCAGCGCGAGGCGCTGGCCGTGGCGCGGCAAGTGCAGGAACAGCAGCCCAAGGTGGCGGCCGGCTACAAGCTCGAGGGTGACGTGCTGATGGAGCAAAAGCTGCCGCAGCAAGCCGTCAAGCTGTACCAGCAGGCCTTTGGCATCAGCCCCATCGGCCCGTTGCAGGTACAGCTGTACCTCGCCTTGCAGGCGTCGGGACAGGAACGCGAAGCCGATGCGCGCATGGCCACCTGGCTGAAAGATCATCCGGAAGACTTGTCGACGCGCACCTACCTGGCCGGCACCCGGCTGGCGGCGAAACAATACCGCGCAGCCATCGAGCACTTCCAGTATGTCGTCGCCAAGGATGGGGGCAACGTGGTGGCCTTGAATGACCTGGCCTGGGCCTATCAGCAGGAAAAAGATCCGCGCGCGCTGGCCACGGCCGAGCAGGCGCTCAAGCTGGCGCCCGACAATCCCGCCGTGCTCGACACCGTGGGCTGGATCGCCCTGGAGCAAGGCGACGTCAAACGCGCCACGGCCCTGCTGCGCAAGGCGGCGGGGCTGGCGCCGACGTCGCCCGAAGTGCAGTACCACCTGGGTGCGGCGCTGGCGAAATCGGGCGACAAGGGCGGCGCGCGCAAGCAGCTGGAACAACTGCTTGCCGCCAACAAGGACTTCCCGCAGCGGGCCGCGGCGCAAGCCTTGCTGACCCAGTTGTAGGACATGGCTGTGCAAGCGGCCATGCCCGGCCTGGCGGCGCGGCCCCTGGCCCTGCTGGCGGGCGCGGCCTGCGTGCTGGCCCTGCGCCAGTATCCGCTGGGCCACGGCTGGCCCAGCCTGCTGTTTGCCGTCCTGCTGCCCGCGTATTTCCTGCTGCTGTGCTGGCGTCCCGCCTGCTGGCTGTTCTGCGTACCGGCCCTGCTGCCCGTGCTGGACCTGGCGCCGTGGACGGGCTGGTTCTTCCTCGAAGAAATCGACGTGCTGCTGTTGCTGACGCTGGCCTGCGGTTACTGGCGCCTGGGCGGACCCGCCCGGCCGGCGGCGGCGCGGCTCTCGCCCGGCGCCCGCGCCTGCCTGCTGCTGTGCAGCCTGGCCTGGCTGGCGGCGCTACTGCGCGGCGTTCTGCCGCTGGCGCCCCTGGACCTGAATGCCTGGGATAACTACCTGAGCCCCTACAACAGCTTGCGGCTGGGCAAGGCCTGGGCCTGGAGCATGCTGCTGCTGCCGCTGCTGCTGCGCGACGCGGATCCTCCCGCCTTGCGCCGCTACGCGCTGCCCGGCATGCTGACGGGACTGGCCATGGTGTCGCTGTTCGCGCTGTGGGAACGGGCCGTGTTTCCAGGTCTGCTGAACCTGTCCAGCGACTACCGCATCACGGCGCCGTTTTCCGCCATGCACACGGGTGGCGCCGCGCTGGACGGCTACCTGGCCCTGAGCTTGCCGTTTGCCGGCCTGTGGCTGGCGCGCGCGCGCAGCCGCTGGCAGGCGGCGCTGGCCTTGCTGCTGCTGGCCCTGGCCCTGCACGCGGCGTTGACCACTTTTTCGCGGGGCTTGTACGCGGCCCTGGCGGCGGCCATGCCGCTGGCCTTGTGGCAAGCCTGGCGGACGGCACCCGACACGGCACAACATGGGCCCGGCCAACCGCCCGGACGCAAACTGTTGCTGTGGCTGCTGCTGACCGGCCTGGGCACCGTCCTGCTTGTATACATGTTCGGCCTGGCCGGCTACCGGGGCTTGCTCGCCGCCGTCGTCCTGCTCGCGGCCAGCTTCGTGCTGGCCGCGCGGCCCTTGCCGTGGCGCCTGGCGCCGGCCAGCCTGCTGTGCGCGCTGTGTCTGCAGGGTTTGCTGGCAGCCTGGTGGCCGGAAGCGGCTGGCCCGCAGGGCGCCGGCTGGCTGAAAGGCCCGTATTTCCTGTTCCTGCTGGCCGCCGTGCTGATGGCGACCGTGCTGCTGCCCGGCCCCCTGTGGCCGGGCGGCAGCGCCGACAACGGGCCGGCCAGGCTGGGCCTGGCGATGATGGCGTGGACCATGCTGGCGTGCAATCTCGCCTGGATAGTCTGGCACCGGGCGGGACCACCAGCCCTGCTGTCGGCCGGCCTGGTCGTGCTGCTGGCGATGCTGATGCTGTGCAACGGACGCTTGCGCCCACCGCTGTGGCGGCTGGATCGGGCCAGCCTGAGCATCGCTGGCGCGGCCAGCGTCCTGCTGCTGCTGGCCATCCCCGTCTCGGCCAGCTATTACGCCACCGAACGTTTCTCCACCACAGCATTCGATATGCAAGGCCGCTTGCGCCACTGGCGGCAGGCGCTGGCCATGCAGCCGTCCGACGCGGGCAATCGCCTGTTCGGCATGGGTATCGGCAGCTTTCCCGCCACCTATTATTGGCACAATCCCCAGCGCGAGGTGCCGGCCAGCATCGCGTATGCCGAGGAAGGGGCAAACCGCTATGTGCGTCTGGCCAGTCCCGGCTACAGCGCCGGCTATGGCGAACTGTTGCGGCTGCTGCAACGCCTGCCCGTGCATGCCGCCACGCGCTACACGCTGTCGCTCGACGCGCGTAGAAGCGGCCCCATGCCCGTGCTGCAGGTGCGCTTGTGCCAGAGACAATTACTGTATGCACAAAACTGCGTCCATGTCCCCCTGCGCCTGCGCCCTGCGCCGCCCGGCATGCAGGCCGGCGCGTGGCAACACTATGACGTCCCCTTCGACAGTGGCGGCCTGGGCGGGGGCGCCTGGCTGCTGCGTGCGCCCGTGCAGCTGGAACTGGCGGCCAGCGGCACGGCCACCTCGTCCGTGATCGAGGTCGACAACCTGAGCCTGCGCGCGCCCGGCGGCAGGGAAATGATCGCCAACGGGCGCTTTACGCAGGCCAATAATTACTGGTTCTTCAGCAGCGACCATCATCACTTGCCATGGCATATCAAGAGCCTGGCCTTGCATTTGCTGGTCGAAACGGGCTGGTGCGGCGCATTGTCCATGCTGGCCTTGCTGACCCTGGCCGGCCAGCGCCTGTTGCGCCGCGCCGCGCGCGGCGACACGGGCGCGCTGGCCTGCGCCGCCGCCCTGCTGGGTTTTCTCGTCGTCGGCCTGTTCGACAGCCTGCTCGACGTGCCGCGCATCGCCCTGCTGTGCTATCTGATGCTGCTGTGTGCGCTGCTGCAACCGCCCCTCTCCCCACGATCTTCGTCCCTTGAAAGCGCGCCGCCATGAAAGCCTTGTCTTCCCTCCTGTTGTTTTGCCTGGCCCTGGCCAGCGCGCCTTGCCGCGCCGATGCGCCGCTGGCGCAAACCATCGCGCGCGTGAAACCGTCGATCGTCGGCGTGGGCAGCCTGCAAAAGACGCGCACGCCGCCGATGAACTTCATCGGCACGGGGTTCGTGACGGGCGACGGCTTGAGCGTGCTGACCTGCGCCCATGTGATCCAGAAACTGCTCGACGCCAATCCGAATGAAGTCATCGGCATACTCACGGGCCAGGGCGAGGCGGCGCAATTTCGCCCCGCCAAAGTCCAGGCGGTGGACGCGGAACACGACCTGGCCCTGCTGCGCCTGACGGGCGCACCCCTGCCCGCCCTGGCGCTGGGCGATGCGGCCACGGTGCGCGAAGGCCAGGCCATGGCCTTTACGGGGTTTCCGCTGGGCACCTTGCTCGGCTTGCACCACGTCACGCACCGCGCCACGGTGTCATCGCTGACACCGGTGGTCATGCCCAGCGAAAACGCGCAACGGCTCGACCCCCGCCGCCTGGCACAGCTGCAAAAGGCGCCATACACCGTGTTCCAGCTGGACGCGACCGCGTATCCGGGCAGCAGCGGCAGCCCCTTGTTCGATCCCGAGACCGGTCTCGTCTACGGCATCGTCAACATGGTGTACGTCAAGGGCCTCAAGGAGGCGGCCATCAGCGCGCCCAGCGGCATCACCTACGCGATTCCAGGCAGCCACATGCAGGCGATTTTGCTGAAAAACAAATGAATCAGTTGCGCCCCTGCCTCAGCCTGTCGGTAATGCCGGGCTCATCCCATGTCGGAAAAAAAAAGGGGTAAAACGACCGTTCACCCCCATGCTGTTCCATCAGGCCACCGTATTTGCGGATCTGGGCCCCCATGTAATCGAGGTCCAGCCGCAGCAGCACGGCCGGCGCCCCCACGCGCGTGCACTCGCGCTCGCCGCCGAAGTCCTTGAAACCCAGCATGCGCTTGTAAAACACCACATGGCGCGGGTTGACTTCGATCACGTAATCCGTAAAGCCGTGAATATTGTGGGCGTAGATATAAGAAATATGAATCAGCGCCGCGAACACGCGCTTGCTCACGCCCTTGTCGATGGCCAGGCGCGACGGTTCGCACAGGCGCCGGCCCTCCGTGCGCAGGATGTCGAGCTTGTCGCGGAAATTCTCATCGGCAGGCAAGCCCGTCTCGTCATTGTCGAGGCACAGGGTCATGGTGCCGACGGTGGTGCCGGCCGTTTCCGCGAACAGCGTGATTTTATTCAGGGCATGCGCGATGCCGGGATCGACGGCATAGCCGCGCCAACCGTACATCTTGCGGATCAGCAAACTGGCCGCTTCGCGCCGGCCACGCGAATTGGCCATGCGGATATGAAAGCGCTGCAGGTCGAGCTCGTGCTCCATGGCCGGGTCGATCTGCCCCTCGCCCACCACCAGGTCACTGAAATTGCCCGGCGTGTCGAAGGAAATAATGGGTTCATCGTCAAAGCTCATCTTGTCCTCACGTTCATCGGCAGCCGTCGAGACGGACTGAAGCCAATGCCTTGTGACAAGACAAAAACTGGAGAAGTTCCCACGCCAGACAAAAAAAAACAAAAGAAATACGCTATTTCATAGCAAAATTACATGATTAAATTTGCCTGGAAGTACAAAATGACAAATATAAGTGCTGTTTTGATATTGTTGAGATAGTTATTAAAAGAAGCTCTCCGGTATCAGCAGCACGTCGCCCGGACGCATCATGACGTTGGCGGAAATATCGCCATTCTTGAGCAGGTCGTCCAGGCGCACGCGCAGCTGCTGCTGGTTGCCTTCGCGCCTGCGGATGATGCTGGCCTTGTTGCCGGCCGCGAAATCGGTGATGCCGCCCACGGCGATGAGCACGTCCATCAGCGACATGCCCAGCCGGTACGGCAGCGCCTGCGGCTTGGCCGCCTCGCCGATCACGCGGATCTGCTCGCCATATGGCCCCGAGAAATTGGTGACGATGACCGTCACCACGGGCTGCTGGATGAACTTGCTCAAGGCTTGCTCGATGTCGCGCGCCAGCTGGGTCGAGGTCTTGCCGCTCGCTTCCAGGTCTTCCACCAGGGGCGTGGTGATCTTGCCGTCCGGCCGCACGGCCACCGTCAGCGACACTTCCGGGTTGCGCCAGACAATGATGTTGACGGAGTCGCCCGGTCCGATCAGGTAGTCGTGCAGGGGCGCGCTGTCGTCGGCCGGTGCCAGCGGATGGGGCGAGCGGCAGGCGCCCAGCAGGCTGGCGGCACAGGCCATGCCCAGCGCGTTACAGACAAATGCACGGCGAAACGGATTCATGCGGAGCCTCTTCGAGTCGATGGCGCGTCCATGGCCGGCCCCGCAGAACCAGCCTGGGCCGCGAACTTCCTATGATTATTAAAACCCGGCAAGTGAACCTTGAGGCGTATCAAGAAGCAATCATCTTGGGAAATCTTGCCTTCCAGCCGCCCTATACTTTGCTTACTCAACAGGCTAGCCTTTCTTGCAAGACGCCGTCGTCCGCGCCGCCCAGCCATCGACCGTGCAGAACCGTCACCTGAAGGAAGCGACATGGAAGAATTGATACAGCAACTGCTTTCCAGCCTGAAAGGTATCTGGAAGTACCGCTGGCATGCGGTCGTGGTGGCGTGGCTGGTGGCCATCGTCGGTTTCATCCGGGTGATCACCCTGCCCGACGACTTCCAGACGTCGGCGCGCGTGTTTGTCGATACGCAAACCATCCTCAAGCCGCTGATGGCCGGCATGACCAGCGTGCCGAACACGGAGCAGCAGGTGGCCATCATGAGCCGCACCCTGCTCAGCCGCCCGAACGTGGAGCGCGTCATGCGCATGGTCGACCTCGACCTGGACTCGAAGACCGTGCGCGAACACGAAGCGCAGCTCGACGACTTGATGAGCCGCATCAAGATCACGGGCACCAACGCGTACGACATCTACACCATCAGCTACAGCGGGCGCGACCCGAAGCTGGTGCGCGACGTCGTGCAAAGCCTGCTGACCATCTTTGTCGAAGGCAGCTTCCAGGGCAAGAAAGGCGACTCGCAAAAGGCGGTGCAATTCATCGACGAGCAGATCAAGAATTACGAGGACAAGCTGAGCGCGGCGGAAAACCTGGTGAAGGAATTCAAGATCCGCAACACGCTGCTGTTGCCGCGCCAGGGCATCGACTACAGCAGCCAGCTGCTGATGTCGTCCGATAGCCTGAACAATGCCAAGCTGGAACTGGTCGAGGCCGAACAGGCGCGCAAGGCCATCCAGAGCCAGATCGAGGGCGACGAGCCCGTGCTCGACCTGGAACCGAACGCGGCGGCCATCACGAATCCCGAACTCGACGAACGCATCGCGTCGATCAACAAGAACCTCGACAGCCTGCGCATGCAATTTACGGAATTGCACCCCGACATCATCGCCTCGAAGCGCCTCATTGCACAGCTGGAAGAACGCAAGATCGAGGAAAGCAAGCTGAAAACGGCGTCCGGCGATCCGGGCAAGAACTACAGCCCCATGCTGCAGCAGCTGAAGGTGGCGCTGACGGACGCGGACGCCAAGGTGGCCGCCATCAAGGCGCGCGTGCAGGAATACAACGCGCGCAACGAGCGCCTGCTGGCGCAGAGCAATGCCGTGCCCGAGGTGGAATCGCAGCTGGCGCAGCTCAACCGCGACTACATCATCAACAAGGAAAACTATGAAAAGCTGATCGGCCGGCGCGAGGCGGCCAAGCTGTCCGGTGAACTCAGTTCCACCACCGAGATGATGGCCTTCAAGATCATCGACCCGCCGACGGTGCAATATGCGCCCGTCGGCCCGAACCGCCCGCTGCTGTTTTCCGCGGCGCTGGGCGCGGCCCTGGTGGCCGGCGTCGCCACGGCCCTCCTGATCAGCCAGGTGCGCCCGACCTTCCTCAGCCCCGCCGAACTGCGCGACGCCACGGGCTTGAACGTGCTGGGCACGGTATCGATGAACTGGACGGCGCTGCAGCAGGTGCGCCGCCGCCGCGCCCGCTATGGCTTTGGCGCCTGCCTGGGCAGCCTGTTCGTGCTGTACGGCGGGGTCATGACGGCCGCGCTGCTGAAATTCTAGACCACGCCACGGGAGCGACGATGAGCAGCAAGGACAGCGGCAAGCAGGAACCCACCATCCTGGGCGTGGCCGAGGCCAGCGTGCCTTATGTTGCGCAGGGTGCGGACGCGGCCCGGTCGCCCCAGTACCGCGCCCTGAACCTGGCCCGGCTGGCCGAGCAAGGCATGCTCACGCAGGAAGGCGGGCGCAGCTCGGTGGCCGAGGATTTCCGCATCATCAAGCGCCCGCTGCTGCGCCAGGCGCGCGCCAGCGGCGCCGAGGCCATCCGCCACGGCAACCTGATCGTCGTCACCAGCGCCATGCCGGGCGAAGGCAAGACCTACTGCGCCATCAACCTGGCCATGAGCATCGCCATGGAAATGGATATCACGGTTCTGCTGGTCGACGCCGATGTGGCGCGCCCGTCCGTCCTGAAAGTGCTGGGCCTGCCGCCGGAGCCCGGGCTGATGGACGTGCTGCTCGATCCGCAACTGGCCATGGCGGACGTGATCCTGAAAACCAACGTGGCCAACCTGAGCATCCTGCCCGCCGGACGCAGCAACAAGCACGCGACGGAATTGCTGGCCAGCCGGGCCATGAGTCGCTTGCTGGCCGAAATCGCCAGCCGCTATGGCGACCGCATCGTCATCTTCGACTCGCCGCCCCTCTTGATCACCAGCGAGGCGCACGCGCTGGTGGGGCAAATGGGGCAAGTCGTGATGGTGGTCGAGGCGGAAACGACGACCCAGCACGCCGTCAAGGAAGCGCTGCGCCAGATCGAATCGTGCGAACACATTCATTTGATCTACAACAAGACCAAATCGTTCCCCGGCAACGACTACTACGGCTATGGCTATTACGATTAGCCGCCGGGGGCCGCCACCGCTGCCGCTGCTGTCGTTGCTGTCCCTGCTGCTGCCGCTGCCGGCCGGCGCCGTCGACTGGCTGGTCAAACCGTCGCTGCGCCTGCGCGAAAGCTATACGGACAACGCCTTGCGCGCGCCGCCCGGTCAGGCGCAATCGGACTTCATCACGGAAATCGCGCCCGCCATCGCCCTCATCGGCACGGGCCCCCGCCTGCGCGTGCACCTCGATTACCGCTGGCACAAATACCTGTCGGGCCAGCGCGCCGACACGAACAGCCACGAACTGCACGCCTCGGCAGACGCCGAGCTGGTCAAGGACTGGTTCTTCATCGATGCCGATGCCAGCGTGAGCCGGCGCAACATCTCGCCGTTCGGCCCGCAACTGATAGCCGAGCTGCCCGACACGGACAATAGCAGCACCGTGCGCACCACCGGCATCAGCCCCTACCTGCGCCACCGTTTCCGCGGCCTGGCCACGGCCGAGCTGCGCTACACGCGCAACACGGTCGACAGCGGCGGCGCACTGCTGTCCGTGCACAGCGATGAAATGGAGTTACTGCTCAGCGGCGAACCGCGCGGCAACGGCTGGACCTGGAACGCCAGCCACGACGTGCGCCGCACGCAGGACAGCAAGCTGGCCCCCGTGCGCATGCAGCGCAGCAGCGCGGGCCTGCGCTATCCGTTCAGCAGCAAATGGTCGGCCACGGCCAGCGGCGGCATGGAAAAGGAAGGGTATCTGTCAAACACCGGCAAGGCGCCGACAGGCCGCTTCTGGTCGCTGGGCGGCGTGTGGACGCCGTCGCCGCGCACCAGCGTGGCCTTCAGCACGGGCAAGCGCTTTTTTGGCACCACGTACAGCCTCGATGCCAATCTCCTGCAGCGCCACACCAACTGGCAACTCAATTACAGCGAAAACATCACCACCATGCCCACGCAGTTTTCGCGCCTGGGCGACCGCGACGCGGGCCAGCTGCTCGATCAGTTGTGGCGCGGCATCTTCCCGAATGCGCGCGACCGGCGCCTGCGCATCGATGCCTTCCTGCGCTACGCCAACAGCCTGGGGCCGGAACGGGGCGCCATCAATTACTTCAGCCACCGCTATTTCCTGCAAAAGCAGCTGAGACTGACGATGGCGCGTGCCACGGCGAAAAGCACGATGATCGCCGGCATCAGCGCCGTCGACCGCACGGCGCAAACGGCCAGCGGCATCGATAGCGGCCTGTTGCCCGGCGTGGAGTTCGGCAGCGAAGACCGCACGCGCCAGATCGGCGCCAATGTGGGCTGGAGCTGGCAAGCCGGTGCGCGCACCACCGTCAATGCGAATGCCGGCTACGCCGGCGTGCGCTCGCTGAGCGCGCCCCGGCGCGACAACAATATCACCGTGACGGCGGGCTACAGCCGCGTCCTGCGGCCGAACATGACGGCCACCATCGACGTGCGGCATACGCGGCACGCCAGCAACCGCGGCGGAGACTACCGCGAGAACGGCGTCAGCGCCACGCTCACCATGCAATTCTAAGGAGGCCGCAGCATGTCCGAACCCGCTCTTGCATCCGCCGCGCCGGCGCACCTGCTGTGCGTGGTGGCCGCGCGCCCCAACCTGATGAAGATGGCGCCCATCCTGGCCGCCCTGGCGCGTCAGGCGCCTGCCGTGCGCGTGACCCTATTGCATACCGGCCAACATTACGACACGGCCATGAACGGACAACTGTTTCTGGACCTGGACATGCGCCCGCCCGACATCGCCCTCGACGTCGGCTCCGGCAACCACGCGCAACAGACGGCCGAGATCATGCGCCGCTTCGACGCCGTGCTCGACGCCTGGCCGCCGCTGGCGCCCGATGCCGTGCTGGTGGTGGGCGACGTCAATTCCACCCTGGCCTGCGCGCTGGTGGCGGCCAAGCGCGGCACACCCGTGATCCACGTCGAGGCGGGCTTGCGCAGCGGCGACCGGCGCATGCCCGAAGAAATCAACCGCGTGCTGACGGACCAGTTATCAAGCCTGCTGCTCACCAGCGAGGAAGGCGCGCGCGCCAACCTGCTGCGCGAAGGCATCGCCCCCGCACGCATCCATTTTGTGGGCAACGTCATGATCGACAGCCTGCGACAGCAGCTGCCGCGCGCCATCGTGCCCGCCGCCACCCTGCGCGCCCACGGCCACGCCTGCCCGCCCGCCTACGGCCTCGTGACCCTGCACCGGCCGTCGAACGTGGATGATCCGGCGCAACTGGAAGCGCTGCTGCAGGCGCTGGGACAGTTGTCGGCCCGGTTGCCGCTGCTGTTTCCCATCCACCCGCGCACGGCGGCCGGCTTGCGCCTGGCGGGCCTGGAAGCGATGCTGGCGCGGTATGCCATCGTCTGCCTGCCGCCACTGGGCTACCTTGAAATGCTGGGCCTGATGCAGGATGCGCGCCTGGTGCTGACGGATTCGGGCGGCATCCAGGAAGAAAGCACGGCCCTGGGCGTGCCCTGCCTGACCCTGCGCGACACGACGGAGCGCCCCGTCACGGTGAGCGATGGCACGAATACGCTGGCCGGCACGGACCCGGCCGCCATCCTGGCGCTGGCGCAGGGCATCCTCGACACGGGCGGCAAGCGCGGCCGCATCCCGCCCCTGTGGGATGGCCACGCGGCCGGGCGCATCGCCGCCGTCATCGCGCCCTGGCTGGCGGCGCGCCGGGGCACGCCATGACGCCGCCGTCATCTTTGATCTTGCGCAACGCGCTGACCATCGACGTGGAAGACTATTTTCAGGTGTCCGCCTTCGCGCCGCACATCGCGCGCGCCGACTGGCCGCGCCTGGAATGCCGGGTCGAGGCGAATATCGAGCGCATCCTGCTGCTGCTCGAGCGCCGTCGCATCCACGCCACCTTTTTTACCCTGGGCTGGATCGCCGAGCGCTATCCGGCCATGCTGCGCCGCGTGGCCGCCGCCGGGCACGAAGTGGCCAGCCACGGCTATGCGCACCTGCGCGCCTGCGACCAGTCGGCCGCGCAATTCGCCGATGACGTGCGCCGCAGCAAGACCATCCTGGAACAATTGACGGGACTGGCCGTGCACGGCTACCGGGCGCCCAGCTTTTCCATCGGCGCGGCCAATCTGTGGGCGTTCGACGTGCTGCAGGAAGCGGGTTACCGCTACAGTTCCAGCATCTATCCGATCCGCCACGACCATTACGGCATGCCCGATGCTCCCCGTTTCGCCTGGCGCCCGCGGGGGCCGCTGGGCATGCTGGAATTGCCCGTCAGCACAGTGCGCTTGCGTGGGCACAACCTGCCGGCCGGCGGCGGCGGTTACTTCAGATTGATGCCGTATGCACTGTCGCGCTGGCTTTTGCGACGCATCAATTCGCGCGACGGGCAAGCTGGCATATTCTATTTTCATCCCTGGGAACTCGATCCCGGCCAGCCGCGCCCGCCCGGTCTGAGCGCGAAGACGCGCTTTCGCCACTACCTGAACCTGGGGCGCATGGAAGCGCGGCTGGGGCGCCTGACGCGCGATTTCTCCTGGGACCGCATGGACCGTATTTTTTTGGAAAGCACATGATGCACGAGGCCAGCCTTCCTCCCGACCCGCTACATTGCAGCGCCGCCATTGCCGTGCGGTCGCTGCAGGAACACGAGCATGCGCGCTGGGATGCCTTCGTCGACACCTGCCCGGAAGCGACCTTCTTTCACCGCGCCGGCTGGCAAACCATCATGCAGCAAGGTTTTCAGCATGACAGCCATTTCCTGTATGCGGAACAGGATGGGCGCATCGCCGGCGTACTGCCGCTGGCCCATCTGCGCAGCCGCCTGTTCGGCTCCTCGCTCGTCTCGCTGCCATTCTGCGTGTACGGCGGCATCGCCGGCGGCGGCGCTGCCGTGCGCCAGGCCCTCGACAGCGCCGCGCTGGCGCTGGCGCGGCGCCTCGGCGTGGGGCACCTGGAATACCGCTGGCGCGAGGTGGAACAAAATCCGGACGCGTCCTGGCTGCACAAACCCCTGTACGCGACCTTCCGCCGCCCATTGCACCCCGATGCGGAACAGAATCTGCTGGCGATTCCCCGCAAGCAGCGCGCCGTCGTGCGCAAGGCCATGGCGGGCGGCCTGCACAGCGCCATCGACCATGACGTCGAACGCTTCTACCCGATCTACGCGGCCAGCGTGCACCGGCTGGGCACGCCCGTTTTTGCGCGCCGCCATTTTTCCCTGCTGCGCACGGTGTTTGGCAGCGATTGCGACATCCTCACCGTGTATCACGGCCAGCAGGCGCAGGCCAGCGTGCTGCTGTTCTATTTCCGCGATGAAGTGCTGCCGTATTACGGTGGCGGCACGCCGCTGGCGCGCAGCACGGGCGCCAACGATTTCATGTACTGGGAAACGATGCGCCGCGCCAGCGCGCGCGGCTGCCGCCTGTTCGATTTCGGCCGCAGCAAGCTCGGTACCGGCGCATACGACTTCAAGAAGAACTGGGGTTTCGCGCCCCAGCCGCTGCCCTACGCCTGCCGGCTCGTGCGCGCGAAGACTTTGCCGGAAGTCAATCCCCTGAATCCGAAATACGCGCTGTTTATCCGCGCCTGGCGCCGCCTGCCGCTGCCGCTGGCCAACCTGCTGGGGCCGCACATCGTGCGGCAGCTGGGCTAAGCGAGGGACACACCATGCGCGAACTGCTCTTCCTCGCCCACCGCCTGCCGTATCCGCCCAACAAGGGCGACAAGATACGCTCATGGCACATGCTGCGCTACCTGAGCCGGCATTTCCGCGTGCACCTGGGCTGCTTCATCGACGATGACGACGACTGGCGGCACACGAAAACCGTGGCCGCCCTGTGCGCCAGCACGCGCTTCATCGACTTACCGCGCGGCGCGGCCCGCTGGCGCGCCATGCAGGCGCTGCTGTCGCGCCAGGCCATGAGCGTGCAGTACTACCGCGACGCGCGGCTGCTGCAGTGGGTCGACGGCCTGCTATCAGGCGGCAAGGTGCGCCACGCGCTGGCCTTTTCCGGGCCCATGGCGCAATACATCGACGGCAGCGCGGGCCGTACCCTGCACCGCGTCATCGATTTCGTCGACGTCGATTCCGACAAATGGCGCCAGTACGGCGACAGCAAGCCCTGGCCCATGTCGCTGCTGTACCGGCGCGAAGCACATTTGCTGCTGCAATACGAGCGACATATCGCCCAGCAGTTCACGGCCGCCAGCTTCGTCTCGCCGGCCGAAGCGGCCCTGTTCCGCCAGTGCGCGCCGATGGCGCGGCGCAAGACGGGCTATTTCAATAACGGCGTCGACACGGCGTATTTCACGCCCATGCCGGCCCAGCCCGCAATCTACCCGCAAGGCGTGCAAGCGCTGGTGTTTACGGGCGCCATGGATTACTGGCCAAACATCGACGCCGTGCAATGGTTCGTGCGCCACGTCTGGCCCGCGCTGCGGCACCAGTTTCCCCAGCTGCGGTTCTATATCGTCGGCAGCGCGCCCGTGCCGGCCGTGACGGCGCTGGCCAGGGTGGCCGGCGTGGTGGTGACGGGCAAGGTGCCCGACATCCGGCCCTACCTGGCCGGCGCGGCGCTGGCCGTGGCGCCCCTGCGCATCGCCCGCGGCGTGCAAAACAAGGTGCTGGAAGCGATGGCGATGGGCAAGATCGTGCTGGCCACGCCACAGGCGCTGGAAGGCATCGCCGCCCAGCCTGGCCTGGAACTGCTGCTGGCGCGCGACGACGCGGAGTTCATCCACCATGCCGCGCGCGTGCTGCGCCATGCCCAGGACGGCGCGGCCGATGGAAGCTGCGCGGCGATGGGTGCGGCGGCGCGCCAGCTGGTGTTGCAGGATTACGACTGGGAACGCAATCTGCGCGGCCTGGGCACCATGCTGGGTGTACCGGCCGAGGCCGGTACGGATACGCCTGCCAGCGGCGCCGACGCGCCGCCACTGCCCGCGCGGGAACCATCCACATGAGCACGCAACTCGACCAGCTGGCCCGCTTGCCGGATGCCAACGTGCTGCCACATGGGCGCGGGCATGGCCAGCGGCAACCGCTGATGCTCCTGCTGCTGGCCCTGGCCGCCGTCGTACTGTTGTACCACGCCACCTTCTGGTCGATGCTGGAACTGTGGTCGCGCTCGCAAACCTTCGCGCATGGATTCCTGATCGTGCCCATCAGCTGTTGGCTGGCTTGGCGCCAGCGCGCCCGCCTGGCCGCGCTGGGGCCACAGCCGTCGTCGCTGGGCTTGCTGATGCTGGGCGCGCTGGGCCTGGCCTGGCTGCTGGCCGACGCCGCCAATGTGCCCGTGGTGGAACAATATGCGGCCACGGCCATGCTGCCCGCCTGCGTGCTGGCCATCCTCGGTTGGCCGGCCGTGCGCCTGCTGGCTTTTCCGCTGGCGTATCTGTTCCTCGCCGTGCCGTTTGGCGAAGTCTTCCTCGAGCCCCTGATCGACTTCACGGCCGCCTTCACCGTCACCGCGCTGCAATGGACGGGCGTGCCCGTGTTTCGCGATGGCAACAATTTTTCACTGCCCACGGGGAACTGGTCGGTGGTGGAAGCGTGCAGCGGCTTGCGCTACCTGATCGCCGCGCTGGCCCTGGGCGCCCTGTTCGCCCACGTCAACTTCCACAGCACGCGGCGGCGCCTGGCCGTCATGGCCGCCGCCCTGCTCGTGCCCATCCTCGCCAATGGCGTGCGCGCCTACATGATCGTGATGCTGGGCCACCTGAGCAACATGCGCCTGGCCGTGGGCGTCGACCACCTGATCTATGGCTGGCTGTTTTTCGGCCTGGTGGCGCTGCTGCTGTTCTGGCTGGCCGCGCGCTGGCGCGAATCGCCGCCGGCGAGCGTCGTGCCGCCCGCCGCGGCCGCCCGGCCTGGCGCAGGCGGGGCCGACC
>NZ_WFLJ01000059.1 GCF_009208735.1 Janthinobacterium rivuli | reverse complement strand
CCGGCCGCCGTCGAGGCCGGCCAGCGCTGCGTCACGGCCTTCTGCCTGGTATAGAAACGCACCGATTCCGGACCATGCGCGTGGTGGTCGCCGAACAGGCTGCGCTTCCAGCCGCCGAAGCTGTGGAAGGCCATCGGCACGGGGATCGGCACGTTGACGCCGACCATGCCGACCTGCACGCGGTGCGTGTATTCGCGCGCCGTGTTGCCGTCGCGCGTGTAGATCGCCGTGCCGTTGCCGTATTCGTGCGCATTGACGAGGTCGAGCGCGCTGGCGAAATCGGGCACGCGCACGATGCAGAGGACTGGGCCGAAGATTTCCTCCTTGTAGATCGTCATCTCCGGCGTGACGTGGTCGAACAGGCTGCCGCCGAGGAAAAAGCCCTTTTCATGGCCGGGCAAGACGAAACCGCGCCCGTCGGCCACCAGCTTGGCGCCTTCCTTGACGCCCGTGGCGATGTAGCCGGCGATCTTGTCCTTGTGCACCTGCGTCACCACCGGTCCCATCTCGGCCGACAGATCCATGCCTTGCGTGATCTTTAAGGCCGCGATGCGCGGCACCAAGGCTTCGACCAATTGATCGGCCAC
>NZ_WFLJ01000058.1 GCF_009208735.1 Janthinobacterium rivuli | reverse complement strand
TTCCTTCTCCCGAGTTCTCTCAAGCGCCTTAGAATACTCATCTCGCCCACCTGTGTCGGTTTGCGGTACGGTCTCGTATGACTGAAGCTTAGAGGCTTTTCTTGGAACCACTTCCGATTGCTTCGTGAACAAGTTCACTCGTCTCAACCCCTTGAATTGCGCACCCGGATTTGCCTAAGTGCCTTCTATGAGCCAAAAACCAACTATTCCAACAGTTGGACAACCTTCCGCGATCCGTCCCCCCATCGCATCATACGACGGTGCAGGAATATTAACCTGCTTCCCATCAGCTACGCATCTCTGCCTCGCCTTAGGGGCCGACTCACCCTGCTCCGATGAACGTTGAACAGGAAACCTTGGGCTTACGGCGTGGAGGCTTTTCACCCCCATTATCGCTACTCATGTCAGCATTCGCACTTCTGATACCTCCAGCATCCTTTACAAGACACCTTCGCAGGCTTACAGAACGCTCTCCTACCATATCCAATAAAGGATATCCGCAGCTTCGGTGACTGGCTTAGCCCCGTTACATCTTCCGCGCAGGACGACTCGATCAGTGAGCTATTACGCTTTCTTTAAATGATGGCTGCTTCTAAGCCAACATCCTGACTGTTTTAGCC
>NZ_WFLJ01000057.1 GCF_009208735.1 Janthinobacterium rivuli | reverse complement strand
ATCCGAAGATCACTGCTGCACTTACATCAAATGCCCACACTTATCGACTGTTAATTGTTAAAGAACTGTATTCGGTTACTGCTTTCGCGCTATCGACAAAGCGTTGTGTTTGTCAGCTGCGAAGAAGAAAGAGTATGAAGCATTTCACTACATCCGTCAACCTTCTTTTTTACTGCCCTCACCGTTTCCGGTGATCCCGTTGTTTCGCAAACTGCAGCGTCTCATTGGGGAGGCGAACTATAGCAAAGCTATACGCGGGCAGCAAGGTTTATTCTAAGAAAGTGTGCAATTTAATGATGTGATGCTATATCACTATCAAATTGACCAGTTAATACCATTCGAAATGCCCTGGTACCCGTTGACGCTGACGTATTAACGGACTGATCCACATGCAGCTGCACCAGGCTGGCGCCTGGCCGGCAAGTTCAGGAGCATCGACAAGGAAGTGAATACTACTTGACGACTGAATTGCCAGCAATTTACCAGTAAGATCTGGAGAATAAACCAGCAGACGTAAAAAAACCCCAACCGGATCACCGGAAGGGGTTTTTTCGAATAACAAGCCTGACGATAACCTACTTTCACACTGGTTGCAGCACTATCATCGGCGCAAAGTTGTTTCACGGTC
>NZ_WFLJ01000056.1 GCF_009208735.1 Janthinobacterium rivuli | reverse complement strand
TGCACTTATTCGCTTGTCCCTATAACGTTAGCCTCTGATTACCTAAATAATCAAAGAGCGCTACAGGGATAAGAAAGTACAACGTTGTTGCTTGTTTGTTGATACATACAATCATTACCCATCGATTCGCTTTTTACGGCAAACCGATCAATAAATAATCTTTACTTCTTCCAGATTGTTAAAGAACATACAGCACTTGGTCTCGAAAAGACCAAACCTAAATTCAATCACCGATGTGATCAACTTACGTTTGAACTTTTGGTGGAGGATGACGGGATCGAACCGACGACCCCCTGCTTGCAAAGCAGGTGCTCTCCCAGCTGAGCTAATCCCCCATGTTTGCTACGGGTGCTACAGAAACTGGTAGGGCTGGTTGGACTCGAACCAACGACCCCCGCGTTATCAACACGGTGCTCTAACCAGCTGAGCTACAGCCCCAAATGCTGTTCTTTATATTAACAGCCGATAAGTGTGAACATTTGATGCGTGAATCAGTTACCTGACTCGTGCAAACTCTAGAAAGGAGGTGATCCAGCCGCACCTTCCGATACGGCTACCTTGTTACGACTTCACCCCAGTCACGAATCCTACCGTGGTAAGCGCCCTCCTTGCGGTTAAGCTACCTACTTCT
>NZ_WFLJ01000055.1 GCF_009208735.1 Janthinobacterium rivuli | reverse complement strand
TTTGTCGGCATGCAGTTTGGCAGGACGTTTGCGTGGACGGCCGGCAAGCCCTGCTACTGAAGGAACGGCCTCAAGCAGGGTAACCAGCATGCGGGAATCATGCACCTGAGCCCCTGATATGCTCGCCACCAGAGGCAGACCGCGTTGATCGACGAGCAGATGGTGCTTGCATCCGAGCTTGCCGCGGTCGGTGGGATTGGGGCCGGTATGCTGTCCGCCGAGGGGGGGATGGCACGCTGGCCGAGTCGGCACTGGCGCGTTCCCATTGAATCTGGTCGTATTCCCGCAAGTGCTGCAGCATGGCGTCATGGATGCGTTGCCACACACCGGCCTGTTGCCATGCATGCAGGCGCCGCCAGCAACTCATGCCGCTGCCGCAGCCCAGTTCACGGGGAAGATATTCCCAAGGCAAGCCTGTCTTGAGGACGAACAGGATGCCGGTCAAAGCGGCGCGGTCGTCAATGCGAGGGCGCCCGCCTTTGGGGGAAGGACGATGTGCTGGCAGCAATGGCTGAATCAGTATCCACAGGTCGTCAGGAAGAAGGGCTTTGGCCATGGCACGGCTCCCGAAAACAATGTCAAGTGGGTTTGACCAGCTTCGGGGCCGTTTGTTTCTCTGGACGACGTTTTGTTAGGCGCTCT
>NZ_WFLJ01000054.1 GCF_009208735.1 Janthinobacterium rivuli | reverse complement strand
GCCTTTCAACGGGTCTACACGGACGACCGTTCCATCGACGAAGCCATGGCCGTGGAAAACCACGACGTGGTGATGGTGCCGCGCGGCTACCACCCCGTCACCGTGCCGTATGGCTACGACGGCTATTACCTGAACGTGATGGCCGGCCCGCGACGCGTGTGGCATTTTAAAAACGACCCGGCCCATGAATGGCTGATGCATGCCAAATAACCAAGGACAAGAGATGACTACCCCGATGATTGGCCACTTTATTGGTGGCAACCCCATGGCCTCGCGCTCCGAGCGCACGAGCGACGTTTTTAACCCTGCCACGGGCGCGGTGAGCGCCAAGGTGGCCCTGGCCACTGCCGCCGAGCTGAACGCGGCCGTGGCCGCCGCCCACGCGGCCTTTCCCGCCTGGTCGCAAACCTCGCCGCTGCGCCGCGCCCGGGTCATGTTCAAGTTCAAGGAATTGCTGGAGCAAAACGCCGACAAGCTGGCCGCGCTGATCACAAGCGAGCACGGCAAGGTGTTCACGGATGCCAAGGGCGAAGTGACGCGTGGCATCGAAGTGGTGGAATTTGCCTGCGGCATCCCGCAGCTGATGAAGGGCGAGTATTCGGAACAGGTGGCCGGCGGCATCGACGCTTGGTCCATCCGCCAGGCGCT
>NZ_WFLJ01000053.1 GCF_009208735.1 Janthinobacterium rivuli | reverse complement strand
TGCACTTATTCGCTTGTCCCTATAACGTTAGCCTCTGATTACCTAAATAATCAAAGAGCGCTACAGGGATAAGAAAGTACAACGTTGTTGCTTGTTTGTTGATACATACAATCATTACCCATCGATTTGCTTTTTACGGCAAACCGATCAATAAATAATCTTTACTTCTTCCAGATTGTTAAAGAACGAAACAGCTTTGATCGCTAAAAGATCAAACCTAAACCTGACGGCTTACGTTTGCACTTTCAAAGTATTGGTGGAGGATGACGGGATCGAACCGACGACCCCCTGCTTGCAAAGCAGGTGCTCTCCCAGCTGAGCTAATCCCCCTGGGTGTGTTACATACTGGTAGGTCTGGCTGGACTAGTGCCCACCTTACCCCCGGGTTTGTTTTTACTGGTAGGGCTGGTTGGACTCGAACCAACGACCCCCGCGTTATCAACACGGTGCTCTAACCAGCTGAGCTACAGCCCCAACGCGGTGCTACTACGACTACTGTTTCTTCTTAATTAAACAGCCGATAAGTGTGAACATTTGATGCGTGAACCAGTTACCTGATTCGTGCAAACTCTAGAAAGGAGGTGATCCAGCCGCACCTTCCGATACGGCTACCTTGTTACGACTTCACCCCAGTCACGAATCCTACCGTGGTAAGCGCCCTCCTTGCGGTTAAGCTACCTACTTCT
>NZ_WFLJ01000052.1 GCF_009208735.1 Janthinobacterium rivuli | reverse complement strand
AGCCGGCGATCTTGTCCTTGTGCACCTGCGTCACCACCGGTCCCATCTCGGCCGACAGATCCATGCCTTGCGTGATCTTTAAGGCCGCGATGCGCGGCACCAAGGCTTCGACCAATTGATCGGCCACGTTGCCCACCGCCACGACGACGGAAATGGCCATGCAGCGCTCGCCGGCCGAGCCGAAGGCCGCGCCCATCAGGGCGTCCACCGTCTGCGGGATATCCGCGTCCGGCATGACGACCATGTGGTTCTTCGCGCCGCCCAGGGCTTGCACGCGCTTGCCTTGCGCGCAGCCGGTGGCGTAGATGGTTTCGGCGATCGGCGTGGAACCGACGAAGCTGACGGCGCGCACGTCCGGGTGATGCAGCAAGCCATCCACGGCTTCCTTGTCGCCCTGCACCACGTTGAAGACGCCGTCCGGCAAGCCCGCGTCCGTCAACAGCTGCGCCAAGAGCAGGCTGGCCGACGGGTCGCGTTCCGATGGTTTCAAGACGAAGGTATTGCCGCAGGCGATCGCCATCGGGAACATCCACATCGGCACCATCACGGGAAAGTTGAACGGCGTGATGCCGACGCAGACGCCCAGCGCCTGGCGGATGGACCAAGCGTCGATGCCGCCGGCCACCTGTTCCGAATACTCGCCCTTCATCAGCTGCGGGATGCCGCAGGCAAATTCCACCACTTCGATGCCACGCGTCACTTCGCCCTTGG
>NZ_WFLJ01000051.1 GCF_009208735.1 Janthinobacterium rivuli | reverse complement strand
CTTAACCGTAAGGAGGGCGCTTACCACGGTAGGATTCGTGACTGGGGTGAAGTCGTAACAAGGTAGCCGTATCGGAAGGTGCGGCTGGATCACCTCCTTTCTAGAGTTTGCACGAATCAGGTAACTGATTCACGCATCAAATGTTCACACTTATCGGCTGTTAGTAAGAGAAGAAACAGTAGTCGTAGTAGCACCGCGTTGGGGCTGTAGCTCAGCTGGTTAGAGCACCGTGTTGATAACGCGGGGGTCGTTGGTTCGAGTCCAACCAGCCCTACCAGCTAATTAGTAATATCTCAGGGGGATTAGCTCAGCTGGGAGAGCACCTGCTTTGCAAGCAGGGGGTCGTCGGTTCGATCCCGTCATCCTCCACCAATACTTTGAAAGTGCAAACGTAAGCCGGTCAACAAGACTGTGGTTTAGGTTTGATCTTTTAGCGATCAAAGCTGTTTCGTTCTTTAACAATCTGGAAGAAGTAAAGATTATTTATTGATCGGTTTGCCGTAAAAGGTGAATCGATGGGTAATGATTGTATGTATCAACAAACAAGCAACAACGTTGTACTTTCTTATCCCTGTAGCGCTCTTTGGTCACCTCGGTGAGCAGAGGCTAACGTTATAGGGACAAGCGAATAAGTGCACATGGTGGATGCCTTGGCGATTACAGGCGATGAAGGACGTAGTAGCTTGCGATAAGCTGCGGGGAGTGAGCAAACACACTTTGATCCGCA
>NZ_WFLJ01000050.1 GCF_009208735.1 Janthinobacterium rivuli | reverse complement strand
CCGCTTGCGCCGCCGCCGTTGCCGCGGCGGCATCGGCGTTCTGCGCCGCGACCGCCGCCGCATGCGCGGCAGCAGCATTGTTGGCGGCGGTGACGGCCGCCGCATCGTCGGCCTGGGCCGCCGCCAGCGCCGCATGGGCGGCGGCGGCATTGGCATTGGCCTGGGCCGCCGCATCGGACGCATTTTGCGCGGAGACGAGGAGGTTCAGCTTGAGCGTCTTGTCATTGTCGGCGTCCAGGGCGTTGGTATCGGCCGTAACCGCCGCGTTCAGGTTGGCGATGGCCGCATTGAGCGCCGCATGCGCGTTGAGTGCTGCCGTGTCGGCCAGTTGCGCCGCCAGGGTGGCGGCCGCCGAAAGCGCTGCCGTGTGCGCGGCATTGGCGGCCGCATCGTCGGCCGCCAGCGCCGCGCTGGCGGCGTTCAGTGCGTTATTGGCTGCCGTGGCAAGGGCCGCCAGGCCGGCATCGGCGAGCAGCGCGGCGTCGGCCAGGACTTGCGCCGCTGCCGCGGCGGCGGCCGTGCTTGCCGCCGTGGCGTCGTCGGCCAGGGCCGCATTCGTGGCGGCGAGCGAGGCGCTGGCCGCCAGGATTGCCGCGTTCAGCGCGTTGGTGGCGTTGGTGAGGGCGGTTTGGGCACTGCTGGCCGCCGCGCTCGCAGCGGCGGCGGCGTTGTCGTCCGCCAGGGCCTGGTTCAGCGCGGCCAGTGCGCTCGCCGCCGCTGCCGCGGTCGTGCCGACGGCCGCATCGGCGGCCTGGGCGGCCTGCGTGGCGGCCAGCGAGATGGAGGCCGTGAGGGCTGCCGCTGCGGCGGCGATATCGTCCGCTTGCGCGTGCTGCGTGGCGGCGGCCGAGATGGCTGCCAC
>NZ_WFLJ01000004.1 GCF_009208735.1 Janthinobacterium rivuli | reverse complement strand
GCGCATGGCCATGCCGGTGCAGGTGGGGCGAGTGGCAGGCTGGGCAGGCCAAGCGCGAATGCGCCACACCCTCCAGCAGCGCGACGGTCGCGTCGTGTGGCGTGTTGCCACGCAGCAGGGCCATGCCTGCCTGCCGCTGGCGCCGGTTCAACTGCGCAAACTGCGCGATAAAGCGGATCCATTCGGCGGGCTGCATGATTTGCTCCCTGTGTGGTGGGTATGCAGAGTCAGACCGCACAGCCATGGGAAGATTCCGGTATGTCCCCTATTTGACGAGGACAGAGCCATAAAAAACGGCCACCAGAGCGATCTGGTGGCCGTTTTTTTATTGCATGCCTAGAGGCAATGGCAAACCGTGATTAACGGTCGCCGTAGCTACGGCGTGCGCCGTCGGTGCTGCGCGGGTTCGAACCCTTGTAGCCGCCGCCGGTGCTCGGTGCGCCGTCTTTGCGCGGTGCGCCCGGCTTGCTGAACGTGCGTTGGCCTGGCTTCGCGCCGCCACGGTTGTCGCCTGGTTTCCAGCCGCCTGGACGGGCGCTCGAACGTGGTGCCGATGCCGTTTTCTTTGGCTCGAAACCTTCGATGACATTGACCGGGATCAATTGCTTGGTGAAGCGTTCGATGCGCTTGACGTTCATGCCTTCAGCGTGGTTCACCAGCGAGATGGCCAGGCCATTGCGGCCAGCGCGGCCGGTGCGGCCGATGCGGTGGACGTAGTCTTCCGGGAACTTCGGCAGATCGTAGTTGAACACGTGGGTGATCGTTGGCACGTCGATACCGCGGGCGGCAACGTCGGTGGCAACCAGCACTTTGACCTGGCCGCGGCGCATGCCGTCGAGGGTGCGGTTACGCGCGCCCTGGTGCATGTCGCCGTGCAAGGCGGCAGCCGAGAAGCCGGCGATGTTCAGACGGTCGGCGATGGTGTCGGCGTCACGCTTGGTAGCGGTAAACACAACAGCCTGGTCCAGCGTTTCGTCGCGCAGCAGGTGGTCCAGCAGGCGATTCTTGTGCGACAGATCGTCGACGAAGTGCACGCGCTGCGTGATGTTTTCATGCTTGTTGCTCGAGCTTGCCACCTGGATGACCAGCGGGTTTTTCGTGATGCGGCGCGCCATGTTGCCGACCACGCCGTCCAGCGTTGCCGAGAACAGCATGGTTTGACGGCCTTCCGGCGTCGCTTCGACGATTTTTTCGATGTCGTCGATGAAACCCATGTCCAGCATGCGGTCGGCTTCGTCCAGCACCAGGATTTCCAGTTGCGAGAAGTCGATCTTGCCCGAGTCCATGTGGTCGATCAGGCGGCCTGGGGTGGCGACCAGAATCTCAGGATTCTTGGCCAGCAATTGCATCTGTTTCGGGTAAGGCATGCCGCCCAGGATCGACACAGCCTTGATGCGGCGGATGCCGGTGCTGTACTTGTCGGTGTTGGTGGTCACTTGCAGGGCCAGTTCGCGCGTTGGCGTCAGCACCAGCATTTTTGGCTGGGCAGCCTTGAAGCGTGGACGCTCGCCGCGGGCGCGCGATGCTTGCATTTCCTGGTTTGGCGTCTTGCCGGCGGCGCTTTGTTCGGCGCTGGCCAGTTTGTGCAGCGACGGCAGCATGAAAGCCGCGGTCTTGCCCGAACCGGTCTGCGACGAGACCAGCAGGTCACGGCCTTCGATCGCGGCGGGAATCGCTTGCGACTGTACCGCGGTTGGCGCGGTGTAGCCCGATTCGGTCAGAGCGGCGATGATGGACGGATGCAGGCCTAAGGATTCAAATGTCATTCTTTTCTTTCGTAAAAATCAGCGTTCTTGCAAAAAGCAGAACGCAAAATAGCAACGCCAACCAAAACGAAATGACTCAACTAGAAAGAAATTTCGGCACAAAAGCTTTGCGCCGGGACGGTGTCAGGTGCGACACACAAGGCGGGAGGGCTTTATAAGCGGCATCCTGTGGATGCGCTAAGGCTTGCGAAGCTGCTAAGTTTGTAGTGCGGTGACTGCGGTGTTGCCATCGCTTCAAGGGAGCATATTGCAGCGCACAACGACACTATACCGTATTTGACGCCGTTTTGCACGGCCTAAATGGGAAGAAACGACAGTCCTACCACGTTTTGCTGATGTTTCCTATGTGAAATCAGTAGCAATACGTAGATGTTGCCCGCTTAATTGAGCATGGCGACGATGTCGGCGGCCAGCGGCGGCGCCTGTCGCGTTTCCCTGGCCAGGTTGATTTGCCGGGCCGCTTGCGCCACGTCGACCAGGCTGCGTTCCAGCTGGTAGGTGCCCTTGGCTTGCAACCACGCCAGCACGTCGGCCAGGTGCCAGATGGTGGCGCTGCCTTCATGTACGGGCGCGGGGAAGCTGTGGCGGTGTTTGTTCATCAGCTTGTGCAGGTTTTGGCGAGAGAGGCTCAGCACTTGCGCCACGTCGGTCAATCCCACAAAGTCGGGGGCGGCTTCGACCAGCACGGCCCCGGGCACGATGGCTTTCACATCAGCCATGGCGCTGAGCAACGCTTCGCTGGCATTGCTGGCCTCGCGCGTGAATTCCAGCGCCAGGCGTCCCGCCTGCCCGATGCCGGCCAGGGCATCGTCGCAACCGCCGCTGCCCAGGCGCTCGGCCAGCGCATCGAGGTCGGTTTCGTCGTCGGGCAGACGGTACTTGAGAGTAAAGATGTAATCCATGATGGCTACCCCTTGGATTTGCGTTGCATGCAGTCGTGCATCAGCTTGTTGAAAGTGCAATTATCGACCACTCGCCAGATCGCCCGCGCATGGTTGCCTGGATTTTTCGGCGTGCTCCAGATGCAGGCGATGCAAAATTCGCCGCAGCGGCAGCCGGCATCGTTGTAGGGGCAATACATCTTGCCCCAGGCATGGCTGCCGCCTACTTCCACGCGCCAACCTTGACTTTCCGCGTGGCGCAGCGCCGCTTCGATGTCTTTCTTCGGGTGCGGGGAGCGTGCCATGCGAGGCCTCCAAGGTAGGATGAAATTCCTTGGTTGTCAAGTGACAACCAAGGAATTTCGGCCGTCACCGCATTACTCTACTTCGGGATTGACGGCCATCACTTGCGAAAAGCCGCCATCGACGTAGGTGATCTCGCCCGTGATGCCCGAGGCCAGGTCGGACAGCAGGAAGGCGGCCGTGTTGCCCACCTCTTCGATGGTGACGTTGCGCCGCAGCGGGGCGTGCTCGGCGACAAAACCCAGGAGTTTGCTGAAGTCCTTGATGCCGGACGCGGCCAGTGTCTTGATGGGGCCGGCGGAAACGCCGTTGGCGCGGATACCGCGCGGACCCAGCGATTCGGCCAGGTAGCGCACGGACGCTTCCAGCGAGGCCTTGGCCAGGCCCATGGTGTTGTAGTAGGGAACGGCGCGCACGGCGCCCAGGTAGGTCAGGGTCAGCACAGAGGCGCCAGGATGCAGCAGGGACAGGGCGGCCTTGGTCATGGCGGGAAAACTGTAGGCGGAAATGTCGTGCGCGATGCGGAAGCTGTCGCGCGACAGGCCGTCGAGGAAGTCGCCGGCGATCGCCTCGCGTGGCGCGAAGCCGATGGCGTGCACCAGGCCGTCCAATTGCTCCCAGTGGCGCGCCAGGTCGCTGAAGACGGCGCTGATCTGTTCATCGCTGGAGACGTCGCAGTCAAACACCAGTTCGCTGCCGAATTCCGCCGCAAATTCCGTGATGCGCTCCTTGAAGCGTTCGCCCACATAGGTGAAGGCGAGGGTGGCGCCTTCGCGGTGGCACGCCTTGGCGATGCCATATGCGATGGAGCGGTTCGACAGCAAGCCTGTGATGAGGATTTTTTTGCCTTGCAAGAAAGCCATGACGACTCCTGTCTGGGTGGATAGGGCGGATGTACAACCGGCCGCGACAGCAAAGCTGTGGCGGCCGGTGGCGTGTCGCTGGATGGAGCGGGCGATCAGTGGCGCGCTTTTGCGCGGCTATTGCCGCCGCCGCGCTGGATCCGTGGTTTGACCAGCGAAATGGGCGCGGCCTGCACCTTGCCGCCCTTGGTGGCGCGGCGCACGGCCTTGGCGACCCGTTCCGGACGGTCCGCTTCCAGCAGCATGGTGGCGCTGTCGGCGATTTCCTGGGTGATGTCCTTGTTCATCGTGGCCGAGGTTTTCGGCACGAGGATGGTGGAGCCGGCGCGCAAACGCGTGCGCTGGGGAATGTTGTTGGCCTGGCGTAGCACGTCGGCCGTGGTGCCGAATTTCGACGCCAGGGTTTCGATGCGCTCGCGCGCATTGGTGATCTTGTGCGTGGTCCAGCTCGATAAGGCATGGCCCCATTGCGCCAAGTTGGTGGTGAACTTGGCGGCGTTTTCCTGTGGCAACAGAATCTTGGTCTTTTCGCCGCCGATGATGACGGGGCGGTTAAATTGCGGATTCAATGCCTTGAATTCATCCATTGACAGTTCGGCCAACTGGGCGGCGACGGTGATGTCGATGTCGCTGGTCTTGTCGATGGCCGTGAAATACGGCTGGTTGTCGACCACGGGCAGGGTCAGGCCGAACTGGGCCGGGTTGGCGATGATGTTTTTCACCGCTTGCAGTTTCGGCACGTAGTTGCGCGTTTCGGCCGGCATCAGGTCGGCCAGGCTTTCGAAGTCGGTCGGCTTGCCCAGCGCCTGGTTCTTCTTGATGGCGCGCTGCACCGAGCCTTCGCCCCAGTTGTAGGCGGCCAGGGCCAGTTGCCAGTCGCCAAACATGTCATACAGGCGCTGCAGGTAGGTCAGGGCCGCATCGGTCGAGGCCAGCACGCCGCGGCGCTCGTCCTTGAACATGTTTTGCTTGAGGTTGAAGTCGCGCCCGGTGGCGGGCACGAATTGCCACATGCCGGCCGCATTGGCGCTGGAGAACGCTTGCGGGTTGAAGGCCGACTCGATGAACGGCAGCAAGGCCAGTTCCGTCGGCATGCCGCGCTTTTCCAGTTCCTGCACCACGTGGAAGATGTAGCGCGAGGCGCGCGCCGTCGTGCGGGCGATGTAGTCAGGGCGGGTGGCGTACCAGTTGACGTGATTGGCCACCAGCTGGTTGTTGATGTCGGGAATCGCATAACCGCTGCGGATGCGGCCCCAGACGTCGGCTTCGCGCAGCGGATCGGAGTTCTCGCTGAGGTTTTTCAGCAGACGGTCGGTCTTTTGCAGGCGGTTGTCGAGGGTGGGGAGTTTCGCCGTGACCTGGGCGGTCATCGGGATCAGGGCGGGTGCGGCGGCGGCGACTGGCGCGTTATCGCTCTCAACACCGGCTTCGTACGCCTGGCTGAGGGCGGGCGCAAGCGCCAGGGCCAACGCCGCCAGGACGGTAGATTTAAAGGAGTTTTCGTGCATAGTGTTCCATTGTTGTCGTCGGAGAAACATCGGACAGACCCATGATCAAGCTGCGAGTGTACGTATATCCACATGCAGGAGTCAAGAATTATGTCAGCATGATGACAGGAAATAAGCGGCAATAAGAGGGAAACGGCAGGGTTTCCATGCATAAATGCTGTCATTGTTGCAAATTTAATTTGCCCAATGCGTGATTCGGCCGCTGTTATAGCATACATGTCGAGGAGGCTGGCGCAAGGCTGGCAGCCGTCCAGTATGAGACTGCGCAAAGAGTGCGTACAATTTGGCTTTGGCCGGCCATTCGGCTGCCGGTCGCCTTATTGATAGAGAGTCATGCATATGAACACCCCGCCACGTCACGACGACGACAACGCCGTCATCATCGCCAATACCGTTGCCTGGCTGGAAAAGGCCGTGATCGGCCTGAACCTGTGCCCGTTCGCCAAGGCCGTGCACGTCAAGAAGCAGATCCGCTATGTGGTGTGCGAATCGAGCAATCCCGAAGATCTGCTGGCGATGCTGATGGACGAGCTGCAAACCCTGGCCGACACGGATCCCGAGCAGATCGACACGACCCTGCTGATCCACCCGTACACCTTGAACGATTTCCTCGACTACAACGAGTTCCTCGACGTGGCCGACGCGGCCGTGGAAGACATGCACCTGGCGGGCGAATTGCAGGTGGCCAGTTTCCATCCGAACTACCAGTTCGCCGAGACGTTCGAGGACGACATCAGCAACTACACCAACCGCTCGCCGTACCCGACCTTGCACCTGCTGCGCGAAGACAGCATCGAGCGCGCCGTCGAGGCGTTCCCGGAAGCGTCGGAAATTTTCGACAAGAATATCGCCACCCTGGAAGCGCTGGGCACCGAAGGCTGGGCAAAGCTCGGCTTGCCGAAGGTATCCTGATGGCGGACAAGGCATTGCCGCCGCGTCCCGATACGCCCTGCGTGGCCGTGTGCTCGACGACCTTCGATGAAATCTGCCGCGGCTGCGGTCGCAGCGTCGTGGAAGTGGCGCACTGGGTGTCGATGACGGATGAAGAAAAAGAGGTGGTGTGGGTGCGCATTCTGGCGCAGGGGTATCCGCGCAGGAATACATGACGTGTTTGTGTTGCCGAACCCAGCGGCAAATGCTGGGGTCAGACCCGACGGGGGAATGCTTCCCAATGGGAAGCATTCCGATTCCGAAGGAACTGACCCCGGTACTGTTGACGCTAACGATTAGTAACTACCAATAAAATCTTTTTTGCCCACTTCAATGCCATTGTGGCGCAGGATGTCGTACGCCGTCGTCGCGTGGAAGAAGAAGTGCGGCAGCGCGTAGTGGAACAGGTAGGTCTGGCCCGTGAAATGCTTGGTCTTTTCGCCGCTGCCGGTGGTGATGGCGCGCGTTTCGCTGCCGTCGATGTCCGCTTGCGGCAGGCTTTCCAGGAAGGCGATGGTTTTCACGATGCGCGCCTTCAGCTCAGCAAAGCTCTGTTCGCTGTCTTCATACGGTGGCACGGCCACGCCAGCCAGGCGCGCGCCGCAGCCCTTGGCGAAGTCGGTGGCGATCTGGATCTGGCGCACGAACGGCAGCATGTCCGGGAACAGGCGGAACTGCAGCAGGGCGTTCGGGTCGATTTTCTTGTCTTGCGCGTGCGTTTCCGCCTTGTCCAGGATGGCGGCCAGGCTGCCCAGGATCTGTTTGAAGACGGGGATCGAAGCGGAGTAGATGGAGAAGGTCATGGTGGTTCCTCTAGGTAAAGTGGCGCGATGATAGCAAGCTGCGCGTTTTTCTGCTGGCGCCGGCCGGGCGCGCCGGCCTGCGTGTGGTTTTTCAGCCCTGTTTATATGGCATGACGTCGGCGCTGGCGCGTGTTTATTGGTGACTTTTCCCGCTTTTTCCATGCATAATTGCTCCTGAAAAAGTTTCTTCCCGCCTCATCACCCGAATTCCCCTGTAAAGTTCCATGATCGCCCGCCTGATCCCTGTCGCCCTGTTGCCGCATGTTTAATTCACCTTATCAGCGCCTGCGCGCCAGCCTGCGTGTGCTGTTTGGCTCGTCGATCTATGGCGCCCTGCTGCTGGTGGTGTTTGGCGGCCTGGTCGTGCCCGCCCTCTTCGGCAGCTATGTGCTGGTCGGCGTGCATGAGCGCCAGTCCGCGCGCACCAGTCTGAACGAGGCCTTGCAGCGCAATGCCGACATCCTGGCGCTGGGCATGCAGGAATCGCTGTGGAACATGAATGCGGAATCGGCCCATTCGCTGGTCGAGTCGGTGATGCGCGACCGCGCCGTGCTGCTGGTGAAGGTGCTGGGGCAGGGCGACTCGGAATTCATCCGCCTGCAGGCGCCGCAGCGGCCCGTGGGCAATCTGTACCGCGCCGAGCGCGACATCCTCGTGCGCGGCGAACGCATCGGCCACATCGTCGTCGAGATGGACGACGCGCGCAGCCAGCAGGAGCTGCGCGAAAAGCAGATCTCCTATATTTTCGTGCTGGGCGCGCAGCTGGCCGTGTCGATGGCGCTGATCGTGCTGTTCCTGAACCGCCGCCTGCTCAAGCCCCTGCGCCGCCTGACGCGCTTTTCCGACCGCCTGTCGCACGGCGATTTCGACACGCCCCTGGCCTCGCACAGCAATGACGAGCTGGGGCGCCTGACGGCCCAGCTCGAGCAAATGCGCGCCGCCATCGGCCAGCTGTTCGAGGACGTGGGCCAGCGCGAAGAGCGTTTCCGCACCATCGTCACGCAGGTGCCGGGCGCCGTCTTTCGCTACCGGCCCGACGGTCCCATCGATTTCGTCAGCGATGCCATCGAAGACATCGCCGGTTATTCGGCGCGCCAGTTCATGCGCGGCACCACGCATGCCTGGGTCGACCTGATCTGCCCGGAAGACCGCCGCGAGCACCGCCGTGCCGTCAAACAGGCCGTGCTCGAGGTGCAGCCGTATGCGCTCGAATACCGCATTATCGACGCTTTCGGCATCGAGCGCTGGGTGGCCGAGAATGGCCAGCCGCAGGCGGGCGAGCAGGGCGTCATCTGGGTCGACGGCATCATCGCCGACATCAGCCAGCGCAAGCACCATGAAATGCGCATCGAGGCGCTGCTGACGGAGCAGAGCGCGATCCTCGATAATGTGATGTTCGGCGTGATGTTCGTGCGCCACCGGCGCATCATTTCCGTCAATCGCCGCTGTGAGGAACTGTTCGGCTACGACCATGCCGAGATGACGGGCAGTTCCACCGCCATCGTGTTCATGACTTCATATGACTTCGAAGAGGCGGGCGAGCGCCAGTATCCGGCGCTGGCCATGGGCGGCGATTTCAGCGAGGAGCGCCAGTACAAGCGCCGCGACGGCAGCCTGTTCTGGGCGCTGGTGAGCGGCTGCGCGCTCGATCCGCTGCGCCCCAACGAAGGCAGCATCTGGGTGTATGCCGATATCACGGCGCGCAAGGAAGCCGAGGAAAAGCTGCGCCTGTCGGCCACCGTGCTCGAACACATCGCCGACGGCGTGATGGTGGTCGATGCCAGCGGCATCATCGTCGCCGTCAACCCCGCCTTCACGCAGATCACCGGTTATGCCGAGGCGGAGGCGGTGGGCCGCCATTCCTCGCTGACACGCTCGGCGCGCCACGACGCGGCGTTCTACGAGGCCATGTGGAATGAATTGAAGGCCGGTGGTTTCTGGCGCGGCGAAATCTGGCATCAGCGCAAGAACGGCGAGGTCTACCTGGAATGGCTGACCATCAGCGCCGTGCGCGACACGCACGCCGCCACCACGCATTACGTGGGCGTGTTCAGCGACATCACCCTGGTCAGGGAGTCGCAGGAAAAGCTCGACCACATGGCCCACCACGATCCGCTGACGGCGCTGCCGAACCGCCTGCTGTTCCACGACCGCCTGCAGCACGCGCTGCTGCGCGCCGCGCGCGAGCAGGAGCAACTGGCCGTGCTGTTCATCGACCTGGACCGCTTCAAGAACGTCAACGACACCCTGGGCCACCATGTGGGCGACGAACTGCTGCAAAAGGTGGCCGGCCAGCTGGCGTCCCGCCTGCGCGAAGGCGACACCCTGGCGCGTCTGGGCGGCGACGAGTTCATCGTCCTGCTCGAGCGCGTCGACGGCGAATATGGCGCCACGCAGGTGGCGGAAAAGCTGATGACCATGTTCGACCAGCCGTTCACGGTGGCCGACCACGAACTGTTCGTCACCTGCAGTGTGGGCATCAGCCTGTATCCGGACGATGCGCTGGACTTGAACATGTTGATCCGCAATGCCGACGTGGCCATGTACCAGGCCAAGGCGCGCGGGCGCAACGGCTACCGCTTCTATGCGCCGTCGATGACGGGCGAGGGCGTCGAGCGGCTGCGCCTGGAGACCTTCCTGCGCCGCTCGCTGGAAAAGAACGAGATGTTCCTCAATTACCAGCCGCAGGTGGAAATCGACACGGGCCGCCTGGTCGGCGTCGAGGCGCTGGTGCGCTGGAACCACCCGGAACTGGGCCTGGTGCCGCCGGCCCGCTTCATCCCGCTGGCCGAGGACAGCGGTTTCATCAACCAGTTGGGCAAATGGGTGCTCGACGAAGCGTGCCGCCAGATGATGCGCTGGCAGGCGCAGGGCTTGCACGTGCCGAAGATGGCCGTCAACCTGTCGGTGAAGCAGTTCGAACGGGGCAGCATCGCCGGCATGGTGGCCGCCATCCTGAAGGAGACGGGGCTGGCGCCGCAGCGCCTGCAACTGGAAGTGACGGAGTCGGTGATCATGAACACGGGCGACGCGCTCGGCTTCATCAACGACCTGCACGCCATCGGCGTGGGCCTGGCCATCGACGATTTCGGCACCGGTTATTCCTCGCTCGCGTATCTGAAACAGCTGCCCGTGCAGACCCTGAAGATCGACCGCTCCTTCATCAAGGACATCTCGACGGACGTCAACGACGAAGCGATTGCAATCGCCATCATCCAGCTGGGCAAGAGCATGCAATTGTCCGTGATCGCCGAAGGCGTGGAGACGGAAGAGCAGGCTGCCTTCCTGCTGCGCCATGGCTGCAAGCTGGCGCAAGGTTATTTATATAGCCGTCCGGTGCCGGCGCAGGATATGCTGGAGCGCTGGATAGCTCATTCACCACTATAAAGGACAGCCCATGGCCGCACAATCTTCCCCGTCGCGCCGCCGTTTCCTGCTCGGCGGCCTGGGTCTCGGCGTGGCCGGCGTGGGCGCCCTGGTGCTGGGCTGGGGCGTGCTGCCGCCGCGCCAGCGCCTGCACGGCAGCGCGCCGCTGCCGCTGCAGGATGGCGCCGTGGCCTTGAACGGCTGGCTGGCGATTCAAACCGACGGCACGGTGCTGCTGGCCATGCCGCGCAGCGAGATGGGACAGGGCGTGCACACGGCCTTGCCGATGCTGGTGGCCGAGGAACTCGACGTGCCACTGTCCAGCGTCAAACTGATCCAGGCACCCATGGACAAGATCTTCGGCAATGTCGCCATGCTCAAGGACAGCCTGCCGTTCCATCCGGACGACCAGGGGCGCCTGAAGGCGCTGGCCCAATGGACGGTGGCCAAGGCGGCGCGCGAACTGGGCGTGATCGTCACGGGCGGCTCGTCCAGCGTGAAGGATGGCTGGGGCCCCATGCGCGAAGCCGGCGCGTCCGCGCGCGCCATGCTGGTGGGGGCCGCCGCCGCGCAATGGCAGGTGCCGGCCGCGCAGTGCCGCACGCAGGATGGCGCGGTGCTGCATGCGGACGGCCGGCGCGCCAGCTACGCCAGCCTGGCACAGCGCGCCGCCGGCATCGACCCGGGCACGCCCGTGCTGAAACTGCCCCAGGATTTCAAACTGATCGGACAGCCGGCGCCGCGCCGCGACACGCCGTCCAAAGTAAACGGCAGCGCGCGCTTCGGCATCGATGCGCGCCCGCCCGGCATGCTGTATGCGGCCCTGCATCTGCCGCCGCGCCTGGGCGATACCCTGGCCGCGTTCGACGCGGCGCCCGTGCTGGCCATGCCCGGCGTCAAAAAGGTGCTGGACCTGACGCCGCACCTGGCGCAGCGCAGCGTCTCGTGCGCGGCCGTGGTGGCCGACACCTGGTGGCGCGCCAAACAGGCGGCGGCCGTCTTGCCGACGCAGTGGAAGGCGGGCCCGCAGGCGAACTTGTCCAGCGCCGGCGTGTATGCGGAGTTTGCCCGCCTGCTGGATACCGAAGCGGGCCATGCGTACCACGCCAGCGGCGAGGTGGAGGGCAAGGTCGCGCAGGGTTTGCGGCAGGTCAGCGCCGAGTACCGCGCGCCGTTCCTCGCCCACGCCGCCATGGAACCCGTCAACTGCACCGCGCAAGTCAAGGACGGCAAGGTGATGCTGTGGGTCTCGACGCAGGCGCCCGGCATCGCCGTCGACGTGGCGGCGAAAGTGGCCGGCGTCGACGCCAGGGACGTGGCGATCGAAGTGTTGCTGCTCGGTGGCGGTTTCGGCCGCCGCCTGGAAGTGGACATGGTGGCGCAAGCCGTCGCCATCGCGCTGCAGTGCGGCGGCGCGCCCGTGCAGCTGGTGTGGACGCGCGAGCAGGATACGGCCCACGATATGTACCGTCCCGCCGCGCTGGCCCGCTTTACGGCCCGTCTCGACGAGCACGGGCGCATCGCTTCCTGGGACAATAAATCCGTCAGCGGGTCCATCACGCACCAGTTTTTGCAGCGCAATTTCGGCTTGCCCGGCGCGGGGCCGGACAAGACCACGGCCGAAGGCGAATTCGACATGCCGTATGAAATCGCCAACCAGCGCATCGCCCACGTGATCGCCGACAGCCCCGTTCCGATCGGCTATTGGCGCTCGGTGGGGCATTCGCATAATGCATTCTTCAAGGAAAGCTTTATCGACGAACTGGCGCATGCGGCGGGGCAGGACGGCATCGCCTTCCGCCGCGCCATGCTGGTCAAACATCCGCGCCATCTGGCCGTGCTCGATGCGGCAGTGGCCAAGGCGGGCACGCCGCCGCCCGGCCATGCGCATGGCGTGGCCTTGCATCAGTCGTTCGGCAGCATCGTCGCGCAAGTGGCGCAGGTATCGGTGGAAAACGGCGAGATCCGCGTGCAGCGCGTCGTCTGCGCCATCGATTGCGGCATTGCCGTCAATCCGAACATCATCGCCCAACAGATGGAGTCGGCCGTGCTGTTCGGCCTGTCGGCGGCGCTGGGCGGCGAAATCACCTTCAAGGAGGGGAAAGTCGAGCAGGCCAATTTCCACGACTATCCGGTGCTGCGCATGGGGCAAACGCCCGAGGTGGAAACCATCATCATCGCCAGCGCCGAGCATCCGGAAGGCGTGGGAGAGCCCGGTACGCCGCCGATCGCGCCGGCCGTGGCCAACGCCGTGTTCAGTTTGACGGGGAAACGGCTGCGCAGCCTGCCGCTGCGCCTGGCCTGATATTTATTACGCCAGGGTGGCGGCGAGGAGGGTGCGCAGATTGCAGTCGCGCTGCCAGTCGCGCCGCTCCTGCGTGCTGCTGGCCAGCGCCGCCAGTTCCGCGGCGCTGAGCGCTTGCTGCGCCTGCACCATGCGGTGCGCCAGGCCGCCGTCGGGCAGCACGGTGCCGAAGAAGGCCACGTTGTCCTCGTGCTGGATCAGCAGGGTGGGGAAGTTGTCGATATCGAGGTCGCCCACCACGTCGGCCTGGTCTTCGATGTCGATCCAGACGAAATTGGTGTCCGGGTGGCGCGCGGCCAGTTCCTCGAACGTGGCGCGGTAGCTGCCGCAGGTGCCGCACCACAGCGCGCACAGGCAAGCCACCGTCCAGCGCGGGCCGGCCAGGGCGGTTGCGACGTCGGCGCGGTTATCGGTCGTGAGGGTCAGGCTGTGCATGGTCGTATCTGATGAGTGGGCGGATGGGCGCCGGGCGCCCGCAGCGCGTATTCTACCGCGCCCGGCGACGCCAGTCGCGGGAATGCATGGGCTTGTTTAGCCGTGTTTTTTGATGCAATCCACCTTTCTGGTGGATAATGCTGATAATTGCGCGCTGATTACGCTGGTCCATGCTGTTTCCTGGCCCCGCAGCCTGAC
This sequence comes from Janthinobacterium rivuli, assembly GCF_009208735.1. Lineage (GTDB taxonomy): Bacteria > Pseudomonadota > Gammaproteobacteria > Burkholderiales > Burkholderiaceae_D > Janthinobacterium. The sequence continues at coordinate 300,141 of NZ_WFLJ01000004.1, read as the reverse complement.
TCCTCCAGTCTGTTTTCATGCCCTGCCCGGTGTCAGCGCTCCCGCCTTTATTTATTTTTATTATGGAATTAGCCAGCTTATGTTGAGTTACCGCCACGCTTTTCACGCGGGTAATCACGCCGATGTGTTGAAGCATTATGTGCAGATTCAGTTGTTGCAATATCTGAATCAAAAAGATACCGCCTATAGTTATATCGATACCCACTCCGGCGCGGGTGTGTATGCGCTCGACGGCGGTTACGCCTCGAAAAACGCCGAGTACGAAACGGGCATCGCGCCCCTGTGGGACCGCACGGACTTGCCGGCCTCGCTGGCCGAGTACATGAAGCTGATCAAGGAAATGAATCCGAGCGGCAAGATGCGCTACTACCCGGGTTCGCCTTACTGCGCCGACAAGGTCAGCCGCGAGCAAGACCGTCTGCGCCTGTTCGAGCTGCATCCGGCCGATGCCAAGATTCTGGCTGACAACTTCCGCAAGGTCGAGGCGCATGCGCTGGCCCAGGGCGAGCGTCCTACCGTGCGCGGCAAGCGCGTCATCATCACCAAGGCCGACGGCTTCCAGAGCCTGAAGGCCCTGCTGCCGCCGCCATCGCGCCGCGCGCTGGTGCTGATCGACCCGCCGTATGAAGACAAGATGGATTACCGCAAGGTCAAGGACACCCTGGCCGATGCGCTCGTGCGCTTCCCGTCGGGCATCTACGCCGTCTGGTACCCGGTGCTGCAGCGCATGGAGTCGCGCCAGTTCGCCGACAAGCTGAAGCAACTGCCCAGCTCGGACTGGCTGCACGTGACCCTGACGGTGAACACCCCGTCACCGGATGGTTTCGGCTTGCACAGCAGCGGCATGTTCATCCTGAACCCGCCGTACACGCTGGAGCCGATGTTGCGCGAAGTCATGCCGTACCTGGTCAAGGTATTGGGCCGCGACGACGGCGCCAAGTTCGTGCTGGAAACAGGCAAGGGCGGACAGAAGAATACGGGCACCAGAAGAGTCTGAGGACACCTGACCAAACCTACTGCGCGTCGGTATAGGCGGCCTGCGATGCTCACCGGCTCGGCGCCCCCGTACTTAGTACGGTTGCGCTTCTTAGCCACCTCTCCCTTCCGCTCGCTACGGTTTTGTCAGGTGTCGTAACTATCGTAGTTGAACAAAGTAAACGCCACGGCAAATATGTCCGTGGCGTTTGTCGTTTACTGTCCCAATAACAGGAACACGGTCGGTTTCTTGTGGAAGTCCGGCGCCTTGCCGGCGGCCAATTGTTTCTTCCACTGTCCGCCATTCCATGTTTGCACGCTTTCCGTGTCCAGGCTCAGGTCCGTTGCGACGCAGATCAGGGTCGATGGTGCGCATTGCGCGACGAGGGCGTCGAGCATGGCGGCGTTGCGGTAGGGCGTTTCGATGAACAGTTGGGTCTGCTTTTCCGTGCGTGAGCGCACTTCCAGTTCCTTGATGCGCTTGGCGCGCAAGGCCGCATCCGTGGGCAGGTAGCCGTTGAAGGCGAAGCTCTGGCCGTTCAAGCCGCTCGCCATCACGGCCAGCAGGATCGACGAGGGGCCCACCAGCGGGCGGACCTTGATGCCGTGCTGATGCGCCAGGCGCACCAGGTCGGCGCCGGGATCGGCCACGGCGGGCACGCCCGCTTCCGAGACGAGTCCCGCATCGCGGCCCGCCAGCAGGGGCACCAGCAAGCCGGCCAGCGCTTGCGCCGGGGTATTCACGTTGAGTTCGGAAATCGTGATTTCCTGCAGCGGCTTGGCCAGCGGATGCTGGTTGCCGATCAGCTTCAGGAAGGCGCGCGCCGTCTTGGCATTTTCCGCGACGAAGTAATCGAGCTGCGAGGTGATGTGCCGTACTTGCTCGGGAATGATGTGGGCCAGCGGGTCGGCTGCGCCATCGGACAGGCCGAGGTGGTTGGGGATCAGGTACAGGGTGCCGGTCATATTCTTCTTGTCGGTGATTAAAGTGTAAAAAACGTGATGCTCGCCTTGCGCAGCATGCCGGTCAGGGCGATCAGCGGCAAGCCGGTGAGGGCGGTGGGGTCAACGCTGTCGATGCGTTCGAGCAGGGCGATGCCCAGGCCCTCGTTCTTGGCGCTGCCGGCGCAATCATACGGTTGCTCGATGCGCAGGTAGGCGTCCAGTTCCGCATCGGGCAAGTCGCGCACGGTGACGAGGGTCTGGACATCTTCCACTTGCGCCACGGCGGGCGACTGGCGCCCGTCGAGCAGGCACAGGGCCGTATGAAACACGGTCTGGCGCCCGCGCATGGTTTGCAGTTGCAGCAGGGCGTTGGCGTGATTGCCAGGCTTGCCGATCTGTGCGCCATCGAGGATGGCGACCTGGTCGGAGCCGATGACGAGGCTGCCGGGATGGCGGTCGAGCACGGCTTGCGCCTTCGCTTGCGCCAGGCGCAGGGCCGTGGCGCTGGGACTTTCGCCGGGCAGGGGGCTTTCGTCGAGATCGGGCACGGCCACCTCGAAGGGCAGGCGCAGGCGTTCCAGGAGTTCTTTGCGGTAAGTCGAACTCGATGCAAGAATCAAGCGCGATGGGGCGGAAGTTGGTATCATTCGGTAGTCGATGGCGGCCGGCATGGCCGCGCTAGTCGGTGTCAGCGGAATTTCACGGAAATTCCAGGGCGCGAAGCCCATAACTGAGGCTCCATGCGGCATGACGGTGTTGATGAAGTTGTCATGTTTATGGCAATGATTGCGTCAAAAAAGATGCTTAGGCTTTGACTCGGTGCTAAAAACCCTGTTATTATCGCAGGTTTTCCGGGGAAATTTTCTACCAATGAATGCTTTTGTGATCGACGCCTTTGATTTTTGTCGTATCAGCGGGAGCCGCGAGGGTGTAACTCCTGTCGCTGAAATGACCCGGTTGACCAAGGATTGTGCAGATAGTTCCGGCGAGATCGCCTGGAAGATCGTCGGCGGCACCAGCAAGCTGGGCTACCCGCAACTGACCTTGTCGGTCAACGGCACCGTTCAGCTGGTTTGCCAGCGCTGCCTGACTCCGTATGCTTACGCAATTGATTCGACGACCACTCTGATGCTGGGCAAGGATGACGAGCACGCGGACGAGATCGAAGAAATCATCAACGATGAAACGATCGACGTGATCGTCGGCAGTCGCAGCATGGATGCCGCGGCCCTGATCGAAGATGAAGCCTTGCTGGCCCTGCCGCAGGTACCCAAACACGACGTCTGCCCCGATACGGCGCAGCTCGATGCTCTCAAGACTGAAAAGAAGTCGCCGTTCGCGGCACTGAAGGACTTGAAGCCAGAATAAGGTAGTGTAAGAAAGGAAGCTTTAAAAAGCCGTAGCGAGCGGCCCAATATCGTCTTGAGTAGCGCAAGCGTACGGAAGTACGCTGAGCAACGCCGAGGCGATAGTGGGACGCGCAGTAGGTTTTTTATGCTTCCTGTAAAGAACGTGTCAAACGCGTGTAGTAATCGAGTATGGCAAGTGTAGTGAAATGTAATTGTAATAAACGATGTCGGTCCGGGCTATTTTCGGGTAGTCTTTGCCGCTGGGATACTCGATTCGCATGTATTTGCCAATCGATTGTGCTAAAATTTTAGAACTTATGTATTAGGAGTCATCATGGCAGTTCAACAGAACAAGAAAACCCCTTCCAAGCGCGGCATGCACCGTTCGCACGACTTCCTGGTCGCGCCGCAATTGAGCGTCGAGCCAGTTACCGGCGAAACACACATGCGTCACCATATCAGCCCTAACGGCTTCTATCGTGGCCGTAAAGTGTTGAAGACCAAAAACGACGAGTAATCGACGTTTTTGTTGGGTAAGATGAAAGCGGTGTTGCGTGGTTATTCGGCGTGGCGCCGCTTCTTCTTTTTTATCGGCTGCAATTCATCTTGCGCACCCGTCATTTTGAATCAAGCTTTTGCTCAGGCGGTGCATGACATGCTGCGCCCTGCATATGCTCCAGTCCGATTCACATCTTGCCGCACGCCCGCAGCGGTATTGAATCAACACAAATGACAATCAAAATTTCTATCGACTGCATGGGCGGAGATCACGGTCCCTCAGTCACTATCCCCGCAGCAATTTCCTTTGTAAAACATGAGCCTGAAGCCGAACTGATCCTTGTTGGATTGGAAGACGTGATTCGTGCCGAACTGAAAAAACATAAAGCCGACACGCATCCGCGCCTGTCGGTATTGCATGCCTCCGAACAAGTTACCATGGACGATCCCCTGGAAGTGGCCCTGCGCCGCAAGAAGGATTCCTCCATGCGCGTGGCCATTGAACAGGTCAAGAACGGCGTGGCGCAAGCCTCCGTTTCCGCCGGCAATACGGCAGCCCTGATGGCCGTGTCGCGCTATGTATTGAAAACCATGTCCGGCGTCGACCGCCCGGCCATCTGCAGTATCTTGCCGAATCAAAAGAACGGCCCCACCTACATGCTGGACCTGGGCGCCAACGTCGATTGCGAACCGCATCACTTGCACCAGTTCGCCATCATGGGTTCCGTGCTCGTGTCCGCCATGGAAGGCATCGCGCGCCCCACGATCGGCTTGCTGAACGTGGGCACGGAAGATATCAAGGGCAATGAAGTGGTGAAGCTCACCTCGAAACTGCTGCAGGCCGACCACGAGCGTGGCGCGCTGAACTTCTACGGCAACGTGGAAGGCAACGATATCTTCAAGGGCACCACCGATATCGTCGTCTGCGACGGCTTCGTCGGCAACGTGACCCTGAAAGCCATCGAAGGCCTGGCGCGCTTCATGAAAGACGTGCTCACTTCCGAATTCAAGCGCAATCCGATTACCATGCTGGGCGCGCTGATCGCCCGCGGGGCCCTGAAAGCCATCGGCAACCGCTTGAATCCTTCGCGTTACAACGGCGCCAGCCTGCTGGGCTTGCGTGGTCTCGTCTTCAAGAGCCATGGCAGCGCCGATGCCTATTCCTTCGAATGGGCCTTGCGCCGCGCCTTTGATGCGGCAAAAAATGACGTGCAAGCACAGCTGGCCAGCCTGATCGCCGAGCTGATGCCGCGCACGCCAGTACCGGACGAACCTACATCAACAAGCTCTACCATTTAGTGGACGGGTATTTGCATGACTGTTTTTAGCAAAACTTACAGCAAAATTATCGGTACCGGCAGCTACCTGCCGGAGAAGCGCGTCACCAACCAGGATCTGACTGAACAGCTCGCCGCCAAGGGCATCGAGACGTCGGATGAATGGATCGTCTCGCGCAGCGGCATCTCGGCGCGCCATTACGCGGCGCCGACGCAGAACTCCTCGGACCTGGGCGTGGAAGCGGCCAAGAAGGCTCTGGAAATGGCTGGCCTGAACGGCAACGACCTGGACCTGATCATCGTCGCCAGCTCGACCCCCGATTTCTTCGGCAGCTTTCCCAGCACCGCCTGCATCGTGCAAAACAAGCTGGGCATCACGAACAACTGCGCCGCCGTCGACGTGCAAGCCGTCTGCAGCGGCTTCGTGTATGCGGTCGCCACGGCCGACAGTTTTATTCAGTCGGGCATGCACAAGAACGTGCTGGTGATCGGCGCCGAAGTGTTTTCGCGCATCCTCAATTTCGACGACCGCGGCACTTGCGTGCTGTTCGGCGATGGCGCCGGCGCCATCGTCATGACGGCGTCGAAAGAGCCGGGCATTCTGGCCACCAAGCTGCATGCGGACGGCCGCCACTCGAACATCCTCAGCGTGCCGGGCAGCCTGGCTGGCGGCGCGCTCGATGGCAGCGCCTTCCTGTACATGGATGGCCCGGCCGTGTTCAAGCTGGCCGTATCCGTACTGGAAAAAGTCGCGCACGAAGCCCTGGAGCACGCCAACATGACTTCGGACCAGATCGACTGGCTGATCCCGCACCAGGCGAACATCCGCATCATGAACAGCACGGCCAAGAAACTCGGCTTGCCTTTGGCAAAGATGGTCGTCACCGTCGACCAGCATGGCAACACCTCGGCCGCCTCGATCCCGCTGGCGCTCGACATCGCCGTGCGCGACGGCCGCGTCAAGAAGGGCGACAACGTCATGATGGAAGGCGTGGGCGGCGGCTTTACCTGGGGCGCCGTGCTGGCGCGCATGTAATCCCGCAACACTATTAAAAAAACGGAGTCGACATGACACAATTTGCATTTGTTTTCCCAGGCCAAGGCTCGCAAGCGATTGCGATGCTCGACGGTTTCGCCGGCAACCCCGTGGTTGCGCAGACCGTCGCCGAAGCGTCGGACGCCCTGCAATTCGACCTGGGCAAGCTGATCGCCGAAGGTCCGAAGGAAGAACTGGATCTCACCACCAACACGCAACCGGTGATGCTGACGGCGGCCGTGGCCTTCTACCGCGCCTGGCTGGCGGCCGGCGGCCCCGTGCCAACGGTCGTGGCCGGTCACAGCCTCGGTGAATATTCGGCGCTGGTTGCCGCCGGCGTCATTGCGTTCAAGGATGCCGTGCCGCTCGTGCGTTTCCGCGCGCAAGCCATGCAGGAAGCCGTGCCCGTGGGGCAGGGCACGATGGCTGTCGTGCTGGGTCTGTCGGACGACGACGTGCGCGCCGTTTGTGCGGAAGCGGCGGCGGAAAACCCGGCCCTGGTGGTCGAGCCCGTCAATTTCAATGCACCGGCGCAAGTGGTCATCGCCGGCCATACGGCTGCGGTCGAGCGCGCCTGCGAACTGGCCAAGGCCAAGGGCGCCAAGCGCGCCATGAAGCTGCCCGTCTCGGCGCCATTCCACTCGTCGCTGCTGAAGCCGGCCTCGGACCGCTTGCGCGAGTACATGGCCGGCTTGACGTTCGCCGCGCCGCAGATCGCGCTGATCAACAACGTCGACGTGGCCATCGTCAACGACGTGGCCGGCATCAAGGATGCGCTGGTGCGCCAGGCGGCCAGCCCCGTGCGCTGGGTGGAAACCATGCAAAAGGTGGCGGCGGACGGCATCACGCAAGTGATCGAATGCGGTCCGGGCAAGGTCCTGATGGGCCTGGCCAAGCGCATCGACCCGGTGCTGGTGGGCGACGCCATCGTCGACCAGGCTTCGCTGGAACGCATTTTGACGCAGCTCAAATAAACATCAGATCGCGGCAGCCTGCCTGCCGCGCTTGCTTTTAAGGATACTCATGAATTTAGCAAATCAAGTCGTGCTGGTCACGGGCGCCTCGCGCGGCATCGGCCGCGCCATCGCCACCGAACTGGGCAAACAGGGCGCCACCGTGGTCGGCACCGCCACCTCGGAAAGCGGCGCGCAAGCGATCACCGATTACCTGGCCGCCGAAGGCGTAACGGGCAAGGGCCTGGTCCTGAACGTCACCGATGCGGCGCGCTGCGCGGCCGTCGTCGAGGAAGTGCAGAAAACCTACGGCAGCCTGTCGATTCTGGTCAACAATGCGGGCATCACGCAAGACCAGCTGGCCATGCGCATGAAGGATGAAGAGTGGGACAGCGTGATTTCCACCAATCTGTCGGCCGTCGGCCGCCTGTCGCGCGCCGTGTTGCGCGGCATGATGAAAGCCAAGGCAGGGCGTATCATTAACATCACGTCGGTGGTGGCCTCGTCGGGCAATCCCGGGCAAATGAATTACGCGGCGGCCAAGGCCGGCGTGGAAGGCATGAGCCGCGCCCTGGCGCGCGAAATCGGCAGCCGCAACATTACCGTGAACTGCATCGCCCCCGGCTTCATCGATACCGATATGACCAAGGCCCTGAGCGAAGAGCAGCACGCGGCCCTGTTGACGCAAATTCCCCTGTCCCGCCTGGGCAAACCGGAAGACGTGGCAGCCGCGGTGGCCTTTTTGGCCTCGCCGCAAGCGGCGTATATCACGGGCACAACCCTGCACGTGAACGGCGGAATGTACATGAATTGATGTGAAAGGTAGACAGGGCGGGCGGTTGTGGCATGATTCAACGGCCGTTTTTGTCTATAATCGCATCTTTTAGCAGCAGCTTCGGTTGAATTAGCAGCAGACACCGAAATTAGTATTCGGACGCGCAAACCTGATAAAATGCGCGCACTTTCCGTAACACACACTTTGGAGCCATAACATGTCGGATATCGAACAACGCGTTAAGAAAATCGTCGCTGAGCAACTGGGCGTTGCAGAAGCAGACATCAAAATCGAATCCTCCTTCGTCGACGATCTCGGCGCCGATTCCCTGGACACCGTGGAACTGGTCATGGCCCTGGAAGACGAATTCGAAATGGAAATCCCTGACGAACAAGCTGAAAAAATCACCACCGTGCAACAGGCGATCGACTACGCCACCGCACACGTCAAGGCCTAAGCCTGTCTGACCGACTTCAGGAGAATCGCTTGAGCCGTTCTAAAAACCGTCGTGTTGTTGTCACCGGCCTGGGCTGCGTTTCACCTGTCGGCAATACTATTGCCGAGGCGTGGGGCGCAATCATTGAAGGTAAATCCGGCATTGCCACGATTACCAAGTTCGATGCACTGCCATTCACCACGCATTTTGCGGGTGAAGTCAAAGGTTTCAATATCGAAGAGTACATCTCCGGTAAGGAAGCCCGCCACATGGATACCTTTATCCATTACGGCATGGCTGCGGGCATCCAGGCGATGCAGGACTCCGGCCTGGAAGTGACCGAAGAAAACGCCGAGCGCATCGGCGTGATCATCGGTTCCGGTATCGGCGGCTTGCCGCTGATCGAGGAAACCAAGTCCGAGTACGAAAAGCGCGGTCCGCGCCGTATCTCGCCATTTTTCGTGCCTGCCTCGATCATTAACATGATCTCTGGCAACCTTTCGATCAAATATGGTCTGAAGGGCCCGAACCTGGCGATCGTTACAGCGTGTACCACCGGTTTGCACAGCATCGGTGCCGCAGCGCGCATGATCGAGTACGGCGACGCCGACGTCATGATCGCCGGCGGTGCGGAATCGACCGTGTCGCCACTGGGCCTGGGCGGTTTCGCTTCGGCACGTGCCTTGTCGACCCGCAACGACGATCCGGCAACGGCATCGCGTCCGTGGGATACCGACCGCGACGGCTTCGTGCTGGGTGAAGGCGCCGGCGTCATGGTGCTGGAAGAGTACGAGCACGCGGTGGCCCGTGGCGCCAAGATCTATGCCGAAGTGCATGGTTTCGGGATGAGCGCAGATGCTTATCACATGACCTCGCCGCTGGAAGATGGTAGCGGCGGCAGCAAATCGGTGATCGCGGCCCTCGACAACGCAGGCTTGAACGCGGATCAGATTCAATACCTGAACGCGCACGGCACGTCGACGCCGCAAGGCGACGTGGCGGAAGTGATGGGCATCAAGCGCACCTTCGGCGCGCACGCCAAGAACCTGGTCGTCAACTCGACCAAGTCGATGACGGGCCATTTGCTGGGCGGCGCGGGCGGTCTGGAAGCGGTGTTTACGGTCCTGGCATTGCACCATCAGGTGTCGCCACCGACCATCAACATCTTCAACCAGGATCCGGCGTGCGATCTCGATTTCTGTGCCAACACGGCGCGTGACATGAAGATCGATTATGCAGTGAAGAATTCGTTCGGCTTCGGCGGAACGAATGGCACGCTGATTTTCGGTAAAGCGAAATAAGCAGGAACTTTCAAGCGCTCGCTACGGTCAAACCGTAGTGAGCGCTGATTCGGCGCCAACGTTCGTTGGCGCCTGAATTTGCCCGGCATGGTGCCGGCGCGCCTTTTTTTTCCCATGAAGTATGTCGATCGCGGTAGCGGCTGTCATTCGCACGCCTGTCTGTTTGCGCCTGTTGCAAGCGCTGCTGGGGCTGGGCGCGCTGCTGGCCGCCTGGCCCTTGAGCGGCGCGTGGCGCTTGGCGGCCTTGCCTGGGCCCGGTCAGCTGGTGGGCGGCTATGCGCTGGGCGGGAGCGGTGCGCTGCTGAGTGCGGCTGGCGGCGTGTTTTTGCTGGCTTTGCTGCGCCGGCGCAGAAAGCCGCAGGCGCTTGATATTTCGCCGGTTGGGCAGTTGCGGCTGGCGGTATATCTGGAGCATGGCGCGGCGCCGGCGACTGGTGCCGGCGCGGTGGCGGCATCGGGATTGCGCCTGTTGCCAGGCTCGACCTTGTGGCCGTCGCTGCTGGTGCTGTGCCTGGCCGATGCCGCCGGACGGCGTACGCAGGTGCTGGTGCAGCGCGGCGATCGCTGCACCGCCTTCCGCCCGCTGGCCGTGGCTTGCCGGGCTATCGCGGCACGGAACAGGGAAGAATAAAAGTCGGGCGAACACTGAACTTCTTGCAGCGGGCCAACTCTATATCCATACAGGCGCCCACGCTGCATGCCACCAGGGACATTGGGCGTGAGGACAGAGCGCGAGTATGATCAGTTACTGGTCGAGCGGGTGCAGGCTGGCGACAAACGGGCATTCGATGTGCTGGTATCGAAATATCAGCGCCGCTTGATGCGCCTCGTGTCGCGCCTTATACATGACCCGGCGGAGGCCGAAGATGTGGTGCAGGAAACCTTTATCAAGGCATACCGGGCGCTGCGGCATTTTCGCGGCGAAGCCGCCTTTTATACGTGGTTGTATCGCATCGGCATCAATACGGCCAAGAATTATCTCGTCACGCAAGGGCGGCGCGCAGCCACGTCCAGCGATGCCGACGCCGAGCAGGCGGAGTCCTTCGACGATGGCAATAAATTGCGCGACTACAATACACCCGAATCGGTGCTGGCCAGCAAACAGATCGCCGCCACCGTCAATGCGGCCATGGATGTGCTGCCCATCGAGTTGCGCACGGCCATCGTGCTGCGCGAGATCGAGGGCCTGAGCTATGAAGAAATTTCGGAGATCATGGCGTGCCCCATCGGCACCGTGCGCAGCCGGATTTTTCGCGCGCGCGAAGTGATTGCGGAGAAATTGAAACCGTTGTTGGACATGCCGATTGACAAGCGCTGGTAATCTGGAGAATATGAGGTTGGCATGGCTGCGCTCGGTTTTCGCACCGATCTTCTTGAAATGGCAGGACCCATCATGGATACGCACACACGATTGCACGAGATTATTTCCGCGCTGGCCGATGGCGAGCTGGCGGCAAGCGAGCTCGAACTGGCTTTCGCCACCCTCAATACGCCATCGGGACGGCAAGCCTGGGATGCCTATCGGCATATCGGCGAGGTGCTGCGCTCGGAGCAGCATGGCCATGCGTTGAGCGCCCAGTTCGACGCGCGCCTGGCCAGCCGCCTGGCCGCCGAGGCAGCGCCCGAAGCGGCGCCTGCCCATGCGGAGCCGCTGCCGCCGCTGTCCGCCGCCATCGTGCCGCCGGGCGCGGCCGAACCGCTGGAGGCGGGTCCGGCGGCGCCGCGCTAGCGCTGGCACGGCGCCAGCTTATGCCAGGCTTAACTTCCTCGTTGCCCTCTTGACACCGGACTTCGGTACGATTGACACTGTGAACTGGCAATATCTTGCTTTTGCGATATATTGTTGCTGCCATGCGCGCTGCCAGGTGAGTTTGCCCCTGAGATGCCGTCATGACGGCCAATCATGCACGTAGGCAATCGCCTGATCCCCGTTTTGATCCGTTTACATACTCGAAAAGATCCTTTCCATGAAAAAAAACATGTGTGCCGCCAGCAAGTCGTTTTCAGTGAAGACGCTTTCCGCCTTATTGTTCGGTACGGCTGGCGTTTTCCTTGCTCCCACCATGCTGGGCCTGGCGCCACAGGCGCAGGCCGCCGTGCCGGCCGTAAAACTGCCTGATTTCTCGGACCTGGTCGACGCCGTCGGCCCGGCCGTGGTGAATATCCGCACCACCGAGCGCCTGAAAATGAATGTGCCCGGCGCCGGTGGCCAGGATGAGCAGGAAATGCAGGAATTCCTGCGCCGCTTCTTTGGCGGCGCCATGCCCGCGCCGCGCCAGCAGGCCCCACGCGGCGGCCGCCGGGCCGTGCCGCAGGAGCAGGAAGTGCAGCGCGGCGTCGGCTCCGGCTTCATCATTTCGGCCGATGGCTACGTGCTGAGCAATGCTCACGTGGTCGATGGCGCCGACGAGGTGTACGTGACCCTGACGGACAAGCGCGAATTCAAGGCCAAGGTGATCGGCGCCGATGCGCGCACCGACGTGGCCCTGCTGAAAATCGAAGGCGGCAACTTGCCGCGCCTGACCATCGGCGACTCGAACAAGATACGCGTGGGCGAATGGGTGATCGCCATCGGTTCGCCGTTCAACCTGGAAAACACGGTGACGGCCGGCATCATTTCCGCCAAGTCACGCGACACGGGCGACTACCTGCCCCTGATCCAGAGCGACGTGGCCGTCAATCCCGGCAACTCGGGCGGTCCCCTGATCAATATGCGCGGCGAGGTGATCGGCATCAATTCGCAGATCGCCACCCTGTCCGGCGCCTACAACGGCATCTCGTTTGCCGTGCCCATCGATGAAGCCATGCGCGTGGGCGAGCAGCTGAAAAAGACGGGCAAGGTGGTGCGCGGACGCATCGGCGTGCAGATCGGCGAAGTGAGCAAGGACGTGGCGGAATCGCTGGGCTTGCCGAATGCCAAGGGCGCGCAAGTATCGCTGGTGGAGCCGGGTGGGCCGGCTGACAAGGCGGGCATCAAGCCGGGCGACATCATCCTGAAGTTCAACGGCGCCCCGATCGAGCGTTCGTCCGACCTGCCGCGCCTGGTGGGCGGCGCCGCCGTCAATGGCAAGTCCACGGTCACCGTCTGGCGCAAGGGTGCGCAGCAGGACATTCCCGTCACCGTCGTCGAGCTGGAAAGCGAGAAAACGGCGAAGAAGGGCGCCAAGGAGCCGGAAGCGCAAGCCGTCAATGCACTGGGCCTGAAAGTGAGCGACGTGCCGGCCGCGAAGAAACAGGAATTGAAGATCGACGCGGGCGTGCTGGTCGACGATGCCGATGGCGTGGCGGCCCTGGCTGGCCTGCAGCCTGGCGACGTGATCTTGCAGTTGAACAACGTTGCCGTGAAAGATGCCAAGCAGTTCAACGCCCTGGTGGCCAAGCTCGATCCGAAAAAGTCGTCGGCCGTGCTGGTGCGCCGTGGCGACGTGGCGCAATTCGTTTCGCTGCGTCCATCGGCGAAGTAACCATGTGATCATCCCGCATTCCGGCCGCGGCCGGGATGCGGTATCCTGCCCGTCATGCATTTCACTCTCTATTCCCGCAGTTATTGCCACCTTTGCCAGGACATGCTCGACGCCTTGCTCCTGCTGCAGCCGCCTGGGAAACCATTTACGGTGGAAGTGATCGACATCGATGCGTCGCCCGATGCCTCGTTGCTGGCGCGTTTCGATGAGCTGGTGCCCGTGCTGTTTGCGGACCTGGCGCAGCCGGAGCTGTGTCACTATTTCCTCGACGAAGCGGCCGTGCGGCACTGCCTGGCGTAGCTTAAATGACAATATTAACACTGCATTGCACCATTCTGGTGCCAAAAACAGCTGAAAATGTCGGCTTGCCCCGGTGCCGGCCTCATAAGACGGGCTTTCCGCTCTGAAATCCGGTAAAATGGGGAGGTCGAAAAAGCTACTGTCCGAGGCAGCAGCTTCTGTCGCTTCAAAAGCGCTCGCCTGGGCATGCAGATGTCCTGCTCGGAGCGCTTTTTTCATCATGAGTGGGGCGCCGGGTTTGGCCCGAGCATGATCCCCATGATTCCTGTTAAAGCAGTGTCGTCAACTTCGCACTTATATTAGTTAATGAACAACATACGCAACTTCTCCATCATCGCCCATATTGACCACGGTAAATCGACCCTGGCTGACCGCATCATTCAATTGTGCGGCGGCTTGTCCGACCGCGAGATGGAGGCGCAGGTGCTCGATTCGATGGATCTGGAGCGCGAGCGCGGCATTACCATCAAGGCGCAAACGGCGGCCCTGCACTACAAGGCGCGCGATGGCCAGATCTACAACCTGAACCTGATCGATACGCCGGGCCACGTCGACTTCAGCTATGAAGTGTCGCGCTCGCTGTCGGCGTGCGAAGGCGCGCTGCTGGTCGTTGACGCGTCGCAAGGCGTGGAAGCGCAAACGGTGGCCAACTGCTACACGGCGCTGGACCTGGGCGTGGAAGTGGTGCCCGTCCTGAACAAGATCGACTTGCCGAACGCGGATCCGCCGAGCGCGATCGCCGAGATCGAAGACGTGATCGGCATCGACGCGGCCGACGCCGTGCACTGCTCGGCCAAGACGGGCTTCGGCGTGCTGGACGTGCTCGAGCAGCTGATCGTCAAGGTGCCGCCACCGAAGGGCGACCCCGATGCGCCGCTGCAGGCGCTGATCGTCGATTCCTGGTACGACGCCTATGTGGGCGTGGTCATGCTGGTGCGCGTGGTCAACGGCACCCTGAAACCGAAAGACAAGATCCGCCTGATGGCCACCGATTCGGTGCAGCTGGTGGAAGACATCGGCGTGTTCTCGCCACGCTCGCAATCCTTGCCGCAATTGTCGGCAGGCCAGGTGGGCTTCATCATCGCCGGCATCAAGGAATTGAAAGCGGCGAAAGTGGGCGACACCGTCACCCTGGCCAACCGTCCTGCCGCCGCGCCATTGCCTGGTTTCAAGGAAGTGCAGCCGCAAGTGTTCGCCGGCCTGTTCCCTGTCGAGGCGAACCAGTACGACGCACTGCGCGACTCGCTGGAAAAACTGAAATTGAACGACGCGGCCCTGATGTACGAGCCGGAAGTGTCGCAGGCGCTGGGCTTCGGCTTCCGCTGCGGCTTCCTGGGCCTGCTGCACATGGAAATCGTGCAGGAACGCCTCGAGCGCGAATTCGACATGGACCTGATCACCACGGCGCCTACCGTGGTGTACGAAGTGATCCAGCGCGACGGCACCATGATCAACGTCGACAATCCGTCGAAGATGCCCGATCCCTCGCGCATCGAGGAAGTGCGCGAGCCTATCGTCACGGTCAATCTGTACATGCCGCAGGAATACGTCGGTTCCGTGATCACCCTGTGTATCGGCAAGCGCGGCATCCAGATGGACATGAGCTACCACGGCCGCCAGGTCAAGCTCGTGTATGAAATGCCGATGGCCGAGATCGTGCTGGACTTCTTCGACCGCCTGAAATCGACGTCGCGCGGCTATGCCTCGATGGATTACGAGTTCAAGGAATACCGCGCGGCCGACGTGGTCAAGGTCGACATGCTGATCAACAGCGAAAAAGTCGATGCGCTGGCCATCATCGTCCACCGTTCGAACAGCCAGTACCGTGGCCGCCAGGTGGCCGCCAAGATGCGCGAACTGATCCCGCGCCAGATGTTCGACGTGGCCATCCAGGCGACCATTGGCGCGAACATCATTTCGCGCGAGAACGTGAAAGCCTTGCGCAAGAACGTGCTGGCCAAGTGCTATGGCGGCGACATCAGCCGCAAGAAGAAATTGCTGGAAAAACAAAAAGCGGGTAAGAAACGCATGAAGCAAGTGGGTTCCGTGGAGATCCCGCAAGAAGCATTCCTGGCAATTTTACAAGTGGATGGTTAATACATGAACCTGCAAGTAATTTTAGGAAATTTCGCTTTAATCCTGTTCGTGCTGATGGTGTTGACGGGCCTGGTCTGGTGCCTGGATGTGTTTTATCTGTCCAAGCAGCGCCGCAAGGCGGCCGACCGTGCCCTGTTTGAATTCGATGCGCGCCAGTCCAAGCTGGCCGCCGAGGGCATCAAGTCCGATGCGGGCGGCAGCCGCGCCACCATCGAGGCGGCGCTGTTGCGCCAGCCGACCTGGGTCGAGTATTCGGGCAGCTTCTTCCCCGTCATCGCCCTCGTGTTCTGCCTGCGCTCCTTCCTGTACGAACCGTTCAAGATTCCGTCGAGCTCAATGGTGCCCACCTTGCTGGTGGGCGACCTGATCCTGGTCAACAAGTTTACGTATGGTATTCGTTTGCCGATCGTCAACAAGCGCATCATTGAAGTCAACGATCCGCAGCGCGGCGACGTGATGGTGTTCAAGTACCCGAAAGATATGTCGCAAGACTATATCAAGCGCGTGATCGGCGTGCCCGGTGATAAAATCACCTATGAAAACAAGCGCTTGACGGTCAACGGCAAGGAAGTGCAGTACACCCCGCTGGACGACTACCTGGACGATGAAAGCACGGTGTACCACAAGCAGCTGGAAGAAAACCTGACGGGCGTGAGCCACCGCATCCTCAACGACGAGCCCGCTCCAACGTTGAACCTGCGCGAAGTGAAGGATTTCCCGCACAAGGATGCGTGCAACTACAACGAAGACGGTTTCACGTGCGTGGTACCACAAGGCAATTACTTCATGATGGGCGATAACCGCGACAATAGCGCGGACAGCCGTTACTGGGGCTTCGTGCCGAACGAGAACATCGTCGGCAAGGCCTTCCTGGTGTGGATGAACTTCAGCAATCCGAAACGCGTGGGCGGCATACACTAAGCCGCCCGTATGGCTGCCGCGCCGATTCCCCGCGCGGCGGCCAGCCAAATTACTCAGATGATACAGAAACAACAATGAATCTTCAGCTATTGCAAACCCGTTTAGGCTATACGTTCCAGGATGCTGGCCTGTTGCAGCAAGCCTTGACGCACCGTAGCCACAGCAGTTTGCATAACGAGCGGCTGGAATTCCTCGGCGACTCCATTCTCAACTGCGTGGTCGCCTCCATCCTGTACGAACGCTTCAAGTCCATCGACGAGGGCGACCTGTCGCGCCTGCGCGCCAATCTGGTCAAGCAGCAGTCGCTGTATGAAATCGCGCAAAAGCTGGAGTTGTCGCAATTCCTGCGCCTGGGTGAAGGCGAACTGAAGTCGGGCGGTTTCCGCCGTCCATCGATCCTCGCCGACACCCTGGAAGCCTTGCTGGGCGCCATTTTCCTCGACACGGGCTTCGATGCCGCCAGCACGGTGATCCGCGCCTTCTACATCCCCATCCTCGATTCGGTCGATCCGCAAACCCTGGGCAAGGATGCCAAGACCCTGCTGCAGGAGTTTTTGCAAAGCAAGAAAATTTCGCTGCCACAGTACAACGTGGTGGCCACCCACGGCGCCGCCCACAGCCAGGAATTCGAGATCGAATGCCTGGTGCCGAAATTGAACATCCAGGTTTACGGCCGTGGCGGAAGCCGCCGCGCCGGTGAGCAAGCGGCCGCCAAACTGGCGCTGGACGTGGCCGAGCAGGCGCTGTTGAAGTCGCCTGCCGCCAGCCGCAAGCCGAAACCGCGCGCCGCCCAGCTCAAGCTGGCCGGCATTGCCACCATCCAGAGCGACGACGCGCAAGCCCCGGCTGCCCCGGCGATCGCCGCTCACACTAAACAGAATCGACACTAGCATGACCACCACCAAAATGCCCGACAACTTCCGCTGTGGCTATATCGCCATCGTGGGCCGCCCCAACGTGGGCAAATCGACCCTGATGAACGTGCTGATCGGCGCGAAGGTCAGCATCACTTCGCGCAAGGCGCAAACGACGCGCCACCGCATCACTGGCATCCAGACGGTGCCGGACGCGCAGTTCATCTACGTCGACACGCCAGGCTTCCAGACGCGCCACTCGAACGCGCTGAACAAGACGCTCAACAAGACCGTGACGAACACCCTGATTTCCTCGGACGTGATTTTGTACGTGATCGAGGCGGGCACCTTCGGCCCGGCCGACCAGCAAGTGATGGACCTGCTGCCGAAGGAAGTGCCGTGCATCCTCGTCATCAATAAGTCGGACCGCGTGAAGGACAAGGCCGTGCTGCTGCCGTTCGCGCAAAAGATCGCCGCCATGCGCGATTTCGCCGCCATCGTGCCCGTCTCGGCCAAGCTGCATTTCCAGCTGGAAGGTTTGCAGAACGAGATCAAACGCTTCCTGCCGGAAAACCAGCCCATCTTTGGCCCGGACGACATCACGGACCGCAGCGAGAAATTCCTCGCCTCGGAAATCGTGCGTGAAAAACTGTTCCGCTTTGTCGGCGACGAACTGCCATACACGAGCACCGTGCTGATCGAGAAATTCGAGCAGGAAGGCGATTTGCGCCGCGTGTTCGCCGCCATCCTGGTCGAGCGCGATACGCATAAATCCATGATCATCGGCAACAAGGGCGCGCGCCTGAAGGAAGTCTCCACCCAGGCCCGCCTGGATATGGAAAAGCTGTTCGGCGGTCCCGTGTACCTGGAAATCTGGGTCAAGGTCAAGTCGGGCTGGGCCGACAACGAGGCGGGCTTGCGCGCCTACGGCTACGAGTAATCCGCAAACCGGGGGCGACGCTACACGCATGAGCACCACCACGCCAGCGCAGCACGAGCCTGCGCCAGCTTCATCTGCTGTCTCCGCATCGGTCACTGCACCGATCCCCGCGCCGGTGGCCATCGCGCCGCCGGCCGCACCTTCCGCAGCGCCGCCAAGGCGCAGCCGTCCGCCCGGGCGCGACGGCCGCATCACGGGCCAGCCAGCCTTCGTGCTGCACAGCTATCCGCATAAAGAAACCAGCCTCATCGTCGACGTGTTTACGCGCGAGTATGGCCGCATCGCGCTCGTCGCCAAGGGCGCCAAGCGGCCCCATTCGCAGTTGCGCGGCGTGCTGCAGACGTTTCAACCGCTGCAAGCGGGCTGGACGGGGAAATCCGAACTGCGCATCCTCACCGGCGCGGAATGGGTGGGCGGCATGTTGCCGCTGGAAAAGACCGCCTTGCTGTGCGGCTTCTATCTGAACGAATTGCTGGTCAAATTGCTCGCGCGCGACGACCCGCATCCCGTCCTGTTCGACCACTACGTTGCCACCTTGAATCAACTGGCGCACAATGAGCCGCCGCCCATCGTGCTGCGCAAGTTCGAGCGCGCCCTGCTCAAGGAAACGGGCGTGGCGGCCGACCTGACGCGCTGCACGGGCACGCGCCAGGCCGTCGAGGCGGGGCAGGTGTACGTGGTCGACCCGGAGCGGGGGCCGCGCCCGGCGCGCGCGGCCGACGCCTGGCCGAAGATCACGGGCAAGACCCTGCTCGACATGGAGCGCGAAGATTATTGTGACGTGGCCACGCAGGCGCAAAGCAAGCTGCTGATGCGCTTTTTGCTGGCCCATCAACTGGGTGGCGCCACCTTGAATACGCGCCAGATACTGATCGATTTAATGCAGCTGTAGCGGCGGTTTGCCGCGCGACAGCACTTTACGGATACCATCACTATGAGCTTTTTGCAGCCTTCCGGCCCCGTCATCGACCTGGGCGTCAATATCGACCACGTGGCCACCCTGCGCAATGCGCGCGGCACCGCGTATCCGGACCCGGTCCGCGCGGCCCTGCTGGCCGAGCAGGCGGGCGCCGACGCCATCACCCTGCATCTGCGCGAAGACCGCCGCCACATCAAGGATGCGGACGTGATCGCCATCGCACCGCAGCTGCTCACGCGCATGAACCTGGAAGCGGCCGTGACGGCCGAGATGATCGACTTCGCCTGCCGCATCAAGCCTGCCGACGTCTGCCTGGTGCCGGAAAAACGCACGGAAGTGACGACCGAGGGTGGCCTGGACGTGGTGCGCTACTTCAAGGAAGTGCAGGCGGCGGTCAAGCAATTGCAAGGCGAGGGCATCCGCGTGAGCCTGTTCATCGATGCCGACGAGCAGCAGATCGCCGCCGCCGCCGAGCTCGGTGCGCCCGTGATCGAGCTGCACACGGGCCGCTATGCTGACACGGACGGCGCCGAGCAGCTGGCCGAGCTGGAGCGCATCAAGGCGGGCGTGCTGTTCGGCGTGGGACGCGGCTTGAAAGTCAATGCGGGCCACGGTTTGCATTACACCAATGTGCAGGCGATCGCCGCCATTCCCGATATCGCTGAACTGAACATCGGCCACGCCATCGTCGCGCACGCCGTCTTTGTCGGCTGGGAAAACGCCGTGCGCGAAATGAAGGCCATCATGGTGGCCACGCGCCTGGGCCACAGGGCCTGACCAGGGAGCGCGGCATGATCTATGGCATCGGCACCGACATCTGCAAGATTCCCCGCATCGAGGCGGCCCTGGCGCGCCATGGCGAGCGTTTCGCGAAAAAGATACTGGGGCCGCAGGAGCTGGAAAAATTCCGCGCCCGCAGCGCCAAGAACGCCGTGCGCGGCGTGCGCTTCCTGGCCACGCGCTTCGCGGCCAAGGAGGCGTTTTCCAAGGCCATCGGCCTGGGCTTGCGCATGCCGATGACCTGGCCCGCCGCGCAAATGCTGAACCATCCCAGCGGCAAGCCGATGATCGTCTGCAGCGGCGTGCTGGCGGAGTTCATGGAGAAAAACCGCCTGAGCGCGCAAGTGACCATCAGCGATGAAGAAGACTATGCGGTCGCGTTCGTGATCGTGGAACAAGCAGGGTAACTATAAGTGCGCCATACGTGCGCAATGAGCCAGCAATGACCGAAGCAAGCCCAGAACCATCCTTGGCGGAAACGCCGCCCGACCCGCGCGCGCAGGTGCTGGCCACCGTCGCCAAGCTGCCGAACCTGCCCGGCGTGTACCGCTATTTCGACGCCGCCGACAAGGTGCTATACGTCGGCAAGGCGCGCGACTTGAAAAAGCGCGTCTCCAGCTATTTCCAGAAGAACCTGGCCAGCCCCCGCATCGCCATGATGGTCGAGCGCATCGCGCGCCTGGAAACGACGGTCACGCACAGCGAGGCGGAAGCCCTGATCCTGGAGAATAACCTGATCAAGGCGCTGCAGCCGCGCTACAACATCCTGTTCCGCGACGACAAGTCGTATCCGTATCTGAAGATCACGAATGGCGACGCGCCGCGCATGGTGTATTACCGGGGCGCGGTGGACAAGAAAAACCAGTATTTCGGGCCGTTTCCCAGTTCCTGGGCCGTCAAGGAATCGATGCAGATCCTGCAAAAGGTGTTTCTGATCCGCACCTGCGAAGATAGCGTGTATGCCAACCGCACGCGGCCGTGCCTGCTGCACCAGATCGGTCGCTGCAGCGCGCCCTGCGTGGACCTGATCAGCAAGGAAGACTACAAGAACGACGTGGAAAACGCGGCGCGCTTCCTGCGTGGGCGCCAGAGCGAAGTGCTGGCCGACCTGGAAAAGAAGATGCACGCGTTTGCGGCCGAGCTGAAATTTGAGCAAGCCGTGGTGGTACGCAACCAGATCGCTTCGCTGTCGCGCGTGCTGCACCAGCAAAGCATGGAAACGACGGGCGACGCCGACGTCGACATCCTCGCCGTGCTGGTGCAGGGCGGGCGCGCCTGCGTCAACCTGGCCATGGTGCGCGGCGGACGCCATCTGGGCGACCGCGCCTACTTCCCCAGCCAGCTCAGCGATGCGGCGGCGATTGCCGAGGAGCCGATCGAGGTGGAAGTGCTGGCCGCCTTCCTGGCGCAGCACTACACGGAAAAATTCATCCCTGGCACCCTGATCCTGAATATCGAATTCGACCAGCCGGCCCTGATGGTGGCCTTGATGGAGCAGTGCGGCCACCGTATCAACCTGATCTTTCAGCCGCAGGGCCAGCGCCGCCAGTGGCTGGAAATGGCGCAGAAGGGCGCCGAGATTTCGCTGGCGCGCCTGTTGTCCGAGCAGGGTTCGCAGCAGTCGCGCACGCGCGCGCTGGCCGAGGCGCTGCGTCTGGAAACGGAAGACCTCGACAGTCTGCGCGTCGAGTGCTTCGACATCAGCCACACGCAGGGCGAGGCGACGCAGGCTTCGTGTGTCGTGTTCCACCATCACGCCATGCAGAATGGCGAATACCGGCGCTACAACATCAACGACATCACGCCCGGCGACGATTACGCGGCCATGCGCCAGGTGCTGATGCGTCGCTATGAAAAGGTGGCGAATGGCGACGGCGTCATGCCCGACGTGGTGCTGATCGACGGCGGCAAGGGCCAGATCGAAATGGCGCGCCAGGTGTTCGCCGAGCTGGGGCTCGATATCAGCCTGATAGTCGGCGTGGCCAAGGGGGAAGGGCGCAGGGTGGGCCTGGAAACCCTGCTGTTCGTCGATGGCCGTCCGGCGCAGGAATTGGGCAAGGAATCGGCGGCGCTGATGCTGATCGCGCAAATCCGCGACGAGGCGCACCGCTTCGCCATCACGGGCATGCGCGCCAAGCGGGCCAAGACGCGCCAGACCTCGCGCCTGGAGGAGATAGAAGGCATCGGCGCCAAGCGCCGCCAGAAGCTGCTGTCCCGCTTTGGCGGCTTGCGCGGCGTGGTCGACGCCAGCGTCGAAGACCTGATGTCGGTGGAGGGGATTTCCACGCAACTGGCGGAAGAAATTTACAAGCAGCTGCATTAGAACGCCCCACCAAACCTACTGCGCGTCGCGACTTGCGGCCTGCGATGCTCACTGTGCTCAAGCACAGTTGCGCTTCTCGGTCGCAATTCGCTGCCGCTCGCTACGGTTTTGTGAGGGTTCTATGACGGCCTGGTCCGGTGCCGCGGCAACCGGACTAGGCTAACACCCCGGGGCCATGTAGACTAGTGGCGCTTTCTTCACGCTTTCTCATATTCAATTTACCCGTCGGCCGATTGCACCCTTATGCCTTTTAATATTCCCATCCTTCTGACCTGGCTGCGCGTGGCCCTGATACCGCTCGTCGTCGGCGTGTTTTACCTGCCGCCGTCGATGCTGCTGCATGGCGACCAGAACCTGGTCGCCACCCTGGTCTTCATTGTTGCGGCCGTGACCGACTGGTTTGACGGTTTCCTCGCGCGACGCTGGAACCAGACTTCGGCCTTCGGTGCCTTCCTCGACCCGGTCGCCGACAAGCTGATGGTGGCGGGCGCCTTGCTGGTGCTGGTGCAGCTGGACCGCGTTAATGCCGTGCTGGCCTTCATCATCATCGGCCGCGAAATCACGATTTCCGCACTGCGCGAATGGATGGCGCAGATCGGTGCATCGAAATCGGTGGCCGTCAGCTCGATCGGCAAGATCAAGACGGCCGCGCAAATGACGGCCATTCCCTTGCTGCTGTACCACGAAGTGATCTTTGGCGCGATCGATACCCATGTGTGGGGCGAGAAGCTGCTGTGGATCGCCTGCGTGCTGACGGTGTGGTCGATGTTCTATTACTTGCGCCTGGCGTGGCCTCTCATCAAGGAAAAGGCGGGAAATTTGCACTAAGAATAAGCAGGCGGCTGCTTTGTGCGGAATATTTTGCAAAAGACCAGATATTGCCCGTTGACAGCCCCTGTAATCCCTCTATAATGCTGGCCTGTTGTTGATGACGCGGGAGTAGCTCAGTTGGTAGAGCGCAACCTTGCCAAGGTTGAGGTCGAGAGTTCGAGACTCTTCTCCCGCTCCAGTTTTCTGGATTGTGTCATAGGTAAAAACAGCGAATGTAGCAAAAAGTAGTACTGGCGATGTAGTAGAGCTTCTGATACAATGTTGTCCACTGCGGGAGTAGCTCAGTTGGTAGAGCGCAACCTTGCCAAGGTTGAGGTCGAGAGTTCGAGACTCTTCTCCCGCTCCAGTGAAGACTGGATCAGCAGTAAAGCAGCACTGGTAAACGGTAGTAAAAAGCAGTAAAATAGCGGTTCGTATGCGGGAGTAGCTCAGTTGGTAGAGCGCAACCTTGCCAAGGTTGAGGTCGAGAGTTCGAGACTCTTCTCCCGCTCCAGCGAAAGCTGAAGCAGTACAGCACGATGGCAGTAGCAGAAAATAGAAGCTCCAATGCGGGAGTAGCTCAGTTGGTAGAGCGCAACCTTGCCAAGGTTGAGGTCGAGAGTTCGAGACTCTTCTCCCGCTCCAGAATTCTAAAGGGAAGCTAAGCTGGCTTCCTTTTTTTATCCGCCGCAAAGCAATTGGCGCGGCGCGTTTAAGTGGTAAACAAGCTCCAATGCGGGAGTAGCTCAGTTGGTAGAGCGCAACCTTGCCAAGGTTGAGGTCGAGAGTTCGAGACTCTTCTCCCGCTCCAGTTTTCAAGGTGGGCCGCAAGGCGCATCGAAGCAGTTCCTCTGGCGAGGTAGCAAAGAGGTTATGCAGCGGCCTGCAAAGCCGTTTAGACGGGTTCGATTCCCGTCCTCGCCTCCAGATGAAAAAAATAGCCCACCTTCGAGTGGGCTATTTTTTTTGTCTGCGCTTTCGCCAGACTTTTGCCGGCGGCGCATCTTGTATAATGCCGGCAAGCTCAGCCGCGCCGCCTGGCGCCTTGATGAAATTTCCCCTTTCCGCCATACCGATGTCGTCACCGACGCCTTTCCTGTGCCATTCGACCTTGGCGCCGCTTTTCTGTGACACCCGCTGGCATGGCTGCGCCTGATGATTGCCCGTCAGGCCGGCATTTTCCTGTTCCGACTTTGGATTTGACTCAATGATCAACACAACTTTTCGGGAAGAGTGGTTCTCGAATGCGCAAAAAAATATCCTGGCGGGTTTGACCACCTCGTTTGCCCTGGTGCCCGAGTGCATCGCCTTTGCCCTGGTGGCGCAATTGAATCCCTTGATGGGCCTGTATGGCGCTTGCATCATTTGCGCGCTGACGGCCATCTTTGGCGGGCGTCCCGGCATGATTTCCGGCGCGGCCGGCTCCATGGCCGTCGTCATCGTGGCGCTGGTGGCGCAACATGGCGTGCAATACCTGCTGGCCACCGTGGTGCTTGGGGGTGTCTTGATGGCCTTGTTCGGTATCTTGCGCCTGGGTAAGCTGATTCGCATGGTGCCCTACCCGGTGATGCTGGGTTTTGTGAATGGCCTGGCCATCGTCATCGCCATGGCCCAGTTGGAACACTTTCGCCAGGCCACGCCGCAAGGCGAAATCTGGCTGCAAGGCATGCCCTTGTATGTGATGGTGGGACTGGTGCTGCTCACCATGGCCATCGTCTACGTGCTGCCGCGCCTGACAAAAGCCGTGCCGCCGGCGCTGGTGGCCATCCTGGGGGTGGGCGTGCTCAGCCATGTCTTGCACTTGCCGACGCGCACCCTGGGCGACCTCGCGCATATCGCCGGCGGCCTGCCGGTCCTGCATTGGCCCACCGTGCCGCTGGACATGGCCACCTTGCACATCATCTTCCCGTACGCGGCGCTGATGGCCATGGTGGGACTGCTGGAAACCTTGCTTACCTTTAATCTCACCGATGAGATCACGGAAACGCGGGGCCATCCGAACCGCGAATGCATCGCGCTCGGCGCATCGAACATCGTTTCGGGCGTGTTTGGCGGTATGGGCGGCTGCGCCATGATCGGGCAGACGATGATCAATTTGAGTTCCGGCGGCAGTTCGCGCCTGTCGGGCGTGACGGCTGGCGTGATGATCTTGCTGTTCATCCTGTTCCTGTCGCCGCTGATCGAGCGCATCCCGCTGGCCGCGCTGGTGGGCGTGATGTTCGTCGTGGCGCAGCAGACGTTCGCCTGGGGTTCCTTGCGCGTGCTGGGCAAGGTGCCGCTGCAGGATGCGCTGGTGATCGTCGCCGTGACGGTGATCACGGTGTTCACGGACCTGGCGATGGCCGTGCTGTGCGGCATCGTCATCGCCGCCTTGAATTTTGCCTGGCAGCATGCGCGCGAGATGCGTGCCGACATCGATGACAGCAGCCCCGGCATGCGCGTCTACCTGCCGCACGGCACCTTGTTTTTTGCTTCCACCACGCACTTCCAGGAACTGTTCCAGTCAGCGTCGGACCCGGCCCGCGTCATCCTCGACTGCCGCCACCTGCACATGGCCGATCACTCGGCCATCGCCGCCATCGAATCCCTGTATGAACGCTATGACAAGGCCGGCAAGCATCTGCAGGTGACGCAGTTGTCCGCCCGCAATGAAGCCTTGCTGCAGCGGGCCGGGGTGGACGTGAGCGTGGCGTAAAATACGGGATTGCTGAATGTCTGTGGAGTGTGAATGCTGTCGAAGGAACAAGAACAATTATTGCAGCAAAGCCAAGCGGCTTTTGATGCCTACTATGACGCGCTGGGCGCCTCGCTGGTGAATTTTGTCGAGCGACTGGGCATCCAGCCGGCGCACGAAGTGTTGACGAACGCGGCCGAATACCTGCCGTACATCGACGCGGCCATGCGCACCATCGTCATCCGCGACGAGAGCTGGCAATGGGTGAAAACCATGCTCGGCTACTTTATCGGCGAATATTTCGTGCAGGGCCATGCGGGCTGCTGGTATGTGGAAACGCGGGCGGAATCGCCGCATTTCTGCCGCATCATGGTGGGCGGCTTCGAGCATGGTATGCCCGCGGACGCCGCCATTGATCCGGAAGCGCTGGCGCTGGAATTTCTGGGGCAATCCGCGCCGCGCGAGCTGGCGGCACTCATCACCCAGGCGCAAGCCCGCGCGGCGTGATGCCGCACGGCTTGCAGAAGCGGATTTAAAACTCTTCCCACTCGCCTTCGGCCGGGCTTGCTGCCTTGCTGCTGGCGCGCGTCGCGGGCAGGCGCAGGGCAGGGGCCGAAGCCTTGCGAGCCGGTGCGGCTGCGGTTGCCGGCGCTGCCGGCGCGCTGCGCTGCGCCGCCTTGGTGCTGAAACGGTCGGTGGCCGCCGCATTGGCGTCCAGGCGGAAGACGCTGACCACCTGCGCCAGTTCGCTCGCCTGTTCCTGCATCGCTTCGGCCGCCGCCGACGCTTCTTCCACCAGGGCCGCATTTTGCTGGGTCACCTGGTCCATTTCGGAAATGGCCTGGTTGACTTGCTCGATGCCCGCGCTCTGCTCTTCGCTGGCGTTGCTGATCTCGCTCATAATGGAGGTGACGAAGCCGATGCTTTGCACGATTTCTTCCATCGTCTTGCCGGCCTTGTCGACCAGGTCCGTGCCCACGTCGACCTTTTGCACGGAGTCGTCGATCAAGCCCTTGATCTCTTTCGCCGCCGCCGCCGAGCGCTGCGCCAGGTTGCGCACCTCTGTTGCCACCACGGCGAAGCCGCGGCCCTGTTCGCCGGCGCGCGCCGCTTCCACGGCCGCGTTCAGGGCCAGGATGTTGGTCTGGAAGGCGATGCCGTCGATGACGGAAATGATGTCGACGATTTTCTTCGACGAGGTATTGATCTCGCCCATGGTGGCCACCACTTCGGCCACCACGGCGCCGCCGCGGCTGGCGATGCCGGCCGCGTCGCCGGCCAGCTTGTTCGCCTGGCGCGCGTTGTCCGCGTTTTGCTTCACGGTCGAGGTCAGTTCTTCCATCGACGAAGCGGTCTCTTCCAGCGAACTGGCTTGCTGTTCCGTGCGCGACGACAGATCCTGATTGCCGGCGGCGATTTCCGCGGAGGCCGTGGCGATGGTGTCGGTGCCGCTGCGCACCTGGCCGACGATGCCGACGAGACTATCGTTCATGGTTTTCAGGGCATGCATCAGCTGGCCCGTTTCATCGCGGCCCTGGGCCGTGATGGTGCTGGTGAGGTCGCCCGCTGCGACGGTTTCCGCCACTTTCACGGCGTCGCGGATGGGGCCGGTGATCGAGCGCGTGATCCACCACGCGAAACCGATGCCCATCAGCACGGCCAGCACGCCCATGGTGATCAGGAAGATGCGGGTGCCGCTGTAGGCTTCGATGATGCTGGCGCCGACGCCGTCGGCCGCCTTGATCTGCATGCCGGCAAAGCGCTTCACTTCGGCCAGGTAAGCCACGGTGATTGGCGCGACTTCCTTGTCGAACACGATCTTGGCGCCCGCCACGTCGCCGTCGGCCTTCATCTTGAAGGCGCGTGCGCGCGTCGTCACGTAGTCGGTGCGCACCTTGCGCACGACCTTGAATTGTTCGATCACGGCCGGGTTGAGCAAGGACGCGATGATGTCGTCCTGCAGCTTGCTGGAGCGCTCCGCATCGACCTTCAAGTCTTCCTCGATCTTGGCGCGCACGACCGGATCGCTGATCTCGAACGAGGCGACGCCGCGCACGCTGTTCAGTTCAATGATCTTCGACCATTCGGCCACCATGCGCTGGTTCTTGATGCTGGTATTGATGAGACGGTAAGTCAGGTCGCTGGCCGTTTGCATGCGCACGAGGGCGGTGATGGTCAAGGCGGCAAGCAACAGTAATACGACAGCAAAGCCGACGCCAAGGCGGCTGCCGATGTTCAGGTTTTTCATGTATTTCCTAACAGTTTAATAGTCATGATCGCCGCCGCCAGCAGGGGCGGACAGGCGCCGCAAGGCGCAGGGGATCGGGGTCTTCGGGTGCCGCGTGATGGCTGTGCGGCGCGCCACGCTGAGCGTGGCGATGGAGGTGAAGCAAGGGGCATGTCGGTCAGGCTGACCGCTACCCAGCAAGCCGCAAGTATAGCATTGACGCAGGGAAATAGTTTCTCAAAGCAATTTTAATTGTTTTTTGATATCAATTTCCTGTTGTGTTTTTACGTCAAGTACCTAGTCCATAAGTACTATCACTTACATTTCGCCTTACTTTTTGCCGCGTCGGCTGATAAAATACTAATGATAATCATTCGTATTAAACCATCGACCAGGGAATTGTATGCAGCAACAGCGCAAGCCGGGATGTAAACCGATCACCATCGCCGTACTGGGCGCCTTGACCTTGGGCGCCACGCCATTGGCGGCCTGGGCGCAGGAAACATTGCCCGCCGTCACCGTGACGGCGGCCAAGGACCAGGACGGCTATGTCGCCGCCACCTCCGCCAGCGGCACCAAGACGGAAATGGCCCTGCGCGACGTGCCGCAGACGATCAACGTGGTGCCGGCCGCCGTCATCCGCGACCAGAACGCCATGTCGATCCAGGACATCATGAAGAACATCCCCGGCGTGGGCCTGTCCACGGGCGACGGCCAGCGCGACCAGGTGTTCATCCGCGGCTTCACGGCCATCGGCGACCAGTTCGTCGACGGCTTCCGCGATGACGCGCTGTACTTCCGCGACCTGTCGAACGTGGAGCGCCTGGAAGTGATCAAGGGACCGGCCGCCGTGCTGTACGGCCGCGGCTCCTCGGGCGGCCTGGTGAACCGCATCACCAAGAAGCCGGGCATGGACATCACGGACGTGGCCGTGAGCCTGACGAACACAGCAGGGCGTCGCGGTGAAGTCGACGTGGGCCGTGTCGGCGAGACGGTGGACTGGCGCGTCACGGGCGCGCGCGAACTGTCGGACAGCTACCGTGACCAGCAATTCATCAACCGCACGGCGCTGGCGCCATCCGTGGCCATCCGCCTCTCCGGCGCCACCAAGCTGCTGCTGCAGGGCGACTACCTGGAAGACCGCCGCCTGACGGACTTCGGCATCCCGTCCTACCACGGCCGTCCCGTCGCCGTCGATGCGGGCACGTATTACGGTGCCGCCAATGCCCGCGATGCCGACTTCAGCCAGTCGCGCGTGGTGTCCACGGCCGCCACCCTGACGCACAAGTTCAGCGATACCTTGTCGCTGCGCAATGCCTTCCGTTACTACGACTATCACCTGGACCGCAACAACACGAATATTTCCGGCAACGTCAACGAAGTCAAGGGCACGATGAGCCTGGGTCACGCCAAGCTCAACCGCGACGAAAGCGGCTGGTTCAACCAGACGGAACTGACGCAAAAGCTGGTCACGGGCACCATGCGCCACGAAGTGCTGTACGGCGCCGAGTTCGGCAAGCAAAACAAGGATGCGTCGAGCTGGGCCTCGACCGTGGTGGCGACGAATGTGTCGATCTTCCAACCCGTCCTGCCGCAGGTCAACCGCGGCAAGCTGGGCGCGCGCAGTGATACCTTCGGTACCTACGACACGGCCGCCGCCTACGTGCAGGACGCCATCAGCTTCAGCGACGAGTGGAAGGCGCTGGCCGGCTTGCGCTACGACCGCTACAAGCAGCAGTCGCGCCTGGCCAATGCGCTTGGCGTGACGACGGCGGACCTGTCGCGTACGGATTCGGCCTACAGCCCCCGCGCCGGCCTCGTCTGGCAACCGGGCGCGACGCAATCGTACTACGCATCGTGGAGCCGCTCGTTCCAGCCCAGCGGCGAGAACTTCGCCCTGGCCGCGAATAATGCCGACCTGGCGCCGGAAACCACGCGCAACACGGAAGTGGGCGCCAAGTACGACCTGTGGGGCGGCCGCGCCAACGCCACCGTGTCGCTGTTCCGCCTGGAGCGCGACAATATCAAGACCAGCGACCCGATCACGAACCGCATCGTGCCCGTCGGCACGCAGCGCACGGATGGCCTGGAACTGACCTTCAACGCGGACTTGCACGATGGCTGGAAGATGATGGCCGGCTATGCTTACCTGGATGCCACCATCACCGATTCCATCGCCGTCGACAAGAGCGTGAATGCGCCGGGCACGACGACGGCCAGTGCCGTCGCCATCAAGGGCAAGCGCGCCACACTGACGGCGCGCAACACGGCCAACCTGTGGCTGACGAAAGACCTGGGCCATGGCTTCACGGTGGGCGGCGGCGCGAACGCCGTCGGCAGCCGCTTCGCCAATCCGGGCAACACGGTGGTGCTGCCAGGCTACGTGACGGCCGATGCCATGGCGGCGTACCGCACGGGCCGCTATGAAGTGCAGCTGAACGTCAACAATATCGGCGACACGCGCTACATCGTCTCGGGCCACGGTTCCAGCCCGAACCTGAGCTTGCCCGGTGCGCCGCGCAACGTGGCGCTGACCTTGCGCTACAGCCTGTAATTTGGCCTGGCAGTTCGGCCGCATCCCCAAAAACCCGCTCGCGAGCGGGTTTTTTTTTCGTGGGTGGGTAGCGATGTGCAAGCGTGCCGGGCAGGCTGGCATTGTTTAGAGGGAATATTCGGTATCGTCAAATTAATGTTGACTAAAGGCAATTTTTTCCAGCGGACTAAGCCTTGTCGGAGTTTGAGGGGTAAAATACTGTCATACGGCACAGGCATGGTGCTTATATCTTGGTGATATGACACGACCACGACGCCGTATGACTTTTTATTTACTCACATCATAGAGGCCTGAATATGGTTCAGATGTCCAGGCGCCAGTTCCTTCGGGTAACTGGCGCGACCATTGCTGGTTCCAGCCTCGCCCTGCTCGGTTTCGCACCGGGCCAGGCGATGGCGGAAGTGCGGCAATACAAGCTGTCTCGCACGACCGAGACACGCAATACCTGTCCCTACTGTTCGGTAGGATGCGGCGTCCTGCTGTATGGACTGGGCGATGGCGCGAAAAACGCCGTCTCCAGCATCATCCACGTGGAAGGCGATGCCGATCACCCGGTGAACCGCGGCACCTTGTGCCCGAAAGGCGCCAGCCTGGTCGACTTCATCCACAGCCCGAACCGCCTGAAAGTGCCCGAATACCGCGCACCGGGCGGCACGGAATGGCAACCGATCTCCTGGGATGTGGCGCTCGACAAGATCGCGCGCCTGATGAAGGATGACCGCGATGCCAACCTGATCGAAAAGAATGCCGACGGCAAGACCGTCAACCGCTGGCTCTCCACCGGCATGCTTGCCGCGTCCGCCGGCAGTAACGAGGTCGGGTATCTGACCCACAAGACAGTGCGCAGCATGGGGATGCTGACCTTTGATAATCAGGCGCGTGTATGACACGGACCGACGGTGGCAGGTCTTGCCCCGACGTTTGGCCGTGGCGCGATGACGAATCATTGGGTCGATATCAAGAATGCCGATGTGATCCTGGTCATGGGCGGCAATGCAGCAGAAGCACACCCTTGCGGATTCAAATGGGTAACGGAAGCGAAGGCGCATAACAAGGCCAAGCTGATCGTTGTCGATCCGCGCTTTACCCGTACCGCATCCGTGGCAGATTACTACTGCGCCACGCGTACCGGCACGGACATCGTCTTCCTCGGCGCGATCATCAATTATCTGCTGACGAACGACAAGATCCAGCATGAGTACGTGCGCAACTACACGGACATGCCCTTCATCGTGCGCGAAGACTATGCGTTCGAGGACGGTCTGTTTTCGGGTTTCGACAAGGAAAAAGGCAAGTACACCAACAAGGCCACCTGGGATTACGAGATCGGCGAAGATGGCTATGCCAAGGTCGACCCGACGCTGGAACACCCGCGCTGCGTCTACCAGATGATGAAGAAGCACTACGCGCGCTACACGACCGAGATGGTCGAACGTACGTGCGGCGTGTCGGCCGACAAGTTCCACAAGGTGGCGGAAGCCCTGGCTTCGACCGCCGTGCCGGGCCGCGCCGGTACCATCCTGTACGCGCTGGGCTGGACGCACCACTCGACGGGCGCGCAGACCATCCGCACGGGCGCCATGGTGCAGCTGTTGCTGGGCAATATGGGCATCGCCGGCGGCGGCATGAACGCCTTGCGCGGCCACTCGAACATCCAGGGTCTGACCGACCTGGGCCTGATGTCGAACCTGTTGCCGGGTTATATGACCTTGCCGAACGAGGCCGAGCAGGATTTCGACGGCTATATCGCCGCGCGCGCCACCAAGCCGCTGCGGCCTAACCAGCTCAGCTACTGGAGCAATTACCGCAAATTCCACGTCAGCTTCATGAAGACATGGTGGGGCGACTTTGCCACGGCGGAAAATAACTACGCCTTCGACTACCTGCCGAAACTCGACAAGCCGTATGACTTGATGCAAGCCATCGAGAACATGCACCAAGGCAAGATGACGGGCTATATCTGCCAGGGCTTCAATGTGCTGGCGTCCGCGCCGAACAAGCAAAAGGTCACGGAAGCGCTGTCGAAGCTGAAGTTCCTCGTCATCATGGATCCGCTGGCCGTGGAAACGGGCGAATTCTGGAAGGCGCACGGGCAGTACCACGAAGTCGATCCCACCAAGATCATGACGGAAGTGTTCCGCCTGCCGACCAGCTGCTTCGCCGAAGAGCGCGGTTCGCTGGTGAGTTCCTCGCGCGTCTTGCAGTGGCACTGGCAGGCGGCCGAACCGCCGGGCCAGGCGCGCAGCGACCTGGAGATCATGTCGGGCCTGTTCTTGCGCATGCGCGACATGTACAAGAAAGAGGGCGGCAAGTTCCCCGATCCTATCGTCAACCTGACGTGGAATTATGCGCAGCCGCATAACCCGCAGCCGGAAGAAATCGCCCGCGAATTCAACGGCAAGGCGCTGGCCGACTTGTACGATCCGAAGGATCCGACCAAGCTGCTGGTCAAAAAGGGCGAGCAGCTGGCCTCGTTCGCGCAATTGCGCGACGACGGCACGACCACCAGCGGTTGCTGGATCTTCGCCGGCAGCTGGACGCAGGCGGGCAACCAGATGGGACGGCGCGACAATAGCGACCCGACCGGCATCGGCCAGACCCTGGGCTGGGCCTGGGCATGGCCGGCGAACCGCCGCGTGCTGTACAACCGCGCCTCGTGCGACCTGAAGGGCAAGGCTTTCGATCCGACCCGTAAACTGATCGAGTGGAATGGCACGAACTGGAGCGGGGCCGACATTCCCGACTTCAAGGTCGACGAACCGCCGGAAAACGGCATGGGGCCGTTCATCATGCTGGGCGAGGGTGTGGCGCGCTTCTTTGCGCGCGGCGCCATGGCCGAGGGGCCGTTCCCCGAGCATTACGAGCCGTTCGAAAATCCGCTGGGCTACAACCCCATGCATCCGAAAAACCCGCAAGCGACCAGCAATCCGGCCGCGCGCGTGTTCGCCGATGACCGGAAAATGTTCGGCACGCATGAGGAATATCCGCATGTGGCCACCAGCTACCGCCTGACCGAGCATTTCCATTACTGGACCAAGCATGCGCGCCTGAACGCCATCATCCAGCCGCAGCAATTCGTCGAAATCGGCGAAGAGCTGGCCAAGAGCATCGGCGTCGTCGCCGGTGGCGAAGTGCGCGTCAGTTCCAAGCGGGGCCACATCATCGCCAAGGCCGTCGTCACCAAGCGCATCAAGGCCTTGACGATCGAGGGCAAGCAGGTGCATACCGTGGGCCTGCCGCTGCACTGGGGCTTTACGGGCGTGGCCAAGCCGGGGTATCTGATCAATACCCTGACGCCGGGCGTGGGGGATGCGAATTCGCAAACGCCGGAATTCAAGTCCTTCCTCGTGAAGGTGGAAAAAGCATGATGGGAGCTCAATAATGGCACTGCAATCCTTAGATATCCGGCGCCTGTCCGCCACCACGGTCACGCCGCCGCAGGCGCGCAGCCCGGTGACGGGCACCGTGGCCAAGCTGATCGACGTGTCGAAATGCATCGGCTGCAAGGCTTGCCAGACGGCGTGCATGGAATGGAACGACTTGCGCGATGAAGTCGGCGAAAACCATGGCACCTATGACAATCCGACGGACCTGACGCCGCAATCGTGGACGGTGATGCGTTTTGCCGAACACGAAAACAACGACGGCAACCTCGAGTGGCTGATCCGCAAGGACGGCTGCATGCACTGCGAGGACCCGGGCTGTTTGAAAGCCTGTCCGGCGCCGGGCGCCATCGTGCAATACACGAACGGCATCGTCGATTTCCACCAGGAAAACTGCATCGGCTGCGGCTACTGCGTGGCCGGCTGTCCTTTCGACGTGCCCCGCATTTCGAAAAAGGACGACCGCGCCTACAAGTGCACGCTCTGTTCGGACCGTGTCGCCGTAGGCCAGGAACCGGCCTGCGTGAAAACCTGCCCGACGGGCGCCATCGTTTTCGGCACCAAGGAAGACATGAAGGTGCATGCGGAAGAACGCATCGTCGACCTGAAGTCGCGCGGTTTCGAGAATGCGGGCCTGTACGATCCGCTGGGCGTGGGCGGCACGCACGTGATGTACGTGCTGCACCATGCCGACAAGCCGAAGCTGTATTCGAACTTGCCGGAACGCCCGCGCATCAGCCCGATGGTGGGCTTCTGGAAGGGCTGGTCCAAGCCGCTGGCGGTGGCCGGCATGGCTGCCACGGCGCTGGCAGGCTTCTTCCACTACACGCGTGTCGGTCCGAACGAAGTGAGCAAGGACGAAGAGCACGAAGCGCTGGAAGAGGCCAAGCGCATCCGGGAGGAACAGCATGAAGCATAGTGAACTTCACGATGGCAAGCTGCGCGACAAGGATGGCAATCCGCTGATCCAGCGCTACGAGCCGAACGAGCGCACGAATCACTGGGTGACCGCCATCACCTTCGTCATGCTGGCGCTGTCCGGGCTGGCCATGTTCCATCCGTCGATGGCGTGGCTGGCGAACCTGTTCGGCGGCGGGCAATGGACGCGCATTTTGCATCCATTCGCCGGCCTGGTGATGTTCGTCTCGTTCGCGATCCTCGTGGTGCGCTTCTGGCACCACAACAAGTTCGAGGACGGCGACAAGCAGTGGCTGAAACAGATGGACGACGTGCTCAACAACCGCGAAGAAAAGCTGCCGAAGATCGGCAAATACAATGCCGGCCAGAAGATCCTGTTCTTCGTGCTGCTCGCCTGCATGGTCGGGTTGCTGCTGTCGGGCATCGTGATCTGGCGCGCGTATTTCGCGTTCTATTTCCCGATCGACGTGGTGCGCTTTGCCGCCTTGCTGCATGCCGGTTGTGCGTTCGGCATCATCTGCGCCATCATCGTGCACATCTATGCGGCGATCTGGGTCAAGGGCTCGATCGGCGCCATGGTGCGCGGCACCGTCACCTATGGATGGGCGCGCAAGCACCATCCGAAGTGGTTTGAATCGGTGATGCGCAACACGGAAAAGTAAGTGCAGGAGGGTACGCTTTAACCCGAGTGCAAAGCTGGGGTCAGACCCGTCGGGTCTGACCCCGGTTTTCCTTATCGTTTAGAATACTTTGACAGCATGGCCACACCCGCTGGCCGTGCTGTGCTTTTTTTGATGGGAAAACTCCATTGGTACAACGCATACTTCAGCCAGGCGAAATCGAAGGCCTGGACCATAACGCGATTCCGCGCCTGCTGCTGCCACAGCCCGCCAGCCTGTTTACGGCGCGCGCCTTGCGCTTGCGCGAACTGGCGCAGGGCAAGATCAAGGGCATCCCCGTCGATGCGGGCATGCAGGGTTACCTGGTGCTGATGGCCGCGCTGGCCGACGCGCAGGCCGCCGTGGTGGGAAAACTGGCGCCCGGCGCCGTGCCCGCCGCCGACCCCGACGCGCTGCGGCGCGCCATCCAGCACCGCATGCCGGTGCTGCCCGTCAGCGGCGCCCGCCCGCCCGTCTGGCGCGACATCTTCGCCAGCCTGCTCGATGAACTGGCCGCCACGGCGGCAAGCCAGCCGGCCCTGTCCGGCGGCCTGACGCAGGTGCTGGCCCAGTTGCGCGCGCTCGACGCGGCAGCGCTGGACGCCTGCGCCGATGCCGTGCTCGATGAAAACGGCGACAACCTCAATCCCATGCATGCGCCGTTCGTCGCGGCCGCGCTGCAAATTTTATGGTCGGTGTCGGCCAGCGAACTGCGCGCCGCGCGCGTGCCGGACCTGGAAACGGGCACCCTGTGCCCCGTCTGCGGTTCGCACCCCGTCGCCAGCGTGATCCGCATCGGCGGCGGCTCGCAGGGCTATCGCTACCTGCACTGCGGCATTTGCGAAAGCGAATGGCATATGGTGCGCGTGAAGTGCTCGACCTGCGAACAGAATGGCAAGATCGCCTACCAGGGCCTGGACGCGGCCGACGCGGCGCCGTTCGACCCCGTCGCGGCGAAGGACGACAAATCGCCGAACAAGGCGAATGATCCGAAGAAGGTGGCGCGCGCGGAAACCTGCGACGATTGCCATACCTACCGCAAGGTCTTCAACCAGGAACACGATTACAACGTCGAGCCGCTGGCCGACGACCTGGCCAGCCTGATGCTCGACCTGCTGGTGGGCGAGGCGGGCTACCAGCGCGCCAGCGGCAATCCGTTGCTGTGGCTGGGCAAGGGCGACAGCAGCGAGGGCCAGCCAGCATGACGACGGGGCAAACCGTGCGCCTGCCATCGGTGGACCGCATCTTGGGCGACGCGGCTTGCCTGGACCTGATCGCGCACCATGGCCGCGTGCAGACGCTGGCTTGCGCGCGCGCCGTGCTGGCCGAACTGCGCACGGCCATGCTGGCGGGCGCCGTGTGCGAAGTGGGCGCATCGCTTGCCGCCATCGTCGCGCAGATGGCTGAACGGCTGCAAGCGCAATCGCGCTCGCGGCTGCGCGCCGTCTTCAACCTGACGGGCACCGTGCTGCACACGAACCTGGGCCGCGCGCTGCTGCCCGACGACGCCGTGCAAGCCGTCGTCGAAGCGCTGCAGTGGCCGATGAATCTGGAATTCGACCTGGAGACGGGCAAGCGCGGCGACCGCGACGACCTGGTCGAGGAACTGCTGCGCGAGCTGACGGGGGCCGAAGCTGCCACCATCGTCAACAACAATGCGGCCGCCGTGCTGCTGATGTTGAATACCCTGGCGCAGGGCAAGGAGGTGGTGGTGTCGCGCGGGGAACTGGTGGAAATCGGCGGCGCCTTCCGCATCCCGGACGTCATGACGCGCGCCGGCGCCGTGCTGCGCGAAGTGGGCAGCACCAACCGCACGCACCTGGCCGACTACGCCAACGGGGTGAATGCAGACACGGCCCTCCTGATGAAGGTCCATTGCAGCAATTACGCCATCACCGGTTTCACGAAAAGCGTGGAGCTCGACGAACTCGTGCCGCTGGCGGCGCAACGCGGCGTGCCGACGGCCGTGGACCTGGGCAGCGGCACCCTGGTCGACCTGGCCCAGTATGGCTTGCCGCATGAGACGACGGTGCGCGAAACCATAGCAGCGGGCGCCGACCTGGTGACCTTCAGCGGCGATAAATTGCTGGGCGGGCCGCAGTGCGGCGTCATCGTCGGGCGCGCCGATTTGATCGCGAAGATCAAGCGCAACCCCTTGAAACGTGCACTGCGCGTGGGCAAACTGACCTTGGCCGCCTTGGCGCCCGTGCTGCAGCTGTATCGCGCGCCGGACTTGCTGGCCGAACGCCTGACCACCTTGCGCCTGTTGACGCGTCCCGCCGCCGCCATGCGCGCGCAGGCGGACACCCTGCTGCCGCTGCTGCAAGGGGCGCTTGGCAGCGCCTATGTGGTCACCGCCGAAGCGATGAAAAGCCAGATCGGCAGCGGCGCCTTGCCCGTCGACCAGCTGCCCAGCTTTGGCCTGGCCATCCGCAGCGCTTCCGGCTCGCGCGTGAGCAACCCCCTGGGCACGCTGGAACAGCGCCTGCGCGCCTTGCCGTGCCCCGTGATCGGGCGCATCGGACAAGATACCCTGTGGCTCGATTTGCGCTGCCTGGAAGCGGCGTACGAGACGGCCTTCATCGCGCAGCTCGGCGAGTTGTCCGCATGATCGTCGGCACAGCAGGCCATATCGACCATGGCAAGACGACCCTGACGCGCGCGCTGACGGGCGTGCACACGGACCGCCTGAAGGAAGAGCAGGCGCGCGGCATCTCGATTGAACTCGGCTATGCCTATCTGCCACTGGCGGACGGCACGGTGCTGGGCGTGATCGACGTGCCGGGCCACGAAAAATTCATCCGTACCATGGCTTCCGGCGTGACGGGCATCGACTTTGCCCTGCTGGTGGTGGCGGCTGACGACGGCATCATGCCGCAGACGCACGAGCACCTGGCCATCTTGCAGCTGCTGGGCGTGACGCGCGGCGC
The DNA here is from genome assembly GCF_009208735.1 of Janthinobacterium rivuli. GTDB lineage: Bacteria > Pseudomonadota > Gammaproteobacteria > Burkholderiales > Burkholderiaceae_D > Janthinobacterium. Next base: position 261,843 of record NZ_WFLJ01000004.1, on the reverse strand, counting down.
CGTGGCGCTGACCAAGATCGACCGCGCCGACGGCGCCCGCGTGGCGCAGGTGGAAGCGGACATCGAGGCGCTGCTGGCCGGCACGGCGCTGGCGGGCAGCCCGATCTTTCCCACGGCCGCCAATCGCGACGGCGATGCCGGCGTGGCGGCCTTGCTGGCGCACCTGACGCAGGTGGCGCGCAGCCTGCCGCAACGCGACGAGCGGCGTCTGTTCCGCCTCGGCGTGGACCGCGTGTTCACCTTGTCGGGGCAGGGCACCATCGTCACCGGCACGGCATTGGCGGGCCGCGCGCAGGTGGGCGACATGCTGCAGCTGGCGCCCGGCGACGCGCAGGCGCGCGTGCGCAGCATCCATGCCCAGAACCGCGCGGCCGAAACGGGCATGGCGGGCCAGCGCCTGGCGCTGAACCTGGCCGGCATCGACCGCGAGCGCATCGAGCGGGGCAACTGGATCGTCGCGCCGGCACTGGCGCAGTGCTCCGAGCGCCTCGACGTGGAATTGACCCTGCTGCCCGACGCCGGCGTGCAGCTGAAAGCCTGGTCGCCGCTGCACGTGCACCTGGGCGCGGCGCACCAGCTGGCGCGCGCCGTCATGCTCGATGGCGAGACCCTGTCGCCGGGGCAGACGGGCAGGGTGCAGCTGGTGTTCGACGCACCCATGCACGGCGTGCCGGGCGACCGCTTCGTCGTGCGCAATGCGCAAGCGACGCAGACGGTGGGCGGCGGCATGGTGCTCGACCCGTTCGGCCCCGCGCGCAAGCGCCGCAGCCTGGCCAGGCTGGCGTGGCTCGACGCGCTGGCCGCGTTTGTCGCGCACGGCGACTATGCGGCCCTGCTGGCGCAAAGCCCGCTGGGCTTGCGTGTATCGCTGCTGGTGCGCCTGTCCCTGCTGCCGCCGGACGCCCTGGCGCTGCCGCCCGACACGCGGCGCATCGCTCTGCGCGGCGGCGACGCCTTGCTGCTGGCGCCGGCGGCGCTGGCGGTACTGGAAGAAAGAGTGCTGGCCGCACTGGCAGCCTTCCACGCGCGCGCGCCCGACGAGGCGGGACCGGAACTGTGGCGCCTGAAGCGCATCGTCGACGCGGAGATGGAAGACGCCTTGTGGAGCCACCTGGTCGAAGGCTTGCTGGCGCAGGGCGGCATCCTGGCGCGCGGCGCCAGCCTGCACTTGCCGACGCACAGCGTGGAATTGACGCCGCAAGAGCAGGCGCTGGCCGAGCCCTTGCTGGCGGCCTTGCTGCAGGGGCGTGCCGATCCGCCTTGGACGCGCGACCTGGCGCGCGACTTCGGCCTGGCCGAGGACGACACGCGCCGGCTGTTGCGCAAACTGGCCAAGGCAGGGCAGATCAGCCAGGTCGTGCACGACCTGTTCTATCACCAGGCGGCGCTGGCCGAATTGGCGCAACTGGTGCGCACCCTGGCCGAAAAGGCGGAGCTGGATGATGGCCTGGCGTCCGGTGCCGGCGCCGTCGGTGCGGCCACCTTCCGCGACGCCAGCGGCCTGGGCCGCAAGCGGGCGATCCAGGTCTTGGAATTCTTTGACCGCGTCGGTTATACTCGCCGTGTTGGCAATGGGCATCTATTGCGCCCGCAAGCGCTGTGGTCGTACACAGCGGCCTTGCCCAACAGTTAGCTCAGGCACCGCGGAAAGCACACTCATCCGGTGATGTGGCCGGGCTTCAAACCCGGTGGAGGGCGTCAGACGTTCTCCCGTAGGTTCGACTCCTACTGTTTTCCGCCACTTGTTTTTCTCGCCATCTCCCCCTCGCATGATGATCCCGGCGTTGGCCCTAAGCCACGTTACGGAAAAATAATGGCTTAAATGACAACCTTTGGCCATGGCCGCCGGGGGGGCGATGATACCATCCTGCTGGTGGCAGGGACTGCCCTGTGGTGGAAGAAAGCAAGCATGAAACAAGCAAGCATGGCAGGGCTGCTGGCAGTGGCGCTGCTGATGCCGGCGCGGGCCGCGGCGGTGGACGTGCGTATCGTCGGTGAGCATTTGCCGCCGTCGAGCATGATGGAAGGCAATGTCGTCGTGGGACGTGAAACGCTCAAGGTGCGCGAGATCATGGCGCGCGCCGCTCTTTCCTACAGCATCGAGCTGCTGCCGTGGAAGCGCGCGTACGCGCAAGCGCTGCGCGAGCGTGATACCTGCCTCTTTTCCACCAGCCGCACGCAGGAGCGCGAAGCGCAATTTCGCTGGATCGGTCCCCTCAACGAAGCGGAATGGGTGCTGTACGGCCTGGCCGAGCGGGGCCTGTCGCTGCGCACGCTGGCCGATGCGCGCGGCCTGGCGATCGGCACGGTGCTGGGCGACGCGCGCGACGATTATCTGCGCCAGCAAGGTTTGAGCGTGGCGCCCGTGACGCAGGAGTGGCTCAATCCGCAAAAGCTGCTGCTGGGGCGCATCGACCTGTGGGCCGTCGGCATGGCCGTGGGCAGCAAGCCGTTTGCGGGCAAGGCGTGGGAGCACAAGGTGGTGCCGCTGCTGACGTTCAACCGCGTGCAGACTTACCTCGCCTGCAACCGGCACATTCCCGAGGCGCAGCTGGCGGCCATGCAGCGCGCGGCGGCGGCCATGCGCCGCGACGGCAGCATGGCGCGCGAACAGCTGCGCTAGGGCCCGCTTCCGCTTTCCAGCCACTGGCGCACGCAGTTGCGTCCCTCGCGCTTGGCCTGGTACAGAGCCTGGTCCGCATGGCTGTAGGCCGTCTCGAAGGCCGTGCCGGCGCGGTTCCAGCTCAGGCCCACGCTGACGGTGATGGCACGCGTGATGGGCGCCGCATGACGCTGGCGGCCGACCGTTTCGCAGATGCGCTGCGCCACTTGCGCCGCGTCGTCGCGCGAGGAGGTGGGCCAGACGACGGAAAACTCTTCGCCGCCGACCCGGCCGATGGCTGTCTCCTGTCCCAACAGTGTCTTCAGACAGTCCACCACGGCCTGGATCACGCCGTCGCCGGCCGGGTGGCCGAAGTCGTCGTTGACCTGCTTGAACAGGTCGATATCGAGCACGATCAGCGCCATGTCGCCCTGCGCCAGGCAGCGCGAGGCGTGGTCGATCACGGCACCGCGGTTCAGGGCGCCCGTCAGCGGGTCGTGCGTGGCGCGGTATTCGAGCTGGCCGGCCAGCGTCTGCAACTGGCGGTTCAGCAGATGCATGTCGCGCTCGGCGCGGTCGCTGCGGCCGATCAGGCGCCGCGTCTCGCGCATCAGCCGTTCGTAGTGGAGGATCAGTTCACCGAGCACGCGCCGCTGCGCCTCGCCGCTGGCGTGAGTATCGGCGTGCATGCGGCGCGCGGCGGCCAGCGCCGCCGCTTCCACGGTGAACAGGTCCGGTTCCAGGCCGGACTCGGAGAGGGCGGCGCGCATGCCCTAGTTGCCCTGCACGGGATGGTCGTGGAAATCGAGCGCCGTAAAGTCCTGCTGCAACTCCTGGCCGAATTCCAGGATGGTGTCGTCGTCCTCGTCGTGATACCAGTTCAGGCGCACCTGGTTGCCGTCGATGGCCGCCTGGTTCAGGGTGTCGAACAGGGTAAACAGCATCTTCGTGCTGGAGCTGTTGAAGTAGGCCAGCGAGACGTTGACGGTGATGGCGCTCTCGCGGCAGCCTTCCAGGTAGGCGCGCACGGCGGCGATCAGCGGGCCATAGAAGGCGGCCGCATTTTCCGGATACGACTCGCCCTTGATCGACAGGGTGTGCTGCTCGAAACGGAAGTCGATTTCGGGCGAACTCGGGGTCGCGGCGATGAACAGTGGTGACGGTAATTGCATATGCTTTCCTGAGTCGGCTCTTTCAAATGATGGCTTTGATGCAGAAGATGGTGTGGCCAGGCTCCTGTGGATCCTGGACGAATTCGAATTCCAGCGGCTCGCTGGCGTCGCGCGCCATGGTAAGAAAGCCCAGGCCCGCGCCCTTGCTGTCGGCCGGCGCTTCCTCGCGCAGGGCCTTCTTGTAGGCGAGGCGGATTTCTTCCATCGTCATGGTGTGCAGCGGCTCCAGGCGGGCGCGGATCTGCGCCACGTTGTCCGTCGAGACGGGATTGGCGCACAGCAGAAAAAAGCTGTCGCCGCGCGTGCCGATGCAAAATGAGCCGCGCCGCATCTGCTGGTCCAGCTGCGCATCGGGCGTCAGGCTGTCGGCGGAATAATGCATGATGTTTTGCGACATCTCGATGAACGAGGAAAAGATGCGCCGCCGCGTGGGCCCGGCCGCGCCGGCCGTGTCGAGGCGCGCCTTGATGGTTTCGGAAATGGCGTTCACCACGTGCTGCGAGAAATAGCCCACGTAAAAAAAGATGATGTTGCGCTTGCGGGCCACATCCCAAAACTCGTTGAATTCTTCGTACAGCACGTCCGTGCTCCTGGCTAGCCGGTGACCCGGTTTCTTGTTGATAAGGTGGCTCGATGGCGCTAAAACTACAGGCGGAAACAGAAAAAGGTCAGGTCGTCGCGGCGCGGCTGCTTGCCTTGCCAGGCGGCGCTGTCCTGCAGCAGCGCCGCCGCCACCTCGCCGGCCGGGGCGTCGCGCCGCGCCAGCAGCTGCTCGCGCATGCGCCGCTTGCCGTAGGCGATGTCGCGCGCGCCGCCGATCTGGTCGAGCAAGCCGTCGGTGGTGAGGAACAGCAGGCTGCCGGCGGGTATGGCCAGCGTCTCGTTGTGCCAGCAGTAGGCGGCCGGTGTGTCGACATAGCCCACGCCCATGCGCGCGCCGTCGATGGCGCGCACGCTGTCCTCGCCCGGCGCGACCACGTGCAGCGCCAGTTTCGCGCCCGCGAAACGCAGGCTGGCGCTGGCCGTGTCGTAGCACAGGAAGGCGCAATCCATGCCGTCGTTCGAGCCGGCGTGGCCGGTGGCCGCGCCGTTGCCGGCGCCGTCCTGGCCCAGCAAGGTCTTGATGGCGCGGCTGACGGCGCCGATCAGGGCGGCCGGGTCGTGCGGCCCCAGCGCGCGCAGGGCCTGGCTCAGGGCCGACGAGGCGATCAGGGTCATGAAGGCGCCCGGCACGCCATGGCCGGTGCAGTCGGCGATGGCGGCGAACCAGCCGCCCGCATGGCGCTCAAAGAAGTAGAAGTCGCCGCCGACCACGTCGCGCGGCTGCCATTCCAGGTGCGCGTCGGGCAGGGTGGCGCGCAGCTCCGCATCGGAGGTGCGCAGCAGGGCGCGCTGGATCACGCTGGCGTAATCGATGCTGTGCATGATCTGGCGGTTCTTTTCCGCCTGCATGGTGGCCACCACGTTCATCAGCTGCAAGCCGAAGCCCACGCCGGCCAGCGCGCCATCCTCGGTGATGATGAAGCCGTCGGCCAGCGCCTTCTCGCCCGCTTCCACGGCGCGGAAGGTGAGGTCTTCGATGCTCATGGCGCCGTCGACGATCAGCGGTTCCTTGTCCATGAAGGCGATGCAGCTCTTCTTGCCGTACACCTCGTGATAAAAGGGCTTGGACATCTGCGACATGAAGATGTTGCGGCTGATCAAACCGATGGGCTTCTGCTGCTCCGTGACGGGCAGGCTCATCATGTCGCGTCGTTCCGTGAACAGTTCCAGCACGGCGAAGTTGCTGGCATCGGCCTGCACGGATTCCGTGGGAATGCACAGATCAGACGCCACGGACGTGCGATAACGGGGAAGATGCAATCGAGAAGCGTTGAACTCCACAGCGGCTACCTTTACATGACGATCGGACCCTTGTTGTCGCGAGAGCAAGGCGACTGACAAACAGGCAATATCATCATGGTAGCCGGTGAATATGACGGCTTGATTACCGGCTTGTCAAAACCGTATGCAAGATGGCTGCATGGCAAGCCGTTGCCGGGCTTACAGGCGCCGCGCCAGCGCCTGCGCCTGTTCCAGCCAGCGCGTCCGCTGCGCTTCGGTGGAATGGATCATGGGGCCAAAGCTGGCCACCTTGACGGGCTTGACGCCGCAAAATTCCAGCGTCGTCTTGCGCAGCTGGTGAATGCCCGGCATGCGGTAGACCCAGCGGAAATACCAGGGCGGCGTGTCCATCGCCACCAGGAGCTGCGCCGTGCGGCCCTTCAGCAGCTGCGCGGGGAAAGCCTTGCCTGGGCGATACTTGAAGGCAAAGCCGGGCAGGAAGACGCGGTCGATGAAACCTTTCAGCAGGGCCGGCGCGCCACCCCACCAGATGGGGTAGGCGAACACCAGGTGCTCGGCCCAGGTGATGGCTTCCTGCGCCGCCAGCAAGTCCGCTTCCAGCGGCTGTATCTGGCGGTAGCCTTCATGCAGGTTCTGGTCGAAGTCCAGCTGGCCCAGGCGCAGCTCGCGCACGGTGTGGCCTTCGCTGCGGGCGGTGGCGGCGTAGGCCTCGGCCAAGGCGGCGCAGAAACTGTCGCTGGACGGGTGGCCGAGGATGATCAAGACGCGTTTGGGTGCTATTGTGGGCATGATGCAGGCTTTCCAGTAAAGAACAGCCTGCATGCTAAAGCCTGCCCCTAGTGGCAGAGTCAAGCGGCCGCTTGAAGCTGCTGGCGCGCCAGGCAGTCGTGGATTTCCGTGTCGATGTCGGCCAGTTGCGCGTCGAGCTGGCGCAGGCGGGCGATATCCTGCCGCACCTGCGCGCGCTTGGTGGTGATGTGTTGCGACAGGGCTGCCCAGTCGGTCTCGTCGCCGGCCAGGATGGGCAGCAGTTCGGCCAGCCGGAAGCCCAGCGCCTGCGCCTGGCGTATGAGGTTGACTTGCGCCAGGTCTTGCTGCGTGTAGACGCGGTAGGCGCCCGAACGGCGCACGTCGCCCAGCAAGCCCAGCGCTTCATAGTGGCGCAAGGCCTTGGGCGAGGTGCCCGCCAGGCGGGCGATTTCTCCGATGTACATGGGTGATCCTTTCTCAAGCGTGAGCGAATCTTACCGCAAGGCAGCGGCGCCTTGGCGGCCCAGGCAGCTTCAGGCCCGGCGCGGCGGGATTTTCTTCGCCGTGCACTCGGCGCAGGTGCCGTACAGCGACAGCGCGTGTTCGTGCAGCACGAAGCCGCGCTCGGCGGCGATCTCGTTCTGGCGCAATTCAATGCCTTCGTCGACGAATTCATCGACCTTGCCGCAACCCGTGCAGACCAGGTGATCGTGGTGCTGGCCTTCGTTCAGTTCGAACACGGCGTGGCCCGATTCGAAATGCCGGCGAAACAGAATGCCCGCTTCGGCAAACTGCATCAGCACGCGGTAGATGGTGGCCAGGCCCACGTCGATCTTTTCGGCCAGCAAGAGTTTGTAGACATCGTCCGCACTCAGGTGCTTGATGCCGCCTTCTTGAAACAGCTGCAGAATCCGCAAGCGGGGGATGGTCACTTTCAAGCCCGATTCACGCAGTTCCCTCAATATATCCATGTCTCCCATTCCTTTTTGTAATCGCCGAGCGAGGTCCTTCATTATATCGCAAATGATAATCATTACCATTCTCATGTGCGAACGAAACGTAGTATGCCGCGCGGGCCGGCGGCAATCCAGTGACATCGGCGCAAGTGGCGATTGCGCGGCGCGCAATTTGTCCCAGCATTGCGCGGCCGGCTGGCCGCCGGAATGGGGGCATGCAAGCGCTCACGCTGCAATGCCGCATTTTCTTGACCTGGGCAAAGGAAAAAATCCCTCTAGTGATGCCATCTAGCACTATTTGATGTGGATCAAAGTTTTTGTTGCACTGCACTCTTAGACTTCGCAGCGTTACTTAACGACAAAAAGAGGGAACTAGAATGAAGAAGTCCGCAACTGCAGCAGCAATCGTCCTGGCCGCCATCGGCGCATTCGCCGGCAATGCAATGGCGCAGGAAAGCCCATGGCTGGTGCGCGCGCGCGCCGTGCACATCGATCCTGCCAACAAATCCACGCCGGTCTTGGGCGTCGGCGCATCGGACACGATCCACGTCAGCAGCAAGACGATTCCTGAAATCGATATTTCGTATTTCTTCACGCCGAACATCGCTGCCGAGCTGATCCTGACGTATCCGCAAAAGCATGACGTCACCTTGGGTGGCCAAAATATCGGTACGTTCAAGCATTTGCCGCCGACCTTGTCGCTGCAATACCACTTCATGCCTGAAAAACAGTTCAGCCCATACGTCGGTGCAGGCGTGAACTATACGAACATTTCGAGCGTGAAACTGCTGAATGGCGCTGGCCGCCTGGAGCATGACAGCTGGGGCTTCTCGCTGCAAGCCGGCGTCGACTACAAGCTGGACAAAAACTGGTCGCTGAACTTTGACATCAAAAAAGTACAGATTCGCAGCGACGTCTTCGTCGGCGCCGCCAAGGCCAGCGAAGTCAAGATCGACCCTGTCCTGATCGGTGTAGGCGTCGGCTACCGCTTCTAAATAGCGATGGCGCCCGCGTGGCGCAGACAATAAAAAAGGACGGCCGGGTTTTCACCTGGCCGTCCTTTTTGCATTGCCTGCGCCGCTTTATTTTTTCAGCGTCTTTTCCAGCGCCAGCTGGTAGTCCGTCTTTTCATAGCCGGCCAGGTATTTGTTCGTCGCGTCGAGGAAGGCGCGCGAGCGGTAGGCCGCTTCCAGGTCCTTGACCCATGGCTTGGCCTTGTCGGCCGTGCGGATGGCGACCAGGTTGATGTAGCTGTCCGAGATCTTTTCCACGGCGAGGGCCGAGGTCAGTTTCATGCCGGCGGCCAGGGCGAAGTTGCCGTTCACGAAAGCGTAGTCGGCGTCCGCCAGCGAGCGTGGCAGCTGCGCCGCTTCCAGCGGCACCAGTTTCAGCTTCTTCGGGTTGTCCAGCACGTCGCGCTCGGATGCGCGCAGCGGATCGACGTTCGGTTTGAGCTTGATCCAGCCCATCTTGGCCAGCATCACCAGCGCGCGCGCCTGGTTGGTCGGGTCGTTCGGCATGGTGATGGTGGCGCCGTTTTTCACGTCGGCCAGGGTTTTCTGCTTGCCGCCGTACAGGCCGATCGGCATGGTCGGCACGGTGATCAGGGAACTCAGTGGCAGCTTGTTATCGGTGGCGAACTTGGTCAGGTAGACGATGTGCTGGAACACGTTGGCATCCAGCGAACCTTCGGCCAGCGCGTAGTTCGGCTGCACGTAGTCGTTGAATTCGACGATCTTGACCTTGTAGCCCTGTTTTTCCAGGATGGGCTTGATGCCCAGCTTCAGCTGGTCCGAGTACGGGCCGGAGCTGGTGCCGATGACGAGTTCTTTCGGGTCCTTGGCGTGGGCGGCGGTGGCGAAGGCCAGGCTGGTGGCGGCCAGGAGCAGGGTGCGGCGAAGGTGGTTCATGTAGGTCCTTGTTTCTGAATAGGGATTAACGTTTGTCGAGGCGCTTGGCGATGCGCGTGCCGGCGAACTGGATGGTTTGCACCAGCACGATCAGGATGGCCACGGTGGCGACCATGATGTCCGTCTCGAAGCGGTAGTAGCCGTAGCGGATGGCCAGGTCGCCGATGCCGCCGCCGCCCACCACGCCGGCCACGGCCGAATACGACAGGAAGCTGATCGACAGCACGGTCAGCGCCAGCACCAGTCCGGAACGCGCTTCGACCAGCAGCACGCGGAAGATGATCTGCATTTCCGACGCGCCCATGGCGTGCGCCGCCTCGATCACGCCGCGCGGCACTTCGCGCAGGTTCTGTTCCACCAGGCGCGCCAGGTAGGGAATGGCGGCGAACGACAGCGGCACGCTGGCCGCCAGCGGGCCGATCGAGGTGCCGGCGATGATGCGCGTAAACGGCGTCAGGGCGACCAGCAGGATGATGAAGGGGAAGCTGCGCACGGTGTTCACCAGCCAGCCGAGGATCGTCGACAGCGGCCGGTTTTCCAGCGACTGGCCTTCCGAGACAAGGAACAGCAGGATGCCCAGCGGGCCGCCGATGAGGATGGCGGCGGTGAGACCGATGCCCAGCATGGTCATGGTCTGGCCCAGCGCCACCCAGATTTCCGGCAGCAGCTTGATGACGTTATTGATCGATTCTTCAAACATGTGTTGCATCCTTCCATGCGGTGGCTTCAAACGCCTCGGTGCCGTAATACGCCAGCTCGCGTCCCAGCGCCGTCTTGCGCGGGGTGGCCGTGTCGCTCAAATCGAATTGTTCGGCGATGGCGCCGTTTTCCACGACGGCCACGCGGTTGCAGATGGCGCCCAGCACCGACAGCTCGTGGCTGACGATGACGATGGTCACCCCCAGGCGCGCGTTGATGTCGCGCAGGGTGTCGAGCAGGGCACGCGTCGTTTCCGCGTCCAGCGCGGACGTCGGCTCGTCGCACAGCAGCACGTCGGGGTGGCTGGCCAGGGCGCGGGCAATCGCCACGCGCTGCTTCTGCCCGCCGGACAATTGCGCCGGATAGCTGTGCAGCTTGTCGGACAGGCCCACCAGCGCCAGGCATTCCTCGACGCGGGCGGCGATCTGCTCGCCCTTGGTCGTGCCATGGATTTTCAGGGGGAAGGCGACGTTGTCGAAGACGCTGGCGTTTTGCAGCAGGTTGAACTGCTGAAAAATCATGCCGATATTCTGGCGCGCGTCGCGCAGCTCGCTCTTGCCCAGGCGGGTCAGTTCGCGCCCGGCCACGGTAATGGTGCCGCTGTCGGGACGCTCGAGCAGGTTAATCAGGCGCAGCAAGGTCGATTTGCCGGCGCCGCTCTTGCCGATCAGGCCGAAAATATCACCGGGATAGACTTCCAGCGTGACCGATTTGACCGCGTGGAATTGTTCGCCCTTGGGCAGCGCGAAGGTCTTGTTCGCGCCATCGATGCGAATCACCGGCGTACGGTGTGGTGTGGTCATGCAGTGTTTCCTTTTTTATTGGACCGTGACAGGCTTGCTTGCAGGGGCCAAATCGCCCAGCCTGCTACGTCGGTTGCGTAGTATACCTCCGATCGTGTTATTACTCCTACGACAGAATCTTGCTTTGAATATGCAAATAATGTCTATGTGCCCGTTTGCAAGTGGAAAAAGCGGGAAAGCGGCGTTCTTGCCGAATTTAATCGCGCGCACTGGCGTGGCGGAGCCGTATCTTGGTGAAAAGTTCGACGCGCCCTGCGCAGGCGTCGCGGTGTTTTTATGTGCAGTTCGGCTGACTTGCCGTTTTTTCGACGCGGGGAGGGCGGTTTACAGCCTGCCTTTGTCCTCTTCGCGGGCAGATTCTGCTCCGCTGGCGGCAGGACCTTCGGGACGCCGCAACAGGTAGACGAGGACGGCGATTTCCATGGCGCCCACCATGGCGATGACCCACCACGGCGGATGGCCCAGGCACATGGCGACAAAGCCGATGGCCATGCCCAGGCAAGCCATGGCCTTGCCGCGCCGCGAGACGGCGCGGTGTTCGCGCCACTGGCGCAGCGGCGGACCGAAGCGGGGATGCTGCAGCAGCCAGTGCTCGAGGCGCGGCGAGGCGCGGCTGAAGCAGGCCAGGGCGAGGATGAGGAAAATCGTCGTCGGCATGACGGGCAGCATGGCGCCGATGATCCCCAGCAGCACCATCAGGGCGCCGGCGGCGGTCCAGGCCCAGCGGCGCAGGCGCACGCCATGCGCCTCGCGCAATGGCGCCGGGGCGGGCGTCTCCCGCATCAGGCGAAGGCTCCGGCGCTCACGCTCTGGCTGCGGGGCGGGCAATAGATGGGGTGCGGGTTCAAGGTGTTCGTATCGTGGCGGGTGGCCGTCATGTTTTTCTGCTCGGTGTTCAGCTCTATTATGGAGGAATCAGGGCGGCGGCGCATGCGCGCCAGGACCGCGATGATCGCAGCCTATAGAATAATAACAAGAATCATTCTCATTTGCCGAACTGTATAACGCTGGATATTTTTGACAAGGCAGACAATAATCGGCAACAGAAGACGCTGTCGCGGACATTATCGTCTGTATTATCGATTTTATCGATGCTAACTAGGTATATTTTCCGTTTTACATCGATCTTCATGCCATGCATAATCTGTTGCAACTGAAGCCAGACAATCAGCCGCAGGCGCTATTCGCCCGCAGCTGCTTGCGGTTTTGACATCCTCCACTTTTTGTTAGGAACCAACAATGAAAAAACTGCTCGCTTTTATCGCCGCCGCCGGCTTCTCGCTGTCCGCCGTTGCCGCTCCTGAAGTCTATGTCATCGATGGCAGCCACACCTTCCCCCGTTTCGAGTACAGCCACATGGGCTTCTCGACGCAGCAAAGCCGTTTCAACAACACCACCGGCAAGATCACCCTGGACCGCGCCGCCAAGACGGGCGCCGTCGAAGTGCTGATCGACACCAAGTCCGTCGATACCGGTTCGACCCTGTTCAACTCGCACATCCAGGGTGAAGATTTCCTCGACACGGCCAAGTATCCGGTCGCCACCTACAAATCGACCAAGTTCAATTTCGACGGCGACAAGCTCGCTTCCGTGGATGGCAACCTGACCCTGAAAGGCGTGACCAAGCCAGTGACCCTGACCGTCACCTCGTTCACCTGCGCACCGCACCCGATGCTGAAGAAAGACGCTTGCGGCGCGAACGCTACGGCCAAGATCAAGCGCACGGAATTCAACGCCGGCAAATATGCGCCGGCCGTCAGCGATGATGTGACCCTGACGTTTGCCATCGAAGCTATTAAACAGTAATTGTTGGCTGCATGATGCAAAATGGCGGCGGACTTCGGTCCGCCGCCATTTTTTTTACCTGCCCCCGGTTATCACGCCAGGTGATGCACCTCCTGCTGCCCGTACACGGGGGTGTTCAACCCCTCCATGCGCGCCTTCAGTTGCAGCGACAGGTATTGCGAATAGTGGCGCGACTGGTGCAGGTTCCCGCCGTGGAACCACAGCGCTTGCTGCTGCGTGGGCTTCCACATATTGCGCTGTTCGCCCTCCCACGGGCCCGGGTCCTTCGTCGTGGCGGAGCCCAGGCCCCACACCTTGCCCACCTTGTTGGCCACTTCCGGCGAGATCAGGTCGGCCGCCCAGCCATTCATGGAGCCGTAGCCGGTGGCGTACACCACCAGGTCGGCCGGCAGTTCCGTGCCGTCGGACAGCACGATGGAGCGGGCTTTCAATTCCTGCACGCCGACGCCGCTTTTCAGCTTGATCTTGCCCTCGGCGACCAGCTCGGAGGCGCCCACGTCGATGTAGTAGCCGGAGCCGCGGCGCAGGTATTTCATGAACAGGCCGGAATCGTCGTCGCCGAAATCGAGCATGAAGCCCCGTTCTTCCAGGCGCGCATAAAAGTCCGCGTCGCGCTCGCGGATGGCCTGGAAGACGGGCTTCTGGAAGTCGGCCAGGATTTTATAGGGAATCGAGGCGAACGTCAGGTCGGCCTTGGCCGTCGTCATGCCGGCGGCCAGCGCCCGTTCCGAATACAGGTCGCCCAGCGCCAGGTCCATCAGGGAATCGGACTTGACGATGTGCGTCGACGAGCGCTGCACCATGGTCACGTCCACGCCCGCTTCCCACAGGGCGGCGCAGATGTCGTGCGCGGAATTGTTGGCGCCCACCACCACGACTTTCTTGCCCACGTACGCGTCCGGTCCCGGATGCTGCGACGAGTGCTGCTGTTCGCCCTGGAACACGTCCATGCCCTTGAACTTCGGCATGTTCGCCTTGCCCGACATGCCCGTGGCCAGCACCAGCTGCTTCGGCTTCAGGGTGACGGGCTGGCCGTCGCGCAGCACCTGCACCGTCCACTCGCCGGCGGCTTCGTCGAAGCTGGCCGATTCGCATGACGTCGAACCCCAGTAGTTCAACTCCATCACCTTGGTGTACATTTCCAGCCAGTCGCCGACCTTGTCCTTGGGCGTGAAGACGGGCCAGTTGTCCGGGAAGGGGATGTAGGGCATGTGGTCGTACCAGACGGGGTCGTGCAGGCACAAGGACTTGTAGCGCTTGCGCCAGCTGTCGCCGGGGCGCGCGTTTTTCTCGATGATGATGGTGGGGACGTTCAACTGGCGCAGCCGCGCGCCCAGCGCGATGCCGCCCTGGCCGCCGCCGATGATGACGCAATAGGGCTGGCGCGCGTAGCCCAGTTCCCTGGCCTCCTGCTCGCGGTGCTCCAGCCAGCTGCTGCGATTCGTGCGCGCGCCGTGTTCCGCGCCCATGGGGCGCCGGCCGCCCTTGGCTTCTTCAAAACCCTTCAATTCGCTCATGGTCGTAAGCAGGGTCCAGATCTTGCCGTCGCGGATGCGGATGAAGCCCACGCCGCGCGCCACGTTCGTTTCCACCGTGATCCAGCTTTGCAGCACGCCGCCGGCTTGCACCGCATGTTCGCCGTCGGCGATGCGGATGGACACCGGTTGCACGGCGCCCAGCTGGGCGGCCAGCATGGCGGCGATCTGCTCGCGGCCTTCCAGGGTTTTCAGGTTCCAGGTAAACAGCACCAGGTCGCGCCAGTAGCCGTCTGGTTCGAACAGCTGTGCGGCGCCCGTGCCGTCGCTGGCGCGAAGACTGCCTTCGAGCTGTTCCAGGATGCCGGCCACGGCCAGGTCGTGCGGGTTGATATCGGTTTGCATCGTGTCTCCTCCAAGTCTGCTGACTTTATGATGGGATGCGGCTGTGTTGCCGCTGACGATGTTGTAACACTGGCGTTCCGGCCCCGCATCCCGCAGCGCAGCATGGCGGAATGTGAGACGGAAATCTCAGCTGTCAAAAGGACTACTGCCGGTGCGGCGGCACGATGTGCAGCTGCTTGAGGCGCCGGTACAGGGTGGCGCGCGAGATGCCCAGCATGGCCGCCGCCTGCAGCGGGCGCCATTTGGCGCTGTTCATGGCATGGACGATGCGCGTGCGCTCGGCCTGTTCCTGCGGCGTGCAGGCCGCCACGCCATCCGTCACGTTGGCCGTGTCCTTGACGCGCGTGCGCGTGCGCGCGCCGGCCTGGCGCAGCGGCGCGCGCACGCGGGCGTGCAGCCAGGTGCTGCCGCCTGCCAGGCGCAGGGATAGCAGATTGTGTCCGGCCCGCGCATCGAACAGCCGTTCGGCGCGCACTTCCAGCACCTCGTCGACGGGACGCGGCAGGCTATCGAGACCGCCGATGACGTCGCGCGCGCAGCCGTTGGCGGCGACGACGTCGCCATGTTCGTCGATGGCGAGCAGCATCTCCGGCTGCACTTCCACGAAGTGGCGGTTGCGGTGCGCCAGCAGGATGCAGCAATGGCCGTAGGACTTGAGAAAGAAGCCGTCTTCGATCAGGGTCGCGCCTTGCCGCACCAGCTGCCTGACCAGGCGCTGGCTGTCGCGCGCGTCGGGCGAATTCAGGGCCGATGCATCGAGCACGCCGATCAAGTCGCCGTGCGGCGAAAAGATCGGCGCGGCGCTGCAGGTCAGGCTCGTGAACGCGGCGCGAAAATGGTCGGTCTTGTGCACGGTGATGGCTTCCTGGTCGAGCAGCACGGAGGCGATGCCGCACGTGCCTTCCTCCTCTTCCGACCAGCACGAACCGGGATACAGGCCCGCCTTCTTGAAATCCTTGCGCTGGTCCGTGTCGACCACGTAGTCGATCGTCACGCCGCGCGCGTTGGCGAGGATGACGCAGTAGCCCGCTTCGCGCACCATGGCGTGCAGGCGCGGCAGGCACTGGCCCGTGGAGCGCAGAAAATTTTCCTCGGACTGCTGGATGGCGCGCAGTTCGGCGCCCGTCAGGATGCGTGGCCCCGTGGTGGAGGCGGGGTCGAGCCGGTAGTCGTCCAGCGAGCGCCGGTACGACGAAGCCAGCCTGGCCATATCGGCTCCCGGATGGACGATACGGCCGGCGATCAGGTCGCGCACGCGGTCGATATGGCTGGTCTGGCGGACGTAGGGCATGGCGCTCTCCAGTGTCTCGGTATTTTTTATGGTATGCCCGTTTTTAGCACGAAGCGCAGGCATATGCATGCCGCATTGCAGCATGGGACTGCCGTGAGACGTTCGTCTCACCACAGCCGCGCCGCACAATAGGATGCTTTACAACAATAAAAAAGAGCATCTCTGATAACATCGGCTCAAATTGACGGTCGGTAATCGCAAGGGATATCCATGACAATGCAAGCGATGTTCCTGGCACGCAGAACGATGGTGCTGGCCTTGCTGGGAGTGAGCGCCTCCTGCGGCGCCGCCGGCCAGCTCGATCCCGAGGGCCAGAGCAGCATGGAAAAAGAGGTGGCCCGGCGCGCCGCCGTCGAACCGGCCGTAGTCGCCAGCTGGCAAGTGACGCGTTCCGTGGAAGCGGGCGTGCAGGTGGCCGGCGAAAGCAAGCTGTTCTGGAAGCTGTCGAACACCCCGGCGCGCCAGCCCGACTTCGATTTCAACCCCTATTGGTACGAGTTCTATGTCAAGCCGGCCCTCGGCTTCAAGCGCAACCTGAGCGACGGCAGGCAGCTGTATGCGCGCGTCTCCGCCGTGGGCTCGGGCACCTTGCGCCACGATCCGTTCGGCGCGGGCGACACGGGCCGCATCTCGATCGAGGAATTCGTCGCCGGCATCCGCATGCCGCTCGGCGGCACGCGCGCCATGCTCGACCTGTCGGCCGGCGCGCAGAATTTCACGCTGGGTACCGGCATGCTGGTCGCCAATGGCGGCTCGAACGGCTTTGACCGTGGCGCGCTGAAACTGGGGCCGCGCAAGGCCTTCCAGAATTCCGTGGTGGCGAAAGTCAGCCAGGATGCGTTCAGCGCCCAGGCGTTTTACCTGGACCCGAATGAAAACCCCGACAACGATTCGGGCACGCGGTTGGTGGGCGTGGACGTCAGCTACGCGCCCGCGAACGACCGCAAGGCCGGCATCGCGTATGGCAAGGTACCCCGTTCGCATGCCGCGTATCCGCAGGCGGCGCCTGGCGGCATCGGCGCGCCGCTGGCCGTGCCGGACGGCCGCAAGGATTTGCAGTTCGTGTATGGCTACGCGCGCGTTCCCGTACTGCCCGCCGTGCTGTCGAAAGGCTGGTTCGGCGTCGACGCGGCGCGCGAATGGAATACGCGCGAGCCGATGCGGGCCTGGGGCTGGCGCACGGAAGGGGGCTTTTCCCTGCCCGACGTGGCATGGTCGCCGAAGTTCACGCTTGGCTACCAGAGTTTTTCCGGCGACGATCCGCACACGGCGCGCAACGAGCGCTTCGACCCGCTGTTCTTCGAAGGCACGCCGGGCGCCTGGGCGTCGGGCAGCAAGGCAACCTGGGTCTTCGTCAATGCCAACGTGAATGCGCTGCAAGCCACCATCGAGCTGCACCCGACGCCGAAAGTCACCGTGACCGCCTACCTGGCCCAGGTGCGCGCCAACCGGATGGGCAGCCCGCTGCAGTTCGGTCAGGCCACGCGCCTCGACGTGCCGGGCGATGCGCCCGTGGTGATCGCCGGCGTGCTGCGCCCGATGCTGGCGAACGATGTCTTCATCAAGTATGTGCGCGTGGTGAACCCGAATACCTATCTGACCCTGGGTTTCAGCGGTTCGTTCGCGCAGTCGGGCGTCAACCAGCTGGTGAACGGGCAGGCCAGGACGTGGACGGGCTGGCTGGCCAACGTCGTATGGGTCTATTGAATATTCTGACTATCAAGGAGAGCATCGCATGAACGATTTCCCCAGCATCAAACGTCTGGCCCTGGCCGCAGCCTGCCTGGCGCTGGCCGCCGGCGCCCATGCCGCAGAGCCGACGGCGCCGTTATCGGCCGCCGCCAGCGACCCGGCCGCATTGAAATGGATGGTCGGCGCGCCGCCGCCGCCCGATAAAATCATCCGCTTCGACGATGGCAGCTATTTCACTTTCCCGCAGTTGCGCTGGAGCGTGTCGCACTTCCGCCAGTTGATGCCGACGGTGAATGTGTCGCGCGGCCTGGGGGCGCCGCAGCCCCTGCAGCGCGCGCTGCGCAAGGATATCGACAGCCTGCGCTTCACGCCGCTGGGCAGCAAGGACAGCATGACATGGGAACAGTCGCTGGGCGCCAACTACACGGATGGCATCGTGGTGCTGCACCGCGGCCGCATCGTGTACGAACGTTATTTCGGCGTGCTGAAGGACAGCGGCCAGCATGGCGCCATGTCGGTGACGAAGTCCGTGATGGGCACCCTGGGTGCGGCGCTGGTGGCCGAAGGCAAGCTCGATCCGGACAAGCTGGTGGCCGACTACATCCCGGAACTGGCCAAGTCGGCGTTTGGCGACGCCACCGTGCGCCAGGTGCTCGACATGACCACGGGGCTGAAATTCAGCGAAGACTACGCCGACCCGAAGGCGGAAGTGTGGCAGCACGCGGCGGCCGGCAATCCGCTGCCCAAGCCCAAGGACTACACGGGGCCGCGCAGCTATTTCGAGTACCTGCAGACGGTGCAGCACCAGGGCAGGCATGGCGAGGCGTTCGGCTACCGCACGGTCAATGCCGACGTGCTGGGCTGGCTCATCGCCCGCGTCACGGGACAGAACGTCAACGAGTATCTGTCCGAGCACGTCTGGCGCAAGCTGGGCGCCGAGCAGGATGCGTACATGTCGGACGATTCGACGGGCACGCCGTTTGCCGGCGGCGGCTTGAGCGCGGGCTTGCGCGACCTGGCCCGCTTCGGCGAGATGCTGCGCAACGACGGCCGCTACAACGGCCAGCAGATCATTCCGAAGGCGGCGGTCGCGGACATCCGCCGCGGCGGCGACAAGCAGCTGTTCGCCAAGGGCGGCTACGACCTGCTGAAAGGCTGGAGCTACCGCGACATGTGGTGGGTCACGCATAACGACCATGGCGCCTACATGGCGCGCGGCGTATACGGCCAGCGCATCTATGTCGATCCGAAGGCGGAAATGGTGATCGTGCGTTTCGCCTCGACGCCGACGGCGGCCAATGCGGCGAACGACCCGACCACCACGCCGGCCTTCGAAGCGCTGGGCAAGCTGCTGCTGGCCAAGCCGAAGTAGGGTGCCAGGCTGACCCTTGCCAGCCGTGCGGCGAAACGGACACAACTGCAATATACTGTCCTTTCGTCATCACTTGTTGCCTAGGTGATAATTAATTCGCCGCACGCAAGGAGTACGTCCAGTGGAAACCAGCCAGCCAGACCAACCGCGCCCGCCGCTCTGGCGGCGCCTGCTGTGGCCGGTCGCCCAGCTGGGCGCGGCCTTCAAGCTGACGGGCACGCATCTGCTGCACCACGTGATCGGCGCCAGCCTGATCGCCTCGCTGATGCTGGTGCTGGAAGGTTTTCACGTGCTCGAATGGCTCGATGCGGCCATGCTGCGCGCCAGCGCGGAACAGGGGCAGCTGCTGAACCGGGACAAGGACCCGGGCGCCGCCTACCGGCCCGGCATCATCGAAATCGACCAGCCAGCGTTCGAACAGGTTTTCGACGAGCGCGAACCGCTGGAACGCACGCGCCTGGAACAATTGATCGCCAGCGCCGCCGCGCGCGGCAGCAAGGTGCTGGCCATCGACCTGGACCTGGCGCCGGCCGTGTACGAGCAGCACAAGGCGGGCGAGCGGCCGCTGGACAGCCTGCTCGACCGGCTGGCCGCCGATGGCCGGCAACTGGTGCTGATCCTGCCCGAACAATCGGACCGGAATGCGAACCTGCCGTGGATACGCGCGCGCTGCGCGGCCGGCATTCATTTCGCCAGCCCGCAGATCCGCGAGCGCATGGGCGCCGTCACGCGCATCGAGCTGAAAAGCCCCGTGCTGGCGGCCGTGGCCTTCGAGCTGGCGCATGGCGCCGACGAGCAGGAGCAGAAGCAGCCCATGCCGGCCGTCCTGTCCGAGCAAAAGCAAGGGCTGGCGCTGGCCGGCCGCGTGTGCCAGCTGGCGCGGCGCACGGGCAGTGAAAAGGAATTGGCGCGCTGGGCGTTCGAGCCCGTCATCCACGGCGACGCCAAGGCAGCGGCCGAACAGAACGCCGTCACGGCGCCATTTCACCCGGCCGCCGTGGCGCCCCCATTCCTGAACCCCACGCGCACGCGCGTCAAACTGATCGATGGCCAGGCCGGCGTGGATGCCGAGGCGCTGCGCAAGAACGTCGTGTATATCGGCAGCACGTATGACGTGCGCGACCGCTATACGACGGCCGAAGGCGAGCAGGCCAGCCTGCACCTGCATGCGGCCGCCCACACGTCGCTGGGCATCGGCACGGCCGACGTCAACAAATATGCGGTGTTCGTGGCCGACATCGTCATCGGCGTGCTGCTGGGCTGCCTGTTCGGCGGCCTGTGGACCCTGTATGGCCGCGCCGAGCTGGCCATCGACAAGCGCATGGAAGACCACGATTTCAGCCGCCTGCACCGCATGGGCACCCTGGCCGAATTCTATGGCATCCGCCTGATGCTGGTGCTGGTGTGGGCCTCGCCGTTTGCCATCGGCGCGCTGGCCATCTACGCCTCGCGCGGCTTGCTCGAGCAGGGCTGGTGGGTCAATCCCGGCCCCCTGATCGCCGGCATGTTCCTGCACGCGATGTCGCTGCGCGACGAAGCCCACCATCCGCACGAGGAAGTGGCTGGCCTGTCCGTCTGGGCCCAGCTGCGCCGCACGCATCCCGGCATCGTGCTGGTGCAGGCGCCGCTGGCGGTGCTGTTGTTGATCATCGCCGTGATCTAGCGCAAACCGTGGCGTAGCAGCAGCGCTAAACTGGGCGTCTTCCGCCGCAAAGCCATCGCCGCAAAGCCATCGCCGCAAAGCCATATTTATACGGAGACGCAAGTGGAATGGGTGAAATTGGCCGATGGCTTGCCACGGTATCGTGGCGCGCGTAGCGAGGGGTAATCCGCCTTTTAGCCCAAAGGCAGAATCTGGGGTCGGACCCTCAGGGTCCGACCCCGGCATTTGCGCCGTTGGGTTTGTAAAAAAGATCAGCCGATCAGCTTCAACCCCGGCGGCAGCGCCTCGCCCAGCATGCGTTTCGTGTTCGCTTCGTCCAGTTGCGTCACTTCGCTGACCATCGCCTGCCACAGGGGCGGGGCGCCCACGGCTTTCAGGCGCGCGAGGATGGTGGCGCGCAGCTCGTCGGCGATGTCGCGCGAGCGGTCGCCCGTCATGCGCGCCAGGTGGGCGGCGGCAAACGCCGCCGGTTCGATTTTTTTCCAGTCCAGCGCCAGCAGCACCTGCAGCCAGTCGGCCACGGTGGCGCTGTCGACCACTTCGTGCGCGCTGCCGTGGAAGGGCTGGCGCGCGCCGACCCTGGCCAGCGCCCACAGGGTGGGCGTGTCGGCCGCTTCGCCCTTCTTGGCGGCCTTGTCCAGGCGTTTGATCAGCCAGGCGCCCACTTCGGCCTTGTAGGCGCCGGGGATGCGCTCGAGCGAGGCGCCCAGGCGCAGCATGTCGTCGTCGCTGCCATTGACGAGGGTGACGGGGCGGCTGCCGCGCTGGGCCGCATCGGCTTGCAGGTTGAAGGCGAAGTCGTCCAGCAGGCGCAGTTGCTGCTCCGTGCTCAAACCGCCGGCCACCCGGCGCCACAGGGTCCACCATTCCGCGCACACCTGGCTATCCTTGTGATGCTGGACGCCCGTGTCGAACATCGCCCACAGCTGCTCGATGCGCCATGGGTCGAGCGCGTCGCCATAGCCGGGACGCAAACAGTAGCCGGCCAGGTTCAGCCAGACCCGCTCATGCTCGGCGGAGCGGCGCCGGCCACGCGCGCGCAGCAGGAGGGCGTCGAACAGCTGGCGCAGCAGCGGCGTATCCCAGCTTTCGCGCCCGCCCAGTCCCCGTTCCAGGTGCTGGCGCAGCTGGCGCACTTCTTTCACTTCCACCTTTTGCGCCTTGCCGCCGAAGATGCGCTCGATCTTCTCGATGGCTTCCTTCACGCGCGGCGAGATGGCTTGAGCCTCGCCATCGTCTTGCTCTTCCTTGCCGGCGCGCAGCTGGAATTCCAGCAGCCAGCGCTGACTTGCATCGGCTTCGGCCACGCAATGCACTTCCAGCGTCCCCACTTCCGTCATGACGGTGGCCAGCTGCACGGTGATTTCGCGCTTGTCATTGCCGTCGCTGGCGTGCAGCACGCTGGCCAGCGGCGGCAGGCGCAGATACTCGCCGGCGTCCAGGTCGACGATCTCGCCCAGTCGCGGCGGCGCGTCCGCCTCAAAGAGGGACGTGGCAAGGTGGAAGCGCACGGGCCGGCCCAGGCGCAGCGCGAACAGGCGCTCCGTGAGACGGATTTCCTCGCCGCTGGCGCTGCCACGGGGCAGGATGCAAACGGCGCGCTTGTCCTTGCCCGCCTCGCCCAGCACGAGAAAATAGCTGCGCGGCGAACCGCCGCCGATGCGCGGCGCCTGGCCGCGCCGGGCCAGCGCGTAGGCGACGGCGCCACGCGCCACGGCCACGTCGGGATTGTCGTTATGCAGGATGGTCAGCGGCTGGCCCCGCCAGTGCGCCAGGGTGTCGGCCAGGCGGCGCGCCAGCGCATCGGCGCGAAACACGCCGCCATTGAGCAAGAGGGTGTCGGGCAGTTCACCGGCATGCTGCTGCAGGAAGCTGGCCAGGTGCCGCGTGATGGCCGCGTCCTGCGCGTACGGCAGGCCGAATTCGACGATGCCGGCGCGTCCTTTTTTCGCCGTGTCGCCCAGTTCCACCCTCGGGAAGAAGCCGTCGACCACCATGGCCGCCACTTCCTCGCGCGTGACGTCGACGGAGCGGCTGGCGCCGATCAGGCGCGAGCCCGCACCCAGCAGGGTGACGGTCGCGCTCTCCGGCGCGTCGATCGACAGCAGCAGCTCCTTGGCGGCGCGGCAGCGTTCCATCAGCTGCGACAGGCGCGCGGCCGACAGTTTCATGCCGCCTTCCTGGCCGGCGGCCATGCGCGTTTCCACCAGGTGGGCCAGCGCCAGGTCCATATTGTCGCCGCCGAGGATCAAATGGTTGCCCACGCTGCTGCGCGTGAGCTGCGGTTCGCCATCGTCGTCGAAGGCCACGTCGATCAGGCTGAAATCCGTGGTGCCGCCGCCCACGTCGCACACTAAAATGCGGCGCGTGTTGGCCAGGTCATGGCGCAGGGTGGCGCGCCGGCGCTGCAGGAAATCGTAGAAGGCCGCCTGCGGTTCTTCCACCAGGCGCAAGGTGGGCAAGCCCGCCATGCGGGCCGCTTGCAGGGTGAGTGCGCGCGCACCCTCGTCGAACGAGGCGGGGATGGTCAGCACCAGTTCCTGCTCTTCCAGTGGAGAATCCGGGAAGCGGTGATTCCACGCGGCGCGTACATAGGCCAGGTAGCTTGCGCTGGCCGCCACGGGCGATACCTTGGCCACGTCGGCGTCCGCGCCCCACGGCAGGATGGGCGCCTGGCGGTCCACGTTCGCATGCGACAGCCAGCTCTTCGCGCTGGCCACTAAGCGGCCCGGTACCTGGGCGCCCAGCTGGCGCGCCAGCGCGCCCAGAACGGCATGCTCGACGCCGGCCACGTCCTGCTGCGGCCACGGCAGCGTCAAGTCGCCCGCCGCCAGTGCGCCGGCGGCGGGGTGGTAGCGCAAGGAAGGCAGCAGGGGGCGTGCGCCCACTTCGCCGGGAGCGACCAGCTGCTCGATGGCGAACAGGTTTATTCCTGCCTGCATATCGGCTGCATTGGCCGCATTCGCATAGGCGACCACCGTGTTGGTGGTGCCCAGGTCGATGCCGACCAGGAAGGCCGGCTTGCCCGCAGCGCTGCGCATGCTTATGGCTGCGGCGTGCCGCGCACGTCGAATTCCACCTTCCAGCGCTCGGCGCCGTCAGGGGAAACGGCCAGCAGTTCCAGCGTACCCGCTTCCGTCACACGCGCATGCAGCTTCACCTGCACCACGTCGCCGGCCGACCGGCCTTCGGCGGACAGGGTCGCCTGGATTTCGCTCAGCTCCTGCAGTTCGTCGGGGCCCCAGAAATCGAGCAAGTCGCCGATCTGGTCGTTGCGGCGCGTGGACGAGGCGAAGAAGCGGAAGTGCACGGGTTCACCGACGACCAGGCCAAATTGCTGGCCCGGCAATTCCAGCTCGCTGCCTTCTTCCATGCCGAACGGGGCCACGCACAGGGCCTGGATCGGCGGTTCCATGCCGGGGATGGCCGGCATGGCCGATTCGATGGCGACATAAAAGGAACTGGCCGTGCCGCCGCGAATGCGCACGCCATGGCCGCGCCGCACATAGCTGTAGTAGGCGGCGCCGCGCGCGACGGCCAGGTCCAGATCGGCCCCGGCCAGCATGCGCGCAGGTTCCGCGCCTTCCATGTACAGCCAGTCGTTGACGGTGGCCATGATGCGCTGGACCAGCAGGTCGGACTTGAAGACGCCGCCGTTGAACAGCACGGCCGTCGGGTGCAGGAAGCTGGCGCCGTCCGCCTGGCGGCCCGCGAAGCCTTCCAGCTCGGCGGTCGCCGCCACTTGCCGGCCCAGGAACGCGGCCAGGTGGCGCGTGATGGCCGCGTCCTGCGCATACGGCAAGCCCAGTTGCGTCAGGCCGGCGCGCGTGCGCACGGCGGGGCGGCTCGACGCTTCCACCTGCGGGAAGAAGCCGTCGAGGATGAAGGTGGATACCTCCGCGCGCGTCAGTTCCGTGCGGATGGAGCCGCCGATCAGTTTCGAGCCGCGGCTCGGCACGACGATCGGAGCCACATCGAGGCCGCTGTCGGCCAGCAGGCTTTCCTTGGCGCCGCGGCAGCCATAGGTCAGCGCGCGCATTTGCCAGGCGTCGAGCTGGGTGCCGTTGGCGGCCAGCTTGCGGGCCACCAGGTGGGCCAGCGCCAGGTCCATATTGTCGCCGCCGAGCAGGATGTGTTCACCGACGGCGACGCGGTGCGGTTCCAGCACGCCGTCGCGTTCGAGCACGGCGATCAGCGAAAAGTCGCTGGTGCCGCCGCCCACGTCGACCACCAGAATGATGTCGCCCGGCTTGACTTCCTTGCGCCAGCGGCCTTCGCTGGTCTGGATCCAGCTGTACAGGGCCGCCTGCGGCTCTTCCAGCAGGGTCAGCGAGGTGTAGCCGGCCGCCTGCGCCGCTTCCATCGTCAGCTCGCGCGCGGCCGGGTCGAACGAGGCGGGAATCGTGACGGTGATTTCCTGCTCGGCGAACGGCGCTTGCGGGTGGGCGTTGTCCCAGGCCTGGCGCAAGTGCGTCAGGTAGCGCGTGGCGGCCGTGATCGGCGAGATGCGCGCCACTTCGGCCGGCGCATCGTTCGGCAGGATCGCCGCGCGGCGGTCCACGCCCGGGTGGCACAGCCAGCTTTTCGCGCTCGAGACCAGACGGATCGGCGTGGTGGCGCCGCGGCTGCGGGCCATTTCGCCGACGACGAATGGCGCTTCCGCTTCTTCGGTCACCCAGGGCAGGGCCAGGTCGCCCGCCGCCACTTCATCGGCGTGCGGCAGGTAGACGAACGAGGGCAGCAGCGCAAGGTCTTCGACCGTGCCCGGCGCCGACAGCTGCGGCACTTTCAGCACGCCGTGGCTCGATTGCTCGCCATCGCTCTCGACCAGGTTCACATACGACAGGGCGCTGTGGGTGGTGCCCAGGTCGATGCCGATGGCGTAGCGCGCGGTGGTGTTGGTTTGATCGTTCACAGTTCCACCTCGGCCGGTGCCAGGATGGCGGCGTCGTGCTGCCCGCTCAGTTTCGGCAGGCGCACGCTGGAGGCGCGCCAGCCGCGGTGGCTGAGGGTGCCCGTGAACGGCGCGGAACCGACGACGTTGCCCGTCAGGCGCACTTGTGCAGAATCAAAACCTTCCTGCAGCACGATGCGGCTGCCCTCGGCTTCCTGGCGCACGGCCTCGATGGTGAAGTATTCGCGCATGACCTTGGCGCAGCCTTCATGCACGACGCGGGCGGCCGCGCCGATGTCGGCATCGGCATGGCTGCCCAGGTTTTCCTGGGTAAAGTCGATCAATCGCGCTTCGCGTTGCAGCAGGGCCAGCAATTGCAGGGCTGCGTCCGGCGTCGCTTCTTTCAAGATCACGGGCGCGGCGGCCGGCGTCGGCACGGGAGCCGGCGCAGGAGCAGGCGCCACGGGAGCGATGGGCGCAGCCTCGGGCAAGGACAGTTTTTCCACGCGGGCCGCATAGGCGGCGTCCGACAGGGTGCTGAAGAAGGCGCCGAAAGCCAGCGGGACTCGGCGCCAGAACGATGGGTGGGACGATGGTGTGCTCATAGGAACTCGTTTCTCTGATCTGTAGGGGAGGCGTCGGCGGCGGGGGCCGCTTCGCAAGGTAGTGCCATGTGCAGGGCCAATCAGGCCTGCTGCGTTTGCCCGCATGATACCAGCTACCGGGCCGCCGCCAAAGCCGCCGGCCCCCGCGCAGCGAGCCTGATGCGTGGATTTTCTTTGTTCCTGCGCAAGGAAACGCTCGATTTCGTGCCGCTTCGACTAAAATCGCGCATTATCTTTTCGCATTGCCTTTATGCCATGTCCATCGACTTTTCCCCCTATCTAGCCAGCAGCCCGTATATCGACAGCGACCATCCGGCCGTGCGCGCCAAGGCGGCCGAACTGGCGGCAGGCGCCGTGGGGGATGCCGCCATCGCGGCCCGCTGCTTTGCCTTCGTGCGCGACGAGGTGGCCCACAGCTGGGATTACCGGCGCAATCCCGTCACTTGCCGCGCGTCCGACGTCTTGCAGCATGCCACGGGATACTGTTATGCGAAGAGCCATCTGCTGGCCGCGCTGCTGCGCGCCAACGGCATTCCGGCCGGTCTGTGCTACCAGCGCCTGGCCGTCGGCGAAGTGGGGCCGCCGTTTTGCCTGCATGGCTTGAACGCCGTGTATCTGCAGGACTTTGGCTGGTACCGCATCGATGCGCGCGGCAACAAACCCGGCGTCGCGGCCGCCTTCACGCCGCCGCAGGAGCAGCTGGCCTTTCCCGTGCTGGCGCCCGAGGAGCGTGACTTGCCGGAAATCTGGCCGGCGCCGTTGCCGCAGGTGATCGCGTCCTTGACGGGCCACGCGACCGTGCAGGACGTGGCGGCGCATCTGCCCGATGTCGAGATGCTTGCGCTTGGCAAATAATCCAGAGAAAGAAACCATGAAAAAAATCCATATTGGCCTGATTGGCCTGTTGCTGCTGGCCGGCTGCGGCAGCAAGGGCGAGAGTGGCGGGCAGTCGAGCGCCGCGCGTCTCGAAGGCAAGGAAAAGGGCAGCGAGTTCCTTGCCTATGAACATAACGTCAGCGTCGATACGCGCGAGGCGCAAGTGCGGCCCCTGTATGAAAAAGTGGTCGCCGCCTGCAAGGCCGATACGGAAAACGGCTGCCTGCTGCTCGATTCCAGCATCGACAGCGGCCGCTACGTGCATGCGCGCATCAGCATGCGCGCCAAACCGGCCGGCATCAAGAAGCTCGTCGCGCTGGTCGCGGTCGAAGGCGATGTCACCAGCCAGGGCACCAAGGTGGAAGACCTGGGCCGTCCCGTGCTCGACAGCAAGAAACGCCTGGAGATGCTCAGGCAATATCAGGCCCAGCTGCAAGACCTGGAAAAGCGCTCGGGCACGAACGTCGAGGCGCTGATCAAGGTGAGCAAGGAACTGGCCTCCGTGCAAGTGGAGCTGGAGCAGGCGACGGCGGCCAATGCGCTGTTGATGCAGCGCATCGATACGGACTTGCTGAACGTGGCCATCAGCGCCGAAGGCAAGCAATCGTTCTTGCGGCCCGTCAAGCGCGCGCTGGGCAATTTCACGGAAAACCTGTCGGAAGGCGTGGCCAACGCCATCACGGCCATGGCCTACCTCCTGCCGTGGCTGATCGCGTTCGTGCTGCTGTTCCCGCTGGGACGCAAGGGCTGGCGCCGTTTGCGAGGTGCACCGCGCAAGATGTAAAGCCTGCCGCGCACCGTTTTACGGCAATTTGAAACCTGGCTGCACAGTCCTTGTGCGGCCAGGTTTTTTTTCGTGCGGCGCTGGCGTGCACGCACCATGGCGGACGACGGCTGGCGCTGGCATGCATTCTGCTTTAACAACATCGTAGACCAGCTCGACCCCCACGAACCCATCACAGGAGTCCCCATGTCACGACGCATCATCCTGAAAGCGGCCGCCGCCGGCGCACTGGCCCTGGCCACGTCCATCACCATGCAGGCGGCCTGGGCCGCCGATACTATCAAGGTGGGCATCTTGCACTCCCTGTCGGGCACCATGGCCATTTCCGAAACGTCGCTCAAGGATGTGGCGCTGATGACGATTGCCGAGATCAATGCCAAGGGCGGCGTGCTGGGCAAGAAGCTGGAAGCCGTCGTCGTCGATCCCGCATCGAACTGGCCTTTGTTTGCGGAAAAAGCGCGCCAGCTGGTGGCGCAGGACAAGGTTGCCGTCGTGTTCGGCTGCTGGACGTCCGTGTCGCGCAAGTCGGTTTTACCCGTCTTCAAGGAACTTAACAGCCTGCTGTTTTACCCGGTGCAATACGAGGGCGAGGAGCTGGAAAAGAATGTGTTTTATACGGGCGCCGCGCCGAACCAGCAGGCGATTCCCGCCGTCGAATACCTGATGAGCAAGGATGGCGGCGGCGCCAAGCGTTTCGTGCTGCTGGGCACGGATTACGTGTATCCGCGCACCACCAACAAGATTTTGCGCGCCTTCCTGAAAAGCAAGGGAGTCAAGGATAGCGATATCAGCGAGGTCTACACGCCGTTCGGCCACGCCGATTATCAAACCATCGTCGCCAACATCAAGAAGTTTTCCACGGGCGGCAAGACGGCCGTCATTTCCACCATCAACGGCGACTCGAATGTGCCGTTCTACAAGGAACTGGGCAATGCGGGCTTGAAAGCCACGGACGTGCCCGTCGTCGCGTTTTCCGTGGGCGAGGAAGAGCTGCGCGGCATCGATACCAAGCCCCTGCTGGGGCACTTGGCGGCGTGGAATTATTTTGAATCCGTCAAGAATCCCGTCAACGCGACCTTCATCAAGCAGTGGAAAGCGTATGCCGTGGCGCAAAAGCTGCCGAACGCGGGGTCGGTCGTGACGAACGACCCGATGGAGGCGACCTATGTCGGCATCCACATGTGGGCGCAAGCCGTGGAAAAGGCGAAATCGACGGACACGGACAAGGTGATCGCCGCCATGTCCGGCCAGAGCGTCAAGGCGCCATCGGGCTTCACCCTGACCATGGACGCGACGAATCACCACCTGCACAAGCCTGTGATGATCGGCGAAATCAAAGCCGACGGGCAATTCAATGTTGTGTGGAAAACCAAGGAAGCAATACGCGCCCAGCCGTGGAGCCCGTTTATCAAGGGTAATGAGGGCAAGCAGAAGTTGTAGGAGCTATCGCCCACCAGCAAATGCTGGGGTCGGACCCTGAGGGTCCGACCCCAGTCCTCGCCTTTGGGGTAAGCATAGATCCCTGAGCAGTCATTCTTTGGAACGCAAATGCAGCTCCTCTTCAAACTGCTGGTCCTCGCCTGCCTGTGCCTGTCGTCCATGGCGCAGGCCGCCATCCCTCCCGACCTGCTCAAGCCGCTATCCGGCGACGACCCTGACGCCCGCGTCGCCGCCGTCGCGCAGATCGCCGCGCTGGCCACGCCCGAGGCCGCCCGCGTGTTGCAAGCCTTGCAGGACGACGCCTTGTATGCCGCGCCCGACGGCAAGGTGTATATCGTCGATGGCGAGCAGGCATATGACCCGGTGCTAGACCGGAGCGTGCCGCTGCCCGATGGCATCGATGGCGTGATGGTCAACAACCGCTTGCGCGCGGCCGTGGCGGGCGCCTTGTCGGGTTTGCAGCTGCTGGCGCCCGAGCGCGGCGTCCGGCTGGCCGCCGCGCAAGCCTTGCAGAAGGCCGTCGATCCCGTGCAGCTGCCCCTGATCCGCACCGCCTTGGCGCGGGAAAGCGATGCTGAAATTACGCGGATATTGCAGGTGCTGATCGCCAGCGCCAACCTGCATGCACCCGATGCCGCCACGCGCAAGGCCGCCGTGCAGGCGCTGGCCGGCAGCAGCGATGCGCGCTTGCTGCCGGTGCTGCAAGCGATGCTGGAGAAGGATGGCGAGCCGGACGAGGGTGTGCAGCTGGCCGCCATCGAGACCATGCGCCAGATCAAGGGCAGAGTGTCACGCATGGAGTTCGCCGGCAATGTGTTTTACGGCATTTCGCTGGGCAGCGTGCTGCTGCTGGCGGCCCTGGGCCTGGCCATCACGTTTGGCTTGATGGGCATCATCAACATGGCGCACGGGGAATTGCTGATGATAGGCGCTTACACGACCTATCTGTGCCAGCTGTTTTTCCGCAGCTATCTGCCTGGCCTGCAGGATGCCTACCTGCTGGCCGCCTTGCCGGCCGCCTTTCTCGTCGCGGGACTGGTGGGCGTGGCGCTCGAGCGCACGGTGATCCGCTGGCTGTATGGCCGGCCGCTGGAAACCCTGCTGGCCACCTGGGGCATCAGCCTGATCCTCATGCAGGCCGTGCGCACCATCTTCGGCGCGCAAAACGTGGAAGTGGCCAATCCCGCCTGGATGTCGGGCGGCGTGACGGTCTTGGGCGGTCTCGTGCTGCCGTACAACCGGCTGGCCATCATCGCCTTTGCCATCGTCGTGGTGGTGGCCGTGTGGTTGATCCTCAACAAGACGCGCCTGGGCCTGTTCGTGCGGGCCGTGACGCAAAACCGCCGCATGGCCGATTGCGTGGGCGTGGCCACGGGCAAGGTCGACATGCTGACCTTCGGCCTCGGGTCCGGCATCGCGGGCCTGGGCGGCGTGGCCCTGTCGCAGCTGGGCAACGTGGGGCCGGACCTGGGCCAAAGCTACATCGTCGATTCCTTCATGGTGGTGGTGCTCGGTGGCGTGGGCCAGCTGGCCGGCACCGTGATCGCCGCGCTGGGCCTGGGCGAAGTCAATAAATTCCTCGAACCGGTGGCGGGCGCCGTACTGGCGAAGATCGCCATTCTCGTGTTCATCATCATTTTCATCCAGCGCCGGCCGCAGGGCCTGTTTGCCATGAAGGGACGCAGCGTCGAATGACTACCTCCTATCCATCCCGGCAGGGCCTGTTCACGCGGCCCGTGTGGCTCGCGATTGCCGCATGCACGCTGCTGGCGGCGCTGTTGCCGATTTTTAACCTGGCGTTTGCCGAAGGGCATGTGCTGCACGTGTCGGCCTACACGGTGGCGCTGGTGGGCAAGTTCATGTGCTATGCGCTGGCCGCGCTGGCGCTGGACCTCGTCTGGGGCTACACGGGCATCCTTTCCCTGGGCCATGGCGTGTTCTTTGCCCTGGGCGCGTATGCGCACGGCATGTATCTGATGCGCGCCATCGGCGACCAGGGCCAGTACCGCAGCAGCTTGCCCGATTTCATGGTCTTTCTCGACTGGAAAACCTACCCGTGGTACTGGGCGTTCACGGAGCACTTCTGGTATTGCATGGCCCTCGTCGTGCTGGTGCCGGGCGTGCTGGCCTTCGTGTTCGGTTATTTCGCGTTTCGTTCGCGCATCAAGGGCGTGTATTTTTCCATCATCACGCAAGCGATGACGTATGCCTTCATGCTCTTGTTCTTCCGCAATGACACCGGCTTTGGCGGCAACAACGGTTTCACGGACTTCAAGACGATATTGGGCCACAGCATCACGGCCCCCGCCACCCGGGCCGTGCTGTTCCTGCTGACGCTCACCTTCCTGCTGGCAGCGCTGGTAGGTGCGCGCGCCATCGTCCGCTCGAAACTGGGTCGGGTGCTGCAGGGCGTGCGCGACAGCGAGGCGCGCTTGATGTTCCTCGGTTACAACCCGCTGGGGTTCAAGCTGTTCGTGTGGACCTTGTCGGCCGTGCTGTGCGGCATCGCGGGCGCCCTGTACGTGCCGCAAGTGGGTATCATCAACCCGTCCGAAATGTCGCCGGCCAATTCCATCGAGATGGTCGTGTGGGTGGCGGTCGGTGGGCGCGGCACCTTGCTCGGCCCGATTCTGGGCGCCTTCACCGTCAACGGCTTGAAGAGCTGGTTCACGGCCGCCTTGCCGGAACTGTGGCTGTTCGCGCTGGGCCTGCTGTTCATTGGCGTCACCCTGTTCATGCAGCAAGGCATGCTGGGCGTGTTGAACAAGTTCAAACGCAAGAAGACGGCCGTCGTGGCAGAGGAGGCAGCATGAGCATCCGCATGTTGCCCGGCATGGCCGGCACCGAGGCTGGTCCCACGTATGCGCGCGTGAAAGGCGAGGGTGTCGACACGACGCACGGCGCCATCTTGTATCTGGAAGACATCAGCGTGTCCTTCGACGGCTTCAAGGCCATCAACAAGCTGAGCCTCGATATTTCCGTGGGCGAACTGCGCTGCATCATCGGCCCGAATGGGGCGGGCAAGACGACGATGATGGATGTGATCACGGGCAAGACGCGGCCCACGTCCGGCACGGCCTGGTTCGGCCAGACCATGAATCTGGCGACGATGACGGAAGCGCAGATCGCCCACGCGGGAATCGGCCGCAAGTTCCAGCGCCCCACCGTGTTCGAGCAGCACACGGTGTTCGATAACCTGGAACTGGCGATGAAGATGGACAAGCGCGTGGCGCCCACCCTGTTTGCCCGCTTGAGCTCGGAGCAGGCAGGCAGGATCGAAGCGATCTTGCGCTTGATCCGCCTCGATGGCCATGAGGAGCGGCCGGCCGGCTTGCTGTCGCACGGGCAAAAGCAGTGGCTGGAAATCGGCATGCTCCTGATGCAGGAGCCGCAGCTGATCTTATTGGATGAACCGGTGGCCGGCATGTCGGATGCGGAAACGGCGCGCACGGCGGAATTGCTCAATGAATTGCGCGGCAAGCATTCGATCATGGTGGTCGAGCATGACATGGGTTTCGTCACGGAAATCGCCCAGCAAGGCATCGTCACCGTGCTGCATGAGGGCGCCGTGCTGGCGCAGGGCCGCATGGACGAGGTGCAGGCCGACGAGCGCGTCATCGAAGTCTATTTGGGAAGGTAACCATGCTCGAAGTGCAACAGTTAAATCAATACTATGGCTCCTCGCATACCTTGCGCGGCATCAACCTGTCGGCGCGCAAGGGCGAGTGCCTGGCCTTGCTGGGCAGGAATGGCGTGGGCAAGACGACCTTGCTCAAATGCCTG
Source organism: Janthinobacterium rivuli (assembly GCF_009208735.1). Classification (GTDB taxonomy): domain Bacteria; phylum Pseudomonadota; class Gammaproteobacteria; order Burkholderiales; family Burkholderiaceae_D; genus Janthinobacterium. The sequence goes on along the minus strand of NZ_WFLJ01000004.1, from coordinate 229,020 downwards.
ATGGGCGTGCTGCCCGTGGCGCAGGGCAAGGTGCTGTTCCATGGGCGCGACATCACCAGGCTGGCGCCGCATGCGCGGGCACAGCTGGGCATCGCCTACGTGCCGCAGGGGCGCGACATCTTCGCGCGCCTGACGGTCGAGGAAAACTTGCTGATGGGCATGGCGGTGAAGCGGGGCAGGCAAGCTGCGCGCATCGATCCCCACGTGTATGAACTGTTTCCAGTGCTCAAGGAGATGCTGCAGCGGCGCGGCGGCGATTTGTCTGGCGGGCAACAGCAGCAACTGGCCATCGCCCGCGCCCTGCTGGCCGAGCCGCAATTGATCATCTTCGACGAGCCGACGGAAGGCATCCAGCCGTCCGTCATCAAGGATATCGGCAGGGTCATTTCCTTGCTGAAACAGCGCGGCGACATGGCCATCGTGTTGTGCGAACAGTATTTTGATTTCGCCCGCGAACTCGCCGACGACTTCATCGTGCTGTCGCGGGGGCAGGTGGTGGCCAGCGGCAAGGCGGAACAGATGGATGGCGAGGAGGTGAAGCGGCACCTGGCCGTGTAAGGTCAGACGAGCTGTAACCAGCCCAGCACGGCGCCGGCCGCCAGCAGCCACAACAAATGGATCTTCGTGCGCCAGATGATGAGGCCAGCCACGATGGACAGGCTCCACAGGGGCCAGTCCGTGCGGAGGTCATGGTTGGCGCCGCCCAAAATCATGCCGGTGGAAATCAGGAGGGCGACGACGATGGGCGCCATGCCCTGCTTGAAGGCGCGCACGGGGCGCAGGTCGCGGTTGCGGTGGCCCCACTGGGCCGCCACGTAGGTGAGGGTGGTGCTGGGCAGCATGATGCCCACCATCGTGATGAACACGCCAAGATACGCTGCCGTGTAGCTGCCCGCGTTCATGCCCACGTTCCAGCCCATCAGGGCGACGAACAGCACGTTCGGGCCCGGTGCGGCCTGGGCGATGGCGATCGATTCATTGAATTGTGCCTGCGTCAGCCAGCCGTGCTGCTCGACAAGGAAACGGTGCATTTCGGAGGTGGTGGAAATGGCGCCGCCGATCGACATCAGCGACAGCATCAGGTAGTGGCCGAACAGGTTCAGCCAGTCGCCCGTGCTCAACACCAGTTGCAAGGGTGGATTCATGCGGACAGCTTTCGATACGTGAGCAGGCAGCCGATGCCGCCCAGGCCCAGCAGGATGTACAGCAGGGGCCAGCGCAAGACCGCCACCATCAGCACGCCCAGCACGGTGATGGGCAAGGTCAGCCACAGGGGCAGCGGATGCCTGGCCAGCGCGGTCGCCAGTTTCACGCCCGTGGCGGCGATCATGCCGGCCGACACGGCCGCCATGCCGCGCAGGGCGCCCGCCATCTGCGGGTTATCGCCAAAGCGCGTGTACAGCACCCCCAGCACGAGCACGATGACGAGGGGCACGGTCAGCATGCCGGCCAGCGCCGTCAGCGCGCCTCGCAAGCCGAAATAGCGCCCGCCCACCATCAGGGACAGGTTGACGACATTCGGCCCGGGCATGATTTGCGCCACGGCCCAGTCTTCCAGGAATTCCTCCTGCGTCAGCCAGCGCTTGCGCTCGACCATCTCGCGCTGGATCACGGCCAGCACGCCGCCAAAGCCTTGCAAGGCCAGCCAGGTGAACGAGAAGAACAGGTCGGCAAGCGAGGCGGGCTGCGGGCGGAGCGGGGCGGGCGGAAGGGCGGGCGATGAGGGCATGGCTGATTATCGCCGTGGCCGCGCGCGCTTGTCCATCGCTTTCGGCCGCGCTTGTGCCTGCAAGAAAAAAACCGTGGCACATGTTTCCCTGCCATTGACATCGTGAGTTTATCGGCAATACTTTTAGCGGCAACATGACCGCCGTCCCTGTCCGCGCTGTCGCGGTTCGCGCCGCCACGCCGTCTCCACCCCTCCGTCCCCCTTCGCAGGAGTTGCTTATCATGCCTCATTCCACAGAAACGCTGCATATGCCCGTCAAAACCGTGGTGCCGCATGTCCGGACCGACCAGAAGATGTGCGACATCGTCAACCTGGGCATCGCCGTGCAGGCGGCCTTCAGCACCTTGTGCGCACTGGAATACCTGAAGTCATACAATGTCGCTCCAGAATTGATCGAGCGCGTGCTGCTGCACCCGGAGCAGCGCCGCCAGGCCGTGCATTGAGTATCCGCACAGCAACTGTGTTGCCGGCAGCGTTATTCCGGCGTTGTCGGATTGATCATTACGGCTCAGTTATGCACAAATGATGGGTTAGCGAAATTATTGAAATAATTTTCTTGTGATTATGTGTGAGTTTCTAAGTGATTGATTTTAAAGGTGTTTATTTTTGCCGTTTGATTGAGCAGTTTATTGAAAGCCGCACGGGCTGTGGCTTTGAAGCCTGTCAATAGGCCCTTATCCACAAAGATATCCACAGTCCGTGTGGATATCTGAAAAAGCGCTTAACAATCCGCCACTTAGATACTGACACCGGATCGGCGCGGCAAATCCGGCCTCGTGGCGACCCAAAATGGGGCATCGCACAAGCCTGTATGCCCATCCAGTATTCTTGTTTTATGACTAAAAGTAGCGGCGGCGGTTCAGGGGGTGCCGCCGGCCGGTTCCGCTGGCGCATCGCCGCACTGGGCCAGGGCGGCGGCGAGCTCGGCGACCTGTTGCTGCGCTTCGCGCAAGGCGGCGTAGGTACGCAGCGAAGCGATGACGGTGGTAAACAACTTGCGCGTGGTGAGGTCGGTCTTGCACCAGAAGTCGTTGATGTCGTAGTCGATGATGATGCGGTGTTCCAGCGCCTGGCCGGGCTGGCCCGTGCGCAGGATGATGCGCACGGCGCTGTTGTGCAAATCTTCGCGGATCTGGCGCGCCACTTGCAGCCCGGCATCCTGGGTTTCCATGATCACATCGAGCAGCACCACGGCGATGTCGGGAGTGCCGCGCAGCAAGGCCAGCGCCTCGGCACCTGAATATGCATGCAGAAAGCTCAGCCTGCGGCCCTGGAAGCTGGCCTGGCTGAGGGCGAACTTGGTCACCACATGCACGTCGACATCGTCGTCGACAATCAGCACGCGCCAAGGCGCCGCATTGGCAGGTTCCGCCACCGCGTCAGCCCGTTCCAGCGGCTCGTCGACCAGCCAGTCGGGTTCGTCCGCCCCCTTGGCGGCGCTATCGCTATCCATGTTCATGCGTTTATCCACCGTTGATCGTGCTTGCTACTCCACACTATGCCAGTCTGCGGGGTTTGTCAAAACAATGCTGTTCAAGCAAGACGGCCTGGCGCCTGGACTGCTTATGCACAGAAAAATATATTTTCATGGTGGTAGCGTAACTTTGCGCTAGCGCAAAATCATGATTCTAAGTCATTGATTTCATTGGAGTAAAAAAATGCCTGTGAAATCAGCAAATTGTTGAAACCCGCATCAGTACTGGTTTTGCGGCTTGTCAAGAGGGGCTTATCAACAACTTTATCCACAGTTGCTGTGGATATCTGAAAAAGCCGTGCAAAAACCGGGGCTTAGCGTCCGTTCGTGCGGCTGGGTGGCAGCATTCATGCGGCAAGCCCCAGTCCGCCCAACTGGGCAAAGGCATGCAGGAAGCGCTGCTTGGCTTCGGCCGGGCCCATGGCCTCGATTATGCCGGGCAAGGGAGCGATGCCGTCAAGGTAAGCCCAGCGCTCGGCCGAGTGCGGCATCAGATCGCGCTTTTCCGTGGCCAGCGCGATCAGGTCGGCCCGCTTGATGGGCGCGTAATCGGAAAAATCCAGGCCATAGGTGGCGGCGATGATGGCGCTGACCTTGTCTTCCAGCACGGCAAATTCCGGCAGCAGCACTTTCAAGGGCTTCACCATGTCGCCCAGGTAGGCTTCGGCCGCGTCGTGCAGCAGGGCGGCCAGGCGCAAATGGGGCGGCACCAGGTCGGCAACGATCAGGCTGTGCTGGGCGACCGAGTAAAACACTTGCGTCTGTCCATTGAAGCGGCACTGGTAAGCGAGGCCGTGGGCGATGTCTTCGATGGCGACCTTGTCGATATGCGGGCGCAAGGGATAAAAACGGTTGCCTGAATAGGTCGATACGTAGTCGGTAGTAATCATTTCTGGGTCAGCTCGCCTGCTTTGCACGGATGATCCATCGTACACCGGATGGCCGCCGCTTGCCTTTCGCTGCTACTTTTCGCCCACCTGCCGAGCCTATGCATCTTGGCAAATCCTTTAATTAATTTCATATCATCCATTGATATTTCTCAAATACACTGTGGAAATCTTGTTTGTCTGAAATTTAAATTGGGGGGCAGGGCAATGACGGCGATACCTTTGGCAAGACCTTCGTATATCTATCAGGGCGGTTCGGTGATGATGCACGCGCCGCTGCAATTGAAACAGTCGGAAATGTACGGCTATTTCGTCAAGGGCGACCTGGCGAAATTGCAAGCGACCGTGAATACCACCCTGAACCAGGTGGCGGGCAGCAAGATGACCCTGAAAGCCCTGTCGCCATATGTGATGCTGACGTTTACGCGCGTCAACCATGCGGACTCCGCCAACCCCGTCGACCAGGCCAAGGGCTGGATTACGGAAGTCGACATCGTCACCTGGATCATGGTGGGCCAGATGGACGACAAGGGCAAGCTCGCGCATATCTATTGGTATCCGTGCCATATCTTCGTCGATGACGCGATGGCCCTGATCAACGGGCGCGAGCTGTTCGGCTATCCGAAATACCTGTGCGACTACGAGATCCCCGCCGCCGGCAGCGAGCCGCTGCGCTGCTCCGTGGCCGCCAAGGGTTTCCAGCATTTTTCGCCGGAGACGAAACTGGCGCTGCATCCTTTGCTGGAAGTGAACGCCACCGTGCGGACGGGGCCGGACAAGCCCGTCAACAGTTTCCTCGAACTCATCGAGCAGGCATTCCAGATTTTCCTCTCCATCCCCGATTTCTTTGACCTGGACCAGGCCGGCTGGGCCGATATTTTGTCCTTGCTGCGCAATCCCCGCATCGACCAGATATTCCTCAAGCAATTCCCCGACAGCGCGGGCGTGAAAGCCGTGTACCAGGCCCTGGTGGCCGCGCCGGCCGAGATCAACCGCCTGCACAGCGCGCGCCTGCTCGGCTACGAGCACGCATGCACGCTGCACGCCTTCGACAGCTTCCCGCTGGACCAGACCCTGGGTCTCAAGCTGGGGCCGCAGGCGGCGATATTGCCGTTCAATGTGAATTTCGATTTCACGGCCATGCCGGGCGAGGAGCTGGTCGACAATTCCCGCATCGCGCCGGAAAAGATCGCCATCCTGGGCGGCGGCGTGGCGGCCATGACCACCGCGTATTATTTGACGAACCAGCCTGGCTGGCAAAACCGGCACGCCATCACCGTCTACCAGCTGGGCTGGCGCCTGGGCGGCAAGGGCGCCAGCGGACGCAATGCGCAGGCGGGGCAGCGCATCGAGGAACACGGCCTGCACATCTGGTTCGGCTTCTACGCGAATGCTTTCAGGATGATCAAGGAAGCGTATGCCAGCCTGGATCGCCCGGCAGGCGCGCCGCTGGCCACCTGGCGCGACGCCTTCAAACAGCACGATTACGTGGCCCTGTCGGAAGACGTCAAGGGCGAGTGGCGCAACTGGTCGATCGTCTTTCCCACCTTGCCGGGCGAACCGGGCGAGGGCGGCGAAGATATCACCCTGTGGCAGATGGCCATCGCCATGGTGGGTTGGATCGAGCAGTGGATACGCCAGATCCGACAAGTGGCGGACGCCGACGCGCGCATCGTGCGCGCCAGCGCCTCGCAAGGGGACGGCGTGTGGCCCGGCTGGCTGCGCCGCCTGGCCGATGAAGTGGTGGGGCAGGCCGATGAACTGGGCCTCGACGTGGGCTTGTCCGTGGGCGCCCTGGCGGCGCTGGTGGCCGACCTGGCGCCCGATTCCACGCGCCACGACGAGGCGCGCCACCAGTTGCTGGCCAGCACCCTGAACGGCATCCGCGCCTGGCTGCGCCTGCGCTATCGCGCGCTGATCGACGGCGACGATGAATTGCGCCGCCTGTTCACCTGCCTGGACCTGGGCATCACGGTCATGAAGGGCATGTTCGAGGATGGCGTGTTCAAGAACGGCTTCGACGTCATCAACGACATCGACTTCCGCGCCTGGCTGAAAAAACATGGCGGCGACGAGCAGTTCAGCGTCAATTCGGCGCCCGTGCGCGGCTTCTATGACCTCGTCTTTGCCTACGAGGGCGGCGATTTCGGGAAGCCGAACATCGAGGCGGGGACGCTCTTGCGGGCGATGGCGCGCATCGGCCTGGCCTACAAGGGCGGCATCATGTTCAAGATGCAGGCCGGCATGGGCGACACGATTTTCACGCCGCTGTATGAAGTGCTGAAAAAACGGGGCGTGGAATTCAAGTTCTTCCAGCGCGTGGAAGAACTGGTGCCGGGCGCGGGCGACATCGACAGCATCCGCATCACGCAGCAAGTGCAATTGAAGGATCCGGCCGCCGGCTATGCGCCGCTGGTCGACGTGAAAGGCCTCGCGTGCTGGCCCAGCGCGCCCGATTACGCGCAGATCGAACCGGCCCAGGCGGCGCTGCTGCAGGAGCAGGAAGTCAACCTGGAGTCGTACTGGAGCGACTGGCCGCAGCAATACCAGCAAGCGTTCGGCCGCGCGCTGCCCGCCACGGTATTGAAGAAGGGCGTCGATTTCGACAAGGTGGTGTTCGGCATTTCCATCGGCTCGCTGCAGGCCTTGTGCCCGCAAATGCTGGCGCAAAGCCCGGCCCTGCAACTGGCGGCCGACAAGGTACAAACCGTGGCCACGCAGGCTTACCAGGTGTGGCTCAACAAGGATTTGCGTCAGATGGGCTGGACCACGCAGCCGAAGGGCCAGCAACCGGTGCTGTCGGCCTTCACGGAACCGTACGACACGTGGGCGCCGATGGATCAATTGTTGGCGCGCGAAGACTGGCCGGCGGGGCAGGAACCGAAAAACGTCTCCTACTTTTGCAGCGCCCTCCCCGTCGACAGCTATCCGCCCGTCACCGACACGGGCTTCCCCGCCCGCTGCGCGGCCAGGGCGAAAGCGGGCGCCTTGCACCAGCTGGAGCGCGAGATCGGCGCATTGTGGTCCGAGGCGGGCGCGCCGGGCGCGTTCCCGTGGCAATGGCTGGTCGATGCGAAGGCGGGCACGGGGCCGGCGCGCTTCGACAGCCAGTACTGGCGCGCCAACGTCGACCCGTCAGAGCGCTACGTCATGTCAGTGGTGGGCAGCACGCAGTACCGGCTGGCCACCGACCAGTCGGGCTTTTCCAACCTGTTCCTGACGGGCGACTGGATTAGGACGGGCCTGAACGCGGGCTGCGTGGAGGCGGCCGTGATGGCCGGCATGCAGACCTCGCGCGCCATGACCGGTTATCCGGCCGTGATCCAGGGCGAGACGGATTTCTAGGCATGCGACGCCTGATGCCGTTGTGTCTTGTCCTGCTCCACCTGCACGCGGGCGCCGCGCCGCCTGGCGCCATTGTGCTGTGGCCCGGCGCGCCGCCCGGCGGCGCCGCGCCGGGCCCGCAGCGCGACAGCGCGAAAGGTTCCATCACGCAGGTCGGGCAGCCTTACCTGATCGCGCACCGCCCGGCGCAGCCGAACGGTCTGACGATCCTGCTGGTCAGCGGCGGCGGCTATGCGCATATCGAGGCGGGCAAGGAGAGCGGCCCGGTCGCCAGCTGGCTGCAGGCGCGGGGCGTCACGGCGTTCGAGCTCGTGTACCGCCTGCCGCGGGAGGGCGGCGGGGTGGCCGCGCCGTTCCAGGATGGCCAGCGCGCCATGCGCGTGATCCGTGCGCGCGCGGCCGAGTGGGGCATCGATCCTGCGCGCATCGGCATGCTGGGTTTTTCCGCCGGCGCGCACCTGGCCGGCATGACGGCCGTGCAGCCCGATGCCGCCCTGTATGCACCGGTCGACGCGATGGACGCCGTCTCCGCGCGGCCCGACTTCGCCGTGCTGCTGTACCCCGTGCTGACCATGCAGCCGCCGTTCGACACGACGCACGCGAAGAAGCAGCTGCTGGGAAGTCACCCCGGGCAGGCGGCGCGCGACGCCTGGTCGGTGGAGCGGCACGTCGATGCGCGCACGCCGTCCGTGTTTCTGGCGCAGGCGCTCGACGATCCGATTGCGCCACCCGAGAACAGCCGGCTGATGGATGCGGCCTTGCGCCGCGCGGGCGTGCCCGTCGAGCTGCACCTGTTCCAGCACGGCGGCCATGGCTGGGGCCTGGGCAAGGCGGGCAGCGAGCCGGCCGCGTGGCCGCGGCTGTTGCAGGCGTGGCTGCAAGCGCGCGGCTGGATGTCTCAGCCTGCGGGCTGAGCTTCCAGGTCGCGCCGCGCCACGTCCAGCGCGTCTTTCAGCTGCGGCAGGAACTGTTCCACGTTCTCCAGCTGGCCGTTCGAGGCCAGGGTTTCCAGCTGGTGGCACAGGCCGTGCAAGGTGGGGCGGCTCAGGTAGCCGGCGCTGCCCTTCAAGGCGTGGAAGGCGGCCGCCGCCGCGCTGGCGTTACCATCGCGCACGGCGTGGCAAGCCAGGTCCAGGCGCCGTGGCGCTTCCGTCAGGAACGCTTGCGCGATGCGCTGCAAGTGCTGCGGCGACAGGCCGGCCAGCGGCAGGATGTGCACGGGCGCCGTCATGGGATCGGCCGGCGCGGGAGGTGCGTCGTCGGCGTCGTCCAGGCCGAACTGGCGCGCCAGGCTGTCGTCCCCGGTGGGCGCCGCTGGCGGCAGCGCGTGGCCGCGTGCCAGCAGCAGGTCGATGAGCGCGTCGATTTTCTCGAACAGCAGCGCTTCGTCCACGGGTTTGCTGAGGAAGTCGTCCATGCCGGCGGCCAGGTAGCGTTGCCGGTCATGTTCGCTGGCGTTGGCCGTCAGCGCGAGGATGGGAATGTGCGCGTCGGGAATGGGGAATTCGGCGTTGCCGCCGTCGCGGATCAGGCGCGCGGCCTGTTCGCCATCCATCAGCGGCATGCGGCCGTCCATCAGCACGCAATCGTAGGCGCCCGTGCCCAGCGCGCGCAGCGCCTGTTCGCCGTTTTCCACGATGGTGACCTCATGCCCCATGCTTTCGAGCAGGGTGCCGATGATGATCTGGTTGGTACGCACGTCCTCGGCGCACAGGATGCGCAGGCGGCAGGCGTGGCGCATGTGGCGCGGCGGCCGGCGCGCGTCGGCGGCCGGCGCGCTGCCCGGCGTCAGCGGCAAGGTGAAATGGAAGCGCGAGCCGATGCCGACGCGGCTTTCCACGCCGATCGTGCCTTGCATCAGTTCGACCAGTTCCTTGCAGATGGCCAGGCCCAGGCCCGTGCCGCCGTAGCGGCGCGTGGTGGAATGGTCGGCCTGCTCGAATTTCTGGAACAGGCGCGGCAAGGTGTCCGCGTCGATGCCCGGACCCGTGTCGCTGATGATGAATTCGATCTCGCTGCGGCCGTCGTGGCGCGGCGGCGTGCGGGCGCGTCGCACTTCCAGCAGCACTTCGCCATTGGCCGTGAATTTCAGCGCGTTGCCCAGCAGGTTGATGAGAATTTGCCGCAAGCGCGTGGGATCGGCGCGCACGTAGCGCGGCAAGTCCAGCGCCAGTTCGCGGCGCAGCAGCAGGCTCTTGGCGTCGGCCTGGCCCTGCACGATGCCGGCCGCGTCGCCGATCAGCGCCAGCAGGTCGAAGTCCACGGTTTCCAGGGTCAGCTTGCCGGCGTCGATCTTCGAGAAATCGAGGATGTCATTGAGGATGGTCAAGAGCGAGACGCCATTGTGCAGGCCGATGCGCAGGTATTCCTGCGTGCGGCCTTTGACGGACTGGTCGCGCAGGGCGAATTTCAGCATGCCGATCACGCCGGCCAGCGGCGTGCGGATGTCGTGGCTCATGGCGGACAGAAAATCGATGCGGTGGCGGCTGACCACTTCCGCGTGCTCCTTGGCCTTGAGCAGCGCGTCGTTGCTGAGGGTGAGCGCCAGGGTGCGTTCCTGCACGCGCTGTTCCAGGTTGTTGCGCAGCAGGCGGATCTGGTCGGCCAGGGCAAAGGCCAGCAGCAAGCCGTCGAAGGTGCCGCCCAGCAGGGTCACCAGCTGGGCGTTGGCCACCATGGCCGGCATCAGGCCCAGGTTGGCCGGCAGGATCAGAAAGCCGGGCAGCATCAGCGCGACGAAGGCCAGCACGAAGAAGCGCGCCGGTTGGTAGCCGCGGCACCAGACGACGATGCCGCAGATGAGCGCCAGCAGCATCCAGATGCTGATGGCGATGGTGGCCAGGGTGTGCGCATACGACAGGGCGAAGAAGCAGCTGGGCAGCAGCAGCAGGGGCAGCACCAGGTTGACCTGGCTGATGCGGTAGAGCAGGGGCGAGTAGTCGCGCAGGCGCAGGAAATGCGTGTAGAACAGCGTGCTGAAGACGGGCAGCAGGAAAAACGGCACGTAATGGAGCTGCAGCAGATGCCAGTCGAACAGGTCGGCAAAGACGTGGAAGGTCATGGCCCACGCCAGGCCATAGGTCAGCACGTACAGCGCGTAATAGGCCGAGGCTTTTTCCAGGGTGATGGAAAAGATGAAGAAATTGAACAGGCCCAGCGCCAGCAGGGCGCCGATGGAGGCGACGATGAGGAAGTTTTCCTTGCCCACCAGCTTGCGGTAGTCTTGCTGCGTCTGCACGCCGAACAGAGGGGCGCGCGCATAATAGGGACTGGAAAAGCGGACCAGGATGTCATACGTGGCGCCCGGCGCCAGTTGCACGTTCTTGCCGTAGTGCAGTAAATACTCATGCGGGCGCTGGTAGCCCGTCAGCAAGGTCTGCGGCGCCGCGTGCGTTCCGGGGCCATACACGTGCAGGTCGACCAGGTCGATCAGGGTATCGTTCGGGTCGATGACCCAGGCCGCTTCGCCGCTGTCGTTGCGCACCTGCGCATGCAGCCAGTAGGCGCCGCCGAACAGGTCGACCTGGCCGGCCGGCCGCAGGCGCGCCAGCCAGGCGGGCAGGGCGGCCGCATCGGCAGGCGCGGTTTCATTTTCGGCGAAAAACAGTTGCCCACCATTGCCCAGGTGCTGAATGCCTCCCTTGCCCAGGGGCAAAGGCGCTGCCTGCGCCGCGCCCGCCAGACCCAACAGACCGAGCAGCAGGCCGAACACAAGCGGCCAGCCGCATAGCCAGGCGCGGACGCGGGAGCTGGAAGCGCGGTGGCGGGAGGGGGGCGGGTGGGCTGGCATTGATGAGTGTGGTGATGGTCGCGCTGGGCTGGCGGCAACGCCGTTTGCTGTGGAGTGCCCATTTTAATCGACTCTCGGTGACATACGGACAATTTCCTGTGCTGCCGGGATGGTGCCGGCTCCGGTATCATGGCGCCTTTGCCCGTGAGATATTCATGCTCAGTCCCGACCAGTTCCTGGCCTTCCTGGCCGCCGCCGTTTTGATCACCGCCAGTCCCGGCCCCGACAACCTGATGGTGCTGGGCGTGGGCATGTCGCGCGGCCGCCGCCAGGGCATGGCGTTCGGCCTCGGCTGCGCCCTTGGCTGCCTCACGCACACGGTGCTGGCGACCATCGGCGTGTCGGCCCTGCTGGCCGCCTCGCCCACGGCATTTACCGCGCTGAAAGTGGCCGGCGGGCTGTACCTGGTGTGGCTGGGCATCGGCGCCTTGCGCAGCCGCGGCGGCGCCAGAGTCGATGGCGCGGCGGCCTTGCCCGACGAGTCCTTGCTGCGTCTGTTCGGCAAGGGCTTGTTTGCCAACAGTATCAATCCGAAAGTCGTGCTGTTCTTCCTGTCGTTCCTGCCGCAGTTCATCGTCGCGGGCCAGGGCAATGCCAGCTGGCAAACGGCGCAGCTGGGCCTGGTCTTCACGGCGCAGGCGTGCGTGCTGTTCGGCTTGCTCGGCTATTTTTCCGGCGCCGTCGGTCTGTGGCTGAACCGCCGCCCGCGCGCCGGCCTGTGGCTGGATCGGGTGGCCGGCACCATCTTCATCGGCCTGGGCTTGCGCCTGATCCTGGCGCGTTGAGCTCTTGCCTGGCGGTAATGCGAAACGCCAGTTCCATCTGATCCTGCACGGCCATGGCGCCGCCGAGGACGGCGAAGGGCACGATGCCGAAGTCGCTCTGTTTCAGCAGCAGGCTGCCGCTGGCCTGCAGGCGGCGTCCATCGGCCGCTTGCTCTATGCGCACCGGCAACTGCACCGTGCGCGTCACGCCATGCAGGGTGATGTCGGCCTCGAACACGTCCTGCTTGCCCGCGCGGCGGGCGTCGATGCGCACCCACGGATAGCGTTCCGCCTCGAGCACGCGCACCAGCATGTTGTGGCGCGTGCCGGCGATGGCGTCGGCCGACGGCGTCGTCGTCAGGCCGGCCGCCTGGCGCAAGCTTTCCTCATCCACACTCATCTGATCCAGCAGGAACTGGAATTGCGTGCGCCCCAGTGCGGGCGCCACTACGCCCTGCAAGGTGCGGCTGGCCACCACGTGGTCATGCCCCAGCCGCGCCAGCGCGCCGCCGCGCCGCACGGTGATGGTCAGCAGGGATTCCTCGGGCGCGATGTGCAGCAGTTGTACGCCTTGCCGCTGCCACGCGGGCGCGGGCATGGCGGCCGGGGCGGTTGGTGCAGGGGCCGGCGCCGGCGGCAAGGGCGTGCAGGACGCCAGCACGGCGCAGGCAAGCAGCAACGTGGTGCGAATGTTGGCGGGCAGGCGGTGGTTCTGGCTGGGCATGGGCGGAAGGAACAAGGATGAAAAGGGAATAGTACGCGATCCGCGCCGCGGCACGCATGCAATGTTAGAGCTACGTCATAAGGCGGTCATATGGCGCTGTTATGATGCTTTCGTTGGCACACAGCATGCGGTGCGCAAATCACTACGTTCCGGGAGCGATAGGATGCAGGCATGACTCAACAGCTTAGCCGGTGAGCTCAACCATCGGCACCAGACACGTAAAACTTGTTTTATAGTAATGATCGCAGGGCGGGGCAGGGGAAATGCAGGAATCGGGCGGGGATTTAATGAAGTCCTAAGCCTGTCTAAGGCAAGGGCTGGCATAGTGGATACATGGTGCACGGAAACCCCGGGCGCAAGGTTGCCGGACACCTCAATGACCGGCACGATTTCCACTTTTTCATGTGTTTTCCGTTTTATCCCTGCGCTCTGAAACAGCGTTTCAACCGGCTACCGCACTTTGCGAAGCCGGTTTTTTTTGCCCGGATTTTCGTCCAGGGCAGCTAAATGCCCGGCGCCGCCGTAGCGCGACGCCGGGCGCGGGCGCTTAGCCCGTTTGCTTGGCCAGCCACGCATCGACGGCAGGCAGCCGTTCGGCGCGCACCTTGATGCGGTACTTGATGCCCGCCACGGAACTGTCGGCGTCGCCGCGCGCGCTGGCCGGCAGGTTCGCTTGCGCATACGCTTCCAGCTTGGCGATCATCTCCGGCTGCGCCGAACCGGCCGCCAGGCGCGGGAAGTAGCGGCTGCGCGAACTGGCGTCGATGCGCGCATTGACTTGCTCCAGGTGCGCCAGCGCGAAGTCGAAGGCCAGTTCCGGATGCCTGCGCGACACGCGCGAGATCATGGCCGGGCTGTTGGTCACGCCCGGTTCATCCGTCAGCGCCAGCGCCAGCGCGCGCTGCGCCAGGGCCGCATCGTCGGTCGAGGCCAGCAAGTCGTACAGCTGGTTCTTGACCAGCGGCGTCTTTTCCCGCTGCGCCTTGGCGTGCAATTGCTCCCAGGTGGCGGCGTCCGCATGCTGCGCCACGACGCCCAGGATGGTGCGGCGCAGCGGCGCGGGCATGGCGGCCTGCTCGCCGGCCTGCTCGCTGGCCGCGTAGCGGCGACGCGCTTCAGCGATCACGCCGGGCTCGCCCATGTCGCCGAGGATGGCGATCAGCTGGCCGCGCAGGGTCGCCACGCTGGACGCTTCGCCCGAGCGCGCCTCCCAGCCCGTCTGCGCCATCATCGGCGCCAGGCGAGCCATGGCGAAGCGGCCGAAAGCCTGCTGGCGCACGGCATCGCCGGCGTACTGTTCGTACAGGCCGCCCATCGCGCCGGCCACCCGGCCCAGCACTTGCGGGTCGGCCGACAGCGGCGTGGCTTTCACCAGCTCCAGGAAGGCGGCCGGGTCTTGCAAGCCCGCCATGCCCAGCGACTGGCTGTCCGCCAGCAAGCCCAGTTGGTCGATCGGCGCCAGGCGCGCGAAGCTGCCCGCCAGCGCGCGCGTGTTGGCCGGCGCGTACAGGGTGCGGTAGTAGCCGCTCTGGCCCGCATTGACCAGCAGGGCGCCGCAGCCAGGCACGTTCAGGGTGGCCTTGCCATTCTTGAGCACCACCTTGGCCAGCTTGCCGTTGCCGACCGTCGAAGCGATCACCGGCACTTTCCAGGACAGCGGTTTCTTGTCCGGCTGGTCCTTGGAAAACTCCGTCTGCGTCAGGGTCACGCGCGTGCGGCCCTTCCTGCACACGGCGTCGCCCACCGTGATCATCGGCACGCCCGGCTGCAGGGTGAAATCATGGGCGATGGCGCTGACAGGCTTGCCGGCGGCCGCGTCGACTTCGCGCCACAGGTCGTTGGATACCGTATTGCCATACGCATGCTTGCGCATGTAGCTGCGCACGGCCGTGCGCCACGTGTCGGCGCCCACGTACGCTTCGAGCATGCGGATCACCGCTTCGCCTTTTTGATAGGTGATGCCGTCGAAGGCCTGGCTGGCCTGTTCCACGGTGGCGATGCGTTGCACCACCGGATGCGTGGTGCGCAGCGCGTCCTGGCTCATCGCCGATTCGCGCCCGCCCACGCTGGACAGGGCCGTGTTCCATTCCGGGTGCAAACGCTCCGTGGTGCGGCTTTCCATCCACGACGCAAAGCCCTCGTTGAGCCACAGGTCGTCCCACCAGCGCATGGTGACCAGGTCGCCGAACCACTGGTGCGCCATTTCATGCGACAGGGTGGTATAGATGTTTTCCTTGTCGGCCTGGGTCGAGATGGCCGGGTCGAGCAGCAGGCCGTATTCGAAAGTGAACACGGCGCCCCAGTTTTCCATGGCGCCGAAGAACTGGCTGCGGCCCGGCGCGGCGATGTTGTCGAGCTTGGGCAACGGGTAGCGCACACCGAAATAATCGTTGTATTCGCGCAGCAGGGCGGCTGACTCGTCGAGCGCGAAGCGGCTTTGCGCCAGCGCGCCGCGCTTGGTGATGACGCCGATCTCCGTGCCATCGGCCATCTTTGTCGCCCGCTCGAAGTCGCCCAGGCCGAAGAACAGCAGATACGTCGACATGCGCGGCGTGGTGGCGAAGTACACGTGCTTCATGCCATAGCCCATCTCCTCGCTACGGGCAATCGGCATGTTGCCGACGGCCATCTGGTTGCTCGGCACGACCACGTCCAGCGCAAAGGTGGCCTTGTAGTCCGGTTCATCCCACGACGGCAGCATGCTGCGCGCATCGGAATTTTCGAACTGCGTGTACAGCGCGCGCTGGCGCCCTTGCGGCGTGTCGTAGTCGAGCGAGAACAGGCCCGTGGCCTGTGTGCCGATCTTGCCGGTGTAATCGATGCGCAACAGGTACTCGCCCTTGGCCAGTGGCTCGGCAAAGTGCACGGTGGCCGTCTGCTTGTCCGCATCGAACTCGATCTTGCGCGTCACCTGCTTGCTGCCGCCCTGGCCTTCGATGGCGGCGGCGGAAAATGCCAGGTTCAAGGCATTGAAGGTGATGCTGGCGGTCGGTGTGTCGACGGCCACCTTGATGGCTGCCTCGCCCTTGAAAGTGGCGGCCGCGGCATCCGGCTTGATCGACACAATATAGTGCAGAGGCGTGACGCCGCGCGGCAGCTGTGTGGTGGTGCTGGGTGCATGGCTGGCCGAGACGTACCTGGCGGCGGGAGCGGCGTTGCCCGCATGGGCTGCGGTGATGGAAGCCAGTGCCAGGACGGCGGCGGCCAGTTGGCTGCGCCGGAAGCGCGGAGTCGGTGTGCGATGCATGGTATGCCCTTCGTTCATGAGTAAAACGCCCGCCAGCCGGGTAGGCTGCGAGCGTTGATGGCGGTTGGGGGACATCGCTGGAACTGGCGGCCAGCGTTCCCGTACAGCAATCTAAGGCGAAACGGGGGCGAAGTCAACGCGCCAGGGGCGCCGCACCATGACGGTGCGCTGGTATGATGAGGGCTTGACTGTCCTGCCACAGGCCGGTCCCGCAGCCGATTGTCCACCCTATAACGAGACGAGACCTACGCACATGAAACTGACTATCAGCCCCCGCACGCCCAATCCACGCCGCGTCACCATGTTCATCGCCGAGAAGGGCATCACCGGCATCGAGGAAGTGGCGCTCGACCTGATGGCGGGCCAGCACCGCGATCCCGCCTTCCTGGCCAAGAACCCGCTGGGTCGCGTGCCCGTGCTGGAGCTGGACGACGGGCGCGTGCTGACCGAGACGCGCGCCATCTGCACTTACCTGGAAGGCTTGCAGCCGCAGCCGAACCTGATGGGCGAAGGTTTCGAAGAGCGCGCCTTCATCGAAATGGCCGACCGCCGCGTGGAACTGCATCTGTTCAGCGCGGCCGCCAACTGGGTGCGCCACGGCCATCCGGCCCTGGTGGCGCTGGAAAACCCGCAGTTTCCCGACTTCGCCACGGCGCAGGCGGGCAAGCTGCGCGAGACGGCGCAGTGGCTGGACCAGGTGCTGGCGCAGCAGCCCTACATCGCCGGCGAACGGTTTACGATCGCCGACATCACGGCTTTCTGTGCGCTGGAATTCGCGCGCGGCCTGATGAAGTACCGGCCCGGCGCGGAAGGCTTGCAGCACCTGCAGGCCTACCGCGACCGCATCGCCGAACGCCCCAGCGCGCAGGCGAAGTAGGGACTGCCACCGCCTTACTTCAGCTGCTCCAGCAGGAAGGTGTAGGTCAGCGCCCACATCAGCGCCTGCTGGTCGTTGTTGGCCGCGCCCGCATGGCCGCCTTCCGTGTTTTCCCAGTACAGCACGTCGTGGCCTTGCTCTTCCATCTTGGCCACCATCTTGCGCGCATGGCCGGGGTGGACCCGGTCGTCGCGCGTCGAGGTGGTAAACAGCACGCGCGGATATTTCTTGTCCTTGAAGACGTTCTGGTACGGCGAGTACTTGCTGATGTAGGCCCATTGTTCCGCCACGTCCGGGTCGCCATATTCTCCCATCCACGAAGCGCCCGCCAGCATCTTGTTATAGCGGCGCATGTCGAGCAGCGGCACCTGGCTGACGACGGCGTTGAACAGGTCGGGACGCTGCACCAGCACGGCGCCCGTCAGCAGGCCGCCATTGCTGCCGCCCATGATGCCCAGGTGGCGCGGGCTGGTGACCTTGCGCTTGATCAAATCCTGCGCCACGGAGATGAAATCGTCATACGCGCGCTGGCGGTTTTCCTTCAATGCCGCCTGGTGCCAGCGGGGGCCGAATTCGCCGCCGCCGCGGATATTCGCCAGCACATACACGCCGCCTTTTTCCAGCCACGCCACGCCCGTGGTGCCACTGTAGCTTGGCTTCAGCGATACTTCGAAGCCGCCATAGCCATACAGCACGGTGGGGTTGCTACCGTCGAACTTCGTCTTCTTGCCCATGATGGCGAAATACGGCACCTTGGTGCCATCCTTCGACGTCGCTTCGAACTGCTCCACCTTGTACGGCGCCGCGTCATAGTAGGCGGGTAGCGACTTGATCTTTGTCCGCTTGTCGCTTTGCGCCGTGGCCAGGTACAGGGTGGTCGGGTTGAGGAAGTCGGTCACGGTCAGGAAGTACTGGTCCGAGTCGACGGGATCGAGCGCGCTGACGGCCAGGGTGCCCAGTTTGGGCGCATCGACGGCGCGGCGCTGCCACTTGCCGTTCACGTGGCGTAGTTCCGTCAGGCGGTTCTTGACCTTGTCCAGGGTCGTCACGAGGATGGCCGATTTCGTCGCCGTGACATTGTCCAGCGACGACGTGGCCGTCGGCGCGTACAGCACTTCCAGTTCCTGCTTGCCCTGCATGAAGGCCTTGAAATCCGTCGCCAGCAATGAGCCTTGCAGATAGGTCTTGCCGTTGACTTTCCAGTCCGAGCGCAGGGTGATGATCAACTGGTCGCGCACGGTGAAGGCCGTCGCGTCGTCCGGTTTCGGCACCTTCTTCAACTCGGCGCCGTCGCGCAGGAAGGTTTCGCCGCTGTAGAAATCGATCTGCCGCTCGACAAATTGATGCTCGTAGCCGGGCGTGAAGTCCTTGTAGGCGCTGGCGCTCAGGTCGTCGGGCTTGGCTTCGTACAGCGTTTGCGCCTGCGCCAGCGGCGTGCCGCGCTGCCACTGTTTGATGATGCGCGGGTAGCCCGAGCTGGTCATCGAGCCGGGGCCGAAATCGGTGGAGACGAACAAGGTGTCCTGGTCGATCCAGCTGGCGCTGCCCTTCGCTTCGGGCAGGGTGAAGCCGCCGTCGACGAAGGCGCGTTTGGCCACGTCGTACTCGCGCACCACCTTGGCGTCGCCGCCGCCGCGCGACAGGGAAATGAGGCAGCGTTCGCCCTTCGGATACAGGCAGGAGGCGCCGCCCCAGACCCAGTTTTCATGTTCGCCGGCGGCCAGTTGGTCGAGGTCGATCACGGTTTCCCACGCGGGTTCGGCCAGCTGGTACTGCGCCAGCGTGGTGCGGCGCCAGATGCCGCGCACGTGCTGAGCGTCGCGCCAGAAGTTGTAGTAATACTCGCCTTCCTTGCTGACGTAGGGAATGCGTTCCTTGGAATTGAGGATGGTTTTCAGGCGCGCCTGCAGGGCGGAAAAGCCGGGCTGGGCTTCCAGTTCCCTGGTGGTGACGGCATTGTGCTGTTTGACCCAGTCCAGCGGCTTGTCGCCGAGGACTTCTTCCAGCCACAAGTGGGGATCGGCCGGCGTAGTGGAAGCGGCGGGGGAGGGAGCTTGCGCGTGGGCGATGCCCGCTGCGGCCAGGCCGAGCAGCATGCTGCTGGCGAGAATGCGATATGACGACATGTAAGGTTCCTGGTTGGTCCGATGGAAGCCGCGTTGCAGGCAAAACGGCGCAGCCATGGTGCCATGGATTGCTGTGGGGAACCAGTGTCTATGGGCGACTACTTTAAAAAATAATTACTTTTCCAATATTGTTTGCTGGAACGGAAGCAGGCCGCAGAATCTGCGGCGTGATGCGCCCTTCAGGGGGCGCAAGGCCCAATCAGAGAAGTCACGGTGAGCCGTGTCTTGTCGACATCGCCGCCGTCTGGGTGATAAATCCACAATGCCTCGTTGTCGCGGCTGTCGATGAACAGGATGCGCGTATTTTCCTCGCCGATGGACAGGCAAGCCGCCAGCTCGGCAGGGCTGAACGGTGCTGCCTGCTTTGAGCCTGTTCCCGCCGCTTGCGCCAGGGCCTGGGCAAAGCCTTCCAGTTGCCTGACTGCCAGATAGCTTGTTCCATCCACATCGACGTCCTGACACAGCGCGTCCATCTCGGTCATGGCATAGCGTGTTCAAGCATTGAAGTATTTCTCCATCCGCAAAATGATCTCTTCTTTGTCTTGCGGAAAAGAGGCGTCGGGATTTTTCTTCCAATAGGCAAGGCCCTCGTGCAGTGCCCACAAGGCTTTTTCCTGTTTGCCCGCCATCAGATAAAAATCGCAGGCCCTGGCATGCGAGCCTTGCGCTTCGACCAGGGCCAGGGCCGCATTTTCCCAGTTGGACCGTTGGTCGAGCCAGGGAATGGCCAACTCCAGCAGATTGTCCCGCAGGCAGGCCATGACTGTTGTCCGATGGGACGGATCGACGAGCTGGTGTTCCTTGTCCTCCTTGCCATCGATGACAGGGAATTGCCAGTTTCTGATATTCCAGTCGGCCACATCACCAACGATATTGTTGGCAGGTTCGTGAGCGTAACGCGCCTTGTGCCACGATGTATAGGATCTGGACGAAACCTGATAGTGGCTCCAGAATGCCACGCAGAGATGCTCTTCGTTATGGCGGTTGGCCTGGAAATGGATGGCCTGGACGAATTCGTTCTGCGTGCGCTTGAAAGTTAGCTGGCTTGGCGAGAACTTGAAGCCTGCTGCGCTCAGCGGCTCCAGCAAGAACGCTTCAATATGGGCGATGATCAGCGCTTTTGGCTTCATTACGTTTCCTGGTATGGGTTGCTTGCGCCGCCTTGCTGTCAACATGCTGTCCAAACGGCGCTGCCATGTTGCCACAGATCAGTGCCAGCGCACCTTGCGGCGGGCAATCGTGCGAGGGACAACCTGCCGCTATTTTTCCTGCACGCTTCCAGGGTCTGCGTGGTGGCCAGGCAGCTTGGCCACCACCTTGATCTCGAACTGGAAACCATACAGCCACGTCACGCCCACGGCCGTCACCGTCGGGTGCGGCGCCTGGCCCCAGTACCCGGCCTGCACGATATCCCAGATGCGCTGGAAGTTGGCCTGCGGGTCGACGATAAAGATGGTCACGTCCTGCACATCGTCGAACGAGCAGCCGGCCGCTTGCAAGATGGCGTTCAGGTTGTCGAACGCACGCCGGACCTGGGCGTCGAGCCCGGGTTCGGGCGTGCCGTCTTCGCGGCTGCCGACCTGTCCCGACACAAACAGCAGGCCGTTGGCGCGCACGGCCGGGGAATAGCGGTTCTGTTCATACAGGGCTTGGCGGCCCGGAGGGAATACCACGTCGCGTTTCATCAGCTTTCCTTTGTTGATGCAGCGAAGTTGCTGCCTGGAGAACACTTTATCTGCTGCCAGCCAGCTGATAAAGCGGCCAGAATCGCCTGCACTGTTTGTATAATCCAAACAATCGAATGGCGGAGGTGTGGATGGACAGGTTTGATGCGATGAAGGTTTTCGTGCGGGTGGTCGAGACGGGCAGTTTTACGCGGGCGGCCGCGACCTTGCACATGAGCCGCACCACGGTGACGCAGCTGGTGCAGCAGCTCGAGGCGCGGCTGCGACTGAAGCTGCTGAACCGCACCACGCGCAAGGTCAATGTGACGGCCGATGGCGCCGCCTACTACGAGCGCATCGTGCAGGTGCTCGACACCCTGGAAGAAATCGAAACGAGCTTGCCGCACGCCGCCGCCTTGCCGCGGGGCCAGTTGCGAGTGGACGTGCCCAGTCCGCTCGCCGCTTTGCTGCTGGTGCCGGCGCTGCCCGGGTTCCATGCGCGGTATCCCGATATCGTGCTCGACATGGGTGCCAGCGATCGCATGGTCGACGTGATCGGCGAGAATGTCGATTGCGTGATACGCGGCGGTGCCATCACCGACCAGTCGCTGATGGCGCGCAAGCTCGCCGACTTGCCGCTGGGCGTGTATGCGGCGCCGGCCTATCTGCAGCGGGTGGGCACGCCCTTGCATCCGCTGGACTTGCAGGACAGCGCGCACCGCATCGTGCGCTTTCGCTGGGCCAGCAGCGGCAACGGCTTTCCGTACGTGATGCACCGCGAGGGCAAGAGCGTGAAGATCCATGGCCAGTACGTGCTGTCGATCGACGATGGCAACGCCTATCTGGCGGCCGGGGTGGCGGGGCTGGGCGTGCTGTGGCTGCCCGACTACATGGCGCGGCCGCACGTGGCCAGGGGCGAGCTGCTGCCGCTGTTCCCCGCATGGACGGTCGACGCCATGCCGCTCTATCTCGCCTATCCGCCGAACCGCCATGTCAGCAAGAAACTGCGCGTCTTCATTGACTGGGTCGTCAAACTGATGGACCAGGGTTCCACTCGCCCTGCCAGCATCACGGCAACTGATTGACCCACACGGGCGCCGACCAGACGATATTGCCATCGTCCTGCGTCAGGCGCACATAGTAGAAATGGGGGCCGGGCGCGGGCGTGAGGGTGAGCTCGGCCTGGTCCGATAGCTGCGTGACGGAGCCATTGCTTCCTGGCACGCCGTGGAA
Organism: Janthinobacterium rivuli; assembly: GCF_009208735.1. Lineage (GTDB taxonomy): Bacteria > Pseudomonadota > Gammaproteobacteria > Burkholderiales > Burkholderiaceae_D > Janthinobacterium. The sequence continues at coordinate 207,160 of NZ_WFLJ01000004.1, read as the reverse complement.
GATGGCGATGGCCGCCGCCTGCCGCCCTGCGCTGTTGCTGAAATGGGTGGCCAGCTGCAGCGGGCCGTGGTTGTCGAAACGCTCGCCCATCAACTTGCCATTGGCCGTGAACAGCAGCTGCGCGTGCTTGTCCATGGTGGCAAACACGCGGCGCGCGCGCAGCGCTTCGAGGAAGCCGTCGCGGGAAACGGGCATGCCGGCGGCGGGGCTGGCCACCAGCACGGCCGTGCGGTTGCCGTAGGCCGCGCCCCAGTTGGCGCAATGGTTGTCCTGGTTGCTGCTGAAGGCCACGTGGTATCCGGCCGCCAGGGCGCGGTTGCAAGCCGCCTCGTAATTGCTGCGCCGCGTCTCCGTTTCCTGGTCGTTCGTGGAAAACGCGGACGTGTTCATCACTTCGCACAGCACCATGGCCGCGTCGCCGTCCGGCGTGTAGCCCAGCGGCTGGCCGTTGACGAGAAACTGGCCCGCATAGGCAGGGTGGTTGAACTGGCCAAGCCAGCCCCGTTCGCGCATCAGCGCGTACAGGCCCGCGTAGTCGCCCTTCGGCGTCTCGACCTCGGCCAGCAGCTCGCCCTGGGCATTTCTTTCCCAGCCCAGCAACTGCTCGCTATTGAAGATAGTTAGATGGCCGCCCTTGTTGATGACGCCCCATTCCATGCCGTACAAGGCCAGGAAGCCCGGATGGGCGGCCGTGTACGCGGCCGCTTCAGCCAGCCCGGTCTGATACAGGGCTATCGCTTCGGCAGGGATGGCCGCGCCATTCGTGCCGTCGGAACCGTCATACATATGGTTGTGTTCGGACGCCAGCAGGGCGTCGAGCCCGTGCTGCTGCGCATATTTGTAGGCATCGATGGGGCCGTAGGGCGCCGTTTGCGGGTCTTGCGCGCCATGGCAGGCATCGAGCGGCGCGCCACCGTCGCTGTGGCGTGTCTGGCTGTGCAGGTTGGCGTAGACGATGCTGTAGCCGGGCTGGCCGTCCAGGCCGCGCAGTTGCCGCAAGCCGGCCTGGAAGGCGGGCACCGTGGGCGCCGCGCGGGCGCCCCGCTGCACCTGGATGTGCCATTGCTGTTCCACCTGCGCTTCCTGCGGCGTGCCGGCATCGGCCACGGCCAGCAGGCGCAGTTCATATACACCGTCCGGGACCGGCACGCGCCGTTCGCGCGCATCGGCGTCGGCGCGGCCATCCCAGGGCAAAGTCACGCTCTGGCCGCCGGCGCCCACCTGTTGCGTACCCGACCAGCGCCGCAGCACGGCCCCTTGCGGGCCGGGGCCGGACAGTGTCAAGGTCCAGTGCACGGCATGCGCGCGGCCCTCGTCGGGATAGGCGAGTTGCACGATAAATGTACGGGACTGCGAGGTGCGCGACTGCGTGACCCGCTCGCCGCGCGCGGCGTGAAAGGGCGCGACGACGGTGGCGTCGAGCTCGCTATGCTCCTTCGGCTGCTTCGTCGCTTGCGCGGCGGCAGTGTTGCTCCACGTAAAAAGCAACACGCCGGCGCACAATCCAGCCAGCCATGGCCACCGCAGTGACCTCAATCGGCGGCGCAGTGTTTTGACCATCGAGGCCTCCCGCGACTGCTGCAGATGGTGGTTTAGACAAGAGTTGCCACGTGATGGTTCCCGCATGCACCAGCAAGTGGCGTGCTTGCACCGTGATTGGCCATGATCTGGCGCAAAGCCAGTGCGCATGGTGCCGCGCGCCCCTGGGAAAGCTGGCACGGCGCTTGCTACACAAGAGATACGGATCAACGGCGATCCCCTGAATAAACGCACAACGGTCCAACGACGGACCACATGGACAACGGCGTCCGCCCAGGCTGATTTTTCTCATCGGCGGGGGCGGGCGCCGTTTTGTTTTATCAACGGGATATTTCGGGAACCTATCATGGCCAGCCAAAAAGCAACGCGCATCGCGCTCTTCTCCCTCGCCACGCCGCCCATGCGCGCATTCCACCTGACGTGGATGGCATTTTTCGTGTGTTTCTTCGCCTGGTTCGCCTGCGCACCGCTGATGCCCGTCATCAAGGGCGAGTTCGGCCTGTCCCTGGCGCAAGTGGCCAACATCAATATCGCGGCCGTCGCCATCACCATCCTCGTGCGCCTGATCGTCGGGCCCTTGTGCGACCGCTACGGCCCGCGCAAGACCTACACGGGCTTGCTGCTGCTGGGCGCCATTCCCGTGCTGGGCGTGGCCGCTTCGCAAAGCTATGAAAGCTTTCTATTCTTCCGCCTGGGCATCGGCGCCGTCGGCGCCAGCTTTGTCATCACGCAATATCACACCTCCGTGATGTTCGCGCCCCGCGTAGTGGGGACGGCGAATGCGGCGGCAGCCGGCTGGGGCAATGCGGGCGGCGGCGCGGCGCAGGCGCTGATGCCCTTGCTGCTCGGTGCCGTGCTGATGCTGGGCGTGTCCGAATCGCTGGGCTGGCGCATCGCGCTGCTGGTACCGGGCGTGCTGATGCTGGTCATGGCCGCCCTGTACTGGCGCTATACGCAGGATTGCCCGGAAGGTAATTACTCGGACCTGCGCGCCGCTGGCGTGCCTATCGAGGGTGGCAAGAAGGGGGGCTGGGACAGCTTCAAGGCTGCCAGCAGCAATTATCGCGTGTGGCTGCTGTTCGTCACCTACGGCGCCTGCTTCGGCATCGAAATCTTCATCCATAACATCGCCGCCGTGTACTACGTCGACCATTTCGGCCTGTCCCTGAAATCGGCCGGCCTGGCCGCCGGCAGCTTCGGCTTGCTGGCCCTGTTTGCCCGTGCTTTGGGCGGCTGGATGTCCGACAAGTTGGCCCTGCGCGGCAACCTGAACAGCCGCGTGACCCTGCTGTTCATGCTGATGATCGGCGAAGGCGTGGGCCTGCTGTGGTTTGCCAAGGTCGACAGCGTCACGTACGCCGTCATCGCCATGCTGGTCTTCGGCCTGTTCACCCACATGGCGTGCGGCGCCACCTACGCGCTGGTGCCTTTCATCGACAGCCGCGCGCTGGGCGGCGTGGCCGGCATCATCGGCGCGGGCGGCAACGTGGGCGCCGTGGCGGCCGGCTTCCTGATGAAGGGCACGGGCGATATCCGCCAGACCCTGATCATCTTGAGCGCGCTGGTGGTGATCTCGGCCCTGTGCGCCATCGCCGTGCGTTTTACCCGTGTAGCGGCCGAACCGAACATGGCCGCGGCCTGAGGAGACAGCAATGAACCACCCCTTGAACATCGTCGTCCTTGGCCATGGCATGGTCGGGCATAAATTCCTCGAACGCCTGGCCCTGGAAAACGCGCCGCACCTGCACGTCACCGTGCTGTGCGAAGAGCCGCGCCCCGCCTACGACAGGGTGCACCTGTCGGAATTTTTCAGCGGCAAATCGGCCGAGGACCTGTCGCTGGTGGCGCCCGGCTTTTTCGACAAGGGCAACGTCGTGCTGAAGCTCAATGCGCGCGCCGTGTCGATCGACCGCGCGGCGAAGACCGTGACGGCCAGCACGGGCGAAGTGCTGGCCTACGACAAGCTGGTGTTCGCCACCGGCTCGACACCGTTCGTGCCGCCGCTGCCGGGCAAGGAGCGCGACGGCTGCTTCGTCTACCGCACCATCGAAGACCTGGAAGCCATGCTGGCCTGGGGCGCCAAGTCCACCACGGGCGTGGTGATTGGCGGGGGATTGCTGGGCCTCGAATGCGCGAAGGCCTTGCGCGACTTGAAGCTCGACACCCACGTGGTGGAATTCGCGCCGCGCCTGATGGCCGTGCAGGTCGACGAGGGCGGCGCGCGCGTCCTGCGCCGCAAGATCGAGGAACTGGGCGTGACCGTGCACACGCAAAAGAACACCCTGGCCATCGTCGACGGCGAAGCGGCCACGCACCGCATGCAGTTTGCCGACGGCAGCCACCTGGAAGCGGACATGATCGTCTTCTCGGCCGGCATCCGCCCGCGCGACGAGCTGGCGCGTGCCTGCGGCCTGGAGGTGGGGCCACGGGGCGGCATCGCCATCGACGACAGCTGCGTCACGTCCGACCCGGACATCTACGCCATCGGCGAATGCGCGCTGTGGGGCGGCCTGGTGTTTGGCCTGGTGGCGCCCGGCTATGAAATGGCGCGCATTTGCGCGCGTCACGTGCTGCAGGAAGAGGGCGAAGCGGCGTTCAAGGGCGCCGACATGAGCACCAAGCTCAAACTGATGGGCGTGGACGTGGCCAGCCTGGGCGACCCGCACGGCAATGCGCCGGGCAGCCGCTCCTACCAGTTCATGGACGAGCGCAAGCAGATCTACAAGAAGATCGTCGTCTCCGATTGCGGCAAATACCTGCTGGGCGGCGTGATGGTGGGCGACGCCAGCGAATACGGCACCTTGCTGCAGATGATGCTCAATAAAATCGAGCTGCCGGCATCTCCCGAATTCCTGATCCTGCCGCAGGCGGACGGCCAGCAAAAGGTGGGCCTGGGCGTGGACGCCTTGCCCGACTCGGCGCAAATCTGCTCGTGCAACGACGTGTCGAAGGGTGCGCTGTGCGCGGCCGTCGCCGAGGGCGCCACGACCATCGGCGCACTAAAATCCTGCACGAAAGCCGGCACCGCCTGTGGCGGCTGCGTGCCGCTGGTGACGCAGATCATGAAGGCGGAAATGCAGAAGCAGGGCCTGGCCGTCAACAACCACGTGTGCGAGCACTTTGCGTACTCGCGCCAGGAATTGCACCACCTGGTCCGTGTCGGCAAGATCCGCAGCTTCGGCGCGCTCCTGTCCGCGCATGGCCAGGGTTTGGGGTGCGACGTGTGCAAGCCCGTGGCGGCGAATATCCTCGCGTCTTGCTGGAACGATTTCGTGCTCTCTCCCGTGCACGCCAGCCTGCAGGACAGTAACGATTACTTCCTCGGCAATATCCAGAAGGATGGCACCTACTCCGTCGTGCCGCGCATGCCGGGCGGCGAAGTGACGGCCGACGGCTTGATCGCCGTGGGCATGGTGGCGAAAAAATACGGTCTCTACACGAAAATCACGGGCGGCCAGCGGGTCGACCTGTTCGGCGCGCGCGTCGACCAGTTGCCGGCCATCTGGGAAGAATTGATCGCGGCCGGCTTCGAATCGGGGCACGCCTACGGCAAGTCGCTGCGCACGGTGAAATCGTGCGTCGGCTCCACCTGGTGCCGCTATGGCGTGGCCGACAGCGTGGGTTTTGCGATCCAGCTGGAAAACCGCTACAAGGGCTTGCGCACGCCGCACAAGATCAAGTTCGGCGTCTCCGGCTGCACGCGCGAATGCGCCGAGGCGCAGGGCAAGGACATCGGCCTGATCGCCACGGAAAAGGGCTGGAACCTGTACGTGTGCGGCAATGGCGGCATGAAGCCGCGCCACGCGGAACTGATCGCCTCCGATCTCGATGAAGCGACCCTGGTGCGCTATGTCGACCGCTTCCTGATGTTTTACGTGCGCACGGCGGACCGCCTGCAGCGCACCAGCGTGTGGCGCGACAACCTGGAAGGCGGCCTCGATTACCTCAAGCGCGTCATCATCGACGACAGCCTGGGCATCGCCCACGAGCTGGAAGCGGACATGCAGCACGTGGTCGACACCTATGCCTGCGAGTGGCAGGAAGCCGTGTCCAACCCCGCCGTGCGCCAGCGCTTCCGCCATTTCGTCAACAGCGAGAAAAACGATGAAAACGTGGTGTTCGTGGAAGAGCGGGGCCAGATCCGGCCCGCCACGCCAGATGAACGCCGCGGCACCGTGATCCCCATCCTTGCCGTGGAGGCTTGAGCCATGAATGCGATGAATGAACTTTCCGGCGCCACCGCCGACAACTGGGTGGCCATCTGTCCCTTGATGGACATCGTGCCCGACACGGGCGTGTGCGCGTTGCTGGGTGGGCGCCACGTGGCCGTCTTCCGCGTCGGCGACGTCGCGCCGCGCGTGTACGCCATCGACAATATCGACCCGAACGCGGGCGCTTCCGTACTGTCGCGTGGCCTCGTGGGCAGCATCGGCGAGCGCGTCGTGGTGGCGTCGCCGATCTACAAGCAGCACTTCGATTTGGCCAGCGGCGAGTGCATCGAAGCGCCAGAACACTCGGTCGCCGCCTGGCCGGCGCGCGTGTTTGCCGACATGGTGTGGGTGGCCCTGTGAACCCGCCCCGGCGTCCTTCTTTGGTCGTAGTCGGCAACGGCATGGCCGGCATGCGCACGGTCGAGGAACTGTTGAAACTCGCGCCGGACCTGTACGACATCACCGTGTTCGGCGCCGAGCCGCACGGCAATTACAACCGCATCCTGCTGTCGCCCGTGCTGGCCGGCGAAAAGTCGGTGGACGACATCATGCTGCACACGCGCGACTGGTATGCGCAGCACGGCATCACCCTGCACGCGGGCGACCCCGTGGTGCGCATCGACCGCCAGGCGCGCACGGTGCAAGCGCTGTCGGGCATCGAGGTGCGTTACGACCGCCTGCTGCTGGCCACCGGTTCCACGCCCTTCATCGTGCCCGTGCCGGGCCACGCGCTGCCCGGCGTGATCGGTTTTCGCGATATCGCCGACGTCGACACCATGCTGCAGGCGGCGCGCACGCACCGCCACGCGGTGGTCATCGGCGGCGGCTTGCTGGGGCTGGAAGCGGCCAACGGCTTGCAGCGCCAGGGCATGGACGTCACCGTGGTGCACATGAGCGGCGCCCTGATGAACCAGCAGCTGGACGCACCCGCATCGATGCTGCTGAAAACGGCGCTGGAAGCGCGTGGCCTGCGTTTCCTGATGCACGCGCAGACCGCCGAAATCACGGGCGCCTCGCGCGTGGAAGGCGTGCGGTTTGCGGACGGCAGCAGCATCCCCGCCGACCTGGTGGTGATGACGGCCGGGGTGCGCCCCAACATCGCCCTGGCGCAGGCGGCCGGCCTGCACTGCGAACGGGCCATCGTCGTCGACGACTGCCTGCAAAGCTATGACCCGCGCGTGTACGCGGTGGGCGAATGCGTGCAGCACCGCCGCGCCACCTTCGGCCTGGTCGCGCCCATCTGGGAGCAGGCGCGCGTGTGCGGCGCGCACCTGGCCGGCGCGGGACACCGCCGCTATGTGCAGCAGGCCAGCGCCACCAAATTGAAGGTGACGGGCATTGACCTGTATTCGGCCGGCGACATCCTCGGCGGCGAGGGCAGCGAAGACCTGGTGCTGCGCGATCCGCGCCGTGGCGTCTACAAGCGCCTGGTGGTGCAGGGCAACCGCCTGGCCGGCGCCGTGCTGTACGGCGACGTGCAGGACGGCCCCTGGTACTTCGACCTGATCCAGCAGCGCCGCGACATCAGCAAGCTGCGCGCCCATTTATTGTTTGGCCAGGCGCTGTGCGCCCAGGCCGCCTGACAGGACATTCCATGACAAGCTGCACGCCCGTAAAAACCACTTGCCCGTACTGCGGCGTCGGCTGCGGCGTGGAAGCGACGCGCCTGCCCGATGGCGCCATCCGCATCGCCGGCGATAGCAGCCATCCGGCCAACCAGGGCCGCCTGTGCGTGAAAGGCTCGGCCCTGGGCGACACCCTGGACCTGGAGAACCGTTTGCTGCAGCCGCAGGTGCGCGTCGACGGCGTCCTGCGGCGCGCTTCCTGGGATGTGGCGCTGGACCGGGTGGCCGGCGGCTTGCGCGCCATCATCGACGAGCACGGCGCCGACGCCGTCGCCCTGTATGTCTCGGGCCAGCTGCTGACGGAAGACTATTATGTGGCCAACAAATTCATGAAGGGCTACGTGGGCAGCGCGAATATCGACACCAATTCGCGCCTGTGCATGTCGTCGGCCGTGGCCGGCCACAAGCGCGCGTTCGGCGAAGATATCGTGCCGGGCTGCTATGAAGACCTGGAACTGGCCGACATGGTGGTGCTGGTGGGCTCGAACACGGCCTGGTGCCACCCGATCCTGTTCCAGCGCATTACACGTATCAAGGAAAGCCGGCCGCACATGAAACTGGTGGTGATCGACCCGCGCCGCACGGCCACCTGCGAGCTGGCCGACCTGCACCTGCCCGTCAAACCGGGCACCGACGTGTGGCTGTTCAACGGCTTGCTGTGTTACCTGGCACGCGAAGGCGTGGTCAATGACGCTTTCGTCACGCAGCACAGTGCGGGACTCGATGAAGCGCTGGCGGCGGCGCACATCGATTGCGGCGACCCCTTGCAGGTGGCGGCCATCTGCAAGGTCGACCCGCAAGCCCTGCTGGCGTTTTACCAGGCGTTTGCCGCCACGCGCAAGGTCGTCACCGCCTTTTCGCAGGGCGTGAACCAGTCATCCTCCGGCACGGACAAGGTCAACAGCATCATCAACTGCCATCTGGCGACGGGGCGCATCGGCCAGCCCGGCATGGGGCCGTTTTCCCTCACGGGCCAGCCGAACGCCATGGGCGGGCGCGAAGTGGGCGGCCTGGCCAACATGCTGGCGGCGCACCTCGACCTCGACAAAGCGGCGCACCGCGAGGCCGTGCAAACGTTCTGGGATGCGCCGCGCATGGCCAGCAAACCTGGCCTGAAGGCGGTGGACCTGTTTCACGCCATCGAGGCGGGCAAGGTGAAAGCCGTGTGGATCATCGCCACCAATCCGCTGGTGAGCATGCCGGACGCCGACCAGGTGCGCCGCGCGCTCGAAAAATGCGAGCTGGTGGTGGTGTCGGACATCAGTACGCGGTCGGACACGAACGCGCATGCCGACGTGCTGCTGCCGGCCCTGGGCTGGGGCGAAAAGGATGGCACGGTGACGAACTCGGAGCGGCGCATCTCGCGCCAGCGCGCGTTCTTGCCGGCGCCCGGGGAAGCGCGCGCCGACTGGGAGGTGCTGTGCGACGTGGCGCGGCGCATGGGCCATGCCGGCTTCGATTTTACTTCGCCGCAGGCCATCTTCGACGAACACGCGCGCCTGTCCGCCTTCCGTAACGAAGGGATCACCCAGCGCCTGTTCAAGCTGGGCCACCTGGCGGGCATGGATGCGGCGCAGTACGACGCGCTGGCGCCGCAGCAGTGGCCGCAGGGTCAGGCGAGGCTGTTCGGCGACGGCCGCTTCGCGCATGCGGATGGTCGCGCGCGTTTCATTCCCACGGCGCCGCGCGCGCCGCGCAACCGGCCCGACGAAGACTATCCGCTGATCCTGAACACGGGCCGGGTGCGCGACCAGTGGCACACGATGACGCGCACGGGCAAGGCGGCGAAGCTGTCGGGCCACGTCGCTGAAGCGTTCATCGACATCCACCCGCAGGACGCGCTGCTGTACAGCGTGCGCGAAGGCGAGCTGGCGCGCGTCTCCAGCGCCTGGGGCGCGATGGTGGCGCGCGTCGTGCATGGCGGCGGCATCGCGCGCGGCCAGATCTTCGTGCCGATCCACTGGAGCGACGCGAACGCCTCCGACGCGCGCGTGGGCGCCGTCGTCAATCCGGCCGTCGACCCCGTCTCGGGCGAGCCCGAATTCAAGCACACACCCGTGCGCATCGAGCAGTTCCGCGTGCACTGGCATGCGTTTGTCCTGAGCCGCACGCCCTTGCAGCTGGACGGCGTGGCGCACTGGACGCGCATCCAGGGCGAGCAGTTCCTGCGCTATGAACTGGCGGGCCGCCAGCGCATCGAGGATTTCGGCGCCTGGGCGCGCGCGCTGCTAGGTGTCACGGATGACGACGCCGACTGGCTCGATTATGCGGACGCCAGCGCCGGCGTGTACCGCGCTGTGCACCTGGACGAGGGGCGCATCGCGCAATGCGTGTATGTCTCGCCGCGGCCCGACCTGCCGTCGCGCAGCTGGCTGGCCGGCCTGTTCGAGCACGCCCAGCTCGATGCGGCCGACCGCGCCGGCGTGCTGCTGGGCCAGCCCATCGGCAAGGGCATGGACGCCGGTCCCACCGTGTGCTCATGCTTTGGCGTGGGGCGCAACACCATTTGCGCGGCCATCCGCGAGCAGGGCTTGAGCACCACGGCGCAGGTAACGGCCTGCGTCAAGGCGGGCGGCAATTGCGGCTCCTGCGTACCGGAGATACGACAGTTGCTGCTTGAGGCGCGCAGCGCGGCCTGAAAATCTGTCCTTTCCCGCGCGGCTTTGTTATATTGCCGGCTCTATAACAGAGAGGAAGTGTGATGATAGAAGTGCAACACCCGACGGTCTGGCTGACGGGCTTGAGCGGCGCCGGCAAGACCAGTATCGCCTTGTCACTGGTGCAGGCGCTGAAGGCGCAGGGCCGCGCCGTGGCGATGCTCGACGGCGACCAGCTGCGCCATGGCTTGAACCGCGATCTGGGGTTTACGCCCGAAGACCGGCATGAAAACATCCGCCGCGTGGCCGAAGTGGCGCGCCTGATGAATGGTGCGGGCTTGACCGTCATCGCCGCCTTCATTTCCCCCAGCCGTGCCGACCGGGCCATGGCCGCCGCCATCATCGGCACGGCGCATTTCATCGAAGTCCATGTCAGCACCCCGCTGGCCGTGTGCGAGGCGCGCGACGTCAAGGGCCTGTATGAAAAGGCGCGTGCCGGGCATCTGGCGCAATTCACGGGCGTTTCCGCGCCGTATGAGGCGCCGCTGGCGGCCGCGCTGACCCTCGATACGGGCGCCCTGACGCTGGAAGAATCGGTCGAGCGCCTGTGCCGACATTTGCAGCAGCGGCAGTGACGGTGTGGAGGCGATGCGTATGACCTTGCGTCAGTGGCTGCGCCGGCGCTTGCCCGCCAGCCTGAAGGCGCGCATGAGCGTGGTCGTCTTCTTGCTCGTGCTGGGCGCGGTCGCCTCGCTGGCGCTGGCCACCCTGGCCGTGGCCGAGCGCGGCATGCGCGACGTGACGGGGCGCCAGCAGTACGTATCGCTGGCCAGCGCCGCCGTCTTCATCGATGAAGAACTCGACGCGAAGCGCAATGTGCTGCGCGCGATGGCGGACAGCCTGGCGGCAAGCGGCACGCACGACGAGGCCAGCCTGCAGCGCTTCCTGGCCGCGCAAACGGTGCTGGGCAAGGAGTTTTATTCGGCCGGCGTGGTGGGCGCCGACGGCCGGCTCCTGGCCAGCGTGAGTCCCTTCAAGCCGCAGGCGGGGCTGAACGTCAGGGGCCGGCCCTACTTTGAACAGACGCTGAAGACCCGCCGTTCGGTGATTTCCGCGCCGCTCAACGGCAGCATTTCCGGCATGCCCATCGTCGTGGTGACGCAGCCCGTGTTCGACGCGCACGGCGGCGTGCGCTATGTGCTGGCGGCCAGCGTGAACCTGCGCCAGCCCGATTTCCTGGGCCGTCTCGGCGCGCTCAAGCCGGGCCCGGGCGGCTACCTGTACATCATGACCAGCGCAGGCGTGATCGTCGAGCATCCCGACAAGTCGCGCATCATGCAGCATATCGAAGCCCATGGTCCCCTCAGCGTGCCCACGCGGCGCGCCATGCAGGGTTTCGAGGGCTGGCTGACGGGCACCACCACGCATGGCGTCGATGCCCTGTTCGCCTACCACCGCATCGCTTCGACGGGCTGGATACTGGCGTCCGTGTATCCGATCAACGACGCGTTCGCGCCGTTGCACGCCATCCGCAGCAAGATCCTGCTGGCCGCCGTGCTGCTGGCGGCGCTGGCGGGCCTGGCCGGCTGGCGCGTGGTGCTGCGCCTGTTGCAGCCTTTGGAGCGCTTGCGCCGCCAGGTGCACCAGATCCGCCGCCAGCGCCTGGGCATCGAGGCGCTGCAAATCGAGCGGCGCGACGAGATCGGCGACTTGAGCCGCGATTTCTATTCGCTCGTGGCCGAGCGCGAGATCGCCGAGGCGCAGACGCGCGACAGCGAGCGGCGCTTGAAGCTGCTGACGGACCATGTGCCCGTGGTGATCGTCTACATCGACCGCGAGCACCGCTACCAGTTCATCAACGCCACGTTTGAAAAATGGTTCGGCAGGTCGCAGCAGGAAAGCTTGATGCAGTCGATCCGCGAGGTACTGGGCGAGGAAGCCTACCAGCTGCGCGAGGAGTACCTGCGGCGCGCCTTCTCGGGCGAAGAGGTCGAATATGAATTTACCATCGGCGGCGAGGGCGATGCCGGCCTGCGCGCCTTCCAGACCAGCTACGTGCCCGACGTGGGCGAGAGCGGCGCGGTGGAAGGCGTGTATGGCCTGATCCACGAAATCACCAAGACCAAGGCCGTGCACACGGCGCTGCAGTTTGCCGCCGCCACCGACACCCTGACGGGCATCGCCAACCGTCGCCGCTTCGACGAGCAATTGGCGCAAAGCATGCAGCGCACGCGGGCAGCGCGCGCGCCGATGGCGCTGGCGTATCTCGATATCGACCGGTTCAAGGCCATCAACGACAGCCTGGGACACAAGGCGGGCGACGAGGTGCTGAAGGAATTCGCCGCGCGCCTGGTGCGCAGCGTGCGCGCCAGCGATTTGGTGGCGCGCCTGGCCGGCGATGAATTCGTGATCATTCTCGAAGGCGTGAACGGCGCGGCCGAAGTGCGCCACGTCGGCGCCAAGATCATCGATGCCATCCGCCAGCCCTTTGAGCTGGCCGGCGGCCCGCTGCCGGTGACGACCAGCATCGGCATCGCCATCTTCCGCGAAGGCGCGCTGACGCCGACGCAGTTGCTGGACCTGGCCGACCAGGCCCTGTATGCCGCCAAGGGGCAGGGCCGCGACGGCGTGGCCCTGCTCGAGGCGGCGCCGTAGGTGTTACAGGGTGGCGCTCCAGTGGTCGAGCTGCTGCGTGGTGGCCGTCACGCCGCCGCAGACGATGACGAGCACCTTGCGGTAGGGCGCCAGTTCCGGCACCTTGCCGTAGACGGCAGCCAGCGCCGCGCCGCAGGCCGGCTCCACCACCAGGCGCTGGTCGGTGATAAACCGCTGGCAGGCGTCGACGGCCGCCCGGTCCGAGACCACCACGCTGTGCAGCAAACGCGTCTGGCTGATGGCGAACGCCTGCGCGCACACCTGGCGCGCGGCCAGCGAGGTGGCGATGCTGGTCACGGCCGGCAGGGCCACGTGTTCGCGTGCGGCCACGGCGGCCGCCAGCGAGGCGGCGCCTTGCGTTTCCACGGCCACCAGGGCCACGTCATCCCAACCGTTGCGCTGCAAGCCTTCGGCCACGCCGGCCAGCAGGCCGCCGCCGCCCACCGACAGCACGACGGCGTCCGGTTTCAGGCCCGCGCGGGCCACTTCATCGATCATGCCGGCGTGGCCTTGCCACAGCAGCGGGTCGTCGAACGGATGCAAAAAGGCGTCTTGCGGCGTGAGCATCGACTGCGCCAGCGCGTTCGCTTCCTGCCAGGCGGCGCCATGCACGATGACTTCGGCGCCTTCCTGCGCGATCAGGGCCTTGGCCCGCGCGCTGGTCGTTTCCGGCACGACGACGATGACGGGAATGCCCAGCTGGCGTCCCGCATAGGCAACGGCGATGCCGGCGTTGCCGCCGGAAGAGGAGATGAAACGGCTGGCGCCGCGCCGCGCGTATTCTTCGCAGGCGAGGCCGATGCCGCGGATCTTGAATGAGCCGGGCGGCTGCAAGGCTTCGAGCTTGAGCCAGATGGCGCGTTCGCTGTGCAGGCTCAGGGCGCGCGAGTTGAGCAAGGGAGTTTCGATGTGCAGGGCCATGCGTGTTCCTGGTAAACAGTCAGGCCAGCATCATAGCCGAAGCGCCCGCGCCAGCGTGTCACCCTTGCCGGATGGGTTACTACTGCTAGTTCAGCGGGGCGCTCTTGAGCTGATGCGTGCGCGCCACTTCCTTCATCGCTTCGAGCAGGTCGTCGCGCAGCTGGCGCGGCAGCTGGCCGAAGAATTCCTCGTCGTTCTGGTCGGCCATCTCGGCCAGCACGGGCACCAGCGCCTCGCCTTCCGTGGTCAGTTCGATCGAATGCTGGCGGCGGTCGGCCAGCAGGATCGACTTGCTGACCAAGCCCTTGCTTTCCAGGCGGTCGATCAGTTTCGATACGGCGCCCTTGCTCATGCCCGACACTTGCGCCAGCACCGTGGGCGAGGTGCAGCCCAGGCGGAACATTTCGCGCAGCACCACCCATTCGGAGACCGTCACGCCATTGGCTTCGGCCTTTTTCTGGAAACCGTGGGAAACATGGTTGGACACGAAACGCAGCCAGTAACCGAGATGGGCTTCCAGTTCGCTGACGGGGACGCTGTTCGGAGGGGCGGCTTGCGGCAGGGCGGCCGTTTCAAAATTGTGGCTCATTTCTCTTCCTTCACTGGGCGGCGTTGCCGGCATGGTTAAGGCCTTCACGCTTGCTGTCGAGTGGTTTGTTTGGGAACAATCGTCGTGCTTGAGGTATTTTTAACACTGTTTTCACAGGAAATCACTTACCGGCAACGAGTTTTTCCTTTTTCCTTGCTCTGGATATATAAAAAAGCAATATCAAGCAAATAATCGTATTGCTAGAGAGGAAGATTAAAAAAATAACTCATGTTGCCTCAATGGTAACAGCATTTTTGCCGAATTGATAAATATTTCATATCATTCTGTATGCTGGCCCACACAAGACGTATTGCCCACGCGACAGTGCGTGGTTTTGATGAAGAAATATGGTCCGCTCAGGCCAGCACCACCTTCACGCCCGCTTCGCGCAATACTTCGGCAAAGCGGGGCGGCGGCGGCGCATCCGTAAACAAGATGTCCACTTGCGCCAGGTCGGCCAGGCGCACCAGCGCCTTGCGGCCGAATTTATGCTGGTCGGCCACCAGCCATACTTCGCGCGATTGCTCGATGATGGCTTGCGCCACCTTCACTTCGCGCGCGTCGAAGTCGCGCAGGCTGCCATCCTCGTCGATGCTGGAAATGCCGATGATGCCGATGTCGACCTTGAACTGGCGGATGAAGTCGATGGTGGCTTCGCCCACGATGCCGCGGTCGCGCCCGCGCACCACGCCGCCGGCCACGATGACTTCGCAGGCCGCGTTGTCGGCCAGGATGGCGGCCACGTTCAGGTTGTTCGTCACCACGTGCAAGCCCGTGTGCCGGCCCAGCGCGCGCGCCACTTCCTCGGTCGTCGTGCCGATATTGATCAATAACGAACAGCCGTGCGGCACCTGCGCGGCGACGGCGGCCGCGATGCGCCGCTTGGCGTCGCTGTTGAACACCTGCCGCTGGCTGTAATCGATGTTTTCCACGGACGAGGGCAAGCCGACCCCGCCGTGATAGCGGGCCAGCAGGCGCGCTTCTTCCATCTGCTTGACGTCGCGGCGCACGGTTTGCGGCGTCACGTCCAGCTGCTGGGCCAGCTCCTCGACGGACATGGTGACCTTCTGGCGCACCACTTCGAGCAGGCGGCGCTGGCGGGGATTCAAAATCATGGCTTTGTCTCTTTAAAAATCACAAACGAACAAAAACGAACAAATAACACTGAAAATATGTTGCTATCGATTCGCAATCTGGCGTATCTTATCCATATTGCATTCGAAATGCATCTGTATTGATCTTAACGACAGTCGCCGGCGATGCCTAGTCTTTCCTCGCCGGCCTTTCCCCGACAGACACGGAGTCCCGATGGCCGCAGCACAGCAAGGTGTGGAGACAACGATGGCATGCGACGTGCTGGTGGTCGGCGGCGGCATCAATGGCGCCGGCATCGCGCGCGACGCGGCGGGACGTGGCTTGTCGGTGCTGCTGTGCGAAAAGGACGACCTGGCCGCGCATACCTCGTCCGCATCGACCAAGCTGATACACGGCGGCCTGCGCTACCTCGAATACTATGAGTTCGGCCTCGTGCGCAAGGCGCTGATCGAGCGCGAAGTGTTGCTGCGCTCGGCGCCGCACATCATGTGGCCGCTGCGCTTCGTCATGCCGCACGCCAAGGGCCAGCGTCCGGCCTGGCTGATACGCGCCGGTCTGTTCCTCTACGACATGCTGGCGAAGCGGGAAATCCTGCCTGCCTCCAGCGGCATCGACTTGACGCGCCACGTGGCCGGCACACCGTTGAAACCCGAGTTCAAGCGGGGCTTCGTATATTCCGACGGCTGGGTCGACGATGCGCGCCTGGTGGTACTGAACGCCATCGACGCGGCGGAGAAGGGCGCGACCATCCTGACGCAGACGCGCTGCACGGCCTTGCGGCGCGACGGCAATGGCTGGCAGGCTACTCTGCTGCAAGGCGACGGGCGCGAGCTGTCCGTGCGCGCGCGCAGCGTCGTCAATGCGGCCGGGCCGTGGACGGCCGAGTTCCTGCAGCAAGCGGCGCCCGGCGAACAGGGCCGCCATTTGCGCCTGATCAAGGGCAGCCATATCGTCGTCAAGCGCCTGTTTGCGCATGATCATGCCTACATCTTCCAGCATCCTGACGGGCGCATCGTGTTTGCCATTCCGTATGAGCACGATTTCACCCTGATCGGCACCACCGATCTCGACTATCACGGTGACACTGGCAAGGTGGAAATCGATGACGAGGAAATTCGTTACTTGTGCGAGCTTTCCAGTTACTATTTCAGCAAGCCAATCCTGCCGGCCGACGTGGTCTGGACGTATGCGGGCGTGCGTCCGCTGGTGGAGGACGCGGCGGCCGACGCCAAGGCCGTGACGCGCGATTACCGCTTCGAACTGGACCAGGAAGGTGCGCCGCTGCTCAGTGTTTTCGGCGGCAAGATCACCACCTTCCGCAAGCTGGCCGAGGAGGCGATGGACATGCTGGCGCCCTTGCTGGGCAATACGCTGCCGGCCTGGACAGCCAGCGCCTGCCTGCCCGGCGGCGACGTGTTCGGCAGCACGCCGCAGAACCGCTCTGTGCGCGAGTTCGGCCAGTTCGTGCAAGGCTTGCAGCGCGAGTATGCGTGGCTGCCGGAGGCGCTGGTGGCGCGCTATGCGCGCGCCTACGGCACGCGCATCCACCAGCTGCTCGACGGCAGGGCGGATGTGGCGGCCATGGGCGAGGAAATCGCCGCCGGCCTGTACGCGACGGAAGTCGATTATGTGCGGCGCCATGAATGGGCCGTCAGCGCGGCCGACATCCTGTGGCGGCGCTCGAAGCTGGGCCTGCATCTGTCGCGCGAAACGGCGGACACGCTCGACGCCTGGCTGTTGCAGCACCCTTTGTCTAAGCAGCACCCTTTGTCTAAGCAGCACCCTTTGCCGTAAGCAGCACACGTAAGCGACCGCGCCCCGTAGAGGGTGCGGCGAAGAATAAGAAACCATCACTGGAGGAGAAGCGCGTGCAACTGGTACTGGACAAGATCAGCAGGAAGCAGGGGGCTGACGACTTTTTATATCCGATGTCGCTGGCATTGGTGCCGGGCGCCATCAACGTCTTGCTGGGCACCACGCGTGCCGGCAAGACGACCCTGATGCGCGTGATGGCGGGCCTGGACAAGCCCAGCGGGGGCACCGTCACGGCCGATGGCGTGGACGTGACGGGCGTGCCCGTCAGCAAACGCAACCTGGCCATGGTGTACCAGCAATTCATCAATTATCCGGCCTTCACCGTCTACGACAATATCGCCTCACCCTTGCGCTTGCGCAAGGTGCCCGAGGAGCAGATCCGCGCGAAAGTGCTGGCGCTGGCCGAGCGCCTGCACATCACGCCGTATCTGCAGCGCACGCCGGGCGAACTGTCGGGCGGCCAGCAGCAGCGCACGGCGCTGGGACGGGCGCTGATCAAGGATGCATCCCTGCTGCTGCTCGACGAACCGCTCGTCAACCTCGACTACAAACTGCGCGAGGAATTGCGCCGCGAATTGACGGAACTGTTTTCCAGCGGCAGCACGACGGTCGTGTATGCGACGACGGAACCGCTGGAAGCGCTGCAGCTGGGCGGCCACGTGGCCGTGCTGCACGAGGGACGCCTGCTGCAGCAGGGGCCGACCCTGGACGTCTTCAATGCGCCCAATTCCATCGACGTGGCGCGCACCTTCAGCGATCCGCCCATCAACCTGATCCCCGCGCGCGTGGATGCGCAGGGCGTGGCGCAGGCGGCCGACGGCCTGGCCATCCACCTGAGCGGCGCACAGCGCGCCCGCCTGGGCGACAGCACGGAGGTGATCCTCGGCGTGCGCGCGCACAGCTTGCATTTGTCTCCCCAGTCCGATGGCGACGTGCCCATCGCAGCTACGGTCGATCTGGCGGAAATCAGCGGCTCGGAAACCTATGTGCATGCGCGCCGCGGCGAGCTGGCCCTGGTGGCGCAGCTGGGCGGCGTGCACAACCTGGAGATCGGCAGCCCCTGCACCGTGTATTGCCAGCCGCATGCCTTGCTGATCTTCGCGCAGGATGGCGGGCTGCTGTTTGCGCCAGGAGGAGCTTGACATGGCGCGCATCGAACTGGTGGACCTGGCCCACGCCTACAAACCGAACCCCACGGCGCCAAGCGACTACGCGCTGCGGCCCATGAGCATGGAATGGCATGACGGCGGCGCGTATGCCTTGCTGGGGCCATCCGGCTGCGGCAAGACGACCTTGCTCAACATTATTTCCGGTCTGGTGAAACCGTCGCACGGCAAGGTGCTGTTCGACGGCAAGGACGTCACGCAACTGCCGACCGAGGCGAGAAATATCGCGCAAGTGTTCCAGTTTCCCGTCATCTACGACACCATGACCGTGCACGACAACCTGGCCTTTCCGCTGCGTAATCGCGGCTGGAAAGAGACGGAAGTCAAAAAGCGCGTGCAGCAGGTGGCGCAGATGCTGGAATTGACGGACGACTTGAAGTTGCGCGCCAGCGGCTTGTCCGTGGACGCCAAGCAAAAGATTTCGCTGGGCCGCGGTCTCGTGCGTCCCGACGTGGCGGCCGTGCTGTTCGACGAACCGCTGACGGTGATCGACCCCCATCTGAAATGGCTGTTGCGCAGAAAGTTGAAGGAAATCCACCACGAACTGAAATTGTCATTGATCTACGTCACGCACGATCAGGTGGAAGCCTTGACCTTTGCCGACCAGGTGGTCGTCATGACGCAGGGCGAAGTGGTGCAGACGGGCAGCGCGCAAGCGCTGTTCGAGGAGCCCGAGCACACCTTCGTCGGCTATTTCATCGGGAACCCGGGCATGAACTTGCTCGATTGCACCCTGGACGATGGCGGCTTGCGCGTGGCGGGGCAGGTGCTGGCCGTGTCCGCCGCCGCCCGCGCGGCGCTCTCCGGCGCGCAAGGCAAGATCACGCTGGGCGTGCGGCCGGAGTTCGTCGAATGCCGGCAGGCGGGTGAGGGGGATGATCATTGCCTGGAGGCCACGGTGACGGCCGTGCGCAACATGGGCACGCATTACCTGGCGGAATTCCAGCTGGGCGGCGCGACGGTGGCGGCCAAGCTGCGCGCCATCGATGCCGTCGCCGGCGATGCTGTGCGGCTGCGCTTTCCGCCGCAACGCACCTTGTTCTATGTCAACGATAAGCGGGTGGCCTGATGATACATAACGGTAAAACCGATAACAACCGCCGCGCCTGGCTGTTGATCCTGCCCGTGCTGCTGTGCGTGGCCTTTTCCGCCATCCTGCCCCTGATGACGGTGGTGAATTATTCCGTGCAGGATATTCTGAGCCCCACGCAAAAGGTGTTCGTGGGTACGGAATGGTTCCGCATGGTCATGCTCGACGGCGACTTGCACAGCGCCTTGCTGCGCCAGCTGCTGTTTTCCGGCTCCGTGCTGGCGATCCAGATTCCGCTGGGCATCTTGATTGCCCTGTGCATGCCGGCCGATGGCTGGAAGGCGTCGCTGGCGCTGGTGCTCATCGCGCTGCCCTTGCTGATTCCCTGGAACGTGGTGGGTACCATCTGGCAAATCTTCGGCCGCGGCGACATTGGCCTGATGGGCTACAGCCTGAACCAGCTGGGCTTAGCCTACAATTACAACGGCAATTCGCTCGACGCCTGGCTGACGGTGATGGTGATGGATATCTGGCACTGGACGCCCCTGGTGGTGCTGCTGTGCTATGCGGGCTTGCGCGCCATTCCCGACGCGTATTACCAGGCGGCGCGCATCGACGGCGCCTCGCGCCTGGCCGTGTTCCGCTACATCCAGCTGCCGAAACTGCGCAATGTGCTGATGATCGCCGTCTTGCTGCGCTTCATGGACAGTTTCATGATCTACACGGAACCGTTCGTGCTGACGGGCGGCGGACCCGGCAATGCGACCACCTTTTTGTCGCAATACCTGACGCAAAAGGCCGTGGGCCAGTTCGACCTGGGGCCGGCCTCGGCGTTTTCATTGATTTACTTCCTGATCATCCTGCTGTTCTGCTTTGTGCTGTACACGTGGATGCAGCGCGTCGGCACGGGAGACCAGAAATGATGCGCAAGAAAATGAGCAGCGCCATCCTGATCGTCTTCCTGCTGGGCTCCTTGCTGCCCATCTACTGGATGCTCAACATGTCGCTCAAGACCAACGAGGAAATCGTGGGCGTGCTGAGCCTGTGGCCCCAGCAACTGACGTTCGCCAACTACCACACGATCTTCACGGACCGGTCCTGGTACAGCGGCTACATCAATTCCATGATTTACGTGGCCTTGAACATGGTGATGTCGGTCACGGTCGCCTTGCCGGCCGCGTATGCCTTTTCGCGCTACAACTTCGTGGGCGACAAGCATCTGTTCTTCTGGCTGCTGACCAACCGCATGACGCCGCCCGCCGTCTTCCTCGTCCCGTTCTTCCAGCTGTATTCGACGGTGGGCCTGATGGATACGCATTTGGCCGTGGCGCTGGCGCACATGGTCTTTAACGTGCCGCTGGCCGTGTGGATACTGGAAGGGTTCATGTCCGGCGTGCCGAAGGAAATCGACGAGACGGCGTATATCGACGGCTACAGCTTCCCGCGCTTCTTCATCCGCATCTTCTTGCCGATGATTAAGTCCGGCGTGGGCGTGACGGCGTTCTTCTGCTTCATGTTCAGCTGGGTGGAACTGCTGCTGGCGCGCACCTTGACGTCCGTCAATGCCAAGCCGATCGCCGCCACCATGACGCGCACCGTGTCGGCGGCCGGCATGGACTGGGGCGTGCTGGCGGCGGCCGGCGTGCTGACCATCGTGCCCGGCGCGTTGGTGATCTGGTTCGTGCGGCATTACATTGCCAAGGGTTTCGCGATGGGGAGGGTGTGACGTGGAAAATACTAGCGATAGCACTGCCAGCCTGTTCGGCTGGATGGCCTGGACGCCGGAAGTGGCCATCTTCTTCATATGCATCGGCTTGATGCTCGCGGGCATGACGGTGTGGCAAATCCGTTCGCCCAGCATCGAGCGCAAGGGCTTCCTGCCCATGCCGACCACGCGCGGCGACCGTTTGTTCATCGGGCTGTTGACGGCTGCGTACGTGAATCTGGCGTGGGCGGGGTTCACGGAAATGCAACAGGCGATAGGCGCGGCCATCAGTTTTGTACTTTTATTAGTGGTAATGCGTTGGGGATGACCGGCTTGCCGGTGTTGATGGAGGCCGGACCGCCAGCAGGCGGCCGGTAAAAACTATAAAAGGAGATTCACGATGAAATTGAAGTTCACGGTCTTCGCGGCTGCGGCCATGCTCGTGTCGAATGCGGCCCTGGCCGACGCCAAGCAGGCGCAAACCTGGATCGACAAGGAATTCCAGCCATCCAGCCTGAGCAAGCAGCAACAGCTTGCTGAAATGAAATGGTTCATCGATGCTGCGGCCAAGTTGAAAGCCAAGGGCATCAAGGAAATTTCCGTGGTTTCGGAAACCATCGACACCCACGTCTACGAATCGAAAACCCTGGCCAAGGCTTTCGAGGAAATCACGGGCATCAAGGTGCGCCACGACATCATCCAGGAAGGCGACGTGGTGGAGAAGCTGCAAACCTCGATGCAGTCCGGCAAGAGCATCTATGACGGCTGGATTTCCGATTCCGACCTGATCGGCACCCATTACCGCTATGGCGCCGTCGAGCCGCTGTCCGACTACATGGCCGCCAAGGGCAAGGAATTTACCAATCCCGGCCTGGACTTGAAAGATTTCATCGGCATCAGCTTTACCACGGCGCCGGACGGCAAGGTGTATCAATTGCCCGACCAGCAATTTGCCAACCTGTACTGGTTCCGCGCCGACTGGTTCGCGCGCAAGGATTTGCAAGCCAAGTTCAAGGCCAAGTATGGCTATGAGCTGGGCGTGCCGCAGAACTGGTCCGCGTATGAAGACATCGCCGACTTTTTCACCAACGACGTGAAGGAACTGGACGGCAAGAAAGTCTATGGCCACATGGATTACGGCAAGAAAGATCCATCGCTGGGCTGGCGCTTCACCGATGCCTGGCTGTCGATGGCTGGCGCCGCCGACAAGGGCATTCCGAACGGCATGCCGGTCGACGAGTGGGGCATCAAGGTGGCGGCCGACAAGTGCACGCCCGTGGGCGCCTCGATGTCGCGCGGCGGCGCCACCAATTCGCCGGCCGCCGTCTTTGCGCTGACGAAATATATCGACTGGATGAAGAAATATGCGCCGCCGCAGGCGAACGGCATGAATTTCTCGGAATCGGGCCCCGTGCCGGCGCAGGGTGAAATCGCCCAGCAAATCTTCTGGTACACGGCATTTACAGCGGGCATGACGAAACCGGGCTTGCCAGTGGTCAATAAGGATGGCACGCCGAAATGGCGCATGGCGCCGTCGCCGCACGGCCCGTACTGGAAAGAGGGCATGCAGAACGGCTACCAGGACGTCGGTTCCTGGTTCCTGTTCAAGTCCACGCCGGACGACCGCAAGGCCGCCGCCTGGCTGTACGCGCAGTTCGTCACGTCGAAAACCGTGTCGCTGAAGAAATCCATCGTCGGCCTGACCTTCATCCGCGATTCCGACATCCGCCACGATTATTTTACGAAGCATGCGAACGAGTACGGCGGCTTGATCGAGTTTTACCGCAGCCCCGCCCGCGTGGCGTGGACGCCGACCGGCAACAACGTGCCCGACTATCCGAAGCTGGCGCAGCTGTGGTGGAAGAACGTGGCCACGGCCATCACGGCGGAAAAAACGCCGCAAGCCGCCATGGATAACCTGGCCGAGGAAATGGACCAGGTCATGGCGCGCCTGCAGCGGGCCGGCATGAAGGCGTGCGCGCCGAAGCTCAATCCGAAAGGCGATCCGAACCAGTATCTGTCGGATCAGCATGCGCCATGGAAAAAGCTGGCGAATGAAAAGCCGAAGGGGGAAACGATTGCCTACGATAAATTATTGCAGGCTTGGAAAGAAGGCAAGGTCAGGTAGTCGTGTAAACTTCTGCCGCCGTTGTTCCGGGGCACGGGCGTTTGCCTGTGCCCCTTTCACTGTAAAGACGTAGTAGCGACCATGACCACATACATACTTGCTTTAGATCAGGGCACGACCAGTTCGCGCGCCATCCTGTTCGACCATGCGGGCCGGCCGCACGCCAGCGCGCAGCGCGAATTTCGCCAGATTTTTCCCCAGCCAGGCTGGGTCGAGCATGACGCGAACGACATCTGGGCGTCGCAAGAGGGCGTGCTGCGGCAGGTCTTGCGCGACAGCGGCGTGGCCGCATCCGACGTGGCCGCCATCGGCGTGACCAACCAGCGCGAAACGACGGTGCTGTGGGACCGCGCCACGGGCGAGCCCGTCGCCAACGCCATCGTCTGGCAAGACCGCCGCAATGCGGCTTACTGCGAGCAACTGGTCGAGCAGGGCAAGGCTGACTTAATCCAGCGCAAGACGGGTCTCGTGCTGGACGCCTACTTTTCCGCCACCAAGCTCAAATGGCTGCTCGACAACGTGGCCGGCGCCCGCGCGCGCGCCGAACGGGGCGAGCTGGCCTTCGGCACCGTCGACAGCTGGCTGATCTACAAGATGAGCGGCGCCCACTTGACGGACACGAGCAATGCGGCGCGCACCATGCTGTTCAATATCCACACCCTGCAATGGGACACGGACTTGCTGGCGCTGCTCGACATCCCCGCCTCCCTGCTGCCCGACGTCGTGCCATCGAGCGGCGTGGCGGCGCACACTTACACAGAATTGCTGGGCGTGTCCGTGCCGATCGCCGGTATCGCAGGCGACCAGCAGGCCGCCACATTCGGCCAGGCCTGTTTGAAACCGGGCATGGCGAAGAATACCTACGGCACGGGTTGCTTCATGCTGATGAACGTGGGCAAGCGCCCCTTGCCCTCGAAAAACCGGCTGCTGACGACGGTGGGCTGGAGCCTGGGCAAGGGAACGGACCAGACCGATTACTTATTGGAAGGCAGCGCCTTCATCGCGGGCGCGGCCGTGCAATGGATGCGCGACGGCATCGGCATCATCCGCGATTCGTCCGAAGTGGAAGCGCTGGCCACCAGCGTGCCCGATTCGGGCGGCCTGGTCTTCGTGCCCGCGTTCGCGGGCCTGGGCGCGCCATACTGGGACCCGTATGCGCGCGGCACCCTGATCGGCATCACGCGCGGCACGGGCAAGGCGCACATCGCGCGCGCGGCGCTGGAAGGCGTGGCCTACCAGAACGTGGACGTGCTGTCGGCCATGCAGGATGACGCGGGCATCGCGCTGTCCGAATTGCGCGTCGACGGCGGCGCGGCCCGCAACGACATGCTGATGCAGTTCCAGGCCGACATCTTGAATGTGCCCGTGGTGCGTCCCGTGGTGACGGAAACGACGGCCCTGGGCGCCGCCTACCTGGCGGGCCTGGCCGTGGGTTTCTGGGATTCGCAGGAAGAAATCGCCGCCCAGTGGCAGGTGGGACGCCGCTTCGAACCGGCCATGGCGGCCGACGAGCGCTTGAGCCGGCTGCACAAATGGCAGCGCGCCGTGGAACGGTCGCGCGACTGGAGCGAGTGAAAACGCGTGGTCAGGGACGCATGAAATACACGGCGTAACCGACCGTTTCGCGCGGCACGGAATACAGGTCGCGCAGCTCGAAATACGGCGCGTGCACGTTGCCGCTGACAACGATGCCGGCCCGTTCCAGCGCCAGCCGGAAGCGGGGCACGTGAAAGTATTGCGTGGCCACCATGGCCGTCTTCCAGCCGTGTGTGCGCATGAGCAGCGCCGCGTTGCGGGCCGTGGCGTCCGTGGTCCAGCCTTGATTATCCTCGATGATGGCGCCAGCCGGCACGCCGCGCGACTGCAGATAGCGGACCATCGATGCGGCCTCGTCGAATCCTTCCTTGCCAGTGGCCCCGCTGACGAGGATGCGCGGCGCCCGGTGTGCCTGGAATTGCGTCAGCGCCGCGTCGAGCCGCGCCTGCAGGCGGGGGCTGGGCGTGCCGTCGGGCAGGATCGTGTTGCCAGGCACGACGATCACGTCGGCGGGCGCCAGCTTGTCGTGGAGTCCCGTCAGCAGCAGGGCGGTGGTGGCCAGGAGGAACATAGCAACGGCGCTTGAACCGAGCACAATTATTTTTCGCATAGCGCGTCATCAAGTAAGGAATGGACGCATGATACCCGTCCATTCCCGCCGGCGTCAGTTCGCCTGCGCCTTGCGCGCGCGCTGGTTCGATAGGTAGATATTGTCCTTTTCCAGCGGCTTGCCTTCGCGCACGGCGTCGAGCCACGCCTGCGTGCTGGCGACGGCGGCGAAATTCGAGTGGAACACGGCGCTGAAGACGCGGTGGATTTCCTCGGCGCTGGCCGTGCCGCCCGCATTCGCGTAGGGCAGGGTGCCGGTGGCGTCCTGCAGGAACTCGACCTGCAAACCGTCGTGGGCGGCGTGGTAGATGGTTGCCGCGTCGCAGTTGTGCGTCATGTAGCCGATCACCGTCAGGGTGTCGATGCCGTGGCCCTCCAGCCAGGCGCGCAAGTCCGTGCCCGCGAAGGCGCTGCTCATGACCTTGTTGATGCGGTGGTCGGCGGCAAACGCGGCCACTTGCGGATGCAGCTGCCAGCCGTCGCTGCCCCTGGCGAAGATGGGGGAAGTTTCCGGCGCGTCGTGCTGGACGACGATGACGGGCACGCCGGCGGTGCGGGCGGCGGCCATGGCGGTGACGATGTTGGGCAGCGAGATATCGACGGACGGATATTCGATGGGCAGGTCGCCCGTGAAGTATTCATTTTGCACGTCGATGACGAGCAGGGCGCGGCGCGGGGCGGTGGAAACTGGGCTGGACATGGGTTCTCCTGAGACGGTTGAAAGAGGAAGGGGTTCCTCGATACCGTTATTCTCGGTCCGCGCGCCGCAAACAAAAAGTGGCCCAAAGGCCTATCTGCGATAAAATCGGGCCATGCCTATTCTTCCTGCCTCTTCCTCCCCCTTGAACGTGGCCGTGATCGCCTTCGACGGCATGACGCCCTTCCACTTGTCCGTGCCCTGCCTCGTGTTCGGCGCGCAGACCGACGAGGCCGATCTACCGCCTTTCCACGTGCGTGTCTGTGCCGCCGATCCCGCGCCCTTGCGCACGGCGGCCGGTTTTTCCATCACGCCCGAGTTCGGCCTGGAAGGGCTGGACGGCGCCGATATCGTCATCATGCCGGCCTGGCACGACGATTGCCGCGACGCGGCGGCGCCCCTGGTCGCGGCGCTGCAGGCGGCCAGCCGGCGCGGCGCGCGCATGGTGGGCCTGTGCCTGGGCGCTTTTCCGTTGGCGCAGGCGGGCTTGTTGGATGGCAAAGGCGCCGCCACGCACTGGGGCATGGCGGACCGGCTGGCGGCCCGCTATCCCAAGGTCAGGGTGGACCGGGAAGTGCTGTACGTGGATGATGGCGGCGTGCTGACGTCGGCCGGCGTGGCGGCCGGCCTCGATTGCTGCCTGTATCTGCTGCGCCAGTTGGCGGGCGCCGAGGTGGCCAACCGCGTGGCGCGCCGGCTGCTGGTGGCGCCGCACCGCCAGGGCGGGCAGGCGCAATTCATCGAGCGCCCGCTGCCCGTGTCCGGCAGCGAAGGGCGCTTCGCCGAGGTGCTCGCTGGCGTGACGGCCAGGCTGGACCAGGCGCACAGCATCGACGCGCTGGCCGAACAGGCCGCCATGAGCCGGCGCAATTTCACGCGCCACTTCCGCCAGGCCATGGGCACGTCGTTCAAGCAGTGGCTGCTGAACCAGCGCCTCGCGCATGCGCAAGGCTTGCTGGAAAAAAGCGTGGCGTCGATCGACGTCGTGGCGCAGGAAGCCGGTTTCGGCACGGCTCTGTCCTTGCGCCAGCATTTCCGGGCCAGCTTGCAGACGTCGCCTTCGGCGTATCGCAAGCTGTTCCGGCAGCAACTAAGCCAGGTCGTTTGACCATAGTCTTGCCGGGTCGCGGCTGCCCTGGGGCAGCATTGCGCTGACGGCGAGCTGCCGCGCAATGAAGGCGGCTGGCTCGAAGGCATGGCGTTCCTGGAAGGAAACGGTTTCCGCGCTCATCAGTTCGGCATACGTCTGCATCAGGGTCGCGGCGCAAACGTGCTTGCCCTGCGCCAGGTAGGTGTCGATGGCCGCGAGCAGCACGGGGTAATCGGCATTGTCCTTGCTGCCGCCAAAGTGGAACGACAACTGCCCGCAGGCGCGCCAGATGGGGTCCGGTTCCCCTTCCGGCACCGGCTGCGTGCGCAGCCATTGCAAGGCTTTCAGCGGCGGGCCGCCAAATGACGGTGGCGAAATGATGGCCTGGATCGCCACCGTGACGGCGTCTTCGATTCTTCCCGCGCGCACATATTGGCCATGCAGCAAGGTCAGCGCATCCGTGTATTCGGGCACGATGGCGAGCGCGCCTTCCAGCAGCGCGATGGCCGCGTCCGGCTTGCGCTGGGCGATCTGTTCCTTGGCTTCCAGGAAGGCGGCGCGCGGCGAGGCGGGGTCGTCGGCCAGCGATGGCGTGCCGACATACTCGTCCTCGGCTGCCGCATGGGCTTGCAAAAACGCGTCCAGACTGGAAAAGTGCGGCTGGATGCGCCACTCGTCATGCCACGTTTCGACGACGATGGGTTCGGATGCTTCGCGGCCGATGGGCCAGTACAGGCCGAACGTGTCGCCATTGCCCAGCGCGCCTTCGGAAAACGGGGTGAAGCCGAGCGGTGGATACGCTGTCGTGTGTTGCCAGTCTTGTTCCGCCGAGATGTGGGCGAGGCGTGCGGGTAATAGCATGGGGACACCGGAGAATAAAACGCCAGTGTAGAACAAGAGGACGCGGCGGGCGCATCTTAGCTGTGCGACCTACCTGCGCGGCTCGTGGATGCGGAATTTCTTGACGATGCCCGCCTGGTCGAACATGACGGCCACTTCGCGCGTGCCTTTTTCACCGAGCAGGGGGATCAGGCGCGTCACGCTCGGTGTTTTCAGCTGGTTCTTGTAGACCCAGACTTCATAGCCGGGATCGAAGCTGACGACGGTGGCGTTGCCCAGGGCAGCGTCGAGGTCGAGGCGGGTGGTCTTGCCGACCTGGATGTTTTGATAGATGGCGCCATTGTCCGGCGCACGGTTGACCTTGTATTCACTGGCGGTGCACATGGCCACGGCCAGGCCCGCGAGGCAGGAAGCTGCCAGTTTTATCAATGTGTTCATAGGGACTCCCAGTGTGCATCACTGCTTCCAATCTCAGAGGGGACGGGCGTGATGTCAGGAGGGAGTGTGCTTGTGTCGCTGCGAATGTGCTACCAGATTATACAAAGGCGCAAAATGTGATGCTCTTGGTACCGGCAGGCGCTACCTTTATCGGTTTTGTAATACGTCGGTCGAGAGCGCCAGGGTTTCCTTGATCTCTTCCATCACCACATAGCTTTTCGATTGCGCGGCGCCGGGCAGCTGCAGCAGCATGTCGCCCAGAAGCTTGCGGTACTCGGCCATTTCATGGATGCGCGCCTTGATCAGGTAATCGAAGTCGCCCGACACCAGGTGGCATTCCTGCACCTCGGGAATTTGCAGCACTTCGCGGCGGAATTGCTCGAAGGCGGACGCGGATTTTTGATTGAGGGTAATCTCTACAAAAACGAGCAGCTTGGCGCCCAGCGCGGCCGGGTTCACCTTGGCGTGATAGCCCGTGATGACGCCGTCGCGCTCCATGCGCTTGACCCGCTCGATGCAGGGCGTGATGGACAGGCCCACCTGTTCACCGAGGTCTTTCATCGAGATGCGGCCATCCTGCTGCAGGATGCGCAGGATGTGGCGATCCAGCTTGTCGAGGCCACGTGCCGATTCTTTAAGGATTCTCATGATTTATTGCTGAATATCTCGATTTATACGTGAACAAATACTGGCTCTTTCCCAATATGATAGCGGTTAATCTGGCGTTAGCCTAAAAAATATAATGAGGAAACTATGCGTATCGTGATTCTGGGTAGCGGCGTCATCGGCGTCACCAGTGCTTACTATCTGGCCAAGGCAGGACATGAGGTGACCGTCATCGACCGCCAGCCGGGCCCGGCACTGGAAACCAGCTTTGCGAATGCGGGGCAGATCTCGCCCGGCTACGCTTCGCCATGGGCTGCGCCCGGCATTCCTTTGAAAGCCGTGAAATGGATGATGCAGCGCCACGCGCCGCTGGCCATCTCGCTCGACGGCAGCGCCGCCCAGCTCAAATGGATGTGGCAGATGTTGCGTAATTGCACACCGGAAGCGTATGCGGTGAACAAGGAACGCATGGTGCGCCTGGCCGAGTACAGCCGCGACTGCTTCAAGGTGCTGCGTGCCGAGGCCGGCATCACCTATGAAGGCCGCCAGCAAGGCACGATGCAATTGTTCCGCACGGAAAAGCAATACAACGACGCCGCCAAGGATATCGAAGTGTTGAAAGACGCGGGCGTGCCGTACGAAGTGCTGCAGCGCAATGAGTTGTCGCGCGCCGAGCCGGCCCTCGAAGCGGTCAAGGGTAAACTGTTTGGCGGCTTGCGCCTGCCCAACGATGAAACGGGCGATTGCCAGCTGTTTACCACCCGCCTGTCCGAGATGGCCGAGGCGCTGGGCGTGAAGTTCCGCTATGGCGTGTCCATCGACGCCTTGCTGACGCAGGGCGATGAAATCGCCGGCGTGCAATGCGGCGCGGAAATCGTCAAGGCCGATTCCTACGTGGTTGCCCTGGGTTCCTATTCGACGGGCTTCATGAAGCCGTTGCTCGACATTCCCGTGTATCCATTGAAGGGCTATTCGATCACCGTGCCTATCGTCAACGCGGCCAAGGCGCCCGTGTCGACCATCCTCGACGAAACCTACAAGATCGCCGTCACCCGTTTCGACGACCGCATCCGCGTGGGCGGCATGGCGGAAATCGCTGGCTACAACCTGAACCTGAACCCGCGCCGCCGCGAAACCCTGGAAATGGTCGTCAACGACCTGTTCCCGGGCGGCGGCAACACGGCCGAGGCGACCTTCTGGACGGGCCTGCGTCCGATGACGCCGGACGGCACGCCGATCGTCGGCCGCACGCCGCTGCGCAACCTGTTCCTCAACACGGGTCACGGCACCCTGGGCTGGACCATGTCCTGCGGTTCGGCGCAATTACTGGCTGACCTGATGTCGTCGAAAAAACCGGCGATCCTGGCCGACGACCTGTCCGTCAGCCGCTACAGCGGCGCGCAGGGCAATGGCAAACTGCAACACGCGGTGGCTTGAGATGGCGGCCAGCATGCCTGCCAAGGAACGTAGCGGCGCCATCCTGACGGTGGACCTCGACGCCGTGCGCGCCAACTACCGTTTGCTGCGCGACAAGGCGCACCCGGCCGCCTGTTCCGCCGTCGTCAAATCCGACGCGTATGGCCTGGGCGCCGCGCAAGTGGGCGCGGCCCTGTATGAAGAGGGTTGCCGGCACTTTTTTGTGGCGCATCTGGAAGAGGGCATCAGCCTGCGCCCGCACGTGGCGCCGGACGCGGCCATCTTCGTGCTGCACGGCCCGCCCGTCGATACGGAAGGCGAATTCACGGCCCACGGCTTGATTCCCGTGCTCAACAGCGAGCCGCAGGTGGCTGGCTGGCGCGCGCATGCGAAGGCACTGGGCACCACCCTGGACGCCATCGTGCAGGTCGATACGGGCATGTCGCGCATGGGCTTGTCGCCGCAGGAAATCGACGCCTGGCTGCTGGACCCGCACTTTCTCGACGGCATCAAGGTGCGCTACATCATGAGCCACCTGGCCTGCGCCGACGAGCGTGCCAACCCCATGAATGGCGAGCAGCTGGCCCGTTTCATCGCCATCCGCGCCCGTTTGCCGCAGTATCGCGCCAGCCTGGCCAATTCCTCGGGCATCTTTCTGTCGCCCGACTACCATTTCGACCTGGTGCGTCCCGGTGCGGCCCTGTACGGCATCGGACCGCAGGGCGGCGAACCGAATCCCCTGAGCTCGGTCGTACGCCTGCAAGGCAAAGTGCTGCAGACGCGCACGATCGCCGCTGGCGACCACGTGGGCTACAGCCGCCGCTACACGGCCAGCGAGCCGCGCCAAGTGGCGACGGTGTCCGTCGGCTATGCCGATGGCTGGCTGCGCAGCATGAGCAACCAGGGCCTGGCCATCGTCGACGGCGTGAAAGTGCCGCAGATCGGCGCCATCTCGATGGATTCCATCACCCTGGACGTGAGCGCCATCGCCGGCGACCGCGTCGCGCCGGGCAGCCTCGTCGACCTGATTTGCGCCGAACACCCGGTCGACGCCGTGGCGGCCATGGCCAATACCATCGGCTACGAGGTGCTGACCAACCTGGGCGGGCGCTATTACCGCGAGTATCAAGGCCTCGCGCAAGCCGCACGCTAAACAGCGCAAACCCGATGATTGTGTGGCAAGATAGCCCTGCAGTGACGTTCACTCCAGGGCTATTTTTTTCACCATCATCGGGGATATCTATGAGTCAATATAACGTTGCAATCATCGTCGGCAGCCTGCGCAAGGATTCCTTCAACCGCAAGCTGGCCGACGCCATCGTCAAGCTGGCGCCGCCCGAGTTTTCCTTCAAGCATATCGACATCGGTGACTTGCCGCTGTACAACCAGGATGACGATGGCGCGCAGGCCGAGCAAGTGCTGCGCCTGAAATCCGACATTTCCGCTTCGCAAGCTTTGCTCTTCCTCACCCCCGAATACAACCGTTCGATTCCCGGCGTGCTGAAAAACGCCCTCGACCACGGCTCGCGTCCGTACGGCCAGAGCGTGTGGGGCGGCAAGCCGGGCGCCGTGCTCGGCGTTTCCGTCGGTGCCACGGGCACGGCGCTGGCGCAGCAGCATTTGCGCAATGTGCTGGCCTACCTGGACGTGCCGCTGCTGGGTCAGCCCGAAATGTTTATCCAGGCCAAGGACGGTCTGTTTGACGAGCATGGCGGTATCGGTCCTGCCAGCCTCGGCTTCTTCCAGGGCTGGATGCAGCGCTATGTCGACTGGGTACGCAAGCACGCGATCCACGCTTGATGCAGGTCAAGGCGGCAGCGCATGCCGTTGCCGCGTGCACACATTCCGTGATGGGGGACGGCGACATTTCTATTTTGGCACGTTTTACTCGGTATAATGCGCCCTTTCTTTAGCGCAATACTTTCCCGATTCTTGCCGACCTCATGTGGACTAAACCTGTTCTGCGCATGAATTTGCGCCGTTTGATCGTGCTCGTGGCCTTTGCCAGCGCCCTGGTGTCCCTGGTCAACACGTTTTATGCCAGCTACAGCGTGCAGCGCCAGTTGCTGATCGATACCACCCTGGAAGCGAACCACGCCTACGCGAGCAAGCTGGCCAGCACGGCCGAGGATTTCCTGCAATCGGCGCGCCAGCAGCTGGCCTACAGCGCCGGCAGCCTGCCCTCGCGCATGGGGGACGAACAATGGCTGACGGACGAGGCGCAGCGCCTGCGCCTGCAAACGAACAGCTTCAATTCCGTGCTCATCGTCGATGCCCAGGGCAAGGTGCTGGGCGTGTCGCCGGAAACCCTGGCCCTGAAAAACCGCACGCTCGATTCGGCCGGCGCCGTGCAGGCGCTGCGCGAACGGCGCCCGCTGGTGACGCAGCCCTACGTCTCCTCGGCCGGCAACCTGGTCGTCTTCATTTCGCATCCCATCCTGGGCAAGGATGGTCGCTATCTCGGCTATGTGGGCGGCAGCATCTACCTGAAACAGAAAAACATCCTGTACACCATGCTGGGCCAGCATTACTACCGCGACGGCTCCTACCTGTACGTGGTGGACCAGAACCGGCGCCTGCTGTACCACCCGGATCCCGAGCGCCTGGGCGACGTGGCCGGCAGAAATGACGTCATCGACGCCATCATCGCGCAGCAGGGCGGCGGCAACCGGCGCATGCACAACAGCCTGGGCGTGGACATGCTGGCCGGCTACGCCATCATGCCGTCGACGGGCTGGGGCATCGTGGCGCAGCGGCCGACGGCCATGACCCTGGCGCCGCTGAACCAGCTGATGGCCAACACGGTGTGGCATTCCCTGCCGATCGCCTTGCTGAGCCTGCCATTCATCTGGTGGCTGGCCAGCCTGATTTCGCGTCCCCTGGTGCAACTGGCCGAGGGCGCGCGGCGCATGGACGCGCCGGGCACGGCCGAGCAACTCGCCGCCATCCGCTCCTGGTATGTGGAGGCGGCGCAGATCAAGAAAGCCTTGCTGAAGGGGCTGGCGTTGTTGCAGAACAAGATCGGCAAGCTGAAGACCGACGTGCAGACGGACCCGCTGACGGGCCTGGCGAACCGGCGCGGCATGGCGGCGGCGCTGGACGATTGGCAGGCGCAGGCGCGGCCGTTTTCCGTCATCGCCATCGATATCGACCATTTCAAGCAAGTCAACGACCAGTGGGGCCACGCCGTGGGTGACGACGTCATCCTGCGCCTGGCGCAGCTGATGCGCGCGTGTTCGCGCGATGCCGACGTGCTGTGCCGCAATGGCGGCGATGAATTCATCATGCTGCTGCCCGATGCCGACCTGGACGTGGCCATGCAGGTGGCCGAGCGCCTGCGCGCCAAGGTGGCCGCCGCCGAGATCCCCGGCGCGGGCGCCATCACGGTGTCGCTGGGCGTGGTGTCGTCGTCGCACCGCGACCGCGGCACGGACGCCGTGCTGCTGGCGGCAGACGCGGCCCTGTATGTGGCCAAGGAAAACGGCCGCAACCGCGTGGGCCTGGCCGAGCCCGCCTGAGGCCCGGTTCCGCCGCAGCGGTCCGGCCTTGTCATGGGGGACGACCCAAACTGATCCTATGTTTTCTCCTGTTTCTGAGTCTGTTATGTTTTACCGCAAAAGCCTAGAGTGGAGGCCTGGGTAAAACAGACGTCTCACGTCGGGAAGGCAACACATGTTAGGGCTCTCTGCATTGGAACTGGCGCGCGTCCAGTTCGGCTTCACCATCTCGTTCCACATCATTTTTCCTGCAATCACGATCGGCCTGGCCAGTTACTTGACGGTGCTGGAAGCGGCGTGGCTGCGCACGCAGGACGGCGTGTACCGCGACCTGTACCATTTCTGGTCGAAGATCTTCGCCGTCAACTTCGGCATGGGCGTCGTTTCCGGCCTCGTCATGGCTTACCAGTTCGGCACCAACTGGAGTTTCTTTTCCGATTACGCGGGCAGCATCACGGGGCCGCTGCTGGCCTATGAAGTGCTGACGGCCTTCTTCCTGGAAGCGGGTTTTCTCGGCGTGATGCTGTTCGGCTGGCACCGCGTCGGGCCCGGCCTGCACATGTTCGCCACGGCCATGGTGGCGCTGGGCACCTTGATCTCGGCCACGTGGATCATCGCCTCGAACAGCTGGATGCAGACGCCGCAAGGCCATGAAATCATCGACGGGCGGGTCGTGCCCGTGGACTGGCTGGCCGTCATCTTCAATCCCTCGTTCCCGTACCGGCTGCTGCACATGAGCGTGGCCGCCTTCCTCGCCACGGCCTTGCTGGTGGTGGCGTCGGCCGCCTGGCATTTGCTGCGCGGCAATGACAACGCGGCCATCCGCAAGATGATGAGCATGGGTTTGTCCATGCTGCTGGTCGTCGCGCCCATCCAGGCCGTGATCGGCGACGTGCATGGCTTGAATACCCTGGAGCACCAGCCGGCGAAGATCGCCGCCATGGAAGGCCACTGGGAAAACACGGGCAACGAGGGTACGCCGCTGATCCTGTTCGGCTGGCCCGACATGACGCGCGAGGAAACCCTGTACAAGGTGGAAATCCCCCGCCTGGGCGGCCTGATCCTGGCGCACGACTGGAATGGCACGATACCCGCCCTGAAGGAATTCGCGCCGCGCGACCGGCCCAATTCGGCGGCCGTGTTCTGGTCGTTCCGCCTGATGGCGGGGCTGGGCATGCTGATGATCGGGCTGGGCATCTGGAGCGCATGGCTGCGCTGGCGCGGCACCTTGTGGCGCTCGCGCCTGTTCCTGCGCTGCGCCCTGTGGATGGGGCCCAGCGGGCTGGTGGCCATGCTGGCCGGCTGGTACACGACGGAGATCGGCCGCCAGCCGTGGACCGTGTACGGCTTGCTGCGCACGGAAGACGCCGTCTCGGCGCATGGCGCCACGCAGCTGGGCATCACCTTGCTGTTGTTCGTCGTCATCTATTTTGCCGTGTTTGGCACGGGCATAGGCTACTTGCTGCGCCTGATCCGCGTGGGGCCGCGGCCGCACGAAGGGGAGAGCGTCGAGCATGGCGGTCCCGGCAAGGAACGCACGCCGGCACGGCCGATCTCGGCCGCGCATCTGCAAGAACAAGCGCAAGGAGGACATTCGCATGGGCATTGATCTGCCACTACTGTGGGCCATTATTATCCTGTTCAGCATCATGATGTATGTGGTGATGGATGGCTTCGACCTGGGCATCGGCATCCTGTATCCGTTTTTCCAGGACAAGAGCGAGCGCGACGTGATGATGAATACGGTGGCGCCCGTCTGGGATGGCAATGAAACCTGGCTGGTGCTCGGTGGCGCCGGCATGCTGGCGGCCTTTCCGCTCGCCTATTCCGTCGTGCTCAGCGCCTGCTATCTGCCGCTCAGCTTCATGCTGATGGGCCTGATCTTCCGCGGCGTGGCCTTCGAATTCCGCTTCAAGGCGCGCGAGCATGAGCGCCATGTGTGGGACAAGGCCTTCATCGCCGGCTCGGTGGCGGCCGCCTTCTTCCAGGGCGTGACCCTGGGCGCCTACATCCAGGGCATGCCGGTGGAGGGGCGCAGCTATGCGGGCGGCGCGCTGGACTGGCTCACGCCGTTCTCGCTGTTCACGGGCGCGGGGCTGGTGGCGGCGTATGCCTTGCTGGGCAGCACTTGGCTGATCATGAAGACGCAGGGGAGGCTGCAGGCGCGCGCCAGCCGCATCACGCGCACGCTCGTGTGGCTGCTGCTGGGCGTGATCGCCGTCATCAGCGCCTGGACGCCGCTGGTCGACCCGGCCATCGCCGCGCGCTGGTTTGCGCTGCCGCACCTGTTCTGGTTTTTGCCCGTGCCGCTGCTGGTGCTGGGCGCGGGCTGGTTGCTGCTGCGCTCCCTGCGGCAGGGACGGCAGGTGGCGCCGTTCCTGTGCACGCTGGCGCTCGTCTTCCTCGGCTACACGGGCCTGGGCATCAGCGTGTGGCCCAACATCATCCCGCCGTCGGTATCGATCTGGGAGGCGTCGTCGCCGCCGCAAAGCCAGGGCTTTACCCTGGTGGGCGCGCTGTTCATCATTCCCGTGATCCTGATGTATACGGTGTGGTCATATTATGTGTTTCGTGGCAAAGTCTTGCCGGAAGACGGGTATCACTGATGCGAGGACAAGGACAACAGACATGGTGGAAGCGACTGGCGTGGATGGCCGGCCTCTGGCTGGCCAGCGTGGCGACCCTGGGCTTGGCGGCCTGGGCGATGCGCCTGCTGATGCGGGCGGCGGGGATGGGCAGTTGATGGCGCAGGTATCCGGCGTGCACTGCGAGGTCAATGGCCAGCGCCATCCGCTGGCCTTCCTCGGCTGCCGCGAACTCAACTATGGCCAGCACAGCGTGCTGCCGCTGCACCCGTTTCGCCTGAGCGTGCCGGAAGCGGTGCTGCCTGGCTTGCTCGACGCGCCCTTCAACAGTTTCGTGCAGGATTGCCGCGAAGACGACCTGCAATACGAGGAAAGCGACTTGCCCGCGCTCAGGGACGCTGGCTATCCCGACATCACGGGCATGCTGGCGGGCCACCGGCCGCTGCTGGCCGAAATGATTGATGACTTCATGATCGGCGACCTGATGTGGGCAATCGGGCGCGCCAGCGGCTACTGCCGGCCCCGTGACCGTTACTGGGGCGACGTGGAGGCGGCCGATGGCCGCGCGTATTTCACCGTCAATAAAGTGGAGAAAATCTATTTTGCCGATGGCCAAGTCATATTGGAGGGGCAGGGCTACTACGGCGTGTACGTGATCTGGCTGACGCACGGCCAGCGCGCTTGAATAGGGACTTGACCTTCCTCGTGTGGGAAGGTTTATAGTCGTGCCATGAACCCTGCCTTTTTCCGCTATCTTGCCCGCTCGCTGCTCTGGCTGCTGGCCGTCACGCTGCCCATGCAGGGCTTTGCGTCGGCCATGCGCAGCTGCTGCGTGGACGAGCTGGCGGCAACGGTGACCGTCATGGCAACCCAGGCGCAGGCGCCCCAGTGCCACGACATGACCGAGATGGCCGACATGCGGATGGCGGACCAGCCGATGACCATGGCCATGGACGATGGCGGCGCCACGCACCACGGCCACGATTGCAGCAACCATGGCGCCTGCACCGTGGGCGCCACGGCGCCGCCCGGCATGCCGGCCCTGCACGCCCTGACCCTGCGCGCGCCGCCTCCGGCGCTGGCGCCCGATTCCCGGTTCGCCGGGCATATCCCGCCGGGTCCCGAACGTCCCCCGAGAAGCACGCGCTCCGCCTGACCGCCCGTGAACCCGGCGGTGCGGCCGCCGCACGTCCATCGAGGCCGTGCCGGCCGTACGCCGACGTTCCAGTCGCGCGCCCGCCGCGCCATACCCTGTCATTCAAGGAATACCATGAAACACCTGTTCAGCCTTGCGCTGGCTGTGCTGCCGTTGGCCGCCAGCGCCGCCGGCCCGGCCACATCCACGCCCGCCCCCTCCGCCCCGCAAGAGGCGCAAGCCTCCGTGCCGGCCACCACTTACCGCTCCGCCTTCGCCGGCTACCGTCCCGCCGCCGAGGATGACGCCACGCCCGACCAGACCTGGCGCGCCCTCAACGACAAAGTCGGCAAGGCCGGCGGCCACATGGGCATGATGAAGATGGAAGGCCACAAGATGGAGGGCCACAAGATGCCGATGGAGAAGCCGAGTCCCAAGCCGGCCGCCCAGCCCGCCCAGCAACATCAGCCACACCAGCATGAAGGACATTGACATGGCCAGCTTCACAAAATCAACTTGTTTGACGCCGCTGGCGCTGGCGGCCGTCCTGCTGCTCAGCGGCTGCGCCAGCTTCAGCCCCGATGGCGGCATGCGCACGGTGTCCACGCTGGCCGACGCCCGCACGGGCGCCCCCGACGCGCTGACGGACAAGGGCGGCGAGGAAAAACTGGCTGCCCTGCTGGCCCAGCCGCTGGACGCCGACAGCGCTGTGCGCATCGCCCTGATGAACAATCACGGCATGAAAGTGGCGCTGGCCGAACTGGGCGCGTCCGAGGCGGATCTGGTGCAGGCGGGGCGCTTGCGCAATCCCGGCCTGTCGTTCGGCCGCTCGCATGGCAGCCACGGCAATGAAATCGACCGCGGCGTCAGCTTCGATCTGGCCGGCTTGCTGACCATGCCGATGCGCGTCAACATCGAGCGGGGCCGTTTTGAGCAAGCCAAGCTGCAGGCCGCCAGCAGCGCCGTGCAACTGGCGGCCGACACGCGCCGCGCCTACTTCAATGCCGTGGCCGCCGTGCAGACGGAAGCGTTCATGCAGCGGGCGCTGCTGTCGGCCGAGGCGGGCGCGGAACTGGCCACGCGCTTGCAGCAGGCGGGCAACTGGAGCCGCCTCGACCAGGCGCGCCAGCAAGTGTTTTACGCGGACGCCGTCGGCGACCTGGCCCGCGCGCGCCACCAGGCCACGGCCACGCGCGAACACCTGACGCGGCTGCTGGGCCTGTGGGGCAAGCAGACGGCTTTCACTTTACCGTCGCGCCTGCCCGACTTGCCGGCCGAGCCAGCCGAGGCGGGCAATATCGAGGCGCAAGCGATGGAGCAGCGCCTCGACGTGCAAAGAGCGAAGCTTGACGCACAGGCGACGGCCAGCGCGCTGGGCCTGTCCAAGGTGACGGGTTTCATCAACGTGCTTGACGTTGGTTACACCAACAAGAGCACGAGCGAGGCGCCGCGCGAAAACGGCTATGAAGTGTCGCTGGAATTGCCCCTGTTCGACTGGGGTGCGGCGCGCAACGCCAGGGCGCAAGCGCTATATGAACAGTCGCTGCAGCGCACGGCGGGCACGGCCGTCAAGGCCCGCTCGGAAGTGCGCGAGGCGTATTCCAGCTACCGCACGGCTTACGACCTGGCCCGCCACTACCGCGATGAAGTCGTGCCGCTGCGCAAGACGATCTCGCATGAAGTCTTGCTGCGCTACAACGGCATGCTGGCCAGCGTGTTCGAACTGCTGGCCGACGCGCGCGAGCAGGTCGCCAGCGTCAACAGCGCCATCGAGACCCAGCGCGATTTCTGGATCGCGCAAACGACATTGCAATCGGCCATCAATGGCAGCGGCCCTGCCGAGAAGGAATAATGATGATTACACGTAGAAACTTTTTCATGAACGCGGGCGCCGTCGCCTTGAGTGCCGCGGCCGTCAGCAGAGTCGGTGCGGCATCGTTGCCGGAAGCCGTCAGCATGGCCGGCGCGGAGACGAAGGCGCCGCCACCGCCGCCGAACGGGCGTCCATACAACCCCGTCGTCACCCTGAATGGCTGGTCCTTGCCCTGGCGCATGAACAACAACGTCAAGGAATTTCACCTGGTGGCCGAACCCGTCGTGCGCGAGCTGGCGCCCGGCATGATGGCGAATCTATGGGGCTACAACGGGCAGTCGCCCGGTCCCACCATCGAAGTGGTGGAGGGCGACCGCGTGCGCATCTTTGTCACCAACAAGTTGCCGGAACACACGAGCGTGCACTGGCATGGCCAGCGCTTGCCCAATGGCATGGACGGCGTCACGGGCCTGACTCAGCCGGGTATTCCTCCCGGCAAGACCTTCGTCTACGAATTCGTTGCCAAGCGGCCCGGCACCTTCATGTACCACCCGCATGCCGATGAAATGACGCAGATGGCCATGGGCATGATGGGCTTCTGGGTCACGCATCCGAAAGACCCGAACTTCATGAAGGTGGACCGCGATTTCGTCTTCTTGCTGAGCAACTATGACATCGATCCCGGCAGCTACACGCCGAAGATCATGACGATGACGGATTTTAATCTGTTCACCTTCAACAGCCGCGTCTTCCCCGGCATCGATCCCATGGTCGTGCGCCAGGGCGACAAGGTGCGCGTGCGCGTGGGCAATCTGACCATGACGAACCACCCGATCCACATGCATGGCCACGAATTCGAGGTGACGGGCACGGATGGCGGCTGGACGCGCCCCGAGTCGCGCTGGCCCGAAGTGACGACCGACATTGCCGTCGGCCAGATGCGCGCCGTGGAATTCACGGCCACGGACCTGGGCGACTGGGCTTTCCACTGCCATAAGTCGCACCACACGATGAATGCCATGGGACATGACGTGCCGACCATGATCGGCGTCGACCACCAGGGCGTGGCGGCGAAGATCAACCAGCTTGTGCCCGGCTATATGGTGATGGGCGAGCGGGGCATGGCCGACATGGGCGAGATGCAGATGCCGATCCCCGACAACACCCTGCCGATGATGGCCGGCGACGGCCCCTTCGGCGCGATCGGCATGGGCGGCATGTTTACGACGGTCAAGGTGCGCAAGGACCAGAAACCGGGCGACTACCGCGACCCGGGCTGGTACAAGCATCCGGCCGGCAGCGTGGCCTATGAGTGGACGGGCGCCTTGCCGGAACCCGTGCGCGGCCAGGGGGCGGGCAAGTTGCCGGCCAAGGGGAGCGTCGAGATGACGGTGCGCAAACCTGGCGCGCACGCGGGCCATTAACGGGGGCCGCCAGGCCCATGCCCGAACGGCTTGCCTAGCATGGCAAGCCGTTTTCCATGTTGTTGTAAATCAAGGAATTGTTGTTTGGTGACAATCCGAGCATTTTTTTCCGTGATTTTTCTTTATATTCAAGCCAGTACGCTCCAGTTGCATCGAGTGT
This sequence comes from Janthinobacterium rivuli, assembly GCF_009208735.1. Lineage (GTDB taxonomy): Bacteria > Pseudomonadota > Gammaproteobacteria > Burkholderiales > Burkholderiaceae_D > Janthinobacterium. The sequence goes on along the minus strand of NZ_WFLJ01000004.1, from coordinate 166,238 downwards.
CAGCCAGCCTATGGGGGAAATCATGTTGAACCGGATGAAGGTGGGAACGCGCTTGCTGGCGGCATTTTTCTGCGTCGCGCTGATGGGGGCCATCGTGGCCGGCATCGGCATCTTCAACATGGGCAAGATCGATACCATGGCGGGGCAGATGTACAACCATGAATTGCTGGGCTTGTCGTACATCAAGGAAGCCAATATCGCCCTGATCAAGGTGGGCCGCGCGCGCAGCAATTTTTTGCTGGCCACGACCGCCGAGGAACGCGCCACGCGCCAGGCCGACATCGCCAAATTCCTCGAGTTAAATAAAAGTTACCTTGCCAAGGCGGAACCGTTGTTCGTCACGCAAGCGGCCAAGGAACTGTTTGCCCGCTTCGCCGCCGTCGAAGCCGAGTACATCGCCACCATGCAGCAGGCGCTGACCCTGGCCGCGGCCGAGCCGCTGGCCCAGCGCAGCGCGCAACTGGTCGAGCTGCTCAACAAGACGCGCCAGCATGCCGATGAACTCGATGGCGTGCTGGATAAACTCTCGCTGCAGAAGGAAGAGCGCGCCAAGGCGGCGTCCGAGCAGGCCTCCGGCGTGTACCAGGCCAGCCGCAGCTTCATGATCGCGCTGGTGCTGGGCAGCATGGCCGCCGGCCTGGCGCTGGGCGCGCTGATCACGCGCGGACTGACGCGCCAGCTGGGCGGCGAACCGGCGTATGCCGTCAAGATCGCCGGCGCCATCGCCGAGGGCGACCTCACCGTCGATATCCGCACGGCCAGCCACGACAGCGCCAGCCTGCTGTTCGCCATGAAGACCATGCGCGACAAGCTGGTCGGCATCGTCAGCCAGGTGCGCTCGGGCACGGACACCATCAACACGGCCTCGGGCGAAATTGCTCAGGGCAACCTCGACCTGTCGTCGCGCACGGAAGAGCAGGCCAGTTCGCTGGAAGAAACGGCGTCATCGATGGAGGAGCTGACGTCGGCCGTGCGCCAGAACGCGGACAATGCGCGCCAGGCCAATGCGCTGGCCGGTGCCGCATCCGATGTGGCCGGCAAGGGCGGCGCCGTGGTGGGGCAGGTGGTGCAGACGATGGAATCGATCAATGCGTCCTCGCGCAAGATCGTCGACATCATCAGCGTCATCGACAGCATCGCCTTCCAGACCAACATCCTCGCCTTGAACGCGGCCGTGGAAGCGGCCAGGGCGGGCGAGGAGGGGCGCGGTTTTGCCGTGGTGGCGTCCGAAGTGCGCAACCTGGCGCAACGCTCTGCCAGTGCCGCCAAGGAAATCAAGACCCTGATCGGCGACTCCGTCGAGCAGGTGGAAATCGGTTCCCAACTCGTGCATGACGCGGGCAAGACGATGGATGAAGTGGTCGCCAGCGTGCGCCAGGTGGCCGATATCATGCAGGAAATCACGGCCGCCAGCGCCGAACAAAGCGCCGGCATCGAGCAAGTCAACCAGGCTGTGCTGCAGATGGACCAGGTGACGCAGCAAAACGCGGCCCTGGTGGAAGAGGCGGCCGCAGCCGCCGCATCGCTGCAGGATCAGGCGCAGACCCTGACGGAACTGGTGGGCGTGTTCCGCCTGCATGCCCACGCCGAGCACATCGCCGTGGCGTCGGTCAGCAACAACGTCACGCCGCTGCGCCGGCCGGTGGCGAGCGTCAGGCAGGGTGTGCGGCGCCTGGCCTGAGCGAGGCTGGAGCGGACGCGATCGGCGCGGCGGTGGTAGGCTGTCGATATTGCGCGTTTGCCACTTCCGGGTTTCCCATGCCGTCTCCTGCCCTGCCGTTATTCTGTTTTCCCCTGCTGTTGCTGTCCCTGGCGCCCCGGGCGCAGGCGCAGCAGGGCGATCCCGTGCTGCCTTACCGGCCTTCCGTGGCCAGTCCCGCCCAGTTGCCCGTGCCGGGCCAGCTGGAATTCGAGGCGGGCGGCTTGCTGTCGAAAACGGACGACACGCGCCGCGCCAGCCTGCCATACACGTTCAAACTGGCGTTCACGCCCGAATGGGGCCTGTTGCTCGAAGGCGAGGGCTTCGTCCGCGCGCGCGACGACACGGGGCGGCGCGACACGGGCGTGGGCGACACGACGGTCGTGCTCAAGCGCGCTTTTGTGCTCGACGACGCCACGGCGCTGGGCCTGGAACTGGGCTGGAAGTTGCCCACGGCCAAGGACAGCATCGGCAGCGGCAAGAGCGACGTGTCGCTGAACGGCATTTTCAGCCGCGACCTGGGCGCCGTGCACATGGACGCCAACCTGAACGCCACGCGCCTGGGAGCGTCGGACCCTGGCGCCGGCCGGGTGCAAACGGGCTGGGCGACCTCGTTTTCCACGCCCGTCAGCGCGCGCTGGGGTGCCACGGCGGAAGTGTCGGGCACGCGCTTGCGCGGCGCGCCGGCCACGGCGCAGCTGTTGCTGGCCGCCACCTACAGTCCCAGGCCACGGCTGGCCATCGACATCGGCGTGGCGCGCGGCTTGACGGCGGCGTCGCCGGACTGGTCGCTGTTCAGCGGCCTGGTCGTGCCTTTGGGCAAGCTGTGGTGAGATTGCGACGGGATTCCTTATGTGTCCTTGCGAACAAACAGTTGGTTGCACAAGGTCTACAATGACGGCATAACTGATAAAAGGAGTGCCCTAATGAAAACCCTCATTCTCGCCGCCGTCTTGCTGTCGGCCGCCACCGCCGCCGTTGCCCAGGTCGGCGTCTCCGTCACCGTCGGCCAGCCCGGCTTTTATGGCCGCCTCGACATTGGCGACTATCCCGCGCCGCAATTGATCTACGCCCAGCCCGTCATCGTGCAGCGCCCGCAATACTATTCGGCCGCGCCGATCTACCTGCGCGTGCCGCCCGGCCATGCGAAACATTGGTCCAAGCACTGCCGCAAGTATAATGCCTGTAACCAAGAGGTATATTTCGTCCAGGATAGTTGGTATAACAACCAGTATGCGCCCCGTTACCGCCAGCAGCATGGCGACCATGGCCGTCCCGACTATAGGGACCACGACCGTGATCGCGGCCATTATGACAAGCATGATGACAAGCGCGACAAGCATGAAGGCAAGCGTGACAAGCATGATGACAAGCCAGGCAAGGGTCATGGCAACGGTCATGGCAATGGCAACGGGCACCGGGATTAACAAGCAGGAGGATCTTTGCATAGTAAAATCGTTATCGTAGGGGGAGGTGCAGGCGGCCTGGAGCTGGCCTGCAAACTCAGCCGCAAGCTCGGCGCCGGCCAGGTCACCCTGGTCGACAGCCGCCTGTACCACATCTGGAAGCCGTCGCTGCATGAAGTGGCGGCCGGCACCCTGGACATTCATCAAGAGGGCCTGTCGTACCAGATGCTGGCGCATGACAATGGTTTTACCTATGTCTATGGCCCTTTGATCGGGCTCGACGCCGCGTCGAACAGCCTCACCGTGGGCGCCATCGCCACGGACAAGGATGAACAGCTCTTGCCGCAGCGCACTGTCACCTACGACCAGCTGGTGCTGGCCGTGGGCAGCACCTCGAATTACTTCGGCGTGCCTGGCGCCCAGGAAAACACGATTTCCCTGAATGCCACGGAAGACGCCGAACGTTTCCGTCTGACCCTGCTGAAACTGCTTGCCATGGCCGAGCAGCGCCAGGGCGACGCGGGCCATCCCGGCGTCGACATCGTCATCATCGGCGGCGGCGCCACGGGCGTGGAGCTGGCGGCCGAATTGCGCGAAGCGAGCGGCGTGTATGCCGCGTATGGTTTCCAGAATCTCAACGCCATCAAGGATGTGCGCATCACCCTGCTCGAAGGGGCGCCGCGCATCCTCGCGCCGCTGCCCGAGCGCGTCTCCATCGCCGCTTCGAAACTGCTGCACCAGCATGGCATCACGGTGGTGACCGATACGCGCGTCACCACGATCGAGGCCGACAAGGTGACGGTGGCCAGCGGCACCAGCTATGCGGCCGATATCTGCGTGTGGGCCGCCGGCATCCGCGCGCCGGAATTCCTGTCCACCCTGGGCTTGCCGACCAACCGCGCCGGCCAGTTGGAAGTGACGGGCATGCTCAATGTGCAGGGCCATGCGAATATCTTCGCGCTCGGCGATTGCGCCGCCTGCATGGGGCCGGATGGCAAGCTGGTGCCGCCGCGCGCCCAGGCTGCTCACCAGCAAGCCGATTACCTGTTGAAAACCTTCCTGCTGCAAGCGAAGGGCAAGCCGCCGCAAACCAAGCCGTATGAATACCTGGACTACGGTTCGCTCGTCTCGTTCGGCCGCACCACCTCGGTGGGAACTCTGATGGGTTCGCTCAAGGGCCTGAGCTGGTTCGTCGAAGGTTTCGTGGCCCGCATGATGTACGTCAGCCTGCACCTGATGCACCACAATGCCGTGCTGGGCAGCGTGCGCACGGCCGTCATGGCCATGGGCCGCTTCCTGATCAAGCGCAGCACGCCGCAGGTCAAGTTGCATTAAACCAGCGTGTATCCGAACAGAAAGGGGCCGCAAGGCCCCTTTTTATTTGCCGCGCGTGAGGGGCGCCGCTTCGCAACGGCCCCGTGTCATGGGGAAATCGATGGTGGTGAGCTTGCCTTTCATGGTGCCAACGATACTGGCATGCAGGATGCGCTCGCTGTCGTGGCGGTAGATGATGCGGCTGGGGAAGTCATTGTCCAGGTTGGCGAAGATGAATTCATTCGGCTTGTCCTGGCGCAGCAGATTGAAGATCACGGGCGGCTGGCCCGACGGCTGCACGATGTAGGCCAGCTGGCCCGGGTCGGTGAGGCGGATCTGCACGAATTCAAAGGCCGTCGTCTTGCCGCCCTTGACGGTGCGGCTGGTGCCGAGGATGGTGCCGCCGGCGGCCGTGCTCCATTGTTCGCCGGAACCGGGTTCGGCGCCGTCGACGTTCCAGCAGCCGGCCAGCCAGGCCAGCTTGTCCACGGTTTCCGGCGGCGGCACGGTCTTGTCGGCGGCCTGGGCGGCGCCCATGGCCAGCAGCGCTGCCAGTACGGTGGGGATCAGTCCTTGCATGCGGTCTCCTGTCGTTGCAACGTTCAGCGGGGCAGGGCGCTCCGGCGGTGTTCCGGCCTGATGCTGCCAGGGAATGACTATTCTTTGGGACTAATGCGCGGCAAGACGACGGTCAGGGCCGTGCCGCCTTGCGGATTGGCCGTCAGGCTCAGGCTGCCGCCCAGGTAATGCACGCGCTCGCGCACGGCGCGCAGGCCGTGCTTGCTCATTTCGGCCGGTTCGCTGGCTGGCAAGCCCGTGCCGTTATCCTTTACTGTCATCATCAGCGCTTCGTCGTTGTCGTCGATGATGATGTCCACCTGCGTGGCATGGGCGTGCGCGGCGATGTTGCTGAGCGCTTCTTCCAGGGTGCGCAGCAGGGCCACGCCCACGTTGCGCGGGCAAATCAGTTCATCTTCGGGCAGGCTGCAGCGCACGGTGATCTGGTGTTGTTCGGCAAATTGCGTGGCCAGTTCGCCCAGCGCCACATTCACCCCAAGAAATTCCAGCTTGTCGTTCCACAGCTTCATCTGCATCTGGCGGTTGGTTTCAATCACGTTCAGCAGCAATTGCTTCATGGTTGCCGCACGGTCGAGCAAGGCCGCTTCCTGCGGCATTTTTTGCGTCAGCAGCGACAAGTGCATGGTCAGCGCCGTCAGCGAGGAGCCGAGGCTGTCGTGCAGCTGGCGCGACAGGGCGCGCCGTTCATTGTCCCAGCTGGTGTTGACATGGCCGAGCAACTCGCTGAGATCGGCGGCGCGTTCCGCATCGGCCTGGGCCGTTTCCTTGTTCGGATCTGTTTGTGCGGACATAGCGCCCCGTGAATGGTGAAAGGTGAGGACCAAATTCAAGTGGTGGATCATACATGAGGATTCCATCGCGGGGCGCATGGATGGAAAATTTCTGTCTTTTCGGCAATTTTAATCTCCTCCCATTACTTTTATATTGTATGCAATATTTTCGTTTGTGCCAGCAGGGACCGTTCCCTTCGTTACGTACGGCTGCGCACATACTTGGGCGCGGCACGCTGCCATAGTGGGGTTGTGCATTACCCCATGCAGCCTCGCAGCACAGGCCAGCTTACCGAAACGAAAGGACATGCCATGAATATCGATACCATCGTCGACCAGGAATACCTCGACAAAAGCTTCCGCGACATCGTCAATGCGCCCATCAGCGCCCTGCGCGGCGTCAGCGCGAAGGATGCCAAGGCCTTGCAGCAAGCGTTTGGCGTGAACACCGTGCGCGAACTGTCCAACCTCAATTTCGTCAAATGGGCCAGCGCGCTCGCCATTCTGGCCGATGAAGAGGGCATGAGCGGCGAAGAGCGTGCCAAGGAAGAATTGCTCGACGATGCCGTGGAAATGACTTTCCCCGCCAGCGATCCGATTTCCGTCGATGCCGGCATCACGCGCATCGAAGTACCGCCGGAAACCGTCAATGCGCAAACGGACCACCAGCATGCAGGCCAGCATGAAGTCACGGCTGGCAAGAAGTAGGGCGTTTCGCCCATGAAAAAAACCGGCTGGCCGTGAGGCTTGCCGGTTTTTTCCTGGGCAGCGCGCAATAAAAATCAGGCGATCGAGGGGATGCCGCTTTGCTGCAGGTTCACCTGGCTGTTGATCACTTCGTGTGGCGAACAGCAAAAGCGGTTCTTGCCGGCGCGCTTGGCTTCGTACAGGGCCGTGTCCGCCGCGCCGAGCAGCGATTCGACGGTGCTGGCGTCATCCGGATAGATGGCGATGCCGATGCTGGTCGACAGGCGCAGGGTCAGGTCGTTGATGAAATACGGTTCGGAAATGACTTCGATCAGCTTGGCCGCCGGTTCGCGCGCGTCGCCCTTGCCAGCCAGGTTGCCCAGCACGATGACGAACTCGTCGCCGCCGATGCGCGCCACCGTGTCTTCCTTGCGCGACGCGCTCACCAGTCGGGTCGCCACCATTTTCAGGATGTCATCGCCATAGCCGTGGCCATAACTGTCGTTGATGGCCTTGAAACCGTCCAGGTCCAGGTACAGGATGGCCGATTTGCCGCGCTGGCGCGCCGATTGCTGCAGCGTATGTTCGATGCGGTCTTCCAGCAGGCGACGGTTGGGCAGGCCCGTCAGCGGGTCGTGCAGCGCCAGCTCCTGCTGCTGCTTGCTGTATTGCGCCAGTTCCTTATACAGCAGGCGCACTTCCAGCATGTTGTGGATGCGCTTGTGCACTTCCATCAGGTCGAAGGGCTTGCTGATGAAGTCGCGCGCCCCCGCTTCCAGGGCGGCGATCTTGAAACTCGGTTGCGCCGTCAGGGCCAGCACGGGCAGGTACCCGCCATGCTCGATTTCCTTCAAGCCTTTCATGACCTGGAAACCATTGAGCTCCGGCATTTGCAGATCCAGCAAGATCAGGTCGTAGCAATGCTCCCGGTGCAGGGGGCAGACCTGGGCCGGACGCATGGTGGCCGTGACATTGGTGTAGCCGGCATCGCGCAGGATTTCCAGCATCAGGTCGACATTGTCGGGAGAATCGTCGACGACCAAAATTTTGGCTTTCAAAATCTCATCTTGGCTGGGCATGTAAGGTCTCGGTTAATACGGTCTATGCAACGCTGGCTTCCGCCGCGGATGATGGGATGGCGGCGGTGGGAAAGATAGTAGCGCCTTGCAACAAGATAGGGCGCACAACAGCGCTTGAACCCGCTTCTGCCAGTCTGGCCGCTCAAGGCCGCCACCCTCATCCTGTCGTGCAAGTGTCTTTCTGCATTTCAGTGTAGCAAATTTCCACTGAGTTGCTTGTAGGACAGTGCCGCGTCTGAAAGTAGGAAGGCTAACCTATGGAAATAGTCATTTTATACTGCACTATGTATTTCTTTGCATCATCTTTTTAGGGCGGTGTTTTGTGGCCCGGTTCAGGGCGCGGGGCGGCCAGTTGCGCTACGGCCGCCACCAGTTCGGCCGGATCGAGCGGCTTCGAAATCCAGGCCTGGAAGCCGCTGTCGAGTGCCCGCTGGCGATCCTGCTGTTGCGCGAAGGCCGTCAGCGCCAGCGCGGGCAGCCGGGCCGCATCCGCGCAGGCGCGCGCTCGGACTTGCGCCAGCAAGTCGAAGCCGTCGGCGTCGGGCATGCCGATGTCGCTGACCAGCACGTCCGGGTGCACCTGGTCCAATAGGTGTAGCGCTTGCGCCACGCTGCCGGCGTCGTGCACGTCGGCGTGGTGCTCGCGCAGGATGCGTGCCGTCAGTTCGCGCGCATCGGCCTCGTCATCGACCAGCAGCACTGTCACGCCGCGCAAGTCGGGCCTGGCGGAGCGGGCGCCGTCCGCCAGGCGCGCGGCGGCGGCCGGCGTCCCCAGGGGCAGGCGCACGGTGAAGCTGGCGCCCTGCATGTCGCCGGCGCTGCTGGCCGTGACGGTGCCGCCATGCTGTTCCACCAGATGCTTGACGATCGCCAGTCCCAGCCCCAGGCCGCCATGCCGGCGCGTGGTGGAGGCATCGGCCTGGCGGAAGCGGTCGAACACGTGGGGCAGGAAGTCTTGCTTGATGCCGACGCCGTTGTCGGCCACCGTGATGGCCAGCCGGCTCGCCTCGCGGCGCACGCCGATCTCGACCCGGCCCCCTTGTGGCGTGAACTTCAGGGCATTCGACAGCAGGTTCCAGATCACTTGCTGGATACGGCTGGGGTCGCCCGTGATGCGGCCCGCATCGCTGGCGATGTTGCAGTGGATGGCGATGTGCTTGGCCTCGGCCGCCGGGCGCAGGGTTTCGATGGCCGAGGCGATGATGCTGGCGGGCACAATGGTTTGCAGGTCGAGCATCACCTTGTCGGAGGTGATGCGGCTCATGTCGAGCAAGTCTTCGATCAGCTGCGCCTGTGCGCGCGCATTGCGTTCGATGCTTTGCAAGCCGCGGTGCAGGTCGGCCTGGTCACGCGTGCCGCGCCGCAGCACCTGGGCCCAGCCCAGGATGGCCGACAGCGGCGTGCGCAATTCATGCGACAGGGTGGCGAGAAATTCATCTTTCAGCTGGTTCGTGCGTTCGGCCTCGGCGCGCGCTTCACGTTCGCTGTCGAGCAGTACCTTGCGCTCTTCGGCGGCGCGCGTGGCGGCCGCGTACAGGCGCGTATTGTCGAGCGCAACGGCGGCCTGGGCCGCGATGGCCGAGACGATGCGTTCGCTGCGCGCGCTGAACATGCCCGCCTGCGGATGGCCGAGCAGCAAGCGCCCCAGCAGCAGGCCCGAGCGCGAGCTGACGGGCAGGCTCAGGCAACTGCGCAGCGGCGGTGCGCCGTCGGCGCTGGCCTCGGGCGCGGCCAGCAAGTCGTTCTGGCGCGTGGCCGGCCCCTGGCGCAGTTCCGTGGCAATCGCCTCGGCCTGGCGCAGGCTGATGCCGTTGACGGCGCGCGCAGAGGGCAGGGGCGCGGCGCCGTCGTTCGCCTCACCGCCCGCATCGTCATAGTAAAAGGCGCCGAAGCGCGCGCCGCTGATGCGCGTGGCCGCATCGACGGTTTCCTGCAGCAGGGCGGGCAGGTCCAGGGTGCCGGCCAGGGTCGCCCCCGTATTGTTGAGCAATTCGAGCACGCGCGTTTCATCGCGCAAGGCTTCCTGCGCGCGCCGGACCTGGTCGACGTCGGTGCTCGTGCCAAACCAGCGCAGCAACTGGCCGCCCTGGTCGCGCACGGGATTGGCGCGCGTCAGGAACCAGCGGTACTCGCCGTCCGCGCCGCGGATGGGGAATTCCATTTCGAAGGGCGTGCCATCGCGCAATGCAACCTTCCAGGCTTGCAGCATGGGTGCCAGGTGCTGCGCGTCATAGGCGATGCTCCAGCCGTCGCCCGCCATCTGTTCGGCGCTGGTGCCCGTGTAGTCGTGCCAGCGCTGGTTATACCAGGCAATGGTGCCGTCGAAGCCGGCGATCCACGCCAGTTGCGGGATGGAATTGGCCAGCGCGCGCAAGTTCTCCTCGCTGTGGCGCAAAGTTTCCTCGGTCGCCTTGCGCTGGCTGATGTCCTGGATATATGTGGTCAAGCCGTCGCTGGAAGGGAAGATGCGCACTTCCAGCCACCGCCCCAGCGGCGCATACAGCAGTTCGAAACTGCAGCTGTGCTGCTGCGCCATGGCACGCCGGAACTGCACTTCCAGCTCCGTGCCCTGCACGGCGGGACAGGCTTGCCACAAATTGCTGCCTGCCAGGCTGACGCCAGGCGGATGTTGCGGCGCCAGCATGGCGGCGCCGCGCGTATTGAGGTAGCGGATGGTCCAGTCGCGGTCGAGCAGGCAGAAACCATCGGTGATGCTTTCTAGTAAGTTGGCCAGGTGCTCGTCGGCAAGGCTCAGCGGCGCTGATGGGGGAAGCAGATCTTGCTTGCGGTCATGCTTGGCCATCGGAAATCCTGCAACAGCGAGTCTGCCGTCCGGGCTCTTGCCCGGCCGGACCGCCGCCGCTAAGCTTAGTTAAATGGGTCATGATGGGAAATGCCCGCCGTGATGCAGTGGGGGAGGCACAAGCGCCCCTGTCTGGCTGGTATTGTAGCCCCAAGCGGCGCGCCGCCACCGCACGCTTGCGCGGCACTTGCAGATAGCACTGGACAGGCTGGAAAGCAGTCCCTATAATCCCGCTTCTTTCGAGACAGCAACTTCTCGATTCGCTGGATGTCTCCTGTGAAAGCAGAAGCATGCATCGATAAAAAGGCGCAAGCTTTTTGGCAGTGAAAAGGTGGCGGATGATGCGGGGCGGTATTCTGCAAAATCAGCTAAGCGATTGAAAAATCGAACTTTTCAAAGCGAAATGAATACGCTATAATGTTTGCCTGCGCGGCTGTAGCTCAGCTGGATAGAGTACTTGGCTACGAACCAAGGGGTCGTGGGTTCAATTCCTGCCAGCCGCACCAGAATACTGAAAATCAGACTTTGCCTGGTTTTGTTGTAACAAGTTTCACCTCCATGTTGTTGATGGAATGTTGTAGAAGTTTTGCGGCTGTAGCTCAGCTGGATAGAGTACTTGGCTACGAACCAAGGGGTCGTGGGTTCAATTCCTGCCAGCCGCACCAGTATTGCCAACATTGGTTTTTCCGTGTTGATGAAAGTTTCAAGCTTCGCGCCGTTCGGCGAAGTGTGTCAGAGTTTGCGGCTGTAGCTCAGCTGGATAGAGTACTTGGCTACGAACCAAGGGGTCGTGGGTTCAATTCCTGCCAGCCGCACCAGTATCAGCAGTACAGAAAAAACCCGGAAAGGTGACTTTCCGGGTTTTTTTTCGTCCTGACGGCAGCCAGCCGGGGCCTGGGCAATTGTGAAATATCCGCACGGCGCCCTTTGCCATTCTGCAAAGCCCTGCTATAATCTTGTCTTAGGCGGCTGTAGCTCAGCTGGATAGAGTACTTGGCTACGAACCAAGGGGTCGTGGGTTCAATTCCTGCCAGCCGCACCAGAATATTGGGGGTCAGATTGTAAAATCTGATCCCCTTTTTCGTTTCCGAATGGATTTACGCTGCGCCGCTGGCGCCGCGCCGGTATTGCTGGCGAAACGCGCGCGGCGTGACGTGCCTGGCGGCGCGGAACTGGCGGTTGAAATGCGCCAGGTTGCGGTAGCCCGCCTCTTGCGCGATGACGGCGATGGCCAGATTGCTTTCGATTAGCTGTTGGCAGGCGCGGCCAATGCGCAGCCGCGCCAGGTACTCGCCCGGCGTGCAATGCGCGTGGCGCTTGAAACAGCGGTGGAAGGCGCCCAGCGACAGGGCCGCCTTCTGTGCCAGGGTTTCCAGTGCGATCTCTTCCCGGAAATGCGCGTGCATGAAATCGAAGACGATTTCCATGCGCTGTTGCCGCACATCGGCAGGCATCGGCGCCAGCGCCTCCGAGGCGAGCGGCTGCGCGGCGCCATCGGCCGCCAGGTCCAGCAGCACGTCGAGCAACAGCGGCAGGCGCTGCGGCACAGGCAGCGCATGCAATTGCAGCAGTCTGGCCGCGCAGCGCGCACTCGTTGCCGGCGAAAAATGCAGGGCAGGGCCGGCGCGGCGCGCCAGTTGCCGCACGCTGTGCAGCTCCGGAAAACAGGCCGCCAGCCGCTCCACCCATTCCAGTGAAAACCACACGACGACGGCCAGCATCGGCTGCGTGCCGTCGATGCGCTCGCTGGCCGACCACGTGTGCGGCAAATTCGGTCCCAGCAGCACCAGGTCGCCCGGTTCGAAGTCGCCCAGGTGATCGCCGATGTAGCGCTGCCCTCGCGCATTGACCGTCAGGGTCAGCTCGAATTGCGGGTGGTAATGCCAGAGGAAGGGAATGGCGTCGAGTTCGCGCCACAGCAAGCCCCAGGAGTGGCCCGTCGGAATCGTGACTTGTTCGAATAAAGGCGTCATCGTGACGTTTTAGGAAGAGTGATGATCAGGATAGTATCAGTATTGGTTGCTGCGCACGCATTTTCCCCTGATCTTCCATCGCACAATCTGTCTCACACCAACACAGGAGACAGCGATGCACAACCGATATCAGTACGGCGAAGACCGTCCCGGCAATCCGTCCGTGGCCTATACGGAACAAACCCAGTTGCGCGACATCCGGAAACGGCTGCCCCTGCGCGTGCTGTCCGACAGCGATTTCCTGCACTGGCAAACCTACGGCTACGTCATCGTCAAGGATGCCGTGACGCCGGAACAGGTGCGCCGCACAACGGATTTTCTGTGGGAATTCCAGGGACTCGACGAGCATGATGCCGCCACCTGGAACCGGGATCAGTTGCGCGACCACGCGATGAAGGAACTCAACGGTTCCGGCATGGTCGAGGCGTATCACAACCAGACCCTGTGGGATAACCGCCAGACCCAGCGCGTCTACGACGCCTTCGTCGACATCTGGGACCGTCAGGATTTGTGGGTGACCATCGACCGCGCCAACCTGAACACGCCGAACAATGGCAAGCGCAAGTTTGGCGGCTTCATCCATTGGGATGCCGACACCACGCTCGACCCGCTGCCCGTCAACGTGCAGGGCGTGCTGGCCCTGTCCGACACCTCGCCCGAGAGCGGCGGTTTTCAATGCTATCCGGAGCTGTTCAACAATTTGCTGGCGTGGCGCGAGACCGTGCCGCTCGACCGCAACCCGTGGCAGCCGGACCTGGCGACGGTGCCGTATCCGATGGAATTCATCGCCATGAAGAAAGGGGAGTTGTTGATCTTTAACAGCCTGCTGGCGCACGGCATCCGCCCGAACACGTCCACGGACCAGGTGCGCCTGGCGCAATACATTTCCTTCACGCCCGCCCAGGAAGACAATCAAGCCTTGCGCGACTGGCGCGTGCAAAGCTGGCGCGAGCGCAGCGCGCCGCAAGGCTATGCGTTTCCCGGCGACCCCGAGGAAAAAGAAGCGCTGCGCTATCCGCAGGCGCGGTTGAGCGAACTGGGCGAGAAAATCCTCGGCGCGCGCGACTGGTAAGTGTGGCGCCAGGTCCGGTGGCATTGCCTGCCGGATAGACAATTGCGGGTAAATGCACGATCATGGTCCGACTTGCCATCGACCGAGGAAACGCATGAGTATCATCACCTGCATCGAAGACTTGCGCGTGCTGGCCCAGAAACGGGTGCCGCGCATGTTTTACGACTACGCCGATTCCGGCTCCTGGACGGAATCGACGTACCGCGCCAACAACAGCGATTTCGCCAGGATCAAATTCCGCCAGCGCGTGGCCGTCAACCTGGAAAACCGCAGCCTGGCCTCGACCATGGTCGGCCAGGCGGTATCGATGCCGGTGGCCCTGTCGCCCACAGGCTTGACGGGCATGCAGCATGCGGATGGCGAAATCCTCGCGGCCCAGGCCGCCGAGCAATTCGGCGTGCCGTTCACCCTGTCGACCATGAGCATCTGCTCGATCGAGGACGTGGCGGCGAACACGACGAAACCATTCTGGTTCCAGCTGTACGTGATGAAGGACCGCGAATTCATCAACCGCCTGATCGACCGCGCCAAGGCGGCGAAATGCGGCGCTCTCGTGCTGACCCTGGACTTGCAGGTGCTTGGCCAGCGCCACAAGGATTTGCGCAACGGCCTGTCCGCGCCGCCGAAACTCACGATACCCAACATCCTCAACATGGCCACCAAGCCGCGCTGGGTGGCGGGCATGCTGGGCACGAAACGGCGCGGTTTCGGCAATATCGTCGGCCATGCCACGTCCGTGTCCGACATGTCGTCGCTGTCGGCCTGGACGCAGCAGCAGTTCGACCTGAGCCTGTCGTGGGCGGACGTGGAATGGATCAAGCAGCGCTGGGGCGGCAAGCTGATCATCAAGGGCATCATGGACCCCGAAGACGCGCGCCTGGCGGTGGAAAGCGGCGCCGACGCGCTGATCGTCTCGAACCACGGCGGACGCCAGCTCGATGGCGCGCAATCGTCGATCGAAGCCTTGCCGGCCATCGTCGACGCCGTCGGCAGCCAGATCGAAGTGCACATGGACGGCGGCATCCGCTCGGGCCAGGACGTGATCAAGGCCGTGGCCCTGGGCGCGAAAGGCGTGTACATCGGCCGCCCATTTTTATATGGCCTGGGCGCCATGGGCGGGCCGGGCGTCACCAAATGCCTGGACATCATCCGCAATGAACTCGATTTGACGATGGCCTTTTGCGGCTTGCGCGACTTGCAGCAGGTGGACAAGAAAATCCTGCTGCCGGGGACGTTTTAAGCGGCAATCCGCACGACATGAAAACCCTCGGCCTCTGAAGGCGGCACGAAATGGCGCGTGATGGCGTCAAACTCGGCGTCGCTGGTGGAAAACGGGTGCAGCCCGCTGGCATTGCGCTGGCGCAAGCGCGCCTTGCATTCCTCCTCCGGCACGTCGAGGTAGTGCAGCACGTGCGGCACGCCCGCCTGCAGGAACAGGTCGTGCATCCAGGCACGGCTGGCGGGCGTATTCGCGGGGAAATCGAGCACGACGGACACGCCCGCCTGCAGCATCTGCAGGGCCAGAGGGGCGATGGCCGCGCGCAGCCGCGCCGCGCAGGTCATGTAGTCGGCCAGGCTGGCGATCTGGCCCGGATACAGCTGCGCCAGCAAGCTGTCTTCGCTGATGCGCACGGTGTGCGGCGCCGCCGCAAGGCGGGCGGTCAGGGTGGATTTGCCCGAGGCAATCTTGCCGCACACGAGGTGCAGGGTGGGGGTAACGCTGGTGCGGGGAGTGGGTTGCATGGTCGCTCGCTAAAAAAGAAATAAAGCCTGCGAGACGTCTTGACCAGTTGCTGCAAATCAAAGCCGCCTCTCAGGCGGCTTGGTCAATGTCATTCCTGTCCAGCCACCATGTGTGAAATGGCGGCAATAATCGATGGCAGGGGTGGGAATGGCGATTGCATGACTGAACGATGCCATGGAATGGCTGGCGCTGTCAATTGCCGATGCGTGTCCATGGCTCGCGGAAGGTGGCCGCATCGAGCGGCCGCGCATGCGGGTCATCTTGCCGGAACAGGCCGCCGATCAGCATGTCCTGGATGGCGTCCGTGAAACCGCCGTAGGGCGAGGCGCTGCCCCACTGGCGATGCGTGCGGGCGAAAATGACGGCGTCTTGCTGCGCGGCCACTTGTGCCAGCGCCGCCTGCAGGGTGGCAGCGGCGTCCGCTCCCATGTCCGTGGCGATGGCGCACACCAGGCGCTGGCTGAACTGCAAGGGCTTGCCTGCCAAGCCCAGCAGTGCTTCGTTGGCCAGGGCCAGGAACACGTCGGGCGCCTGGCCATCCTTTTCGCAGAGTGTCCAGGCGGGCGCCCATGCTTCCAGGCTCATGAAGCGGGCCTCGGTCGTCTGCGGTGTGTGCGTCCACTTGGCGTGCGATTTGTCGTCCCAGCCCAGGCGGCCAAAGGCAATCGGCTTGCCCTTGGGATTGTATTGATGGCAGCGCACGCTGGCCTTGCCCCGTGCTTGCGCCATGAGGCCGTCGAGGCTGGCGGCAAACGGCGTCCATTGCGCCGCATCCCACAGGGGCGCCGCGCCGGGCGCGGCCAGCAGCAGGAATACCTCGTAATCACGTGAAAAAAACGCCATGCAGCTTCCTCGGCAAACGGGTGAAAAATATTGTCGCAATATTATAGTTGCAGTTGCAACAGGGCGGCGCGCTGGCTGG
Source organism: Janthinobacterium rivuli (assembly GCF_009208735.1). Taxonomy (GTDB): domain Bacteria; phylum Pseudomonadota; class Gammaproteobacteria; order Burkholderiales; family Burkholderiaceae_D; genus Janthinobacterium. The sequence goes on along the minus strand of NZ_WFLJ01000004.1, from coordinate 150,190 downwards.
GGCGCAGCAGGTAGACGCCGTACAGGCACAAGGGCAGCACGGCCAGCAGGGCGATATACGGCAGGATCGATGCACCGTCTTCGGCCGGGTGCGGCAGGGTGGCCGTCACCAGCGCGTAATCCCACAGGCCATGCACGAGCACCATCGGCCAGACCGAGCGGGTGCGCAGGCGGATGGCCGCATAGCCGACGCCCTGCAGGGTGGCGGCCACCGCCTGCCACAAGGCGCCGCTGACGTCGCCCGTGGCCAGGCCGTTGGCGGTATGGGCCAGGCCGAACAGCGCCGATGACATCAGGACGGCCGGCCAGACGGCGTAGCGGTCCAGCATGCCTTGCAGCAAGATGGCACGGAACATCAGCTCTTCCGAGACGGCCACCAGCGCCGCATTGCAAGCGACGATCAGCAGCACGCGCGGCTGCGGCCAGCCGCCGGCCCAGGCCAGCAACAGCATCAGCAGCGCATACAGCAGCGGCGGCCAGACCAGCCACGTGCTTTTCCACGGCTGCGGCGCGCACAGGCCCGCCGCGCGCGGCCGGCTGGACGCCAGCAGCAGCGCCAGCGCGAACAGGGCGGCCAGCGCCCACGACAGGCCGATACGGCCGGTGACGGCGGCGCCCGGCAAGGCGTAGCCGGCCGCTTCCAGCCAGCGGCCGCCCAGGCTCAAGCCCAGCCAGACGGCCAGTGCGCCGATGGCGAGCGGCATGGTGAGGTGGATTCTAGGGATGGACATGGTTGGCTTCGGAGTTGGCTGCGTCGGTTACTGCGTACATAAGCGGATCATGAAGTTGCATCAATGATATGGCGAAAAATATTGCCATAGTACATTAAAGCACCGTCACAAAATTGCCACATCGTTATAGTTGCATGGAATAATAAGCATTCGTCCGTTTGCCGCCAGACTGGAGTGCCATGAGCTACAACAAGACCATCACCACTGAACGATTGATCCTGCGCAAGCCGCAACCTTCGGATGAGCTGGCGCAATTCGCCATGCATTCCGACCCCGAAGTGATGCGCTATTTCAGCGAACCGCCGTGGACCGATGCCAGCCGCGCCGCGCGTCAGATTGCCGAGGACAGTGCCGCTTTCGAAAAAGAGGAATTCTTCCGCTTCGCCGTCGAGTTGAAGGCGACGGGCGAATACCTGGGCAGCTGCAGCCTGTTTTCCGAGCACCGCCAGAACCGCCGCGCCGAGATCGGCTACGCGCTGGGCCGTCCGTACTGGGGCAACGGTTATATGCACGAAGCGCTGTCGGCGCTGATCGAGTACGCGTTTGTCGAGCGCGACCTGAACCGCCTGGAAGCCGATATCGACCCGCTCAACGCCGGTTCGGCCAGCGCCCTGGAACGCCAGGGTTTCAACAAGGAAGGTTTTCTGCCCGAGCGCTGGATCGTCGGTGGCCACGTCAGCGACTCGGCCCTGTACGGCTTGCTGCGCCGCGAGTGGGAAGCGCGGCGCAAGGGCGGCGTGTGAGCGGGCAAGCTATCGACGCGTTCCAGCAGGCGCTTGGCCGCAGCCTGCCGACTTACTATCTGCGTTTTCTCCGGGATGGGCAGGAAGGCATGCGCGGCGAGCAGGTGCTGCTGTATGGCGCGGACAGTTTGATGGAGCGCAATGCCACCTATGACACCGCGCTGGCCTGTCCCGGCTATATCACCATCGGCGACGACAGCGGCGGACGCGCCGTCATGCTGGCGCTCGATGGCATGGACCGCGTCGTGTACCTGGTGGGCCATGGCTCGATGCAGCGCGACGATTTCGAGCGGGTCGCCGATGATTTTCACGCCTGGCTGGCCGCCGATTGCCCGCTGGACTGAGGAGGATGCAAAGCAATGCGCGCTGTCGATTCGCCCGCTTCAGACCACCCGCTGGTGAGCTTGCGCCACCTGGAGCGTAGCGACGCGCCTGCCTGGTATGCCTACCTGGCCGACCCCGCCGTCGTGGAGCACACGAGCTGGGCCTTGCGCAGCGCCGACGACTTGCAGGCCAATTTCGATGACTACGCATCGGCCGGGCCAGCGTCGTCGATCCGCCTGGCCGTGGTGCTGCGCGACGGCGGCCAGCTGGTGGGCACGATCGGCTTCAATGCCATTTCCCCGCAGCACCGGACGGCCGAGATCGCCTACGACCTGGCGCCCGCCGTATGGGGGCAGGGCGTGGCGACGTCCGTCGTGAACGCCGTCGTGGATTGGGGCTTCCGGCACCTCGGCCTCCTGCGCATCCAGGCGGCTGTGTTGGAGAGCAATGAACGTTCGATCCGCGTGCTCGAACGCTGCGCTTTCGCGCGCGAAGGCTATCTGCGCTGCTACCGGCAAATTCGCGGAAGATCCGGCAATTTCTGGCTATACGCACGCATTGCCGCAGCGCGATGAGCAAGCCACCCTTGAGTATCCTGCTGGTGGAAGACCACCTGGCCATCGCGCGCCAGGTGCTCGACTTTCTCGACGGCTTGCGCTGGCAGACGGACCATGCGGGCACGGGCGCGCTGGCCGTGCAATTGGCCACGGGCAATCGCTATGACGTGGTGCTGCTGGACCTGAACTTGTCCGACATGGATGGCTTGCAAGTGTGCCGCGCCATCAAGGCGGCCGCGCCCAGCAATGTGCCGATTCTGATGCTGACGGCGCGCGACGCGTATGAAGACAAGGCGCGCGGCTTTCGCGATGGCGCCGACGACTATTTGACCAAGCCCTTCGACTTGCGCGAGGTGGCCTTGCGCTGCGAAGCGCTGGCGCGCCGGCAGCAACTGCACGTGCACCAGGAAATGCGCGTGGGACCGTTTACCTTGCAGACGCGCGCAGGACGCGCCCTGGTCGGCGACGCACCGCTGCCATTGACGCAGACGGGTTTCAAGATACTGCTATTGCTGTGCCGCGAACATCCGCATGCCGTCTCGCGCTCAGCCCTGTTGCAGCAGCTGTGGGGCAGCCAGCCGCCCGACAGCGACGCCCTCAAATCGCACATCTACGCGCTGCGCAAGCAACTGGAGCTGGTTGGCGCGGCGGGCATACTGGTGACCATACCGCAGCTGGGCTACCGTCTTTCCTTCGACGCAGCGCCGCCGCCATGAGCTGGTCGATCCGCCGTCGCCTGTTCGCCGCCCTGGCCGGCTTCACCGTCCTGCTGTGCCTGTGCTACACGGGCCTGGCGCTGGTGATCGCCTACGTGACGGAAGACATGCTGGTGCAGCGCCTGCTCGAGCGCGAAGCGGCGGCCGTCAGCATGCGCTGGCAGCAGCACGGCAAGCTTACGCCCTCTGGCAGCGACCTCATCACGGTTTATGGCGGCTACCTTGACTTGCCTCAAGCGGTGCGCCAGCAAGTGCCGCCGTCGGCCCCGCGCGGCGAAGTGTTTACCACGACGGGCCAGCATTATCACGTGCTGGCGCTGGACCTCGTCTCCGCTGGCCAGCCGCGGCGCAGCTATCTGCTGGCCGACGTGGCGCCGGTGCTGGTCGTGTCGCGGCTGGCGCGGGAAGTGGGCGGTGTCGTGGCTGGCGTGGCGCTGGCGCTGATCGCCCTGGCCTTGCTGCTGGCGTACTGGCTGGCGCGGCGCCTCGTGCTGCCCTTGCAGAGGCTGGCCCGGGAAGCGCGCCTTCTGGCGCCCGGCGGCGCCGTCCATTTCAGCGAGCGCGATCGTCCCGACGAGATCGGTTTCCTGGCGCGCCGCCTGGAAACCACCTTCGCCGAATTGCAGGCGGTGTTGCAGCGCGAACAGGCTTTCGCCCGCGACGTCAGCCACGAATTGCGCACGCCGCTGACCTTGATGCACAACACGCTGGCGCTGGACCATGCGCAAGCGCTAGGCGGGCAAGAGCAGGCGCAGTTGCGGCAATCGACGCACGAGATGCGCGCCACCCTCGACGTGCTGTTCGCGCTGGCGCGGGCCGAGCAGCTGCCCGGCGAAGTGGTCGAGTTGCGCGGCGGCATCGAGCAATGCCTGCTGCGCCTGCTTGACGAATATCGCTGGGATGCCAGCCTGCTGACCCTGGACTTGCCCGAGCGGCTCGAGGTGGTTGGCAATGGGCAGCTGACGATGTTGCTCATCAATAATTGCCTGGCGAATGCCCTGTTCCATGGCGGCCCCGATTGCCGCATCAGCATAGCGTTCGCGCAAGGTTGCCTGAGCATCGACAATACCGTGCCGGCGGGACAGCCGCGACGCGTCCAGGGCTTCGCGCACGGCCAGAATCTGCTGCTGCGCCTGGCACAAGCCATGCACTGGGACATTGTTTTTCACCCGGGCGCGACGCAGTATCGTGTCGTCATCCGTCCGGCCCTGGCGCAATAAACTCACCGGATTTCACCGCGATTTCACCGGCGCCTGCGTAAGCTGCAAGCTCTTGATTAACGGAGGAAACCGCATGAAATTTCTGATCAGCCTGCTGGTGCTGGCCTGCACCAGCATCCCCGCGCTGGCGCAAGTGAGCAGCATTGTCCACAAGGACGAAAAGCGCCGCTACATCGTCTATACGCCGGCTGCCTATCAAAGCCAGCCGCAGCGAGCCTTTCCCGTCGTCTTCAATTTCCATGGGGGCGGCATGAGCATGGCGGAGCAAATGCTGTACACGCAGATGAACAAGACGGCCGAGCGGCACCAGTTCATCGTTGTGTATCCGCAAGGCATCAAGCAGGATTGGAACGTGGGTTTCGGCATGGATTACCTGGCGGGCACGGACGATGTCGGTTTTACGCAAGCCATGTTAAGTAAACTCAAGCAGGATTACCGCATCGATGAGCAGCGCGTGTATGCGACGGGCCTGTCGCGCGGCGGCTTCTTCGCCCTGCGACTGGCGGCGGAATTGCCCCAGCAGTTCGCCGCCGTCGCCTCGGTGGGCGCGCCCATGCCGGAACCGGTGCGGCAGCATCACCGGAAGACGGACAAGGTCGGCATGCTGCTGATACAGGGGACGGCCGACAAGGTGGTGCTGTTCGAGGGCAAGGCCGCCAGCTATCTGTCGGCCGAGGACACGTTCGGCTACTGGCGCAGGCACAACGGCATCGAAGGCGCCATGCCGCAGCCGCGCCAGATATCCGGCCCCGCTGGCGACGCCACGCAGGTGAGCTGGCTGGAACAGGGCGCCGGCGGTGCCAGCGTGGCCTTGCTGACCGTCAAGGAAGCCGGGCACACGTGGCCCGGCGCCGACGCTTTTAATGTTGGCCTGCCGATCGGCCAGACCACGCGCGCCATCGATGCGAATGAGGTCATCTGGGACTTTTTCAGCCGCCATCGGCGCTGACGCCATGCTAGGATGGCGGCCATCGCCGCAGTGCTATGCGGCAACTTGAGGGGAGCATGGTGGGAATGTCGGAAGCAGGTATCGCGGCCATGGCCGAGGCGATCTTCGCCAAGCCCGGCGCGGCCGTGGCGCAGGCGTATTCGGAGGTGGAACAGGACACGCTGCATTTTCACTCGGCGGCCGAGCTGTGCGCGTATGCGGTCAGGCTGGAGGCCGAAGGCGCCAGCGAGGTGCTCCTGGCCGTGCATTACCCGGACATGGCCGGGCACTTTTCCCCGCGCCGTATCGCGCTGGACCCGGCCCAGTGCGATGGCCGCACGTATCGTCATGTGTGCGAAGGCTGGGGCGTCATCCGCGTGTATCTGCGCCTGTCCGGCGGCAAGGGCCTGGCGTCGCACGTGGGCGTCAATTCGCAGAAGCGCGCGGAAAAATGGCAGCGCCATTACCCGGAATTCGGCCCGATCGATGCGTGGGACTGGGATGCCGTGGGACGCCATGAACGCCGGCTGATCCGCGTGCTGAAAAAGGTCGCCACCCAGGAGGGCTTGTCATGACGGACGCGATGCCGATCAACCCCGCCGCGATCTTTTGCCGCTCGCTGGCGCAGCTTGCCGCCATGCTCGATAAGACCGGTACCGCGCCGCAGCTGCTGGCGGCGCGCTTGCACCCGGACATGCTGCCGTTCGCCCAGCAAGTACGCGCGGCCGTGAGCTTTTCCCTGCGCGGCTGCTGCCCGCTGGCGGGGCTGGCCGTGGCCGATTTCAGCGGCGCCGCCAGCTTGCACGAGCAGATCGCGCAGACCATGCGCTACCTGCAAGCCATCCCCGCCGAGCATTTCGACGGGCCGCCAGACCGCATCTGCCGCGACCGCGCCGGCTTCGCCGACATCGCGCTGCCGGCCGACGAATATCTGAATTTGTATATTCTGCCGAATTTCTATTTTCACTTCAGCATGGCGTATGCGATCGCCCGCAGTGCCGGCGTGGCCATCGGCAAGGGCGATTTCGATGGCTATCATGCGTATGCGCCGGGGTTTTCATTCGAGACGCCGGCCGCGCTGTAAGAATTACAGCCCCGCATCCTTCCAGGAGGACAACCCCAGCCGCTTGAGCAGCCGGCCCGACAGCCCGCAACTCCAGCAACTGATCTGGATTTGCCGCTGCCGCGCCGGGTCCGCATGCCAGGCTTGCTCGGCGTAAGCGAGCAGGGCGTCGCTAAGGGTAGAGCTGTCGGCGACGGGCGGCAGGCGCGACATCAATTCAAGCACGCCGTGCGGCGTCTCCCTGATCTGCAGCAAACCGGCCAGCAGGGCGCGCAGCACGGCCCCGTCGATGTTGCTGCTCGCTTGCGTGAAACGCTGCTGCCAGGACAGATCGCGCTGTTGCCACAAGGCCAGCAGCGCGGGCACGTCGGCCGCTTGCAGCTGACCGATCAGCTCGTCCGCTTCGAGGAACAGGTCGAGGCGGTCGTATTCATCGTCGTCGCTGCGCAGCAGTGCATCGAGTGCGTGCAAGACGTTCATGCCACCACGTTCGTCGGCGCACCGCGTTCGAACGCTTCCACGTTGCCGATCAGGATGTCGGCCAGCTTTTGCATGGCCTCGCCGCTGGCCCAGGCCGTGTGCGGCGTGAGGATGAAGTTGGGCAGGCGCAAGTTCAACAGCGGGTTGTCGGGCAGCGGCGGCTCCTTGGAGAGCACGTCGAAGCCGGCGCCGGCGACCACGCCACGGGTCAAGGCGTCGGCCAGCGCCGCCTCGTCGACGAGGCCGCCCCGCGCCGTGTTGATCAATAGCGAGGTCGGCTGCATGCGTGCCAATTCCTTTGCTCCGATGATGTTGCGCGTCTTGTCCGTCAGCGGCAGGTGCAGGCTCAGCACGTCGGAACTGGCCAGCAGCTCGTCGAACGTCACTGGCGTGACGCCCTCGTCATCGATGGGCGAACGGTTGTGCACGATGACTTGCATGCCGAAGGCGCGCCCCAGCTGGGCCACGGACTTGCCCAGCGCGCCGTAGCCGAGCAAGCCCAAACGGCTGCCGGCCAGGTCGCGGATCGGGTGGCCGAACAGGCAGAAGCGGTCGGACGCCTGCCACAGTCCCGCTTCCACGTCCGCGCGATAGGCGACCAGCTGGCGGCGCAGGGCCAGCATCAGGGCCAGCGTGTGCTCGGGCACGGTGGCGCGCGCATAGTCGCGGATATTCGCCACGACGATGCCCCGTTCGCGGCAGGCGGCCAGGTCGAGGATATCCGTGCCGGTGGCGGCCACGGCGATCAGCCGGAGCTGGGGCAGCTGCGCCAGCTCGGCCGCGCGCAGCGGCACCTTGTTCGTGATGGCGATCGTGGCGCCTTGCAGGCGCGACACCGTCTGCTCGCTGCCCTTGGTGTGCGGAAATTCTTCCCAGCTATGTGCGAAGGCGGGCGGGCGCACGCTGGCGATCAGGCTGTCGCGGTCGAGAAAGACGATGCGGTGCGGGTGCGGCGATGTGCTTGCTGCTGTCATGGCTGGGCCTCGGTCAGGGTGGCGCGCGCGCTGGGCAAGCTGCTCTTGCCCTTCAGCTGCGTGGCCGGGTGGTTGGTAAACATGTCGGCGACCCATTCGACGAACACGCGCACCTTGGCGGACAAATGGCGGTTGGGCGGATAGATCACGTGGATGGGCAGCGGGTCGGATTCCCATTCATCGAGCAATTCCACCATTTTGCCCTGTTCCATCAGCGGCGCAAGCATGAAATGCGTCATTTGCACGATGCCCAGGCCCGCCAGACCGGCGGCGGCGTAGGCGTTCGAGTCGTTCAGGGCGATATGGCTGGGCATGGACATCTGGATGCGTTCGCCGGCGCGCGTGAAATCCCACTCGAACGTTTTACCGGTCTTGGCTGAGAAAAAATTCACGCCGCGGTGCTGCGCCAGGTCGCTAGGGTGCAGCGGCGTGCCGTAACGGGCCAGGTAGCCGGGCGAGGCGCAGGTGATGAAATGCAATACGCCGACCCGGCGCGCGATCAGGTTCAGGTCGCCCAATTCTCCGCCGCGCACGGCGCAATCGACGCCTTCCTCGATCAGGTCGACGGGGCGGTCGCTGCAGCCCAGTTCCAGCGAGATGTCCGGGTAGCGGGCGAAAAAGTCGGGCAGGGCGGGAATGAGCAATTCGCTGGCCAGCGCCGTGGGCGCATCCACGCGCAGCCGTCCGCTGGGGCTCAAGCGCGTGCGCGACAGCGATTCCTCGGCCTCGCGCACATCGGACAGGATGCGCACGCAGCGCTCGTAATACGCGGCGCCGTCGGCGGTGATGCTGACGTGGCGTGTGGTGCGGTTGAGCAACTTAACCGACAGGCTCGCTTCCAGCGACTGGATCAGGGTCGACACGGTGGCTTTTGGCAACTGCATGTTTTCCGCCGCGCGCGTAAAGCCGCCCGCATCGACGACTTGGATGAAAACTTCCATGGCTTGCAGCTTGTTCACTTGATTTCCTATCATGTTACGCTCGATTATTCAGAATCCTGAACAATCAATTCGTCATTGCACTCTTTATCAGATTGTAGATCAAGTCTATAGTTGTTGTACTGCAGCATAAATGTGATGCCGCAGGAAGTACAACAGGAGAAAAATCATGGGTCATCGGAATGGAATCTTTGCAGTGCTTGCTCTCGCTATGAGCTCGCTCGCTCTGGCCGCGATGGTATCGACGGATGCATACTCGATGGCGGCGCAAAGCGAAGCGAGCGGGTATAGCGCCCTGACCCATGAAGTAGGCGGCGGCGTCCTGTTGTGCCTGAACGACACGGTGCTCGATGTGGCGGTGCAGCCGGTGGTGGCGCAATGAGCGTTGCCGACACCGCCGTCGAACTGGCACCTGGCCAGGCGCTGAAGATACGCGACATTGAAGTGCAGGGCGCGCAGGATGCGCTGGCCGCGCGCGTCTACACGGCCGGCGTGCCGGGCGCCAAACAACCCAGCCTGATCGTCTTCTTCCATGGCGGCGGCTTTGTCGGCGGCGACCTCGACGACGCGGACGACTTCCTGCGCTGCCTCGTGCTGAGCAACCCCGACCATGTGGTGCTGGCCTCGAACTACACCTTGGCGAAGGTGCGCCCATTCCCCGCCGCCGTGGAAGACGCGCATGCCGTGCTGCTGTGGGCAAAAAAGAACAAGTCCAAGCTGGGCTGGAGCGGCAAGCAGATGGTGGTGTCGGGCATCGAAGCGGGCGCCAACCTGGCCGCCGTATGCGCCATGATGTCGCGCGACCGGGGCGGACCGCCCCTCGCGGGCCAGGTGCTGATCATGCCCATGCTCGACCCCGGCCTGTCGACGTGTTCGATGCGCCACTTGCCGACCTGTCCTGACCTGGCGGAAGTGGCCGATCAATGCGCCGCCGCCTATCGTGGCTACCTGCCGAATGCCGCTGACCGTACCCATCCGTATGCGTCGCCATTGCAGTCGAGCCGTTTGAAGAACCTGCCGCCAGCCTTGATCTTGTCCAGCGAAGACGACCCATTGCGCGACGAGGCTGAACAATACGGCAGCAAACTGATCGCCTGCGGCATCAAGACCACCGTGCGGCGCATGGCCGCCGCGCCGCTGCAAGACGCGACCGCACGCAATGAGTGTGCCTGCAAGGTGCAGGTATTGAGCGAAATTAGCAGTTTCGTCGCCGGACTGGGGCAGGCGCCCGAGTCATGACGCCGCCATTCGCGGCACCATAAAAAAACTTACACTAATCAGTTTACTTTTTGAGTTTCGGTTGCTACACTACGCAGTGTAGTTCCCTTCCTGTCTGCGTTGTGCGTTCGCACAGCCAGCTTCGTCGTCCCCGTCCGCTTTCAAGCAGCTGGCGGCCTGTTTACCTTTGATCGAGCGCCGTCGGGCGCCATGGCACCACCTTTCACTTTTTCAGTTGGGTTGCTTTCTGCCGCCCATACCATTAGAAATTTTCATAAAACAGGGAAATAAAATGAAAAACGTTCAACAATTTTCCACTCTGCTGAAGCCCCTGGCTGCCTCGCTCGCGCTGGCAGGACTGGTGGCCGTGAGCCTGGCCGGCTGCGATTCGGCCAACAGCAAGGTGCCCGACGCGCCCGCGGCCGGCGGCCCGCCCATCTCGGCCGCGGCCGTGGTGGAAAAACAGATCACGGAAACGCAGGAATTTTCGGGTCGCCTGGAAGCGATCGAGCGCGTGGAAATCCGCTCGCGCGTCGGCGGCTTCATCACGGCCGTCAACTTCAAGCCGGGCAGCGAAGTGAAAAAGGGCGATGTGCTGTTCGTCATCGATCCGCGCCCATTCCAGGCCGAAGTGTCGCGCGCCGAAGGCACGGCCGCCTCGGCCCGCGCCAAGGCGGAACTGGCCAAGCTGGAACTGTCGCGCGCTGAAAAGCTGCTGGCTGAAAAAGCCATCGCCCAGCGCGAATTCGATGAAAAGGCCTCGGGCCTGAAAGAGCTGGACGCGAACGCCCGCTCGGCGCAAGCCGCGTATGAAGCGGCCAGGCTGAACCTGTCGTACACGCAGGTGCAGGCACCGATCAGCGGCCGCGTCAGCAAGGCGGAAATCACCGTCGGCAACCTGATCGACGCTTCCGCCATCCTCACTTCGGTGGTGTCGACGGACCGCATCTACGCCAGCTTCGACGGCGATGAAGATACCTACCTGCGCGTGGCCGGCACGGCGCAAAAGGGCACGCCCGTCACCGTCAAGGTGGGCCTGGCCAATGAAACGGGCTTCCCGCACGAAGGCAAGCTGGAATTCGTCGACAACCAGCTCGACCCGGCCACGGGCAGCGTGCGCATGCGCGCCACCTTCGCCAACGCCGAGCGCCAGCTGGTGCCCGGCCTGTTCGCGCGCATCCAGCTCGACGGCGGCAATGGCCCGCACGCGCAAAGCACGGCGCTGTTGATCTCCGACCGCGCCGTCGGCACGGATCAAAGCCGCAAGTTCGTCTACGTGGTGGGCGCAGACAACAAGGCCGAATACCGCGCCGTCAAGCTGGGCCCGAATTCGGACGGCTTGCGCGTGGTGCGCGAAGGCTTGAAGGCGGGCGAAAAGATCGTCGTCAACGGCTTGCAGCGCGTGCGCCCCGGCGCGCCCGTGACGCCGCAGATGGTGGCCATGGATTTCGACCCGACCGCGCCGGTCGCTCCCGCAAAACCTGAAGCAAAAGACGCCAAGATCGCCGCGAAAGCAGCATCGACTTCCAAGGAATAAACATGAATTTTTCCCGCTTTTTCATCGACAAGCCGATTTTCGCGGCGGTGCTGTCGATCGTCATATTCGTGGCCGGGCTGCTGTCGATATTCGGCTTGCCCATCTCCGAGTATCCGGACGTCGTGCCGCCATCCGTGGTGGTGCGCGCGCAGTACCCGGGCGCCAACCCGAAAGTGATCGCCGAAACCGTGGCCGCGCCGCTCGAAGAGCAGATCAACGGCGTCGAGAACATGCTTTACATGTCCTCGCAAAACACGTCCGACGGCGCGATGATGCTGACCGTGACCTTCAAGATCGGCACCAACGTCGAGCAGGCCGAGACGCAGGTGCAGAACCGCGTGCAGCGCGCCTTGCCGCGCCTGCCCGAGGAAGTGCGCCAGATCGGCGTGACGACCGTCAAGTCCTCGCCGAATCTGACCATGGTGGTGCACCTGGTGTCGCCCAACAAGCGCTATGACGACATGTACCTGCGTAACTACGCGGTGCTGAACGTCAAGGATCAACTGGCCCGTTTGCCCGGCATGGGCGACATCCAGATCTTCGGCGCCGGCGACTATGCCATGCGCATCTGGCTCGACCCGCAAAAAGTGGCGGCGCGCGGCATGACGGCCAATGATGTCGTCGACGCCATCCGCGAGCAGAACGTGCAGGTGGCCGCAGGTGTCATCGGCGCCTCGCCAGCGAAGAACTCGGACTTCCAGCTGACCGTCAATACCCAGGGCCGTCTGCAGACGCCCGAGGAATTCGGCGCCATCATCGTGCGCACGAATGCCGACGGCGCGATCACGCACCTGAAGGACGTGGCGCGCGTGGAAATGGGCGCCAACAGCTACTCGCTGCGTTCGCTGCTGAACAATAATCCTGCCGTCGGCATGGGTATTTTCGAGGCGCCCAACGCCAACGCGCTGCAATTGTCGTCCGACGTGCGCGCCAAGATGGACGAACTGAAAAAAGACTTCCCGCAAGGCGTGGAATACCGCATCGAGTACGACCCGACGCAGTTCGTGCGTTCGTCCATCGAAGCCGTGATCCATACCCTGCTCGAAGCCATCGCTCTGGTGGTGCTGGTGGTGATCATCTTCCTGCAAACCTGGCGCGCATCGATCATTCCGCTCTTGGCCGTTCCCGTGTCGATCGTCGGTACCTTTGCCGTGATGCTGGGCTTTGGCTTCTCGATCAACACGCTGTCGCTGTTCGGCCTCGTGCTGGCCATCGGTATCGTCGTCGATGACGCCATCGTGGTGGTGGAAAACGTCGAGCGCAACATCGAGGAAGGCTTGTCGCCGCGCGACGCCACCATCCAGGCCATGAAAGAGGTGAGCGGTCCCATCGTCGCCATCGCCCTGGTGCTGTGCGCCGTGTTCGTGCCGATCGCCTTCGTGCCTGGCCTGTCGGGCGAGTTCTATCGCCAGTTCGCGCTGACCATCGCCATTTCGACCGTGATCTCCGCCTTCAGCTCGCTGACCCTGGCGCCAGCCCTGTCGGCCGCGCTGCTCAAACCGCACGATGCGCCGAAAGACGCGCTGACGCGCGGCATGGACATGGTCTTCGGCCGCTTCTTCGCCTGGTTCAACCGTTTCTTCGGCCGCGCCTCGCACCGCTACGAAGCGGGCGTGAAGGGTGTATTGGGCCGCAAGAGCGCTTCCCTGGGCGTGTATGCGCTGCTGGTCGTTGCCGCCATCTTCACCTTCAAGTCCGTGCCGGCCGGTTTCGTGCCAGCGCAGGACAAGCAATACCTGGTGGGCTTTGCGCAATTGCCTGACGCCGCCTCGCTGGACCGCACGGAAGATGTCGTGCGCCGCATGTCCGACGTGATCAAGTCGGTGCCAGGCGTCGAATCGACGATTGCCTTCCCCGGCCTGTCGATCAACGACTTCACCAATGCGCCGAATGCCGGCATCGTTTTCGCCACCCTGAAGCCGTTCGACGAACGCACCACCAAGGAATTGTCGGGCGGCGCCATCGCGGCCGAGATCAACAAGCGCCTGGGCGGCATCCAGGACGCCTTCATCATGGTCTTCCCGCCACCGCCGGTCAACGGCCTGGGCACCATCGGCGGCTTCAAGATGATGATCGAAGACCGTGGCAATCTCGGTTACGACGCGCTGTACAACGCCACCCAGGCACTGGCCGCGAAAGCGTACCAGACGCCGGAACTGGCAGGCGTGTTCTCGGGCTACCAGATCAACGTGCCGCAGCTGTTCGCCGACGTCGACCGCGTAAAGGCCAAGCAGATGGGGGTGCAGCTGCAAACGATTTACCAGACCTTGCAGATCAACCTCGGTTCGCTGTACGTGAATGACTTCAACCAGTTTGGCCGCACCTACCAGGTGCGCGTGCAGGCCGATGCCGCGTTCCGTTCGCATGCGCAGGATATCGCGCAGCTGAAGGTACGCAATGACAAGGGCGAGATGATCCCGCTGTCGTCACTGATGCGCGTCAAGGACAGCTATGGTCCTGACCGCGTGCAGCGCTACAACGCGTATGCCGCAGCCGATTTCAATGGCGGCGCCGCACCTGGCGTGTCGAGCGGCCAGGCGCAGGTCGCGCTGGAACGCATCGCCAAGGAAGTGCTGCCGCAGGGGATTTCGTATGAATGGACGGAGCTGACCTATCAGGACATCTTGTCCGGCAATACGATGATCTATGTCTTCCCGCTGTGCGTGCTGCTGGTGTTCCTGGTGCTGGCCGCCCAGTATGAAAGCTGGACCCTGCCGCTGGCCGTGATCCTGATCGTGCCGATGTCCATCCTCTGCGCCTTGCTGGGCGTGAAACTGACCGGCGGCGACAACAACGTGTTCACCCAGATCGCGCTGTTCGTGCTGGTGGGGCTGGCGTCGAAGAATGCGATCCTGATCGTGGAATTTGCCCGCGAGCTGGAAGAGCATGGCCGCACCGTCGTGCAAGCGGCGCTGGAAGCGTGCCGTCTGCGCCTGCGTCCGATTTTGATGACGTCGATCGCCTTCATCATGGGCGTGGTGCCTCTGGTGTTCTCGCACGGCGCCGGTTCGGAAATGCGCCATGCCATGGGCGTGGCGGTCTTCGCCGGCATGCTGGGCGTGACCTTCTTCGGCCTGTTCCTGACGCCCGTGTTCTACGTACTGCTGCGCACCCTGGCGCAGCGTTTTGAGAAAAAACCAGCCGCCGCTGCCGCCAAGCCTGTCGCGCCAGCGCTGGACCTGGAAGGAGATATATATTGAAAACCAACGCAACCACACGGGTAACCGTCCTGCGCACGGCCTTGACGGCCATGGCAGCTGCCGTGCTGCTGGCCGCCTGCGCGGCGCCCGAGTTCAAGCAGCCGCAGATCGACACGCCCACCGCGTTCAAGGAAGCGCAAACCTTGCCGGCCGTGCAAACGGCGGCCGACGGCACGCGCTGGAAGCAGGGCGTGCCAGCCGAGCGCCAGGCGCGCGGCGAATGGTGGCTGGCCTTTAATGATCCGGCTCTCACAAGCCTGATCAGCGAAGCCACGCAGGCGAACGCCAACCTGGCGGTGGCCGCCGCCCGCGTCAAGCAGGCGAGGGCGATTGCCGGCATCGCCGAAGCGGACCGCATCCCGCAAGTGGGCGTGAACGTGGGCGGCCAGCGCAACCGCGCTTCCGCCGTGTCGCTCGGCTTGCCGAACGGTGCGCCGGTGGCGGCGACCAACGTCTACCAGGCGAATCTGACGGCCAGCTACGAAGTCGACCTGTTCGGCCGCGTGGCGGCTAACGTCAGCGCCTCGCGCAGCGATGCGCTGGCCGTGGAGGCGACCTATCGCTCGGTGCTGCTGTCCTTGCAGGCCGACGTGGCGCAGACCTACTTCCAGCTGCGCGCCACGGACGCCGAACTGGCGACCCTGGAGCAGACGGTGCGCCTGCGCGAAGAAAGCGTGCATGTGAACCAGCGTCGCTATGACCTGGGCGACATCGGCGAATTCGATTTATCGCGTGCCCGCACGGAGCTGTCGACGGTGCGCGCCGAAGCCATCGGCCTGCAGCGCCAGCGGGCCACCAGCGAACATGCGTTGGCCGTCCTGCTGGGCAAACCGGCCGCCAGCTTCACGGCGACCGTCAACCCGCTGCAGGACAGCGGCTTCCTGCCCGTGATCCCGGCCGGCATGCCGTCGTCCCTGCTGGAGCGCCGTCCCGACATCGCCTCGGCGCAGCGCACCATGGAAGCGTCGAATGCGCGCATCGGCGTGGCCAAATCGGCCATGTTTCCGGCGCTGACCCTGAACGCCTCCGGCGGCGGCGCGTCCGACACCTTCTCGGACATCTTCAAGTGGAGCAGCCGCTCCTGGCTGCTGGGCGCCCTGATGTCGATGCCCATCATCGACGGCGGACGCAACAAGGCGGCCGTGAGCCGCAGCGAAGCGCAACTGGAAGAGTCGGTGGCGACGTATCGCCAGAGCGTGCTGGTGGCCTTCGCCGAGGTGGAAGACAACCTGGCCGGCCTGCGCATCCTGTCGGGCCAGACGCAGCAGATCGACGAAGCCGTCGTCTCGGCGCGCCGCTCGGCCGACCTGGCGCAAAAGCTGTACGACGCGGGCCGTTCCAGCTACCTGGACTTGCTCGACGCGCAGCGCAACCTGGCGGCCATCGAGCGCAACGCCGTGCAATTGCGCGGCAACCGCGCCGTCACCACGGTGGCGCTGATCCGCGCCCTGGGCGGCGGCTGGGGCGAAACGGAACCGCAAGTGGCGGCCAACTAGTTTCCCGGCACCGCGGGCTGGAGCATTCCGGCCCGCGGCAAGGGATGCATATCAGGAACGGTGTCGTGCGCTTGCACGGCGCCGTTTTTTTTGTTTTAGTCAGTTGAATCCGTTTGCCGACAGGCCGCGTAAATACTCCTGCAATCACGCAAACGCAGTCATCCAGGAGATATCACCATGCGCACCATCGTTCCCGCAGCTCTGTTCATCACCTCCATGCTGGCCGCCAGCAGCCCCTTTGCCGCCGACATGACGACCATGGTGGGTGGCCAGAGCATGTATCCATCCAAGGACATCGTCGATAACGCCGTCAATTCGGCCGACCACACGACCCTGGTGGCCGCCGTCAAGGCGGCCGGCCTGGTCGATACGCTGAAAGGCAAGGGGCCGTTCACCGTGTTCGCGCCGACGAATGCGGCCTTCGGCAAGCTGCCCGCCGGCACCGTCGACACCCTGGTCAAGCCGGAAAACAAGGCGACCTTGACGAAAATCCTCACTTACCACGTGGTGCCCGGCAAATACGACTTCAAGGCGCTGGCCAGGGAAATTAAGATGCACGACGGTAAAGCCAGCTTGCCCACGGCCAGCGGGGGCAAGTTGATGTTCGCCATGAATGGCATGCACAACATCGTCGTGATGGATGAGGGCGGCAACAGTGCCAACATCAGCACCTATGACGTGTACCAGTCGAATGGCGTGATCAACGTCGTCGACACGGTCTTGATGCCGAAATAAATGCACGAAAAAGCGGACGAAAAAAAAGACAGGGAAAACCCTGTCTTTTTGCTTGCTGCCGCCGTGATTACTTGGCTGGCGCTGCTGCCGGTGCGGAAGCTGCCGCTGCGGCCGGAGCTGCAGGCGTCGCAGGCGTTGCCGGTGCGGCTTTTTTCGCCTTGTGATGCTTGGCTTTCTTGTGCGTCGCTGGCTTGACGGCGGCCGCCGGCGCTTCGGCCTTGACGACAGGGGCGACGACAGGAATCGGCGCCACCGGTGCGACTGGTGCGACGGCTGGCGTCTGGGCGAAAGCGGCGGTGGCGAACAGGCTGGCGATCAGGGTGGCGATAACTTTTTTCATGATGAGATCCTTGGTGTATTGTCGGGTTGATGCAGTGTGAAGGAATTACTTCGCTGGCGCCGCTTCGGCGGTGGCCGATGCCAGCTTTTCGTCAGCCTTGGCCTTGGTTTTCTTGGCCTTGTGGTGTGCCTTGGCTTTCGTGGTGGTCGCTTCCGCTTTGGCGCTGGCGACGTCCGTTTTCGCGGCGACGACTGCTTTCGCTTCTTTCGCATCGGCCTTGACGACGGCTTGCGCTTCCTTGGCGTCCGCTTTTACGACGGCCTTGGTGTGGGCCGCTTCCACTTTGGCAGGTACCGAGGCTGCCGCGGTGGCATGCACTGCTGGAGCTGCTGGCGTTTGGGCGAAGGCTGCGGTAGCGAACAGGCCGGCGATCAGGGTAGCGATAACTTTTTTCATGGTGCAGTCCTCAGTGGTGGTTTGTCTGGTATGTCTGTTGGTGTCGGGATGATTCCCGTGTCACTGAGCATAAAACGCGCCCCGGAACCCATGCGTTGACGGTCATTACAAACGCTTACATCTGCGTGGCATCGGCGGCCAAAATGGCTTTCAGGATGTCTTCCGAGCGGCGCTGTCCATAAGCCTTGCCATACGCACTCGAGGCGATGCTGACCACCATGCGGCGCGCGGGTATCACGTAGATTTTGTTGCCGCCATTGCCCGAGGCGAAATGCACGACGATCTGTTGTCCGCCGATGTCCTGCGTCTTTGCGTACCAGAAATAGCCATAGCCGTCGGCGTAGCGGTCCACGGCGCCGATGGCCACGCGCGGCGCCAGCGCCGCTTGCAGCCAGGCGGCGTCGATCACCGTCTTGCCGTCAACTACGCCGGCGTCCAGCACCATCTGGCCGATCTTCGCCGTGTCGCGCGCGCGCAGCGACAGATTGCCCTGGCCTTTCGGGTGGTGTGCCACGTCGCGGCCCCAGCTCCAGCGCGTGATGCCCAGCGGCGCGAACAAGACCTTGGCGGCGTAGTCTTCCAGGTCGGCGCTGCTGGCGCTTTCCACCACGCGCCCGGCGATGTAGGAGCCCAGCGAGTTGTAGCGGTAGATGCCGCCCGGCTTTGTTGCTGCCGGCACGCCGCGCACGAAGGCGGCCGGGTCGGGCGCCGCATCGAGCTTGTCTTCATTGCCTGGCGACTGTTCGTCTTCATCGAAGGCGGCCAGGCCCGAACGCATGGTCAGCAAGTCGTCGAGCGCCACCATGCCCGCCGGGCTGCCAGCGACATCGGGCCAGTAGTCGCCCACCGTTTTTGTTACCGCCAGCTGGCCGCGCGCCACGGCGGCGCCCACCAGCAGCGCGGTGATGCTCTTGCCGGCCGAACGGATGTCGTGCAGGGTGTCGGCCGTCTCGCCGTTGTAATAGCGTTCGGCCACGATGGCCCCGTCGCGCAGCACGACGACGGCGCGCAAGTCGCCATGGCTGTCGCGGTCCTGGGATCGCAGGACTTGATCGAGGGTGGCGGGGGCGCTGTCCTGCGCCAGGACAGGGCAGGACAGGAAGAGGGCACTCAATAGTGAAAAGGACAGGCGGCGCATATGGGGCACTCCCTACGAGGGTCGGAGTACAAGTGTCGCTCATGTGCGCCGCCTTGTCGCGCGCCACGCAAAAAGGACAGCCGAAGCTGTCCCTGGTATTCGCAGTGGCCACGCTGGCGCAGACCCGGCGGACGCGCTCGCGTGACTACATCATCGCGCTTACTTTGCCGGCGTGGCAGCAACAGCTGCGTCTGCTTTGGCCGCATCCGCCTTCACTTTGGCTTTGCTGGCTTTGTGATGCGCCTTGGCCTTGGTGGCTTTGGCATCGGCCTTGGCGCTGGCCACGTCGGCTTTCGCATCGGCGGCAACGACCGCTTCTTTCGCATCGGCTTTCACGACGGCCTTGGTTTCCTTGGCTTCGGCCTTGACCACGGCTTTCGTGTGGGCCGCTTCCGCCTTGGCGGGAACGGATGCTGCCGGAGCGGCTGGGGTTTGGGCGAAGGCTGCGGTAGCGAACAGACCGGCGACGAGGGTGGCGATAACTTTTTTCATTTTATTTTCCTGGCGAGTGGTAAGTGATGGTGTGGGGGATTACTTGGCTGCGGCTGGTGCTGCTTCAGCGGTGGCCGATGCCATTTTTGCGTCAGCCTTGGCCTTGGTTTTTTTTGCCTTGTGGTGTGCCTTGGCTTTCGTGGTGGTCGCTTCCGCTTTGGCGCTGGCGACGTCCGTTTTCGCGGCGACGACGGCTTTCGCTTCTTTCGCATCGGCCTTGACGACGGCTTGCGCTTCCTTGGCATCCGCTTTCACGACGGCCTTGGTGTGGGCCGCTTCCACTTTCGCTGGTACAGAAGCTGCCGGAGCGGCCGCAGGTGCTGCTGGCGTTTGGGCGAAGGCTGCGGTAGCGAACAGGCCGGCGATCAGGGTAACAATTGCTTTTTTCATGGTGCAGTCCTCGGTGGTGGTTTGTCTGGTAAGTCTGTTGGTGTCGGGATGATTCCCGTGTCACTGAGCAGAAAACGCGGCCCGGAAGGTTACGGTTGACCTTGTTTACACTTTCTTACAATCAGGTGATTTAAATGACGTTGATGGAAGAAGCAGACATGAAAATGCAAAAAGACAGCCGAAGCTGTCTTTTTGCGTGGCGCGAAAAAAGCGCGGACGGAATTATTTGGCTGCTGCTGCGGTCGCTTCAGTCTTGGCTTCGTCAGCCTTGGCTTTGGCTTTTTTCGCTTTGTGATGGGCTTTGGCCTTGGTGGCTTTGGCGTCGGCCTTGGCGCTGGCGACATCGGCTTTCGCATCGGCGGCGACAGCGGCTTCCTTGGCATCGGCTTTGACTACCGCCTTGGTTTCCTTGGCTTCTGCTTTTGCCACTTCCTTGGTGTGCTTGGCTTCGGCCTTGGCAGGAGCGGCTGGCGTTTGAGCAAAGGCTGCGGTAGCGAACAAGCCGGCGATCAGAGTAGCGATTACTTTTTTCATGGTGCAGTTCCTCGAGAAGTGGGTTTGTAGTTCAGGAGATGCATTTCCCCTGTCACTGAGCCAAAAACGCGCCGTGCGGCAATAGCGTTGACACGTTTTCTGTGAATTACAAACACTTACATTTGGCGGGGCAGGTGCTCTGTTAGCTGGCGTACCGTGCTCTAGCCTGCGGCGGCCTAGACTCGATGCCATCGTCACCGCATGGGGCCGCCATGAAAGCCGCCTTGAAAACCTATCAAGCCAAGCGCAATTTCGCCGTCACACCCGAGCCTGCAGGTGGCGGCGAGGACGCGAGCGGCGTGCTCGCCTTCGTCATCCAGAAGCACTGGGCCAGCCGTTTGCACTATGACTTCCGCCTGGAACTGGACGGCACGCTGAAAAGCTGGGCCGTGCCGAAAGGGCCCAGCTACGATCCGCGCGACAAGCGCATGGCCGTGCAGGTGGAAGACCACCCGCTTGCCTATGCCGGTTTTGAAGGGACGATCCCCGAAAAACAGTATGGCGCGGGCAAGGTCATCATCTGGGACCAGGGGACTTGGCAGCCGCAGCCGTCCACCCCCGATGCGCGCAAGGCGCTGGCGGCCGGCGAGCTGAAGTTCACCCTGCATGGCCACAAGATGCACGGCAACTGGGTGCTCGTGCGCATGAAGGGCAAGGGCGAAAAGCAGCCCGCCTGGCTGCTGATCAAGGAAAAAGACGGCTATGCGCGGCCGGCACTGGAATTTTCCGTCGTCGACGAGTTCCCCGGCAGCGTCAGGAACAAGGCCATGCCCAGGCGCAGGAAGAGGGCGGAGCAGGCGTCAGCGCCAGCCGCCCGGCTGCCCGCCACCCTGTCGCCGCAGCTCGCCACCCTGGCCGACGCTCCGCCGCCAGACCCGCAGAAATGGCTGTTCGAGGCGAAATTCGACGGCTACCGTGTCCTCGCGCGTTGTGATGGCGAACGGGTTAGCTTGATCACGCGCAATGGCAATGACTGGACGGCGAAGCTGCCCAAGCTGCGGCAGGCGTTGGAACAGCTGGGCTTGCCGCCTGGCTGGTATGACGGCGAAATCGTCGTCATGGACGCCAGCGGCCGCCCGGATTTTGGCGCCTTGCAGCGCGCGTTCGACGCGGAGGCCACCAGCGACATCGTGTATTACCTGTTCGACGTGGCGTATTTCGATGGCCACGATCTG
Organism: Janthinobacterium rivuli; assembly: GCF_009208735.1. GTDB lineage: Bacteria > Pseudomonadota > Gammaproteobacteria > Burkholderiales > Burkholderiaceae_D > Janthinobacterium. Next base: position 128,866 of record NZ_WFLJ01000004.1, on the reverse strand, counting down.
CGGGGCCAGAGCGTCGAGGCGCGCAGGGCACTGCTGCAGGGACTGCTGGAACAATTGCCCGCATCGCCGCTGGTGCGTTTCAGCGCCGCACTCGATGCCGCGCCGCAGCAATTGCTGACCCACGCCTGCCGCCTGGGGCTGGAAGGGGTGATCGGCAAGCGGCGCGGCTCGCCTTACGTCACGCGCCGCTCCGGCGACTGGATCAAGCTCAAATGCGGGCTGCGGCAGGAATTCGTCATCGGCGGCTATACGGCGCCGCAGGGCGCGCGCGAGGGGATCGGGTCGCTGCTGCTGGGCGTGCACGATGAGCAGGGCAAGCTGCGCTATGCTGGCAATGTGGGCAGCGGCTTTGACGCGGCAAGCCTGCGCGATGTGCGGCGCCGCCTCGACGCGCTGGCCAGCGATGCCAGTCCGTTCACGGGCAAGGCGGGCGGCGTGCGCCAGCCCGTCTGGGTGAAGCCGCAGCTGGTGGCCGAGGTCAGTTTTGCGCAATGGACCAGCGGCGGCGCCGTGCGCCACGCCGTGTTCCATGGCTTGCGCGAGGATAAACAGCCGGCCGCCATCGTGCGCGAGCGGCCACAGCGAATCGACAGGGAGAAACCGATGCCAAACCAATCCATGCCCGACGGAGTCTTGCCGGCCAGTTTCAAGGTCAGCCATGCGGACAGGGTGATCGACCGGGACAGCGGCGCCACGAAGATCGACCTGGTGCGCTATTACGCGCTGGTGGGCAAGCTGATGCTCGTGCATTTGCGCGGGCGCCCCGTGTCGCTGGTGCGCGCGCCGGCCGGCGTGGGCGGCGAGCTGTTTTTCCAGAAACATGCGGAGACGTCGACCATGCCCGGTATCAAACAGCTCGATGCACGGCTGGACCCGGAACACCCGCCGATGCTGGCAGTGGCCAGCGTCCAGGGGCTGTTGTCGGCGGCGCAGTGGAATGTGGTGGAATTTCACACGCAAAACGCGCTGGCCAGCGCCTACGACACGCCGAACCGCCTGGTGTTCGACCTGGACCCGGGCAAGGGCGTGGCCTGGCCCGCCATCCGCGAAGCGGCCGTGCTGCTGCGCGCCTTCCTGACGGAGCTGGGCTTGCCAGCCTGGCTGAAAACCAGCGGCGGGAAGGGCTTGCATGTGGTCGTGCCTATCCGCCCGCAACACGACTGGGACACGGTGAAGGCGTTTTCGCAGGCCATCGTGGCGCACATGGCCCAGCTCATTCCGCAGCGCTTCGTCTTGAAAAGCGGGCCAGACAACCGGGTCGGCAAGATCTTCATCGATTACTTGCGCAATGGCCGGGGCGCCACCACCGTGTGCGCATGGTCGGCTCGTACGCGTTCGGGGCTGGGCATTTCCGTGCCGCTGGCCTGGGAAGAGCTCGACGAGCTGAAGGCGGGCGATCAATGGAACGTGGGCAATGTCCACGGCCGCCTCGACGTGGGCAACGCGCCGTGGGCCGCTTATGCGCGCAGCGCGAAGGGCCTCGATGCGGCGATGAAAAAGCTGGCCTTTACTCCTCCGGCTTGAACGGCAGGGCGGCGCGCGCCAGTTGCAGCGCTTCGTCGATGGCCGCGTTGAGCTGGGGAATCTCGACGGGTTTGGTCAGGTAGCGGAAAAAGCCGGCCGCCAGGCCGTGCCGGATGTCGCCCTTCATGGCATTGGCCGTCAAGGCGATGACGGGGATGTGCGCCGTGCGCGTATCGTTGCGCAGGATGCGTTGCGCCTGGTTGCCATTCATGCCGGGCAGGTTGATATCCATCAGGATGACATCGGGGCGGCGTTCCAGCGCCAGCGCGATACCCTGGCGCGCGTCGGTGGCCGAGATCATGCGCAGGTGGGGCAGGAAGCTGACGATGTCTTCCACCAGCCGCAGGCTGGCCGGATTGTCTTCCACGTACAACAGCAGCGCCTGGCCGCCGTCGGCATCGCCCCCGGCATCGCAGGCAGGCTCGGGCAACCCTTCCGTCTCCAGCGGCATCCTTTCGGGCGGCGCGGCCATGGTGTCGAGTTCGATCCAGAACACGCTGCCCACGCCGACGCAGCTGTGCACGCCCATGCCGCCACCCATCAGCTCGACCAGGCGCTTGGTGACGACGAGGCCGATGCCCGTGCCTTCCTCGCTGCCCGCTTCCTGTCCCAGGCGGTTAAACGGCTGGAACAATTCCGCCAGCTGCGCCTCGTCCAGACCCTTGCCCGTGTCGCGAATGGCGATGCGCACGCGCTGCGCTGCGGGCTGAGAAACTTCCAGCGCCACCTTGCCGGCTGGACGGTTGTACTTGATGGCGTTCGACAGCAGGTTCAGCAGCACCTGCTTGAGGCGCGTATGGTCGGCCCTGACCGTCAGCGGCTCGCAGGCCGAAAAGATCATCTCGATCTGGCGCTGCTGCGCCTGTTCCTCCACCATCACGCGCACGTCGTCGAGCAGCGCGGGCAGCGCCACCGGCTCGATCGACAGGCTCAGGCTGCCTGATTCGATCTTCGCCAGGTCGAGGATTTCATTGATCAAGGTCAGCAGATGGCGGCCCGACGTGACGATGTTTTGCACGAAGGCGCGCTTTTGCAACACGGTCGCGGGCAGGGCTTCGTTGGCCAGCAACTGGGCAAAGCCGAGGATGGCGTTGAGCGGCGTGCGCAGTTCATGCGACATGCTGGTAAGAAAACGGTCTTTCGCCTGGCTGGCCCGCTCGAGCTCGATTTTCTGTTCGTTGAGCGTGCGTTCGATGCGCTTGCGCTCGGTGATGTCGCGGATGGCCGACGATACCAGCACGCCTTCCTCCGTTTCCAGCGGCGACAGGCTGATTTCGACGGGAAACTCGGTGCCATCGCGGCGCAAGCCGTACAGTTCCAGGCCCGCGCCCATGGAGCGGGCGCGCGGCGCCTCGGAAAAGGCCTGGCGGTGCTGCGGGTGGTCAATCGCGTAGCGGGCCGGGATCAGCACTTCCACGTTGCGTCCCAGCAATTCCGCGCGCGAATAGCCGAACAGGCGTTCCGTCTGCGAATTGACGAGCACGATCTCGCCATCGCCGTTGACGATGACGATGGCGTCCGGCGCCGATTCGAGCAGGCCGCGGAACTTCTGTTCGGCACGGCGGCGGTCGCTGACGTCGCGGATGGCGCTGATGACGAAGGTGCCGATCTCCGTCTGGATCGGCGAGAGGCTGATTTCCACGGGGAACTCGACGTTGTCCTTGCGCAAGCCCAGCAATTCCAGGTCGGCACCCATGGTGCGCGTGCGCGGCTGGTCGAAATAACGCGCGCGGTGGGCCACGTGCGCATGGCGCAGGCGTTGCGGCAACAGGGTATCGATTTGCCTGCCGCTCAATTCGCCTTCCGCGTAGCCGAACAGGCGCTGCGCCTGCTGGTTGGCCAGCACGATGGCGCCCGTGGCATTGACCATGATGACGCTGTCCGGCGTCGATTCGAACAACACGCGGTAACGCACGTCGACGAACTGGGCGTCGCGCGCCGCCTTCAGCAAGGTCGTGTCCTTCATGGTGGAAATCAGGTAGCGGGGGCCGTCCGGCGCCGCGTGCGCGGCCTGGCACGCCACGTCGACGTAGATGAGTTCACCATCCTTGCGGCGCCGCAGCGATTCGCGGTCGTAGCTGCCTTGCAGGGTCAGCTGCTCATCGATCAGCTGGGCCGCTTCGGCCTGTCCCGGCAGCGAGATCAGTTCCCACAGCGTGCGGCCCAGCGCTTCCTCGCCGGCATAGCCGAATATGCGCTGCGCCCCGGCCGTCCAGCGCACGACGGCATGGTCTTCGTTCGTGATGACAACGCCGCCAGGGGCGCCGCTGAGGATAAGCTGATCTAACTCGGCATCCATTTTTTTCCGCACGCATGACAGGGCTTGCCGGGCGGCAGGCCTGTGCATAACGTAGCGAGAAGCTTGATCAAAGTCAATGCATTTATATGATTGACGAGCCTCCTGTGCAGGCACGGGTGCTTCAGGCCGCCTTGCGCCTGGCTGGTGCCGGCTTGCGGGCAGGGGGCGAGGCCGCGCGCTTGCGGGCCGGCGCCGCGGGCGCTTTCTTGCCCAGGCTTTGCTGCAGCAGGGCGACCAGATCGATCACATTGCTGCCGTGCTCTTCTGCCGGTTCGGGCGCGGGCGCGGTGATGGTCTTGGTCTGCCTTGCCTTGATTTTTTTCTTGACCAGCGCCAGCACGTCTTCGCGGTAGCTGTCGTGATATTGGCCGGGTTCCCACGCTTCGCTCATGCCGTCCACCAGCGACAGGGCCATCTTGAGTTCCTTGTCGGTGATGCCGGCCGCCTTCAGGCTGCTGGCGGGCAAGTCCAGGTCATCCGTGGGGCGGATTTCATCGGCATAGCGCAGGGTGTTGAGCACGATGGCGTCGCCCACGCACACGAGTGCGCACAAATGCTGCTTGGTGCGCATGACCACGCTGGCGATGCCCACTTTATTGGCCTTGCGCAAGGTTTCGCGCAGCAAGGCATAGACTTTCTCGCCACCCTTGGCGGGCAGCAGATAATACGGATGCTCGTAAAAGGTCAGCGGCACCTCGACGGCATCGACAAAGGTGTGGATGGCGATGGTTTGCGTGGCCTTCACATTGGCCTGTCTCAAATCTTCCTCGGACAGCACGACGTACTCATCCGTTTTGTATTCATAGCCCTTGATGATGTCGTCCCACTCGACTTCCTTGCCCGTCGTCTTGTTGTAGCGCTTGTAGCCGATGGGCGCGAAGTCGCGCCGGTCCAGCATGGACAAGTCCAGTTCATGGTCGAGGCTGGCGGAAATCAGCTCGACGGGGATATGCACGAGGCCGAAGCTGATGGCGCCTTTCCATAGTGCGCGCGCCATCGCCTACTCCCCCACGCTGCCGGTGACGGGCAGGACGATGCCGCTGATGTAGCTGGAACAGGCGGGCGAAGCCAGGAAGACGTAGGCGGGCGACAGTTCTTCCGGCTGGGCCGGGCGGCGCATGTCCGTGTCCGCGCCGAATTTCTGGATATCCTCGGGCGACTTGTCGGCCGGATTGAGCGGTGTCCAGACGGGCCCGGGCGCGATGGCGTTGACGCGGATGCCCTTGTCCAGCAAGTTGCCGGCCAGCGCCATGGTGAACGCATGGATGGCGCCCTTGGTGGTGGAATAGTCGAGCAGGTGCTTCGAGCCATGCAAGCCCGTCACGGAGCCCGTGTTGATGATGGAGGCACCGCGCTGCAAATGGGGCAGCACGGCCTTGGCCATGTGAAAGTAACCGTAGACATTGGTTTTCATGGTGAGGTCGAAGCGTTCCTCGCTCAGGTCCAGCAAGGACTCCGCATGTTCCTGGAAGGCGGCGTTGTTGACCAGCACGTCGATGTGGTTGAACTTGTCCAGTACCTGACGCACGGCGTCCTGGCAAAAACCCTGCTCGCGCACGTCGCCGGCGATCAACAGGCAGCTCTGGCCTTCCGCTTCCACGTAACGCTTCGTTTCGTGGGCGTCCGCGTGTTCGTTCAGGTAGATGATGGCGACGTCGGCCCCTTCGCGCGCGTACAGCACGGCCACGGCGCGGCCGATGCCCGAATCGCCGCCCGTGATGATGGCCACCATGCCGGCCAGCTTGCCGCTGCCGCAGTAGTCGGGCGCCAGGAAACGGGGCTTCAATGGCATCTGTGCTTCGATGCCGGGCTTGTCCAGGTGCTGGGCGGGCAGGGGAGGGGCCGGCTGGCTGCGGCTGCCCGTCTGCACGGGCGGCTTGCTGTCCCGTTTGCCTGGCTTGGCGGCATCGGGCTGTTTATCTTTCTGATCTTGCTCCTGCTGTATGCTGCGCTGCAAGTTACCTGCGGACGGATCCTTGTTCTCATTCATGCTGGCCTCCCGGATGCTGGACTCCAGTATCTGCGGGGCGCGCGCGCCTGACGGTGCGCTCGCTAACAGAGTGGCGCAAGCGGGGCGTGCCGCCATCGTCCACCCCGGACATTGATCGTCCCCCTGTCAGCCGGCCTCGTCGCATGATAGGCTTCGGTTTTCAGATTTCAGGATCATTCATGCTGCTCTGGCTCAGGCAATACCGGCGTCCTCTGTTGGCCGGAGACATCACCGCCGGTATCGTGGTCGCCATGATGATGGTGCCGCAAGGCATGGCTTACGCGCTGGTGGCCGGCTTGCCGCCCGTGGTGGGCATCTACGCCAGCATCCTGCCGCCCGTGCTGTACGCCTTGTTCGGCAGCAGCATGACGCAATCGGTGGGCCCCATGGCCATCGTCTCGCTGATGACGGCCGCCGCGCTGGCGCCGCTGGCCGACCCCGGTTCCTCCCTGTACATCGTGCTGGCCGCCCAGTTGGCCTTTATCAGCGGCCTCGTCCTGCTGCTGTGCGGCGTGCTGCGCCTGGGCTTCATGGCCAGTTTCCTGTCGCGCCCCGTGATCAGCGGTTTCAGCAATGGCGCGGCCATCCTGATCATCTGGGGCCAGATCGCGCCCTTGCTGGGGGCGACGCTGCCCCACTGGCATGCGCCCAGCCTCGTGCTGGGGCTGTCCGGCCTGCTGTTCCTGTGGCTGTCCAAGCGCTACGCGTCGCGCGTGCTGCAGCGCTGCGGCTTGAACCCGGTGGCGGCCGACGTGGGCGCGCGCCTGGCGCCGATGGCGCTGGTGCTGACCGGCATCGCGCTCGTCGCCTACGGCGGCCTGGAAGCGATGGGCGTGCAAACGACGGGCCACGTGCCCAGCGGTTTGCCGGGCCTGAACCTGGCCACCTCCGGCGCCCATTGGCGCACCCTGCTGTCGCCGGCGCTGCTGATCGCCTTCATCATCTTCCTGATGAGCATGTCCGCCGCCCAGACCCTGGCGCAAAAACGGGGCGAAAAACTGCATACGAACCGTGAACTGCTGGGTCTGGGCGCGGCCAACGTGGCCAGCGCGCTGTCGGGCGGCTTTCCCGTCACCGGGTCGATTTCGCGCTCGGCCGTCAATTTCCAGGCGGGCGCCAACACCCCCTTGGCCAGCATCATCACGGCCGGCCTGCTGGCGCTGGCGCTGGTGGCGCCCACGGGCTGGCTGGCTCTGCTGCCGCTGCCCGTGCTGGCGGCCACCATCATCTTTGCCGTGTCCAGCCTGCTGGACTGGGATACCTTGAAACTGTCGTGGCGCTACGACCGCAGCGATGCGCTGGCCCTGCTGGCGACGACGGCCGGCGTGCTGGTGCTGGGCGTGGAAGCGGGCGTGGTGATCGGCGTGCTGTTGTCGATGGGCACCTTGATCTGGCGCGCCAGCCGTCCGCACATCGCCGTGCTGGGACGTATCCCGAATAGCGAGCACTTCCGCAACGTGGAGCGCTACGAGGCGCAAACCCTGCCGGACGTTTTGCTGCTGCGCATAGATGCCGGCCTGTTCTTTGGCAATGTCGAGGCGGTGACGGAGAGGGTGGAAGACGAATTGCGCGGCCACCCGACGGCGCGTCATCTGGTGCTGGTGCTGTCGGCCGTCAACCAGATCGACAGCACGGCCTTGCTGGGCTTGATCGAACTCAATGGCGCGCTGGCCAAGCGCGGCATCAGCTTGAACCTGGCTGAAGTGAAAGGTCCCGTGATGGACCGCTTGCGCCAGAGCAGTTTATTGAAAGATCTGAGCGGCAAGCTCTACCTGAGCACGGCGCTGGCGACAAACGATTTGAGCGGGAGCAAGACATGACGATGGAATTGAATCTGCATGGCGAGGCGCGCGCCGTCGACAATCTTCTTGCGCTGGAACAGGCGCTGACGGAAGCGCGCGCCCTGGCCCAGTGCGAACTGTGGCTGACCCTGGCCACGGACGCGGAACAGGGGCCGGCCCTGTGCATGCTGCGCAATGGCGGCAACGCCTGGCTGATGTATCTGTCAGGGCAGGACGACCTGAGTTTCCACTCGCTGGGTGACGAGGAGGAAGCGGGGGAATGCAGCTACCTGCTGGCCAATGGCCAGGTGGATGTGTATCCGGAAAGCTGGTGCGTGGAGGTGGACCTATGCGAGCGTGCCTTTCTCGCCTTTTTCAGGACGGACGGCGCGCGGCCGGCCGCCATCGCCTGGGAGGCGGATTGAGATGGCGCACACCATCATCGCTGATATTGACAGGGACTTGGTGGCCGCGCTCGACGCCAGGGCGGGGTTATTGACGCTGCGCGCCATCTTGCTGCGCTACAAGGATTGCGGCGTGACGGCGGCGCAAGTGGCCGCCTTGCTGCAGGAACTGCGCCCGTCTATGCAGAACGGCGCGCAGGAGGGGCCGCTGGAAGACGGGATACTGGACGCCCTCGACATGGTGACGGGCTGGTGCACGCCACAGTTGCGGGTATGGGACGAGGCAGGGAACGACCATGCATCCTGACAAATTCAAGCAGGTGGCGGGGCTGCCGTCCGCCGAACGCCATGCCTACTTTGTGCGCAAGGTAGCCGATACGCAAGAAGTGTGGGGCTTGCACCGCGATGGCTGGGCCACGGCGCAAGTCGGCGCCAAGGTGGCCATCCCGTTCTGGCCGGAAGCGGCATTCGCGCAAGCGTGCGCCAGCGGTGACTGGGAGCATTGCCAGCCGCGCGCCATCGCGCTCGACGATTTTCTGAACAAGTGGCTGCCTGGCATGGCGAGCAATGGCCAGCTGGCTTCCGTGTTTCCCGTGCCACAAGGCAGCGTCAGCGTCGCGGCGCCGGCCGATTTACTGAAGGATTTGCAACATGAATCAGAGCAATATGAATGAGGGCAAGGCACGCCTGGACGCCTGGTACGACGGCTCGGCCATCTGCCTGATCGCCGTCGGCGCGCAGGGCGACCCGTTTGGACCTGGGCGACGACGAAGTGCGCGCGCTGATCGCGAAGCTGCAGCAATGCCTGGCCGAGTCCGATGCCGGCGCGGCGCCTGACTGAAGGCTCAGATGGGTGGCAGCACCTTTTCCATCGCCACGCTGGCCAGGCTGATGCCGCTCGGATGGGCATACGCTTCCGCGCGCAAGGCAATAAAACCGGCGGCCTGGTAAAGCGGCACGGCGTTCAGCGACGCGGACAGGTGCAGACGCGCCATGCCGCGCTGGCGCGCCAGTTGCTCCAGCGCCGCCAGCAGGCGCTTGCCGATACCCAGCCCCGCGCGCGCCGGATCGACAAACACGGCATCGACTTCGTGCTTGTCGACGTTCAGCATGGCGTAGCCGGCAATGGCCTCGTCCTGCATCGCCACGATGCCGCCGCCCGCGGCCAGCATGGCGACATATGCAGGCGGCACGGGCGAAGCCGTCCATACGGCAATTTGCTCCGGCGCATAGTGCGTGGCGCAACTGACACGCACGGCCACGGTGCGCAGGGCCCACAGGGCGTCGATGTCAAAGGGCAGGGCGGGGCGCAGGGTGATGGGCATGGACGCTTTCCGGGCAAAAGGAGCATGCTAGCGCAATGGCTTGCAAGGCGCCAGCTTGAGCTTATCCAGCCGTCACTGCGCTGGCTGGTCCGGATCGATGTAGTACGAACCGGGCGGCGCACCCGGCACCTTCACCCGGAACTTCAGGCCGGACAGCAGCTTGTCCCACAAGGCGATCGCTTCTTCATCAGTCAGCGACGCGGCTTCGGCGGCGCCGACCATGTTGTGGGCGACTTTGGTGTACAAGGATGCTTCCAATACCGCTGGATAGGCGATATCGCGCGGCGTACCCACCAGCGTCCATTCAAAATCGTGCACGCCATCGGTACGCAGTATCAACGATTCCTCGCCATGCCAGTGCTGCACGTCACGTTTGCCTTCGCGTAGCAGAGTACGAGGAGGGTAATTCTTGCCTTGCTGGTCTTTCGCTTCCTGGATGCGGGCAAGCAATGATAATTTCCCGCGTACTTTTGCATTATATTCAGCAGGAGGGTAATCGCCGTAGGCGTCCTTATTTGAGGTAATGGAAAAGGTCACATCTGGCAAGCTGGGGAAATATAGGCCTGCATCCGCCATTTCCTGACTCTCATACTTGTTGTCGCTCATGAAGCCATGTTTGACGCAGTAGCCAGGTTCATTGGGAACTTCCTCCTCATCGCGCAGACGCAAACTATTGACGCGGAATAGCTGATTTTCGGTGGCACTTTTTATCGATTCACCTTTTCGAATTGAACCATCAAGAATGAATATATGCTTTTCTTTCATGACGTATGTCTTAAAGAATAGATCGCCGTCTTCTTTGGAAAATTTACCATCATAATATTGAAGTTGCCAACTATTTTCTACTGGGCCTTTCCCATTGTATATAATTTCAGATGTTCGGTTATTTTTTCTTATCTTCTCAATTTCTTCTTCGATGCTTTCATTTTTTTCTGCTATTCCGCCTGGAATGGTTTTAATTTCCGAAAGAAGTATTGTTCCTCCTGATATTAGTTGTGCTTCTTGAGGAACTTCTACTGCATAGCGTCCAAAGCATACAATTTTTGTTTTTGAAAATAGTGTTTCCAAGCGTTTACTAAGCTTAAAATTTCCAGGCATTATGGTCTCCTTGGCTGAATTTTTTTTCGCGTAGGCGGATAGGAATATCATCGCAATAACTGTAATCGTGAGGAAAAATTTTTTCGCTATCTTATTATTCATGGTTTACTCCCATTTTGCTGTTTTGGCAATTTTCACGATGGAATACAGCATGGATGCCATTACATTTGTATCCGCGTAGCTGTTCTGGTGTTCATAACCATTCGCTTCCGTCGTGCCGTGTACGAAAAGTGTGCCTGTGATGTGCCGGGCAGAACGGTCTGACGGTACCGTTCCATCACCACGTGCACTGGCTGGCTGTAGCTTTAACTTTAAGAATTTTCCTCCGGCCTGAACCAGGAGTTGTCCCTTTGCATCATCCTCAAGTAGTTTCCATTTTTCAGGTAACGGCTCGAATTTATTCCAGGGGTCATTTGAGCCACTGTGCAGACCTTCAATTAATTTAAATACTACATCGCCATAACTTAAAAAATTGCTGGATGAGCAATAGCTTGCGTAAGTATTTAAGTGGAAGGTTTTCTCTATGGATGATAAGAATTCTGCGGCGTCTTTTATTCGCCTCATTGTTCTTTCTATGCCGCCACCTTTTTCACGGGGGAGGTCTGCGGGATTTACCCAGTTTGGATTGATTAGTCGCCACCATGCATTGGGTGGCTGAAGATAAATACTGTCTAGTGCCGTCGCCTTGTCGCGAGGCCAACTCCATAAAACTTTATCCTTGGCATCCACAATTTTCAGCCAGTTCTGGCCATATGCCACGCCTGGCATCATTTCTAAAGGCGCTGGTGCATTTGCCAGAATTGCGGTGGCGTGTTCACCGTCGATGCCTAGAATGCTGGCCTCTATTTTTGCTATCGACCCTTCTCTTTCCTGAAAGCCAAAACGCATGCGTTTATACGCTCCTGCGGCTCCAATGGTGGGCATGACGTTGTGATAAATGCCGAGGATTTTTACATCTTTATCATCAAGCATCTTTCCATAGCTGGGGTGTATCAATGCACGGGCCAGCAAGCCCCCCATGCTGTGCGTGACGATGATGACTTCGTTGCATTTGAAGCCGCGTTGCTGATAGCCTTTGACCAGGCCGCGTAGTCGTTCTGCAATCGTGACGGCAGATTCGCCATTGCTCTTGATAAAGTTGTAACCCATCGCATGCACGGGATACCAACAGGGAGAAATTTTCTTTAAATCGCTGACGCTAATGGCTTTGCCAGATGACGCGCCAAAATTTGTGGGATCTTGCAAAAGCAGTGCGCCAAGCCCACTCGTTTGACGCCAAACAGGATGTGGTTTACCGTCGGAAATCATGTTGTTGAGATGCAATTCGGCAGCCCGCAACATTGTTCCGTACGCACCGGCAAATAACACTTCACTCCATCCTCGCCAACGGGCTATTTGTGCAGGGCTTTGATATGAGCAGGCTCTACCTTGATTCGGCCGTGTTGTTGTCGCGACCCTGTTCGTTCCCATCAAAGGAGGAATCGGTGTAAAGCTGTCTGGAACATTTTGATGCCGTGCATCTGCAGCTCTGGTTTCCGCACCATCCGGATCGAAGCGGCTGTTGCTTTCGGTGTAATGGTAGTACTCGACCTCGGTTTCTGTGGGATCAAACACCAATTGACGCTGCCGTGGCGACGCATCTTTGAACCAGCCACCCAAGCCATTGCCTGTTAGGACGGCCGTCTTGCCCCCCGCACCCATCATATCGTCTGGCCGCCATGCCCGATTGTCTGGACGACGCAATTCTTCTTGGCGAACTTTGCTCATCCTTAGATTGCTGCCCATTACGCCTGGCAGGAAAATGACAGGAATTACTTTGCCTGGTGGCACAGTGACGTCGTGTCGAGTAGTATCTTTTGTTTCCGTCATCGAAACGGCGAGTTCCGCCCAGCCTCCCACGCCTTGAGTAAATTTTGCAGGATGATTGCCGCGGTTATTCAAGTCATCACATTTACTCATGGCAGTTCTCCCTTATAGCGAATGATGTAGCTTTCCATGCCAGTGGATTTTTGTAGTTGCGTGGAACCATCCTCCGCGCTTTTGCCAACCGCGTTGCCGTCATCGCGCAGGATTTCAAAAGCAATGCCAACAGCTGGCGTATCGTCGGCATTCACTAGCAAGACCTCCTGATCGAAACTGCTGTGTGGCCGTTCATTGAATTCCTGCGACACGCTCTTCGGCGCCAAGGTTTCCAGGTTGCCGTTGAAGAGCACGGGTGAGGAAGTGAAGAACTGCACCTTGTCGCTGATTTCCAGCATGTGGTTGGCGCCGTGCAGGCGTACGCCTTTCTTGCCTTTGATGTTGACCCAGTCCGCCTCGCTGATCAGCGACAGCACTTTCTGGGCGAGGATTTCCACCTCGTCGCTGTGGGCCTGGATGGATACCTTGCCGCTGGCGGCAATCAGCTTCATGCCGGCCTTGTGCACGAACAGGCTGAAGGTCTTGGCGATGCTGGCAAAGATGCTGTCGCCGCTGGCGAGTGAAATATGCTTGTTGCTGGTGAGCGCCACATGCTCGCTGGCGGCCAGGTGGATCGACTGAGCCGTGCTCAGCTCGATGCCGGCTGGACTGGCCAGCAGCAAATGCGGTTCGGCCAACTCCGGGAAATCGCCGGCGCTCCCCTTGATGGCGGCGTTTTGCCGCTGGATGGCGTCGGCCACGGCGCCTTGTTGCGCGGCGCCATCTTGCGCACCTGCGTCGACGGCCATGCTGGCTAATCCCACTTGCAGTTGGTGCGCTTGCGCCAGGCGGGCCTGTGTTTCGTCGAGTTGCTTGACCGAGCCGCCGCCTGCCGGTGTTTCCGTGGTGATCAGCATGCCTTTGGCCGCGCGCAGGGCGCCCCAGGCATTGCTGGCCAGTTCAAAGCCCACGCCGCGCGCCTCCTTGCGGCCGGCGTTGTCGTCGATGCGCGTGATGTTGCCCAACGAGAGGCGGCTATCCTGGTGCTCGCTGCGCAGCTGTGCCTGGATCGCGCCCTTGGTATCGTCGAGCACGAGTTGGTTGGCGCTGCGGGCGCCCAGTTCGCGGCTGCGCACACCGGACAGGGCACGCTGCTGCGGCAGTTGCCACGGCGGTAGGTTCGCACTGTTGTAGACCACGCCGATGACGATCGGGTGGTCGATATTGCCGTCCTGAAATTGCACGACGACTTCCTGACCCACGCGTGGCAAGGCGATGTGTCCCATTTGCGGACCCGCCATCGGCATCATGACCCGTATCCATGGCGAGCTGCGCTCATCGAATTCCCCCAGGCGGTCCCAGTGAAATTGCAGGCGGATGCGTCCCAGCGCATCGGTATGGATTTCCTCCCCGGCCGGCCCGACCACCAGCGCCGTCTGTACGCCGGCAACCACGCACGGTGTGCTGTTGTAGCCACGGCCAGGCCGCCAGCGGATGTCCCGGCGCACGCATACCATATTGTTGGCATAGTGCGAGGGGGCGTTGGAACCCGCTTGATAATTGTTGCTGGCGGTATGCTCGACTGACAGGATCAGGTATTCGCGTTCGGCAATGCTGTCGGGGCGTTCCTGGCCGGGCTGGTAGCGTTTTTCCTCGCCGCTGAAATGTCCATCGAGCCGAAAACATAGGCCAGGTTGTGCGCCACGGTGATTGCCGGCAGCCTCGAAGTACTGGCGCAGATGGTCGCTTTCTTCCATGCGGCGCTGTGCCAGCGCTTCTCCCTCATCGACATTCTTATAGCCATAAGCGCCCGTGTTTTCATACAGTTCGTGCGCAAATACATCACCCTGGCGATTTAATGAGTAGCCGCTGGCCAGGCGCGGCCGGGGATTCTTATAGTCGAAACTGGCCAAGGTCAGTTGCCCGGAGCCGATCCGGCGTATGGCTTGCCATTGTTGCAGACCATCGTCTTCCATGGAACCCGATTCGGAGTGAAAAGGCATGGCGCCGTCGCCGGACACCGTGGCGATCATGTCCGCCAAGGTGCTGTTGTCTGCGAGCCAAAGCGTATGACCATCGGCGCGGTGCTCGTACCAGTAATGCCAGCCCAGCGCCTCCCAGCGACGGTGCAGGTGGTTGTAGTCGGTTTCATTGTGCTGGTTGGCACAGGTGATCTGTGGATCGTCGCCATGGATGCTGGTTTTCCAGTCGCGCTGCTCATAGTGGGCAAACGTTGTTTCGGTCAGCTGCATCACGCTTTGGCCATGAAAGGACACATTGTCCTGGCGTAGTCGGGCGAAGGCCAGCCAGGGTTGCAGCACCGTGCGGTACCAGGCAAAGCCGCCATCGGCGCGCAGCAGGCAAAACTCGCCCACATAGCCGTTAAAGTAACGGAGCGAACCATCGTCGCGCACCATGGAAATGGTGACCATGCGACCCAACATGGCCTTGAGCGCGATGTGCGCGTCATCTGACAGCAATTCGGCCTCGAAGCGGAAGTCGCGCGACACCTCCTCCCTGGCCGTCAGCGAATTGACCAGCAGGATGGCGCCGGCCGGTCCATCTTCGTGGGGGAACTCGATCTTCAGCAGGCGCCGTTCCTGTGCGGCGAGGTCGAAGGCCGAAAGTGCCGCCTGTATGCTTGCATGCATGGCTTGCCTCCGTTATAGCGATGTGATCAGGTGGGCGCCACAGGCGGTGGCATCGCCGTCATAGGCGTACGGCTTGCCCATGTGTTTGGCGCCGGCGCCGTCCGGCGTGATCGGAAAGCTGCCCTTGCACTTCGGGCAGAAGGTCGTGTCATCGGCCAGCGCCGCCATCTTCCCCATCACGGTGCTGCCGGACGATGCACTGGTAACCTTGCCGCCGTGATCGGTTGCATCGCCTAGCCGGATGACGCCGCGTCCCTCATGTTTCATGTGTGCCTCGCTTTTGAGATATGGATTGCTCAAGTCAGCTGCAGCAGATAACGCACTTCGGCGCCGCGTACCTCGCCTTGTGCCGTCCGCAGGAATGTCGTCCAGCCCAGGCGCCGTCTTTCTGAGGGCTTGGAGCTCAGGAGCAGGGGGGTAATGCATGGCGGACTCAATATCAGCCGTACTTCATATTGCAGGTCGGGTACACCAAACAGCGCCAGCATCTTTGACAGCGCCGCCGCGCCTGTGCTGCGCGGCAGGAAGCGTTGCAGGCCGGCGGGATCCAGCGGGCCGATATGCAGGCAGACGCGCATGTCCTGGCGCCACAGCCGCAGGCCAATAGTTGCGCCGCGCGCCAGGGTGAAGTTGGCACTGCCCAGCAGGCTGCGCCGATTTTTTTCCAGATAGTCCCAGCCACCGACAAATTGTTGCAGGGAAATCGGTACGCCGCAGTACTCGGCCAATACGGGGCCGATCGCTTGCGCGGAGACGGGGCGGCAGCGCAGCAGGCCCGCGTACCAGGCCGCAACATCCTGCGTCACGGTATCGGCTTCACCACGCGACGGCAGCGCAGTGCGCCGGACACCTGCCAGTGCCATCAGCAAAGGCAGTTGCTCATCTTGTGCCCGGGTTTCGAATGCTGACTCGATGCGATATTTTTCCCACGCCTGGTAATGCAGCGAAATCATGCGGTGCGAAAAGATATCGAGGAAGGCCGAGACGCCGGCGTCTTTGCTCGACAAACGGTAGGCGGCGATGCGTTCCGAATGGTGCAAGGGCAAGGTGCCGCCGACACCCAGAAAACGCATGAACGTCGGAGTCAGGCTCAGTTGTTCATTGTCATCGAGCGTGAGTTGTTCAATTTCACTGGCAGGAAAACTCAAGGACAAGCTGTTCTTGAAGCGCAACACCTGGCCGAAGGCTTGCGCATGGGACACGTTCTGCCGACGTAGCCAACACAGCAGAATACGCACCGCCTGCACGAATTGGTAGCGGTAGGGTTCGGCCAGCAAGTGGTGCACTACACCAGATTCTGCAATCCGCTTCTTGGTTTGCATCGGATCAGCACCTCTCCGCTTTGCAGTGACAGCACGACCAATTCGATGAAACTGTTGATTTGCACGTACAGCCCAAGGAAGTGATCGATCACCTGCACAAACAGGTGCATGCCGCTGCCGACGAACGCTTCCTCGTCCAGCGTGATGCGTACCTCCACGCCATGCGCCAGCGAGGTGCCGCGTCTGTGTCGCAGCCATGTCGTGGTGGGCGAGTGCGCCAGCGCGACGATGCCGCCGATCTGGCGCTGCGAGCTTGCCGACTGGGACAGGTCATACAGCGTCAGCATTTCTCGCAGGGCCGGCAGCCCCTCCTGGACCAGCGCGTGATGATTCAGCGTCAGGTGCGAAATCAGGCGCCAGTGCAGGCCCGCGCCCGGTGAAAAGCGGCGTGGCTGGCTGGGGCGCCGCAGCATGTGCAGTGCAGTTCCGCCGCCGCACGGTTGCAAGTCTCCCTGCTGCTGGCCGTATTTGAGCGATAGCGGCAGGTCGCGGTTGCTGCAGGTCAGCGACAATGACAGGCTGGCCTTTTCATGGATCAAGGGATTGAAGTCGCCATCGACCAGCGTGATTTTCTTTTCGTGACCAGGACTTTTGATGGCCAACGCCATGTCGTGGCGAACGACCCAGTAATGGCCCTGTTGCGCCGCGCCTTCGCCATGACGCAGGCTGTACAGCGGGCGAAATTCGGTCAGCGTGCTTTCGCCGCCGCGTTGGCGCAACAGACGCACCGCGTCGACATTGACGACTTCGTAGCCATGGGCATGGGTGGCATGGGCCAGCACGGAGTAGTCGGTTTTTTGCCGGGTCACGGCAATGGGCACGCCTTCCTGGCGGAAGAGGTTGATCGCCGGGCTGCAGCCCAGCTTCAGGTTTTCGCTGGAAATACTGGACAACATGCGCGCCGCGGCGGAATCGGGGCGCAGGCCTGCCATGCACAGATGCAGGGTAAAGCTCTTGCAACCAGGCGGCACGGCAGAACTCAGCGCCGCCATATCGATGTCAAAGAAATTGAATTTTTCCGGATACGCAAAATACTCGCTCAGGATGCGGTAGGCCGGCTGCGAACGGGCGCCGAAAGGTATCAAGGCATCCGTGTCGCCGAAGCCGACGGGCGTCACAGGCAAGGCGGGCAAGGCCATCCATTGCCCTGCGTCGGGTGACACAAACGCGCAGACTGTCTGCATGAACAAGGCATTGCGCAATGCGGCGGAAAACGACGCTTCGCCATCGATGAAAACGCGCAGGGAGACGGGCGGCGCATCGAGATGCCGGATACCGATGTTCAGCGAGGAGCTGGCCGACGCGGGCAGGCGTACGCCTGGCGGCGCCTTGATCATCGCATCGAAAACCGCGTTGTCCAGTACCGATGCCCCGCTCGTCATGTCGTAGGCCGTCTTGAAGCGGCAGCGCACGCCGCGCACCGGCGTTGCGTCCATTTCACTGCCGGCCGGGAGGTGCAATACGCCGGCCCCGGCCGCTGGAGGGGGCTGATGCACGATGGTGCACGATGGGACGGGGCGCAGATAATGGGGGAACAGGGCTTCGAACAAGGCTTCGGTAAATTGCGGATAGTCGTCATCGAGCCGCTTCGAGATGCGTGCCGCCAGCATGGCCACCGATTCGATCAAGTGTTCGACGTGCGGATCTTCGCAAGACTCGCCGGACATGTGCAATTTGCCGGCGATTCGCGGATAGCGTTCGGAGAACTCACGGCAATGTCGCCGCAGCATCACCAGCTCGCGCTCGAAATACGGCAGCAAATCCTCCATCTTTTTTCCTGTGTCTCTGCGGCGGAATGGCCAGTATCCGAGCGTTTGCTCAAAGGTAAATTGCGTTTGCGCAAATAATTGGACAGGGTTGCTGCGCAATATCAAGGACTTCCAAGCTGGCAACATCAGACTGGCTAGGCAGCATGATTCCAACGGTCAACATGGAGAACGCAATGACATTGCCGTCCAAATTACTTTGGTCCGAGGGCCTGGCCATCGGTCCCCAGCAATTCCAGCAGCTGGACCGCTACCATGAGGCGCGTCTGCAACGTCTGGCCTCGCTCATTAATCCACATTTGTGGGGCGTGCAGTGCATTCGCTGGAATGCGGATGCACTGGCCAACAATAGCTTGCGGGCGGACAGCATGTCGCTCGTCTTTCAGGATGGAGAGCTGTTTGAAGCGCCGCTTGGCGATGTATTGCCCGGTGCGGTTGACCTGTCCAAGCTGCCTTCCAGCGAACATGGTTTTACTTTTTATGCCGCGCTTCCGGCGCTGCAGGCACATGGCGGCAATGTGAGCACCGCAGGCGCGCGCTATGTCCAGGCGGATATCGAAACCCCGGACCTGTACAGCGAGGCAGTCAGCATAGCCGTGGCTTACCTGAAGAAACGCGTGCATCTGCTGTCGCAACTGGACCCCCTGCATGATTATCTTGCCATCCCGGTGATCCGCTTGTACCGCGCAGGCAATGGCGGCTTTGAAATCGACACCTCCTTCATCCCGCCTGGCCTGACCATCAGCGCCGAGTCTGCACTGCAGAAAATGCTCGATTCGCTGCTCGATCGCATGGGTGCGAAGATCGAGGCGCTATACGGCCGCCACCGTCAGCCTGGTAACAATACGGTGGAATTTCATGGCGGGGACGTTTCCTCGTTCTGGATGCTCCATACATTGAGCACGGCCAGCGCCACGCTCCGTCATTGCGCCAGTTACGGGCGCCACCATCCCGTGCATCTGTTTGAAAAATTGATGGCATTGGCGGGTGGCTTGATGACGTTTTCGAAAAAATACACACTGAGCGACTTGCCGGCTTATTGTCACGATGATGCGGCTCCCGGTTTCGGCAAGCTCGATGGCATCATTCGCGACTTGATCGATACCGTGCTCCTGTCGCGTTACTTCCCGATTGCGCTGGCCAACGACACGCAACAAAACACCCACTATCACGGCTTGCTCGATGCCAAGCGGATTGACCGTCAGACCGAACTCTGTCTTGCGGTAAACGCCGATATGCCGGCGCTGGAGCTGGTCGCCACAGTGCCGTTGCAGTTCAAGATTTCATCTCCGGACAATATCGACCTATTACTGAGCCGGGCACTTCCGGGGGCCGAGTTGCGCCATATGGCCCAGGTTCCTGCCGAGGTGCCAGTACGGCCCAATACGTATTACTTTTCGATCGATAACAAAGGCAGTATTTATGACAGCATGATCAAGGCCCAGGCGATTGCGATCTACGTGCCGTCCGGCATAAAAGGGCTGAGGCTGGAATTGTTCGGGATCAGCAGCACGGCCGCGTAACGGTGTGTGGCGTTGCGAGCGTACGTATCGTTAAAAGATTGCCCTAAGGAATGGACTTGCCCCTGCAGTTGACGTTATCATGTTTTTGTAAATGTCGGTGGCTGAGCAGTCAGCGCATAGTTGAAACATGGTGACAGGCGGGAGTGAGCATGGGCATGGCGAAGGATGCGTGAGGTGCCTGGCGGCGGGATGGGCAGGGCAGCGGTGCGCCGCTGCTGCCGCGCGTTGCTGCTGGTGTTCTGTGTTGCCGCGGCGCCTGCCGCCATGCCGGCCGCGCCGCAGCAGGGCCAGCGCGTGCTGTTCCTCAACGCCTACGATTACGGCCGCGCCGGCGTCGAATCGTACACGCGCACCTACGTCGCCGCCATGGCCGCGGCGGGACTTGCCAGCGAAGACATCATGGTCGAGCACCTGAACCTGAATACCCAGGGCGACCCGGCGCTGCGCAATGAGATGCGTGATTTGTTGCTTTTAAGATACACACAGATGATGGGGCGCAAGGCGGACCTGATCATCGCCATGCAGCAGCCGGCGCTCGATTTTTTGCTGTCGGACCTGGCGCCGCTGGCGCGCGGCGTGCCCGTGCTGGCGATCAACACCTCGGGCAAGGCCTTGCCGGCCGGCAGCCCCGCATCCATCTGGCAGCAAAAGGTGAACGTCGATTTTCCCGGTACCCTGGCGCAAGCCATGGCGCTGTTCCCGGAGACCAAGACCATCGTCATGGCCGTCGGCGCCAGCGAGGCCGACCAGGCCTTGAAGCGCGACATGCAGCAGGCGGCGCTGGCGTGGCAGGGCAAGGTGGCCATGCGCTATCTCGATGACCTGACCCTGGACCAGATGCGCGCGGCGGTGGCGCACTTGCCCGCCGATACGCTGCTGGTGGCGGGCAATGTCAACCGCGACGTGGACGGCAACCTCGCCACGCCCGTGCAATTCTCCACGCAACTGGCGCGGCTGGCCAATGTGCCCGTCTTCGGCATGTATAACGCGACGGTCGGCAAGGGCATCCTCGGCGGCTCCCTCCTGCATATCGAACAGGCCGCGCAGCAGGTGGCGCAGATGTCGCTGGCCGTATTGGCCGGCAAGGCGCCTGCCGCGCCGGGCGCCCTGCTGCCGCCGGCGCGCCCGGTGCCCATGTATGACTGGGATCAGCTGCAGCGCTGGGATGCGGACATCAGCCGGCTGCCGCCGCACACCCTGTTTTTCAACCGCCCGCCGCAGCTGTGGCATGAACACCGTGTCGCCGTGCTGTCGGTGGGCGCCGTGTTCCTCGCCATGGCGAGCCTGCTCAGCGCCTTGCTGCTGCAGCGCCGCCGTCTGCGCCGCGCCGAGAGTGATGCGCGCGAAAGCGAACAGCGCTTCCGCATCCTCGTCGAGCATGCGCCCGAAGCGATCGTCGTGTATGACCTGGACCAGGACCGCTTCATCGACGCCAACAGCAGCGCGCAGCGCATGCTGGGGATGTCGCGCGAAGCGCTGCTGGCGCGTGGGCCGTTCGACCTGTACACGGGCGAGCAACCCGACGGCCTGCCGCTGGGATTGATGATGGAAGAGCATCTGCGCCGCGCCATGCTGGGTGAGCCCATTCTGGTTGAGCGCAATGTGCGGCGCGCCGACGGCAGCGTCTTTCCCTGCGAAGTGCGGCTGGTGCGCCTGCCGATGGACGGACGGCGCCTGGTGCGCAGCGGCATCGTCGACATTTCCGAGCGCAAGCACAGCGAACAGGAGCTGCTCGGCTACCGCGACCATCTGGAGGAACTGGTGCAGCAGCGCACAGCGGCCCTGTCGGTGGCCGTCACCGAGGCCGAATCGGCGAACCGCGCAAAAAGCGTCTTCCTGGCCAACATGAGCCACGAATTGCGCACGCCCTTGAATTCCGTGATCGGCTTTTCGCAGATGATGGCCGATTCGAGCAGCATGTTCGAGGAAGAAAAGCACAACCTGGCGATCATCAACCGCGCCGGCCATCATTTGCTGACCTTGATCAACGATATCCTGGAATTGTCGAAAATCGAGGCGGGCCGCATGCAGCTGCAAGCGGGGCCCGTGGACTTGAATGGCTTGCTCGACGAAATGCTCGAGATGGTGCGCATGCGTTCGAGCGACCAGGGCATCGCGCTGCGGCTCGAGCGCGACGGCGTGCCGCCGCTGGTGCGGCTCGACGGCGCCAAGCTGCGCCAGGTGCTGTTGAATTTGCTGTCGAACGCGCTCAAGTTCATCGAGCAGGGCAGCGTGACCCTGTCGCTGGCCTGCCGGACGGACGGCGATGGGCAAGCGGCGCTGGCGTTTGCCGTGCGCGACACGGGCAGCGGCATCGCGGAAGAAGACCTGGAACGCATCTTTGAACCGTTCGTGCAGGCCGACAGCGCGGTGGCGCAGGCCGGCACGGGCCTGGGGCTGACCATCTCGCGCGAGTTCGTGCGCCTGATGGGGGGTGAACTGCGCGTCGAATCGACCTTGGGTGCCGGCTCCCGCTTCAGTTTCGAGCTGCGCGCGCCGCTGCTGCAGCAAGCGGCCGTCGCGGCGCTGGCGCCAGGCCGCGTGGCGCGCCTGCCATCGGCCCAGCGCGGGCGCATGGTGCTGCTGGTCGACGATGACGACAACTGCCGCAAGCTGCTGGCCGGCTTGCTGGCGCCGCTGGGTTTCCAGCTGCAGGAGGCGGCCGGCGGCGTGCAGGCGCAAGCCATGCTGGCGGCGCAGCGCTACGACATGGTGCTCAGCGACTGGCGCATGCCGGACGTGGACGGCCTGGCGCTGACGCGCTGGCTGCGCGCGCAGCCGGCACTGGTGCAGCCGCGCCTGGTGATCATGACCGCCTCCGCCTTCGAGGAGGAAAAGCAGGAGGCGCTGGCTGCCGGCGCCGACGGCTTCCTGCGCAAACCGATCGAGCAGGAACACCTGTTCGCCATGCTGGAGCAGCAGCTGGGCGTGCGTTTCCAGCGCACCGCCGCCACGCCGCCGCGCGTGCCGGTGGTCGCCTTTGACCTGCAGCAGGAACTGGGCCAGCTGGGCGCGGCCGAGCGGCAGGTGCTGCTCGAATCCGTGCATGCCCTCGATTTGCGGCGCAGCGCCATCGTGCTGGCCGGCGTCGCGACCAGCCTGCCGCAGCTGGCCGCGCATATCGCCGCCATGCTGGAACAGCATCAATACCAGCCGCTGTGCGCCTTGCTGGCGCAGCTGGCCAGCGAGCCGCAGGGCGAAGACGCATGACGATGCGCGCTTCCAGCGGCGCGCGCCTGGGCGGCGTGTCCATCGTGCTGGCCGTCAGCGTGACGCTGACCTTCGTCGTCACCGCGCTGCTGCTGGTGTTTGCCGTGCTGTTTTACCAGTCCGAACGCGAGCAGCGCTGGCAGCAGCTGCATCGCAGCCTGGCCGTCAGTGCGGACCAGCTGGCCGTGGCCATCGAACTGCCCTTGTGGAATCTCGATGAAAAGCAGATGCAGGCCATCATGCGCAGCACGCTGGGCAAGCGCGATCTGGTGGCCAGCTCCCTGACGCCGGGCATCGGCAAGGAAGCGCTGGTGCTGCGCCGCACGGCCACTGGCGCCATCGGCAGTTTCTCGTCGCTGTCCGCCGAACCTGGCTGGCTGGTGCAGCGGCGCCCCGTGACGATGGGCGGGCAAGTCATCGGCAGCGTGGCCGTGTATGCGACGCCGGCCCTGCTGCACGCGCAGCTGCGGCAGCGCGCATTGGGCATCGGCGCCATGATCGTGGCGCTCGACGTGATCCTGGTGGCCAGCATCTGGCTGCTGATGTGGTGTCTGATGCTCAAGCCCCTGAAGGCGATCGGCCAGTATGCGGCAGGCGTCCAGGCAGGGCAGGGCGAGGCGTTCGGCACGCCGCCGAAAGCGTGGTTCCTGGGCGAGCTGCGCACGCTGTACCGTTCCATCCGCGACATGGTGGCGCTGCTCGACAGCCGCTACCGCGCCTTGCAGCGCAGCGAGGAACGCGTGCAGATGGCCACCGGCGCGGCCAGCATCGGCATCTGGGACTGGAACGTCGTCAGCGACGCCTTGCAATGGGATGAACAGATGTACGCGCAGTTCAGGGCCGATGCCGACAGCACCATGGCGCCGGCGGCCATCTGGCGCGCGGCGCTGATGCCGGACGACGTGCCGGCCGCCAAGCAGGCCCTGCGCGCCGCACTGGGCGCCGGGCAGGCGTTCACGCACGAATACCGCATCCTGTGGCCCGATGGCGCCATCCGCTACATCAAGGCCGACGCCGTGATCTTCCGCGACGGCCAGGGCCAGCCCATGCGCCTGGTGGGCTCGAACTATGACATCACGGCGCACCGCGAGGCCGAACTGGAACTGCTGCGCCACCGTCACCACCTGGAAGAACTGGTGGCCGAACGCACGAGCGCCCTGTCGGTGGCCGTCAGCCAGGCGCAGGCGGCGAACCGCGCCAAGAGCACCTTCCTGGCCAACATGAGCCATGAACTGCGCACGCCCTTGAATTCCGTGATCGGCTTTTCGCGCCTGATGGCCGCCTCGCCGCACATGCAGGACGATGAAAAGCGCAACCTGGCCATCATCCACCGCTCCGGCAACCATTTGCTCACCCTGATCAATGAAATCCTCGAACTGTCGAAGGGCGAGGCGGGGCGCCTGCACGCGCAGACGGCCGTGGTGGCGCTGGCGCCGCTGCTGCAGGAAGTGATGGACATGCTGGGCATGCGCGCCGAGCAGCAAGGGCTGGCCTTGCGCCTCGATTGCGCGGACCTGCCGGCGGCCGTGATGCTCGACGCGACGCGCCTGCGCCAGGTGCTGCTGAATCTGATGTCGAACGCCGTCAAGTTTGCCGGCGGCGGCGAGGTCACCTTGCGCGTGCGCGGAGAATGGCGCGATGGCGATCAATGGATGCTGGCGTTCGCCGTCAGCGACATGGGCATCGGCATCGCCCCGGAAGACCAGCAGCGCATCTTCGAACCCTTCGTGCAGGCCGACAGCGCGGGACCGAAGGATGGCACGGGCCTGGGCCTGGCCATCTCGCGCGAATTCGTGCAATTGATGAAAGGCGAACTGACGGTGGAGTCCATGCCGGGGCAGGGCGCCACCTTCCGCTTCAGCATTCCCGCGCAGGCGGCCGAGGCGCCCGTGCAGGTGTCCATGCCGCTGCCGGTGGCGCCGGCGCCCGAGGCGCCGCCGGCACTGCGGGCGCAAGACTTGCTGTTGCTGGCCGGGGAAGAGCGCGCGGCCTTGCTGGTGGCGCTGCGTGAATTGAATCTGGCCAGGGTGGCATTGCTGCTGGCTGCCCTGCCGCCGGCGGCGGCACCCGTGCTGGCGCCGCTGCAAGCCATGCTCGACCAGCATCAGTACCGCCAGCTGTGCGACTTGCTGGAGAACGAGGGGGTACTGGCGCACGCTTGAAAAGTGTGGGCTGACAACATCGGATTGACTGAAAAGACGGACTAAGTGCCGCCGATGGATGGTGCTAAATTGCAATAAAGATTATGATGATAGTACGTAGTTCATCGCAAAGAAATGTCTTGTCCAGCGCGGCAACCGACCGCCGCGCCTCATCCAAAGCTGAGAGAACTGCTACATGCACCGCGATTTTTCCGAAGTGAATGCTAAGGGCGAAGTACTGATCGTTGAAGATACACCGGCTTCGCTGAAGCTGTTGAGCGATTTGCTGGGCGGCGCCGGCTATGCGGTGCGCCAGGCGCCGAACGGCGAACTGGCCCTGTGGACGGCCCAGGCGCGCCCGCCGGAGCTGATCCTGCTTGACGTGCGCATGCCGGGCCTCGACGGCTTTGAAGTGTGCCGGCGCCTGAAGGAGATACCGTCCCTGCGCCAGGTGCCGGTGATCTTCCTGTCGGCCCAATACGATACGGACGACAAGGTGCGCGGCTTCGCGCTGGGCGCCGTCGACTTTATCGCCAAACCCTTCCAGGCCGAGGAAATCCTCGCCCGCACGGACGCCCACGTGCGCCTGGCGCGGGCGCAGCTGCAGCTGGCGCAGGAGCGCGCCAACCTGGAGCGGCGCGTGGCCGAACGCACGGCCGAACTGGAACAGGTGGCCAGCACCTTGGCGCGCGAAGTGCAGATCCGCCGCGCCAATGAAGAATTGCTGCGCCTGTCGGGCCAGGTCTTCGAGGCGACGCAGGACGCCATCCTGATCACGGATCCGACCGGCATCATCGTCACGGCCAATCCCGCCTTCACGCGCATCACCGGCTACGCGGCGCAGGAAGTGGTGGGCACGGACATCCTGCGCCTGCACGCCGAACACACGGGCGAAGCGGTGCTGCAGGCCATGCGCCAGGGCTTGCGCAGCAGCGGCTGCTGGTCGGGCGAGGTGCAGACGCGGCGCAAGAGCGGCGACACCTATCCCTGCCTGCTCAGCGCCTCCACCGTGCACGGCCCGGACGGCGCCGTCGTCAACTACATCGGCGTCTTCCTCGACATCAGCGAGCGCAAGGCCGAGCAGCATCTGATCGATTTCCTTTCCTACCACGACGCGCTGACCGGCTTGCCGAACCGCGTGCTGCTGCGCGAGCGCTTCGAACAGGCGCGCGCGAACGCCGTGCGCGACAGCCAGCAGGTGGTGCTGATGTGCCTGGACCTGGACCGCTTCAAGAACATTAACGATTCGCACGGCCAGGCCGTGGGCGACAAGGCGCTGCAGGTGGTGGCGCGCTTCCTGTCCGGCTGCGTGCGCGAAGGCGACACGGTGGTGCGCCAGGGCGGCGACGAGTTCCAGATCCTGCTGCAGGACGATGCGATGTTGGGCCGCACGCTGGCGCTGGCGCAAACCATCCTGGCCGGTTTGCGCGAAGAGCTCAGCGTCGATGGCGAGCGCCTGGCGCTGACGACCAGCATCGGCATCGCCATGTGCCCTGCCGACGGCGACAGCCTCGACGACGTGCTGCGCCACGCCGACACGGCCCTGGTGCGCGCCAAGGAAATGGGGCGTGACCATTACGCCTTCTTCACGGAGCGCATGGGCAGCGACATCCGCGCCCGCCTGGCCATGCAGCAGCAACTGCGCGGCGCCATCGGCCGCGATGAATTCGAAGTGCACTACCAGCCGCAGATGTGCTTGCGCACGGGCGCCTTGCTGGGCGCGGAAGCCTTGCTGCGCTGGGAAAATCCGGTGCTGGGCAAGGTGCCGCCCGGCCTGTTCATCGCCCTGGCCGAGGAATACGGCTCGATCACGGCCATCGGCGAATGGGTGCTCGAAAGCGTCTGCGCGCAGATCCGCGCCTGGCACGACGCGGGCCTGGGCAGCATCAAGGTGGCCGTCAACCTGTCCGGCAAACAGTTCGCACAGGACCGCACGGTGCCTTTCGTCGAGGCGACCTTGCGCAAATACGGCATCGCGCCCGCCTGCCTGGGGATCGAGATCACGGAAAGCACGGTGATGGGCGACCCGGACAAGGCGGTGGCGGCGCTGACGCGCCTGAAGGATATCGGCGTGGGCATTTCGCTCGACGACTTCGGCACCGGCTATTCCAGCCTCGGCTACCTGAAACGCTTTCCCATCGACGTGCTGAAGATCGACAAATCCTTCGTCGACGACGTCACCACCAGCAGCAGCGACGCGGCCATCGCCCGTTCCGTCATCTCGCTGGCGCACAACCTGGACATGCGCGTCATCGCCGAGGGCGTCGAGACGCGCGAGCAGGTGGATTTCCTGACGGAGCACGGCTGCGACGAGATGCAGGGTTATTATTTCAGCCGTCCCTTGCCGGCGGACGCTTTCACGGTGCTGCTGCGCGAAAAAAGGATGCTGTCGCCGGCGTGAGCGGGTATGCTGGCTCTTTTTCTTTTGGGCAAGTATTCCGTGAAAAGACTGATTCCCGCGCTATTGGGCGCATGCATGCTGTTCAGCGGCGCCGCCTTGGCCGCTTCCGCCACCGTGTTGCCTGCGGGCGCCGCCGGCCAGTTCCAGCAGATTTACAGCGCGGAATGGCAATGGCGCCAGGCGCAGAGGCTCGATGCCGACGCCACGCTGCCGCGCGTGGACGCCGCCACGCAGGAGACGCGGCACGCCTACTGGGAGCGCGTGCTGGCGCAGCTCGACGCGCTCGACGCGGCCAGCCTGCAGGGCGAGGATGGCGTCAATTTTGCCGTCTACCGCGCGCAGGTGGCCGCCTTGCTGGCGGCGCAGCAGTTCCGCGAATACGAGCGGCCCCTCAATGCCGACACGGCTTTCTGGAATGAGCTGGCGTACGCGGCCCGCAAGCCGCGCCGCACCAGCGCCGACTACCGCGCCTACCTCGCGCAGCTCAATGACGTGCCGCGCTATTTCGGCGAGCAGATGGAGAATATGCGCGCCGGCCTGCGGCGCGGCTTCACGCCGCCCCGCGTGACCCTGGCCGGGCGCGAGCAGGCGCTGGCCGATGTGGCCCACGCGGCCGATGCGCGTGCCACCCTGTACTACCAGCCCTTCCTGCAGCTGCCGGCCAGCATGCCCGAACAGGAGCAGTCGGCCCTGCGCGCGGCCGCCGTGCAAGCCATCCGCGACGCCGTCATGCCGGCCTTTGGCGAGCTGCTGGCCTTCATGCGCGACGTGTACATTCCCGGCGCGGGCACGACCCTGGCGGCGGAACGCCTGCCCGACGGCAAGGCCTACTACCAGTCGAAGATCACGGAATTTACCACCACGGCCCTGAGCGCGGCGCAGATCCACGCCATCGGCCTGCGGGAGATGGCGCAGATCCGCGCCGAGATGGATGCCACCATCGCCAAGACGGGCTTCCGGGGTGACTTTGCCGCCTTCCTGCAATTCTTGCGCAGCGATCCGCAGTTCTATGCGCGCACGCCGCAGGAGCTGCTGATGCGCTCGGCCTGGGTGGCGAAAAAGTTCGACGCCAAGGCGGCGCAGTATTTCGGCTACCTGCCGCGCCAGCGCTTCGCCATCATTCCCGTGCCGGACGAGCAGGCGCCCCATTACACGTCGGGCCGCGGCGGCCCGGGCGTCTACCTGGTCAACACCCATGACTTGCCGTCACGGCCCCTGTACAGCATGCCGGCCCTGACCCTGCACGAATCGGCGCCCGGCCACGCCTTCCAGATGCCGGTGGCGCTGGAACAGAAGGGGCGGCCGGAATTTCGCCGCGCGTATATCTCCGCGTATGGCGAAGGCTGGGCCCTGTATTGCGAGCGCCTCGGCGTCGAGATGGGCATCTACGAGAATGCCTATGAAACCTTCGGCATGCTCAGCTACCAGGCCTGGCGCGCCGCGCGCCTGGTGGTCGACACGGGCATCCATGCGCAGGACTGGACGCGCGCGCAGGCGCAGGCCTACCTGCACGACAATACCGCGCTGTCCGCGCATGAAATCGAGACGGAGGTGGACCGCTACATTTCCTGGCCGGGCCAGGCGCTGTCGTATTACCTGGGCGAGATGGCCATCCTCGACGGCCGCCGCAAGGCGGAAACGGCGCTGGGCGAGCGCTTCGACATCCGCGCCTTCCACGACATGCTGCTGGAAATGGGGTCCGTGCCGCTGCCCGTGCTGGAACGGCGCATCGACGGCTTCATCGCCGACGGCGGCAAGAGTCCCTACCTGGCGGCGCCGTGACGGCGTAGCGCACGCCGCGCGGCCAGTGCACCAAGGTGGTGCGCTGGCCGCGCGCTGGTCACGCACGTGTGACTTTGAAGTGCACGATTCTCACTTTCCCATTCCTTGACGGTGCGCCGCACCGTCCAATATTGGCCTCCTTCGTTACTGGCACATTTTCTGCTTTGTTGATCGTTATTTACACGATCGCAGCGCATGCCAGACAGTCTCCCCCTCGCAAGGCTTCCCGATGCCGGCGCGTACAGCGCCTGGCAGGCGCAGCTGCGCCTGGGCTTTGCGCTGCACGATGGCGTCAGCCGCCTCGTCGAGCGCACGCACAGCGGCCCTTTGCGCGTGCAAAAGCCCCTGTATCCGGAGGGCGATGGCGTCTGCCACGCCATCATCATCCATCCGCCCGGCGGCGTGGTGGGCGGCGACCAGCTGGCCGTCGACGTCACGGTGGGCGAGGGCGCGCATGCCTTGCTTACCTCTCCGGGCGCCGCCAAATGGTACCGCGCCAACGGCCACGTCTCGGGCCAGCACCTTGTGCTGCGCGCGGGCAGGGGCGCGGCCATCGAGTGGCTGCCGCAGGAGAGCATCTTTTTCGACCAGGCTTGCGTGCGCCTGCGCCACGAGGTGGAACTGGCGGCCGACGCCGGCTACATCGGCTGCGACATCGTCTGCCTGGGGCGCAGCGCCTCGGGCGAAATGTTCAACACGGGCAGCATCGGCCAGCAGGTGCAGATCCGCCGCGGCGGCAGGCTGCTGTGGTGGGAGCAGGGCGAGCTGGCCGGCGGCGGCGCCCTGATGGCCAGTCCGCTGGGACTGGGGGGACACACGGTGTGCGCCACCCTGATCGCCGTCGGTACGCCCGTATCGGCCGCCGTGCTGGCCGCCGTGCGCGAGATCGCCGTGCCGGCCGGCGCCGCGTTTGGCGCCACGCACATGAAAGCGCTGGTGGTGGTGCGCCTGCTGTGCGGCGACAGCGAGGCGGCGCGCCGCGTCATGCTGGCCGCCTGGCAGTTGCTGCGCCCCGCCATGCTGGGACGCGACGCCGTCGTGCCCCGCATCTGGAACACTTAATCAGGAAAGAAGCGCAAGGAAAACCATGGACCTGACTCCCCGAGAAAAAGACAAGCTGCTCATTTTTACGGCCGCGCTGCTGGCCGAACGGCGCCTGGCGCGCGGATTGAAATTGAATTATCCGGAAGCGGTGGCCCTGATCAGCGCGGCCATCATGGAAGGGGCGCGCGACGGCAAATCCGTGGCGCAGCTGATGTCGGACGGGACGAAAATCCTCTCGCGCGCCGACGTCATGGATGGCATCGCCGAGATGATCCCCGACATCCAGGTGGAAGCGACCTTCCCCGATGGCAGCAAGCTGGTGACCGTGCACCACCCGATACCGTAATCAACCAAGCGACATTGACAGGAGCCCCTCATGACCCCAGGCGAATACCAATTGGAAGAAGGTGAAATCAGCTTGAATGCCGGGCGCGCCACGGCCACCGTGGTGGTGGCCAACCGGGGCGATCGGCCGATCCAGGTCGGCTCGCACTTTCACTTTTTCGAGGTCAATCCGGCGCTGGCCTTCGAGCGCTGGCGCGCTTACGGCATGCGCCTGAACATCACTGCCGGCACGGCCGTGCGCTTCGAGCCAGGCCAGCAGCGCACGGTGGAACTGGTGGCGCTGGCGGGCGAGCGCAAGGTCTACGGCTTCAATGGCGCAGTGATGGGCGAACTGCAAGACACTCCACCGGGAAAGGATTGAGATGGCCAGCATTCCCCGCAGCGCGTATGCCGAGATGTTCGGCCCCACCAAGGGCGACCGCATCCGCCTGGCCGACACGGAACTGTTCATCGAGATCGAGCATGACTACGCGATCTATGGCGAAGAGGTGAAATTCGGCGGCGGCAAGGTGATCCGCGACGGCATGGGCCAGTCGCAGCGCTGCGCGGCCGAGGTGATGGACACCGTCATCACGAATGCCGTCATCCTCGACCACTGGGGCATCGTGAAAGCCGACATCGGCCTGAAAAACGGCCTGATTTTCGGCATCGGCAAGGCGGGCAACCCGGACATCCAGCCCGGCGTCACCCTGGCCATCGGCGGCGCGACCGAGATCATCGCGGGCGAAGGCCTGATCGTCACGGCCGGCGGCGTCGACACGCATATCCACTTCATCTGCCCGCAGCAGATCGAGGAAGCCTTGATGAGCGGCGTGACCACCATGCTGGGCGGCGGCACGGGACCGGCCGTCGGCACGGCCGCCACCACGTGCACGCCGGGGCCCTGGCATTTGCACGCCATGCTGGCGGCGGCCGACGCCTTCCCGATGAACCTGGGCTTCATGGGCAAGGGTAACGTCAGCCTGCCGCTGCCGCTGGAAGAACAGGTGCGCGCGGGCGCCATCGGCCTGAAACTGCACGAAGACTGGGGCAGCACGCCGGCCGCCATCGACAACTGCCTGTCCGTCGCGGACCGCATGGATATCCAGGTGGCGCTGCACAGCGATACCCTCAACGAAGGCGGTTTTCTCGAGCATACGCTGGCCGCCTTCAAGGACCGCACCATCCACACGTTTCATACGGAAGGGGCGGGTGGCGGCCATGCGCCCGACATTATCGCCGCCGTGGGGCAGGCCAACGTGCTGCCGTCGTCGACGAATCCGACGCGCCCGTTCACCGTCAACACGCTCGACGAGCACCTGGACATGCTGATGGTGTGCCACCACCTGGATCCGGCCATTGCCGAAGACGTGGCGTTCGCCGAGTCGCGCATCCGCCGCGAAACCATCGCCGCGGAGGATATCCTGCACGACATCGGCGCCATTTCCATGATGTCGTCCGACTCGCAGGCGATGGGGCGCGTGGGCGAGGTGATCATGCGCACCTGGCAGACGGCGCACAAGATGAAGGTGCAGCGGGGCGCGCTGGCGCCCGACACGGCGCGCAGCGACAACTTCCGCGCCAAGCGCTACATCGCCAAGTACACGATCAACCCGGCCATCACGCATGGGATATCGCACGTGGTGGGCTCGATCGAAGCGGGCAAGATCGCCGACATCGTGCTGTGGAAGCCGGCCTTCTTCGGCGTCAAGCCGTCGATGATTTTAAAAGGCGGCATGATCGCCGCTGCGCAGATGGGCGACCCGAACGCGTCGATTCCCACGCCGCAGCCCGTGCATTACCGCATGATGTTCGGCGCCTTCGGCGGCGGCCTGAAAAAGTCGTTTACGTTCGTCTCGCAGGCGGCCTACGAGCTCGATATCGGGCATCAGCTCAAACTCAATAAATCCGTCATCGCCGTGAAGAACATGCGCGGCTTGCGCAAGGCCGACATGATCCACAACGGCGCCACGCCGCACATGGAAGTGGACCCGGAAACCTATGCCGTGCGCGCCGACGGCCAGCTGCTCGTGTGCGAGGCGGCCGCCGTGCTGCCGATGGCGCAGCGTTATTTTCTATTTTAAGCGGGAGACAAGCATGCTCACTTTGCATACCAAATTAGGTCCCGACGATGGGCGGGCGCCCACCGCGCAACTGGTCCTGCCCTACGACCAACGCGAAAAATGCCGCTTGCGCGCCGTGCTGTCGAATGGCGACGACGTCGCCGTGTTCACCGTGCGCGGCACGGTGCTGCGCGACGGCGAACGCATGACGGGACCGGATGGCCAGGTGGTGCAGATCGTCGCCGCGCGCGAGCCGACCTACCTGGTGCGCTGCGCGGATGCGCACACCCTGCTGCGCTGCGCTTTCCACCTGGGCAATCGCCATACGCAGGCGCAGGTGGGCGACGGCTTTTTGCGCATCCGCAAGGACGTGGTGCTCAAGGAGATGCTGGAAGGTTTACAGGCGACTGTGACGGAAGAAAACGCGCCGTTCGAGCCCGAGGCGGGCGCGTATGGCGGCGGCCATGGCCACCACGATGGCCAAGGTCAGCATTTGCTGGCGCCCGTGCCGCTGCGGCAGAAGATCCACCGTCCCGGCGATACCGCATGATGCAGGCGTCGGCCCTGCTGCATTTGCTGCAGTTCGCCAGCCCGGCCCTGCCGATCGGCGCCTACAGCTATTCGCAGGGGCTGGAAGCGGCGCTGGAATCGGGCCGGGTGAACGACGCGGCCACGGCGCGAGACTGGATCGCCGAACATTTGACCTTGGTGGTGGCGCGCTGGGAAGCACCCCTGTGCTGGCGCCTGATGCAGGCGTTCGCAGCGCAGGATCTGCACGCCGTGCAGCGCTGGAGCGAGCGTTTCATCGCTTCGCGCGACACGGCGGAATTTCGCGCCGAAACCATCCAGATGGGCTATTCGCTGACCAAGCTCCTGGCCGAGCTGGGCGTGGCCGACGGCGTCTTGATCGACATGCTGCAGGGCCTGCCGGAAGTGGCGCTGCCCACGGCCTATGCCTGCGCCGTGGCGGCGCTGGCGATTCCGCGCGAAGAGGCGCTGCTGGCCATGCTGTTCGCGTGGGCGGAAAACCAGGTGCTCGTCTGCGTGAAATCCGTGCCGCTGGGGCAGGTGGCGGGCCAGCGCCTGCTGCTGTCGCTGCGGCCGGATCTGGAAGCGGTGGCCCTCACGGCGCAAACCTTGCAGGACGACGCAATGGGCAACTGGGCGCCCGGCCTGTCGCTGCTGTCGATGCGGCACGAAGTGCAGTACAGCCGGCTGTATCGTTCCTGAACACTACAACGAGAGACTACAACATGACATCGATCACTTCCAATCCGCTGCGCGTGGGCATCGGCGGGCCCGTCGGCTCGGGCAAGACGGCCCTGTGCGAAATGCTGTGCAAGGGCATGCGCGAGCGCTACGACATGGCCGTCATCACGAATGACATCTATACCAAGGAAGACATGGAAATCCTGCTGCGCGCGGACGCCTTGCCGGCCGAGCGCCTGATGGGCGTGGAAACGGGCGGTTGCCCGCACACGGCCATCCGCGAAGACGCGTCCATCAACCTGGAAGCGATCGCCCGCATGCAGGCCGATTTTCCCGACCTCGATTTGATCCTGGTCGAATCGGGCGGCGACAACCTGGCCGCCACCTTCAGCCCGGAATTGTCGGATTTGACGATTTACGTGATCGACGTGGCCGGCGGCGAAAAGATCCCGCGCAAGGGCGGGCCCGGCATCACGCGCTCCGATTTGCTGATCATCAACAAGACGGATCTGGCGCCCTACGTGGGCGCCAACCTGGACGTGATGGCGCAGGACGCCAAGCGCATGCGCGGCGAGCGCCCCTTCGTGTTTACCAACCTGCGCAGCGGCGACGGCGTGCAGGTCGTCATCGATTTTATCCGCGAGCAAGGTTTGCTCGATCAACCAGGCAAGGAGCCGCAATGAGCGCAAGACTGATGAAGAAAACGGCCGCCGTGGCGGCGCTGTGCCTGCTGGCCTTGCCCGCCATGGCCCACCCCGGTCATGGCGAGAGCGCCGGCTTCCTGGCCGGTTTCGCCCATCCGTTGTCGGGCGTCGACCATTTGCTGGCCATGCTGGGCGTGGGCATCTGGGGCGGCCAGCAGCGCGGCGGCTGGGCCCAGCCCGCCACTTTCCTCGGCATGATGCTGCTGGGCGCGCTGGCCGGCATGGCGGGCTTGACGGTGCCGGGGCTGGAAACGGGTATCGCCGCCACGGTGGCGCTGGTGGGGCTGGCCATCGCGCTGGCGCTGGCCTTGCCAAGCTGGCTCGGCATGGGATTGGTGGGTCTGTTCGCGCTGGCGCATGGCAATGCACATGGCCAGGAATTGCCGGCGACAGCGGCCGCGTGCGGCTTCATGCTGGCCTCGGCGGTCCTGCTGTGCGCGGGACGTTTCATCGGCCAGGTGCTGGCCGAGCGCATGCTGCGTGGGGCCGGCGTGGCCTTGACGGCCGCCGGCGTGGTGTTGCTGGGGCTAGCTTAAGCGCCAGGGCGCTTGTCGGACAGCACAATGGGCGCCGCCTTTTCAGGGTGCAAGCCCTGGTGGCCCGCATACACGGCGGCGATGGCCGCCATGTCGGCCTCCTTGTCCCCCGTCAAATATAAATGGTCGACGACGCCCAGCACCTTGTTCGGGTAGTCGATATACACGAGCAACAGCGGCACCTTGGCCGCCAGGGCCAGGTGATAAAAGCCGCTTTTCCAGTTCGGCCGGTAGCTGCGCGTCGCTTCCGGCGTGATCGCCAGCCAGTACCAGTCGGCGGCCAGCATGCGTTCGGCCTGGCGCCCGATGGTGCCGCTGGTGGTGCTGCGGTCGACGGGTTCGCCGCCCAGGTAGCGCAGCACCTTGCCCATCGGGCCGCGGAACAGGGAATCCTTGGCCAGCCAGCGGAAAGGCAAGGACAGCGCCCATTTGCCGAACAAGCCCACCATGAAATCCCAGTTGGACGTGTGCGGGTAGACGACGGCGATGCCGCGCGGACCCGGCAAGGGGCGAAAGCGCATGCGCCAGCCAAACAGGTGCAGCACGCGCAGCGCGCAGCGCTGATGCCAGGTCGGCAAGTCGCCCGCTTGTACAAATAAATCGTCCATTGATACCCTTCAGTGACACTATTCTTAATGGGATGGCGCTGGTGGCCATTTTCCTTGAAGCAAAATTCTGCGCAGGCATTCTATACGGGGCTGGCGATGGCGACAAGCAGCTGAGGCCGCTATTCATGCGGTGTCGGGGCCGTTACTGCCGCTATTTTAACGATGCTTTGTCACGGTGTCGGGCACTAAATGCGCACAGTGTGGTCAAAACTTGATCCAGTGTTGATCCACCCGACAGGGAGCCAGGGCATGAAAAACAGCAGCGACGATGTAACTGGGGAGCATGCGCGAACGGACAAAGTGATGGCCGAGCTCGTCGAGCGGGGCGTCGCTTTCCATCACACCCTGGGGCGGACGGTGGCGACCGCCTATTTGCGCGAACACGCGGTACCGGTCGAGGTGATACGCCGCGTCTTCAGCAGCGTGCAGGCGCGTCGGCCGGCGCGGCCGGCACGGCGCCGATGGCGCTGAAGCCGGGGAAACGGCGGCGCAATAAGAAGGCGGCGGGCGCTGCGATCGTCACGCAGTCAGTTGCGTTGGTATCGTTGCGTCCGCCGCCAAGAAGAGGAGCGGCGCAGCGCCGCTCAGCGTGCTTTCAGGGTGCCGTTCAGGCTTGCGCCGCCAGGGCCGGGTAGTCCGTGTAGCCGGAGGCATCCGGCGCGTACAGAGTATCCGGGTTCAGCGGATTCAAGGGCGCGTCGCTGTGCAGGCGGACGGGCAGGTCGGGGTTGGCGATGAACCACAGGCCAAAGGCGACGGCATCGGCTTCGCCCTTGGCCAGCAGGTTTTCGGCCGCCGCCTTGTCCATTTTCTCGTTGGCAATGTACACGCCGCCGAATTCCTGCTTCAGGTAGGGCCCCAGGCGGTCTTCCCCGAGCGCTTCGCGGGCGCAGATGAAGGCGATGCCACGCTTGCCCAGCTCGCGCGCCACATAGCCGAAGGTGGCGCGCGGGTCGGAATCGCCCATGTCGTGCGCGTCGCGGCGCGGCGCCAGGTGCATGCCGACCCTGTCCGCGCCCCAGACCTCGATGCACGCGTCCGTCACTTCCAGCATCAAACGGGCGCGGTTTTCAATCGAGCCGCCGTAGTTATCGGTGCGCAAGTTGGTGCTGTCTTGCAGGAACTGGTCGAGCAAGTAACCGTTGGCGCCATGGATTTCCACGCCGTCGAAGCCCGCTTTTTTCGCATTTTCGGCGCCCAGGCGGTAGGCCGCCACGATGCCGGGGATCTCCTCCGTGTCGAGCGCGCGCGGCGTGACGAATTCCTGTTTCGGGCGCAGCAGGCTGACGTGGCCGGCCGGCTTGATGGCGCTGGGCGCCACGGGCAAGTCGCCATCGAGGAAGACGGGGGCGGAAATGCGACCCACATGCCACAGCTGCAGCACGATCAGGCCGCCCGCGTCATGCACGGCCTTGGTGATGTGTTTCCAGCCTTCCACCTGTTCCTCGGACCAGATGCCCGGCGTGTCGGCGTAGCCCACGCCCTGCGGCGTGACGGCCGTCGCTTCCGAAATGATCATGCCGGCCGAGGCACGCTGCGTGTAGTACTCGGCCATCAGGGCGTTGGGCACGCGGCCCGGATTGCCGGCGCGCGAACGCGTCAGCGGCGCCATGATGATGCGGTTTTTCAGTTGCAGGCTGCCAATGGTGATGGGGTCGAATAAAGTTGCCATGATTGTCATTTCCTTGTGGGTGCCGGTCAGGCGTCAATGGGTAGGGAGTGCGACGGTATTGCTTGTTTATAAACCTTGCTGCATGTGGTCGAGGAAGGCCGCGATGGTGGCTTCATTGCGGCTGAAGAAGCTCCATTGACCCACCTTGGTCGCCGAAATCAGGCCGGCCTTTTGCAAGCTGGCCAGATGCGCCGAGACCGTCGATTGCGACAGGTTCAGGCGGCGGTCGATCAGGCCGGCGCACACGCCCAGGTGCAGCGGGTGATCCTGCTCCTGGAAATACTGCTCCGGCTCCTTGAGCCATTGCAAAATCTGCCGGCGCACCGGATTGGCCAGCGCCTTGTGGATGGCGTCGATATCCATGTGGTTTCTCCTGAATATGCAATTCGCTTTTCAGCGATGTATATATCGTGTTTTTTCAATTCCAATATCGTCATCTTACGATATAAATGAAAAGCGTGCTGGCGGCGCGCATTTTTTGCAAGGTCAGGCGGGCAGGGAATTGCGCTGCAGCACGGCCGGGCCCGTCAACACGATGCGCACCAGGTCCACCTGGCGCTGGGCGCCGGCCTTGGCGGTGGCGCTCTTGATCTGGGTGCGCGCCGTGTGGATGGAAATGCGCTGGCGTTCGGCATATTCCTGCAAGGAATAGCCGTTGACGAGCGCTTTCGTCAGGCGTGCCAGGGAGGTGATCAGGTCGCTGCTGTCGCTGAGGAACACGGCGATGGCGCTGGTCGAACCGAACGGACTGAGCCAGGAGGGCAGGGGCGTGATGCGCTGGCGCAGCTGTTCGCCCGTCAAGCCGTGCAGTTTGAGCATGCCGCCGTGACCGCCTGCCTCCGTCGTGCCCGTTTGGGCCGCCTCGTGCAGCATGCGCCGCAGCGCGCCGTGTATCGGGCATGTTTCTTGGAAGCATCACCCATTTGGGGTATGCGCCGGCGGCGCGGGGTGGGCCGGCCGGCTGGCCGCCCCGGCAGGAATCAGGCGAAGTGGAACAGCAGCAAGGCGATGACGGCAGGCACCGTTTGCAGGTAGAGGATGCGCGTCATGACGGTCATTGCACCCCATACGCCGGCCACGGCGATGCATGCCAGGCCGAACACGGTGAAGGCATGGGCGATGGCCGCGTCCGGGTGGAAAAAGCCCAGCGCCAGCGCCGCGACGAGAAAACCGTTGTAGCAACCCTGGTTCGACATGGCGGGACGCACGATCTCCGCTTTTTCCTTCGACAGGCCAAACACCTTGCGTCCGCGCGCATCAAACAGCACGGTTTCCAGCAGCACGATATACACGTGCAGCAGCAGGATGAGGGCGGTAAGGATTTGGGCCAGTAGCAGCATCATTGTTCCCGAGAGTGAATGGATGCGCAATTATGCCGCCAAGTGCATGTTTTTTGGCAACTTTCGAATACAGCGGCCGCACTGGCGATAGTGTGCTTGGGGCAAGACTTTTCACCCAATGGTATACTTTTCCCTTTGCTCCTGTGGGGACGACCCCGCTCGATGACGGGGCTGCATGGCGGGGACGACCCTGCCGCCTCGGGAGAAGAGCATGGCGTGGATCATTCTGGTATTGGCAGGGTTGCTGGAAATTGGCTGGGCCATCGGCCTCAAATACAGTGCCGGCTTCACCCGCCTCGTGCCGTCCGCGCTGACGGCCATCTCCATGCTGGGCAGCGTGGTGATGCTGGGCCTGGCCCTGCGCACCTTGCCGCTGGGCACGGCGTATGCCATCTGGACGGGCATCGGCACCGTCGGCACGGCCATCTTCGGCATTATGGTATTGGGCGAGCCGGCCAGCGCCGCGCGCATCGCCTGCATCGCCCTGATCGTCTCGGGCATCCTGGGCTTGAAGCTGCTCAGCCCCCAATAAAGGATGCCAGCATGAGTCTTGCCATGACATATTTTTACCTTGCCATCGCCATCATCGCCGAAGTGATCGCCACCAGCGCCTTGAAGGCATCGGACGGCTTCAGCCGCTTGTGGCCCAGCGTCATCACCGTGGTCGGCTACAGCATCGCCTTCTGGTGTTTGTCGCTGACCTTGAAGGTCATTCCTACCGGCATCGTGTATGCCATCTGGTCGGGCGTGGGCATCGTGCTCATCTCCGCCGTCAGCTGGCTCTGGTTCAAGCAAAGCCTCGATACGCCAGCCCTGATCGGCCTGGGGCTGATCATTGCCGGCGTGCTCGTCATTAACTTGTTCTCAAAATCCGTCGGACATTAATCAAAAGCTGCTGGCCACCCGCGCCAGGTAATACCACTCCGCATTGGCTTGCGCGTTGACGTCCGGGAACAGGATGTAGGCGTCGAATTCGGCCGTCACGGGCGTGCCGTCGGCGCGCACGCCGATCTGCTCGCCCTGTTTCACCTTGTCAAAGCTGGACCAGGTCTTGATGAAGCGGTCGCTTGCATGCAGCTTGTCGTGCACGACGACCATGTTCAGCGCTTCCATGTCGGCGTCGGCGATCGGCTCCGGCTGCGGCGCGTCGATGAAGCCGAGGAAGGCCAAGGTGTTCATGATGGCGCGGTAGGCCACATCCGGCGCGGCCGGGTCCGCATGCTGGCCGCATTCCAGGGTGAGGGCGTAGCCGCCCGTCGAGCGCATGTATTCGGTGGTGCCCACGCCGTAGCGCAAGACCAGGCCCACCTGGTCGCTATTGCCCAGGCGGCGCTGCACGCCTTGGCCATACGCATGCAGCCAGCCATCGACGAAGCGGCGCACGCCCAGGCGGCGCGCCAGCGCGCGTTCCTTGTCTTCATGTTGAAACGGTTGCAGCGGGCCATCGTTGTTGCGCGGCCCCACCATGACGAAAGGCTGGCTGTCGGCATTGAACGAGTGCAAGTCCAGCAGCACGTCGTGCTGGCCCAGCAGCGGGCACAGCCAGTTGGCGATGCGGTCTTCGAAATCCTGCGGATGGTCGTTCGGGAACAGGTTGCGGTTCAGGTTGCGGTCGCCGCTGCGCACGCCATTCGCGTAAGCGAGCGGGTTGGTGATGGGCACGAAGGTGACGCTGCCGGCGAGAATCGAGAGGGCGCCGCTGTCGAGTTCAGCCATCACGCGGTGGATGCCCTTGGTGCCGCAGGTTTCATTGCCGTGCACGGCGCCGGTGACGATCAGGCGCGGGCCGCTGCCCTGGCCCGTGTAGTTGATGGACTTGAAGTGGAGTGCGCTACTCATGCTGGACATATCCTATTGGTATCAGGGAAGGGAAAGCGGGGTCGGCATATTTTAGCGGCATTCCCGGGGCGCGCCCGTAAAAATGTGGCCATGGCAGGGTGCGCCGTGGCATGATCGGCGCCACCGTTGTTTTTCCTTGCCGAGATCCATGTCGTTTTCTTCCTCTTCTTCGCGCCTGTACGGCCTCGACACCTTGCGCGCGCTGGCCATCGTGCTCGTCTTCATGAACCATTATTTGCTGTTCGTCAGCGACGGCGGGGCGTTTGGCTTCTGGGGCGAAATCGGCTGGACAGGTGTGGACCTGTTCTTTGCCCTCAGCGGCTACCTGATCGGCAACCAGATCTTTGCGGCCTTGCGCAGCGAGCACGGCTTTTCCTTGCCGCGCTTCTATGCGCGCCGTTTCCTGCGCACCTTGCCCAGTTTCTATGCCGTGCTGGCGCTGTATTATTTGTGGCCCGCGTTTCGCGGCGATAGCGCGCTGCTGCCGCTGTGGAAATTCCTGACCTTTACGCAAAACATCAATCTGACGCCGGGCACGGCGTTTTCCCATGCGTGGTCGCTGTGCGTGGAAGAACAGTTCTATGTGCTGCTGCCGGCCGTGGCATTGTTGATTGCGGCTTGCCGCAAGTCGCTGCTGTGGGCGTGGCTGGCCGTGGCCGCCAGCTTTATCGTCGGCATGCTGGTGCGCGCGTATCTTTGGGATGAATATGTGCACCTGCCGCGCGGCGGCCTCGGTTATTACAAGTATATTTATTACGCGTCGTGGTGTCGTTTCGACGAGCTGGTGGCGGGCGTCGCGCTGGCGCTGCTGAAAAATTACCACCCGGCCGCCTGGACGCGCCTGACCTCCCATGGCAACCGCGCCTTGCTGGCGGGAATCGCGGGCACGGCGCTGATGTTTTATGTGTTTCTCACCGATCACTATGGATATTGGGTGACGGTGTTTGGTTATCCGGCCCTGGCGGCCAGTTTTACTTTATTGTTGATCGCCGCGCTGAGCCCCGCCAGTGCTTTGTATCAACTGCGCGTGCCGGGCGCGGCCAGCCTGGCCCTGTGGTCGTATGCGATTTACCTGCTGCACAAGCAGTTGTGCATTCTGCTGCGGCCCTTGTTGCAAGGCTTTGGCCACGGGCCGGACGGTGCGCCGGCGATACTGGCCAGTATCACTGTCAGCATCGCCATGGGCTGGCTTTTATATAGAGTGGTGGAAACGCCGTTCATGCGTTGGCGGGCGCGCTATGTGCCCGCCAATCATGCGTGACGACTACATGTCGATCACATGTCGATCACATCGAGTCCCCGCGGCGTGCCCACCAGTAATTCCAGGATGGCATGCACGCGCAGGTTCGTGTCTTCATGTTCCGTGTTGTAGATCAAGGTGCGCAGGCCGGGCACGGTTTCCGTGATGTGGTCGCTGGTGTAGGCATTGATCAATAACAAGACCAGGTCCGTGGCGCCCGCGCCGGGCTGGCGCCGCAGCCGGTCGTGGATCACGTTCAGCAGCGCGCGCTGCATGCGCGGCGTGGGATTGGTGATGTAGGCGAAGACGCTCGGCGTGTTGGCGATGGCCGCGCAGATGCGCCGTTCGATCTCGTCGGGCTTCACGTCGGAGGCGATATCGAAATACGCGGCATCCCAGCGCGTGCGCGCATACGGGTGATTGGGCGGGAAGGAGTCGGCCGTTTCAAAACCGCAGATGCGGCTCAGGGTTTTCAGCCAGGCGAATAGGGTGGAGTTCATGCCGCGATTCTAGCGGCATTCCGCATGTGCCGGGTCGACTCACTATAATAGAGGGCTGACGCCCGGGAAGCGGATCAAAAACAGATTAAAGTTTCCTGTAAAACAGCCCTTGTCATTCTGGGAAAGCCTCTCTATAATGCTGGTCTTCGGGGCGGTTAGTTCAGCTGGTTAGAATACTTGGTCGACATCCAAGGGGTCGGGGATTCGAATTCCTCACCGCCCACCAGAATTTAGCAGTAGGCAGTTTTCAAGAGTTTTAAGCTGGCGCAAGCCGCAAGCGGTCATTTGAAATACAATGATCAACAAAAGTTTTACGGGCGGTTAGTTCAGCTGGTTAGAATACTTGGTCGACATCCAAGGGGTCGGGGATTCGAATTCCTCACCGCCCACCAGAATGCAGTTAGAGAGAAAGGTAAAACCGGTTATGACACCGCGAACTACTACCAAGCTTTGGGAGTGACGCTAGTCGAACGGGTTTCCTTTGTCTCAAGAAAGTGAAAAACGCGGCTAGTCCGCGTTTTTTTGCGTCTGCGTTTTCCTTTCAGTTATTTACACATCACATTGCAGTTTTACCTGGCGCCAGCGCCGATATGGAGATCAATATGCTTACAATCCGACTTCCCGATGGTTCCGCCCGTCAATTTGACGGCCCGGTCACCGTGGCCCAGGTTGCGGCCAATATTGGTACCGGCCTGGCCAAGGCTGCGCTGGCCGGCAAGGTCGACGGCAAGCTGGTCGATACCTCCTATCTGATCGAGCAAGACGCGGAACTGGCGATTGTGACGGACAAGGACGCCGATGGCCTGGAAGTGATCCGCCACTCGACGGCCCACTTGCTGGCCTATGCCGTCAAGGAATTGTTCCCTGAAGCGCAAGTGACCATCGGTCCCGTGATCGACAACGGCTTCTATTATGACTTCGCCTACAAGCGTCCGTTCACGCCGGAAGACCTGGTCGCGATCGAAAAGAAGATGGCGGAACTGGCCAAGAAGGATGAGCAAGTCACGCGCAAGGTTGTCGCGCGCGACGAAGCCATCGACTACTTCAAGGGTATCGGCGAAGCCTACAAGGCTGAATTGATCGGTTCGATCCCGGCCGACCAGGAAGTGTCGCTGTATTCCGAAGGCAAGTTCACGGACTTGTGCCGCGGCCCCCACGTGCCATCGACGGGCAAGCTGAAAGTGTTCAAGCTGATGAAGCTGGCCGGCGCCTACTGGCGCGGCGACTCGAAAAACGAGATGCTGCAGCGTATCTATGGCACGGCCTGGGCCAAGAAGGAAGACCAGGAGCTGTATCTGCACAACCTGGAAGAGGCGGAAAAGCGCGATCACCGCAAACTGGGCAAGCAGCTCGATTTCTTCCATTTCCAGGAAGAAGCGCCGGGCCTGATCTTCTGGCACCCGAAAGGCTGGTCGATCTGGCAGCAAGTCGAGCAATACATGCGCAATGTGTACCAGGTCAATGGCTACCAGGAAGTCAAGGCGCCGCAAATTCTCGACCGTGGCCTGTGGGAAAAAACCGGTCACTGGGATAATTATCGTGAAAACATGTTCATCACGGAATCGGAAAACCGCGCCTATGCGCTGAAACCGATGAATTGCCCTGGCCATATCCAGATTTTCAACAACGGCATGCGCAGCTACCGCGACCTGCCTTTGCGCTACGGCGAATTCGGCCAATGCCACCGCAACGAGCCG
Source organism: Janthinobacterium rivuli (assembly GCF_009208735.1). Classification (GTDB taxonomy): domain Bacteria; phylum Pseudomonadota; class Gammaproteobacteria; order Burkholderiales; family Burkholderiaceae_D; genus Janthinobacterium. Next base: position 84,974 of record NZ_WFLJ01000004.1, on the reverse strand, counting down.
TCGGGCGCCTTGCACGGCATGATGCGCGTGCGCGGCTTTACGCAGGATGATGGCCACATCTTCTGCCTGGAAGAGCAGATCGCCGGCGAAGTGACGGCCTTCCACCAGCAGGCGATGGATGTGTACACGGCGTTCGGCTTCACGAACATCGATGTGAAACTGGCCTTGCGCCCGGATAACCGCATCGGCACGGAAGAGTCGTGGGATTTCGCCGAGGAATCGTTGCGTTCGGCCTTGCGCGCCTGTGGCGTGGAATGGACGGAATTGCCGGGCGAGGGCGCCTTCTACGGTCCGAAGATCGAATACCACCTGAAGGATAGCCTGGGCCGCGCATGGCAAGTGGGCACCGTGCAGATCGATCCCTCGATGCCGGGCCGTCTGGGTGCCGAATACGTGGCCGTGGACAATACGCGCCAGGTGCCGATCATGCTGCACCGCGCGATCGTCGGTTCGCTGGAACGTTTTATCGGCATCCTGATCGAACACTATGCTGGCGCCATGCCGTTGTGGTTGTCGCCAGTGCAGGTGTCGGTGTTGAATATTTCCGACGCTCAAGCCGACTATGTACAGGAAGTTACAACAAAACTGCGCAAAGCGGGGCTGCGCGTACAGGCTGATTTGCGTAACGAGAAGATTACCTATAAAATACGTGAACATTCCGTACAAAAATTGCCTTACATCTTAGTAATTGGCGACAAAGAGCGGGATGCGAATACAGTGGCCGTGCGGGCGCGGGGCAATGTCGATCTGGGCGTCATGTCCGTCGATGCCCTGATTGAGCGACTCAAACATGAAGTCGACACCAAGGCCTGACGAGGAAACTCGCTGCACGACCGTCTTACAAGATTTTTAAAGGAAATTACAATAGCTACTGACAAGTCACATCGCATCAATGGCGAAATCACTGCCCCTGAAATGCGTTTAAGCGGGGTCGATAACGAGCCACTCGGTATCGTAAGTTTGGCTGAAGCCTTCCGCCTGGCGGAAGAGGCAAACGTCGACCTGGTGGAAATTGCGCCTACCGCGCAGCCACCGGTGTGCCGTTTGATGGACTACGGCAAATTTAAGTATTCGGAGCAAAAGAAAGCTCACGAAGCCAAATTGAAGCAAAAGATCATCCTCGTGAAGGAAGTTAAATTCCGTCCGGGGACTGATGATGGTGACTACAATATCAAGTTGCGTAATCTCATCAAGTTCCTTGAGGACGGCGATAAAACCAAGATCACCTTGCGTTTCCGCGGTCGTGAGATGGCGCACCAGGATATTGGCTTCCGCATGCTGGAACGTCTGAAAGCCGATCTGGAGCCGTACGGCCAGGTCGAGCAGTTCCCGAAGATGGAAGGCCGCCAAATGATCATGGTTCTTTCGCCTAAGAAGAAGAAGTAAGTTACAATAGCGTTTTACTGTGGGTGGAAACTGCGCGTGCCAGCATTGGCGCGGCGTCAAGCCCCAGGCAGAATTTGCGCGGCCCGGCCAGTGATGTCCGGGCCGCGTGAACTGTAGTGGACTCGCATCCGCTGCACAACATGTGAAAGCAGGCATCTAAGCGCAGCGTCGTGTTGCCACCTGCAATCCTGTTATAAATGGAGCTGTCCGTAAGAGGACAGATTGCTATGCCTAAAATGAAGACCAAAAGCTCCGCGAAAAAACGTTTTCGCGTGCGTCCAGGTGGAACAGTCAAGTCGGGTCACGCGTTCAAGCGCCACATCCTGACCAAGAAAACCACCAAAAACAAACGTCAGTTGCGCGGTACCCGTAACATCAACGCATCGGATGTCACATCCGTCATGCGCATGATGCCGACTGCTTAATCTCACACTCAATTTAAGGAGTTACTATGCCTAGAGTAAAACGTGGGGTTACAGCTCGTGCCCGTCATAAGAAGATTCTTGTTCAAGCTAAAGGCTACCGTGGTCGCCGCAGCCGTGTATACCGTGTTGCCAAGCAAGCAGTTATGCGCGCTGGCCAATACGCTTACCGCGATCGCCGCAACAAGAAACGCGTTTTCCGCCGCCTGTGGATCGCCCGTATCAACGCCGCTTCCCGTGAGCATGGCGTAACGTACAGCGTATTCATGAACGGCTTGAAAAAAGCAAATATCGAACTGGACCGTAAAGTCCTGGCCGATATGGCTGTGATGGACAAGCCAGCATTCGCTGCGATTGTCAACGCAGTTAAAGCAAAAATCGCTGCGTAAGCACGGTCATTGCACAACGTCATCCTCAGGGTGACGTTATAAAGAGCGGGGCAGGGGTGTGAACCTTATGCCCCGTTTCCGTTTTTGATTGTTGGATTTTAGATAACCGAGTCCAGAATTGATGTCCAAAACAGGAAATGCCGCATGAACTCCCTAGAAGAACTCGTCGTCTCGGCCCAGGCTGACTTTATCGCCGCCGCAGACGCTGCCGCACTTGAAAACGCCAAAGCCCGCTACCTGGGCAAGACTGGCCAGATTACTGAAATGATGAAGGGCCTGGGCAAGCTGGACCCGGACGCGCGCAAGGCGCAGGGCGCCCTGATCAACGCCGTCAAAGTGAAGATCGAAGACGCGCTGACGGCGCGCCGTGATGCGCTGGCCGATGCCCAAATGCAAGGCCGTCTGAACGCCGAAGCGATCGACGTGACCCTGCCAGGCCGTGGCCGCATGCCCGGCGGCATCCATCCCGTGATGCGCACGTGGGAGCGGGTCGAGGAAATCTTCCGCTCCATCGGTTTCGACGTGGCCGACGGCCCCGAAATCGAGAACGACTGGACCAACTTCACGGCGCTCAACAGCCCGGAAAACCACCCGGCCCGTTCCATGCAGGATACGTTCTACATCGATGGCAACGACACCGATGGCAAACCCCTGCTGCTGCGCACGCACACGAGTCCGATGCAGGTGCGTTATGCGCGCACGCATACGCCGCCGATCAAGGTCATCGCGCCGGGCCGCACCTACCGCGTCGACAGCGACGCCACCCATTCGCCGATGTTCCACCAGGTCGAAGGCCTGTGGATCGCCGAAGACATCAGCTTTGCCGACCTGAAGGGCGTGTACCTGAACTTCGTCAAGGCCTTCTTCGAGACGGACGACCTGCAGGTGCGCTTCCGCCCGTCGTACTTCCCGTTCACGGAACCGTCGGCCGAGATCGACATCGCCTTCGGTTCCGGCCCGCTGAAAGGCCGCTGGCTGGAAGTGTCGGGCGCCGGCCAGGTGCATCCGACCGTGGTGAAGAACTTCGGCCTCGATCCCGAGAAATTCATCGGTTTTGCTTTCGGCTCCGGCCTGGAACGCTTGACGATGCTGCGTTACGGCATCAACGACCTGCGTCTGTTTTATGAAGGCGACTTGCGTTTCCTGAAGCAGTTCAACTAAGCATTGTTCCGTTTGATTCATGGCGCTTGAGCGCCTGTGCGCTCGCGCTGTGAGCTTTGACCCTTTGAAGGCTTGATTATGCAATTTTCCGAAAACTGGCTCCGTACCATGGTCGATCCGAAGATGACTTCGGACGAACTGGCCCATCTGCTGACCATGTCCGGTCTCGAAGTCGAGGACGTCGATCCTGTCGCGCCCCCGTTCTCGAACGTGGTGGTAGGCCTGGTCCTGGAGATGGAAAAACATCCGAATGCGGACCGCCTGAATGTGTGCCAGGTCGACGTCGGCACGGGCACCATGCTCAACATCGTCTGCGGCGCGCCGAACGTGCGCCCGGGCTTGAAAGTCGTTTGCGCGATGGCGGGCGCCGTGCTGCCGCCTGGCGCCGATGGCAAGCCGTTTGAGATCAAGGTGGGCCAGCTGCGCGGCGTCGAGTCGCAAGGCATGCTGTGCTCCGCGCGCGAATTGAAATTGTCGGAAGAAAACGCCGGCCTGATGGAATTGCCGGACGACGCGCCGATCGGCCAGAATTTCCGCGATTATTTCGCGCTCAACGACTTGAAATTCACCATCAAGTTGACGCCGAACAAGGCGGATTGCCTGTCCGTGCTGGGCGTGGCGCGCGAAGTGTCGGCCCTCACGGGCGTGCCGCTGAACGTGCCGCAGTTCCGCACCGTGCCTGTTTCCAGCGATGAAATCCTGCCCGTCAAAGTCAGCGCGCCGGACCTGTGCGGCCGTTTCACGGGCCGTGTCATCCGCGGCTTGAACGCCAAGGCCACCACGCCGGACTGGATGAAGCAGCGCCTCGAGCGCAGCGGCCAGCGTCCGTTGTCGGCCCTGGTCGACATTTCCAACTATGTCATGCTGGAACTGGGCCGTCCCAGCCACGTGTTCGACCTGGCAAAGATCCACGGCAGCCTGGATGTGCGTTGGGGCAAGGCGGGCGAATCCGTCAAGCTGTTGAATGGCAACACCATCGCCGTCGACGAGTGGATCGGCGTCATTGCCGATGACCAGGAAATCGAATCGCTGGCCGGCATCATGGGCGGCGACGCCAGCTCCGTGTCGGACGATACGGACAGCATCTACCTGGAAGCGGCCTTCTGGTGGCCGAACGCCATTCAAGGCCGCGCGCGCCGCCTGAATTTCTCGACCGATGCGGCGCACCGCTTCGAGCGCGGCGTCGACTTCGCCACCACCGTCGAGCACATCGAGCGCATCACGGCCTTGATCGTGGAAATCTGCGGCACGCCAGCGACCACCGTCGGCCCTGTCGACGACCACGTGGTGAACTTGCCGCAACGCCAGCCCGTGGCCATGCGCACGGCGCGCGCGCAAAAAGTCATCGGCGTGCCGCTCAACGACGAGTTGATCGCCGACATTTTCACGCGCCTGGCCCTGCCATACACCCTGGCGGACGGCGTGTTTTCCGTGACCTCGCCCAGCTACCGTTTCGACATCGAGATCGAGGAAGACCTGATCGAGGAAGTGGCGCGCGTGTACGGCTTTGAAAACATCCCGACCTTGCCGCCCGTGGCCGCGAACGTGATGCAGATCGCACCGGAAAATACCCGCTCCTTGTTTGCGGTACGTCATGAGCTGGCCGACCTGGGCTTCCAGGAAGTGGTTAACATGAGCTTTGTCGATACGGCATGGGAGCGCGATTTCTCGGGCAACACCCATCCGATCAAATTGCAGAACCCGATCGCCAGCCAGATGAGCGTGATGCGTTCGTCGCTGATCGGCAGCCTGATCGCCAATGTGCGCTATAACCTGAACCGCAAGACGAACCGCGTGCGCATCTTCGAAGTGGGCGCCATCTACCAGCGCGACGACAGCGTGGAAAATGGTCCCCTGTCGGTGGCCGGTTACGCCCAGCCGAAGCGCGTGGCCGCCATGGCCTACGGCGCGGTGGCGGAGGAGCAATGGGGCCAGCCGTCCCGCACCGTCGATTTCTTCGACGTGAAGGCGGACCTGGAAGCGCTGTTCGCGCCGCTGGTCTTGCGTTTCACCAAGGCGGAACATCCGGCCCTGCATCCTGGCCGTTCGGCCAACGTGGAACTCGATGGCAAGGTCATCGGTTTCATCGGCGAATTGCACCCGCGCTGGATGCAAAAGTACGACTTGCCGCTGGCACCCGTGCTGTTCGAAGTCGACGCCGCCGCCTTGACGCAGCGAGTCGTGCCCGTGTACCAGGAAATCTCGAAATTCCCTGGCGCCAGCCGCGACCTGGCCGTGGTCGTCAAGCAATCGGTGGCCGTGCAGGATCTGCTCGACAGCTTCCATGCCGCCGCCAAGTCGAGCCCGGCAGCGCGTATCGTGCAAGCCATTGTTTTATTTGATGAATATCGTGGAAAAGGGCTGGAAGCGGATGAAAAAAGCCTTGCTTTCCGGATTAGCTTGCAAGATACTCAAAACACCCTGCAAGACGATGTCGTCGATGGCCTGATGGCTGTCCTGATCGATGCGGCCAAGCAGGGCCATGACGCGAAACTGCGTTCGTAATTACCGGACTGGCCGTCGCCTTGCGTGACGGCCTTTCCGTCGTCAACCGTAGACGAGCTTGCCATGTGGCGAGCTCGGGCGCACAGAAAAGGCAGGGCAGGAAAATTAATAACAGCGACGTTGATTCCGCCGTACTGCAGTCCGCACTGGCCGCCGATCTGCATCGGGCCATGCTGGTTGCCAAAGTGCGCCAGGAAGCGGAAAAAGATTTACCCACCTTGACCAAGGCGGAACTGGCCGAACTGTTGTTCGAGCAAGTGGGCCTGAACAAGCGCGAAGCGAAGGATATGGTCGAGACCTTTTTCGACGAGATCCGCAATGCGCTCGAGCGTGGCGAAGCCGTCAAATTGTCCGGTTTCGGCAATTTCCAGTTGCGCGACAAGCCGCAGCGGCCGGGCCGCAACCCGAAGACGGGCGAAGAGATTCCCATCACGGCACGCCGTGTCGTGACCTTTCATGCGAGCCAGAAGCTGAAAAGCATGGTCGAAGAGACCAGCCCGCTGGCACGTGCTGCCTGAGTGAGTGGCGATGAACGAGCGCATCAGTAAAACCGAGTTGATCGCCTTGCCGCCCATTCCGGCGAAACGCTATTTCACGATCGGCGAGGTGAGCGAGTTGTGCGGCGTCAAACCGCACGTGTTGCGCTACTGGGAACAGGAGTTTTCCCAGCTCAAACCGGTCAAACGACGTGGCAACCGCCGTTATTATCAGCACCACGAGGTGCTGCTGATACGCCGTATCCGCGAATTGCTGTACGAGCAAGGTTTTACCATCAGCGGCGCGCGCAACAAGCTCGACAGCCGTGGCGCATCGCATGCCATCGCCGAAGAACTGCCCGTGCTGCCGGCGATGCCCGCCGTGCCGCAGGAAGCGCCGCTGGACCGCGTGTGGATACGCAATGAATTAATTGCGATTTTAAACTTGCTAAAATAAGATTTGTACCCATATAGGTGGGGTTGTCCGATACCGGTTGACTAGACCGCATGGACGCTCCGCTTGGCGCTGATGCTGCCATATGGCGCGCCATATTTTGAATATAATGTTAATGTTGCGTTTTTGTTAGTGACGCTAGGCCGGAGCCGCGTTCAGGTTCCGGTAGTCTTTCCCAGGCCAGGAAAATTTAAGGGGAAACAATGATACGCGTTGCCATTTGTGATGATCACCAAATAGTACGAGCTGGATTCAAACAGATTTTTTCATCGTCGAGCGATTTCAGTGTGGTGGCGGAAGCCGGTACCGGGCGCGAAGCGCTCGATATCGCCCGCCGCGAAATTTGCGACGTGCTGTTGCTCGATATCGCCATGCCCGACCAGAGCGGCATCGATACCTTGCGCACGATTCGCCAGGGACAGCCGGAATTGCCCGTGCTGATACTCAGCGGCTATCCCGCGCAGCAATACGCGCTGAACCTGTTCAAGATGGGCGCGAATGGCTATCTGAACAAGGAATGCGAAGCCGACGAGCTGATGACGGCCGTGCGCACCGTGTTCCAGGGGCGCCGCTATGTCAGCTCCACCGTGGGCGAGTTGCTGGCGCAGTCGTTCGACCGCGACACGAATGCCGCCCTGCATACGGAATTGTCGGATCGCGAGTTCCAGGTCTTCCTGCGTCTGGCGCGCGGCGCCACCGTGTCCGATATCGGTGTGGCCTTGTCGCTGAGCATCAAGACGGTGAGTACTTACCGTACGCGCATCATGGAAAAAATGGGCTTGCAATCCAACAGCGACTTGACCTATTACGCAATGAAAAACAATTTGCTTGACTAACGCTGCGGTGCGATCATGGAAACATGATCGCTCAGCCAGCTAGCCAGCACGACTTGTGCAGTGCAGCAGTTTGTAGCGAGGACTATAATTGGCCGGCGCTGGCGCTCTCTCCCGCGCCGAACCTTGCTAAGGATGCACATCAGGATGTATTTCACCGCTGAACCGGCCCCGCATCACCGCCTGCCCCTGTACAAGACGATCCTGTGCGTCACGTGCGCCTTGCTGCTTGTACTCAATGGTTTCAGTCTCTATCATAATCTGCAGTCGCTGAAGGGCACGAACGCCTTGCTCAGCCAGAGCGCCCGCGTGGCGGACCGCCTGCAGTATCTGAACGTGCTCGTGCTCGATGCGGAAAGCAGCTTGCGCGGCTATTTCATTTCCGGCTCCGAAACGTATCTTGGACCGTCGAAGACGGCGTCCACCGAAATCGAGAATGAATTCAACGAGCTGCAAACCTTGCTCGCGGGCAGTCCTACCCAATTGAAAAACCTGGGCCAGCTGAAAAGCTTGATCCGTCGCAAGATGTCGATGCTGCAACAATCGATCGACGTCTATAAGCAGGGCGGACTGGCCGAGATCGTCAATATTTCCCGCGTGACCGATGATCGCGCCACCATGGACGAGATCCGCCTGCAAGTGGTGATCATGACGCGCGAGCAGAATGAGGCGCTGTCGTCGGGCAGCGCCGCCTTTTACCATGAGTACCAGAAAGCCGTGCTGCTCGGCATCGGCATCAATGCCCTGGCCATCCTCGTGCTGATCATGTTTTACCAGCTGGTGCGGCGCAGCTTCCAGAACCGCGCGGCCGTCGAGTATGCGCTGCAAAATGCCAATGACACCCTGGAATCGACGGTCAGCAAACGTACGGAGCAGTTATCCGTGCTGTCGCGTCATTTGATCAGCGTCAATGAAGTGGAAAAGGCGCGCCTGGCGCGCGAGCTGCACGATGAGTTGGGCGCCAACTTGACGTCGATCAGCATGGACCTGGGCGCCGTCACGCAGCAACTGGCGCACACGCAGCCGGAACTGGCCGCGCAATTGCGCCACGCCAAGGCGACCTTGCTGGAAACGGTGGAACTCAAGCGCCGCATCGTCGAGGATTTGCGCCCCAGCCTGCTGGACAACCTGGGCCTGTGCGCCGCCATCGAAAGCTATTGCGAGGATTTTGCGCGCATGAGTTCGGTTCGCTGCGAAACGGACGTGGCCATCAACATCGACAACCGCGAATCCACTCTGACGATCGCCCTGTTCCGCATCGTGCAGGAATCGCTGACGAATATCCTCAAATATGCGCGCGCCGGCATGGTCAGCGTGACCTTGAAACGCAATGAACACGGCTTAGTGCTGCGCGTGATCGACGACGGCATCGGCATCACGGAAGATGCGCTGCAAAAACCCATGTCGCACGGCTTGCTGGGCATGCGCGAGCGCGCCTTGTTGCTGGGCGGCACCCTCACCGTGCGCCAGGGTCCGTCAGGCAAGGGCACATGCGTGGAAGCCGTGATTCCTTTGCCGCTGACGCCGGAGCCGGACGAGATCAATGAGGATGCCAGCGTCTGATTTCTTGTGGGCATAAAAAAATGGCCGGGCATGCAGCCCGGCCATTTTTTTATGTTGCATTGATTTCGTTCATCAGCAGCGTGATACGTCGCGCAGCAAACGGTCGTATTCCGTCTTGGCCACCTTGTAGCACTCGCCCGCATAGCATTCCAGGCCGGCGCGGTCCAGCACCGTGATATTGCCGCGGCGATAATGGATCAAGCCTTCTTCCTGCAGCTTGCCGGCGGCGGCCGTGATGCTTTCGCGGCGCACGCCCAGCATGATCGAGATCAGCTCTTGCGTCACCTTCAATTCGTTCGATGGCGAACGGTCCAGGCGGTCCAGCAACCAGCGGCACAGCTTTTGCTCGATCGAGCTGTGGCGGCCGCCGACGGCGTTCTGCGCCATCTGCGCAAACAGGGCGTTCGTGTAGCGCATCAGCAGCTGGGGCAGGGCGCCGCCCTGGTTGAAGGCGTCGCGCAAGCTTTGCGTCTTGAGACGGTAGCCGTAGCCGGCGCTTTGCACGACGGCCGTGCACATGGCGCGCTCGCCTGCCAGCAGCGAGGCACCAGCCACGCCTTCATGGCCGACGACGGCGATTTCCGTCGTGGCGCCGTCTTCCATCACGTACAGCAGCGAGATGATGGCGGTGGTGGGGAAATAGCTGTATTCCAGGTTGTTACCGTAGGCATACAATTCCTTGCCGAAAGGCAGTTCCACCAGTTCCAGGTCTTCGAACAGCGATTCGAGCGCGGCGCGCGGCAGGGCGGCCAGCAATTCATTCTGTTGGGCACTGCTGAGGCTAACCCGCGACGCAAGCTTGATTTCGCGTCCGGCCGCTGGCATGGCGCGCGGCAGCAGCTGGTTCTTCTGGACCGGGGCGATAAGTTGAACATGGCTCATAGTATTCCTCACAGGCTTTTTACATCGGAGTGCGACTGCCGCGTTGCTGGTCAAAAAACTTGCCGACTCCATCTGGAGACGGCGTTTTTTCCAACCGCGCGGTGCAGATCGCGATGTAGCTACTTTAAAAGCTTATGTTAGTGGCGAACATAAGATTAGCAGTCGCCACTTTGTAGTCTCTTTTGAGGCGAAATTGTAGTCCTTGTCCTACATCCACACTTTGGCCTAGCTAGCCTTGCGCCGTTCCGCGCGATTTTGTGATATGACGCGCGGTTTGTTGGCGCTCCACAGGCCGGCCGGACGCACGCTGGGCAAGCCGTCGCGCACGGCCGCGGCCGGTGCCTGGCGCGTGGCGGACAGCTCGTGCTCCCCCAGGCGGAAGCGGCTGACGGCCTGCGTCAGCGCCTCGCCTTCCTGGTGCAGGCGCTGCGAACCGGCGCGCGCCTCGTCGACCAGGCCCGCGTTCTGGCGCGTCATGTCATCGATTTGCGCCAGCGCGCCGTTGATGCGGGCGATCTCGCCATTCTGCTCGGCGCCGGCGCTGCTGATGCGTCCGATCACCACGGCCACCTGCTGCACCGCATCGACGACTTGCCGCATGGTGTTGCCGGCCGCATTGACGAGCTCACCGCCCGCGTCCACGGTGGCCACCGAATCGCCGATCAGGCGCTTGATTTCCAGCGCCGCCTCGTTCGAGCGCTGCGCCAGGCTGCGCACTTCGGACGCGACGACGGCAAAGCCGCGCCCTTGCTCGCCGGCCCTGGCCGCTTCCACGGCCGCATTCAGGGCCAGGATATTCGTCTGGAAGGCGATGCCGTTGATGACGCCGATGATGTCGACGATCTTGTGCGAACTGGCCTTGATCGAGGCCATGGTCTCGACCACCGCGCCGACGGTCTGGCCGCCGCGCAGGGCCACGTCGGCCGCTGTCGCCACCAGGGTGCGCCCCTGTCCTACGTGGGCTTCGTTGCGCCCCACGGTGGCCGTCAGCTCGCGCATCGACTCCACGGTGGCGCCCAGCGCATCGGCTTGCGTGGCCGTGTGGCCGGACAGCGCGGCATTGCCCTGCGCGATATCGGCGCCGGCCGCCGCGATGACGGCCGCGCCGCCGCGGATTTCCTGCACCAGGGTGGCCAGGCCATGCGTCATGGCGCCGAAGTCGCGTACCAGGTCGCCGATCTCGTCGTGCGCCTGCGAAGTGATGCGCTGCGACAGGTCGCCCGCCGCAGCCGCGCCGACGGCCACGCGCAACTGCGTCACGTCGCGCGCGAACGCGGCATAAAAGCCCGCGCACAGGTAGGCGGCGGCCAGCAGCACCAGCAGCATGGCCGCCAGGATCAGGGCGCGGCGCGCCTCGTCGCGCGCGATGCGCTGCGCCAGCAAGCCGTCCAGCGCCGTGGCGGAGGCGCCCGAGAGCGCCTGCAGGGCGTCGATCGCCTGCATGCCGGCCGCGTGGAATTGCCCGCCCGAGGTCTGGTCGTAGGAATTCGTCACCTCATTTTTTGTCCGTTCGAGGAAGGCCAGCGCGGCCGGCACGGCTTTCAGGGCCGGCTGCAGATTGGCGCGCAGTGCCGGCTTGGCGGCGAGGATTTCGTCGAAGCGGGCTGGCAGGCGTTCCAGTTCGTGGCGCGCGATCAGGGCGTTGGCGTTGACGAGTTGATCTTCATTCGCTTCGAACAGGCCCGTGTCGATGTAGGCGGCGCCGCGCCCGGCGATGTCCGACAGGCTCTCGGCCAGGTCGGGCAGGGTGGCGGTAAACGCGGCGCTCAGGTGGTTGGCGCCCGCGTCCGGGTCCAGGCTCAAATGCGAGCGGTCGGCCACCAGCTGGCCCAGTTTGGCGGCCTGGCGCAGCAGCGCCGTGTGCGCCGCGTAGCTGTCGCGCGCGGCGAGTCCCGCCTGGCGTCCCAGCAGGGCTTGCCACTGCTTCGTCAGCTCCGCCGCCTGGGGCAGGCCGGCGCCGGCCGGCAAGCGCGCCAGGGCCGCCAGCGCGGCCGTGATGCGCGCGTTCAGCGCCGTGTTGTCCATGCCCGCCTTGCCGCTCAGGCGCAAGTGCTCGAGACCGCGCCGCTGCTGCAGCAGGCGCGTGCCTTCCTGCAGCTGGCGCACATAGGCCACGCCCCGCTGCGCATCCTGCGCCTGGGCCAGCGACTTGCCCAGCTCCGAGATCAGCAGGGTGGTCGCCAGCGCCAGCGGCAGCAGGAAGACCAGGCAGACAAGCATGAATTTGGGCAGCAGGCGCAAGCGCTGCATGAGTCGGATGGCGGGGGTGAGGAGCATTTTCATCGGGTTTCCAGGGTAGGGTGACAACATTTCTGCAGTGCAATGTTGCCTGCGGATTGTGACCCCTTGATGAAGTGGGCGATTTTGCTGGTCGCCACAGTGAAGCAGTTCACACGGAAGGCCGATCCTTCTGTAAAATCGAGGGTTTTTTGCGAGGGCCATATTATGGTCACCAATATGGCCAACGAGAACGACAGCAACACCCCCGATTCCACTGACAACGCGGACATCGCCGCGGCGTCAGTCAGCAGCAAGGCGCCGGCCGTGATCGCGCGCGAAGTGCAGCGCCGCCGCACCTTCGGCATCATTTCCCACCCGGATGCGGGTAAAACCACCCTGACGGAAAAACTGCTGCTGTTCTCGGGCGCGATCCAGATGGCCGGTACCGTCAAGGCGCGTAAATCGGGCCGCCACGCGACGTCGGACTGGATGGAGATCGAGAAGCAGCGCGGCATTTCCGTCGCCTCCTCGGTGATGCAGTTCGAATTCCGCGACCACGTCGTCAACCTGCTCGACACCCCGGGCCACCAGGACTTCTCGGAAGATACCTACCGCGTGCTGACGGCGGTCGACTCGGCGCTGATGGTGATCGATGCGGCCAAGGGCGTGGAAGCGCAGACGATCAAGCTGCTGGCCGTGTGCCGCATGCGCAATACGCCGATCGTCACCTTCATGAACAAGATGGACCGCGAGACGCGCGATCCGCTGGACCTGCTCGACGAACTCGAATCGGTGCTGAAGATCCAGTGCGCGCCCGTCACTTGGCCTATCGGCATGGGCAAGAACTTCCGCGGCGTGTACCACCTGCTGAACGACGAGATCATGCTGTTCAAGGCCGGCGAGGAGAAGGCCGACGGCGCCTTCGAAATCATCAAGGGCATCGACAACCCGCGCCTGCAGGAGATGTTCCCGCTGGAGATGGACCAGTTGCGCATGGAAGTGGAACTGGTGCATGGCGCGTCGAACCCGTTCAACCTGGAGGAATTCCTCTCCGGCGTGCAGACGCCCGTGTTCTTCGGTTCGGCCATCAACAACTTCGGCGTGCGCGAGATCCTGTCGGCCCTGGTCGACTGGGCGCCGGCGCCGCGTCCGCGCGACGCCACCGTGCGTTCCGTCGATCCGACCGAGCAGCCATTCACCGGTTTCGTCTTCAAGATCCAGGCCAACATGGACCCGGCCCACCGCGACCGCATCGCCTTCCTGCGCGTGTGCTCGGGACGTTTCGAGCGCGGCATGAAGGTCAAGCATTTGCGCCTGGGGCGCGAGATCAAGGTGTCGAACGTGGTGACCTTCATGGCATCGTCGCGCGAACAGGTGGAAGAAGCGTACGCGGGCGACATCATCGGCTTGCCGAACCACGGCAACATGCAGATCGGCGACAGTTTTTCCGAAGGCGAGATGCTGACCTTTACGGGCATCCCGTACTTCGCGCCAGACTTCTTCCGTTCCGTGCGCATTCGTAATCCGCTGAAGATCAAGCAGCTGCACAAGGGCTTGCAGCAGCTGGGCGAAGAGGGCGCGGTGCAGGTCTTCAAGCCGGTGCAGGGCGGCGAGCTGGTACTGGGCGCCGTCGGCGTGCTGCAGTTCGAAGTGGTGGCCAGCCGTTTGCTCAACGAGTATGGCGTGGACGCCGTGTTCGAAGGCACCAGCATCAGCAGCGCGCGCTGGGTCAGCTGCGACGACAAGCGCATCCTGCAGGATTTCGAAAACGCGCTGGGCCACAACGTGGCCTACGATGCGGCCGGCAACATGGCCTATCTGGCCACGTCGGGCGTGAACCTGCGCCTGACGGAAGAGCGCTGGCCGAAGCTGACGTTCCACGCGACGCGCGAGCATTCGGCCAAGCTGGCCTGATGACTCTGATGTAGCGACCAGGGGCAGAACCAGTGGTTCTGCCCTTTTTTTACGCCGGCAGTATCGTGCGCGTGCTCCAGTCGCGCCGCTCCAGCAGCAAGGCCGTCAGCTGCGCCGCCGTCATCGGGCGCGCAAAGAAAAAGCCCTGCACGTTGTCGCAGCCGGCTTTTCTCAAGAACTCCACCTGCTGCAGCGTTTCCACCCCTTCGGCCACCACTTTCAGATGCAGGCTGTGCGCCATGGCGATGATGGCCGTGACGATGGCTTCGCCCTCGCCGGGCAGGTCGTGCACGAAGCTGCGGTCGATCTTCAGCTGGTCGATGGGCAGGCGTTTTAAATACGACATCGACGAATAGCCGGTGCCGAAATCGTCGATCGACAGGTGGATGCCCGTTTCCTGCAGGCGCCGCATCAGTTCCACGTTGGCGTGGACATTGTCCATCAGGACGCCCTCCGTGATTTCCAGTTCCAGCAAGCCATGCGGCAGCTGCGTTTCATCGAGGATGGCGCGGATATCGTCCATCAGGCCCGGGTCGCGCGCCTGGCAGGCCGACAGGTTGACGGCCACGTGCTCGAGCGAATCGAGCAGGCCCGCCTTGCACCACAGGGCCGCCTGGCGGCAGGCGCTTTGCAGCACCCAGCGTCCCAGGTCGACGATGATGCCGCTTTCCTCGGCCACGGGGATGAATTCGGCGGGGCTCAGCTGGCCCATGTCGCGGCAGTTCCAGCGTATCAGCGCTTCCACGCCGACGATGCGGCCGCTGCGCAAGTCGATCTGCGGCTGGTAGTGCAAGTACAGTTCCTCGTTTTGCAGCGCGCGGCGCAGGTTCGCTTCCATGCGCAGGCGGCGCTGCGCGCGCAATTCCATTTCCGCCTTGAACACGGTGTAGCGGTTCTTGCCCTGGTGCTTGGCGTGGTACATGGCCGTATCGGCATTGCGCGTCAGCGTGGCCACGTCCTGCGCGTCGAACGGATACAGGCTCACGCCGATGCTGGCGCTGACATACAGCTGGTGGCCTTCGAGGTCGAACGGCGCGGCCAGCACGGCGAGGATCTTGCGCGCTACGCTGGCCATTTCCGAGGCGTCGTCGGCCGGTTCGACGATGACGACGAATTCGTCGCCGCCGATGCGGCAGATGATGTCGGTGCCGCGCAGGATGGCCACCAGGCGCTCGGAGACGAGCTTGAGCAGCTGGTCGCCGCAGTGGTGGCCCAGCGTATCGTTGACGATCTTGAAGTTGTCCAGGTCCAGCAGCAGCAAGCCCACGCTGCTGTCCTGGCGGTCCGCGCGCCCCAGCGCGTAGGCCAGGGCGTCATTGAATTCATGGCGGTTCGGCAGTTGCGTGACCGGGTCGACATGGGCCAGGTAATGCAAATGGCGTTCCGCATCCTGGGCGGCGGTGCGCGTGCGGCGCACCATCAGGAAGGTCAGGCCGAACGCGCACAGGCAGACCAGCAGGGTGAAGGCGGCAAACTGCGCCAGGCTGGCGTACAGCGGCGCCAGGCTGGCGCGCAGGTACAGCGCGCCACCGCCGGGCAAGGCTGTCAGGATGGCGGCGCTGCCGTCCAGGTAATCGATGTGCAGGCCGTTGCGCGGCGCCGTGGGCGCGGCATCGGTGCCGCTGCGCGCGTAGCGGGCAAACGGCGTGCCATAGGGGCTGTAGAGGATTGCTTGCCGGACATGCGGGGCGGCGGCGAGGGAAGCGAGGAGTTGTTGCGCGGCAAGACGATTGTCCTCGCGCATGGCCTGGGTGGCGGCTGGCGCCAGCATGTCGGCCTGGATGCGCAGCGTGCGCTGGAAGGATGCCTGGAGGGAAAACAACTGGAAGAGGATCAGCAGCAGGCTGGCCATGGCCAGCATGGCCGCCGCGGCCAGCAAGTTCAGCTTGGCGATCCGGTCGCCGCGCAATTGCGCCGATGGCAGCGTCAATGGCGCCATCATGACGCTTTCTCCTGCCTGCCCCGCTTGCCGTCGCCCCCTGTGATCGCGCCTCGCCCTGCCATACTTTACGTTCCAGTCTGATGAAAACCGAAGTGAGCCGGAACTCTCAACGTGTTGTTAAGGCCGACATATTGTCATTTCGCAGCGTGAAAGTACAGGGCGCGCGGCAATTTTGTATGCCTGCCACAGGCCGGTGGCGGCAGGCTAAGCAGGTCGTAATAAATTATTGTGATTTCTGACTTCCATCACCGGCGCTCTGCGGCGTTACCCGCTGCTAGCAGTGCCTGCACTGCGTCGCAACGGGCGCCTTGCAGCGCATCCGGTTCTGTTCGTCATAACTTCACAATCATTTCCCGCGACCTACGTAGGCAACAAGTCAGGCGGAAAAGGCAAGGGGTGTCTTTCTAATAATAATTTAAACTGAATTCTAATCCTTTTTTTGCCAGCCGGTTTTTTCCTTTAAAAACATGCTGACAATAAACAAAATGCCATCAAGAATAACTTCCATGTCGCCGCCATCCCGGTATGGATTAACTTTTTTGTCCGTATGGTGCATTGCAAGTCATTGATTTTAATAAATTTTAATGAAGAATGCGAGAACGCTATGGCCTTGCTCCGCGAGTTCGTCCATAATCCGCTGATGATGGACGTTCTGATGCTGTTTGTTTTGTCTGCCGCGGCCAAGCAAGCTGCCGCCAGCAAAACCGGACGTCGCCCTAATGATCAATAGTGAGGATATCTTGGAAAAAAAACCAAAAATTATTTTGTCGTCACAAGACCTGGAACGACTGGAAGCGTTGTTGTATGCCTTGGGTAATAATCTGTCGCCGGACAAGGCCGCCTTGCTCGACGAGCTGGGCCGCGCCGAGGTGCTCGAGCCGCAAGAGATTCCGCCGACCGTCGTGACGATGAATTCCACCGTGCGTTTCACGGTGGAAAACAAGGAAGAGTTTTGCCTGACGCTCGTGTATCCGAAGGACGTGGAAGGCCAGGCCGACCGCATTTCCGTGCTGGCGCCCGTCGGCAGCGCGCTGCTGGGTCTGTCCGTCGGCGACAGCATCGCCTGGCCCATGCCGGGCGGCGTGGTGAAGGTCAAGATCGAGGAAATCGTTTACCAGCCTGAGCGGGCTGGCGAATACCACCGCTAAGCGCGGCAAGCAGTGATGGCGGACGGCGCCTGCCGTTCGCCTGCCAGGCCGTGTTTCCAATAGTCAGCTATTGCGTTGCACGCGCACCACCAGCCATCCCGCCACGACCGTGAACGTGACGATGATGGCAACGATGATCCAGAAACCCTGCGGGTGCTGGGCCAGCGGAATTCCCCCCACATTCATGCCCAGCATGCCGGCGATGATATTGATCGGCAAGGCCAGCACGGTGACGATGGTCAGCACGAACAGGCTGCGGCTGTTTTCCTCGTTGACGCTGGCGGCGATCTCTTCCTGCAGCAGCTTGATGCGCTCCTGCAAGGACGACATATCGCTAAGCACCACGGAAAATTCCTCCGTCGACTGGCGCAATTCCAGGCTGTCCAGTTCCGAAACCCACGCGGGCGGGCGTTGCAGCAGGCGGAACAGGGCGGCCGGTTCCGGCGCCAGCAGGCGCTGCAGCCGCACCAGCACGCGCCGCATGGCGCCCAGGTCTTCGCGTTTCGGCACCAGGCGCCCGGCCAGCAAGTGATCCTCGATATCGTCGACCCGCGCCACGGCGTCGCGCACGATGTTGACCAGCACGTCGGCCTGGTCGCGCAGCAGGTGGATCAGCAGCTCCACCGACGAGCGGATCGGCTCATGGTTCTTGATGACGGCCTGGCGCAGGCGCTCGATCGACTGCAGCGGCGCGCGGCGCGCCGTGATGACGAGGTCTTGCGCCACGCTGGCCCACATGGTGGAAATGTCGGACGCCTCGAACGAGAAATTGTGCACCACATCGTTGACCACGGCGATCAGGGTGTTTTCCGCCTGTTCGATGCGCGTCGAGCGCGAGCCCTGGTGCAGGGTTTCATAGAATTCGTCGGCCAGCCGCGTATGCGTCATCAGCCATTTTTCGCTGGCCGCATGCGATAAATTGAAATGCAGCCAGACGAATTCCTGCGCCGGGCGCGTCGCGCCATCGGCCAGCCAGGCCAGGGCCGCCGTCGAGTCGAGCGCCAGCGGCTGCCCGTCGCGGCCAAACAGGAAGCCCCAGACCAGGCCCGAGGTGTCCGAGCCGTAGGTAAAACCGGCAATTTCCATCGCCATCGTGAATCTTTCTCGCGCAGTGTGATTGATCGTCGCGCGATGTTAATACACGGATGTGTCCGGAAAATGACAAGGCCACCGCGAACGGTGGCCTTGTCGGTCACTACAACCGCGTGTCAGCTGCGGTTCGGGTTGTCCGGACGCCGGTCGTCGCGGTTGGGCACGCCATCGCCATCGCGGTCGCGGCGGTTGCCATTGTCGCGGTCATGGCGGTTGCCATTGTCGTGGTCATAACGATTCGGGATGCCGTCGCGGTCACGGTCGCCGTTCGGTCCGCGTGGCGACCAGCGGCCTTGTTCCATCTGCCAGCGGCCGTCGCGCTGGTTCCAGACGGGCGCCGCATACACGTAGCCGGGGCGTTCGGCGATCCACACGCCCGGTGTCCAGGCGTAGCGCTGGCTGCGCCATTCCCAGTGGCCCGGGGCCCAGACATAGCCATGGCGGGCGCGCGGGATGGCCTCGCGGCGTGGTGGCGGCGGGGCGATGCGGATTTCGTCATAGCGCACGGGCTGCACTTGCGCGGCGACCCAGCCGCCACGGTCCAGGCGCCAGCGGTTGTTCTCCTGTATCCAGGCGGCGCGGCGGTACTGATTGCCGCCCCGTTCGCGCAGCCATTCGCCGCCGGTCCAGACGTGGCGCTGGCCATCCCAGTTCCAGTAGCCGGGCGCCCAGACATAGCCGACGCGCGGCGCTGGCGCGCTCTCGAACCGTGGCGGAGGCGGGGCGTTGCCGACGACAATACTGACGCCGAGCTGATTCTGCGCCATGGCCTGCACGGGCAGGAAGGCTGCGGCGCTGATGGCAAGCATGGCGGCTGCGTAGAGTGTGATGGGTTTCATGGTGTGCTCCATTTCGGTGATTGCGTGAAATGGACTATAGGCGCTTGCTGGCGGTTTTTCGCCTTTGATTCAACTTATTACAATTGACACAATGCTGTGTGTCCGTGTATCCGTGGCAGATACAAATCGGAGGCAAATGGCGGCCTGGCGTGGGGGCTATTCAAGCGCGCGCCAGGCGGCGTGGGGGTCAGCATCGGTGGCTCACAGGGTGCTGGCGGTGGCATTGCCCAGCAAGGCTTGCCGTTCCTCGATCAGCGAGATTTTCTTTTCCTGTTCCGTCAGGCGCTTGGCGCTGACCACCACCACGGGGATGGCGTTCGCTTGCGCCACATCAGCGGCCTTGGCGGCCGATGGTTGCACGAAGCTGACATAGCTGGCGCCGCAGGCGATGGCGACGGCGACGGTGAAGATGGCTTCCATGTTTTTCAGGGTTTTCATGATGGTTCCTTTCGGGTGGCGGGTGGGTATGCATGCACTGTAGCCAGGCGCGCGCCGATGCGCCATGCGCATGCGACCAGCCGTGGTTTTGGCGGGATGGCCTGCAAAAAAACGGCGCTGAAATGCCGCCGCACGGGACTGGCGGGCGACCGCTTGAATTGAGGCCTAATTCGCCCTGTATCCGTGCATATGAATGCAATTGCCCTATGGCATTATTCGACGCTGCACAGTGTTGTGCGCCGTGCCGCGCCGGACGTCCTGCTAGAATCAGCATGGCAGCGGTGTTGCGCACACAATCATTCTCATCAGGAGTCACACATGTTCCAATTGTTTGGTTTTGGCGGCGCCCGCTGCCCGCGTTGCGAGCACAAGAACGGCGCCGCCGCCGGCTATTGCGCGCAATGCGGCCTGTCGCTGGGGGCACCCGACAGCGACGCGGTGCTGCATGCCAATCAATGGCAACTTGCTGATGGGCAACTAGCCCTGTTCTTCGGCGTGCGCGAACTGTCCTCGCTGTTCGGCAGCGCGGCGCGGCGCCTGCAGGTGCCCGCCCAGTCGCGCGCCTGGATCGTGCAATCGGACGCTTTCACCTTGATACCGGCCGGCGACTACGACAGCGCCGCCTTCTTCGCGCGCCTGCCCGCGCTGCTGCCGGCGCGCGCCGCCGAAGTGCTGATCGCGCGCGCCGACGCCGTCAGCCTGGAATTCGACCTGCCCGGCCTGGCCAGCACGGAACTGCTCAACGTCGCCGCGTCGCTGCGCGTGGATATCGCGCTGGGCCAGCCCGACGCGTTCGCGCGCCAGTTCATGCGCGCGCCGGGCGCCGTCACGCGCGCCCACCTGCACGCCTTGCTGCTGCCATCCGTGCGCCAGATCGCGCTGGAATTCATCGGCAGCCGCGCGCTGCGCGAGATGGACGCGAATGCCGACCTGCGTCCCGAACTCAATGAACGCCTGCAATCGGCGCTGACGCAGCGCCTGGCGCCCAGCGGCCTGGCCGTGGCCCGCGTGGAGACGCTGGCCCTGCGGCACGACAAGCGCGAGGGTGACGCCGGCGCCAGCATCGGCACCCTGTGGCTGGGCGGCTTGCCGGCGCAGGAACTGGAGCAGCGCAGCCTGGAACGCATGAAGCAGCTCGACCAGCTGTATGACGAGGAAGAGTGGCAGCGCATCCGCCGCGAGGAACTGGCGGCGCGCCACGCGCATCGCCGCGCCGAACTGACGCAGGACGCGACGGTGGAAAAGGCGGAACTGAACCACCAGGAAGCGGAGCGCCTGCAAGCGCTGCGCGGCCGCCAGATCGACCTGTATGGCCGCATCCTGGAAGCGAAGTCGCGGCGCCAGGCGCTCGACCATGGCGCCGCGCTGGCGCTGGGCGAACTGGAACAGGAACTGGCGCAGAAGGGCGCGCAGCGGGCCGATGACGCGGCCAACTGGGAGCACGTGCGGGCGCTGGCCGCCATCAAGATGCGCAGCGAGCTGGAATTGTCGCAGCTGCATGGGCGCGAACAGATCCAGCTGGCGCAGCAGCGCTTTACGCACCAGGTGCACTTGCAGTCGATCGCGCAGCAAGTGGAAAGCGCGCTGCTGATCGACGACGAGACGGGGCGCCGCACCCAGCTGGCGCGCCTGCGCCAGGCGGAAGCGGATGCGGCCCAGCGCGAGGCGCAGCTGGAGGCGGAGCAGCACCAGGCCGCCTGGCAGGGCCTGATGCTGGCCAACGCGGCGCGCAAGCGCGAGGCGGAGCGGGTGCAGGAGTGGGAAGACCAGATGCAGCTGGCGCGCCAGCGCGAGTTGCTGCGCGCCGAGGCGCACAAGGATGAAGCGGCCCAGGTGCAGGCGGCGGAAATCGCGGAAAAGGTCGCGGCGCTGCGGCGCGGCGGCGCGCGCGAGGACGCCATCGCACAGCAGGAAAAGCTGCTGCGCACCATCGAGGCCGACGGCGTGCATGCGCGCCAGCTGCAGCAGCAAACGCAGCTGGCGCAGCTCGACGCGCTGGCCATCGAGGAACAGCGCCAGCAGCTGCGGCAGCTGGAACAGGAGGCGCAATGGCAGCGCGACCTGCTGGCCATGGCGCAGCAGCGCGAAAGCGATTACGCGCGCTGGAAGGGCGAGTATGAAGCCCTGCTGGCGCGGCAGGCGCATGCGGCCGAACTGGCGCGCATCGACATCGACCGCATCGAGAAAATCGGCAGCTTGAGCGACACGGGCAAGGTGGCCATGGCCGCCGGGCAGAACGCGGCCGCGCTGGCGCAAGTGCTGAAAGTGCAGCTGCAGGCGGGCATGAGCGCCGAGCAGATCCACGCGCTGGCGGCGCTGGCGGCGGCCGAGAACAGCGTGTCTCCCGCCGATGCGCTGCGCATGGCGCAGGACGGCGTGGCGCAGGAGCGCAGCTACCTGGAAGGCCAGGCGGAGCGCGAACGGCGCCAGCAGCTGGACTTGATCAACCTGCAGAACGCGGCGCACGCGCATGGTTTGTCGGCGCAGGCGCAGCTGGGCGTGGCCGTGGCGCAGGCGCTGCAGCCAGGTGTCGGGCCGGGCGCCGCCGCGCCGGCCCGCTGCAAGAACGGCCATGTGCAGCGCGCCGGCCATCCCGAAGATAAATTCTGCGCCGCCTGCGGCGTCGCCCTGCAGCCTTGATGGAAGCGTTTCACCCCCGATGATGCAAAAAGCACGAGACAAACTGCGGGAACTGCGCGCCCTCCACGACGACGGGCTGCTCAGCGAGCAGGAATTTGAACGCCGCAAGAACGCCATCCTCGACGCCGAGTACGCGCCGCCCGGCGCCGCGCCTGTGGCCGCGCCGTTGCCCGTGCGCCAGGGCACGGAGCTGGGCTTCATGACGGGCCAGGAAATCGGCCCGCAGAACCGCCGCTACCGTCTGGAACGGCTGATCGGCACGGGCGGCATGGGGCAGGTGTGGCAAGCGACCGACCTGGCCACGCACGCGGAGCTGGGCAGCAGCGAAATGGTGGCGCTGAAGATCTTGCCGCCGCAGCTGACGCAAAGCGCCACGCACGCCAAGCTGCTGATCGAGGAAGCGACCCAGGCCCGGAAGCTCGCGCATGAAAACATCGTGCGCGTCTACGAGTGGGCGCAGGACCCGGCCACGGCCAGCTATTTCATCATCATGGAATGCCTCGACGGCGAAGACCTCGAGCACTATCTGGCGCGCGAGGGCGCGCTGCCGCTGTCGACCGTGCAGCGATTGCTGCAGCCGGTGGCCGACGCCCTGTCGTATGCGTGGGAAAAGCACAAGCTGGTGCACCGCGATATCAAGCCGGGTAATGTCTTCCTGACGGCGAAGGGTGACGTCAAACTGCTCGACTATGGCATCGCGTCGCGCGTGCGCAATGCGGACAGCAGCCTGGCGCTGGACATGCCGAACGCCGGCACGCACGGTTATCGGGCGCCCGAGGCAGGCGCCAACCAGCGCCAGCCCAGTCCGCGCCTGGACGTGTATGCGGTGGCCGTGATGATTTACCAGATGCTCGAAGGGCGCATGCCGTTCGACGATGCGCGCAGCGCCAGCCATCTGCCGTCGGCACCGCAGGCGCTCAACGCGCAGCAGTGGCAGGTCTTGCAGAACGGGTTTTCCTTGACGGCGGAACTGCGGCCGCAATCCGTGCAAGCCTTGCTGGAAGGGCTGGAGCGCGCGGCCGGGCCGTCGCCCGAAGAACTGGCGGAACAGGCGCGCCAGCAGCAGGCGCGCGCGGCGCAGCAGGCGCAGCAACAACGGCAGGCGGCGCTGGCCGCCGAACGGGCCCGCGAGGAAGAGCTCAAGCAGGCCCGCATACGCCAGGAAGAGCTGGACCAGCGCCGCAAGGCGGAAATCCAGGCGGCGGCGCTGGAAAAGCAGCGGCAGGACAAGCTGCGCCGCGAGCAGGAGGCGCAGCGCCATTTCGAAGCGGAAGAGGCGCGCAAGCTGCGCAAGGAAGCGCTGCGCGGCCAGTTGCGCGCGCGCCGCGAAGCCGATGCCGCCACGGCACTGCAGGAACACCAGGAATTGCAGCGCAAGGCCATCGTCGCCAAGGCGGAGGCGGCCTATCGCGCCGAGCAGGAACGGGCGCGCCGCGAAGAGGCCAGCCGCGCCGCCGCACCGGTCGCCGCAGCTGCGCCGGCAGCGGCAGCGGAACACGTGGAACCGGTGGCCAATGCGGAAGGCATCTTGCGCGATGATTTTCTCGATGGCTCGGGACAGGGGCCGGAGCTGGTGCTCATTCCCAGCGGCCGCTTCCAGATGGGCGCGCACGAGACGGAACACAAGGCGGCCATCCAGGCCGGCTCGCAGCAGGCCTGGCTCGAGCGCGAGATGCCGCAGCACTGGGTCGGCATCGAGCGCCCGTTCGCGCTGGCGCGCCACCCCGTCAGCGTGGGCGAGTGGCGCGCCTTCGTCAAGGCGACCGGATGGGGTGGCGGCTCCGAGACGGACTGGGACAATCCCGGTTTCGTGCAGAACGAGCAGCACCCGGTGGTTGGCGTGAGCTGGAATGACGCGCAGCTGTACCTGGCGTGGATGAGCGAACGCACGGGCAGGCATTACCGCCTACCCAGCGAGGCTGAATGGGAATACGCGTGCCGCGCCGGCACGCGCACGGCCTTCAACGTGGGCGACACCATCAGCACGGAACAGGCCAACTACGACGGCCTGTACGTGTACAACGGCGGTCCGCGCGGCGTGTACCGCGGCGGCACCACGCCGCTGGGCACCTTCGCGCCGAATTCCTGGGGCCTGTTCGACATGCATGGCAATGTGTGGGAATGGGTGCAGGACGTGGTGCACGACAATTACGAAGGCGCGCCCGTCGATGGCAGCGCGTGGGAAGAGGGCAGCGACAGCAGCCGACGCATCCTGCGCGGCGGCTCCTGGCTGTACCACCCGCGCTACCTGCGTTCGGCCCTGCGCAACGGCTTTTCCACCGTGCTGTCGAACGACATCGTGGGATTCCGGGTGGCGCGCACGCTCGATTAGGGCGGCTACGACGAGATGGCCAAATCGATCGTCCTGGTCTGATGATGACGCAGGCGGTCGACGCCCTGTTCCGTATCAAATGACCAGGTAGCAGGGGCGCGGGCTGCGCCGGGCGGGCAAACGGTGTAAATTGTGGCTTTCCAAACGCACCAAGGAACGCCATGACCATCAAAGCCATCCGCGACCAGTCGCAACCCATGCGCCACATCGTGCACGTGCGCGATCACATCATTTCCGCCGACGCCTCGGTGGAGGAGGGCGGCGGCGACGCCGGCCCGTCGCCGCACGACCTGTACGACGCCGCCCTGTCCGCCTGCAAGGCGCTCACCGTCGTCTGGTACGCCAGACACAAGGGCATCCCGCTGGAGCACGTGGAAGTGTCGACCGAGCGCGATGCCGGCGAAGAGCGCAAGGGCGTCTACCGCCTGGCCGCCACCCTGCACCTGACGGGCGAGCTGACGGATGCGCAGCGCCAGGAATTGCTGGCCGTGGCCGGCAAATGCCCGATCCACAAGCTGATGACGGCCGTCACCACGGAAATCACGACGGTGCTGGCATGAGCGCGTCCATCCTGAAAAGCCACGAGAAGGACCTGGGCGGCGGCTTCGTCGTGCGGCGTTTGCTGCCTGCCGCGGCAAAACAGGCCGTCGGCCCCTTCATTTTCTTCGACCACTTCGGTCCCATCGACGTGGCGCCCGACGCCAACCACGACGTGCGCCCCCATCCGCATATCGGCCTGGCCACCGTCACCTATCTGTTCGAGGGCGCGATCGACCACCGCGACAGCATCGGTTCGTACCAGCGCATCGAGCCGGGCGCCATCAACTGGATGACGGCCGGACGCGGCATCGTGCATTCCGAGCGCACGCCGCACGACCTGGCGGGCCAGCCGCACCGCACGCACGGCCTGCAGCTGTGGGCCGCGCTGCCGAAGGCGCATGAAGAGGACGAGCCGAGTTTCACGCACACGCCGCAAGCCGACATTCCCGCCGTGCCGCTCGATGGCGCCGTGGTGAAAGTGTTAATCGGCACGGCGTTTGGCCAGACCTCGCCCGTGCGCACCTACATGCAGACGCTGTACCTGGACGTGGCGCTGGAAGCAGGTAAAGAGCTGCGACTGGAGGGCTTGCCGGCGGAAGCGGCGATCTACCCGATCAGCGGGGAAGTGCTGCTCGACGGCGTGGCACTCGCGCCGCACACCATGGCCTTGATCGAGGCGGGCGCCGTGCCTGTCGTGACGGCGGGAGGCGCGCCGGTGCAGTTCGTCGTCATCGGCGGCGAGCCGCTGGACGGCCACCGCTTCCTGTTCTGGAATTTCGTCTCGTCGAGCAAGGAGCGCTTGTCGCAGGCGGCCGACGACTGGAGCGCCCAGCGCATGGGACAGGTGCCGGGCGAGACGGAATTCATCCCGTTGCCGAAGGCGCCCCTGCGCCCGGCGACCTGATAGCGTTCAGAAGCGCGCGCGCAGGGTCAATGCGGCCTTGCGCGGCTCGCCATAGAAATTGCCCCAGGCCGGTGCGCCCACCGTCTGATAGTAGCGCTTGTCGAGCAAGTTCGTCACGGACAGCGCCGCCGTCCAGTTGCGATCGATCTGGTACGCGGCGCGCGCGCTCCACAAGGCATACGCGCCTTGCGCCACGGTCACGTCGCGCGTGATGCGCGAGCTCTCCGTCTGGAAGTTCACGCCGCCGCCCACGCTCCACTTCCGCAAGGCGCCGGACAGGCGATAGTCGCTCCACGCGCGCAGCATGTGGCGCGGCGAGTAGGTGCTGGCGAACATCACGCCCGCGTTCGAGGTCTGCTCCAGGTATTTGAAGTTGTTCAAGGTGTAGCCGGCGAACAGCTGCCAGCCCGGCGCCACTTCGCCGCTGATTTCCGCATCGATCCCTTCGCTGCGTACCTTGCCCGCCGAGAAATAGCACTCCGTGCCGCTGGAGCAGGTATTGGCCAGGTCGAGCTCCGCGCGGTTGCGCTGCTCGATGCGGAACAGCGCCAGCGAGGTATTGACCTTGCCGTCGAACAGTTCCCCTTTTACGCCCACTTCCAGGTTGCGGCCCTTGAGCGGGTCGAGCAGGGCGCCGTCGGCCGTGCGCTGGTTTTGCGGCTGGAAGATGTCGGACACGCTGGCGTAGCCGGACCAGCGCTTGTCAAACGCGTAAATGACGCCGCCATATGGCGTGACGACGCCGTTTTCGCGGTACGGATCGATATACACCTCGCCCGTGTCGCGGTACACGCTGCTCCATTTGTAGTTTGACACACGTGCGCCCGCCACCACGGTGAGCGGATCGCTGACGCTGAAGCGGGCCACGCCGTAGGCGCCCGTCTGCGTCATCTTCGTCACACTGGGGTCGCCCCGGTAGCTGTGTTCGCGGAACCAGGCGTCGCTCGGCTCGGCCACGCCGTGGTTCGGTTGCAGCGGCTTGTTCGGCTGCTGTAGCAGGGCCAGGCTGAAATCGCTGTCGCTTTCCAGGCGGTTGGTGCTGACACCGGCGCTGAAACCGTGGCGGCGGCCGAAGGCGTTGAATTTGCCATCGAGCGACAGGTCGATGCCCTTGTTGGTGGTGCCATAGTCGAACACGCCGCCATACATCATCATGCCGGCCAGGGTAGCGGGGTTGATCGCGCCCTGGCTGAACATGTATTTCACGTCATGCCGCTCGCGCGTGTAGTTGGCGCTGGCCTTGAGCGACCAGTCGGCGTCGAAGCGGTGCTCGAATTCGGCGAAGACGGCCGTCTGGCGGCTGTTCCAGCGGTTCCAGTCGGCGCCCAGGTAGGTCGAGCGGGGCAGCTTCGGGTCGCCGCCATCGAGGTAGCGGGGCATGCCGGAAAAGAACGGCGTCGAGTGCAGTTTCTCGTAGCTGGCGCCCGTCGTCAGCTTGCTGCCCGGCGCCAGGTCGAATTCCAGCACGCCGTACAGCACGTCCGTGCGGCTGTCGGCCACGTCATAAAAATAATCGCGCTGCTCATGCGCGGCCACGGCGCGGCCGCGGATGCTGCCCGATTCGGTCAAAGGACCGGTGACATCGACTTCGCCGCGCACGTCGTTCCAGCGGCCCGCGCCCAGCGCCAGTTGCACCTGCTTTTCCGCCAGCGGGCGCTTGCGCACCATGTTGATGGCGGCGCCGGGCGAACCCGTGCCCTGCAGCAGTCCCGTGGCGCCGCGCACGATTTCCACCCGGTCCAGCATGGCCGTATTGCTGGTAAAGCTGTTCGCCTGCGGGTAGTACATGGCGCGGTTGACGCCGTCGAACTGGTAGGTTTCCACCATGAAGCCGCGCGAATACACATAGCGCCCGCCCATGGGGCTGTCGTACATGGTGATGCCGGTGGTGTTGGCCAGCACGGCGTCGATGGTGTTGAGGTTCTGGTCGTCCATTTTCTGGCGCGTGACGACGCTGACGGACTGGGGAATCTCGCGCAGGGTTTGCACGCCCTTGCCGACGGTGACGGCACGCGCCGCGTACGAGTTGCTGTGTTCACTGACGGGGTCGCGCTCCATGCTGGCGCTGACCGTCACGGGCGCCATGGTCTTTTCCACGCCGGCCGCCGACGCGGAGGAGGGCACCGCATGGCGCAGCACGTAGGCGCCGTTCGGCAGTTGCACGGCTTCCAGGCCGCTGCCGGCCAGCACCTGGGCGAAACCCTGCGCCACAGTGTGGCTGCCGCGCACGCCGGGCGAGCGCAGGCCGCGCGTCTGCGCGGGATCGGTCGACAGGCTGACGCCGGCGGCGACGGCAAAATCGTTCAGCGTGGTGGCCAGCGGGCCGGCTGACACGGCGTAGGCTTGCTGCGCCGTGGCGGCAGCCTGCCCTTGTGCCAGCGCGGGCGCGGCGATGAAGGCGGCGGGGGCGGCGCACGCCATGGCGAGGATGGCCAGGCGGATGGCGCGCGCGGCGGGATGGAGGACGGGGGTGGTCAGCTGCATGCTCGGTCTTTCTGCTCTAAGGGATAAGAAAATGGCCAATGAATCGGCTTCTTACTTGTCAAGCCGAAGCAGCGCATCAAAACACCAACCCCTGGCGCAAAAAAACGGAAAATAATTATGCCGGCCGGGCCGCCAGCGTGGCCCAGTAGCGCGTGAAGTACGTCACTTGCAGCCCGTGCGAGGCGCACAGGCTTTCCAGCACGGCGTCGATATCGTCAAGGCGGTAGGTGCCCGTGACGGGGCGCCGCGCCACGCGGGCGTCGCAGACGAGACGCCCGCGCCGGTAGCGCGCCAGCTCCGCCACCAGCTGTTGCAGCGGCCAGTCGGCGGCCACCAGCATGCCGCGCAGCCAGCTGTCCTGATGCGCCGGCATGGCTTCCACGTCATCCGCGCCAGTGGCACCGAAGCGCAGCTGCTGTCCCGCTTCCAGGCGGCGCACGGCATCCGGTCGCGCCGCGCAGCGCACTTCCACGGCGTGCTCGAAGACGCTGACGGTGCCGCCATCGTCGTCGCAGCGTATGCCGAAGCGCGTGCCCAGCGCGCGGATCACCCCGTGCGGCGTGTCGACGAGGAAGGGGCGCGGATCGGGCGCCGTCGTGATCATGATTTCGCCATGGTGCAGGCGGATACGGCGCTGCGTGGCGCTGTAAGCGACGTCCAGCGCGCTATCCGTATTGACCTCCAGGCGCCCGTCATCGGCCAAGGTGAGGTGGCGGCGCTGGCCCGGCGCCGTGCGCAAGGACGCCGTCAGGGCTTGCCATGGGCCGGACTGCAGGCCCGCCTGGCCCAGCGCGATGCCGCCGCCGGCCGCCACCAGCAGGGCGAGTATCCTGGCGGCCGCGCGCCGGCGCTGCTGCGCCGCCTGCAGCGTGGGCAGGGCCAGCGCGGGCTGCAGCGCGGCCAGCTGGCCATCCATGCGTTGCAGCAGCTCCCAGGCCCGTTCATGCTCGGCGCTGGCGTCGCGCCAGGCCTGCAGGGCGGCCGGGTCGGCGCTGCCGCCCTGGAGTTCCACGTGCCAGTGGGCGGCGGCGGCCAGCACCTTGCGGGCGATGGGCGTGGAAGCGGTTATCGTGCCGGACATCATGTGGCCGCCAGCATCAGGCATTCCGTGTAGGCGCGCACCAGGTGTTTTTTCACCGTTGGCAGCGAGACGCCGAGGCGCTGGCTGATGTCCGCATGACTGAGCTCCTCGATTTGCGCCAGCAGGAAGATGGCCCGCGTGCGCGCGCCCAGCCTATCGAGCAGGCGGTCGATGGCGAGCAGGGTTTCGATGATGATGGCATGCGTTTCGGCGCACGCCGATACTGGCTCGGCTTGCTGCGCCAGCGCTTCCATGTAGGCCTGTTCCAGCGCCTGGCGCCGGTAGCGGTCGATCAGCAAGCCGCGCGCGATGGTCGCCAGGTAGCCGCGCGGCTCGCGCAGCGGTGCCGCCTCGCGCTTGCCCAGCAGGCGCAAAAAGGTGTCCTGCGCCAGGTCGGCCGCTTCGGCGCGGTTGCCCAGCTTGCCGCGCAGCCAGCCATACAGCCAGCCGTGGTGCTCGCTGTACAGGGTGCTCAGGTGGTTGGCATGGACGGGACTGACGGTGCTCACTGCGTTCTCCAGGCAAGGGAAGGGCTGGGCTGACGGAACACGCGGTGCCGGCTGGCTGGGCTGTTTGAGAATGATACTCATTATCACATTGCCACGCCGCCGGGTCAATTGGCGTGGGCTCCCAGGCGCCAGCGCTCCTGCCACTGTTGCAGATCCGCCCAGGCTTGCTGCAGGGCGGTGGCGGACCAGTGCAGCAAGCCGTCCAACGCCAGCACGGTGCGCCGCAGGTGGATGCCGTCAAAAAACACGTGATCGGCCACGACGGTGGCGGCCAGCCAGGCGGCGATGATGACGATGATGTCGTGGCGGCCGCTTTTCCACCAGCGCAGCGAGTGGCGGCGGAAGATCCACGGCACGCCCAGCGGATTGGGCCAGTCTGCCAGCAAATGCATGATGCCGCCGGCGGCAAAGCCGAACAGGGGCGGCGCCCACAGGTGGTGCGGCAACTGCACATAGGTATAGACGAGCAGGGCGATCCAGGCCAGGCCCCAGTGCGTCCACGTGCGGTGCGTGATCCACAGCCGGTGCGTGCGCGCCCACCAGGCCACTTCCAGCCAGTCCGGCGCCGTGCCGCCCAGCGCGCCCATGACAAAGGCGAGCATGCTCAGCACTTGATAGGGGCCACCGGCGCCGGCGTGCGCGACCAGGGCCGCGGCGATCACGCCGGCAGCCCAACCGGTCGCATGATGCGCTTTATTGGAAGCCATAAAATGTAAAACGCCATGCTGGCGTTGTGTGAAATGCCGGGGGATATTAACTGGATGAATATACAGTATTGATGGGCGTGGAGGGGTGCTATTTGCAGAATATCTGCCATTAAATTGTTAAATTGTGTGTCGCGCAGGCCAGGACGGCGAACGCGGCAGGTCATGCCGGGCGGTCAAGTCTATTGTGCGGCTGATAATGCAATTGGCGCACGGCGCGCTATGCTGAAGGCAGTCCCACGTTTTGAAGAGGTGTCGCCATGAAAATCCCGCGCGAATTGCAGATACCGGCCATCGTGTTTACGCTGGAAGCGGTGTTTATTCTGGGCCTGTCGATGATTTTTCTCGTGCTGATACCGCGCTAGCGTCCGAAGCCATAGCTGCGTCGCACCGCCTCGCCGTACATGCCTACTGTCTTCGGCAGCGCGCCTTGCTCTGACCATTTTTCAGACGCTGGCGTATGGGGGGATTGCTATGCTGTCAGCGCGCTGCTGTCGCACAGCGCCGCGCCTTCGGTGCGGATGATCCAGCATTCCGGATACGGTTCGCTGGCGAAGCGCTTGTGCCGCGCGAAGCCGCTGAGCTTGTCGAGCGCGGTGGCGGGCGCCAGCGCGGTTTCCTTGCCGCTGGCGGTGTCCAGGTGCCAGAAACCGCCATGGCGGTGGAACAGCACGGGCAGGCAACTGGCCTGCGGCGTGGCCAGGTGGCTGGCCGGTGCAGGCTGGGCCTCGGGCAGCAGCAGGTAAAAACACTCGGCGCGGGCGCCATGGTCGATGCGGTGCAGGATCACGCCATGCGCGAGCAGGGCCGTGACGCTGAGCACGACGATGCCCTTGATGCTGGCGGACAATTCGATGCGCATGCCCAGACGCAGGGCGACGGGCTTGTGCTTGCCGGGCCACACGCCGTCCAGCAGCACGCCGTAGCGCGACACATCCTCGATTTCAAAGCCTTGCTGGCCGCGCCGGATGATGGCATGGCGGCCTGACAGGCGGCGCGTCAAGCCATTGTTGTCCTGGCCGTCGGGGCTGAAATGGCTGAGCAGCACGTCGGCTTCCGGGTCCACCAGTTCGAAACGGCCCAGCATGCATTCTTCCAGCGCGAACAGGCGGATCTGGCGCTGTTCGCCCGCTTCCGGCGCCGCGTTGACGAGGCAGGCGGCCTGGCTCGGGTGCGGATGGCAGTGGCTGCCGGCGGGCAGGTCGACTTCGATCAACTCCTCATCCCAGGCGATGGTGGTAAAGCCCATGTCGATCTTGCCTTGCGGCGCGGACAAATCCACGTGGGCAATGCCGGCATTGCGCGCCGTCACGTCGAGGTTGCAGCCGTCGCCGCCCGTCACGCGGGCGATCGAGGCGTCGTCGGCCATCACGCGCACGTTTTTATGCGTGCTGAGGAAGATCTGGTGGATTTCCGTCAGGGTGGCGTCGCGGCGCGGCACGAGGATGACGAAGGTGCATACCCATTTTTGCGCCACGGCGCCATCGACATGGCTGCGCACTTCGACGTCGATCTGATATTGCCCGTGTTCCTTGTTGCGTGAGGAAAACTCGACAAACACGGGACGCCAGTCGCCGCGTGTGGTGCGCACGAAATCATGCTGGACAGCACCGCGCGGGATCAGGTCCGAGCGCAGACGCAAGGTCAGCTGCGGCGCGCAGGCGGCGCTCATGCCGCGCAATTCCATTTTCAGGGTTTGCCGTCCGCCCGCCGCGCGGGGATCGAAGCCGCTGATATGCAGATGGGCTTGTACCGGCTGGTAGGCCGGGGGCACCGCTGGCGCGGCGACTGGGGCTGGCGTGAACGCCGCAGGCGCGGCGGAGACCGGTACTGGGCCGCTCGCGGCGTGAACGACAGCGTCATGGGCCGGGGCGTGCGAAAGCGCCGTTGCCGATGGCTCGGAACGGGCGCTGCGCAGTGCGGTCAACAGGTCGTAGCTGCTGGGGACAGGCATCGCTTGCGGGTGGTTGCCCGCGCAGACTGTTTCCCCAGGCAAGACCCAGAACGTACAGTGCGGGTGCTCCGGGTTGCTGCATTTTTTCATGACATTCTGACTCGAATCGAGCGGGGACTTTTTGCCCTCTGTTATACATGAGAGCTTACGCGCTTTTGCGCCCGCTTGGCAACTTCCGCAGCGCCGGAATGCGCTCTTTTTGCCCAAATTCATGTCCCTCGTCACACCGCGTCATGCATGCCATGGAAACTATTGCTCAAAAACACATTTTATATCTTTCTGGATATGTTATTTTGATATTGCAAGGAGTCGCTGCCCATCAATGCACGTGCGCGCGGGGCGGGCATTTTTACGTCCTCGATGCGAGCCAGGGGTGTTTTGCATTATGCTGGCACAGCCGTTCCCCCAACGCTTGAATCGAGAGACGATCATGTCCGTCCAACGCCCGCTCCAGCTTGCCATTGCCTATGGCGCCACCTTGTGCGCCTTCCTCGCCATCGATGCCCTGTGGCTGGCGGTGCTGATGAAACCCGTGTACGCCGCGGCGCTGGGGCCGCTGCTGGCGGCGTCTCCCCGCTGGGCGCCGGCCGTGTTGTTTTATCTGCTGTACGTGGCGGGTTTGCTGGTCTTTGCCATCCTGCCCGGACTGCGCGCGCGCCGCGGGCGCACGGCGGCGGCACTGGGCGCGCTGCTCGGTCTGCTTGCCTATGGCACCTATGACTTGAGCAACTATGCGACCTTGCGCGACTGGCCGCTGGCCTTGACGGTGATCGACATGGCCTGGGGCACCGTGTTGTCGGGCGTGTCGGCGACGGCCGGTTATCTGGCCGCTAGCCGCCTGGGGCGGTGAACTCCGCATCGAAGCGCAGCGCCAGCATGGTGATGTTGTCGCTATACAAGCCTTTTGGCGGTCGGGCGAGAAAGTCCTCGAACAGGGCGCTGACGGCCTGTGCCGCAGTCTTGCCCGCACACAGGGCGGGCCAGCGGGCCGTAAGAGCGAGCGGATCCCCGCAGGCCCAGAAACCGTCGCTGGCCAGCAGATAGTGGGTGCCTGGGCGTACGCGCAACACGCGGCGGTCGCCCAGGTGGGCGAGGAAGGGCGGCAGGGTGGCCGCATCGAGGCCGCGCAGGGGCTTGTCGAGCTGCAAGCTGTCGCTGATGGCGTTGCCTAAGATGAAGGCCTGCGAGATTTGCGGGTGGTGTTCGCCATGCACGGCGGCGCGCCAGCGCGTCTCGTCGAGCGCGCCGCGCATGGCGTAGGCGGTGGCCGGCACGTGATCGACGGTGAGGATGCCGGCCGCCCCGTCGGCAATTTCATACAGGCGCGAATCGCCCACGTGATACAGCAGCGGCGCTTCGCCGGGCGGCACTTCCAGCAAGGTCAGCGTGGTGCCGGGCGGACGCGCCTGGTCGGGTGCCGTCCTGGCGAAGGTGTCCTGCAAGCGCGTGTGCAACTGGTCGAGCCGGGTTGCCAGGCTGGCCGTATCGAGACAGGCGGGCATGGCCAGCAAGCCTTGCACGGCCGCTTCCGCCGCTTCGCGCCCCTGGCCGTGGCCGCCCATGCCGTCGAGCACGGCGGCGCGCACATGGCCGCGCGGCCAGCCGGGCACCTGGCAGTGGAACGGCGCCTGGCGCGACAGGCAGACGGCGTGGCCCGTCGCATCGATCAGCAGGAAATTGTCCTGGTTCTCGCGGCGCGGCAGGGGACCGGCGCCCACGCTGCTGCCGGCGGCG
Source organism: Janthinobacterium rivuli (assembly GCF_009208735.1). GTDB lineage: Bacteria > Pseudomonadota > Gammaproteobacteria > Burkholderiales > Burkholderiaceae_D > Janthinobacterium. The sequence continues at coordinate 50,428 of NZ_WFLJ01000004.1, read as the reverse complement.
GCGTCTAGCCAGGGGCCGAAATCGAGCTCGTCTTTGATTAAATGCATCGGTTGGTGCGGTCCAGGCGGCCAGCAATGTTGATCATAGGATACAGCTTAGCCGATATTGTGCAGGGGCGATACCTTGCCGGTGACGCAAAAAAACCTGCGGCAGCAGGCTGGCGCAGGTTTTTCATGGTGCAGGCGCAGGGCGGCGCTTAACGGCGATGGCCCCAGCCATGACCGCGGTCATGGTAGTCTCGGTCATAGTAGTCGCGGCGGCCATGGTCGCGGTAGTAGCCGCGGCCCGGTTGCACGTAGACGACAGCCGGCGGGCCGTAGTAGCGCGGTGGCGGGGCGTAATACACGGGCTGCGGGGCAGGGGCGTAGTACACGGGCTGCGGCGCCGGCGCATAATAGGTTTCGCGGTAACCGCCGCGATAGCCGCCACGGTCGTAATAGCGGTCATTCGTGCTGATGCTGTTGCCGACGGCGGCGCCAAGCACGCCACCGACGATCGCGCCATTGCGCCCGCCGGTGCTGTTGCCAATGGCCGCTCCGACAACGGCGCCTGCAACGGTATTGAAGTCGCGGTCACCGGCGACTGCGGCCGAAGACACAGCCACTGCCGCTACCATTACCGCACCCAGGAGTTTCTTGTTCAACATGGCATTTCCTTCCATTCCGGCGAGATCACAATGATCTGCATGGACTGGACTATATCTGCTGCTCCCCGCTTGTTCCACGTCTAATACAACTTATTACAATCCTGCCTCGACGGTAACAAGTCAGCGCGCCCGCGCCTGCCATTCGGGACGCAGCAGGCTGTACATTTTGACATCGCGCATCACGCCGTTGATGAAGAAGGCCTGGCGCATCAAGCCTTCCTGGGTAAAGCCGTTCTTTTGCGCGATGCGTTCGGAGCCGACGTTCAGCGGGTCCATCAGCAGCTCCAGCCGGTGATACGGATAGGCCTTGAACAGGTAGTCGACCAGCAGGCGCGTCGCTTCGCTGATGTAGCCCTGTCCGTCCCGCTGCCGGTCGAACAGGCGGTAGCCGATCTCGCGCGCGGCTGGCGTGCGGCTCTTGAAGTGCGTGATCGTGCCGATGATGTGCTGGGCCTTGTCCTCGATGAGGAACAGTTCGCTATCCTCGGTGACGAAGCCCGTTTGCAGAAAGTCGCGCCGCATGGCCTCGGGCGACTTGAACTGCATCGAAAAGAACTCGCCGCGCGAGGGCAGGTCGTTGACGAGGGAAATATAGGTATTCAGGTCGGCGGCCTGCAAATGCCGGATGGTGCAAAGTGTTCCCTTGAGCATGGCGGTATCCGGTAGCGATCACGATCCTGATGGTAATCGACTCCGGGGGGAACAGGCAATCGATCCCTTAAAAGTTGCTGCAGTGACAGAATAAATACGCTATCGTGGGAAAAGTCGCGCCTTGCCCCCTGGCCAAGGCGTACCCGCTACGACCTTGTTGACTGGAACTGAAATCACATGCATATCGTCTTGACTGGCGCGCCACTGCGCCGTTCCGCCGTATCCCTTGCCCTTGGCTGCATCGTCAGCGCCGGCGCCTTTGCCGCCGCGCCGGGCAATGCGCCGCAGGCGCTGGCGCAGGTGCGCGACACGGCGCTGCAAAGCGACTGGGCGTATGCCCGCCTGGCCGACATGACGGATCTGATCGGCCCGCGCCTGTCCGGTTCCGCCGGCGCGGCCGCCGCCGTGCGGCAGGTGGCCGACACCATGCGCCAGCTGGGCGCCACCGTCACCTTGCAGCCCGTGAAGGTGCCGCACTGGGTGCGCGGCGTGGAAACGGCGGAAATCGTCGACTACGCGGGCCGTCCGCAGGGCGTGTCGCAGCGCGTGGTGCTCACCGCCCTGGGCGGCTCCGGCGCCACCCCGGCCGCCGGCCTGACGGCGCCCGTGATCATCGTCAAGAGCCTGGATGAACTCAAGGCCCGCGCCTCGGAAGTGAAGGGCTCCATCGTGCTGATCGACACGCCGTTCGACCAGGAGATGGCCGAGCGGGGCCTGGCCGGCGTCACCTATGGCCAGGGTTCGCGCGCGCGCTTCCTCGGACCGAAGGCGGCGGCCGACCTGGGCGCGGCCGCCGCGCTGGTGCGCTCGGTCGGCGGCGCGAATTTCCGCATCCCGCACGCGGGCGCCACGGGCCTGGACGAGAATAAGCGCATTCCCGCCGCCGCCGTCACCGTGGAAGACGCCTTGCTGATCGGCCGCCTGGCCGCGCGCGGCCCCCTGAAAATGCACCTGACCCTGACGCCGAAAAACCTGCCGGAAGCGGACAGCTACAACGTGATCGCCGACTGGCCGGGCACGGACAAGGCCGACGAAGTGGTGGTGGTGTCGGGCCACCTCGATTCCTGGGACCTGGCCACGGGCGCGCACGACGACGGCGCCGGCGTGGTGGCGGCCATGGGCGTGGTGGAAACCCTGAAAAAGCTCGACTACCGCCCACGTCGCACCATCCGCGTGATCGCCTGGATGAACGAGGAAAATGGCGGTCGTGGCGGCCAGGCGTATTTCGAGGCGCACAAGCAGGCTTTGGGCAAGCAGTATGCCGCCATCGAGATGGACAGCGGCGCCGGCCGCCCGTTCGGCATCCTCGCCAGCGTGGGGCCGAAGTCGGAAAAACTGTTCGCGCCCCTGCGCGCCGCCCTGCAGCCGATGGGCGCGCACGCCTTCACGCGCCGCGACGCGCTGGGCACGGGCGACTTGCACCGCCTGGAAACGGGTGGCGTGCCCAGCTTCGAGCCGCTGGTCGACAGCCACAGCTACTTCCACTATCACCACACGCCGGCCGACACGCTGGACAAGGTTGACCCGGAGAACCTGAAGCGCAACGTGGCGCTGATGTCGTCGCTGGCCTGGTTCCTGGCCAATCTCGATGGCGAGATCGGGCGGGCGCCGGAGCAGGGCGAGTAAGGGACGCGGGCGACTGCCTTGCCGGAATCTTCGCAACTTTGCCCACAAGGATTGATATGACACAAAACGACACCGACATCGAGACCGTCAGCGGCCAGATCCGCGCCTACCTGGCCATCCGCCCGCACGGCGTCGACACGCCCGAAGGCGTTGCGCAGTGGTGGCTGGGCGGCGGTTTTCCGCCGGACGTGGTCGAGGCCGCGCTGGAACGGCTGCTGGCCTCGGGCGAGATGGAACGGGTGAACATGGGCCAGCGTCAGCTGTGGCGCGGCGTGCGGGCCGTGTAGCACCGCAGCGCCTTATTTGGAATAGCCCTGCATATCGTCCGCCGCGTCGTGGCGGATGCCCCACCACGGCAGATACGCATGGTTTTCGCCGCGCGCGCGGAACCACGGTTTGTCGTGATTGATGGGCCGCACCGTGGCCGGCGGCGACACCAGCACGCCCGTGACGCTGGCAGGATCGCTGGTGCCCGCCACCAGCACCGGCTTGCCGACGTGGTTCGCATGGGCGATGCCCAGGGCGACATTGGTCAGCGCCGTGCCGGCGCCCATCTCGCCCAGTAGGGCGGGTGTATTGAAGGTCTGCGGCAGGAAGTCGAAATCCGCTACTTCCAGCGTCAGCGAATGCGCCAGCTGGCCCAGACGGTCGGATGACGTGGGCAGGGTTTTATTGGCATCGTGGATGACGTAGCCGATGTCTTCTTCCGTCTTGCCGCCATGGCGCGCCGCTTCGGCAAACACGGCCTGCCACGCTTGCACGGCGCGTGGCGGCTTGTCCTTGGCCAGTTCAAAGTCCGCCACATTTTTCGTAGCAGGATAGCCTATCCACGCCAGCGCCGCCCGCTCCGTTTTGTAATCAGGGCCGGCCAGCACCAGCAGCACCAGGTTTTCATTGATCTGCATGGTCTTCGGCCGGCTCGGCGCATCCCAGTTCATGACCCATACGGTTTGCTGCGGATGCGCTTCCAGATAGGCCAGCGCGGCTTGCAGGGAGACGAAGCCTGCATTGTTGCCGCCCAGGGTGATGCGCACGTCGGGTGGGGTTGCGCGGGTCCAGAGGGTGGGGAAATTGACATTGCCGATGCTGAAGGTGTCGGTGATGCGTTCGCGCGTAGTGTTTCTTGCCTCTTCTGGGTCCAACTTACCCGCAGGCAGGGCATATTCCACGCGGATGCCTGCCAGTTCGCGCCAGTTCTGTTTTTGATCCTTGGGATATACCCGATAAAAGTAGGTGGGGCTGGAGTAGTAAATGTCATGAAATAGACTGGTTAATTTCCGCACATATTTATAGTGATAGCCCTTGAACGTTTCCGTGCCATCGAGATCGTGAGCAATGGGGGCGACGGCCTGCAAGGTACTGAAGCCCCTGGGATCCGTCCTGACCATATCGTCATTCTTGTTGGGTTTTGCCAATCCCAACGTCCATAGCAGCTGCCACTCGGTCGGATAGTCGAGCCGCTGCAGGGGATTGAGCCACTGCAGGCCCACCACTTGTGCCCGGAAGGGAACGTGGGCCGTGCTTGTTGGGTGATCGTCTTCTTTCTGCGCAGGCTGCACGGCGCAGGCCGTCAATAGCGCAAATAGGGAGAAAGCGGCGAGCATGGGCAGCGCAAGGAACTGTTTCATGAGTTCTCCAGGTGAATGGATAGTCTGGTGACCTGCATAGCTTGGCCAGTTGAGCCAGAGCACAAGACAAATGACAATGAAAGATACGGCGAGCGCCCAGGCCAGTCGCTGGCGCGGCGTGGCAATGAACTTACGCACCGTCAGTCCTTAGCGCAAAGTTGGTGGAATGGTCGGCAGGCCTAGCATTCTGACGCTCGTCAACGATGCTTTTCGGTTTTCTGGCAGGGCTGTCTTTGGCGTTAGCCCATTTGTATAAAGATGTTTTTTTGAATTCTCCGCTGTCGTAATACTCAAAAAAACTCGGCGCTATCATCGGTGGCATTGAGAGGCTCTAACAACCTCCAATCCGCCGCTACTCGTAACTCGCGCAACGCCTCCTGCCTGATCGTGCACACCCCCACCGCCACGTCATACGCCAGCGCCTTCTGCGCATGCTCGGGATTGGTCATGATGGTTGAGTGATCGGTGGCGTGGGTGTCGATGTTGGCGGCCAGGTAGTTCTGAATTTCGTTCTTGCGCCAGGCATTGAATTCCTTGCTAGCCTCCTCCGGCTTGTCCACCGCCGTCACAGGCTTGCCTTTTTCCACCCAGCCGTCGCGCCTGGCCTGCATGCGCAGCATGGCGTTCTGTTCATAGCGCAGCGCCGCCTCGGTTTGCGCATCGCCCTTACCCTGGGAACGGTAGGGCGCATACGCGCCATCGGCTTCGGCGGCGCGGTCCTTGTGCAGGGAGTCGGCCGGGGCATCGCAGCCTTCGTCAAACTGATCGCTGATGTCGGCAAAGCGCTTCGAGTGCGGCAGGAATGCCTCGGGCAGCCTGGGCGCCTTCATCGGCAGCCGCCAGGACTTGGGTGGCAGGGCGTTGATGCGCGTGCCGGCAGTCTTGGCGAGAATGATGACGATGGGCGCGAACAAAAAGGTCAGGATTTTGCGCCCGATGCCTTTGCTGGCCCGCATGCCCTTTTCGATCGAGTACTCGGCGACCAGTGAGCGCGGGTGCCAGAAATCGAGGCTGTCCGGCGTCAAGGGCTGGCCATGGCGCTGCCAGATATCGTAGTCCTTTTCATTTTCCTGGCCAACAAGGTGGTTTTGCGCAAACACGCGCTGCGTGAAGACGCCTTCGCCGCCCGTATCGGCAATTTCCTGCGCCGACATGCCGCGCCAGCCTATGCCCTGCACGGGCGTGGCCGAAATCACCTGGTCGTGCGGATTGAAGTACAGGGTGACCCTGCCATAGGTGGAGCCATGCAAGCCGTGGTCTGCGCGGTCGAACGCGGCCGTGTAGCTGTCCTTGCGTTCAGGCTTGCGATTGGCGCTGCACTCGTCGACCAAGTCGGCATCCTGCTGCATGGCCGAGCGTGTGCGCAGGATGTTGAAAAACGCTTTCAAGGTTTGCGTGCGGGCTTCGTACTTTTGCCGGCCCGTGTTGCCATGTTCGTCCGTCAAATGGCCGCTGACCCAGTTTTCCGTGAAATTGCTGTCGAGCAGGCTGTAGGGCGGGTTGCACAGCACGTAACTGTCGGCCACGGCGGAAGCGCCCAGCGTTTCGCCGAGAAAGGCGGCCGCCATGGCCACCATATTGCCCTGGCTATGGCAGACGATGGTGACGGGCGCGTCGTGCTGGCAAGCCCTGATCGACTGCACGAGGCGCGCCAGGCGCCAGGCGGCGAACACGAAATACGGGCGCGGCGGACACGCATACACTTGCCGGTCATTCGTCGGGTTCATGTGCTGGATATGCATCCACAGGAACAGTTCCTCGGACAAGCCCTGGCCCCACAGGTCGGGCAGGGCGCTGCAGCCGTTGGCGAACGGTCCGCCGCCCCAGTAATTCTTTTCGTTGAGATAGATGCCGTCGCCAAATGCCTGCAACTCCTCGCCATTGGCCTTGTAACCCCATCGGAAGCGGATCACGGGCGAATTGGCATCGTCCGCCTGCAGGAAGGTGGTGGCGTTGCGCTTGGGGTTGAGGAAACCGTCGTCCGTCAATTCGCGCGCGTAGGTGGCGGTCTGCATCTGCCCGGCGGCCGGGCCGGGGATCGCCAGATCCTCGTCGCGGCGTTTCAGGCGCGTATTCAGGCCGGCGCACAGGCCTTGCTCGGCTTGCTCATACCATTCGCCGTCGGAATTGACGCCGTGCACGAAGATGACAATGCCGGGACGGGGCAGGCGCGTGACGGCCTGGAGCAGCGGATGGCTGAACAAGGTCGTGCCTTCGGCTTCGGCGAGCAGGATGCAATTGGAATCGAGCGTAGGGTCGGGCGACATGCGGGCGCTCCGTCAACGTGAAAGAGGAAAGGCGCCAAAGCGAACTCAGGCAATCTGCACTGTATGCGGATTGCCTGAGGTGGGACTTGCGTGGTGTCAAGAAAGGCGGAGCGGCGGGCAGGGACCGCCGGGGCGGTCAGATCGCGTTCAGCGGTATTTTGAGGTAGCGCACGCCGTTGTCTTCCGGCTCGGGCAGCTTGCCCGCGTTGATGTTGACCTGGATGGCGGGCAAGATCAATGTCGGCATGTCCAGGGTGGCGTCGCGGCTGGTGCGCATGGCCACGAATTGCTCTTCCGTGATGCCATCGCGCAAGTGGATATTGTTGGCACGCTGTTCGGCCACCGTCACCTCCCAGCGCGGTGCGCGGCCGTTGGGCGGGTAGTCGTGGCACATGAACAGCCGCGTCTGCGGCGGCAGCGACAGCAATCGTTGCGCCGAGCGGTACAGCAGGGACGCGGAGCCGCCGGGGAAGTCGCAGCGGGCCGAGCCCACGTCCGGCATGAACAGGGTGTCACCGACAAACACGGCGTCGCCGATCTGATACGCCAGGTCCGCCGGCGTGTGGCCGGGCACGTGCAGGGCGCGCACTTCCAGTTTGCCAATATGAAACACCTGGTCGGGCGCGAACAGCTGGTCGAACTGTGAACCGTCGGCCCTGGCGCCGTCCTGGTGGTAGACCTGGGCGAAGGCGCGCTGTACCGTCTGGATGGCCGCGCCGATGGCCACATCGCCGCCCAGCTGCTGCTGCAGGTAGGGCGCGGCGGACAGGTGGTCGGCGTGCGCATGGGTTTCCAGCAGCCAGCGGCACTGCAAGCCGTGTTCGCGCACGAAGGCGATCACCTTGTCGGCCGAGGCGGTCGAGGTGCGGCCCGCCTTCGGATCGTAGTCGAGCACGGAATCGATGATGGCGCAATCCCCGCCATCGGCCTTGTACACAACATAGGTGACGGTGGCGGTGGCGGGGTCGAAGAAGGCTTGGATTTGTGGAGTCATCACGGCGGCAAGGGACGGGCAAGGGATGGACAGGACTGGGAAGGTCATTATAGCGCCAGAGTCCGCTGAAAAAATGCTGCAAATTGACATTTGACATGCGAAAAACAGATAAGCGGCCGTCACAGTCGTGCGCACCCTGGCGCTTGCAGCATGGTAACCTCATTCTTCCCAGGAGGAATTCATGAACGATATCACTGCACGAAGCGAACAGTACCGTGGTTTTACGATTTCCGTGACCCCGCAAAAGGATAACGACGATTTATGGGATTTTACCTACCGCCTGCAGCGCGACGGTGAATCCGCGGCGCAGGCGATCACGCGCAGCCGCACCCTGGGCGGTTATGCTGCACCCGAGACGGCTTGCACGGCCGGCCTGGAAGTGGCCAGGACGGAAGTGGATAATCTGCTGCGTCCTTGAGTCAGCGTAAATCGTTTAGCCCGAAAGTGAGCCTGACTACGGCGCGGCGCGTGAAACTCGTCGCCGCCTGCCGCGCTTCGTGCTACGATTTCCACTATTGAGTCAGTCACGAAGGAGGCACCCCATGGATAGCAGTTCTAAAATTCACTATAAAGGCTGGGAAATCGTTCCCCTGGCCGTGCCCACCACCGACGGCAAATGGTCGGCCAGTTGCGACATCGAACGCGCCACCGCGGAAGGCCTGGAAGTGTTCGAAGGCTCGACCATGCAATTCGTGCGCGACGACGAGGATGGCGCCATTGCCGCCGCCTGCGAGGAAGCCGTGCGCCAGATCGACAACATCATCGCCAACCCGCTGGTACGGCTGGCGTAATCCTTTATTCTTTCAGTCATTGTGTTCCGCAGCCGGCATCCGCCGGCTGTTTTTTTGCGCGTTACCGGCCGCACGTCGGCCTGCCTGCCTCCTTTCCCTTCAATGTTGTTGCATGTTTCAATATGTTGTTTCAAAATGAAATTGTGAAACAATAATGAAACGTGGTACAGGGAAAACGTGACCTCGCTGTTCCCTGGTGGCACAGTGCTGGAACGGCGCTGGCCAGCACGGCGCCCCTTGTTTTCACTCTGCGTTCATGGGTTTTTCATCGCGCCGCGCCGGCCTGGCACGGCATTTGCAATACCCATGTTCATAGCCACTCCGTGAAACATTCGCGACCATCCGAAACCCATAAGGTGAACACATGACTCAATACTCCGCAGGTGCCGCATTCCGCAAGGCCGTCCAGGAAGAATCCCCGTTGCAAGTCGTCGGCGCCATCAACGCCAACCACGCCTTGCTGGCCAAGCGCGCCGGCTACAAGGCCATCTACCTGTCCGGCGGCGGTGTCGCGGCCGGCTCGCTGGGCTTGCCCGACCTGGGCATTTCCAGCCTGGACGACGTGCTGACCGATATTCGCCGCATCACCGACGTGTGCGACCTGCCGCTGCTGGTCGATGCCGACACGGGCTTCGGTTCCTCCGCCTTCAACGTGGCGCGCACGGTGAAATCGATGATCAAGTTCGGCGCGGCCGGCCTGCACATCGAAGACCAGGTGGGCGCCAAGCGCTGCGGCCACCGTCCGGGCAAGGAAATCGTGAGCAAGGAAGAAATGGTCGACCGCATCAAGGCCGCCGTCGACGCGCGCACGGACCCGAACTTCGTCATCATGGCGCGCACCGATGCGCTGGCCGTCGATGGCCTGGAAGCGGCACTGGAACGCGCCGTCGCCTGCGTGGAAGCGGGGGCCGACATGATCTTCCCGGAAGCCATCACCGACCTGGACATGTACGCCACGTTCGCCAAGGCCGTCAACGTGCCGATTCTGGCCAACATCACGGAATTCGGTGCCACGCCGCTGTTCACCCTGGACGAACTGCGCAGCGCCCATGTGGGCCTGGCCCTGTACCCGCTGTCGGCTTTCCGCGCCATGAACAAGGCGGCCGACAACGTCTACCGCGCGCTGCGCCGCGACGGCACGCAAAAGAACGTCGTCGACACCATGCAGACGCGCATGGAGCTGTATGAATCGATCAATTACCACGACTTCGAGCAAAAGCTCGACGCGCTGTTCGCCGCGCAAAAGAAATAAGAAAAGAAAAGTAAAGAAGCAGGGGCCGCATGCCGGCCCCGCAGTGACGCAACCGAGACTAGTCAATTTTTGGAGAAATCAATGAACGCACCGCAAGCCGCCACTTTCAAGCCTAAAAAATCCGTCGCCCTGTCCGGCGTCACCGCCGGCAATACGGCGCTGTGCTCGGTCGGCAAGACCGGCAACGATTTGCACTACCGCGGCTATGACATCCTGGACGTGGCCGACAGCTGCGAGTTCGAGGAAATCGCCTACCTGCTGGTGCACGGCAAGCTGCCGACGTCCGCCGAATTGAAAGGCTACAAGGCCAAGCTGAAATCGCTGCGCGGCCTGCCGTCGGCAGTGAAATCGGCGCTGGAAGCCTTGCCCGCCGCCGCCCACCCGATGGACGTGATGCGCACGGGCGTGTCCGTGCTGGGCTGCACCCTGCCGGAAAAGGACGACCATAATGCGCCAGGCGCGCGCGACATCGCCGACCGCCTGATGGCGTCGTTCGGCTCCATGCTGCTGTACTGGTACCACTACAGCCATAACGGCAAGCGCATCGAAGTGGAAACGGACGACGACTCGATCGGCGGCCACTTCCTGCACCTGCTGCACGGCGAAAAACCGTCCGCGTCGTGGGAAAAAGCCATGCACACCTCGCTGATCCTGTACGCGGAACACGAATTCAACGCCTCGACCTTCACCAGCCGCGTCATCGCCGGCACGGGTTCGGACATCCACTCGGCCATCACGGGCGCCATCGGCGCGCTGCGCGGTCCGAAACACGGCGGCGCGAATGAAGTGGCGCTGGACATCCAGAAGCGCTACGACAACGCCGACGAAGCGGAAGCGGACATCCGTGAGCGCGTGGCCAACAAGGAAGTGGTGATCGGCTTCGGCCACCCCGTCTACACGATTTCGGACCCGCGCAATAAAGTCATCAAGGAAGTGGCCCGCTCGCTGTCGCAGGAAGCCGGTTCCACCAAGATGTTCGACATCGCCGAGCGCCTGGAATCGGTCATGTGGGAAATCAAGAACATGTTCCCGAACCTGGACTGGTTCTCGGCCGTGTCGTACCACATGATGGGCGTGCCGACGGCGATGTTTACGCCGCTGTTCGTCATTTCGCGCACGTCGGGCTGGGCTGCCCACATCATCGAGCAGCGCATCGACAACAAGATCATCCGCCCGAGCGCCAACTACGTGGGACCGGAAGACCTGGAATTCGTGCCGATCAAGGACCGCAAATAATGGTTACGAACATGAATACACTGCACCGAAAATCCTTGCCGGGAACAGGGCTCGATTACTTCGACACGCGCGCCGCCGTCGATGCGATCGCCCCGGGCGCCTACGCCACCTTGCCCTACACCTCGCGCGTGCTGGCCGAAAACCTCGTGCGCCGCTGCGACCCGGCCACCCTGAACGCGTCCCTGAGCCAGTTCATCGAACGCCGCCGCGACCTCGATTTCCCATGGTTCCCTGCCCGCGTCGTGTGCCATGACATCCTGGGCCAGACGGCCCTGGTGGACCTGGCCGGTCTGCGCGACGCCATCGCGGCCCAGGGCGGCGACCCGGCCCTGGTCAACCCGGTGGTGCCGACGCAGCTGGTGGTCGACCATTCGCTGGCCGTCGAATGCGGCGGTTTCGATCCCGACGCCTTCGCCAAGAACCGCGCCATCGAAGACCGCCGCAACGAAGACCGTTTCGATTTCATCGACTGGACCAAGAAGGCGTTCAAGAACGTTGACGTGATCCCGCCGGGCAACGGCATCCTGCATCAGATCAATCTCGAGCGCATGTCGCCCGTGATCCAGGTGCAGGGTGGCGTGGCCTATCCCGACACCCTGGTGGGCACGGATTCGCACACGCCCATGGTCGATGCGCTGGGGGTGATCGCCATCGGCGTGGGTGGCCTGGAAGCGGAAAGCGTGATGCTGGGCCGCGCCTCGTGGATGCGCCTGCCCGACATTATCGGCGTCAAGCTGACGGGCAAACCGCAGCCGGGCATCACGGCCACCGACACGGTGCTGGCGCTGACGGAATTTTTGCGCAAGCAGAAGGTCGTCTCGTCCTACCTGGAATTCTTCGGCGAGGGTGCTTCGCACCTGACCCTGGGCGACCGCGCCACGATTTCCAACATGGCGCCGGAATTTGGCGCCACGGCCGCCATGTTCTACATCGATGCGCAAACCATCAAGTATCTGAAACTGACGGGCCGCGACGACGAGCTGGTGAAACTGGTGGAGCTGTACGCGAAAGAGACGGGCTTGTGGGCCGACAGCCTGGTCGACGCGCAATACGAGCGCGTCTTGAGCTTTGACCTGTCGTCCGTGGTGCGCAATATCGCCGGGCCGTCGAATCCGCACAACCGTGTGCCGACGTCTGAACTGGCCGCGCGCGGGATCTCCGGCGTGGTGGAAAACGAGCCGGGCAAGATGCCGGACGGCGCCGTCATCATCGCGGCCATCACCAGCTGCACCAACACGAACAACCCGCGCAACATGATCGCCGCCGGCCTGATCGCGCGCAACGCGAATCGCCTCGGCCTGACGCGCAAGCCGTGGGTGAAATCCTCGCTGGCGCCCGGCTCGAAAACCGTGGAACTGTATCTGCAGGAAGCGGGCCTGCTGCCGGAGCTTGAAAACCTGGGCTTTGGCGTCGTGGCTTTCGCCTGCACCTCGTGCAACGGCATGTCGGGCGCGCTCGATCCTGTCATCCAGGAAGAAGTGGTGTCGCGCGACCTGTACGCCACGGCCGTTTTGTCGGGCAACCGCAACTTCGACGGCCGCATCCACCCGTACGCGAAGCAGGCCTTCCTCGCTTCGCCGCCGCTGGTGGTGGCGTATGCGATCGCCGGCACCATCCGTTTCGATATCGAGAAGGATGTGCTTGGACATGACGCGGATGGCAAGCCGATTTTATTGAAGGATATCTGGCCGTCCGACGAGGAAATCGACGCCATCGTCGCGTCCAGCGTCAAGCCGGAGCAGTACCGCAAGGTGTACATCCCGATGTTTGCCGCGCAGGCGGACGACGGCATCAAGGTCAGCCCCCTGTACGACTGGCGTCCGCAGACGACGTACATCCGCCGTCCGCCATACTGGGAAGGCGCGCTGGCTGGCGCGCGCCCATTGAAAGGCATGCGTCCGCTGGCCGTCCTGGGCGACAACATCACGACCGACCATTTGTCGCCATCGAACGCCATCATGCTCGATAGCGCGGCCGGCGAATACCTGGCGAAAATGGGTTTGCCCGAGGAAGACTTCAATTCCTACGCCACGCACCGGGGCGACCATTTGACGGCGCAGCGCGCCACGTTTGCCAACCCGACCCTGAAAAACGAGATGGTCATCGAGGACGGCAAAGTGAAAGCGGGTTCGCTCACGCGCATCGAGCCGGAAGGCACGATTTCGCGCATGTGGGAAGCCATCGAGGTGTACATGGAGCGCAAGCAGCCCCTGATCATCATCGCCGGCGCCGACTATGGCCAGGGTTCCTCGCGCGACTGGGCCGCCAAGGGCGTGCGCCTGGCCGGCGTGGAAGCCATCGTGGCCGAAGGCTTCGAGCGCATCCACCGCACCAACCTGGTGGGCATGGGCGTCTTGCCGCTGGAATTCCTGCCTGGCGTGAACCGCAAGACCCTGGGCCTCGATGGCAGCGAAACCTACGACGTCGTGGGCGAGCGCACGCCGCGCTCCACCTTGACCCTCGTCATTCACCGCAAGAACGGCGAAACGGTTGAAGTGCCCGTCACCTGCCGCCTCGACACGGCGGAAGAAGTGTCGATCTACGAGGCCGGCGGCGTCTTGCAGCGCTTCGCGCAGGATTTCCTCGAGTCGTCGAAAGCCGCGTAGTGGCGATGTGATCGTGCAATTCACCCCAAAGGCAAGGTCTGGGGTCGGACCCTCAGGGGCCGACCCCGGCAATTCGCCGTTGGGTTTAATCAGCCATTCAACGCAGGAATTTCAATGACCCACACCCCCCAAATCAAGATCCCCGCCACCTACATGCGCGGCGGCACCAGCAAGGGCGTGTTCTTCCGCCTGCAGGATTTGCCCGTCAGCGCGCAAGTGCCGGGCGCGGCGCGCGATGCCTTGCTGCTGCGCGTGATCGGTAGCCCCGACCCGTACGGCAAGCAGATCGACGGCATGGGCGGCGCCACCTCGAGCACCAGCAAGACGGTGATCCTGGCCAAAAGCGCCAGGCCTGAGCACGACGTCGACTATCTGTTCGGCCAGGTCTCCATCGACAAGCCATTCGTCGACTGGAGCGGCAACTGCGGCAACCTGTCGGCCGCCGTCGGCTCGTTCGCCATCGCCAGCGGCCTGGTGGACCCCGCCCGCGTGCCGGCAAACGGCATCGCCACGGTGCGTATCTGGCAAGCCAATATCGGCAAGACCATCATCGCCCACGTGCCCATGACGCATGGCGAAGTGCAGGAAACGGGCGACTTCGAGCTCGATGGCGTGACCTTCCCGGCCGCCGAAGTGAAACTGGAATTCATCGATCCGGCCGCCGAGGAAGAGGGTGGCGGCGGCGCCATGTTCCCGACCGGGAATCTGGTCGACGACCTCGACGTGCCCGGCATCGGCGTGCTGAAAGTCACGATGATCAACGCCGGCATCCCGACGATTTTTGTCGATGCGCAGGCCATCGGCTACACGGGCACGGAACTGCAGGACGCCATCAATGGCGATCCGGCCGCGCTGGCCCGTTTCGAGACCATCCGCGCGCATGGCGCGCTGCGCATGGGTTTGATTTCCCACCTGGACGAGGCGGCGAAGCGCCAGCACACGCCGAAAGTGGCATTCGTCGCCAAGCCGGCCAGCTATGTCTCGTCCAGCGGGAAAAAGGTGGCAGCCGGTGATATCGACCTGCTGGTGCGCGCCCTGTCCATGGGCAAGCTGCACCACGCCATGATGGGCACGGCCGCTGTCGCCATCGGCACGGCGGCGGCCATTCCCGGCACCCTGGTCAACCTGGCGGCGGGCGGCGGCGAAAAAAGCAGCGTGCGCTTCGGCCACCCGTCCGGCACCTTGATGGTGGGGGCGCAAGCGCAGCAGGTCGATGGCGACTGGAGCGTCACCAAGGCCATCATGAGCCGTAGCGCGCGCGTGTTGATGGAAGGCTTCGTGCGCGTGCCCGGCGACGCGTTTTAGGAAGAAATACGCAGGCAGGTGGTACACATCAGCGGCGCCCAGGCCCGCTACAGATTGCACGCACACCGGAGGAGACATGAATTTCGCAGCATTTTACCAACGCTCGATCGACACGCCCGACGCTTTCTGGCGCGAGGAAGCGGACAAGATCGACTGGCATGCCCCGTTTTCGCAAGTGCTCGATTATTCGCGGCCGCCATTCGCCAAATGGTTCGTTGGCGGTACCACCAATTTGTGCCACAACGCCGTCGACCGCTGGGTCGATAGCCAGGGCGATGCGCCCGCCCTGATCGCCATTTCCACCGAAACGAACACCGAGCGCAGTTACAGCTTCCGCGAACTGCAGCGCGAAGTGGAGCGCTGCGCCGCCATGTTGCTGTCGCTGGGCGTGGTCAAGGGCGACCGCGTCCTGATCTACATGCCGATGATCGCCGAGGCGGCCTTCGCCATGCTCGCGTGCGCGCGCATCGGCGCCGTGCATTCCGTGGTGTTCGGCGGCTTTGCCGCCAACAGCCTGGCCAGCCGCATCGACGATGCGCAGCCCAAGCTGGTGTTTTCCGCCGATGCCGGTTCGCGCAATGGCAAGGCGATTGCCTACAAGCCGCTGCTCGACGAGGCCATCCGCATGGCCGCGCACAAGCCGCGGCAAGTGCTGCTGGTCGACCGCCATCTGGTGCCGATGGAACTGACGCCTGAGCGCGACGTCGATTATGCGACCCTGCGCGAGCAGCACCTGGATGCGCGGGTGCCCGTCACCTGGCTCGAATCGAACGAGCCGTCGTACGTGCTGTACACCTCGGGCACGACGGGCAAGCCGAAGGGCGTGCAGCGCGACGTGGGCGGCTATGCGGTGGCGCTGGCGTCGTCGATGCAGTACAACTTCTGCGGCAAGCCCGGCGAAACCTTCTTTGCCACCTCGGATATCGGCTGGGTGGTGGGCCATTCCTACATCGTGTATGGCCCGCTGATCGCCGGCATGGCCACCATCCTGTACGAGGGTTTGCCCATCTGTCCCGATGCGGGCATCTGGTGGAGCATCGTCGAGAAATACAAAGTCACGCGCATGTTCTCGGCGCCGACGGCCATCCGCGTGCTGCGCAAGCATCCGGTGGAACTGATGCGCAAGTACGACCTGTCGTCACTGAAGGCGCTGTACCTGGCGGGCGAGCCGCTCGATGAAACCACCTCGCAATGGATCGCCGACGAACTGAAGGTCGACATCATCGACAACTACTGGCAGACGGAGACGGGCTGGCCTATCCTCTCGGTGGCCAAGGGCGTGGCCGACACGCCGACACGCCTGGGCAGCCCGGGCATGGCCATGTACGGTTACCAGGTCAAGCTGCTCAACGAGGCGACGGGCGAGGAGTGCGGCGCCAACGAGAAGGGCGTGCTGGTGCTGGAAGGCCCGCTGCCGCCCGGCTGCATGCAGACGGTGTACGGCGACGACGAGCGCTTCGTCGACACCTACTGGTCCACTTTCAGCGGCCGGCAAGTGTATTCGACGTTCGACTGGGGCGTGCGCGATGCGGACGGCTATTACTTCATCCTGGGGCGCACCGATGACGTGATCAACGTGGCCGGCCACCGCCTGGGCACGCGCGAAATCGAGGAAAGCATCACCAGCCATCCGAATGTGTCGGAAGTGGCCGTGGTGGGCGTGGAAGACAAGCTCAAAGGGCAGGTGGCGATGGCTTTCGTGATCCTGAAGAACCCGCAGGGTGTCGACAGCGTCGAGGCGAAAGCGGCACTGGAACGCGAAGTGATGGCCGTGGTCGACCGCCAGCTTGGCGCCGTGGCGCGGCCTGCGCGTGTGCTGTTCGTGTCGCAGTTGCCGAAGACGCGTTCGGGCAAGCTGCTGCGCCGTTCGATCCAGGCCATCTGCGAAGGACGCAGCCCGGGCGACCTGACGTCGATGGACGATCCGGCATCGCTGCAGCAGATCCAGGCGGTGCTGGCGTCAGCGCCATGACGGAAACGAAGTTTATCAATCGATAAACTTCGTTTTCAGATACGGTCGCTTTCCTTGCGCACGACCCTGCCCACGATCAGGCATTCATTGCCGCGGCACAGCTTGCGGTGGTATTTGCGCTGATCCGGGTTGTCCGACGTCAGCCACCATTCGCCGATATCGCGCGCCATGCGCTTGACCACCGGCTCGCCTTCGTAATTGATGGCAAACACAATGCCATCGGCCGGCCGGTTGTCGGCCGTGTTGATGATCACCACGTCGTCCTCGTACAGGGCCGGCTCCATGCTCTCGCCCTTGACCTTGATCGCCACCAGTTTTTCAGGGTGGTAGCCATTGCGCTCGACCCAGCTGCGCGGCACGCTGATGGTGCTGCCGTCGTGCGTTTCCGGTTCGATGGCAAAGCCCGTGATGCCAGCCGACAGGCGCAGCTTCACCTTGCGGATCGGGTAGAAGCGCTCATCCTCGCCATCGACCACCACCACCGGTTGTACTTCACCCGGCGCGCCCAGGGCACGCGCGGCCAGCGTCGCCTGGTCGGGCGCCGCACCCTGGTCGAAGTACATGCTGTCGAGCTGCAGGTCCGCTTCCAGCTTGCGCGCGATCTTTTCGCTGAAGGCGCGTCCTTCGCGGTACGTGGGCGAGAGGATTTGCGAGATACGCGCCTCGCTCCAGCCGCTGACGTCGGAAATTTTCTTGCGCGTGTTGTCGTAGTGCTCGCGGATCAGGGCCAGCAGGCGGTCGCGTCTGTATTGATACATATTCATCTCCACATTAAACCTGAAATTTACCGTTTGATAAATTACCAAATGCTTGACTTTAACATTAGCGATTGATAAAGTCCACTCGTTGCCTGTCGCAAACGCACTACAGCGTTTGCCGGTGGGCAGCACCACGGGAGGTCAGGCAGATGTTGAACAGCAGTCAGTTGGTTGAAGGCAGGGCGGCGCCACGGCAGGGGCGCCAGTTACAGGGACGCAGCAAGAAGTCGCAGCTGCATATCGCCCGCATCGCGCAGTACATCCGCGAGCAGGGCCAGGCCAGCGCGGCGCAGTTGTCCGCCTTGCTGGGACTCGATGCGGGCACCATGAGCCGCTATCTGCGCCACATGTGCGGCATGGGACAGATTCACCTGGCGCAGCGCCATTGCACGGAACCGGGGCGCCAGCGGCCCGCCCTGTATGCGCTGGGCGAGCAGGACGACGAGGTTGACGGCTGGGCCGAACTGCCGCCGCAGGTGCGCCGCACGGCCAGCTGGGCGCGCGGCACGGCGCACCGCGATCCGCTGGTGGCGGCGCTGTTTGGCCCGGCACGGAATAACGATTAGCATCAACGAGGAGAAATCATGGGATTTGCAGAAAAATTCATCGCATCGCTGTCGTCGCGGAACCTGCGCGACGATGCCGTCCACCACGACCTGGACGTGATCGCGGCGGCCGCGCTGGCCGGCGACATGGGCGCCTTGCTGTGCCGCGTCAAGTACGCGGACGGCACCATCAGCCGCCTGTTCGAGGGCAATGCGGGCAACCTGGCCCAATTGCTGCGCGCCTGGACGGCGGCCGTGACGCAGAGGGGCCGCGCGCGGCGCTGGGTCAAGGCGCAGACGGCCTGGGATGCGCAGGCGGCCAATACCTTGTACCGCCGCGTGGCCGAAGCGTCGCTCGCGCATTGGCTCGACAGCAAATGCAAGGTCTGCCACGGCACGGGCGTCGTCGCCGCCATGCAGGCCGGCGCGCCCGTCGTTTGCAAGGCGTGCCACGGCGCCGGCGAAGCGGCCATCAGCTGCTCCGGCGGCTTCGAGCTCGAACGCATCAAGGACATGGTCAGCGAACTGGAAGCCATCTTCCAGTCGCACGGCGCCCGCGCCATGCGCCGCCTCGGTCACTGACAAATTTTTTGCAATATGCCTGGCGCTGAAAAAAACGCCCCTACAATAGAGTCTCGATCAGGCAGCAACAGCAACACCGGCAACACCCGTCACACCGCAGTACACCACATGCTTCTCCACTCGTAATAGACGCGCTTTCGGCGCGACACCGATAGGGGAATTCAGCGCAGCGAACGGCCTTCATGGCCCCTTCGCCCATCTTCCGTCCGGCATGGCCCCGCGCCATCTGGACGCCAGCCCGCCACCTCACCGTGTGCGGGCTTTTTCGTTTCATCGCCCATTTTTCAGTTTTTCCCACAAGGCCGCTCCGGCGGTTTTCATCCCACGAAAGGTTTTACAACTATGGCATCGACAGCAAACGGTATCGACAGCTTGATCGTTATCAGCAAACAAAGCGCCGAAGGCAGCAAGGCCGCCGCCGGCGGCGGCCAGATTTATCCCCGCGTCACGGCCACCTTCGACACGGAAGCGGACAAATACGCGAGCGCCGAAATCGACGCCAGCCAGCAGCAGGGCGATACCCGTCTGGGCAACTTCCGCACCACGGGCGCCATCAAGGCCGAAGCGGCGTGCGGCACGTATGCACCGCTGATGGCCGCGCTGCTGCGCCGCGATTTCACGGCAGGCGGCGTGGCTGCCGCGCAAACCACCATCGCCGCTGCCGCCACGGGCCTGACGCGCAGCGCCGGTTCCTGGCTGGCGGAGGGTTTCCGCGCCGGCAGCGTGGTGCGCATCACCGGCATGACGGCACCGGCCGCCGCCAACAACGCGAAGAACTTTTTCGTCACGTCGGTGACGGCCACCAACCTGAATGGCCAGTTTATGGATGGTTCGGCGATGATCGTCAAGGCGGCCGGCGACTCGGTCGGCGTGGCGGCGGTGGGCAAGCGCAGTTTCACCCCGTTGACGGGCCATACCACCGACTGGTTCACGGCCGAAGTGCAGGACCCGAAGATCGGCGTGCATCGCAGCTTCGTCGACCAGCTGGTCAGCAAGATGGACATCGCCGTGCAGCCGAACGGCATCACCAGCCTCGATTTCACCCTGATGGGCAAGGCGGAAGGCCCGACCACGGCCGTGCCGTACTTCCCCACGCCGCTGGCCGCGCCGGGTTCCGGCAAGTTCTCGGGCGCCACGGCCATGCTGTCCGTGAACGGCATCCCGTCGCAGATCTGCACCGGCATGTCCGTCTCGCTCGACGGCCAGGTCAAGGTCGATCCGGTGATCGGCTCGAAGTACGCCACGGCCGCCTCGCGCGGCAAGGTGATGGGCTCGGGCCAGTTCACGGTGTTGCTGCAGGACGCCACCTACCTCGACTACTTCAAGTCCGAGACGGAAATCCCGCTGGCCTACGCCATGGCGTCGGGCACGGCGCCGACGGCCGACGTGCTGGCGCTGGCCATGGGCCGCATCAAGATCACCTCGGCCAAGATCGACGACGGCGAAAAAAACAAGATCGTCACCTGCGCCTTCGACGTCCTGCGCTACAAGGGCACCGACGCGCAGCATGAAGCGACCACCCTGAGCATCCAGGACAGCGCGCTGTAAGCGGCTAGCGTCTGTACCGGGGCCGCCGTGATGGCGGCCTTTTTTATACTTTTCTACTTCATCCAGAAAGCAGCACACATGAACAACGCACAAAAAATCCAGGCAGGTTTCGACATCGGCAACATCCACGCGGCTGCCACTCCCGTCACCTTCGACGTGCCCGTCATCTTCGACGCGGATGGCGAAGCGGTGGCCGGCCTGACCATCGTCGGCAAGAACAGCGAGCAATACCGCCTGGCCAACAACGCCGTGCGCGCCGAGGGCTACAAGAAATCGGCGCGCCGCAAGACGGCCATCGACGCGTCCACCGACGAAGGCGCGGAGCTGCTGGTGCAAGCCATCGACGGCAACCAGAAGCGCCTGGCGCTGGCCGTGGTCACCGGCTGGTACGGTTTCACCAGCAATGGTGCACCCGTGCCGCTCGATGCCGCGCTGCTGGAAGCGGCCTTTGAAAAATACCCGACCTGGCAGGAAAAGGTCACCACGGCGCTGGAAAACGAGTCGAATTTTTTGAAACTCTGACGGCCAGCCTGCTGCGCTACGCCGGGCACCAGTTCGAGCGCGGCGCGCGGGCGGCCGACGGCCATGCCAAGGGCGAGCACATCGATGCGGCCCGGCGCCATCCGCTGTACCGCGCGCCGCCCGAAGAGGCGACGCCGCCCATGCCGTTCGAGCTGGCCCACGTGTGGGAATGGTTCGTGCAATTGAACCGCAAGCGCCAGAACGGCATGGCCGTCAACCCCATCGCCAGCACGGAAATCCTCGCCTGGCAGGCGCGTCACGCCATCGCCATCGAGCCGTTCGAGCACCAGCTGCTGGACCAGCTCGACGCGCTGTTCCTGTCGCACCAGCATGCGGCGGGCTGACCCGCATTTTCCAACCCGGCCGCCATGCGCGGCCTTTTTTTATGGGCCAACCATGCCAGAGATAACAGAATTAAAACTTGTCATTGACTTGACGAAGGCGACCGATACCACACAGGTACTGAAAGCAATCAGCGAGGCCAGCCTGGCTGCGGCCGAGGGCATGAAGGCGGCCAATACGGAGGCGGAATCGTCGGCGGTGTTGCTGCGCGCCCTGGCCGAGCAGGCACGCGATGCCACCGCCGCCTCGAAGGCCCTGGGGACATGGAATGCCGGCGAGGCGAAGTCGTTGGCCGATGCCTTCAAGGTGGTCAATGGCCTGGGCAATGCCTATACGCGGCTGGCGGCTTTCCGCGCCGCAGGTAGCACAGCCACGGCCGGCGCAGGCGCCAAATATGGCGCTTTTGCGATTGAGGAGCTGCGCCAGGACAAGCTGGACACGGCAGGCAAAGAGGCCGCCG
This sequence comes from Janthinobacterium rivuli, assembly GCF_009208735.1. Taxonomy (GTDB): domain Bacteria; phylum Pseudomonadota; class Gammaproteobacteria; order Burkholderiales; family Burkholderiaceae_D; genus Janthinobacterium. The sequence goes on along the minus strand of NZ_WFLJ01000004.1, from coordinate 28,697 downwards.
ATGTCAAGGCAAAGGCAGCACCGGCAACCCCCACACGCAAATATAGCGAGGCGGAATGGAAGGAGGCGGGTGAATTTGCCAAGACGTTCGGTGAAAAGCTGGAGCGCGCGTTTGGCAAGGTGGGCGGCACTATCGGAAAAATGACCACGGCCTTGCTGGGCTTCAGGAAGGCGCAGGACGATATCGATTTTAACTTCGCCAAGGAAGTGAAGGAAGACCCGTCCGAAAAAGGGCAGGAAAAGGCGCAGGAAAACAGGAAAAGGGCCACGGTCAAGCAGTATCACGACATGGCGACTGCCGCGAAAGGCTTTTTCAAAGAGAAGTCGGCCGGCTATGAACTCATGGAAAAGGTGGAAAAAGGCTTCCGTGCCTATGAATTTGCCATGAATGCCAAGTCGCTGTTTGAAAAACTAACGAATATCACCCTGGTGACGACGGCGAAAACAGCAGCGACGACTGCGGAAGTTACAAGTACTGCGGCATCTGTCGCTCCGGTGGCTGCGGCGGAAGCGGCCAAGTCCAGCGCCTACGGAACGTCGGCCCTTGCCGCTTCGCTGGCTGCGCCATTCCCAGCCAACATCGGCGCATTCGCCATGGTGGCTGGCATGCTGATGGCCATCGGCGTTGCCGTTTCCGGCGGCGGTGGTGGCGATACCACCGCCAAGGACAGGCAGGCGGCAACTGGCACGGGCACGGTATTGGGCGACAGCAGCGCAAAGAGTAATTCGATCGCGAATTCGCTGGAAATCATGGAGAAAAACTCCGGACTCGGGCTCGCGTACTCCGCCTCGATGGCTTACTCGCTGCGCCAGGTGGCGGCGGGCATAGGTGGCTTGGGCGGACTGTTGGTGCGCAATTCCGGCGTGACGGGCGCGATGGCGCCGGATAGCAAGGGCAGCGCGGCGACGTTTGGCTCTTCCGCACTTGGCGTTGCCATCACGGGAGGTGTCATTGGCCTGACGCTCGATAAGCTGACAGGAGGGCTGGTCGGAAAAATCACGGGCGGCATCCTTGGCTCTATCTTCGGCGGTAAAACGACGACGATCGACACGGGCCTCATGTTGCACAAGGCTACGCTGGACAGCATTCAGGAGGGAGGCGTATCGGCCAGTCAGTACACGGATACCAAGACGTCGGGTGGCTGGTTTTCCCGTGACAAGAAACGTACGGCATTGAGTGGTCTCGACCGCGAAGCGAACGATCAATTCGGTAAAGTCATTCTCGGCCTTTCCGATACCGTCAAGGCGGCGGCCGGCATGCTGGGAATGGGCGGTGATGCATTCAACGCGCGGTTGAAGTCCTTCGTGGTCGATCTGGGCAAGATCTCGCTGAAAGACCTGAAAGGTGACGAGATTCAGAAAGCGCTGGAAGCTGCCTTTTCCAAGCTGGGCGACGATATGGCCAAGTTTGGTGTGGGCGGCCTGGAGCAGTACCAGAAGGTCGGCGAGGGGTATCTGGAAACCTTGGCGCGCGTTGCGAATGACTACATGCAAGTGACGGATGTACTGGCGGTGCTGGGCAAGGCATTCAATACGACAGGCCTGGGTGCCGTGAAGTTGAGCGAACATCTGATCGACGCAGCTGGTGGTATCGATAAACTGACAAGTGGTACGGGGTTTTTCGTCGAAAACTTCCTGACTGAAGCCGAAAGAATGGCGCCGATCACCAATTCGGTGAATGACGCCATGGGCAAGCTGAGCTTGGGTGGCGTGACGACGATGGATGGCTTCAAGGCTGCCGTACTGTCCGCTGCTGATGGCGTGGCTATCGGAAAAGAAGGGTCGGCTGAATTGTATGTGGCCCTGCTGTCCTTGGCCGAACCGTTCAAGAAGGCGGCCGACTATGCCGCCGACCTCAGCGCCGCCACGGGCGAGCTGGCCGTAGTGAGCAAGACGGCCAGCGACATCGCCAGCGAACGGCGGGACTTACAACAGCAGTTGAATCAGCTGACGCAAAGCGAAGCGCAATTGCTGGCCGCCCAGCGCGCCGGCATCGCCGACGGTAATCGGGGATTGTTTGACCAGATCCAGGCTGTCAAGGCGGTGACCAGCGCGAAGGATGCGCTGGCCAAGGCCTACGAGACGGAATCGGCGGCGGCCAAGTCGGCGCTGGAGAAATCGAAATCGTGGGTGACGACCCTGAATGGCCTGAACTCCAGCATGGCGTTGGGGGCCCAGTCGACGCTGACGCCTGAGCAGAAGTACGCTGAAGCGCGGGCCCAGTTCGAGAAAACCCTGGCGGCCGCGAATGCGGGCGACACGACGGCGCAATCGGGTTTGTCTGCCGCCGAGCAGGCCTTTTTGACGGCCTCGCAGGTGGTCAACGCGTCCGACGCACGTTATGCGGCCGATTACGCCCGCGTGGTGGAAGCGAACAAGGAAGCGTTGAAATGGGCTGCCGCGCAGGTCGACGTGCAGCAGGCCAGCCTGGATGCGCTCCATGCCCAGGTGTCAGGCCTGATCACCATCAACGACAGCGTGCTGACGGTGGTACAAGCCATCGCCGGCCTGCGGGCGGCGATGGGCGGTGCGGCGGATCTGGGGGTGCAACTCGGTAATCCTCCCGTGGTCGCGGCACTGGCTGCGATGACTTCCCCTGTTGCAGCGGTAGTCTTCGACCCCGTGCGCTACTCGTCGGCGGCGAACGTCGGCTCCGAGGTGCTGGTGGCCGAAATCCGCGGCCTGCGCGAAGACAACCAGGCCATGCGTGTCGAACTGGAAGGCTTGCGCGCCGACCAGCGGGCGCAAACGGGCGCCACCATCCAGGCTACCTTTGAATCGAATGCCAACGCCGCCAGGACGGTGGTCGATGGCGTGGATAAATCGTCCCGGGCATCCGCCTGGGCCAATGCAGTGAAAGGAGAATACGCATGACCGATGCGCAATTTCAGGATTGGCTGCAAAGCCCGTCGGCCATCCGCATGGTGCTGATCGAGGCGCAGGTGAACGTGGCCGGCAGTGAGGTGACGCGGTATATCGCCTCGCGGCCCTACGTCACCGGGCCGGTTGAGGTGCCGGCGAATACCGCGTACCAGCCGCTGGCCAAGGGCGGCCTGGCCTTCACGGAACAGGTCAGCCTGTCCGGCGAGGCGGGGCTGTCGGGCGGCGATATCGAACTCGATAACGCCGACGGGGCTCTCGATGGCTGGCTGGATGACGTCTGGATGAACCGGCCGATCAAGGCCTGGGCCGGCGATGCATCGTGGCCGCGCGCCGACTTCCGGCTGGTCTTCGACGGCATCATCGCCGACGTGGCCAGTGCGGGACGCGAGTCGGTCAACCTGGTACTGCGCGACAAGCTGCAGCGCCTGAATACGCCGATTTCCGAAGCCAAGCTGGGGGGCACGACGCCGAACAAGGACGCCATCCTGCCAATTCCGTTTGGCGAATGCCACAACGTGGCGCCCTTGCTGACCAATCCAGCCACCCTGGAGTACGGTTTTCTCGGCGCGGTCGAATCGACGTTCGAGGTGCGCACCAACGGCAAGCCGATCGCCGTGGCGCTCAATGACCAGGCGGGGCGCTTCAACCTGACGACCGATCCGTTTTCCACCACGATCACGGCCAGCGTGCAGGGCGACAAGGGCGGCGGCTATGCACCGCGCATCGCCCCGCTGGTGCAGCGCATCGCCACCGCCTACGGCAAGGCGGCCGACCGTTTTACCCCGGACGACCTGGACCTGGTCAACCTGGCCGCCTTCGATGCGGCACACCCGCAGCCGGTGGGCCTGTATGTAGCGGACCGCGCGAACCAGGCGCAAGCCATCCAGCAGCTGGCGGCCAGCGTGGGGGCCCAGGCGATCATGTCGCGCACCGGCCAGCTGCGCCTGGTGCAGATCGCGTTGCCGGCCGCCGGCGTGCCGGTGGAGATCGGTCCGGAGCAGATGCGCGAGCGCTCCTTGCGTCCCGCGCAGCGCGTGCCGGTGACGGCGGCCGTGAAGATCGGCTTCGACCGCAACTACACGCTGCAAGCCGCCCTGACGACCAGCATTCCGCCCGCGCATGCGGATTTGTACGCCACGGAATGGCTGACGGAGACGGTGGTCGATGAGGCGGTGCGTGCGCGCTATCGCCTGAGCGACGACCCGGTGCAGATCGATACATGCCTGAAGACGCGGGCCGACGCCCGCGCGGAAGCGCAGCGGCGCCTGGCCTTGAACAAGGTGCCGCGCACCATTTATGAATTCGATGGAGAACCCGAGATGATGATGCTCGAATTGGGACAGCCCGTAACTTTGCGCGTTGAGCGCTTCGGCTTGCAGGATGGCGTACCGGGCGTGGTGGTGCTGCTGTCGCGCTTCTGGCTGACGGGCCGGGTGACGGTGGGGGTGCTCGTATGAGCGCGATTGTGGGGGAGCGCGACAGGCTGCTGCAGGCAACGGCGGAGCGTTTCAGTACCGTTGCCGATGGCAAGGCGATCCTGATGTCCGCCAGCACGCCCGTCTTTCGCGTCAATAGCGCCGGCGAGGGCGCGCCCGGCTCGATCCCCATCACTGCCAAGCCCGTGAACGTGGTGGGTGATATCGTGTTTTCCGTATCCGCCGGCACGGCGTTGCGGGTCAACGGCAACGTGGCCACGGTCGATTTTGCCAGCATGACTACCGATACGGCGCTGGTGCAGGCACGTATCCGCGAGTTTGGCGTTGATTACCTCGCCAATTACATGGTCAGCAAGGTCTTCGACGGCGCCGCCGGCGAGACGGGCCTGGCGGGATTGAACACGGGCCAGGCCTTCGCCTACAAGCGTGCCGCCGCTGCGCCCGGTGATTCACCGGGCGACGTGATCTTTACCTTTAGTACCGCCGCCATCACGACGCCGGTCGGCAATGATTTGGCCAATGGCTGGTCGAAAAATATCCCGGCCGGCACGGCGCCGCTGTACGTGCGTGTGGCCGCCGCCAGTTCGCGCAATGCCACGGACAATATCGCCGCCAATGAGTGGGCGGGGGCGGTGCAGCTGGCCAAGGACGGCACTGATGGTTTGAACGTGATTTCCGTACCCATCTACCAGCGTGGCGCGACCAATATTGCGCCACCGCTGCCCACGGCTGTCTGCACGTTTACGTTTGCCACGGGCAAATTGGCCGGGTTGAACAACGGCTGGTCCACCCAGGTGCCGTCGGCGGGCGGCGCCTATCTGTTCATGTCCGGCGCCACGGCCGTTTCAAGTGCGGCGGCCGACGACATCGCGCCAGGCGAATGGGCCGCCGCTGCGCGCCTGGCCGCCGACGGTGCTACTGGCCAGCGCGGCACGGTGACGGTGACGGCGCCTGGTTACTCGGCCTGGTCGGATGCGTCGGCCGTGTATGAGCTGGGCCACGCCGGATATGGCGCACCGCTCAACCGCGACGTGGTGACCTTGTATGACGCGACGCATGCGGTGACGAAGTTCTTTGTCGATGGTGGATGGCTGGAACTGGGAACCGTATTAAATGGAAACCTGCTTGTGCCTGGAACAGTGGCAACAAAGGCGCTGGCGGCAGACTCAGTTACAGCCGAAAAGATTGATGCGCGAGGGCTGAGCATCAAGGATACAGCTGGCAACATTATCCTCAGCGCCGGCACGCCCTTGACGTCGAACTTTATGAATGCAGGGATAGGCGCAGGCAATCTGATCAGTAATTCCGGTCCGTACCCTGGCACCGTGGTGGGCTTCGGCGTGGAATATTCCTTCGCCCCGGGGCTAACCGCCGTTGTTGAGAGTCCAGAGCTCTACCGCCCGACCGGCGCCGGTGGCGTCTACATGCGGTGCCCCGGGACTGTTCCAGTAGATGCGGTGGCTATCATGACCCCGAGGCAGGCAGGCGCATTCCGAAAATTTCCGGTGATTTCCGGTGTGCACTATGAATTCAGTATCTACATGACGACTCACCGCTGCAAGGGGGCGGCGAATGTTGCCTTTTACGACGCCGCAGACAAGTATATAACGGAGGTGGGTGGGAACGCTGTGGACGACGTGTCGACTACAGGCCCCCTGAGCGTGTGGCCAAGATCCGTTGTATTTGCTGTGGCGCCGGCAGGGGCCGCTTACGCGTCTGTGCGCGGCGTGCTTGTTGGCAAAGGTGCCGTCGACGCCTACCTTTTTACCTCGTCGTGGTACTTCGGCGTGGCGCTTGCCGCGCAGACGGTGCCATCGGCTTGGGCCGATGGCCCAGGAGCGAGGTTTGGAGACAATCTTTATGGCCAGATCACGCCGTCCAATTCGCCGACTTACATCGCCAACGCCGCCATCTTAAACGCCCAGATCGGTGGCGACATTTACAGCAGCAACTGGAATGGCTGGGATACGGGGTGGCTTTTGGACCGGAACGGGAATTTTTATGCGAATAGCGGAACTTTTCGTGGTGAACTGATAGGGGCAAAGGGAACTTTTTCCGGGACGTTGACGGCATCCACCATTATTGCCGGACGTGGTCAGAACGAAAATAATACGACGTTTATCGATTTTAACGCTACCGGCAGTATGCCGTTTATCTATGCTGGCTCGGGAGCAGTGCGTATCACCGCCGATGGCGAAGGTACTTTTGCCCGCAGAATCTTGTCGCCACCGAATCTGGTGAAGCATGGAGTGGAGTATATCTCGCCAGGAATAGTGGGATGGACTGGTAACGAATATCGTCCATTTACTGTTTATATCGATACCGGGCATACATTCGAGTCTACATGGCATGCCGTACCGTCGGACACTTTTTTGGCCAATGCCACGATTTCAGGTGGTCAGAGCTGGCGCGGTGGCTGCAATGGTTATGGCGAAGCGTCTATTGTTGTTGGTGATGGCCTCAACAATGGAGCCTCCCTCTTGCCTCTCGATAATCGGATATACATTCGATTTACTTGGACCCCGGTCAGTGGGAACGGCTACATCAACCCAACTGAGATCACCTGGAAACTGGTGAAAGTTTAATGAAAACTCTACGTATTCTCTATGACAACGCCGCTGACCGAGCGATCTTGACCGCATCGAGCCAGGCCGGCACCTTGGGGCCGGCTAACCTGCAGCGCGAGGGAAAGTCTCTGGTATTGCGCTCAACCGGCGCTGCGCTGAGCATCACGGCAACATGGCCGTCACCGGAAATCATCGGCGGCGTGGCGCTGCCGTTTTGTAACCTGACTCCAGCGGCGACCATCCGCGCACGCGGCTACATCGAGCCTGGCCACACTGCGCCTGCATTCGATACGGGCGTCATGCCAGCGTGCGAGTATGCGCGGCTGGGCATGTGGGACTGGGGCGCATTGCCATTGGGCTTGAATGCCTACAGTTACGGCGGCGGTACCTACGCCCGCTGCTGGTTCCAGATGCGCAGCATCAGGAAGCTGGTGATCGACCTGGCCGACCCCGACAATCCTGCCGGCTACATCGAGGCCGCGCGCCTGGTGGCTGGCCCTTACTGGAGTCCCGAGCAGAACGCGTCGTATGGCGCCGGTGTCACGCCAATCGATACCAGCAGCCAGTACCGCAATGGCGCCGGCGAACAGAAGGTGGAGCGGGGCGTGATGTACCGCAAGCTGTCGCTGGCGCTCGATCACATGACGCCGCTGGACCGCGCCGAGCTGTGGCGCATCGTGCGCGGCAACGGACTGTCACGCCCACTTTTTGTCAGCCTGTATCCGGATAGCGACGACGTCGAGCTGGAGCAGGCGCACCAGGTGTATGGGCGTTTGGCCAATCTGGCCGCCATCACCACGCCATCTTTCCAGGCATATGCCACCAACATCGAAATCGAGGAACTGTAATGGGTGATTTTTTTTACTATGGTCAGAAGGATACGATCCAGCGCTTGAATGAGCTGGCGGGGCGCGGTGCCGTAGTGGCATCGTATGCGCCAGCTGTGGGGCGGTCGCCGCTTGGCGGACCGAATGGATACATGACCCCGGAGTGGCTTGATCCTGCAATTCCTGTCAGATCAGGCCCACCTATCGGTGCTGGAACGACTGCCAAGTATGGCTTTAACTTTTTATCGCAAGGAACTGGAACCACTCGCTGGCTCCTTATCGCCACAATGAACGAAGAAAGTTTAGGGGAACTTTCAAATCTTCTTATTCGGGGCGTATTCAATAATGGCTGGGCGGCGTCTACTTCATCTCCCTTCACGATATTTATGGGCGTGCGAGGCGGTTTCTACGTGGACTGGCATATTGAAGGTCCGGTAATTTGGCAATCTCGGATTATGGTTGTGCGACGTGCAGACGGGAAGAATGACGTCTATGCTTTTTTTGATGCCGGGGTTTTTTCAACCATTTCATTCGATTTAACGGGAATTGGCACAACAACGTATGCATTGCCGGTTGAGACTAACTCAACGCCAGTTGGAACAATAGTTTTTGACTCGGCTACTTCCCCGGCCAACCCCATCCACATTGCCCCGCGTTGGAAAGGTGTTACTGGGAGATTGGGAGGAGCACGGTCAACCATGTTTTCAGACGCTATTTATACCGGGCAGAATGGCGACGTGGCATCAGGATGCAATTCGTTCCTTGCGGGTGGCATTGCTGGAGGCACTGCCGCTCCCCTTGAAACTTTAAGACTCGGGGTATCTGGTGTAGCTGGCCTTGCTTATCCCGGGCATTTTGGTTTTCTGACAGCCCCCGGGAGTGTGCTCTATACCCCGGGGTATCATCTTACTCTGCGGGCTTATGACACTGGCAGCAGTAATTGGACCAGTGCATTACTTGACATTAAAGGAGACGGCTTAGTAACCATACCCGGTATTCTTGATATTGGGGAACCCAATACACAGCCGCAAGGTTCCCCGAAACTTCGTATTGGCAACTGCGTTAATGCGTATGTAGTTAGTGGCAACTATGGAAACAGTGCAGGGGCCGCCTTGAATGTGGCGACGCATACTGTAACAGGCAGCAGTATTAGAACCGGTGGAACAGTAAATACTAGCGGCAACGACTATGCCGAGTACATTTTCAAAAGTCCAATCTGCGGTGTCGTCTCCCCCGGCCAAATAGTCGGTATCACAGCCGACAACACGGTCACTGACAAGTGGGCCGATGCCATCATGTTCTCGATCAAATCGACAGCGCCCTCGTTCGTCGGTGGCGACTCCTGGGCGAATGAGGTCGGGCAGCGACCATCTCCCCAGGCTGGGCCCGCCCCGACTCACCCCCTCCGCAGTAAAGATGTGGTCGCGAAGCAGGCAGTACCTGGCACCAACCCACCCGAATACGAGGACGTGGTGACCGAAACCGGCGACAGCGACGACGAATGGGCTGAGAAGCAGGAAGCCTTCGCTGCCGCACTGGCCGCCCACAACGCCGCCGTGCTGCAGGACGCCGAAGCCATGGCCGCCTTCGACGCGGCGCTGGAAGCCGCGCGCCAGACAGTCGACCGCATCGCCATCGCCGGCCGCGTGCCGGTCAACGTGCTGGGTACCCAGCCTGGTGATTACATCGTGCCGGTGCAGGACGGCGCCGGCATCAAGGGCATCGCCGTGCACGAGGACGATCTCAGCATGAAGCAGTACCTGCAGGCAGTCGGCCGCGTGATCTCGATCGAGCCAGATGGCCGGGCTTATGTGATGGTCAAGGCCGTGTGACCAGGCAGTCATCCCTCTCAAACCCGCTTCGGCGGGTTTTTTCATTTCGTCCACCAGTACCGGGATAGTCGAGGTGATGCTGTCGAAGCGGCGCTGGGAAATTGCCGCCACCGAGCCTATCGGCGTTGCCACTGGGTTTATTTCACCAATCACTTACCTCATTCTGGAAAGGGCATTGCCGCCATGAGCAATCTTCGCATCATCCACGACAACGCCGCTGACCGCGCGGTGCTGACTGCCTCGAGCCAAACCGGCGAACTGGGCCCGGCCAACCTGCAGCGCGACAGCAAGAACGCCGTGCTGCGCGCCAGCGGCACTGCACAGACCATCACCGCCACCTGGCCGACGCAGGAGTCCATCGCCTGCGTGGCGCTGATCTCCACCAACATGACCAGCAGCGCGCGCATGCGCGTGCGCGGCTATGCCCAGCCGGGCGACGCCGTGCCGGTATTCGACACAGGCAGCATCTTCCCGTGCCCGGCTGCCGTGCATGGCTCCTATCCCTGGGGCGTTCTGCCGCTCGGCTGGAACGCCTATCAGTGGGGCGGTGCAAACACCTGGCCGTGCGGCGGCGGCGCGGACGGCGTGACATGGTTCGCTCCTGTGCGCGTGCGCCAGGTAGTGATCGACGTGTCTGCGCCACAAAGCCCGGAAGGCTACCTGGAAATCTCGCGGCTGGTGGTGGGCAATTACTGTTCACCGCAATACAACGCCGAGTATGGCGCCCAGTTGCAGACGCAGGATAGCAGTGAAAATTACCGCACGGGTGCAGGCAACCTGAAAACTGCGCTGGGTACGAGCAGCGACAAGCTGAGCATCAATCTGACGCACCTGACATCGATGGACCGGGCGCGCTTCATGCGCATCCTGCGCGAGAACGGCAAGGGCAAGGCGATGCTGTTCAGTTTGTTCCCGGAAAACCCGGATCCGCTGCTGGAGCAGGACTACATGTTGTATGGCAAAGCCAGCAATAGCGATGCGGTAACTACGCCGTACTTTGACACTTATTCAGCACCACTACAAATTGAAGGAATCTAAATGGCGGATAAATTTTATGACGGTATGCCCAACGTCAACGAGAAATTGAATGAAATGGATCGGGCGTTTGCGGCGGGACCGTACAATGCGCTGCCTTTAACTGGCGGCACCATGTCAGGACCGATCACGACGCCGAGCTTCATTACCATGGCGGTGCGTGGCCCTGGCCAGCAGCAGAATGTTGGTCTAAGCAATGGCTGGTGGCGTATTGCCAAATTCAATGTGGCCGCCTTGGGCGGCGAAGCCACTATCCGGATTTCCGGTGCGACCTCGTATTCATCCTACGAAGGTTTCTCCAATGGCATCGAAACGGTCATTTTGTTGCGTTGTGATAACGACGGCAAGATTCGCGGCTCCTGGTACAGCACCGGCGATGGCAAGCATGCCGATATCCAGGGAGTAAAGATAGGCAGCGATGGCGTCATCTATGTGGGCGCGGTGCAGTTTTCCACGCTGTCCTGCTACATCGATTCAAACATGTGGTTTCAGCAAAAGCTGGAGTTCCTGGGGACCGAGCCGCCCAAGGATTCGTGGGATGCCATCGCTGTGTATGCGCTGAGTGTTGGCGGCGCACCGGCCATGACGGTGCGACCGGGAGCCGTCGAGTTGCAGACCAACTCAACGTTAAATGGTCCTAAAACCATTCATGCAGGTACGCGCGGCGCACAGCAAAGCAGCTTGACGATACCGAATGGCGGCAATCCATTGTTGGCAAACACATATTACGAAGTGGGTGCGCTTGGTGTCGGTGGCATACCTGGCGCTGCGTTTCCCGGCCGCTTCCTCTGGTCCACCTCGGCAGGAGCCGGGAGCCTTTACTATCAAGGCTACAAGATGAATCTGCGGGCCTATGATGAAAGCACCGGGACTTTCTCCGCACCTTTGCTGGGCGTTACCGGCACGGGCCAGGTGGCGTGGCCGGGCAATATGCGCTGCGGTCCGGCCTCCACAAGTGCGGGCGCGCGCGATCTCCATACTATTTACAAGGACACGACACCGGCGGGAGAGATACTGTACGTGGGCCGTACTGGCGAACCGGCGACGGCGACCCTGGCGGTTTTGGCTGGCGCCGGTACCGCATCGTGGGCAGGGAGCACCGCCGTGCTGTATGTGGGCGTCCAGGCCACCGGCCGCAGCATCAATGCCGCCGGCACAATCAATGCCAGTGGCGCCGACTATGCCGAATACATGTTGAAGTCTCCTGCATGCGGCATCGTCGCGGCAGGTCAGTTGATCGGCATCGGCGCGGATGGCAAGCTGACCGATCGCTGGGGCGACGCCATCTCGTTTGCCGTGAAATCCACCGATCCCTGCATGGTGGGTGGCGACAAATGGTCGCAACAACTTGGCCAGCGTCCGGCATCCGTGACGCGTACTGTTGATCGCGTTGAATCGCAACTGGTCAGCGAAGCGCAACCTGCAGTCGAAGCCGTCTACGATGGCCTGACCCTGCTCTCGCCGGCGATTCCCGCCAAGGCTGCCGTATACCGCGAGGTGCCGCTGGCAGGCGATACGGATGAAGAGTGGGCTGTTCGGCAGGCTCCCGGGCGTGCCTTCGATGCGGCACTCGAAGCGCTGCGCCAGACGGTCGACCGCATCGCTTTCGCCGGTCAGGTGCCATGCAACGTCCTGGGAGCCACTTCCGGACAGTTCATCTTGCCGGTGCAGCAAGGCGAGGGCATTGCGGGCATTGCCATCAGTGAGGAAGACATGACGCTCCAGCAATATATGCGTGCCATCGGCAAGGTCATCGCCATCGAAGACGATGGACGCGCCCGTGTCATCGTGAAGGTGGCATAAAGACTGAGACTGCGCATGCAACATCCCAACCCGCTTCGGCGGGTTTTTTCATTTCCACCACCTGAAAGGCAATCATGGCCCTCGAAACCACCGCCGCCGGCGGCGCATTGATCAAATTGTTTGGCGTGCCCGTGCTGGCCGGCGCCGCCGCCACGTCGCTGGGCTTCATGTTCATGTGGCCCCAGTCCACCAAGGAGGCATTCATTCGGTTTTGTTCCAGCATCATCATTTCCACCTTCCTCGGCCCCGTGCTGGTGGCCGCCGTGCTGTCGTGGTGGCCCAGCCTGTTCGACAGCGCGAAGACCGTGGCAGGCCTGTATGGCGGCGATCCGGCCACGGGTTTTTTGTTCATCGCCGCGCCGCTGATGGTGGCGGCCGGCTTGCCAGCCTGGTGGGTGCTGGGCGCCTGCGTGCGCTGGTTCGACAAGCGGCGCGGCAAGGATATCGGCGAACTGGCGGCCGACGCGGCCGCTGCCGTCAAGGATGTGCGGGGCATGCTGTGACAGGCGCCCAATTGATGCAGATCATGCCGCTGGCTGGCCGCCGCGCTACGCTGTTCCTGGCGCCCCTGAATGCGGCGATGGCCGAGTTCAGCATCGATACACCGCTGCGCCAGGCGTCGTTCCTGGCGCAGGTGGGCCACGAATCGGGACAGTTGCGCTATGTGCGCGAGTTGGCCAGCGGCGCTGCCTATGAAGGAAGGGCGGACTTGGGCAATGTGATCGCTGGCGATGGCGTGCGTTTCAAGGGGCGCGGTTTGCTGCAGGTGACGGGGCGCGCCAACTATGCCGCGTGCGGCGTGGCGCTGGGCCTGGATTTGCTGGCGGCGCCGCAGTTGCTGGAGCAAACGATGTTCGCGTGTCGCTCGGCGGGCTGGTTCTGGCAATCGCGCGGCTTGAACCGCCTGGCCGACGCGGGCGACCAGGAACGGGTGACGCGCCGCATCAACGGCGGCGTGAACGGCCTGGCCGAACGCCTGGCCTTGTATGTAGCTGCGCGCAAGGTGCTGGCATGAAGCCGTCGTTGAGCATGGTGGCCATGCTGCTGTTGCTGGGTGCCGCCGTGTTTTGCGCCCAGCGCTGGGGCCGCGAAGCGGGTCGTGCCGCATGCGCGACGCAAGTGCAGGAGGTGCAGGGTCTGTTGCGGCGCCAGAGTCAGGCCCTGAATGCGATGCGGGAGGAAGAAGTACGGCGGTCGACACGGGCTCGGCAGGCATTGGCCAGTGCGCAGGCTGGGCAGGCAAACGCCCAGGCGGCAGCGGCGCGCATCCTGGCATTGCAGCCAGGTGACGACGCTTGCCGCGCGGCCGAGGCGCTGATCGCCAGTGAAATGCCATGAGGCGGCCGCAATGTGAGCAATGTGAGCGTAGCGGATGGCTGGCAAGGAGGCGGAGTATCAAGTATGCCGGCAAGGTATTGCTGGTGAGTGTATTGACCGGCTGTGCGGCATGGGCGCCCGCATCGAAGGTGGACACTTGGCCGGTGAGCGCGCCCTGCATCGCTACGCTCCCGGCCGCTCCCGCCTTGCCGGCGGTGCCATCCCATGGCATCTTCGAGCAAGTGCAAGCCCTGCTGGCGCGCGAGCAATTGCGTGCCGCCCATGTGCGCCAGCTGGAATCGCTGCTTGAGGCCTGCTCTGGCGGCTAAAAGCCTGTCCCGGTAGGGCGCGTCTTCTGCTGTCACACCATCAGGAGCGCGGACAAGGCGTGAGGAGAACGCGTGGCGAACCATGCGACGACGCTCAACGCAGTCCCCGCTGCCCAGAGGCGCCAGCAGGGGAGGTATTCCTCTACCGGGATGGGCGCCAGGTACCAGTCAGCGGCTTCCAGCTTTCCACTTCCACTTCCACTTCCACTTCCACTTCCACTTCCACCTCCACCTCCACCTCCACCTCCACCTCCACCTCCACTTCAGCTTCAGCTTCCAGCCATCCGTCCCCGCAGCCTGCCAGCACTGCCGCCTTTGCCGCCTTCTGGTGCATGCGCGGGGCGGCATGCGAGAAAACGGTGCGGTCGCCGCCAGCTTGGCCGATCTTTGATGATTTTTGCCACAATTTCTGTATACAATCCACCTGGCACGATGCGTGCATGGGATGCCTTGGTCGTCCCATCCAAGGAGCTTCGCATGCCTCATCCGCCGCCAGTGTATTCCTGTCGTCCCGTTTCTCTCTTGCTTTTCCCATTCAACTGCGCCCAGCCGGAGCGTGGCAACCCAGGAAATGGAGCGTAAATGGCCACTCCCCGTTTGAAATCCATCCACCGCAGCGTGCCAGGTGCCGTCCCTGCCGCGCCATCGCCTGTCGATGAAGTGCTGCCAGCGGGAAAACTGTTCACCCTGGGCTTGCAGCACGTGCTCGTCATGTATGCGGGCGCCATCGCCGTGCCGCTGATCGTCGGGCGTGCCCTCAAGTTGCCGCCCGAACAGGTGGCGGCGCTGATCAGTGCCGACCTGTTCTGTTGCGGCCTCGTCACCCTGATCCAGTCCCTGGGAATCGGCAAGACCTTCGGCATCCGCCTGCCCGTCATGATGGGCGTGACCTTTGCCGCCGTCAGTCCCATGCTGGCCATGGCAAACAATCCGGTGCTGGGCATCACCGGCATCTTTGGCGCCGTGATCGGCGCCGGCGTCGTCTCCATGCTGATCGCTCCCTTCATCAGCCGCCTGCTGGTCCTGTTTCCGCCTGTGGTTACCGGCAGCATCATCGCCGTGATCGGCGTGTCGCTGATGCGCGTGGGCGTGAACTGGGCCATGGGCGGGCCGCCCGCCATGGCGCAGATTGCCGATCCCGCCTTTCTCAAGATGGCCGCTGCCGCCACGGCGGCCGGCTTGCCGGCCCCGGCCGGCCCCGCGCCCCTGATCGCCAATCCCGGCTACGGCGCGCTGGATAACATGGGCATCGCGTTCTTCGTGCTGGCCGTCATCTTGTTGGTGGCCAAGTATGGCCGCGGTTTCCTGTCGAATATCGCGGTATTGATCGGCATCATCGCCGGCACGGCCCTGTCGTTTGCGCTGGGCAAGGCCGATTTCGCCAAGGTGGCCAGCGCCAAGGCCTTTGCCATCGTCACGCCGTTCCAGTTCGGCATGCCGACCTTCGACGTGGTCGCCATCGTCACCATGAGCCTGGTGATGATCGTCGTCATGATCGAGTCCCTGGGCATGTTCCTGGCGCTGGGAGAAATGACGGACAAGCGCATCACGCAGGCCGATATCAGCCGCGGCTTGCGCGTCGATGGCCTGGGCACCCTGATCGGCGGCATCTTCAACACTTTTCCCTACACCTCGTTCTCGCAAAACGTGGGCCTGGTGGGCGTGACGGGCGTGCGCAGCCGCTGGGTCTGCGTGGCGGCCGGCCTCATCCTGCTCGTCATGGGGGTGATTCCGAAGATCGCGCAGACGGCCGAAGCCGTGCCGGCGTTCGTGCTGGGCGGGGCAGGGCTGGTGATGTTCGGCATGGTTGCCGCCACCGGCATCCGCATCCTGGCCGGCGTCGACTACAAGAGCAACCGCAACAACCTGTTCATCGTGGCCCTGGCTATCGGCTTCGGCATGCTGCCGCTGGTGGCCGAGCAATATGCGCAGCACATGCCGAAGGCCTTGTCGCCCTTGCTGCACAGCGGCATCCTGCTGGCCGCCGTCGTCGCCGTGCTGCTCAACCTGTTCTTCAACGGTTTTTCGTCGCAGGAAACGGCGCAGGCGCAGGCACGCGAGACCAGTCATGGCAGCGAGTGAGGCGTCGCCCCGCGCCGTGAAATATGGCGCGCGCCGCATGCCGCTCAGCCAGGCGACAGCATCCTCAGCACCACGCAATTGCGCCCCGCATCCTTGGCCTGGTATAGCGCGGCATCGGCCAGGCGCAACAGGGCGTCCGGATCGGCGGCGCCCGGCGCCGACTGGACCGCGATGCCGACGCTGATCGTCACCTGCCGCGCCTGCGTGCTCGCGTGGACGATGCCCAGGTCTTCGATGGCGCGCCGCAGCGCTGCGCCGATCTGGCGCGCCTCGTCCGCGCCGGTGTTCGGAAGCACGATCGAAAACTCTTCGCCGCCATAGCGCGCCGTCAGGTCGCCAGCGCGCCGCATGCCGGCCGCCAGCGCCTGCGCGACCCGGATCAGGCAGGCATCGCCGGCCTGGTGGCCGTGACGGTCGTTAAACAGCTTGAAGTAGTCGACATCGAGCATGATGACGGCGAGCGGCTGGCCGACGCGCGTGGCACGCGCACATTCGGCGCGCAGCACGTCGTCGAAATGGCGCCGGTTCGACAGGCCCGTCAGGCCGTCGGTGATGGACAGGGTCGCCAGCTTGCGGTTGGCGTCCTCCAGTTGTTCCGTGCGCTCGGCAACGCGCCGTTCCAGGCTGTCATGCAGCCTGGCGCTGGAGATCGAGATCATCGCCTGTGCACCGAGCATGCGCAGGAAGCCGACGCGCTCCTCCGTGAACGAGGCGTCGGCCAGCCGGTTCTCGAAGTACAGGATGCCATCGATCTGGCCGCCGTGCCGGATCGGCAGGCACATGACGGCGCGCGGCCGTTGCAACTGCACGTACGGGTCGGCGGCAAAGCGCGAGGCGCCCGCGATGCAGTCTTCGATCACCTCGGCGCCGGTGCGGATGACGTAGCGCAGCAGCGACAGCGGGAATTGCGGGTCGCTGGCGGCGTTCAGGTCGAGCTGGCGCGCTTGCAGGACGCTGACGCCATCGCCATCGAGATTGGCTTCCAGTTGGTAGCTGCCCTCGGACAGCAGCAACAGGCGCGCCACCTGCCCGCCGGCGTTTTCGCAGACGATGGAAATGAGGCGTGTCAGCACGTTGCGCAGGCCGACTTCGTTCGACAGAATTTGCGCCGCCTTCAGCAGCGACACCAGGTCGAGCGCGGCACTTCCGTGCGTGAGAGAGACCGAATGGCGCTGCGTGGCGCGGCCATCCATCCTGGACAGCGGCGCGGCATGGCGTTCCCGCAGCTGCGCCACCTTGCCCTGTGCGCCCCACTGGTCGTAGTGCGCGATGGCGTCCCTGATGAAGACGGCGGCCACGCGCGGCTGTCCCTGGTCGCACCAGCATTCACCGCACAGTTCATTGCCCAGCGCCTGCATGTTGACGTAGCCCGCCAGGCCGGCCGCGTCGATCGCCTGCTGGTAAAGGCGCGTGGCCAGTTGCAGGTCGTCCCGGTAGCGGGCCATCTCGGCCATCACCAGCAGATGCTTGGCGGCGCTATTGTCCGAGCCTTGCCTGGCCCACTCGGCGAGATTCGCTTGCAGCGCGCCGATCACCGTCAGCACGGCGCCCGCGTCGGGGCGCGCGGGCGCGCGCCGCAAGGCGCGGATCAGGATCAGCGCGGCGTAGAAGCTGCACTCGGCCACCTTGGCCTGGCCGCGCATGATCTGCGTGACGATGCCGAGCTGGCCGGCCAGCGGCTCGGCGTCGGCGCCATCGAACAGGTAGGCGTTGCGTATCTTCCCTTGCAAGAAGTAGGCGCGGTACAGCTGCGAGTCGCCATATTGTGCGAGGAAGCCTGCCTCGCTGAAGACGGCATCGTCGTAGCTGTCATGACGGGGCAGCAGGGCCATCAGGCACTTGATCGGCTGGACGGCGGCGGCGACGCAGCAATCGGCCATCGCCTGCTGGCCGTTGGCGCGCATCAGCGCCAGGTCGTGCTCGATGTCGTGCATCAGGTGCGGCAGGTAGTCGCCCAGGATGATCCGGTCGGTGGCGCGCACGGCCGCCACCACGCCGACCTGCACGAAATCGGCGATTTCCAGCGCCCAGCCAAACGCTTCTTCGTACAGGGCGTCGGAGCTGCGCAACGGCTGTGTCCAGTGGCTGCTGAGCGCGCCGAACATCAAGCCCGTGAGCGTGCGCGTCTGCAGGTTGGCACGCCGCCTGGCCAGGGTCATCGCCATC
Organism: Janthinobacterium rivuli; assembly: GCF_009208735.1. Lineage (GTDB taxonomy): Bacteria > Pseudomonadota > Gammaproteobacteria > Burkholderiales > Burkholderiaceae_D > Janthinobacterium. Next base: position 10,421 of record NZ_WFLJ01000004.1, on the reverse strand, counting down.
GCGCCGAAGTCGTAGCCGCGCGCGATGTCGCCGCTGTACAGCGCCAGCATCAGCGCGTAGCCGACATAGGCGACGGCGCTGAAATCGCTGGTCCCCCGCTGCATGGACAGGCGCGTCATCGACACCACCATCAGCGCGCTGAGATCCTGTTGGCCGGCGTAGTAGCTGGCCATCCACAGGCCCTGCATCATCTGCATCGCGGCCACCGCGTCCGGCTCGTACATGTCGCCCGCTTCCAGCAAGGTCTCGGGCGCATGCGCGCCAGGCTGCCGCCCGATGTCGGCGAGAATGTCTGCGAAGCGCGCCTTCATGTGCGCCACCTCGTGCGGAATGTCGATGTGCAGCAGCGCCAGGCCGTCGCGCTGCACGGCGATGGCGTCGAGCAGGCGGCCCTGCAATTGATACTGGTGCGCCTGGATGGCGATGCAGCGCACCCGCTGCAAGGGGCTCAAGGCACGGGCGCGCACGAGTGGATACATCGCTTCGGCGGCTTCGAACTGGCCGCACAGGTAGGCCGCTTCGGCCGCGCCCAGCTGCAGCTCGAGCCAGAGACCGGCGTGGACGCTCCACGCGTCCGCCGGCAACAGCTCGAGACCAATGCGCATGTGTTCCAGCGTGGACTGGAACGCGGCGGAACGTCGTGCCTTGACGCCGGCCTGGAGATTGAGCGTCGCCAGCTGCACTCGCTCGCCCGCATCGTCGATCAGCGCGCGGCCCGCGTTGAGCTGTTCGACAATGTCAAACAGTATCTCGTCCTGGCGTTCCGGCGGCGTATGCCGCAGCAGCAAGCGGCCGATGAGAAGATGGTTGGCCACGCGCGCATCGGCATCGGCGACCAGGTAGGCCGCCTGCTGCACCCGGTCGTGCAGGAAGCGGTAACTGACGCCGCTGTTGCCCGCAGCGGTGTCGCCATTGACATATTTATAGCGTTCGTCGAGCGGCTGGACCAATCCGGCCCTGAGCGCCGGCCACAGGTCTTGCTGCGCCTGCCGAGGCGTTCGGTCCCCCGCCAGAGTGAGCGTGTCGAGCGTGAAGCGGTTGCCGCTGGAGGCGGCCAGTTGCAGCAGGTGCTGCGTCGCGGTGGGCAGGCGGCGGATTTTCTCCAGCAGCACCTCGACCACGTTGTCCGTGTATTTGGCCTGTTCGATCGCCGGCAAGTCCCAGTCCCAGCAATCGTCGGCCGGCCGGTAGCGCAGATGGCCCGTCTCATTGAGCGCGGCGAGGAACTGGTTGAGGAAAAAGGGATTGCCGGCCGTCTTGCGGTAGCAAATGCTGGTCAGTGGCGCGCAATCGGGGGCCGCCACGCGCACGGTGGCCGAGACCATTTGCGCAACCTGCGGCTCGGTCAGTGCGCTCAGTAGCAGCGTCGACAGCCGCACGTCCCGGGCGAGCAGCTTGTCGCGCAGCGCCATGAGCGGATGCGCGGCGCCCACTTCGTTGTCGCGGTACGCGCCGATGAACAGCATGTGGCTCTTGTCGCACGAGACCATCAGCAGTTCGATCATCCGCAGCGTGGCCGCATCGGCCCATTGCAGGTCGTCGAGGAACAGCACCAGCGGATGCCCGGCGCAGGCGAAGACTTCGACGAAGCGGGGAAACAATCGGTCCAGGCGCAGCTGGGCCTGATCCGGCGCCGACGCGGGCAGCGCGTCGGTGGGGCCGACGATCAAGGCCAGTTGGGGAATCAGCTCGACGATCACGCCCACCCCGCCGCCCAGGGCCTGGTGCAGTTTCGCGGACCACTGCCGCAGCGTTTCCTCGGGCTGGCCCAGCAGCTGGCGCACCAGTCCCTGGACGGCCTGGATCAGCGGGGCATACGGCACGTCGCGCTGGAACTGGTCGCATTTCCCGGACAGGAAGCCGCCGCGCCGGGCGATGATGGGCTTTTGCACTTCGTTGACGACCGCCGACTTGCCGATGCCCGAATGGCCGGCCACCAGCAGCATCTCGCCGGCGCCGGCGGCACTGCGTTCAAACGCCACCAGCAGCATGGCGATGGCATCCTCGCGCCCGTGCAGGGTTTGCGGCACCAGGAAGCGGCCGTTGTGGTCGGACAGCTTGAGCGCCTGCGCCGGCTTTTTCGCGCGGCATGCCGCGAGGTCGCTGCGCAAGCCTTGCAGGCTCTGATAGCGCTGATCGGCATTTTTTTCCAGCAGCCGCTGGATGATCGGCAGCAGCTGGCCGGGCAAGCCTGCCAGCGCCGGGTGCGACCAGTCCGGACTGCGCGCAATGTGGCAATGCACGAGTTCCATCTCGTCGCCCGCCTCGAACGGCGCCTGGCCAGTCAGCAATTCGTACAAGGTGGCGCCGAGCGCATAGAAATCGGCGCGCCAATCGACCCGCCGGTTCATGCGCCCGGTTTGTTCCGGCGCCATGTAACGCAACGTGCCTTCCAGGGTCTGGAGATTGACAACGCCATGACTTTCGCAGGGCAGCTCGCAGGCGATACCGAAATCGATCAGCTGCAGCAGACGCCGCTCGTCATTCCACACCAGATTGGAGGGATTGATGTCCTTGTGGATCACGCCCTGACGATGAACTTCGTCCAGCGCCGCGCACAGTTGCAGCGCGATGTCGAAAAAATCGTCCAGCGCCAATGCGGGCTGCGACGGCGTACTGCGCGCCGCCACCTGCGCGCGCAACACCCGGTCGAGGGCCAGGCCGCCGGTATCCTCCTGAATCATCGTCCAGTGGCCGCCGTGCAGCTGCAGCGCCAGCGGATGCGCCACGCCAGCATGGCGACAGCGGCGCGCGATCGCATACTCGCGCTTGAATTGCGCCAGTTGCTGAAAGGAGGGGAACTGCTGATTCGGCGTCTTGACGATCAGCGCCGTGCCATCGGCGGCCCTGGCACGGTAGACGCGCGAGCGGGTGCCGCTGTGCAGCTGTGTGATGATCTCGTGGTCGAAAAGGGAGCGCATGGGCTGGGCTTGGCGTTACACAGACGGTTGCGGGAGCCTTGAGGCGCTCATTGCCGGGTATTAGTTGATTGTTAGTATTATATCAGCAGGGCATCGCGGGGGAGGGGGCGGGGCGATGGACGTTGTTGTAAAAACGTCAGCGGGGGCGGGTACGCAGAGGGAGCGACAAGGGACGCGGCACCAGCGCCAGCTGGAAACCGGATAACGGGCATGATGGCACACCATGTACGCCATCGGAAAAAGAATTCAGGCTCAGTGCGGTCGCGCCCTGCTTACTGGTAAATCGTCAGGTATTGCGCGGGAAGGTCGAGCGGGTGGAGCATGCCTGCCAGCGCCAGGTGAATCAGCAGGGCGACCACCAGGCCGGCTCCTGCCGGAATGCCAATGGCGAGCCTGCGCGCCATTGGCGAATGCGCTTCGACTTGCCAATATGCGGCACAGCCCAGGTGCGTGAATCGGGCATACACTGCGAAGAAATAATACGGTGCAAAGAATAATTCATACGGCATCAGCACAAAGCCGGCTGCCGCGTAGTAAAAATTGGTGTCGAGCTTGAGCGCGGCGCGGCCAAACAGCACCGCACCGACATGAAAAAGCAGGAACAGGGCCAGGTAGATCCCTGAGCCGGTCTGCAGCCATGCCACGAACCCGGACCGTTTTTTCCATCCCCGCAGCACCATCCATATTCCGCTGCCACGTTGAAACAGCACGCACGCCAACAGCAGCGGCTCGACAACGGCATGTCGATAGAGGGGCCGTGTCGCTTCCATGAACGTGATGTGCATGTCGGCTCCGCCAATGGCCACCAGATGATTAACCATATGCAGCAATATATAGGCCGCCAGGACGCATGCCGACAGGCGGTGAAATTTACGCAGTGACATATGAATCCATGAGTGAGTTTGATTTCCCCAATGTTGCACTGGCAAGCCATACCTCATCGAGGGTTGCAGATACTGCACCGAAAATTTTCATGTACTAATACATCGGTACTCTTGGACAAGGTGGACATGGCAGCGGTATTCATGAGACACCCTCGGATGGCATGAGATGGAGGTAGTATCGGTTGGTCGCTTAAGCAGGTCTTGAACGTTTGCGACACGCTGCAATACAGGCGCTCTTGCGCGCTGGAACAGCCGAAGTAGGCCGCAGCGCACGAATGGTAGGCTGTCGCGTACTTATCTGGACAGGGCATCCCTTACGTATGCGCCGCCGCCTGGTTTAGGCTACGTAGATCAGACTCATCTGAAGGCGAGCGAGGGGCAGAGACCGTCTTGCGTGGTGCGATGGGCGATGTTGTACAAAAGCCGGCAGCGCTGTGACTGCGGCGTGCTGGTCGTCCCGGAGCCGGCTGACCAGATGTTCATTGCGCGCTGCGACGATGGTTTAGAAACCCGCTACTTCCTCCACGCAGGGCGCCGCAACTGGCGAGATCGATGGGCGCGCGTGCGACGCTTACTTGGTTTACGGGCACGGTCAGGGTGAGGGCTTGGTCGGACAGGTCGGTGTTCATGCAATGCATGACGCCGAAATCCGCGTGCAGATGCACGCGGTAGCGGGGTGATTCAGTTCTTTATCATTTTTATGAAGCTGATCAGGACAATGAAAAAGACAATAAGGCTGATCCAGATAGAGACGTTATTGGTTTTTGTAGCGTTATCTAAAAGTTGGTTGGCGGTTTGTGAATTAATCGCCATGGTCTTGTTGATCGAGGCTTGGGTAGCTGCATTCAACTCCTGTTCGTAGAGAGTAGAAAATTTTGACCTATCTTCAGACGGCAAAGTTTTGATGAAGTCCTCTATTTCGTCGCTCTGGTCAAGGGCTAGTTGGTGAGTATTCTTCCCAGCAATGGCGGCTGCCTGTAGCGCCTCAAAGTTTTTAACAGCCAGGTTTCTGACAAATGCTCTATCTACAGCAGGAGCAACACTGCCTTCGGCGGATGATGGAATTTCTTTTTCTAAGTTCATACTTTCCTCAACTTGCTATTGTGAAAAATGATTATGTCTTTTGGTATCTTGTCTTCCGACCATGCGTCGCCATGCCACTTATAGTGATCAGGGGCGTTCATCGTTTCGGAGGGGGATAATCCTCATTGCGCGGAATCAAAAACGACTTCGCCAGTAACAACTATGCCACGTTGCCTGTGTTTTTTGAAGCTGGGTTCTCGCATATCTATTTTTCGACCTAATACTTGCCCGCCTGTGGTTCCACACGGGCGCGATAAAGGACGCAAAATCACCAGACGAGAATCGGAAGTTGCAATACTGAAGGACAAAGGCCCGAATTTTTGAGGCCACGAGATCGAATCGGTCGACGAGGGCGCTAGGTCAGCGGGCGGCGCTTCCTGGATGCGCAGGCGGCAGGCGTCGTTATCTTCCATGACGGCGTCCACGGGCGGCAGGGCGTTGGGATTGGCCGGCGTGATGACCAGGCGCGGCACGTTGACGTTGGCGCCGAGCTGGTCCAAGTCGCCGTCGAGGGCAAACGCCAGCATGACGGCCTTGCCGGCCTCGTTGACGCGGTTGGGCAGGATGGTTTCCTGACACGCGTTTTCTTCCAGCGGCTTGGTGGCCGGTTCCGATTCCAGTTCCAGCAAGGCCGTGACGGCGGCGCGCTCGGTTTCCGGCAGCAGGCTCACCGGGTGGGCTTTGCGTGTAGCGAGGATGGTTTCGAAGTCCAGCACCTCGACCACGCTCGGTGCCGGCAACTGGGTCAGGTCGATGGGCGTGCTCATACGGCACAGCCTTGCTTGACGGACACGGCCATCGTGATGCCCTGGCCATTCGCCGTGCCATCGAGCAGCAGCGCGATGGCGCCGTCCGTGTCGCGCGTGAGCTGCACGCTGGCGAGCTGCAGGCGCGGCTCCCAGCGGCGCAGGGCAAAGGCGGTGGCCGCGTAGATGCGCAACTGCGTGGCGCTGTTTAATGGTTGGTCGATCAGCTCGGGCACGTCGGAACCATAGCGGCGGCGCCGGATGCGCGAGCCGATGGGTGTCGTGAGAATGTCGGCCACTGATTGGCGCAGGTGGCGCAGGCCCGTCAGGCTGCGCCCGGTGGCGGCGTGCATGCCCATCATGGCAATGGCCCTTCTGACTGGTCGTCACCTTGCTTGACGCCGCCGTGCGGATGCTTGAGCAAGCTGATGGCGCCGGCCTGCACGTCTTCGCTGGCTTTGATCGTCCCTTGCTCGGCCATGACCACGCCGCCGGCGGCGCCGGCCTTGGCGTTCACGCCGCCGTTTAGGGTGGTGACGCCTTCCACGGTGGCGGATTGCTTGACGATCAGGTTTTTCATGACGGTCAGGTCGCCCGTGCAAATGGTGCTGGGCGCGTTCGACGTGACTTTGTCGGCCGTGATGGTGGCAGTCCCGCCGGGGAGCGTGGCAGTCAGGGCGTGGGTCGCATGGTCGTACTGCACCACGGCGCCGTCGGGGTAATGCGTGGTGTGGATGGTGCCGCTGGTTTCGGGCGCGTCAAATTCCTGCGAGTACAGCGCCGGCAGGATGATGCCGCGCGTCAGGTCGCCGCCGGGGGAAAAGAAGATCACTTGTTCGCCCACGGTGGGCGCCGACCAGGTGCGCGTGCTGCCGGCGCGCCGGGTGGCCCATTTCAGCCATTCGGTGGTGAGTGTCGGCCCGAGCCGCACGCGCGCCTTCGCTCCTTTGACTTCGGCGATGGTGCCCAGGCGGATCAGGTTTTGCAGCAGGCGGAGGAGGTCGGACAGGTCGGCGTTCATGCAGTGCATGTTGCCGAAGTCCGCGTGCGGATGCACGCGGGGACGGGTTGATAAACGACTTAGCGACTATGGCAGAGTATAGTATTCCTAGTTAGGCAACGCCGATTTTTAACTATCCTTAAATTACCAGACGCGATATGGAATTTGGCTCTCTTGTACCTGAGTAGTAAGTCTATATTTAAGTGCTAACGCCCTAAGCGATGCGATAGCTAAGCAGGGATGCGGAGTCGGCCCTAAGAGAATACTATCGAATAGCCATTCGTCATCTGGTAACTTCCATTTCAGATACGGCATCAACATACTTGCACCGGGCCTGAACTCAGCGAGCGATAAGTCAAAGTGTGCATTTGGTTCGGATTCTGAAATCAACCGCCACTCACGCTCTTCACTAAAGGCTTCATGCTTAATTAGCGCGAGCGTCCTTATTATGTACTGAGTTTCTTCTCTCAAAGCAAGCGCACATTTTGAGTAATTTTTGAGGTGCTCCGCCCCCTTTTTACCCAACTTGGCCTGAAGGGTCTCGATCAATTGGTCAAACAAATTTTCTTTTTCACAGCAAGTGTAAATGCATTTGGCGAGGTGGCAACCATTGATTTCTTGTAGTTTTCTCAAGAGAGCCGGAGAAAACCCTATGCTTACACCTTTACCATGCGGCGTGTAACTTCGCCACTGGCTGAGCAAGCTTGGTTGCTCCGATAACGAGAAAATGTAAAGATTGTGGCGCTGCGGCTCCCATGATTCATTCTCGACCCATCTCGAGAATGCCCTCAAAAACATTGACCGCCTTCCGTCTTTGACGTCACACTCACTAATCCTAAAGCTCAAGTGATCTTGGAGCATGTCCACTGCATGGGTTAACTCTTCGGAGTCATTCATATAGTGGATGTTTCCCACCCAAAGTTCCCGATTGCTTGCCATTCCAAGTAAAGCTTCGATACCGGTGTAATGGTAGAGCGGAATGTCGGGAGGCGAAAGGAAATATTCCGACATGGATACTCCTTTAAATTATTTGATTAAACTATGTTTTTTTCCAGGTTTTGATCGAAATAAGTAAAGGTAGATCAGCTAGCGCCAATAATGCAGACCAATGTACCTAAAAATACTAATGCCAATGAAAAAGCGCCGCACCATTCATAAAATTTAGGCAACTCTTCATTTGCTAATTCTATTTGATGTTTAGAATTTTTGATATCTTGTTTTGCTGCCTCAATTTGATTCGTATATGTACCGTGCTCTTCTGCTGGCAAAGCAATTATTCTTTCAATTAAAATATTTTCTCTTTTAATTATTTCATTTGCAAGGCTTAAGTTATGTCTCGCTTTTGCTGACCATACAAATGGCAAACCGGCCAATAGGGCTGCGAAATATAGAAAAACGAGACCGGTTTGTGTAAGAATTTTTTTCGTCTTATCGCCGATATCGGGAAGAAGTAAACTCCCCGAAACGACAAAAATCAGATAGCCTACAATTGCAATTGAAATGATAGTGAGCTGACGTTTTTTACTAGGAAGATTAAAGAACATATATGATTTCTGATTTAAATTAAAAGCTCTATCGAATTATTTATTTGACAATCTCAGCCATTCGTTAGCCACCGCTCAAATGGTAGATGTTGGCCGGCTGTCGTCGTTGCAAGTTTCCGCCCCGAAGCGGGCCTATCCGCCGGCATAAGCACAGAAGACACTACATCGCCTCAGTTTATGCGGTCGTTGAGAACTTCTTGAATTTCAGGTTGAGTGGCTTGATCGCGCTGCTTTCGTGCCTCAATCGCGGCAATTGAGCGAATGTCTAGAGCATGCCTTTCGGCCTCTTCAAGCAGGGAAAGCACGCGCTCCAGATTTTTTGTATGGAAATCCCAATGATCGACAGTAGTCAACTTGGCATAGTCGATACAAACAGGAGTACGCCAAGACTCAAATGCCTTGAGACAACTGATTCGTTGTTCGATATCTACGACGCCGCGATTCGCTGGAGATTTCGAAGCAGAGCTACGCATCCATGTTTCCCAATCCCTGTTCCCGCGCGACTGATTGCACTTACCACATGCGGGAACAAGATTTGCAATTTCAGTAATGTAGCCCGTAGGCTTTCGCTCCCTGACCACTGCACGAAAATGGTCCCATTCAGATTTCTTATCCCCGCAGTATGCGCAGACGCACGATCCGCGCTTCATGCCGAGCACTGCAAGAGCCTCGTCTACCTCCTCCTCTGTCGGTTCGAGGTACGGTGTTAATGTTGTGAAAAATAGACCAGTCAACGTTGAGCGGCGACTGGTGAGTTTTGGTGCCTTCCCTGGCGGATTAAAGTCTGGATGTCGCATTCGATTCCTATATTTATTGTTTGTTGGAGCGAGGCGAACATTCTTTTCACCTAGCGTACCGCCCCTTTTGCCGCTGGCGGCCAAAAGCATAACGAATTACTACGCTCGAAAAGTCACGGATTGTCACGGTGACGTGAATTGCTGTTCCGGGCCGGCACGGATGTAATTATGTGAATATAGTTAATTTGGCAACTTGTGTTGGTTAAAGTTTACAGTGAAGCGTCTTAGTTTTTTTTCCATGTGACGCAACAGTGATTCACGTATCAAGTTTCGATTCGCTTCACTTAACCCGAGCAGCGACCTCACCGGGTACTTGTAGACATGGCCTTTTTTTGAAACTTGGTCTTGCCGACCAAACTGATGCACATGCGCCACGCGCGCCACCCAGCCAAAGAACCCGACCTCGATCTGGTCGCCGCTCGCCTTCACTTTCAGGTGCTTCGCGGTGCGAATCTTCGCAAACATGGCCGCCTTTTGCCGCTTGATCCGCCCATTCTTCCCCTTGAATTCCTTGTGCCGCTTGCGCGCCGGATAGGCTGCGCCATCCGGCCCCCGCTGCGCCTTGATGCGCTGCGCCTGGCTGCGGCGCAGGTCGATGGCCACCTTGTGATTGATGGCGCGGCGCTGGGCCGGCTGCAGCCTGGCCAGCAGTGCGCCGGCCCAGGCTTCCAGCGCATGCAGGTCGTCGTTCATGGTGCGGCCTCGGGCGTGCGCCATTCGGCCAGCAGGATGTCGCCGTCGTACAGCTTTCAGAACTCATCCGCGTAGGGTGGCGTGTGCTGTATCTCGACCAGGTGCTTGATGTCGAGGCAGCTCGCCTCGCCGGTCTTGACGGCCGCGCGCTCGGTCAGGTCCAGCTTGATGGGGATATCGACCGTTTCATGGTTGTTAAAATCCACTTCGAAGGCGATGCCTTGCTTGCGGGTTTCCTCGTTGGCCATCAGGTCGAGCTGGTGGACTTTCAGCCAGGCGATCAGGCCCACCATGATGGCGTCGGCGTCGGCGTCGCTCGCGTAATCATGGCGTAAATTTGGCGGAATCGCTACCAGTTTTTGTCGGGTTTAGAACGCCTAACAAAACCGCTGAATGTATCTCCAGCAGATGAGTATGCAGGCAAGCGAGAGGAATGCCTGATGGATATCGGCACGGCGCTCGTAGCGGATGCGTAATCGGCGGAAGCGGTGTAGCCAGCCCAGCGTGCGTTCGACCACCCAGCGCCATTTACCCAGGCGTTCGCGCGACTCGATGCCATAGCGGGCTATGCGTGGAGCGATGCCACGGCTGCGCAACCAGGCCCGATGGGCGCGCGAAGCATAGGTTTTGTCGGCATGCAGTTTGGCAGGACGTTTGCGTGGACGGCCGGCAAGCCCTGCTACTGAAGGAACGGCCTCAAGCAGGGTAACCAGCATGCGGGAATCATGCACCTGAGCCCCTGATATGCTCGCC
>NZ_WFLJ01000049.1 GCF_009208735.1 Janthinobacterium rivuli | reverse complement strand
GAGTGGGGGATAACGTAGCGAAAGTTACGCTAATACCGCATACGATCTAAGGATGAAAGTGGGGGATCGCAAGACCTCATGCTCGTGGAGCGGCCGATATCTGATTAGCTAGTTGGTAGGGTAAAAGCCTACCAAGGCATCGATCAGTAGCTGGTCTGAGAGGACGACCAGCCACACTGGAACTGAGACACGGTCCAGACTCCTACGGGAGGCAGCAGTGGGGAATTTTGGACAATGGGCGAAAGCCTGATCCAGCAATGCCGCGTGAGTGAAGAAGGCCTTCGGGTTGTAAAGCTCTTTTGTCAGGGAAGAAACGGTGAGAGCTAATATCTCTTGCTAATGACGGTACCTGAAGAATAAGCACCGGCTAACTACGTGCCAGCAGCCGCGGTAATACGTAGGGTGCAAGCGTTAATCGGAATTACTGGGCGTAAAGCGTGCGCAGGCGGTTTTGTAAGTCTGATGTGAAATCCCCGGGCTCAACCTGGGAATTGCATTGGAGACTGCAAGGCTAGAATCTGGCAGAGGGGGGTAGAATTCCACGTGTAGCAGTGAAATGCGTAGATATGTGGAGGAACACCGATGGCGAAGGCAGCCCCCTGGGTCAAGATTGACGCTCATGCACGAAAGCGTGGGGAGCAAACAGGATTAGATACCCTGGTAGTCCACGCCCTAAACGATGTCTACTAGTTGTCGGGTCTTAATTGACTTGGTAACGCAGCTAACGCGTGAAGTAGACCGCCTGGGGAGTACGGTCGCAAGATTAAAACTCAAAGGAATTGACGGGGACCCGCACAAGCGGTGGATGATGTGGATTAATTCGATGCAACGCGAAAAACCTTACCTACCCTTGACATGGCTGGAATCC
>NZ_WFLJ01000048.1 GCF_009208735.1 Janthinobacterium rivuli | reverse complement strand
TCACGGGCAAACGGGAAGTCGCCGGCTTGCCGTACGACGGCGAAGTCATCGGCGCCGTGCAGCGTTCATCCAGCGACTCGACCACCCGCGACATCGTCGTCTGCGCGGCGGGGACGCTACCGGCCGAACTGCACAAACTGTGGCGCACGGAAACACCCGGTGGCTACCACATGGAATACGGTTATTCGTGCATGGGCTATGAAATCGCCGGCGGCCTCGGCGTCAAGATGGCCAGACCCGATGCCGAGGTGATCGTCATGGTGGGCGACGGCAGCTATCTGATGATGAATTCGGAAATCGCCACCTCCGTCATGCTGGACAAAAAACTCATCATCGTCGTGCTCGACAACCGGGGCTACGGCTGCATCAACCGATTGCAGCAGGCCTGCGGCAATGCCTCGTTCAACAATATGTTGCCCGACAGCGCCCCGCGTATCGACTTCGCCCTGCATGCGCGATCGCTGGGGGCGCTGTCCGAACACGTGGCCAACATCGCCGAACTGGAGCAAGCCATGCTGCGCGCCCGCGCCGCATCGCGCACCTACTTGATCTGCATCGACACGGACGACACGCGCACGACGCAGGAGGGCGGCTGCTGGTGGGAAGTGGCCGTGCCGGAAGTGTCCACCCAACCAGGCGTGCAGCTTGCCCGCGCCCGTTATGAACTCGACCGCCAAGGACAACAACAATGACTACATGGAATGTGAAGATCGGCATCAACCCGATCTCGTGGATGAACGACGATTTGCCGAGCCTGGGCGGCGAGACGCCGCTGGAAACGGCCCTCAAGGAAGGCGCCGAGATTGGTTATGTCGGTTTTGAGCTGGGCAACAAGTTTCCGAAAGACGCCCCGTCCCTGAACGCCGTGCTGGGCAAGTATGGCCTGGCCTGCGTCTCCGGCTGGTATTCGGGCCGGCTGGCGCACCGCTCCGTCGAGGAAGAGATTGCAGC
>NZ_WFLJ01000047.1 GCF_009208735.1 Janthinobacterium rivuli | reverse complement strand
AAGGCGATGTTACTAAATCAGTGAACTGAGGCCCCTTCGCAGTACGCCAGACGAGCATAGTGACCAGTATTCCCAAAGATAAGCGCAATGCATGAGACTCTAACTACTTTACCTATTTTTGATTCGTCAGATGTCTTGACCGCGGAACTCTCAATTTGCACCTCTCTAACGACATCAATATTCGGCTTGCCTTCATCACCGTTTTCACCGGTCATACCTGTATTTTTTCTAAACGAACAAAATAAAAATTAGCATTTTCAGCTAAGCCAGCGGTACAACAATTAGAAAATTTTCCTCGCATTAATATCCCTTTCAGGACATCAGGCTTATTCCACATAAATTGTCTCAAAGGCGCAGGTTGGACGCCCAATGTCGGGTTCTGTTTTTTCACGACATTAGACGGCTCTACAAAACTGAGGCCAGGAATACTACGCAACTGTCGAGAAGCTATGGAGTGAATAAATTCATCAGCTTCAGCCGCTGGCCGCTTTAATGATTCGATCATAAAGTTTCGCAGAAATGGACCACAAACCTGCTTTATCCAGACCACAATTTTTTCACTATCACGAATTCCCTGCAAAAGTGCTCCACGCACCCTTACTTCCATACAGGAGACCGTATTGGAAGTGAACGCCTCAAACTGTTCGGCCCTTACTTGTGCGTAAGGATCGTAATTAATGTCGTCTGAAGAAAACGCGGAGAAGCTGATACCCAGTAAAGTAATGCCTGCCACATACTTCAAGTATAGGAAAATTGATTTCTTGACGTGATATATACATTGCATAAAACACTCATTTTTCATGCCGAAGCGGATATTTCATTTTACAACACACACCAGTCGCGACAGAACGAATACCAGGACCGCCATACCCAACGCATAGCCGCCGGGCGATCAAAAACAATGAAGAACGCAGACCATTGATCTAGCAGACAGGCACAAGATGGCGTAACGAGCATCACATGTGCTAGAATCTCGCCGCGCTGCCCGGATGGTGAAACTGGTAGACACTGGAGACTTAAAATCTCCCGCCTGTAAGGGCGTGCCGGTTCGATTCCGGCTCCGGGCACCAGCGCACAGAATTCAGCAACATCAAAAAAGCCATTAAACCCAATACAATCAACGGGTTAGTGGCTTTTTTTTACGTCCCGACATTTCCCTTGATACAGATTA
>NZ_WFLJ01000046.1 GCF_009208735.1 Janthinobacterium rivuli | reverse complement strand
GTCCAATCGCATTTACATTTACTTGCCGACAGCGGCGCCACCGTCATGGTGTACGGCGAAGTGGCCGATGCCATCCAGGGCGAAGCCCGTCCTTTATATAAGCGCCCGCGTTTCCAGTCGCAGCGGCAATGGCAGGACTACGCCGACAAGCTGACGGCGTTTGCCAAACACTTGCTCGACCATGGCGTGCGCCTGGCCTACCACCATCACATGGGCGCCTACGTGGAAACGCCGGCCGACGTGGACCAGTTGATGGCCTTGACGGGGCAGGAAGTGGGCTTGCTGTTCGACACCGGTCACATCACCTTTGCCGGCGGCGACGCGCTGGCGGTGCTCAACAAGCATATCGATCGCATCTGCCACGTGCATTGCAAGGACGTGCGCCCCAACGTGGTGAAACTGGCGAGGAATGGCCACTGGAGTTTCCTGCAGGCCGTCATCAATGGCGCCTTCAGCGTGCCCGGCGACGGCTGCATCGATTTTCCGGCCATCCTGACGCGCCTGTATCTGCATGGCTACGAAGGCTGGCTGGTGGTGGAGGCGGAGCAGGACCCGGCCGTCGCGCCCAGCTATCAATATGCGAAGATGGGCCACGATTACCTGGCGCGCCTGGTTGACGCGATTCCCCGCTTGAAACGGGAGGCGGCATGAGCCCGCTGCTCGTCAAAGCGGCCAAGACCGGCGGCAAGATCGTCGAGGTGACGCCGGAATCGGCCGGCTGGACGCACGTGGGCTTCGCCGCGCATCGTCTGGCGGCCGGCGAGAGCCTGAATCTGGAAACGGGCAAGCGCGAACTGTGCATTGTCGTGCTGACGGGCACGGTGACGGTGCGGGCCGGTGAACAGATGTGGGAAGCCATCGGCAATCGCCAGAGCGTGTTTGACGACGTCTCGCCGTATGCCGTGTATGTGCCGCTGGAAACCACGGTCGGCATCACGGCCGTGGGCAATGCGGAAGTGGCCCTGTGCAGCGCGCCGGCCACGACCCACCGTCCGGCGCGCCTGATCGAACCGTCTGCCATGACGCGCTCCGTGCGCGGCAAGGGCGCCAATACCCGCTATGTGTGCGACATCCTGCCGCAGACGGCGGAGGCCGATGGCTTGCTGGTGGTCGAGGTGGTCACGCCGTCCGGCCACTCGTCCAGCTATCCGCCGCACAAGCACGACAGCGACAATATTCCGCTGGAAAGTTCGCTGGAAGAAACGTACTACCACCGCCTGAACCCGGAGCAGGGCTTCGCCTTTCAACGGGTCTACACGGACGACCGTTCCATCGACGAAGCCATGGCCGTGGAAAACCACGACGTGGTGATGGTGCCGCGCGGCTACCACCCCGTCACCGTGCCGTATGGCTACGACGGCTATT
>NZ_WFLJ01000045.1 GCF_009208735.1 Janthinobacterium rivuli | reverse complement strand
TCTTATCCTCTGTACCTGCTAAGGTTATAGGGACAAGCCGTACGGGCAATTAGTACTGGTTAGCTTAATGCATTACTGCACTTCCACACCCAGCCTATCAACGTCCTGGTCTCGAACGACCCTTCAAAGAGCTCAAGGCTCTGGGAAATCTCATCTCAAGGCAAGTTTCCCGCTTAGATGCTTTCAGCGGTTATCTCTTCCGAACTTAGCTACCCGGCAATGCCACTGGCGTGACAACCGGTACACCAGAGGTTCGTCCACTCCGGTCCTCTCGTACTAGGAGCAGCCCCCTTCAAATTTCCAACGCCCACGGCAGATAGGGACCAAACTGTCTCACGACGTTTTAAACCCAGCTCACGTACCACTTTAAATGGCGAACAGCCATACCCTTGGGACCGGCTACAGCCCCAGGATGTGATGAGCCGACATCGAGGTGCCAAACTCCCCCGTCGATATGAACTCTTGGGAGGAATCAGCCTGTTATCCCCAGAGTACCTTTTATCCGTTGAGCGATGGCCCTTCCATACAGAACCACCGGATCACTATGTCCTACTTTCGTACCTGCTCGACTTGTCAGTCTCGCAGTTAAGCACGCTTATGCCATTGCACTATCAACACGATGTCCGACCGTATCTAGCGTACCTTCGAACTCCTCCGTTACACTTTAGGAGGAGACCGCCCCAGTCAAACTGCCTACCATGCACTGTCCCCGATCCGGATAACGGACCAAGGTTAGAACCTCAAACAAACCAGGGTGGTATTTCAAGGTTGGCTCCACGAGAACTAGCGTCCCCGCTTCAAAGCCTCCCACCTATCCTACACAGATTGGTTCAAAGTCCAATGCAAAGCTACAGTAAAGGTTCATGGGGTCTTTCCGTCTAGCCGCGGGTAGATTGCATCATCACAAACATTTCAACTTCGCTGAGTCTCGGGAGGAGACAGTGTGGCCATCGTTACGCCATTCGTGCAGGTCGGAACTTACCCGACAAGGAATTTCGCTACCTTAGGACCGTTATAGTTACGGCCGCCGTTTACTGGGACTTCAATCAAGAGCTTGCACCCCATCATTTAATCTTCCAGCACCGGGCAGGCGTCACACCCTATACGTCCACTTTCGTGTTTGCAGAGTGCTGTGTTTTTATTAAACAGTCGCAGCCACCAGTTTATTGCAACCCTTTCACCCTCATGGAGTAAACCAATCAAGCTACCGGGGCGTACCTTTTCCCGAAGTTACGGTACCAATTTGCCGAGTTCCTTCTCCCGAGTTCTCTCAAGCGCCTTAGAATACTCATCTCGCCCACCTGTGTCGGTTTGCGGTACGGTCTCGTATGACTGAAGCTTAGAGGCTTTTCTTGGAACCACTTCCGATTGCTTCGTG
>NZ_WFLJ01000044.1 GCF_009208735.1 Janthinobacterium rivuli | reverse complement strand
GGCACGGCGGGCGCCGCGCGCGGCTGCGCCAGGGTCAGCACGGCGCCCAGGCCACTGGCGGCCGCCACGCGCGCGCCCATTTGGGGCAAGGCGCCATCGGCGGCGCGGCAAAAGCGCTGCAGGATGGTCTTAATGATCGACGTGTGGTCGACCACCTCGTGACTGACGCTGGCCGGCGCGATCAGCGGCGACACGAGCAGCATGGGCACGCGCACGCCGTACTGGCGAAACGCGGGGTCGTCGTCGATGGCGGTGGTCGGCGGTACATGGTCGAAAAAGCCGCCGTGTTCGTCATAGCTGAGGATGAACAAGGTGCGCGCCCAGGCGGGACCGCGCGACAGGGCCTGGTAAACCTGCGCCACCAGCGCCTGGCCGGCGCGGATATCGGCCGGCGGGTGGTCGTCATTCTCGAAGAAATGCGGATCGATCCAGCTGACCGAGGGCAAGGCGCCCGCCAGCGCATCGCCGATGAAGCCATAGCGACGGGCGCTGGAGCCGAATGGTTCATATAGCTCGGAGGAACGGTAATGATCGTCGCTGAAAGCCAGGCTCCAGGGTTTCCAGGCGGAATAAAACTTCCAGCTGACCTGGGCCCGTTCGAGGTGGCGCACGAAGGATTTGTTCGCATACAGGGGCACGCGCTTGCTATCCTTGCTGCCGGCCGCCTTGCCGCTGACCGCATACAGGCGGTTGGGCCAGGTGGCGCCCGGCACGGAACTGTAGCAGCGGTCGCAGACGCAGAACTGCTGCGCGAGGAAATCGTACATGGGCAAGTCGGCCGCATTGTAGTAACCCATCACCAGATCGATGTCGGGGTCGCCCGGATGCGTTTGCGCATAATTGTCGACGAAGCCGCCGTTATTATTTTGCAATTGCTGCGCCACCGACGTGCCCGTATGCGACGGGTCTTGCTGCGGGCCGAAGGCCGTGCGCCGCAAATGGTGCACGGGGTAGCGTACGCCCGCATGCAGGTTGGCATGACTGGCCTGCAAGCCGTCGATGTCGGCGCGCCCGCCTTCCAGGCTCAGGTAGCCGAGCATGTGGTCAAACGAGCGGTTTTCCATCATCAGCACGACGATGTGGTCGATGCGCGCCAGCTTACCCAAGCCATGCGCATCAAGCATACCCTCGCCAGCGGTTGCGGCAGCAATCATCGGACCTCCCCGGCCGCGCACATAGGCGCAGCGACCCTGGTTCGACCAGGCCAGGTCAGTATGGTTCAGCTATGGCGGCCCGGCCTTGATGCGCAACAACTCAATAGGGCACGCGGTAGCGGTAGCCCTTGAAACTGAAGATGGCTGCCTTCGGCTGCAACTTTTCCAGCACCAGACCGGGCGCCAGTTCCTCGCCTTCGTGGCGCAAGACCTTGTCGATCAACAGCAGGCGGTCGGCCGGATTCTTCGAATAGATATACCCGCCGATGGCGACCGGGGGAATCTGCCGCTGTATCGGCTCGGGCAGGTCGCGCATGCCGGGCACGCTCTCTTCGGCCGCCGGCGCAGGCGTGGGCAGGGCCGGCGCCGGAGCGGGAGCGGGAGCGGGAGCGGCCTGCCCAGGCGTTTCCTGCTTCGGTTCCGGCACCGGCCTGGCATGGTGCACGGGCGCGGCCGTGGCCGCCGGCGGCACGGGCGCGACGGGCGCTGGCGCTGG
>NZ_WFLJ01000043.1 GCF_009208735.1 Janthinobacterium rivuli | reverse complement strand
GCCACCGACGCCGCCGCCCTGGCCGCCGCCTCGAACGCCGCCGCCACCGCGGCAGCGAATGCGGCGGCAAACGCCAATGCCAGCGACGCCGCGGCACTGGGCATCGCCGCCACCGCCGCAGCGAACGCGGCCGCCACCGCCAGCACGCAAGCGGGACTCACCGATGCCGTCGCCCTGAGCATGGCAGCGGACGCCGCCGCCGGCGTTGCCGCCTGGGACGCCTCGATCGCCAACGCCACCGATGCCGTCGCCCTGCAGGCCGCCGCCGATGCCGCCGCGACGAACGCCGCCAATGCGCAGACGCAAGCGAACATGACGGACGCGCCCACCCTGGGCCTGATCGCCGACGCCGCCACCCTGGCGGCCGATGCGGCACAGACGCAGGCCGACCTGACCGACGCGGCCGCGCTGGCCGTGATATCCAATGCCGACGCCGCTGCCGCCGCGGCGGCCGCCTTGGCCGCCAGCACGGATGCGGCCGCGCTCGATGCCGCCGCCGCCCTCGCCGCCACCGTGGCCGCGAATGCCGTCGTCACCGCCAGCCTGAGCGACGCGGCCGCCCTGCAAATCACGGCCGATGCGGCCGCCAACACCTCGACCGCCGCCGCCGCGCAAGCGGCATTGACGGACGCCGCCGCCCTGCAAGTGATTTCCGACGCCGATGCCGCCGCCGCGCTGGCGGCGCAAACGACGGCCGACCAGACGGATGCGTCCGCCCTCGCTGCTGCCGACGCGGCCGCCGCCAGCGATGCCGCCAACGCCCAGGCCGTGGCCGACCAGACCGATGTCGTCGCCCTGCAGCAAGCGGCCGACCAGGCCGACGCCGATGCGGCCGCCGCCAATTCGCAAGCGAGCCTGCTGGACGTCAACGTCGCCCTGAATGCCTTCAATCTGGCCAACCTCGCTGCCCTGGCCGCCAACGTCACGGCCGGCCAGACCAGCGTCGTCGACCTGACGGCCACCGTCAACGCCCTGCAGCTCGACGCCGATGGCGCCGATGCCGATGCAGGCCTGACGGACGCCCTCCTCCTCGCCGGCATCTCCGCCGCCGACGCGCTGGTGGCGGCCGGCCTGCAAACCACCGCCGGCCTGACCGATGCCGATGCGCTCATCACCGCCGCTGCCGCTGCCGTCTCGGCAGCGGAAACAGCCGCCCTGCTGGGCGGGATCGACATCTCGGCCGTCAGCGCAGCCGCCGCCGCACAGGCCGCCGCCGCGAGCGCCGCCGCCACGGCCGGGCTGACCGATGCCGGCGCGCTGGGCATCATCTCCACGAGCGACGCCGCCGCTGAACTTGCCGCACAGACGGCGGTCACCACTTTGACCGCCGCCAATACGCTGGCGCAAAACGCGCTGGCGACGGCAATATTCGTTGCCAACCAGACCGACGCCGTAGCCCTGGGCACGCTCTCGGCAGCCGCCGATGCGGCCGCGGCGGCCGCCGTGACGACGGCTGGCCAGACGGACGCCATCGCGCTGAGCCTCATCTCGAATGCCGATGCGCTGGTCGCCAGCTCCGCCGCCAGCCTGGCGGCGCTGACCGATGCCACGGCCCTGGGCATCATTTCCACGGCCGACGCGGCCACCGCCAGCGCCTTGCAGGCAACGGCCAACCTGACCGATGCGGCCGCCCTGGGCCTGCTCGCCACGGCCGCCGCCGCTGCCGCCAATACGGCGACGAACGTGGCCAACCTGACCGACGCCGTGGCCCTGGGCACCGTCTCGGCCGCCGCCACCACGGCCGCCAATACGGCCGCCGCCACTGCCGCGCTGACGGACGCCACGGCATTGGGCCTGGTCGCCACGGTCGACGCGACAGCCGCTGCCGCCCTGCAAACGACCGCCAACCTGACCGACGCCGTGGCATTGGGCCTCGTTTCGACGGCCGCCAACACGGCCGCCAGCACCGCTGCGGCCGTTGCCAACCTGACCGATGCGGTGGCCCTGGGCACCGTTTCAACGGCCGCCACGGCCGCCGCCAACACGGCAGCGGCCACGGCCGCCCTGACCGACGCCGTGGCCCTGGGCTTGACGGCCACGGTCGACGCGGCCGCCGCCACGGCAGCGCAAACGACGGCCAACCTGACGGATGCCGTCGCCCTGGGCCTGGTCGCGACCGTGAATGCCACCGCCGCCACGGCCGCCGCCACCGTCGCCGGCCTCACCGATGCC
Source organism: Janthinobacterium rivuli (assembly GCF_009208735.1). Lineage (GTDB taxonomy): Bacteria > Pseudomonadota > Gammaproteobacteria > Burkholderiales > Burkholderiaceae_D > Janthinobacterium. The sequence goes on along the minus strand of NZ_WFLJ01000043.1, from coordinate 721 downwards.
GTCCTGCTGGGCACCGCCCACACGCTCGACGTCACGGCCGCCACCGTGGCGGCCACCAAGGCCGCCCTGACGGATGCCGCCGCCCTGACCACCATCGCCAACAACGACGCGGCGAATGCCGCTGCCCTGGCCGCTTACTCGCAAGCCCATCCGCTCGACCTGGTGGCGGCGCTGGCGGCCACCACCGCCGCCACCACGGCAGCCCTGTCGCAGGCCGTCGCGCAATCGGCGCAGGCCGATGACGCGGCGGCCGCCTCGACAGCGGCGACGGCGGCAGCGTCCCTGACCGCGCTGAACAATGCGCTCGCGGCCGACAATGCCGCCACCGCCGCCGCCACCCTGGCCCTGACTTCGCAAGCAGCGGCCACGGCGGCACAACTGGACGACACCCTCGCGGCGGCGGCCAATGCGCTGGCCGCCTTGAATGCGGCCTTGCAGGCGGACGCGAATGCGGCCACCACGGCCGCCGCCGCTGTGACGGCGAGCGCGGCCACCGCCGCCGCCATCGCAGACGATCTGGCGGCCGCCACCGCCGCCACCGTCGCCAATGCGTCTCAAGCAGCCGCGCAAGCGGCGCAACTGGCCGACAACGCGGCCGCCAGCGCCGCCACCATCGCCGCCAACGCGCTGGCTTCCCTGAACGCGGCCCTGGCCGATGATGCGGCCGCCGCCGCGGCTGTGCTGAACTCGACCAACGCCACGGCCGCCGCCGTTGCCGCCA
>NZ_WFLJ01000042.1 GCF_009208735.1 Janthinobacterium rivuli | reverse complement strand
GCTGCACCTGGCCGCCGCCGCGCTGCGCATGCCGGGCGGCGCCTCGGCGCCGGAACTGGCGGCCGCGCTGCTGGACAAGCAGCAGCGTCCCGCACTGGATCCGGAGCTGACCGACGCGCAGGGCTACCCGGTGATGAGCGCCCGCGTGGCGGACCTCGATGAACTGAGCCAGAAGGAACTGCTGGACGACTGGCTGCGGGCCCGTCCGGTCGATACGGCGCGGGATGCAGCAGCGCATTTCGATGCCGAACATTTGCGCGCGCTGGCGCTGGGCACCGAGGTATTGAACGAACTGATGCAGGAAGCGGCGATGCACACGGGGCTCGACGACTACACAGCGGCGGCGCAGACGGGCGCGCGCACCGCACTGCCGCTGCCGACGCTGCAACTGCATCTGCTGTTGCCGCCCGACTGGGACCAGCCGCAGCGCGACACGGGCGCCGCCTGGCTGCGCGCGCAAGCGGGACAACACGGCTGGCCGTCCGACAAGCTCAGCGTGCACCTGGCCGGCGACAGCGGGCCGCTGGCGCTGATCGAGCAGCTGGCCGCGCAAGCGGCCTTGCAAGAGCTGCCTTGCCTGGCCATCGTACTGGCCTGCGGTTCCCATATCGGCGAGCTGACCGTACATGACTGGAGCACGCGCGGGCTGCTGTTCCATGCCGGCCAGCCGGGCGGGCAGATTCCCGGCGAAGGCGCGGCCGGCCTGTTGCTGGCCGACGCCGCCCAGGCGACGGCGCTGCAAGCGGACACGCCGGTACTGCTGCACCATGCCAGCATGGCCGTGCGCGGCCAGTCGGCGGACAGCCGCAGCCATGGCGATGCCACCTTGCTGGCCGAGTTGGGCGGCAAGGCGATGTCGGCGGCGTCTGTCGCCCCGGCCGCGATCACGCGGCTCTACGCCGATGCCGACCAGCGCTCCAGCCGCATGATCGAACTGATGAACAACGCCGGCGTGCTGCTGCCCGATATCGATCTCAGCAGCGACGTACTGAGCGTGGCGGCGGCCTGCGGCCAGAGTGGCCAGGTGGCCACCCTGGCGGCGCTGGTGCTGGCGCGCCTCGAGGCGGCCGAGAATGCCGGCCAGGTGCTATGCCTGAGCAACCTCGACGCCTTCCAGCGCGCCGCCGTGGTGGTCGGTCCGGCCGCGGCCGCGCCAGCTGCTTCCCCTGAAACCCACGCAGCCACATGACCCCTTCCTCCACCATGCCTGTCAACCTCTCGCCCCTCATATTATGATGCAACGATTCTGGCATTCCATTACTACCCGTTTCAGCCTGTTCGCCATCGGTTTCCTGGCGCTGGCCGCGCTGCTGGCCAGTTGCGCCGTCATCTTTCAATGGCCGCTCGTATGGATCGTGCCGCCGCTGGCGCTGGTTCTGCTGGCCGCCAGCGCGGTATGGTGGCTGCAGCGCAGGCGCCGCCAGCGCGACGCCGCCAGCTTCGGCGGCATGCTGGAGCAGCAGACGGCCGGCGCGACGCCCAAGGCGGGCCCCACCCAGCGCGAGGAAACCGAAGCCATCCGCAAGCGCATGCTTGAAGCGATCGGCACCATCAAGACCTCCAAGCTGGGCCAGTTGTCGGGCGACGCGGCCCTGTACGAGTTACCCTGGTATATGATCATCGGCAATCCGGCGGCCGGCAAGAGTACGGCGATCGCCAATTCCGGCCTGCAGTTTCCTTTTGCCGACAGCAAGATCGTGCAAGGCATCGGCGGCACCCGCAATTGCGACTGGTTCTTCACCACCGACGGCATCCTGCTCGACACGGCGGGCCGGTACTCGGTCAATGACGAAGACCGTGCCGAATGGTTCGGTTTTCTGTCGCTGCTGAAAAAACACCGCAAGCGCGCGCCGATCAACGGCATCATCATCGCCGTCAGCATTGCCGAACTGACCGGCAGCCGCCCCGAGTTCGCCATCAACCTGGCCAAGAACCTGCGCCAGCGGGTGCAGGAACTGACGGAAAAACTGGAAGTGCACGCGCCCGTCTATGTGGTGTTCACCAAGGCCGACCTGATTACCGGTTTCAACGAATTTTTCCAGGACACGGAACGCGGCGAACGCGACCGGGTATGGGGCGCCACCCTGCCCTACAGCCAGACCAGTTCGAGGCAGGACGTGCTGGAGCAGTTCGACCAGCGTTTCGATGAACTGTATGACGGCTTGAAAGAGCTGAGCCTGGCCAGCATGGCGCTGCAGCAGAACGAATGCATGCCGCCTGGCGTGTTTACCTTCCCGCTCGAGTTCAGCGCGATCAAGGGCTCGCTGCGCGCCTTCATCGCCACCCTGTTCGAGGAAAATCCGTTCCAGTTCAAGCCCGTCATGCGCGGCTTCTATTTCACCAGCGCGCTGCAGGAAGGCGTGTCGGTATCGGCCTCGTCGGAACGCGTGGCGCAACGCTTCGATTTGAAATTGCAACCGCAGCAACAGCACGCCGTGCAGGACCAGCACGGCTACTTCCTGCTCAATCTGTTCCGCAAGGTAATCTTCGCCGACAAGGAACTGGTGGCCCAATACGCCAGTCCGGCCAAGACCCGTCTGCGCTACGCCACCTTCTTTGCCGCCACCGCGCTGGTGGGCCTGGCGCTGGCCGGCTGGAGCTGGTCCTACATGGCCAACCGCCAGCTGGTGACCAACGTGCAGGCCGACCTGGACCAGGCGATCAAGGTGCAGGACAAGCGGCTCGACCTGCAATCGCGTTTCGAAGCGCTGGAAATCATGCAGGACCGGATCGAACAGCTCGATTCCTACCGCAACAGCCGGCCCGTCTCGCTGGGCCTGGGCTTGTATCAGGGAGAATTGCTGGAACGCAAACTGCGCGAAGAGTATTTTTCGGGCGTGCGTGAAGTGATGCTGGGCCCGGTCGCGCAATCGCTGGAAGCCTTCCTGGCCGAGGTCAACGCGGGCGCCAGCCGCTTGCAGCCGATGGCCAGCACGCCGCAGTCGGGCGCGGTGTCGGCCAGCGCGGCCGCCACCCTGCCCGCGCCGGCGGGCACCCTGGCCTCGCCGGTGGCCGCCACGCC
>NZ_WFLJ01000041.1 GCF_009208735.1 Janthinobacterium rivuli | reverse complement strand
GGCGCGGGCGCGGGCCGCCAGCGCGGCGGCATCGAGCGACGCAACGCCAACTGCAGCGCGTGGCAACGGCGCGAGTACAGGCGCGGGAACAGGCACGGGCGCCGCAACGGCGGGCCTGGCTGGCGCACTGACGGCGGCGGGCGGCGCCGGCGTCAGCCACAAGGTTCCCAGGCGCACGATGGCGCCACTGCCATTGCCCAATAACAAATACAGATGCAGGTGGCCCGCCTGGATCGCTTGCCGGGTGCTCACGCGCACATAGTGCCTACCACCGCGTTCCAGCGGGCTGATCGTCAAGGTTTGCAGGGCCGGATCCATGCCGATGCCGCCACCCCGGTACACGTCGGGCGAGGCCAGCCGCACGGCCACGCCGTTGGCTTCCTCGGGCGCCAGGGCCGTCAGTTCGATCTCGGCCAGCAAGGGCTGGCCCACATGCGACAGCACCGCCATCTCGCCCAGTTCGGCCGCGCCCGCCACTAGCGGCAAGGCCAGGCTGGCGGCGGCGCACGCGATCAGGGACCAACGGGGAAAGATGCTGCTGTGCATGGACTGATCGCTTTGATAACAAGATAGGAAGGGGAACTCGCCTGTCTTTAACGGCAGGAAATCGCAAAAATATAGATGCGCTACAGCAAAAATGATGCAATACAGCATCATCCTGTGTCTTTTTGACGTCTGGAGTACACTCGATCCACCTCCATCGATGAAAGGGATGTCATGAGTAGCAGAATCGAACGCGACAGTTTCGGCCCGATCGACGTACCCGCCGACCGGCTGTGGGGAGCGCAAACGCAGCGCTCGCTTGAGCACTTCCATATCTCCACGGAAAAGATGCCGCCCGAACTGATCGTCGCCCTGGCCACCGTCAAGCGCGCGGCCGCCCACGTCAACCTGGACTTGGGATTACTGGATGGCAAGAAAGCCATCGCCATCACGCAAGCCGCCGACGAAATACTGGCCGGCAAGCATGACGCGGAATTCCCGCTGGCCGTCTGGCAGACGGGCTCTGGCACGCAAAGCAATATGAACATGAATGAAGTGCTGGCCAACCGGGGTTCCGAGCTGATCGGCGGCTTGCGCGGCGCCGCACGCCTGCTGCACCCGAATGACGACGTCAACCTGGGCCAGTCCTCGAACGACATCTTTCCCACCGCCATCCACGTGGCCGCCGCCCTGGCCGTCGCCAACACGGTCTTGCCGCCGCTGCGCCAGTTGCGCGCCACCCTGGACGCCAAGGCCACGGAATTTGCCAACATCGTCAAGATCGGCCGCACCCATTTGCAGGACGCCACCCCGCTGACCCTGGGCCAGGAGTTTTCCGGCTATGTGGCGCAGCTGGACTTTGCCGAACACATCATCACGGCATCGCTGCCGCCGCTGCTGCAGCTGGCCGCCGGCGGCACGGCCGTGGGAACCGGATTGAATGCCCACGTGGAATTTGCCGGCCGCATCGCGGCGGAACTGGCGCGCCTGACGGGCCAGCCGTTCGAGACGGCCAGCAACAAGTTTGCCGCCCTGGCCGCCCACGATGCGCTGGTCGCCGCCCATGGCGCGCTGAAAACCCTGGCCACGGCCCTGATGAAAATCGCCAACGACGTGCGCTGGATGGCGTCCGGCCCCCGCTCCGGCCTCGGTGAAATCACCATCCCCGAAAACGAGCCGGGCAGCTCCATCATGCCGGGCAAGGTCAACCCCACCCAGTGCGAGGCGCTGACCATGCTGTGCTGCCAGGTGTTTGGCAACGATGTCGCCATCACCGTGGGCGGCGCCTCGGGTAATTTCGAGTTGAACGTCTTCAAACCCTTGATTGCGCATAACTTCCTGCAAAGCGCGCGCCTGCTGGGCGACGGCATGCGCAGCTTCGACGAGCATTGCGCGCACGGCATCGCGCCGAACCGTGACCGCATCGCCGAACTGATGGAGCGCTCCCTGATGCTGGTCACGGCGCTGGCGCCGCACATCGGCTACGACAAGGCGGCGCAAATCGCTAAGCAGGCCCAGCATGAAGGCACGACCTTGAAGGAAGCGGCGCTGGCCCTGGGCTTTGTGACGGAAGAGCAATTCCATGCGTGGATCGTGCCACTGGACATGACGCGGCCCAACAAAAGTTAAGGCTCAGCCTGCATTCTTCCTGGCTTCATGTAAACTATGACCTTAGTTGACACCGTCATTAAGTGTTGAAAACACATCGTTGCAATAAGGGATACAATGCAAAAAGTAAGCTTTGATTTAACATCCGAGTTCGTCGAGCTGAACCAGCTGTTGAAGCTGGTCGGCCTGTGCGACAGCGGTGGCGCAGGCAAGGTCATGGTCGATAGCGGCGTGGTGAAGGTCGATGGCAAGAAGGAATTGCGCAAGACCGCCAAGATCCGCGCCGGCCAGGTCGTCAGCGTGGGCGATATCCGTATCACGGTCGTCGCTCCCGCCTGATGCCGGCATGGGGCGCGCAAGCCGCCCCATGCGCCCAGGCCGCCCGGTTGCCTGGATCGAGCTGCAATATGTCGTTATTGTCAGATAAATATCGATTGCGGAAGGGAAGCGCCATGGACCATCCCGAACAAGGTACGCGCAGCCAGGAACGCCTGATCGGCGACTTGCGCCAGGTAATAGAAAACGCGGAAGAATTGCTGCGTAACACAGACAAATACACCAGCAGCCTGTACCAGAGCGCGCGCGCCAGGCTGGAACTGGCCCTCGTCGCGGCCACGGCCGAACTGGCCCGCTTTGAAGAAGAACAAGTCACGCGCATGATGGACGCCACCCTGGCCGCGAATGCCCTGTACCGCGATCAGACGGGCGAAGCGCGCCTGCTGCGGGCCTTCGAGTAAGTAATCACGCCATCAACACCGCATGCGCCAGCCACTGGCGCAAGTGTGCCGCCAGGTCGAATGCCGGGTCCAGCCCGAACGCCGCATCGAGCGCGGCGCCGAACGTCTGGCCCCGCTGCAAGGCCAGCAAGGCCGCATGCGCCGCCGCATCCACGACCAGCACCTGCGCCTTCCAGCGCGGCCGGCATACGAGCGCGCAGCTGGCCGCCGGCAGATCCTGCGGAAACATCCCCTGCCCTTCCCCCTCCTGATGCGCCTGCCATAGGGCCGCCACTTGCCAGTCCGATGCCAGCAAGACGCAGGCGGGGTGCAAGCTGAAACGCCGCGCTTCCAGCTGATCGGGATGCAAGGCGGCCAGCGCCTCGGGCGCCAGGCCCTGCGCATCGGCCGCGTAGTGGGCCAGGTGCACGGCCCATTCCAGGCGCGCCATGTCCGGCAGATAGGGCAAGTCGGAGATATGCGGGAAAGTGGCCAGAAAATCGGCGAAACGGTCGCCAAACTGGTTCAAATCGGCGCTATCTGACGGATATTGCCGGCCATACGCGCGCGCCAGGCCACCAAAGAAATCCTCGCCCACCAGCGCCAGCACGACGGGATAAGCGTGGCCCAGGGTGCGGCGCCAGGCGGCGCTCAGATTGCCGCGGTACAGTGAAAAACGCTGCGGCACCGCCGCTCCCGCGAACGATGGCAGGGTTGCCACGGTATCGAGCAAAGCCGTGGCAAACGTTTGCTGGCCGGCCGCAAGCGCGTCAAGCGACATGGGCGGCGACGGGGATGGCAGCGCCGTTTCCTGCCATGGCGTTGGCGGCGCATGGCGCGCCAGCATGGCCTGCGCCTTGCCCGCCTCGTCCAGCAGAATATCGAGCGGCGGCAGATCCGTATCCCATTCGACCAGGGTGGGAATGGCGCCAAAGCGCAGCAAGGCGGCCGCATACAAGTCCCAGACGGGCTCGGCCACGGCGGCGCCATGGTGGTCGATCACGGCGTGCGGCGTCAGCAGGTGGCCGCCCAGGTGCAGCTCGCCCACGCTGCCGGGCGCGATCGACTGCATGGCCGTCATGGCGTCTTCGCCGTGGTTACACTGGTTCACATACAGGTTATTGATATCGAGCAGCAGCCCGCAGCCGCTGCGCCGCGCCAACTCCGTCAGAAATTGCGCTTCGCTCATGGCATCGTCGGCAAAACGCAGGTAAGTGGAGACATTCTCCAGCAAGATCGGCCTTTTCAGCACATCCTGCACCCGCCCCACTCTGGCGCAGAGCAAATCGAGGGCGGCGCCATTCAAGGCCAGCGGCAACAGATCATTGAGTTGCTGCTGCGCCACGGCGCCCCAGCTCAGGTGTTCCGACACGAGGATCGGCTCGACGCGCTCCACCACGGCGCGCACGCGCTGCAGATGCGCTTCGGAAAAGCCGCGCGCGGAACCCAGGCCCAGGCCCACGCCATGCAGGCTGAGCGGGTAATCCTGGCGCAGGGCTTGCAGCACGTGGCTATCCCAGCCCGACGGCTGCAGATAATTTTCCGTGTGCACTTCCAGCCACCCCACCTTGGGCCGGCGCGCCAGGAAGTCGCGGTAGTGCGCGGCGCGCAAGCCGACGCCGGCCAGCGCCTGGATGGGCTGCGGCATGGGCGGGCGGCGGACGCTTACGGCTGCGTGGCCGGTTTTGCCGCCTTGCCAGCCTTGATGGGTTTGACGGAGCCGCCCGCCTGTTCGCACGTGCCCTTGGCAACATAGGTCCATTCCGTGGGCAGGTTATCCGCCTCCGCCTGGCCCGCGCAGGAATGCGCGCCATCGGACGAGGCGCAATCGTTCTGCCCTGCCTTGGCCACGCCGTAACACTTTTCCTTGTCGCCAGGCGCGGGACCATCGTGCGCAGCCGCGTTGACGGTGGTGCCGGCGCAGAGGCCCGCGAGGGCGGCGGCGATGAGAGCTTGACGTTTATTCATGGGGAATCCTCTTGCATGGGTCAAAGTAAAGACAGGCCCCGGGCTGCGCCATGGACAACGCGAGGGAATCGGCATCATTTTACTGAATCGGCCGCGCCATGGCGAGTCATGATCAATGAGTCAGCTCGATAGGCGTGAAAAGAAAGGCGGATAGATAAACAAAAACACCCACTCGCCACCGTCGATGACGGTGGTGTGGGCGTGACGATGGCAAGCGCCGGACTGGCGCCGCGGGACTGCGCTCAGGCGGTCGTGTTGATGCGGTTGCCGAGGTGGGCAGGCAGGCTAGGCGCCGACTGTACCGGTGGCAACGCTGCCAGCAAGGCCGTGGCGGTCGAGCTTTGGATATCCTGGGCTTTTTTCAGGACAGTCAAGCCGACGGCTTGCCGCGTGCCTGTCTCCGCCATCGTGGTTGACAGTTGAGCAATGCTTCCGACGTCCATACGTTTCTCCAATGAGGTTCTACTCTTGTTAACGGATGCCGCCGGCAAACCTTTAGCTTATTTTTCCAGTCTGTGCAGCAACCAGGCCAGCACCTGCTCGCGCGCATTCAAGTCCAGCCATTGCACGCCCTCGCGCAAGTCGGCCGGCGCAGGACTGTCTGACGCGACGGCGATCACATGCGGGTCATGCGGATACAGGGGGGCCTGCCCCACTTCCGGACGGAACACTTCCAGCTTCGGGATGGGATCCGTCTTGAAACCTTCGACCAGGGTCAGGTCGGCCGGGCCCATGCGGGCCAATTGCTGCGCCAAGGTCGGTTCCGGCGCGCCGCGCAGCTCATGCACGATGGCAAAGCGGTATGGCGACGCCACCAGCACTTCCGCCGCCCCGGCCAGGCGCAGGCGGGCGCTGTCCTTTTGCGGCGGCTCCAGCGCCAGGTCATGGTGGCTGTGCTTGACCAGGTTGACGCGCAGGCCGCGCGCCGCCAATTCCTTCACCACAAATTCCAGCAGGGTCGTCTTGCCGCTACCGGAACGGCCGATCACACCGAGTACCGGGTGTGCGGGCATCGCATCGTGCATGGTCACTCCTTGATTGAGAAGGAATGATTATACGCAGCCCCACGGGCGCGACCGCCTGGCGCAGGCGCCGCGCCTTGCCCAGCGCATCGCCCAAGTCAAGCGCCGCCAGATTTTCCGCCATTGCCGGTACCGGCGGGCGCCGGCTTGCCGCCCTGCCGCCGGCGCCGGCCCGCCGTCTTCGGCCCAGTCGTGCCCGCCGTCTTGACCGCCGTCTTTCTATTGACCGCCTGCGCATTCCTGGCCGTGCGCGCCAATTGCCGGTGGGCGGCGATCGCGCCCGCTTCCGCGTCGGACTGCAAGGGTACGGCGACAGCGGCGGCCAGCGCGCCATCGGGTGGGCGGGCTGGCGCCAGCGGGGCGAAATCCTGCGCCCGCGCCTCCGCTTCCCAGGCGGCGCGCTGCGCCTGCACGGCTGCGGGCACGGCGGG
>NZ_WFLJ01000040.1 GCF_009208735.1 Janthinobacterium rivuli | reverse complement strand
GCTGCACTTACATCAAATGCCCACACTTATCGACTGTTAATTGTTAAAGAACTGTATTCGGTTACTGCTTTCGCGCTATCGACAAAGCGTTGTGTTTGTCAGCTGCGAAGAAGGAAGAGTATGAAGCTTTTTCAGCATTTCGTCAACCCCGTTTTTCAGCACATTGTGCTTAAAAACTTTTTACTGCATCGCCGTTTCCGGTGATCCTCAAGTGCCGCATTTGACTGCGTCTCATTGGGGAGGCGAACTATAGCAAAGCCGCCCACGGGCGGCAAGCTTTATTTCAGCAATTCTGCCACCGCCATGCCCACATCGGTCGTATTAGCGCTCCCCCCCATGTCCGGCGTACGCGGTCCATGCTCGAGCACCTGCTCGATGGCGCGCACAATCGCATCATGCGCCGCCGTGTAATTGGCGTCGCCATTGCCGAGGAAGTCCAGCATCATGGCGCCCGACCAGATCATGCCGATCGGGTTGGCGATATTCTGGCCATAGATATCAGGTGCGGAACCGTGTACAGGCTCAAACACGGAGGGGAAGGTGCGCTCCGGATTGATATTGGCCGACGGTGCGATGGCAATCGTCCCCGTGCAGGCGGGGCCCAGGTCGGACAGGATGTCGCCAAACAGATTCGAAGCGACCACCACGTCGAAGCGCTCAGGGCTGAGCACGAAACGGGCCGCCAGGATATCGATATGGTATTTGTCCCAGCGCACATCGGGGAAGCTTGGGCCCATCGCTTCCACCCGCTCATCCCAGAACGGCATGCTGATGGCGATACCATTCGACTTGGTCGCCGATGTCAGGTGTTTTTTAGGTCGGCTTTGCGCCAGCTCAAACGCATATTTCAGGATGCGGTCGACACCCTTGCGCGTAAAAACGGATTCCTGCAGCACCGTTTCACGCTCCGTCCCCTCGAACATGCGTCCGCCCACGGAAGAATATTCTCCTTCCGTATTTTCACGCACGACATAAAAGTCGATATCGCCCGGCTTCTTGTTCGCCAGCGGACACGGCACGCCCGGCATCAGCCGCACGGGACGCAAGTTGACGTATTCATCAAACTCGCGCCGGAATTTCAACAACGAGCCCCACAGCGAGATATGGTCGGGCACCTTGTCCGGCCAGCCCACGGCGCCAAAATAGATGGCGTCGAAATCCTTGAGCTGGGCAAACCAGTCCGAGGGCATCATCTGGCCATGCTCGAGGTAGTAGTCGCAATTTGCCCATGCCATCGTCGTGAACTGCAGGTCGATATTGAAACGACGGGCGGCGGCGGCGACAACACGCAACCCTTCCGGCATGACTTCATTGCCTATGCCGTCGCCGGCGATGACTGCGATTCTGTGTGCGGGCATGAGCTTCTCCTGTTGATAGATGGATGCATTGATGATACTGGCACTACATCAGAATACAATCAGGGGATTCATAACCCTAGCATCCACATTTCGTGATCAATCAATGAAACATACGCCGCTGCTGGAAGACTTACGCCTGTTTTGCCAGGTCGCCCATAAAACCAGTTTCGCTGCCACGGCCTTGGAACTGGGCATTTCCAAGGCGGTCGTCAGCAAGCGCATCGGCATGCTGGAAGCGGCACTGCAAGTACGGCTGCTGCACCGCACCACGCGCCGGGTCAGCGTCACCGATCACGGCGAGATCGTGCGGCAATGGGCGCAGCGCATCCTGGAAGATGTCGAGCAGATGGGGGAAGCGGTCGCGCAGTCGAAATTGCAGCCGCAGGGCGTGTTGCGCATCTGCTCCAGCTCCGGTTTTGGACGCAACCGGCTCGGTCCCGCACTATCCCAGCTGGCACGGCAATATCCTGACTTGAAAATACAGCTGGAATTGCTCGACCGCCCCGTTGACCTGCTGGGCGAGGGTTTCGATCTCGACATTCGCATCGGGGTGGTACGCGAGCCGGACCTGATCGCCCACCGCATTGCCAGTAACCAACGCGTACTGTGCGCCGCGCCCGCCTATCTGGCGCAACGCGGAACACCGGGCACCCTGGCGCAGTTGCGCGAGCATGACTGCATCGTCATCCGTGAGCGCGACCAGGATGGGCGGCGCTGGAAACTGCAAGGGCCGCACGGTTTGGAAACGGTGAAGGTCGATGGGCCGCTATCGGCCAATAATGGCGAGATCGTCCATCAATGGGCACTGGACGGCCACGGCATCATCTTGCGCTCGGCATGGGATGTGGAAAGCAGTCTGGCGCAAGGCAAGCTGGTGCGCATTTTGCCCGCGTATCAACAGGCTGCCGATGTGTGGGCGGTGACCACCTCACGGCTGTCGAACTCGGCCAAGGTCAGGGCCTGCGTGCAATTTCTGCAGCAGTGGCTGCAAGCTCGCGCCTGATGAGCTACGCCAGACATCTACACCAGGCGCGCCACATCCGGATACAGACGCGCCAGGGTATCGGAAGTAATGGACGATATGAGGGGCAAAACGCGCTCGGCGGCTTGCTCCGGTGATTTTTCCCGTCGCACTTCCTTCCACAACTCGAGCAACGCAGCGTCATGGCGCGCCACCGCCTGCTCGACCTCATCTTGCCAGAATGCGGGCGCCTCGCCTTCCACAAAGTTGCCGCGGCCACGACCAAAGTGCGCCACCGCCAAGTAACGCAGCACGCCCGCCACCACCAGGGTGCGCAGGAAGGCATCCGTAAATTGCATCGTGGGCTCATTGCGATCCGTGCCGGAATTAAAACCCCAGGCGGCACCCGCAAACGTCAGCGCACCGACCACACCACCAAGCAAGGCGCCCGTGCCCAAGGTCAAGCCGCCGGAAATCAGGTCGGCAGACAAGCCCGTCGCGGCACCGGAAATCATGGCGCCCAAGAGCCCCGCTTGCGCCTTGTCGATCGGCGCGCGCACGGCAAAATTTTCCCGTATCCGGCTATTGATCTTATGCGCATCGGTCGGGTCGAGTTTGTGCAGGATCAAAAGTTCACGCGTGGTCATGCCGCTGTGCGTATTGAGTCGCGCCACCAGACTGGCCATGGCCTTCTCCTGGCGTTGCTGCTCTGCATTCTTGCCGATACCCACAACCTGCAAGGCCGATTTCAGCAAGCCCTTGGAGACGGGCTCGATGGCTTCGCGATCCTGTCCAGCCACCGCCAGCTGCGTGGCCAGCAACTGCATGGCTTGCTGGAAACGTGCCGTATTCTGCGCTTGCCACGTAGCAAACAAGCGTGCATAGCCTGCTTGCTGCGACTGCGGCAACAATTTACCCACGGCTTCGTAAAACACGCGTTCATGTACCCAGCAGCGGGCAAAGGCATCGAGAGCCAGGACGTCACGCACGATGGGATACTGCTGTAAATGCTCGCGCCATCGTGCCTGCTCGCTGTGTTCCTCGTTGCCGGGACGCGGCGGCCCCATCTGATTGAGCAAGACCACCACGGGCTTATCCAGCCAGGCAAGGATTTTCATTTCCGCCGGCAAGTAACCCGCATCCCTCGGATGTTCGGACGAGTTGACCAGGTATAGCACCACGTCGGCTGAATCCTTGGCCGTGCGCAACGCCTGCTGGCTGAGCCAAAACGGGCGGTCGCGGTAACGGTCCAGCACTTCGCGCAGGAACCAGCCGATAGGATTACCCGACTGCCCCAGGCGCTTGAGCAGGCGCACGGAATCGCCAAAGCCGGGCGTGTCCCACAATTGCAAGGCATCGCCCTGGGGCGTGGTCAGCAAGGTATGCGATTCCGCAAACACGGTCACGTGGGCGGCGTCGCGCACTTCGCCGACATCCACGCCCACCAAAGTACGCGCCAGGGTGGTCTTGCCATTATTCGTGTGCGAAATCAGTGCAAACTGAATTTGCACTGCATCATCCTGCACATCTTTATTCACATTCACACTCATGCTGCTGCCGATACTTTCAGCCCGACACCGGCGTCGAGCGGATGCAAGACAGGATTGAGCAAATTGACCCGGGTGGCCGTGGTTTTGTGGAACTGGCAGAACTGTTGCCACAAGGCGACTCGCTCCCCCATACGGGCGGTGCTGTCCGCTTGCTCGCCTGCATGTTCCAGGTAGCTGGATTCATCGATCAGCACGGCAATGCCGCGTGACGACGATTGCACCAGGTAATCGAGGAAGGCGCCGTGATTTTCTTTTTCCGGCGTCGCCGTCAGGTTGAACAGCACGGCCGTGATATTGACTTGTGGATCATTCAGGTCCGTGTCGCGCAAGACGTCCTGCGGCTCTTCGCCATACGACGTCGACGGGCGCAGCATCATGCGCCCCTGCTCGCCGAACAGCATGAGGGCGATTTGTCCCAGGCCCTTGTGGCGCGCCTCATCGACAGTAAAGCTATATGGCAAGACGCGCAGCATGCCGCCCGTGGCCACGCCGATGCTTTCATTGAGTTTGCGGAAATACGGTTGATCGAGATCCAGCGGAAAGTGCTTGGCAAGGCGCGCGGCGCGCCAGTTGTTGACCAGGGCCAGGATCAGGCGGGGAACGACCACCAGCAGGAAAATCGTTGCCGCATATAAATGCACCCAGCGCGCGCCGCCTTCCACGGTGGTCGTTTGCGGGAAGCGCAGCGCTTCGATTTCCGCCAGCGAAAAGCCTTGCAAATGAAACAGAGCGATGGCCGGCGCGAACAGGGTCGAAAGCAGGCTATGCACCTGGCCGGCATTCAGAAACGTGCTTTCCCAGCCGGCCGCGTATTGCGACAGGAAACCGCGCGCATACAGCGAGGCGACGGCGCCGATGGCAAACATGGCGGCGCTCAGGTGGATGGTACGGCTGAGGCGCGCGGCCGTCAGTTTGGCGCTCAAATGCGCCCATTCGCCCATGAAACTGAGCAAGCCAGAGGACAAGGCGTGGGGCAGTTTGCGCGGCAAGGCCAGGCGGCCCACGCTCAGGTGGCGCACCAGTCCCGCTTTCGGCCAGCCGAGGGAATGCGAAGGAATGCATAGCCAGATCAGCAAGCCCAGGTAGACCAGCACATTCCAGGCGATGATCAGCAGCAAGGGCGCGGACAGCAAGTCGACGCGATGGGGATCGGTGATGCGATCGAGCCCGGCGCCCAGCAACAAAGCCAGCAGGGGCAAGGCCAGCGCCAGGGTTTTCATGCCGTTACGGCGTTTCGCGAAGGCCGCGAAGGCCGGCGTGCGCTCGGTGATGCGCTTGAGGATCAGTTCAGAGCGCTGTTGCAGGAAATCGTCACCCGTCACTTCGGCCTGCTTGCCCGAAGCTTGCCACTGCGCAAGCTCACGCGCGCTGCGGCTGGCATACATGCGGTCGTCCTCGCTGAGGACTTCTTTGTTCTGGTCGGCCGTCTCGATCGCACGGACCAATACCACTTCTCTCGCAATCTGCTCGTTCATGGTGCTCCTGTTTTTGTATGAAACGACAACTACACAGGCAGATTGTGACGTACTTTTGTGTTTCAGGCCAACGCGTCCTCACCCCCGAGCAAGTTATGCAGCAGATATATCAGGAAAGCAGCGATCCAGGCAGACCACAAGGTGTGCGTAAAAAACTGCGCACCCTGCAACTGTTGCTGCCAGCCCAGCACCAAACCGCATAACAACATGACCGCAGCGAGCAGCAGCGCCGTACGTGGCCGTCCGGGCAGGCAAAACAAGGGCAAGGCCAGCATCCACCAGGCTGTGTTCGCCTGCGTGCCGGGCAGGCAGGCCATGGCTGATGCGCTGGCCGGCAATGTTTCCAACAGGCGCGTATACGGCATCAGTCCGCCATAGCGCAACAACTCCGTGGGGCACGGCACGTCGCTGAAGGAAGCGAGCAAATAGATGCTTAGCGGCACCAAAATGGCCGACAGGGCCACGACGCGCAAGGCGCTGCGGCGTGAGGCAAGCCAGGCCAGCGGATGCAAGGTGTCCCAGATGGCCAAGCCGATCAAGGCGGCACCAAGCAAGATCATGCCCAACTGGAAATTGCCCGCCCACGTACTGCCAACGCCAAAAAATTGCCCGCGCGCCTCATCGAACATGCTGTCGGCGATCATGAGGTCGAGGTTGCTGTAATTGCCGATCCAGAGTATCAGCATGGCCGACAGCATCAGGATGCTATCGATGCCTTTCGGCGTTTTGACGAGTTTAAGCTTGGCCAGCATGGGTGCACACATTTGCTTGATGAGAATGGAAGTCATCGTACAGTGTGAATATGAAGAGAACATGACGGTGCCCGCCGTGCACAACATGTGGAGATAATGACAAAACCAGCAGACGTAAAAAAACCCCAACCGGATCACCGGAAGGGGTTTTTCGAATAACAAGCCTGACGATAACCTACTTTCACACTGGTTGCAGCACTATCATCGGCGCAAAGTTGTTTCACGGTCCTGTTCGGGATGGGAAGGGGTGGGACCAACTTGCTATGGTCATCAG
>NZ_WFLJ01000003.1 GCF_009208735.1 Janthinobacterium rivuli | reverse complement strand
GCGCATGGCCATGCCGGTGCAGGTGGGGCGAGTGGCAGGCTGGGCAGGCCAAGCGCGAATGCGCCACACCCTCCAGCAGCGCGACGGTCGCGTCGTGTGGCGTGTTGCCACGCAGCAGGGCCATGCCCGCCTGCCGCTGGCGCCGGTTCAACTGCGCAAACTGGGCGATAAAGCTGATCCATTCGGCTGGCTGCATGATCGGCTCCCTGTTTGATGGGTATGCAGAGTCATACAGCACCGTCATGGGAAGATTCCGGCATTTCCCCTATTTTACGAGGACAGAGCCTTTTTCATTGCGCGACGATGGTCGACAATACGGAAAAGGCCGCCCCCGTCTGCGACGCCTCCAGCAGCAAGGTCAGCTCCGTATACGTGCAGATGATGTTGATCAGGTTGATGCGCTCCCAGGCCAGGCGCTTGAGGATGGCGTGATACACGCCCGGCGTATAGCAGGTTTCGGCCGCCAGGTGCAGGGTCACGGCCGTCACCCGTTCCAGGCGCGCCAGTTCCTGCTCGCTGCCAAAGACTTCTTCCACCAGTGCATGCAGGCTGCGGCTGCAGATCACCATCACCTCGTTGACGCCGCGCGTGATCGTGATGAAGGTACCGCGCTGGGGCGCGGCCAGCGCCAGCAGCTGGCGCTGGCAGGCATACGTCTGGTCGGAGTAACGGTAGGTGAAAATCATCAGCTCGCTGCGCGTGCTCAATTCTCCCGCGCGGTGCGCCAGCACGATCTCGCCGCTCTTCTGTTGCGGCATCCGTTCGGCCAGTCGGCGCAGCGCCATCACCACGGCGGCCTGCCCCACGGGTTTCCATAAGTCGCTCTGCAATTGCGGCTGCAGCTGGCGCGCCAGTTCCGACAAGTTCAGCAAGCCCCGGCCCAATCCCTCGCTGAGAAAGGCCGATTCCATCACGATCTGTTCCACTTTGGTCGCTATCGAAAGCATAGTTCGTCGGGCCGGTGATTCCGGTGCACGCACCAGGAGCCGGCAACCCTTCCTGAAAAAAGGATGCGCTGCGCTATCGGCCGCGCCAGGCGGCGCGGTCGGACTCACTGAAAAAAATCCCCTCGTAGGGGAAGGGCCGGGTAACGGCGGCTAGGAAGGCGGATGCAGCATGAGGGCCGTCCCAGAAGGGAAATGACTGAAACCAACAGCAGAAAACAGAACTGACGTCATGTGAAACTCCCGATTTTTTTCCCGATGCGCTGTATCTGGACGCGGTCATTGCCGCGTGCGCTTTTTTTGTCTGCGCGCGGCCCGCTGGGGACAATGCGAAGAGCTAGTGTAGATCGCAACATTCAGAAAAGGCAACAGTGTTTTTCCAACAGAACACGCCATTTTGAGCACTAGTCCAAAACAAAAGTTGCAGCTTGTGATAGATCAAACTTTCCAATGATGCGGCGCCGATAAATGTTCAATTCTTAACAAAAATTCGCCTGGTGACCCATTTATTGAATTTTTTGACATGGCGATCTCGACAAGTTTAGTGTCCCCCTACCCGGCGTCATGCCACCACAAAACGGCAGGCTATCCGCCCGCCGCCAGGCACGCCGGGGTGGCCATCAGGCATTGCGGCCAGCTCATTCACCATTTCCTTAACCGATACCATGGAGCAGAAATGAATTTACGTTTGACGATAGTTGCCGCATCCATCGCCGCCCTGCCGCTGATGGCCACCACGGCCAATGCCGCCACGCCGCTGCCACAGACTTTGATGGCCGCCCCGGTCACCCTGGCATCTCCACAAGAGAACGCCAGCCTGGTCAACAAGCTGGCTGCGCAGGCGCGCAGCCGCGGCCTGAATACCGAACATGGCTTTGCCGTCGGCGCCCAGCATCCGGGCGTCAGCGGCACGCGCGTGAGCCGCGTACAGCACACCTACAAGGGCTTGCCCGTCTTCGGCTCCGAGACAGTAGTGGTCAGCAACAGCGCCGGCGACATCGTCAGCGAATCCGTGTCGGACCGCGCGTCCGGCCTCGGTAGCGGTGGCGTCAATGCCGTCACCCGCAGCGCCACCACCGATATCGACACCACGCCGGCCGTCAGCGCCGCCGCCGCCATCGCCGCTGCTGTGAAAAGCATCGGCGTGCCGGCCGTCGACCATGTGCCGCCGCACGCGCAGCTGCTGATCTACCCCGTGATGAAAACGGTGCGCGTGGCCGGCGCCGAGAACAAGTCGGAAGCCGCGCTGAACGCCCTCGACGTGCAGGACGTGGTCGACCACTACGAGCTGGCCTACCTGGTGCAGACCCGCATGATCAGCGGCAGCAAGCCGGTCTACTACGACACCGTCGTCAGCGCCAGGGATGGCCGCATCCTGCGCCAGTGGAAAGCCCTGAAAACCGTCGCCGGCATCGGCAACAGCCAGTACAACGGCCAGGTGCCGCTCAACACCACGCTCACGGGCAGCACCTACACCATGAAGGACCCCAGCCGCGGCACCGGCGGAAGCTTCGGCGGCATGGCCATCACGAACGCCAACCACGGCACCAGCTCGGGCAGCGTGTACAGCAGCACCAGCAATACCTGGGGCGATGGTCAGCAATACATCAGCGGCGGCAGCACCACCAACGCCAACGGCCAGACGGCGGCCGTGAACGCGATGTGGGGCTTGATGAACACCTACGACACGCACAAGAATGTGCTGGGCTGGTCCAGCCTGGACGGCAACAACACGGCCACCCACATCGCCGCCCACGTCAACACGGCCTACGACAACGCCTATTACGACAGCAGCTGCAAGTGCATGTACATCGGCGACGGCGGCAGCTCGTTCAACAACCTCGGCTCCATCGACGTGATCGGCCATGAAATGGGCCACGGCATCACGGACGCCACCTCGGGCCTGATCTACTCGCAGGAGTCGGGCGGCTTGAACGAATCGAGCTCGGACATCGCCGGCGAAATGGTGGAAGCCTATGCGCGCGCCGGCGGCACGGGCACCAGCATCCCCAACACGGGTAACGATTGGATGACGGGCAAGGAAATCGCCAAGAATGGCCAGCCGCTGCGCTGGCTGTACAAGCCGAGCAAGGATGGCAGCAGCCCGAATGCGTGGAGCAGCACCATCAAGAACCTCGACGTCCACTACAGCAGCGGTCCGAACAACCGCATGTTCTACTTCCTGTCGCAAGGCTCGAATTCCACGTCCAGCAGCGACTACTACAGCTCCTACCTGAACAAGAGCCCGCTGGCCATGACCGGTATCGGCAGCGACAAGGCTTACCGCATCTGGTTCAAGGCCGCCACCACCAAGTTCACCTCGTCGACCAACTACGCCGACGCGCGCAACAAGGTGCTGCAGGCAGCCGAGGAACTGTATGGCGTGGGCAGCGCCGAAGCGACGGCCGTCAAGCGCGCGTATGCGGCCATCAACGTCGGTACTGACGTCGATGAATCGACCACGGGCGGCGCGGTGACCATCACCAGCCAGCCGGCCAGCATCACCGTCGCACCGGGCGCCACCGCCTCGTTCGCCGTGGGCGCGGGCGGCGGCACGGCACCGTACACCTACAAGTGGTACCGCAACGGCGCCGTGATCAGCGGCGCCACGTCGCCCGCCTACAGCTTCACCACGGTGGCGGCCGACAACGGCGCCGTCTTCAAGGCCACGGTGACGGATTCATCCTCGCCCGCCGTGACGGCCACGTCGAACAACGCCACGCTGACGGTGGGCACGAGTAGCGCCACGGAACGCGTGACGAACGGCGGCTTCGAGTCCGGCGCCACGGGCTGGGGCGGCACCACGGGCGCCATCGGCACCTTCACGGGGCAAACCGCGTACGAAGGCACGCAGTACGCCTGGCTGGGCGGCAATGGCGCCACGGCCAGCGAATCGCTGACGCAAAGCGTGGCCATTCCGGCCGCCGCCACCTCGGCCAGCTTGAGCTTCGCGCTGCATATCGACACGGCTGAAACGGGCAATACCGTGTACGACAAGCTGGTCGTCACCGTGAAGAACAGCGCCGGCACGGTGCTGGGCACCCTGGCCTCGTACTCGAACGTGAACAAGGCGGCCGGCTACCAGATCCGCACCTTCGACCTGATCGCCTACAAGGGCCAGACCGTGCAGATCTCGTTTGCCGCCACCGAGGACGCCTCGCTGCAAACCTCGTTCGTGATCGACAAGGTCAGCCTGGTCACCCAGTAAGCGCTTGAACCTGCGGGCAAGCCATCGATTCACGGCTTGTCCGCACAGCACGATTGATTTCCCGGCAATTCCAGTCTACCCTGAGGCAGTGATTGCATCTTGCCTGCTGCCGGTACCCGCGACGAATTGAACTTTTTTTGGATTGTTCCTGACCGATGCCTACTTCGACCTTGTCCGCACGCGCTTTCCCCCATTCCAGCCTGTCCATTTTTACGCCTGCCACCATGCTCGCCTGACGCGGCCATGCAGTTCCACCTCCAGGTGCAGGGCCCGGCGGGCAGCCAGGCGCTGTCCATCGACGCCGCCAGCGAGGCCGAGGCGATCCGCGCCGCCGTGCGCGGCGGCTGGCGCGTGCTGGCCGTCGACGCTGGCGCCGCGCAGGAGGCGGGTACCGCGCCGCGTCCCGGCAAGCAGGGCTTGCCCCTGCTGCAATTCAGCCAGGAGTTGCTGGCCCTGCTCGAGGCGGGCCTGAACCTGGGCGAGGCCATGGCCACCCTGCACAACAAGGAAACGCGCGCGGCCGCCAAGGCCACCTTGGCCGCCATCGTGCTCACCCTGCAGCAAGGACAGAGCTTTTCCGACACCCTGGCCGGTTTTCCAGACATCTTCCCCGACATCTACATCGCCACCGTGCATGCGGCCGAACGCTCGGGCAACCTGCCCGAGGCGCTGGCGCGCTTCGTCGGCTACCAGCTGCAATTCGACGCCATCCGCAAAAAACTCATTTCCGCCGCCATCTACCCGTGCATGCTGCTCGTCGTCGGCGGCCTGGTGACGCTGTTCCTGCTCGGCTACGTGGTGCCGAAATTCAGCGTCGTCTACGAAAGCTCGGGCCGCGAGATTCCCTGGATGTCGCAGATGTTGCTCGGCTTTGGCCAGACCCTGGCCGCGCATCCGCTGCTGTGCGCCACGGCGCTCGCCGCCGCCGTCGGCGCCGTGGTCTTCGGCATCGCCAATGCCGGCGCGCGCCAGGCCCTGGTCTTGCGCCTCTTGCGCCTGCCCGTGCTGGCCGGGAAGGCGGCGGAGTTCCGCCTGGCCCGCTTCTACCGGGCTCTCAGCCTGCTGCTGCATGCCGGTATCCCGCTGCACAAGGCGCTGGCCATGGTGGCCCCCATGCTGCTGCCGGCGCAGCAGGAGCAGCTGGCGCAGGCGCGCCGCGCGGTGCAGGAGGGCATGCCGTTTTCCACCGCGCTGGAACAGGCCGGCATGGCCACGCCGGTGGCGCAATCGCTGCTGAAAGTAGGAGAGAACACGGGCCGCCTGGGCGACATGCTGGAACGCTCGGCCAAGTTCCACGACGAGGAATTCGCCCGCTGGGTGGACTGGGCCTCGCGCCTGCTCGAGCCGCTCTTGATGACCATCATCGGCGTCGTCATCGGCGGCGTGGTGGTGCTGATGTACATGCCGATCTTTGAACTGGCCGGGAGCTTATCTTGAAGTTCATGTCATGAACGCGCGCGACGAAGAACGCACCATCCTCGATGCGGCCATGCTGCGCCGGGCCCACGCCAGCGCGCTGAAACAGGGCCGTCCACAGATGGCCGTGCTGCAGGAAACGGCGGCCCTGCCGCCCGAAGTCTTTTTGCGCCAGCTGGCCACCCTGTTCCGCTATCCGGCGTGGACGATGGCCGAGCTGCAGGCTGCCTTGCCCGCCTTTGCCCTGCTGCCCTACACGGATTGCGCGCAGCGCGACTGCGTGCTGCTGCAGCCGGGCGTGCCCGGCGCGCCGCCCGTGCTCGTCGTCGGCAACCCGTTTGCAGAAGACTTGCTGCAGTGGGCCGACTTCGCCCTATCCACCCCATTCACGGTGGCGCTGGCGCACCCGGACGACCTGGCCGCCTATCTGCTGCAGCAGGAAAGCGTGCAGCAGGCGATGCAGGAGATGCAGCATGGCGATGACGTGCCGGGACTCGACCAGAGCATCGAGGACATCTCCCTGATCCGCATCAGCGAGGACAGCAGCCCCGTGGTCAAACTGGTCAACTCCACCATCTACGACGCCCTGAAATTCCAGGCCAGCGACATACACCTCGAATGCGACGTGGCCAGCCTGGTTATCAAATACCGCGTCGACGGCGTGCTGGTGCAGGCGGGCCAGGTGCAGGGGCTGGCGATGGCCGAACAGATCATCTCGCGCATCAAGGTGATGGCCGACCTCGATATCGCCGAGCGCCGCATCCCGCAGGATGGCCGCTTCAAGGTGCGCGTAAAAGGTGCGGAGATCGATTTCCGCGTCTCCATCATGCCGAATATCTTTGGCGAGGACGCGGTGCTGCGCCTGCTGGACCGGCGCGCGCTGACGGAGGCGGCGCAGACGCTGCGCCTGGAAAGCCTGGGCCTGAACGAGGACGCCATCGAGCAGATCCGCCGCCTGGCCGCCAAGCCGCACGGCATGCTGCTGGTGACGGGCCCCACCGGTTCCGGCAAAACCACCACCCTGTACGCGGCCATCACGGAGATCAACACTGGACGCGACAAGATCGTCACCATCGAAGACCCCGTCGAGTACCGCCTGCCGCGCGTGCTGCAGATACCCGTCAACGAAAAGAAGGGGCTGACGTTCGCGCGCGGCCTGCGCTCCATCCTGCGCCACGATCCCGACAAGATCATGATCGGCGAAATCCGCGACGATGAAACGGCACAGATCGCCGTGCAGGCCGCGCTGACGGGCCACCTGGTGTTTACCACCGTGCACGCGAACAACGTCTTCGACGTGGTCGGCCGCTTCCTGCACATGGGCGTCGATGCCTACAGCTTTGCGGCCGCCCTGAACGGCATCGTGGCGCAGCGCCTGCTGCGCCTCAATTGCGCCCACTGCGCCGTCGATGCCAGCGCCGAGGTGCTGGCCGATGCGCAGCAGCTGCGCGACAGCGGCCTGGCCCTGCACCAGGTGCAGGACTGGCAATTCATGGCCGGCAAGGGCTGCGGCCATTGCCGCGGCACCGGCTACAAGGGCCGCAAGGCTGTCGCCGAGGTGCTGATGCTCAGCGACGCCATGCGCGAAATGATCTGCACGCGCGCACCCCTGAGCCAGATGAAGGAAGAAGCGGCGCGCAACGGCTTTCGCCTGGCGCGCGAGGCGGGCCTGGACCTGGTGCGGCGCGGCGAAACCACTTTAGCGGAGCTCAATCGTGTCACTTATTGAACGTGTCAGCCGCGCCACCGTGTGCCTGCACCTGGCGCCGCACGGAATGGACGGCGTGCTGCGCCGCGCCGGCCGTCCCGTGGCCGGCAGCGCCTTCCACCTGCCGATCCTGAACCCCGACGCCAGCTGGGAAGTGGCGCTGGCCAGCTTGCGCGGCTGGCTGGAACAGCACAATGAAAAAAAACTGCCGCTGGCCGTCAGCCTGGCCAGCCGCTGGTGCGCCATGCTGATGGTGCCGTGGAGCGGCGCCCTGCTCGAGCGGAACAGCGCACAGCGCTTCCTGCATAGCCAGTTCGCTGCCGTGTATGGCGATGGTGCGCGCGCCTGGCGCCTGGCCGCCGACGACGCGCCGTATGGCAAGCCGCGCCTGGCCTGCGGCATCGATGCGGCCCTGCTGCAAGACGTGCAGGAGGCGGCGGCCGCGCATGGCCGGCGCATCCTCTCCATCGAACCCATCGTCGGGCCGGCCTGGCGCAGCATCGCCGGCGGCAAGCCTGCCGCCTTCGCCCTGGTGGAAGCGGGACGGCTGCTGCTGGCAACGACGAGCGGCGGGCGCATTTCGGCCCTGCACAGCCAATCCTGCGGCGCCGCCTGGGGCGACGAACTGGATCGGGCGTGGCGGCGCTGGAACTTGCGCGCGCCGCAGCTCGACGCCATCGAACACGTGGCGCTGCTCGACTTGAGCGGCGTGCCGCAGGACGATCTGTCCGGACGCTTCCAGCCCCTTCCGGTGGCCGGCGCCGCCCACCTGATGCGGGAGGCCGCATGGGCCTGAGCCGCATCGACTTCGCGTCCCCCGGCGCGGCGCAAACCTTCAGCGGCTGGCGCCTCGCCCTGTGCCTGGCGGGCGGCTTGATGCTGCTGCCGGCCGCCGGGTACTGGCTGGTACAGGCGCAGGAGACACGGCGCCTGGAAGCGCAACTGGCGCAGCTGCAGCCCGCGCGCACCGTGCGCGCCCCCCTTTCGGCGAGCCAGCAGCGCGAACGCGACCTCGAACTGAAACAGGTGGCCGCCGCCGTGCGCCAGCTTAACTTGCCCGTCACGCGCCTGGTCAGGACGGTACAGCCGCCGCGCGACGTGCGCATCGCCCTGCTGGGGCTGGACCTGAATGCGCAGCAGGGACAGGATGGCGCCAGCGTCCTGAAGATCGCCGCCGAAGCGGAAACGCCGCAGGACATGCTCAATTACCTGGCCTTCCTGAACCAGCAGCCCATGTTCGGCTCCGTGTATCTGCTCAAGCACGAGATGAACGCCAACGCGCCCGAACACCCGTACCGTTTTCAGCTGGAGGCGCAATGGCGGCAATAAAACCCGTGTTCAAAGCCGGCGCGCCCGTGGCCCGTCCACGCCTGCAGCTGCGCATGCCGCCGCGCCTGCGGTGGGAAGCGCAACGGCTATGGCGTACCCTGGGCTGGCCCTGCGCCATCGGCGCGGCCTGTCTGGCGCTGGCCGCCTTCGCCCTGCGGCAGGGCGATGCGCTGGCCGCACGCCAGCAGCAACTGGCGGCGCAACTGGCCGCAGCGGCCAGACAGTCGGCGCTGCCGCCAGCGGTCGTCACGCTCGATGCCGATGCGGACAGCCTGGCCGCCTTTCACGCCTACCTGCCCGCGCATGACAGCATTCCCGACCAGTTGAAGGCATTGCTGGAGGTGGCGCAAAAGAGCGGCGTCACCCTGGCCAAGGCCGACTACAAACCGCAGGAAGACGGCAACACGGCCTTTTTGCGCTACCAGATCACCCTGCCCGTGAAGGCCGAGTACGCGCAGCTGCAAGCCTTTATCGTCGACGCCCTGCAGGCGCTGCCCACCCTGACGCTCGACTCCGTGCTCTTCAAGCGCGAACAGATCGAAGCGGGCGAGATCGACGCGCGCATCCAGTTCATCCTGCTGGTGAAAAAGGCGGAGGTGCGCCGATGAAAAAAGCCGTACTGGGAGGCGCCGCCGTGGCGACCTTGCTGGCCGCCCTCTTCGCCCCCGAGGACGAAGGCAGCATCGTTGGCCCGGCCACGGCCACGCCGCGCCAGGTGGAGCGGGTGGCGGTCGCGCCTCTCGCCGCAGCCACTGCCGCTGCGCCAGCCCATCGCGCGTTGACCATCGAACCGCGCCGGGCGCTCGAGGACGACGAAGCGGCCACCCTGTTCGCCAAGCAAAGCTGGCAGCCGGAGACGCCGAAAAAGATCATGCTCAACCAGCAGGCGGCCCAGGCCGCGCTGCCCGCCGCCCGCGTCGATGCGAACGCGCCGCCACCGCTGCCCTTTCAATTCCTCGGCCGTTTCGTCGACGAAGGCAAGGCGGCCTACTTCCTGCAGGCGGGCGAACGCAACGTGGTGGCGCGCCCCGGCGACACGCTGGAAGAGCGCTACCGCTTCGACGGCGTGGTGCAGGGCGCCCTGCAATTTACCTATCTGCCGCTCAACCTGAAACAGACACTCGCCGTAGGGGACCTCAATTGAAACGACGCGCCGCACGTATGTCACGCACTGTCATCGCCCTGCTGCCGATGCTGTCCCTGCTGGCCGCCTGCGCCGGCAACCAGGCCTACAACGATGGCCAGGCCATGCTGGGCGCCGGCCGCACGGAACAGGGCCTGGCCCTGCTGGAACAGGCGGCGCAGGCCGAACCGACCAACGCCAAGTACCGCATCGCCGTCACCAACGGCAGGATGCGCGCGCTGAACAAGCTGAATGGCGCTGCGGAAGCGCTACGCCAGCAGGGCAAGCTGCCCGAAGCGCAAGCGCTGTACCAGCAGGCGCTGGCGTTGGACGCCAGCAACGACGTGGCGCAGCGGGGCATGGCCGGCGTAGCGCAGGAGGAACGGCACAGCAAGCTGGTGCAGGAAGCGCAGGCCAGCTACCAGCGCGGTGGCGAAGCGAATATCGCGCAGGCGCAGGAAGCCTTGCGCCAGGTGCTGCAGGAACGCCCCGCGCAGCGCGAGGCGCTGGCCCTGAAAAGCCGCATCGGCGACGCGCAGGCCAGCGCCCGGCCGGCCGGCGGCAAGCTGGCGGCCGCCTACCGCAAACCCGTGACGCTGGAATTTCGCGATGCGCCGCTGCGCTCCGTGTTTGACTTCATCAGCAAGGTGTCGGGCCTGAACTTCGTCTTCGACAAGGAAGTCGACCCGGCCCTGCGCGCCACCATTTCCGTGCGCGACACCAGCATCGAGGAAGCCATCGCCATGCTGCTGGGCGCCAACCAGCTCGAGCAAAGCGTCACCAGCGACAAGTCGATCACGATCTACCCGAACACGCCGCAAAAGGTGAAGGATTACCAGCAGCTCGTGGTGCGCACCTTCTTCCTCGCCAATGCGGACGTCAAGACGGTGGCGTTTTCCATCAAGACCCTGCTCAAGGCCAAGGACGTCGTCACCGACGAGCGCCTGGGCATCATCATGCTGCGCGATACGCCGGAAATGGTGCGCATGGCCGAACGCATCATCAATGTGCAGGACCTGGCCGACCCGGAAGTGATGCTGGAAGTCGAGGTGCTGGAAGTGAAGCGCACGCGCCTGATGGAGCTGGGCATACGCTGGCCGGACCAGGCCAGCCTGACCCTGGCCGGTGCCGCCGCCAATGGCCTGGGCGGCCTGAAAGTGGCCGACCTGCGCCGCATCAATGGCGACAACATCAACCTGGGTATCGGCGGCGTCACCCTGAACGCCAACAAGACCGATAGCGACAGCAATATCCTCGCCAACCCACGCATCCGCGTGCGCAACAAGGAAAAGGCCAAGATCCTGATCGGCGACCGCGTGCCCGTCATCACCGTCACGACGAACAACGGCGTCAGTTCCGACAGCGTCAACTACATCGACGTGGGCCTGAAGCTCGACGTGGAACCGAACGTCTACCTGGACGACGAGGTGGCCATCAAGATCAACCTGGAAGTGTCGAACGTGGTGAAGGAAGTGATCAGCAAGACGGGCACGCAGGCATACCAGATCGGCACGCGCAGCGCCTCGACCGTGTTGCGTTTGAAAGATGGCGAGACGCAGGTGCTGGCAGGCCTGATCAGCGACGAAGACCGGGGCACGGCCAACAAGGTGCCCGGCGTGGGCGAACTGCCCGTGCTGAACCGCCTGTTCGGCAGCCAGAAGGACGACGCCATGCGCAGCGAGATCGTGCTGTCGATAACGCCGCGCCTGTTGCGCAGCATCCGCCGCCCGGACCTGATGACGGCAGAATTCAACTCGGGTACCGAGGCGTCCGTGGGCGGCCGCGCCAGCGTCGGCGGCAGCCCCGAGGCCATCGCCGCGCCCGAGCAAGCCGCACCGCGCAGCGGCTCGCCCATGACGGGCGGCGACGAGGCGCCGGCGGCCGGCGACAAGTCAGGCAAAGGTGGCCAATGAAGCAACAAGGCTTTACCTTCATCGAACTGATGATCACCCTGGCCATCATGGCGACCCTGGCCACGGTGGCCGTGCCGATGGCGCAGGTAGCCCTGCAACGGGCGAAGGAACAGCAATTGCGCAGCGCCCTGATCGAGATGCGCGAAGCGATCGACTCCTACAAGCGTGCCTCGGACAATGGCCGCATCAAGCTGTCGCTGGGTGCTTCCGGCTATCCGAAAAAGCTCGAGGAACTGGTCGAGGGCGTGCCCGACCAGCGCAGCCCCTCGAAGCAGAACATCTATTTCTTGCGCCGCCTGCCGCGCGACCCGTTCCAACCCAGGGAAGACGGCAGCGCGGCCGACAGCTGGAGCAAGCGCGCCTACGCTTCGCCGCCCGACAATCCCAGCGAGGGCGAAGACGTGTTCGACGTCGCCTCGCGCTCGACCAAGGTGGGCCTGAACGGCGTGCCGCTCAAGGAATGGTGATCGCCATGCAGACAACTGGCCCGCGGCGCGGCTTTACCCTGGTCGAACTGCTGGTGGTGCTGGCCATCATCTCGCTGCTGCTGACGATTGCCATTCCCCGCTATTTCGGCTCGGTGGAAAAATCGAAGGAAGTCGCCCTGAAGGAAAACCTGCAGGTGCTCAGGAGCGGCCTCGATAAATACTATGCCGACAAGGGCGAGTATCCGGCCGCGCTGGCCGACCTGGTGACCCACCACTACTTCCGCAGCGTGCCGCTGGACCCCGTCACGGAGTCGTCCGCCACCTGGCAGCTGATCCCTTCGCCCAATGGCGAAATTAGCGGCGTGGCCGACGTGCGCAGCGGCGCCAAGGGCAAGACGCGCGAGGGCATCCCCTTTGAGCAGCTCTAGTTTCCGGCGCCGCGCACGGGGCTTCGCGTATATCTGGACCCTGATGCTGGTGGCCTTCATGGGCGTGGGACTGGTGCTGGCCAGCGAATTGCATGCCACGGCCGCGCGGCGCGAAAAAGAGCGCGAGTTGCTGTTCATCGGCCATGAATTCCGCAATGCGCTGGGCCGCTACTACGACAGCACGCCGGGCGACGGGCGACCCCGCTATCCCTTGACCTTGCAGGAACTGCTGCGCGACCCGCGCTTTGCCAACGCCCGACGGCACTTGCGCCGCCTGTATGCGGACCCCGTCACGGGCAAGGCGGAGTGGGGCCTGCTGCGGCAGGAGGGACGCATCGTCGGCATCCATTCGCTGTCGCCGCAGATCCCCATCAAGCAGGACAATTTTCTCGACGAAGACACCAGCCTGCGCCGCAAGCAGCGCTACGCGGACTGGCACTTCACCTATCCGCACGACCTGGTGCTGGCGCCGCCCGATGCCGCCGGCGGCGCACCGGGACTCAAGCCGAAAGGCGCGAACTGATATCATGCCCGCATTCCATATTCAGCATCGAGCAAAGGAGCAGGCATGAGCATAGGTGGCACTTCCATCGAACAGGCATTGGCATCG
The DNA here is from genome assembly GCF_009208735.1 of Janthinobacterium rivuli. Taxonomy (GTDB): domain Bacteria; phylum Pseudomonadota; class Gammaproteobacteria; order Burkholderiales; family Burkholderiaceae_D; genus Janthinobacterium. The sequence continues at coordinate 375,656 of NZ_WFLJ01000003.1, read as the reverse complement.
CTGTCGGACATGACGGGCGGCATGGCCGCCATCGGCAAGGACGAACATGCGCAACGCATCGCCAGGGCGCAAGCATTCATGCGCGAGCAAGGCATCGCTGCCATCTATCTGAACGCGGGCGCCAACCTCACCTATTTCACGGGCACCAAATGGTATGCCAGCGAACGCATGGTGGGCGCCATCCTGCCGGCCAGCGGCGACATCGAATACATCGCCCCCGCCTTCGAGGAAAGCACCCTGCAAGGCTTCATGCTCATCGAAGGCCGTGTCAATTGCTGGGAAGAGCATGAAAGCCCGTACCAGCTGTTCGTCGACGTATTGGCGCGCATGGGAATCGCCCAGGACGCGCATCAGCCGCCGCGCGTGGGCATCTGCGAAAGCGCCGCCTTCTTCATCTACGACGGCATCCGGCCGCTGGCCGCCGGCTACGCGCTGGAAAACGCGCGCGCCGTCACGGCGTACTGCCGCAGCCGCAAGTCGGCGGCGGAAATCGCCCTGATGCAGCGCGTGATGGACATGACCCTGGCCGTGCATGTGGCCACGGCCAGCATGCTGTATGAAGGCATCACGACGGTGGAAGTGGAGGAATTCATCCAGCGCGCGCACCGCAAGGTGGGCGCGCCCCGCTCGTATTTCTGCATCGTGCTGTTCGGCGAAGCGACGGCCTACCCGCATGGCGTCAATTACGTGCAAACCTTGAAGGCGGGCGACACGGTGCTGATCGACACGGGCTGCCAGGTGATGAACTACATCTCGGACATCACGCGCACCTATGTGTTTGGCGCCATCAGCGAACGCCAGCGCAGCGTGTGGAACAGCGAAAAAGCCGCGCAGGCAGCCGCCTTCGCCGCCGCGCGGCTGGGCGTGCCCTGCGGCGACGTGGACCGCGCCGCGCGCGTATCCCTGGAAGCGGACGGCTACGGCCCCGGCTACAAGCTGCCGGGACTGCCGCACCGCACGGGCCACGGCATCGGCCTCGATATCCACGAATGGCCTTACCTGGTGGGCAACGACACGACGCCGCTCGACGTGGGCATGTGCTTCTCGAACGAGCCGATGATCTGCATTCCCGGCGAATTCGGCATCCGCCACGAAGACCATTTCTACATGACGGAAAACGGGCCGCGCTGGTTCACGCAGCCGGCGCACAGCATCGATGATCCGTTCGGGCTGCAGGCCTAAGCCGCTTTCGCCAACGCCAGCCGCCGTTCCGCCGGCACGGCGGCGATAGGCGCCAGACTGCCCTGCGCCAGCTTGAACACGGCCAGCGCCGTGCCCAGTTGCACGGCCTGTTCCTGCAGCGATTCGGCCGCCGCCGATGCCTCTTCCACCAGCGCGGAATTTTGCTGCGTCATTTGATCCATGCTGCCGATGGCCACGCCGATGTCGCCGATGCCGGCGCTTTGCGCCTGGCTGGCGGAGCTGATCTCGGCCATGATGTCGGCCACCTTTTTCACGGAATCGACGATCTGGCCCATGGTCAGCCCCGCCTCGTCGACCAGCTTCGAGCCGACATTCACCTTGTCCACCGAATCGCCGATCAATTGCTTGATTTCGCGCGCCGCTGCCGCGCTGCGCTGCGCCAGGTTGCGCACTTCGGATGCCACCACGGCAAAACCGCGTCCCTGCTCGCCCGCGCGCGCCGCTTCCACGGCCGCATTCAAGGCCAGGATGTTCGTCTGGAAGGCGATGCCGTCGATGACGCCGATGATATCGACGATGCGTCTGGATGAATCGTTGATCTCGCCCATGGTGGTGACCACCTGGCTGACCACCTGCCCGCCCTTCACGGCAACCGAGGAGGCCGACAGCACCAGTTCATGCGCCTGGCCCGCGTTGGCGGCGTTGTCGCGCACGGTGGAGGTCAGGCTGTCCATGCTGCGCGCCGTCTGGTCCAGGCTGCCCGCCTGCGATTCCGTGCGCGCGGCCAGGTCCGCATTGCCCTGGGCGATTTCCGCGCTGGCCACCTGGATGGTTTCGGCCGACGCCTTGATATCGGAGACCATGCCACCGAGCTTGGCGCGCATGTCCTTCAGCGCCGCCAGCAGGCTGGCCTGGTCTCCCGCCTCGGTGGCGATCTCCATCGAGAGGTCGCCATCGGCCACGGCGCGCGCGATCTGGCGCGCATATTCGGGTTCGCCGCCCAGCTGCTGCCAGATGGCGCGCACGACGAAATGCGACACGGCCACCAGGCAGACGATGACGGCCAGCGCCACGGCGATGCTGGTATTGAGCGCATTGCGCACGTTGGCCGCGCTGCGTTCGATGCCCTGCTTGAACTGCGCTTGCGCCTGCTCATTGGTCTTTGCCAGGTCCGTGTTGAGCACCGCCAGCGCGCCCTGCATGCGCGCCACGGTCGCTTGCGGGTCGCCCTCTTCCATTTCCAGCATGATGCGCGCCGCGCTCAGCGCCGGCGCATAATAGGCATCGAATTCCCTGGCCAGGCGCGCGCCCTGCTCGCTCTGGCCGGGGATCGCCGCGAAGGCGACCAGTTTTTCGCGCAGCTTGACGGCCTGGCCGCCGACTTGCCCGATACGCTCCTTGTCGCCTTCGCTGACGGCATCGCGCAGGGCGTCGCCGACGGCGGCCACGTCCAGGGTCAGCGACTTGGCCATGTCGAGCACCGGGTAATCGGCGCTTTCGGTGGCGTGAATGGAATTGAGCGTGGCCGTGGACAGATAGGCGCTGACGGCCAGCCCCAGACCGAAAATCACGGCCGAGACGACGGGCAGCGCCCATATCTTGCGTTTGATGCTCATTGCTGTCTCCTGATGTGGATGATGTATCGGGCCGCCGCATGGCGCGCGGCCCGAACCGGCTTTATGGCGCCGTCAGCACCACTTTGACGGTACCGTCGACGGCACTCTTTTCGATATAGCCAATGGCTTTCGGATCGGCCGCGACGGCCTTCTTCACGTCGGCGCTATTGGCCACTTCCTTCGGCAAGGTCGCCTTGCCCGTAAAGACCAGCTTGGACCACAGGGCCTTCGCTTGCGATGGCTCCTTGTCCGCCACTTTCTTGTAGAACTCGGCGCGCACGGGAGCACTTTCCGGCTGGTCGATCGGCGTCATGGCCGTCGATTTACCGAGAAAAAATTGCGCCACCTGTTCGTTCGTCATGGCGCCGGCGGCGCTCTTCGGATTGACCACCACGACCACTTCGGCCATGGCGGGAACAGCGCTCGACAACGCCAGCAAGGCAGCCACATTCAAGATCAATGGTTTCATGCGGCGCTCCTTAGAAAACGAAATCGATGGAGACCGCGGCCACCGTGACGGGGCCATGGAAGCCTGGCTTGGCTTGCACGAACAGGCCCGGGCCATTCTTCGGCATGATGCGGTCGATCTGCACTTTCAGCGCGGCCGAACGGTGGAAATCCCAGCGCACGCCGATGCTGTCCGTCGATTGCTCCAGCTGGTTGCGCATGGTGGCCAGGGTCTCGACGCCGGCCGACAGCGCGCGCAGGGTCGGCGTGCAGGCGGCCGGATAACCGGCCGGGCAGGCAGCCGGCACGGTGTTGTTCACGCGGCCATCGGCCTTCAGGCTGGCGTGGCTGTAATAGGGCAGGAAGGCGCCGATGCGGTAGCCGCCCATCACGTACCACGAGGTGCTGTCGCTGACGTAGCTGTCCGTCTTGCGCTGCGCATATTCGGACTGCAGCAGCACATTGTTCCAGTCCAGGCCCAGGCCCACGGACGTGAACGACGCCTTCTTGTCCTTCACTTCCAGCGCATCGGCCAGCTCGCCCAGCTGGCCGATCCTGTAGCCGCCGCCGGCCGCGCGCAAGCTGCCCATCAAGGTATTCAGGCTGGGCGAATCGTTGATCGTCAGCCTGGTCTCGGCCCGGCCGAAACGCACGGTGACGGGACCATGTTCGGCCACCACGTTGAGGCCGACGATGGACTTGCCTTCCACCTGCACGGTCGAAGCGGGACCCGTGGCCAGGGTGGCCTTGGTGCGGCCCAGCGCCAGTTGCGTGGTGATGCCGGTGTCGCCCGCGCTGAACTGGTAGGTGCCGTCGATGCCGTCGATGCTGTTGAGGGGCACCTGCGAATACATTTCGCCGGGCGGGCGCAGCATGGTGTTGGCGTAGCCGACGTTGCGGTAATCGGAAATCATGAAGACGGGCAAACCCATGCGGCCGACGCGTACGCTGAAGCTGTCCGATACCTTGGCCTTGGCAAAGGCCCACGCCAGTTCGGCGCCAACATCATCCTCGCCATCCTTGCGCGCCAGTCCCTGCACGGTGGCCGACAGCCACGGGTTGACGGTGACATTGGCCTGCAGGCCCAGGTTGGAATCGATGCCGGTGCGGGCGGTGCGGCCGGCGCCGGCGGCCTGATTCGGGCGCGCGAACTGCGCGCTGTCGGTATCGGCCATGGTCAGGGCGGCACTGCCGTAACCGCTGATCTTGACCGCGGGGCCGGTGACCTCTTCGGCATAGGCATGGCTGATGGCCAGGGGCATGGCCAGCAGGAAAATCAGGACGTGTTTATTCATAGTAATTAAATACCCGTAGCGGTGAACGTGGATTGGGCTCGAGGTCGTTGGCTCACCGGCCGTAAAAGGCCGGGTCCGTTTTTTCTGCGCCGCCAGCGCGGCGTGGAGCGTGCCAGGCGGCGTGACCAGTGAGTAAAACCATGCTACAGAGAAAAGGTTTTACGTTGGAAAGTTTTCTTGAGGCAAGGCGCAATTTCGCCGATTTTGAAGGAAAAAGCACGCATTCTAGAGGGGTTTATCTAAATAGCACGCCGCGCAAAACCACACATTCGCTATATTTTTCATGCACTTGTGGATAGTTCAGCGGGCAGGAAGCGCTGGCGCCCGGCCTGGCGCGCCAGTACGCTCGCTATCGCGTCAAGTGCACGCCGACGGCGCCGGCAAGGTGCCGAACAGGCCCTCGAGCGACAGGCCGATGGCCAGCAGCCGGCTGTCGCTGCCCAGCGGCCCGTCGATCTCCATCCCCACCGGCAGACCGGTTGCCGTGATCCCCGCCGGCAGCGACAAACCGGGAATGCCCGCGTTGCTGGCCGGGTCCGTATTGCGGATCAGGGTGGTGAACGCGTCGCCGGCCGCGCCACCGGCCACCGCGATCGTCGACGAGCCATGCACGCCGTCGATGGGCACGGCGCACACGGGCGTGGTGGGGAAAAAGATCGCGTCCAGCCGGTGCCGCGCGAAATAGTCGCGGTACAGCGCCTGCAGGCGGGGCCGCTGCACCTGCAAGGCGTCGGGATACGCGGCGCCAAACGCATCGGCGATGATGGCGCCAAACGCGTGCCGTACGTCGGGGCTGGCCACCTGCGCGGCGATATCGTCCAGCGTGATCTGCGCGCCGCCAGCGGCCAGGTAGGCGGGAATCGCCTGGCGCGGCTCGTGCAGCGCCAGCGGGAACGATACCTTGCCGTTGACTTCCATCACGTCTTGCATGCCGATATCGACCAGCACGACGCCCGCCCGCGCCAGGGTCTCGCGGGCCTGCGTCATCACGGCCGCCACGTCGGCATCGAGCGGCTGCCAGAAAGCGGCGGGCACGCCGAAACGCAAGCCCGCCAGCGGTTCCGGCGATGGCAACATCCGGCCGGACAGCACGCTGTCGAGCAGTGCCAGGTCGGCCACCGTACGCGCCATCGGCCCCACCGTGTCGCGCGTATGGCTGATGGGGACCGTGCCGCTGGAATCGTAGCGGCGCTCGGCGCCGCCATCACCGACCGACGGGCGCAAACCGGCGATGCCGCACAGGGCGGCCGGCACGCGCGTGGAGCCGCCCGTGTCCGTGCCCAGGCCGGCCGGCGCGATGCGCGCGGCGATGGCTGCCGCCGTGCCGCCGGAAGAACCGCCCGGGATGCGCGCGCCGTCATACGGATTCTTGACATGCCCGGCGAAGCTGGAAAAATTCGTGCTGGTGGCGCCAAACGCCAGCTCATGCATGTTCGCCTTGCCCAGTACAATGGCGCCCGCGTCAAGCAGCCGCTGCACGCTGGGCGCATGCGCGGCTGGATACCAATCGCGCAAGGCCGGCGTGCCGGCCGTCGTCGGCATGCCGCGCGTATCGATATTGTCCTTGACTACGATAGGCAAGCCGGCCAGCCGCGGCAAGGGCTGGCCCGCCGCGCGCGCCGCATCGACACGCGCGGCGGCGGCCAGCGCCGCATCCGCGTTGAGCGTGATCAGGCTGTTCAAGCCGGCCCGCGCGCGCGCCTGCGCCAGCAGGGTGGTCATGTAATCGACCGCATTCAGGCTGCCGTTGGCGATGGCCGCCACGGCATCGCTGGCGCTCAGGGCCAGTTGCGCCTGCACGGCGATGGAGGGTTGGTCGTCTTCCTTGCGCATTGCATCTCTCCCAAAAAAAAGGCGCCGCCCACGCGAACATCGCAGGCGGCGCCGGTCATATCCGTCCTGCCAGTGTGCCTTACTCGCGCTTGGAAACGAGGGTCAGGATGTCGTAGCTGGCCACCAGTTCCTCGTTCTGGTTGGTCACCTGCACGTCCCACGCGACCACGCCCTGGCCCACGCCGAAGACGTCCTTGCGGTTGCGGTCGACCTTGCGCTTGCAGGTCAGGCGCGCGCGGATGGTGTCGCCGATGGCGACGGGGGCGACAAAGCGCAGGTTGTCCAGGCCATAGTTGGCCAGCACGGGCCCGACGCCAGGCGAGACGAACAGGCCGGCGGCGGCCGACAGCACGAAGTAGCCATGGGCGATGCGCTTGCCGAACTGCGATTCCTTGGCCGCGATTTCGTCGAAGTGCATGTAGAAGAAATCGCCCGAGATGCCGCCGAAGGCGACGATGTCCGCTTCGCTGACGGTGCGCCGGTGCGTGAGCAGCGAGTCGCCCGTCTTCAAGTCTTCGAAGTGCTTGCGGAACGGATGGATCGGGCTTTCGTTGACGTCCGCGCCGCGCACGTACTCGCCGGTAATGGCCGCCAGCATGGTCGGCGAGCCTTGCACGGCCGCCCGTTGCAGGTAGTGGCGCACGGCGCGCACGCCGCCCAGTTCCTCGCCGCCGCCCGCGCGGCCAGGGCCGCCGTGCTTCAGTTGCGGCAAGGGCGAGCCATGGCCGGTCGAATCGACGGAGGCCACGCGCTCGAGCACGTGCACACGGCCATGCGTGGCCGCCACTTGCGGCACCACGCGCGCGGCGATCTTCGGATCGCGCGTCACCAGGGTGCTCACCAGGCTGCCCTTGCCGCGCGCGGCCAGGGCCAGCGCTTCATCGATATCGTGGTAGCCCATCATGGTGCTGACGGGGCCGAATGCTTCCACGTCATGCACGGCGTCGTTGCCGAAGGCGTCGCGGCACAGCAGCAATGTCGGCGAGAAGAAGCTGCCGTCAACGGCGCCATCGCCCAGAGGATTGAAACCGTCAGCCGCGCCGAACACCACCTCGTTGCCCTGCGAGAGCGTGGCGACCCGTTCCGCCACGTCGTTCTGCTGCTCTTTCGAGGCCAGCGCACCCATGCGCACGCCTTCGATGGACGGGTCGCCCACCACCACCTTGGCCAGGCGTTCACGCAGACGCGTGCCGACGGCGTCCATCAGGTGCTCGGGCACGATGATGCGGCGAATCGCCGTGCACTTCTGGCCCGACTTGCCCGTCATTTCGCGCACGACTTCCTTGACGAACAGGTCGAATTCCACATCGTCGGGCGTGACGTCCGGCGCCAGGATGGCGCAGTTGAGCGAATCGGCTTCACCGTTGAAAGGCACTGACTGGGCGATCAGGTTCGGATTCGTGCGCAGCTTGGCGGCCGTCGCGGCCGATCCCGTAAACGTGACGAAGTCCTGGCCGTTCAGGCGGTCCAGCAAGTCGCCCGTGGAGCCGATCACCAGCTGCAGGCTGCCGGCCGGCAGCAAGCCCGATTCATGCATCATGCGCACGACGGCCTGCGTCAGATAGCTCGTCGCCGTGGCCGGCTTGGCGATGCAGGGCATGGCCGCCAGGAAGCTGGGCGCGAATTTTTCCAGCAAGCCCCAGATGGGGAAGTTGAAGGCGTTGATGTGCACGGCCAGGCCGCCGCGCGGTACCAGGATGTGCGTGCCGGCGAAACCGCCCTTCTTGCCCAGCGCGATGGCCGGGCCTTCATGCAGCACGTTCGACGACGGCAGCTCGTTGCTGCCCATGCTGGCGTAGGCGAACAGGGTACCCGTGCCGCCTTCGATGTCGACCCAGCTGTCGGCGCGCGTGGCGCCCGACAGGTGCGAGATCGCATACAGTTCTTCCTTGCGCTCGACCAGGTACAGGGCCAGCGCCTTCAGGCGCGCGGCGCGCTGCTGGAAGTCGAGCGCCATCAGCCCCGGCACGCCGGTCTTGCGCGCATACGTGACGGCTTCGTCGAAGTCGATCTTTTCCGCGTGCGTGTGATAGATGACACGGTTGTTCAGGGCGCTGTGCAGGGGCACGGCGGCGCTTTCGCCCAGCCAGCGGCCGGCGATCAGGCTTTGCAGGGTGGATATATGAGCCATGTGGTTTCTCCGTAAAACGAGGGTGTTGGTGACGTTGGTGTGGTGTCGGATTACGTGGGGCGCTGCCCCGCTAATCCGACCTACGCCCATATTGTTTATTGCGCTGCGGCGTTCTTGTGCAAGTGCAGCGGCAAGGCGGATTCAAAATTGAGGCGCTGGCGGTTCGCCTCGACTTCCGTCAGGGCTTCCACTTCGCGCATCGTCTGCATGGAGCGCACGGCCAGTTCGTGGTACTGGCCCGTGCCCGAGCTTTTCCATTTGATTTCATCGTCGGTCAGCGCGCGGATGATCTTGGCGGGCGTGCCCACCACCATGCTGCGCGGCGCGACGATCATGCCCGCCTTGACGAAGCTCATGGCCGCGACGATGGATTCCTCGCCGATGATGGCGTTATCCATCACCACCGCGTTCATGCCGACGAGCGCGTTGCGGCCGATGCGGCAGCCATGCAGCACGGCGCCATGGCCGATATGGCCGTCGACTTCGACCACCGTGTCGCAGCCGGGAAAACCGTGCATGACGCAGGTGTCCTGCAGGTTCGCGCCTTCTTCCAGGATCAGGCGGCCGAAGTCGCCGCGGATCGAGGCCAGCGGACCGATGTAGCAGCGCGGGCCGACGATCACGTCGCCGATCAGCACGGCCGACGGGTGCACATAGGCGCTGGGGTGGACGACGGGGGTGACGCCGTTGATTTCATAGACCTTGACCATACAGACTCCCTTACATGCCCAGATAGGCGCTTTGTACCTGCTCGTTATGCAGCAATTCAGGGCCGGGACCGGACAGCGTGATGGCGCCAGTCTCGATCACATAGCCCACGTCGGCGATCGACAGGGCGGCGTGCGCGTTCTGCTCGACGAGGAAGATGGTGATGCCCTGGTCGCGCAGTTCGGCCACGATGCGGAAGATTTCCGCGATCAGGAGCGGCGCCAGGCCCATGCTCGGTTCGTCGAGCAGCAGCAGTTGCGGGCGGCCCATCAGCGCGCGCGCCATGGCCAGCATCTGCTGCTGTCCGCCGGAGAGCGTACCGGCCAGCAACAGGCGCTTTTCCTTCAGGATGGGGAACAGGCCGTACATGCGCTCCATGTCGCCCGCCACGTCTTGCGCGGGACGCGTGAAGGCGCCCAGGCGCAGATTGTCTTCCACCGTCATGGGGCCGAACACTTGCCGTCCTTCCGGTACCTGGCAGATGCCGGCGCGCACGCGCCTGTCGGCGCTCATGCGGCTCACGTCCTGGCCGGCGAAGACGATGCTGCCGGCACTGATCGGCTGCACGCCGGAAATCGCCCGCAGCAGGGTCGTCTTGCCGGCGCCATTCGCGCCCACCAGCGCCACGAGCTGGCCCTGGCGCACCTGCAGGTCGATGCCGTGCAGGGCCTGGATGCGGCCGTAATGGCTGGTCAAGCCTTTGATATCGAGTACCAGCGGTGATTGAGGCTTTTCCATCGTCATGCTGCCACTCCCAGATATGCCGCCACCACGTCGGGGTTCGCGCGCACTTCGGCGGCGGTCCCTTCGGCCAGCTTCTTGCCATAGTCGAGCACCAGGATATGGTCCGACAGATTCATCACCAGTTTCATGTCATGTTCGACCAGCACCACCGTCACGCCCGACTGCGCCACCTTGCGGATCAGCGCTTCGATCTCGCCCGTCTCCGTGTGGTTCAGGCCAGCCGCCGGTTCATCGAGCAGCAGCACTTTCGGCTTGGCCGCCAGCGCACGGGCGATTTCCAGGCGTTTCAAGGCGCCATACGACATCTGCCCCGCCTCGTCATCGATATGCCGGCCCACGCCAACGAATTCCATCAGGCCGGCCGCCTCGTCGCGGCAAGCGGCATCCGCGCGGCGTACGGACGGCAGGCGCAGCATGGAGGCGAACAGGTTCTGGTTCAGGCGCAAATGCGCGCCCACCATCACGTTGTCGATGGCCGTCATGTTCATGCACACCTGCAGATTCTGGAAGGTGCGGCTCATGCCGCGCCGCGCCAGCGCATCGGGCGGCATGGCGGCCACGTTCTCGCCATTGAGCAAAATCTCGCCCTTGCTCGGCGTGTACACGCCCGTGATCAGGTTGAACAGCGTCGTCTTGCCGGCGCCGTTCGGCCCGATCACGGAATGGATATTGCCTTCCTTGACGGTAAAGCTGACATCCTGCACCGCGTGCACGCCGCCAAAGCTCTTGCTCAGATTGTTGATCGTCAGCATGTCACACCTCCTGCGCGGATTTGACGGGCGCCTTGGGTGTGGCGGCCCGCTTGCGCGAACGGCTGGCCAGGCTCGGTACCAGGCCCTTGGGCATGAAGATCATGGTGGCCATCAGGATCACGCCGAAGACCACCGTTTCCCAGCCTTCAAAACTGGACAGCAGCTGCGGCAGGACCGTCAGCAGGGCCGCGCCGATGATGGAACCGAAGATCGACGCCATGCCGCCCACCACCACCATCGTCACCAGCTCGATCGAGTGGAAGAAGCCGGCCAGGTTGGGCGTGATGAAGCCGATGTAGTGGGCGCTGATGCTGCCCGCGATGCTGGCGATCACCGCCGACAGCACGAACACGCGCACCTTGAAGCGGGTCGTGTCGACGCCCACCACGCGGGCCGCCACTTCCGAGCCGTGGATGGCCTGCAGCGCGCGCCCGACGGGCGAATCGATCAGGTTCAGCGCCAGCCAGGTGACGAGCAACAGCAGCACGGCGCACACCAGGTACCACGATTTTTCACCGGCGATTTCCAGGCCGGCGACACTGAAGGCGGACACGCCGATGCCGTCCGGGCCGCCCGTCCACTGCGTCTCGTTGTTGATGACGATGGAAATGATGATGCCCAGTCCCAGGGTCGCCATGGCCAGGGTATGGCCTTTGAGCTTCAGGACGGGACGCGCCAGCAGCAGCGCCAGCAAGCCCGTGGCAACGGCGCCGGCGGCCAGCGCGGCCAGCGGCGGCCAGTTGTAGTGCGTGGTCAGCACGGCCGACGCATACGCGCCCAGGCCATAGAAACCCGCGTGGCCCAGGCTGATCTGGCCCGTGTAGCCCATCAGCAGGTTCAGGCCGATGACGACGATGGCGTTCAGGGCGATGCGGATCACCACGTCATAGTAGAACGCATTGCTGAGGAACAGCGGCAGGATGGCCAGCACGAGAGCCAGCACCAGCAAGCCGCCGTGGCGCGAGCGTGTAAAAAAGTTGGTCATACACGCTCCGAATTTTTAGCGCCAAACAAGCCTTGCGGCAGGAAGAACAGGATCATCAGAATCAGCACGAAAGGCACCGCGTCCTTGTAGGCCGAGGAGATGTAGCCGGCCGTCATGGCTTCGGCGATGCCGAGGATCAGGCCACCGGCAATCGCACCGGCGCCGCCACCGAGGCCACCCAACACGGCCGCGACAAACCCTTTCAGGCCCAGCATGATGCCCGCGTCATACGAGGTATACGTGATCGGTGCGACGAGGATGCCGCCCGCCGCGCCCAGCAGGGCCGACAGGCCGAACGAGAACAGCAATACCTTGCGCGTGTTGATGCCCACCAGTTGCGCGGCCAGCTTGTTGTGCGAGGTGGCCAGCATGGCCTTGCCCATCAGGGTGCGGCCGAAGAACCAGCCCAGCACCAGCACGATGACGACCGTCACGCCCAACACCCACAGGCTTTGCGGCAGCAGGCTGGCGCCCAGAAATTCGATCGGCGCATCGCCGGAAAACGCCGGCAGCGAATGCGTATCCTTGCCCAGCCAGATCTGCACGAGGCCGCGTAGCACCAGCGAGGCGCCGATCGTGATGATCAACAGGGTGATGACCTGCGCGTTCTGCGCCGGCTCGATCACGGTCTTTTCCATCAGCAGGCCGACCAGGCCCGTGGCGATGACGGCCAGGATGATGGCCAGCGGCAGCGGCACGCCGGCGGCCGACATCACGGCGGCCAGCATCCCGCCCAGCATGATGAATTCGCCCTGGGCGAAGTTGATCACGCCGCTGGTGTTGTAGATGATGGTAAAGCCCAGCGCCGCCAGCGCGTAGGCGGAACCGACCGTCATCCCGGAATACAGAAATTGTAGAAATTGAGCGACTTCCATGGTGTCTCCATTGTGTTCGGCGATGCGCGGGCCGCCGTCAAGGACGGCCTCGCGCAGGTACTTCCGGCTTACATTATTTCGACAATTGCCATTCGCCGTTCTTCACTTCCACCATGCGGAACGCCGACAGGTCCAGGCCCATGTGGTCTTTGGCCGACATGTTGAAGACACCGGTCGTGCCGACAAAACCCTTGGTCGTTTCCAGCGCCGTGCGCACTTTTTCACGGTCCGTGCCGCCGGCGCGCTTGATGGCGTCCACCGACAGGTTCAGGGCGTCGAGCGCATAGCCGCCAAAGGTCGACGGGTCGATCTTGTAGCGGTCCTTATACGTCTTGTCGTAGCCGACGACGACGGCCTTCTGCGCGTCGCTGTCTGGCAGCATGGCGCCGATCAAGAGCGCCGGCGTCGGCAGGCGCACGCCTTCGGCAGCCTTGCCCGACAATTTCAGGTATTCGTCCGATGCCACGCCATGCGACTGGTACAGCGGCAGCGCGGCCATGCCCAGCTGTCCATAGTTCTTGGTCACGACGGCCGGGCCCTGGCCCAGGCCGAAGACGAAGACGGCTTGCACGCCAGCGGTGTTCTTGATGCGCGTGAGCTGCGCCGTGATGTCCGTGTCTTTCGGACCGTAGGTTTCATCGGCCACCAGCGTGATGCCATACTTGGACGCGACGATCTGCGACTCCTTGCGGCCCGAGGCGCCGAAGCCGCTCGTTTCCGACAGCAGGCCCACCTTGCTGATGCCGCGCTTCTTCATGTCCTCGAACACCTTCTCGGCCGCCATGCGGTCCGTATGCGGCGTCTTGAAGACCCATTTCTTGACCGGGTCAATGATCACCACGGCGCCCGCCAGCGAGATGAACGGCATGCTGGCGCGCTCCACCAGCGGCGCCATCGCCATCGTCGCGCCGGTGGTGGTGCCGCCGATCAGCACGTCGACCTTGTCCGACTCGATCAGGCGCTTGGTGAAACCGTTGGCCTTGGCCGCGTCGCTGCCGTCATCGTAGTGCACCAGTTCCAGCTTGCGCCCCAGGACGCCGCCGGCCGCGTTGATCTTTTCGATATACAGCTGCAGGGTTTTCAGTTCAGGGTCGCCCAGGAAGGCGGCAGGTCCCGTGACGGACAACACGGAACCGATCTTGATGTTCTCGGCCGCATACGCGCCCGCGGCGGACATGGCCAGCACGCCGGCGATCAGGGTTTTCTTGAAGATATTGGCAATCATTGTGGTCTCCACCAGGTTGGCACTACGGTCAATGTATGGTTGGCGCTTTTTTACAAGCCTGCGCCTTTTTTGTTTTTACTTTGTTTTTACTCGTTTATACGCGTTCAATGACGACGGCGATACCCTGCCCCACGCCGATGCACATGGTGCACAGCGCATAGCGCCCGCCCGTGCGTTCCAGCTGGTTCAATGCGGCCATCACCAGGCGCGCGCCCGAGGCGCCCAGCGGGTGGCCGATGGCGATCGCCCCGCCATTCGGGTTCATGTGGGCCGCATCGTCCGCCAGGCCCAGGTCACGCGTGACGGCCAGGGCCTGCGCGGCGAACGCTTCATTGAGTTCGATGACATCCATCTGCTCGATGGTCAATCCTGTTTGCGCCAGCACCTTGCGCGACGCGGGAGACGGGCCAAAACCCATGATGCGCGGCGCCAGTCCTGCCGTGGCCATGCCCAGCACTTTTGCGCGCGGCGTCAGTTTGTATTTATCCACGGCGGCGGCGGACGCCAGCAGGATGGCGCAGGCGCCATCGTTCAAGCCCGAGGCATTGCCGGCCGTGACCGTGCCGTCAGCCTTGACCACGCCTTTCAGTTTCGCCAGCATCTCGATCGAGGTGTCCGGACGCGGATGTTCATCCGTCGTCACCATTTTCGGCTCGCCCTTTTTTTGCGGCACGGCGACGGGCACGATTTCACGCTCGAACACGCCGGCCGCGTGGGCGGCTGCCCAGCGCTGCTGGCTGCGCAAGGCCAGAGCATCCTGGTCGGCGCGGCTGATGCCAAATTCCACGGCCACGTTTTCCGCCGTTTCCGGCATGGTGTCGATGCCGTACTGGGTTTTCATCTTGCCGTTCACGAAGCGCCAGCCCAGGGTCGTGTCCTCGATCTTCGCCGCGCGCGAAAAGGCGCTGTCGGCCTTGCCCATCACGAAAGGCGCGCGCGTCATGCTTTCCACGCCGCCGGCGATGATCAGTTCCGCCTCGCCCGCCTTGATGGAGCGGGCAGCGAGACCCACGGCGTCCAGGCTGGAGCCGCACAGGCGGTTGATGGTATTGGCCGGCACGTCGGCCGGCAAGCCGGCCAGCAGCGCGGCCATGCGGCCCACGTTGCGGTTGTCTTCGCCGGCCTGGTTGGCGCAGCCGTAGAACACGTCGTCGATGGCGGACCAGTTGACGGACGGGTTACGGGCGATCAGCGCGGCGATCGGCAGCGCGCCCAGGTCGTCGGCGCGCACGCTGGACAGCGCGCCGCCATAGCGGCCAAAGGGCGTGCGCACGGCGTCACAAATAAAGGCTTCGTTCATGTTGGCTTCCTTGTTCAGGCTATCAGGAGAAAATCTTCGGGCGCTGGTCGACCACGCGGCGGGCCTTGCCCGTCAGGGTGCGTTCGATGCCGGCGGCGGCCACCAAGCGCACGCGCGTGCTCACGCCCACGTGCGTCTTGATGCGGTGTTCCAGCTCGCGCGCCAGGGCGTCCGTTTCGCTGGCCGAGATGGTGGCGGTCAGGTCGATGCGCAGCTCGGCGATCACTTCGAGTTTGTCGAGGTGGCCGTCGCGCGTGACCACCAGCTGGTATTGCGGCGCCAGTTTCGGCATTTTGAGGATCAGCTCTTCGATCTGCGTGGGGAAGACGTTCACGCCGCGGATGATCAGCATGTCGTCAGAACGGCCCGTGATCTTGCCGATGCGGCGCATCGAACGCGAGGTCGGCGGCAGCAAACGGGTCAGGTCGCGCGTGCGGTAGCGGATGATGGGCAGCGCTTCCTTCGACAGCGAGGTAAACACCAGCTCGCCCTCCGCGCCGTCGGGCAGCACTTCGCCCGTTTCCGGGTCGATGATCTCCGGGTAAAAATGGTCTTCCCAGATGACGGGACCGTCCTTGCTTTCGATGCATTCGGACGCCACGCCAGGCCCCATCACTTCGGACAGGCCGTAGATATCGACGGCGTCGATGCCGGCGCGCGCCTCGATTTCCGAACGCATGGCGTCCGTCCACGGCTCGGCGCCGAAGATGCCCACCTTCAGCGACGATTCGGCCGGATCCAGACCCTGGCGCGTGAATTCCTCGATGATGTTGAGCATGTACGATGGCGTCACCATGATGATGGACGGCTTGAAATCCTGGATCAATTGCACCTGCTTTTCCGTCTGCCCGCCGGACATCGGGATGACCGTGCAGCCCAGACGTTCGGCGCCGTAGTGCGCGCCCAGGCCGCCCGTGAACAGGCCGTAGCCGTAGGAGATATGCACCATGTCGCCAGCGCGGCCGCCGCCGGCGCGGATCGAGCGCGCCACCACGTTGGCCCAGGTATCGATGTCGTTCTGCGTGTAGCCGACCACCGTTGCCTTGCCCGTCGTGCCGCTCGACGCGTGGATGCGCACCACTTGCTCGCGCGGCACGGCGAACAGGCCGAACGGGTAATTGTCGCGCAAGACCTTTTTATCGGTGAACGGGAATTTCGACAAGTCGGACAAGGATTTGAGGTCGTCCGGATGCACGCCTGCGGCGTCAAAAGCGGCACGGTAATGGGGCACGTTGTCATACGCGTGCTTGAGCGTCCATTTCATGCGTTCGAGCTGCAGCGCCTGCAGTTCATCCTTGCTGGCGCGCTCGATCGGCTCGAGGTCATTCGGGGCGGGAATTCGTTGGACCATCATTGTCTCCTAATTGGTTCTTTAACTATTTAAAGCTGCAGCGGCAGTTCAAGCCTGCTCTTGTACTTCAATCACTAATGACTGCACCCGCCACGCGGATCGACTTGCCGCGAAACAGCGCGATGGCGCGGCCGTCCTGGTTGCTGACCTTGACGTCGTAGACGCCGCTTTTTCCCGCCAGCGCCTGCTCGACGGCGTGCGCCGTGAGCACATCGCCCTCGCGGCCCGGCGCCAGGTAATCGATGGTGCAGCCGGCGCCCACGGTGTTCATGTTGTAGCTGTTGCAAGCAAACGCGAAGGCGCTGTCGGCCAGGGCGAAGATGAAGCCGCCATGGCAGGTCTGGTGGCCATTGAGCATGTCGGCGCGCACCGTCATCGTCATGCGCGCATGGCCGGGGCCCACTTCGGCCAGGGCGATGCCCATGGCGGCGGTGGCGTTATCGCGCGACAGCATGGAGGCGGCGGCCGCTTCGGCCAGGGCCTGGGCGGCGTGGAGATGGTCTTCCTTATGCATGAAACGGTGCTCCATTAGCGAGTTTGCGGCGCAGCAGCGGCGAGACGCGGTAGCGGTCTTCGCCATAGCCTTGCGCCAGGTGATGCAGCACGGCGACGATGTGCTGGACGCCGACGGCATCGGCCCAGGCCAGCGGTCCGCGCGGGTAGTTGACGCCTTTCTGCATGGCGATATCGACGGCGGCCACCGTGCATACGCCCTGGTTGACGGCGTCGGCCGCCTCGTTGGCCAGCATGGCGACCGTGCGCATGACGGCCAGGCCAGGCACGTCGTCCAGGCGCGTGACGATGAAACCGGCCGCCTGGAACAGGCCGACGACGGCCGCATAGGCGGCGTCGCTGCACTGGTCGGCCCGGGCCACGGCGATGCGCTTGGCCCCGGCGTAATCGAGCGCCAGGTCGAACAGCACCGTGTCCGGATGCTGGTTGTCGTGCGCGCGCTGGGTGGCGCTGCGCCCGTCCGTCAGATAAATCGCGGCGCCATGGCAATGCAGGGCGGGCGCCTCGTCGGGCGCCTGGCCTTCCTGCGTCACACGCCGGCTGACCGTGATGCCGGCCTGCTCCAGGCGCTGCACCAGGCTGCGAATGATGCCGCTGTGGCCACGGCCATCGCCGCCGACGGCTGCCGACAGGGCGACGAATTCGGGCTTGGGCTGTGGGCCTTCCGCCTGCGCCACGGGGGCAGCGGCGCCTTCGCCGTACAGGTAAAAGCCACGGCCCGATTTGCGGCCGAGGAAACCGGCGTTGACCATTTCCTGCTGCAGCACGGACGGCGTGAAGCGCGGATCATTGAAGTAGGCGCCGAACACGGATTGCGTGACGGAGAAATTGACGTCATGGCCGATCAGATCCATCAGCTCGAATGGCCCCATGCGGAAGCCGCCCGCTTCGCGCAGCACGGCATCGATGGTGGCGGCGTCGCCCGCCTGTTCGCTCAACAGGCGCCAGCCTTCCGCGTAGAACGGACGGGCCACACGGTTGACGATGAAACCGGGCGTCGATTTCGCATGCACGGGACTCTTGCCCCAGGCGATCGATGTGTCGTACACGGTGGCGGCCACTTGTTCGCTGGTGGCCAGGCCACTGATCACTTCGACCAGCGCCATCAGGGGCACAGGATTAAAGAAATGCATGCCGACCAGGCGTTCCGGACGACGCAGCTTGGCGGCGATGGCCGTGACGGAGATCGACGAGGTGTTCGTCGCCAGGATGCACTCGTCGCTGACCAAGGCTTCCAGTTCGGCGAACAGGCCGCGCTTGACGTCGAGGTTTTCCACGATGGCTTCCACCACCAGCGCCGCATCTGCCACATCGGCCAGGCTGCCGGCCGCCTGCAGGCGCGCCGTGGCGGCAGTGGCTTCGTCGGCCGTCATGCGGCCCTTTTCGGCCAGCTTCGCATACATCTTGCCGATGTCCGCCAGCGCCTTGCTCACCGCTTCCGCACGCGTGTCGTACAGTTTCACGCGGTAGCCGGCGGCCGCGGCCACCTGCGCGATGCCGGCGCCCATGGCGCCGCTGCCGATGACGGCGACGATACTGTTGTTGTCCAAAGCTGCCATATCAATGTCCCTTGAATTGCGGTACGCGCTTTTCCATGAAGGCGGCGACGCCTTCGCGGTAATCGTCGCTGTTACCGAGATCGCTCATCATGCGCGCTTCCAGCGCCAGTTGCTGCGGCAGGGTATTGGCGCCACTCAGAGCCAGCGCCTGCTTGGTATACGCCAGGCCCTTGGTCGGTGCGGTAGAGAAGTGCACGGCCAGCTTGCGCGTTTCCTGCGCCAGTTCGGCGTCGTCTACGCATTTCCAGATCAGGCCCCAGTCTTCCGCCTTTTCCGCCGTCAGTTTTTCGCCGAGCATGGCCAGGCCCATGGCGCGCGCGGAACCGATCAGGCGCGGCAGGAAGAAGGTGCCGCCCGTGTCCGGGATCAGGCCCAGTTTGCAGAACACTTCGACGAAGCTGGCCGACTTGCCGGCGATGACGATGTCGCAGGCCAGCGCCAGGTTGGCGCCCGCACCGGCGGCCACGCCGTTGACGGCGCAGATCACGGGCATAGCCAAGGCCTTCAAGGCCAGCACCAGCGGCGCGTAATTCTTTTCCACCGACTCGCCCAGGTCCACGCCCTTCGAGCCCGGTTCCACGGCGCGGTCGGACAAGTCCTGGCCCGCGCAAAAGCCACGCCCCGCGCCCGTCAGCACGAACACGCGCACGCTACTGTCGGCGTTGACTTTGGCGATGGCGTCACGCACTTCCTCGTGCATGGCTTGCGTAAAGCTATTGAGCTTGTCGGGACGATTCAGGGTGAGCGTCGCGATGCCGTGCTCGATGGTGAAGAGGATGTTTTGGTAGGTCATGGCGTCTCGCTTTTATAATGGATACGGCAGGGCATCAGCCCTGCGCCGGCTTTATTCTGCCTGGTCGAAGTCGACCACGACCTTGTCGGTCAAGGGGAAACTCTGGCAACTGAGGACGAAGCCGCGCGCCACTTCGTAGTCTTCCAGCGCGTAGTTGACGTCCATTTCGACCTTGCCGTCGAGGATCTTGCAGCGGCAAGTCGAGCACACGCCGCCCTTGCACGAGTAGCGCATGTCCAGCCCCGCTCGCAGGCCCGCGTCGAGGATGGATTCCTTGTCCTTGTCCATCGTGAAGGTGGTGTGGTTGCCATCCATGATGACGGTCACTTCCGTTTCCTGCACGGCGCCCGCGTCGAACTGGGCGCGCGGTTTGTGGGCGTTTTTCGGGATGCTGGCGGCGAACAGTTCGATCTTGATGTTCTGCTTCGGCATGCCGGCCGCCTGCAGGGCGGCGGAGACGCCCAGCATCATGTCTTCCGGGCCGCAGATGAAGGCGTTGTCGTAGTCTTCGACACGGATCCAGTGCTGCAGGAACTGCTCGCATTTTTCCTGCGTGATGCGGCCGTTGAACAATTCGATGTCCTGCTGCTCGCGGCTCATCACGTAGACCAGGTTCAAACGCTCCAGGTACACGTCCTTCAGGTCCGTCAATTCTTCCTTGAAGATGACGGACGACGAGGCGCGGTTACCGTAGAACAGGGTGAAGCGGCTCAAAGGTTCCGTCAGCAGGGTGGTCTTGATGATGGAGAGGATGGGCGTGATGCCGCTGCCGGCCGCGAACGCCAGGTAGTGCTTGCGGTTGACGCAGTCGAGCGGCACGTTGAAGTGGCCCATGGGCGGCATCACCTCGATGGTGGTGCCGGCTTTCAGGGTGTCATTCGCCCAGGTGGAAAAAGCGCCGCCGGGCGTGCGCTTGATGGCCACGCGCAGCGTGCCGTCCTGCACCGCCGAACAGATGGAATACGAGCGGCGCACGTCTTCCGCATTGATGTTGGCGCGCAGGGTCAGATGCTGGCCCTGCTGGAAGCGGAACTGCTGCTGCAGTTCGGCCGGCACGTCGAACGTGACGGCGATGGTGTCGCGCGTTTCGTTGCGCACGTTCGCCACGCGCAGCGGATAAAATTTACTCATGCTTCATCTCCAGTTTCTTCGGAACGTGTGCCTGATTTTTTTAGTGGCACTTGAAGTAGTCAAACGGCTCGCGGCAATCGATACACTTGTACAGCGCCTTGCACGGCGTGGAGCCGAACTGGCTGGTCAGCTGCGTATGCGTGGAACCGCAGTTCGGGCAGATCACGTCCAGCTTGGGGGCAGCCTGGCGTTTTACTCCGCCTGCTGTTCCTCCACGCAGGCCGCTGATGTCGATCACCTGCTGCTGCGGCGGCGCGATGCCATAGCCTTTCAGCTTGGCCTTGCCCGCCTCGCTCATCCAGTCCGTGGTCCAGGCGGGCGCCAGCTGGTTCACCAGGGTCACCTTGGCCACGCCATGGCTGCGCAGGGCATCCGTGACGGCGTCGGCGATCACCTGCATGGCCGGGCAGCCCGAATACGTGGGCGTGATCGTCACGACACATTCCTCGCTGCTGACCACATCGACGGCGCGCACGATACCCAGGTCCACCACCGAAATGACGGGGATTTCCGGGTCCGGCACGTCGCCCAGCCAGGCCCAGACCTGGGCGGCGTCCAGCGGCGCGGCACCAGCGGCGGCGTTCATTACCACTCCGCCCCGGGATAGGCGCGCTGCAGGAACTGCATCTCGGCCAGAATAAAACCCAGGTGCTCCGTGTGCGTGCCCTGCTTGCCGCCCTTTTGCATCCAGGCGTCGGGCGCCGGCATGCTCAAGGTGGCTTCGGCGAAGATCTCGGCCACATGTTCGAGGAAGGCCTGGCGCAAGATATCCGATGGCGGAGCAATGCCGGCGGCGACCATGGCCTGGTCGACGGTGTCGTACTTGAACATCTCGCCCGTGAACATCCACAGCTTGTCGGCGGCGGCCTGCGTTTTCGCGTGGCTTTCTTCCGTGCCGTCGCCCAGGCGCACGATCAGGTCACCGCTGCGGCGCAGGTGATACGTCACTTCCTTGATCGACTTTTGCGCCACCTCGACGATGCGCGCATCCGTCGATTTCGTCAGTTCCAGCAGCTGGAAGTAGTGCCAGCTGTCGAAGAAGAACTGGCGCATCATGGTGTCGGCGTAATTGCCGTTCGGCTGTTCGACCAGCAGGCAGTTCTTGAAGTCGTGGGCGTCGCGCAAAAAGGCGATGTCGTCCTCGTCGCGGCCCGCGTTTTCCAGTTCGGCCGCATAGCTGAACCACAAACGCGTCTGGCCCAGCAAGTCCAGCGCCACGTTGGTCAGCGCCATGTCCTCTTCCAGCGCGGGACCCTTGCCGCACAGCTGCGACAGCTGCTGGCTGAGGATCAGGGCGTTGTCGCCCAGGCGCAGCAAGTAGTTAACTTTGTCATCCATTGCAGGCGCTCCCATCACAGGTTCTTGACTTCTTCCGGCATCGGGAAGAAGGTGGGATGGCGGTACACCTTGCTGTTCGACGGTTCGAACAGGGCGCCCTTGTCGCCGGGGCTGCTGGCGACGATATCGGCCGCGCGCACCACCCAGATGCTCACGCCTTCATTGCGGCGCGTGTAGACGTCGCGCGCATGGTTGACCGCCATGGTGGCGTCGGAAGCGTGCAGGCTGCCCACATGCTTGTGCGCCAGGCCGTGCTGGCTGCGGATGAAAACTTCCCACAAAGGCCATTCTTTGCTCATGTTGCTATCCCCTATCTGTCTTATTGATATTCAGGCTGCCGCTTTGCTAGCGGCTTGCTTGTCGGCGTAGGCGACCAAGGCATCGCGGAACCATTCGCCGTCCGCATACGCTTTCACGCGCGTTTGCAGGCGTTCGCGGTTGCACGGGCCATTGCCCTTCAGGACATTATTGAATTCGGCCCAGTCGATCTCGCCGAATTCATAATGGCCCGTTTCCGCATTGAACTTCAGGTCGGGATCGGGCACGGTCAAGCCCAGGTATTCGATTTGCGGCACGGTCTGGTCGACCATGCGCTGGCGCAATTCGTCGTTCGAGAACAGCTTGATGCGCCATTGCGCCGACTGGGCGCTGTTGACGGAAGCGGCGTCGGACGGACCGAACATCATCAGCGATGGCCACCACCAGCGGTTCAGCGCATCTTGCGCCATGGCTTTCTGCGCCGGCGTGCCCTTGCATAGCGACATCATGATGTCGTAACCCTGGCGCGCATGGAACGATTCTTCCTTGCAGACGCGGATCATGGCGCGCGCATACGGCCCATACGAACAGCGGCACAGGGGAATCTGGTTGATGATGGCGGAACCGTCGACCAGCCAGCCGATGGCGCCCATGTCGGCCCACGACAGGGTCGGGTAGTTGAAGATGCTGGAATATTTGGCTTTGCCCGAGTGCAAGGCGGCCAACAGGTCGTCGCGCGACACGCCCAGGGTTTCCGCGGCGCTATAAAGATACAGGCCGTGGCCCGCTTCATCCTGGATCTTGGCCAGCAGGATGGACTTGCGTTTCAGGGTCGGCGCACGCGTGACCCAGTTACCTTCGGGCAATTGGCCGACGATTTCCGAGTGCGCGTGCTGCGAAATCTGGCGGATCAGGGTCTTGCGGTAGGCGTCCGGCATCCAGTCCTTGGCCTCGATCTTGATGCCTTCGTCGATGCGCGCCTGGAAAGCGCGCTCTTCCTGGCCCATGTCGTCGATGGAGCGGACGTTCTTGAGGCCGGTTTCAACCATTTGTGCGTACATGATCTGTCTCCCATGTCTTTGATTTTGCGCAGCAACGCGGTGCGATGAACAGATAATACGATACAAAAAACGATTTGCATACACTTGATGTGAGTCATTTTAAAAATTCGTATCTTGTGCAGCTTTTTTGTGCGTATGATATTGCTTATGAGAAAACACTGTGGAGCGCCACCAGCGCTTCCGGCAAATTATTGCCGCGCTACCCGCGCGGCCAAGTAAACTGCTGCTTTTATTGAACCGACCGCAACACGGCCAGACCGGAACCACATGAAGAACACCCGCTGCACGGCATGGATAGCCGATTTCCTGGAAAGCGACCCACCGCGCTCGAAGTCCCTGGTGATGACCATCTTTGGCGACGCCATCGTGCCGCGCGGCGGCGCCATCTGGCTCGGCAGCCTGATCGAACTGCTGGCGCCATTCGGCGTCAATGACCGCCTGTTGCGCACCAGCGTGTTCCGCCTGGCGCAGGAGGGCTGGCTCAGCTCGCAGCGCGACGGCCGCCGCAGCGCCTATACGATACGCCCGGAAGCGCTGGCCCGCTTCGAACGCGCCTATCGCCGCATCTATGCGCCGCTGGTGGTGCACTGGGATGGCAGCTGGACCCTGGTGATCGGGCCGGCCGGCAGCATCGGCGCCGCCGAGCGGGGGGCGCTGCGCAAGGAATTATTGTGGGCCGGCTACGGCTTGATCTCTCCCGGCATCTTTGGCCACCCGGCCAGCAATACGGAGGCGCTGGAAGATATCCTCGTGCGCAACGAGGTACAGGGCAAGCTGTACGTCTGCCACACCACGGAATTGCCAGGTGTCAGCACGCGTCCCCTGCGCGACATGGTGGGCGACTGCTGGGACTTGTCGGAAGTGATGGCCGGCTACGAAAAATTCATCGCCAGCTTCCAGCCGCTGCTGACCCTGCTGCAAGAGGCGCCCGAGTTCGATGCCGAGCAAGCGTTCGTCATCCGCTCGCTGCTGACGCACGCCTACCGCCGCGTGCAATTGCACGACCCGCAACTGCCCGTCGAACTGCTGCCCGAACCGTGGCCCGGCACGCAAGCCTATGCGCTGGCGCGCGACCTCTACCGCATCACGTATGCGGCGGCCGAGGAACATATCCTGGCCACCCTGCGGCGCGAGGATGAACAGGCGCCGGATGTGGAGCCCTGGTTTTTTGAACGTTTTGGCGGACTGAACACCTGACAAAACGTCCATGGCGGCGTTGCAGGGCCTGGGCCTACGTTCGTACTGCCTGCGGCCCTGCGCCTTGCCCTGGCCATTTTTCAGACGTTCAGGATTTGCTCACTGCTGCGTTCACTGCTTGGCGACGACCTGCTTGGCCCCTGCCAGCAAATCCTGCCCCAGCTTTTCCAGAGCGTTGGCCTGTACCAGCATGGTGTCGAGGATGGCCACGTTGAAGGTGAATTCGGCCGGCGTCGTATAGCCGGGGAAACGTATGATGCGCAGCAATTCCTGCAAGGTCGTGCCCTTGCCCAGGTGCGCCAGCGCATCGCTGAGGGCGCTGATTTTCTTTTCCAGTTCGCGGATGTGTTTGCCGTTGTCGTCCATGATGCTCTCCCTGTGTCGGAGCTTCCACGTTAGCAAAGCATGTCCCGCCTCGTTTGCGCCAGCACAAAGGCCACCGCAAAACAGGTATCATCGCGCCATTGCACACGATGCAAAACCCATACGTTTTTATCAGGAACACTCATGACCATTAAAATCAGCCAGCAATTCGACGCCGGCGCGATCGAGGTGCTGCGCGCCGACGATGCCCAATCCATCGAGCTGAACATCCGCAAGGATTCCCACGCCGACATCACGCAGTGGTTTTACTTCCGCCTGCAAGGCGCGCAAGGCGAGGCGTGCACGATCCGCTTCATGAATGCCGGCAAGTCGGCCTACCCGGACGGCTGGAAAGACTACCAGGCCGTGGCCAGCTACGACCGCGAAACCTGGTTCCGCGTACCGACCAGCTTTGACGGCACGGTGATGACCATCGAACACACGCCGGAAGAAGAAAGCGTCTACTACGCCTACTTCGAGCCGTATCCATGGGACCGCCACCTGGCCCTGATCGACAGCGCGCAAGCGTCGCCGCTGGTGCGCCTGATCGACCTGGGCAGCACCGTGGAAGGCCGCGACATGAATCTGCTGGTGGTCGGCGACGCCGATGCCGAGAAAAAAGTCTGGGTCATCGCGCGCCAGCATCCGGGCGAGACGATGGCCGAATGGTTTGTCGAAGGCATGCTCGAAGCGTTGCTGGACCAGGCCAATCCGTTTGCCCGCCAGTGCCTGCAAGACGCCGTCTTCTACGTGGTACCGAACATGAACCCGGACGGTTCCGTGCATGGCAACCTGCGCACCAACGCGGCCGGCGCCAACCTGAACCGCGAATGGATGACGCCAACCATGGAACGCAGCCCGGAAGTGTTCCTGGTGAAACAGAAAATGCATGAAATCGGCTGCGACCTGTTCCTCGACGTGCATGGCGACGAAGGCTTGCCTTACGTCTTCGTGGCCGGCAGCGATGCGCTGGAAAATTTCACGCCAGCACAGAAGGCCGAGCAAGACCGCTTCATCGCCGACTTCAAGGTGGCCAGCCCCGACTTCCAGGATGAGCACGGCTACGAAGACGGCCCGTTCACGCCGGAAGTGCTGACCATGGGTTCGCCCCACATCACGCACGCCTTCGGCTGCCTGTCGCTGACCCTGGAACTGCCGTTCAAGGACAACGCCAACGATCCCGACCCGCAAACGGGCTGGAGCGGTGCCCGCAGCGCCGCCCTGGGCGCGGCCGTGCTGCAACCTATCCTGTCCACCTTGCGCGCCTGAGCGCCACGGCCGAAGCGGCCTGCTTGACCCCATGCCCCGCTCGCCGGGGCATTTTTTTTGGCCGCACGGCAAGCGTTGCTGGCGGAGCAGTTTTTTTTCCGAACATCTTGCTTACCAGAAATTATCGTCCTACACTTGACAACAGAATCGGGCCGCGCCTGCGCCGCCCCGCAAGAATATATCGCCGGGCGGGTCGCCACGACTTCCCGGCCATCGAAAATATCCATCCACGGCCTTATCCCTGCCGAGTTAGCTTTCTGTATCGCACACTGACCGCATCAGCATCGTCATGCACGGACGCCGCTTGTCCTCTAGAAGATGCCCCGCGCACGCTTTCTTTTCGCTTTTCGCCGAGGATGACCGACCCATGTCTAAGCTCAAAATCAGTACCCGCCTGGCCTTCAGTTTCAGCCTGATCATTGTCCTGCTTGCCATGGTGGCATTTGTTTCCATCAGCCGCATCCGCAACATCAATGCCTCGACGGAAAATATCCTCAACGACCGCTATGCCAAGGTCATGCTGTCCAATACGATCCAGTCCGAAATCAATATCCAGGCCCGCCTCCTGAGCAACGCCATCATCGGCGCCAACGATACCGACGAAGTCAGCAGTTCCGTGGCCAAGATTCAGGCGTCGGCCAAAAAGAACGTGGAACTGCTGGCGCGCCTGAAAACCCTGATCAATACGCCCAAGGGCCAGGAATTGTTCCAGGCCGTGACGACCAGCCGCGAAAGCTATGCCAGGACGCGCGATGCGAATATCAAGCTGTTGCAAGAAGGCAAAGCGGAAACGGCGGGCATCTTCCTGTTGACGCAGCTGCGCTACCCACAGGAAAAATTCCTGACGGCACTGGCAGCCATGGCCGGCTTCCAGGAATCGCTGATGGCAGCCGAAGGCAAGCAAGCGCTCGCCGATGGGCGCATGGCCATCATTCTGACCCTGTCCCTGTCGATTGCCGCGACGGTCATCGCCATCGCGCTGGCCCTACTGATCAGCCGCTCCATCAGCCGTCCCATAGCCGAAGCCGTCAAGGTGGCGCAACGGGTGGCGGCCGGCGACCTGTCGGGCAGCATCGACGCGCGCGGCGACGATGAAACGGGTCTGCTGCTGCGCGCCCTGAAGGAGATGAATGACAATCTGCAAGGCATCGTGGCCCGCGTGCGCCATGGCACGGACGCCATCGCCCACGGCTCGCGTGAAATCGCCTCCGGCAATATGGACCTGTCGTCGCGCACGGAACAGCAAGCCAGCTCGCTGGAAGAAACGGCGTCGTCGATGGAGGAACTGACGTCGACCGTCAAGCAGAACGGCGAGAACGCACGCCAGGCCAACCAGATGGCGCAATCGGCTTCCAGCGTAGCCAGCAAGGGCGGGCAAGTGGTGGCGGAAGTGATCACCACCATGGATTCCATCAATGCCTCGTCGAGGAAAATCGTCGACATCATCGGCGTCATCGACGGCATTGCGTTCCAGACCAATATCCTGGCTCTGAATGCGGCCGTGGAAGCGGCCAGGGCGGGCGAACAGGGACGCGGCTTTGCCGTCGTCGCCACGGAAGTGCGCAACCTGGCCCACCGCTCCGCCTCGGCCGCCAAGGAAATCAAGATCCTCATCGACGACTCCGTGCACCAGGTCAATCTCGGCAGCACCCTGGTGAACCAGGCGGGCAGCACCATGGAAGAGATCGTCAACAGCGTACGGCGTGTAACCGACATCATGGCCGAGATCACATCCGCCAGCAACGAGCAGGAGGCGGGCATCGAGCAGATCAA
This sequence comes from Janthinobacterium rivuli, assembly GCF_009208735.1. GTDB lineage: Bacteria > Pseudomonadota > Gammaproteobacteria > Burkholderiales > Burkholderiaceae_D > Janthinobacterium. The sequence goes on along the minus strand of NZ_WFLJ01000003.1, from coordinate 347,996 downwards.
CCAGGCCATCACGGAAATGGATGCCGTGACACAGCAAAATGCGGCCCTCGTGGAAGAGGCGGCCGCCGCGTCCGAAGCCCTGCAGGATCAAGCGGGCATCCTGGCCGAAGCCGTCAGCGTGTTCAAGCTCGACGGCACGCAAGCGCTGCCGCCCGTCGTGCCGGCTTCGCGTCCCGCGCCACGCGCCACTGTCGCCAGGGTGGACAAGCCCCGTCTCGTCGCCAGCGCGCCCGTCAGCCGCAAGCACGCCACCCCCGCCGCAGTGGCGGAAACAGAATGGGAACAGTACTGACCGTGCCGCGAACAGCCGCCCTTGCCGCCCTGCGGCGCGGCGAGGGCAGCCTGCAGCGTAGCGGGAGCGGCGCGCTGCCATGGCGCAGCGCAACATCGCTAATCGTTGCCACATCGGCCATTGCTGCCTATACTGGGCGCAGCATTGCCTGTCCCTCCACTTGCCGATCACTACCCTGCATATGACCATCAAAGACCAGCCACGCGCTGAGGCGCGATTTTCACCGACCCGATTTGCACACGTGTGCACATTCTTGTTTCTTGGCTTGCACGTCATACCAAGCACGACGGCTGAACTCAGCCCTGCCGCACAGCTGGGGCGCAGTATCTTCCACGATGCCAGCCTGTCCGCCTCGGGCAAGCAGTCGTGCGCCAGCTGCCACGACCCGGCCCACGCCTATGCGCCCGGCAACAAGCTGGCCGTGCAACTGGGCGGCGCCGATGGCCAGGCGTCCGGTTACCGCGCCACGCCATCGCTGCGCTACCTGGAACACACGCCGCCCTTCCGCTTTGATGAGGAAGGCGCGCCCAACGGCGGCATCAACTGGGACGGCCGCGCCGCCAGCCTGGCGGAACAGGCGGAACGGCCGTTCCTGGCGGCGCATGAAATGGCCAATGCCAGCACGGATGAAGTGGTGGAACGGCTGCGCAACGGCAGTTACGCGGAAGCATTCCAGCGCGTCTTTGGCGACGCCATCTTTGCGCAACCACAACAGGCATTCAAGCGCATCACCTATGCCTTGCAGCAATTCCAGCAGGAAGAGCCGGACTTCCACCGCTACGATTCCAAATATGACCTCTACCTGGCCAACAAGGTTCCCCTGGAACTGGCGGAATTGCGGGGACTGGCCCTGTTCAACGATGAACGCAAGGGCAATTGCGCCGCCTGCCACCCCAGCGTGCGGGGCGAACATGGCGCGCCCCCCTTGTTTACGGACTTCAGTTTCGACAATCTGGGCGTGCCGCGCAATGCGCGCATTCCCGCCACGGCCGACCCGGCCTATTTCGACCTGGGATTGTGCGGCCCCGACCGCACGGACCTGGCGACGAAAAGAGACTTATGCGGCGCCTTCAAGGTGCCCAGCCTGCGCAATGTGGCCACGCGCCAGGTATTCTTTCATAACGGCGTGTTCGACAACTTGACGGATGCGCTGCGTTTTTATGTGCGGCGCGATACGCATCCGCAAGAATGGTATCCGCGCGACAAGCGGGGAAAAGTGCAGAAATTCAATGACGTACCCGCCAGATACCGCGCCAACGTGAACGTCAGCGAGGCGCCGTTCGACCGCAAGCGTGGCATGGCGCCCGCGCTGACGGCGGGCGAGATCGAGGACATGGTGAAGTTCCTGGCCACCCTGACGGATGGCTATCAGGTCCAGCAGTAAAGCCGCTGCCCGGCATTGTCGCACCGGACAGGCAAGCGCTCAACCGCCGGCCACCACCATGCTTTCGATGAGGATGGAGCCGGTTTCCTTGGTGCCGCGGCGCAAGACGTCGGCGCCCACGGCGACGATATTGCGCAGTATGTCCCGCATGTTGCCAGCGATGGTGATTTCTTCCACCGGATACTGGATCACGCCATTTTCCACCCAGAAACCGGCCGCGCCGCGCGAATAGTCGCCCGTCACGTAATTGGTTCCTTGTCCCATCAGTTCCGTCACCAGCAAGCCCGTGCCCAGCTTCTTCAGCATGGCACTAAAATCGTCGCTGGCGGCCGTCAGGTTCGAGGTCAGATACAGATTATGCGAGCCGCCCGCGTTGCCCGTCGTCTGCATGCCCAGCTTGCGGGCCGTGTAGGTCGACAGGAAATAGCCTTGCACCACGCCATCCTTGACGACGTCGCGGCTGACGGTTTTCACGCCCTCCTCGTCGAACGGCGCGGAACCGACGCCGCCGATCACGTGCGGGTCCTCAAAGATCTGCACGTGCGAGGGCAGCACTTGCGTGCCCAGGGAGTCGTTCAGGAAAGTGGATTTGCGATACAGCGCGCCGCCCGAGGTCGCTTGCACATAGGTCCCCAGCAAACCGGCCGCCAGCGGTGCCTCGAACAGCACGGGACAGGTGCGCGTGCCCAGTTTGCGCGCGTTCAGGCGCGACAGGGCGCGCTCGGCGGCGTAGCGACCGATGGCTTCCGGGCTCGACATCCTGGCGGCGTCGCGCACGGACGAATACCAGTCGTCGCGCTGCATCTTTGCCCCTTTGCCGGCGATGGGCGCCACGGACAGCGTGTGGCGCGAAAACGGGTAGCCGCCGATGAAGCCGCGCGAATTGGCGGACACGAAATGCGATTGCTGCACGTGCACGCTGGCCCCCTCGCTGTTCGTGATGCGCGGATCGACGGCGAACGCGGCCGCTTCGGCACGCTGGGCCAGCACGACGGCTTCCTCGGTGGAAATGAGCCAGGGATAGAACAGTTGCAAGTCGCGGGGGGACATTTCCAGCATCTCGGCGTCGGCCAGGCCCGCGCAATCGTCCTCGGCCGTGAAGCGGGCGATGTTGTAGGCGGCGTCCACCGTGGCGCGCAAGGCGGACGGCGAAAAGTCGGACGTGCTCGCATTGCCGCGCTTCTTGCCGACAAACACGGTCACGCCCATGCCCTTGTCCTTGTTTTGCTCGATCGTCTCGATCTTGCCTTTTCGGACAGAAACGGACAAGCCACCGCCTTCGCTGACTTCGACGGCCGCGTCGGTGCCGCCCGCTTCCCGCGCAAAAGACAACACATCACGGGCCAGTTGCTGCAATTGCTCTTGACTATGGGTAAATACGGAGTCGTTCATGCGCTGTTTTCTTCGGAAAGCCGCTAAAAAGGTTATCATAGCAGTCGTTTACAGTTTACAGGTGCGGCCTACGCGGCCAATCCCGCCTTATCATGCCAAATCCAAACCGGGGAGCTTGCGGCTTCCAATCCACCGAATTCGAACAGGAATATGAACGTCCTTCGAAGTCGGAACTCAAGCGCCAGATGACCGTCCTGCAAAAGCTGGGCGAAGAACTCGTCAATGAGGCCCGCGACCGCGTCAAGCGCGTCCCGATGCCGGAAGACGTGCGCGACGCCATTCTCGAATGCCAGCAAATCAAGGATCACGAAGGCCGCCGCCGGCAGCTGCAATACGTGGGCAAGAAGATGCGCACCCTGGATGAGGAAGAAGTTGCCGCCATCCAACGCACCATCGATAGCTGGAAAGGCTTGTCGAAAGCCGACACGGCTAATATGCACGCGATGGAACGCCGCCGCGACAAACTCTTGACGGACGACAAGGCCCTGACCGTCTTGCTGTCGGAAAACCCGGAACTGGACGTGCAGCACCTGCGCACTCTGATCCGCAATGCCCGCAAGGAGCAGGCCGAGAACAAGCCGCCAAAAGCCTACCGTGAAATCTTCCAGATCTTGAAAGAGATCGACAAGAAGAAAAACAGCGGCAAGAAAGATGCCGACGCAGATGGCGCAGAAGCAGAAGACGACGAGTAATTTGCCGTTTGCGCCCAAGGATGGACAAAAAACCGGGATAATCCCGGTTTTATTGTTTTTACGCCACTCCAGACTCTATAGGTGACCGATGTCCACCACTCTCGAAGACGAATTGATTATCGGCCTCGTGTCGATCTCGGACCGCGCCAGCGGCGGCGTGTATGAAGACCTGGGCATCCCCGCCCTGGAAAGCTGGCTGTCCGCCGCCATCCGCACGCCTTTCCGCCTGGAAAAACGCCTGATCCCGGACGAGCGCTCGCAAATCGAAAACACCCTGATCGACCTGGTCGACCTGAGCCACTGCCATCTGATCCTGACGACGGGCGGCACAGGCCCGGCGCGGCGCGATGTGACGCCGGACGCGACCTTGTCCGTCGGGACCAAGGAAATGCCCGGTTTCGGCGAACAGATGCGCCAGATCAGCCTGCAATTCGTGCCGACGGCGATCCTGTCGCGCCAGGTGGCCGTGATCCGCGAGACACCCGAGCGCGCCGCCCTGATCATGAACTTGCCAGGCCAGCCGAAAGCCATCAAGGAAACCCTGGAAGGCTTGAAGGATGCCGATGGCGTGCAACTGGTCAATGGCATCTTTGCCGCCGTGCCGTATTGCATCGACCTGATCAACGGCCCCTACATGGAAACCGACCCGGCCATCTGCAAGGCCTTCCGTCCCAAATCGGCGCTGCGTCCGGCGCAACCTTTACCTGAGGAAAATACATGAGCACCTTGCTGGAAACCATAGAACTCGACAGTGCACCGAATCCCACCGTCTCCATCATCTGGATGCACGGCCTGGGCGCCGACGGCAACGACTTCGTGCCCCTGGTCAAGGAACTCGACCTGCGCGGCTGCCCCGCCATCCGCTTCATTTTCCCCAGCGCCGGCACCATGCCCGTCACCATCAACAACGGTTATGTGATGCGCGCCTGGTACGACATCCTCGTGAACGACCTCGTGCGCCGCGAAGACGAGGGCGGCTTGCGCGCCTCGCAGGCGCAGGTCGAAGCGTTGATCGCGCGCGAAAAGGCGCGCGGCATTCCCGCCAGCCGCATCATCCTGGCCGGCTTCTCGCAAGGCTGCGCCATGACTTTGCAAACGGGCTTGCGCCACGCGGAACCGCTGGCCGGCCTGATGTGCCTGTCCGGCTATCTGCCGCTGGCCGACAAGACGGCTCTTGAACGCACGCCGGCAAGCCTGCAGACGCCGATCTTCATGGCGCACGGCACGGCCGACCCCGTGGTGCCGCTCGCCCGCGCACAGCAGTCGCGCGACTTGCTCACCGGCATGGGATACAAGGTGGAATGGCACGAGTACATGATGCAGCATTCGCTGTGCCAGGAAGAAATCGACGCCATCGGCGCGTGGCTGAAAAAAGTGCTCGCCTAAAATAAAACAGGCGCGGTGTACGCCGCGCCTGCTGTCGTATGCAACGCCGGGAACGATCAGTTCGCCGGCGTTTTCTCATTCCAGATTTTCAGCATGTCGGGCGACGCTTCCGAGCGGATGCCGTTGTCCGTCAGCACCGATTCCGTCGCGGCCAGCATGTCCTTGCGGGGCACGACCACCATTTCCGCATCGCGCTGCTGGAAGCGGAAGGTCAGCAACTCATCCGTCTGGTCGCGCAGCAAGGCCACCAGGTGCGCCAGGCTGCGCACGCGCACGCCATTGACGGAATCGACGACCGAGAAGAAACGCGTGCTGTAGCCATTCATCAGCTTGTGCGGGAAGAACGGCGCGGCGATCACCACCAGTTCTTCACGCTCGCTGTCGGGCGCATCGCCGCGCCGCGTGGCCAGCGGATTGCCGGCAAACGCCATGCCGCCCAACATTGCCGGGTTGCCATTCGGCGCGGCCATGAATTCCGTGCTGGCGCGCGAAAACACCATCGGGCCGAAGATGAAATAGGATGGGTAATTGCCCTGCAAGCCGCTGATGAGCATCGGGTGCGCCGCCGAGACGGGCACCTTGATTTTCAGCGACGCGCCCTGGCGCACCACCGTCAACGGCAACTGGCCGTCTTTCGCCAACTGCTGCACCCGGTACTGGAAGCGCACGCGGCTGTTGGCATTCAGCTTGACCATGCCTTGGTTGTCGATGGGAAAATCGCCGATATGCGTGATGACATCCCACTCCTTGAGCGGATAGGCGGCATCCTTGCTGGCCGGCGTCATCACGACGGCGCCCTCGACACCCCTGGCCAGCTTCAGGTAAGTGCGCAACGCGGGATTTTCCAGCGTTTGCGTGACGTCGCACATGGCCGGCTTGCCCTTGGGTGCGCCACTGTCCTGGTCGCGCAGGAACAGCTCGATTTCCTCGTTGGGGATGATGTAGCCGATGTTTTGCGCGTTGAGCATGCCGGCAAAGGCCAGGCCGATCATCTTGTCGCCGGCGATCACGGGGCCGCCGCTATTGCCTGGATTGATGGCCGCATCGATCTGGATGCGCAGGCCGGACACGGGGAAGTTGTAGCGCACGAATTCGATGCGCGAGACGATGCCCTTGGTGATCGACAACGACGTGCCGCCCGTCGGGTAGCCATACGCCAGCACGGCGTCGCGCACATCCGGCAAGACATTCGCGCGCGGCACGGCTTTGTGGCTGGCGAAAAAACTGTCGTCGTCGATCTTCAGCAAGGCCAGGTCCATGCCGCGCGAGATGGCCAGCACGGTCGCCGGTATCTTGTCGCCGGCGCCATTGGCCTGAATCTGCACCTGGCTGGCGTAGCCGACCACGTGCGCATTGGTGAGGATGCGGCGCCCTTCGATGACGACGCCGGAACCCGTCACCTCCTGCGGCGCGGCCTTGCTCCACGGCTTGTACGGATCCGGCCCGCGCAGGGTGGAAAACACCTTGACGACGGAATTTTCCAGGGCGGAAGCGCTGGGGTTGGCGGCAGCAGCGGTCTCGGCGGCAAGCGCGCGCACCGTCATCACGGGCAAAAAAGAAAGGGCCAGCGCCAGGAAGGCGCGGCCCATCAGGGTGAAGCACGGACGAGTTTTCATTGAGCTGATTGGCAATGGAAGGGAAGTAAAATTATATATTGAATAATTTCCACTTCATTACATTTTGTCCATCTTTGCCCGAAGAGCTCCTCTAATCGGGCAAAGGCGTGACGCCCAAGGCCGGCACCGCCGTCTGCGCCCCGTTCATCACCATGGCCAGGAAGGTGTAGTAGCCATTGATACCCATCAAGTCGACCACGCCGTGTTCGCCGAACAGCGCCAGCGCGCGCGCATACGTGGCGTCGCTGACGCGCTTGTTCTGCTGCAGCTCGATGCAAAAGTCGTGCACGGCTTGCTCGTCTTCCTTCAGGGCAAGCGGTGTGCGCCGCGCCGCGATGGCGTCCACGGCCGCTTGCGCGATGCCATTCTGCACGGCCAGCGGCGCGTGGATGGCCCACTCGACTTGCTGGTCCCACTGGCGCGCCGTCACCAGGATGGCCAGCTCCGACAGCCGCGTGCCGATGGCGCTGCGGTAGCGCAAGTATTCGCCCATGCGCTGCGCCGTTTCCATCAGCTCGGGGCTGCGGATCAGCGGCACGAAGGGTCCGTACAGGGCCCCGCGCGGACCGTCGATGATGGCTTGCGCGGCCGCGCGCTGCTGCGGGTCCAGCTGGTCCAGCGGCAACGCGGGCAAACGGTCGATATCGCCACCGGCCATCAGGCAGTCCAGGCGACCACGTCCTGCTGCTGTTCGCCGAGGCCCGCGATGCCCAGGCGCATGCTGTCGCCTTTTTTGAGGAAACGCTGCGGCTTGCGGCCCTGGCCCACGCCCGGCGGCGTGCCCGTGGCGATGACGTCGCCCGGTTCCAGAGTCATGAATTGCGACAGATAGCTGACGATCTGCGCGACAGTAAAAATCATGGTTTGCGTATTGCCGGTCTGCATGCGCTTGCCGTTGACTTCCAGATACAGGTCCAGATCCTGCTCATCGATGACTTCATCGCGCGTCACCAGCCACGGACCGATGGGGCCGAAGGTATCGCAGCCCTTGCCCTTGTCCCACTGGCCGCCCCGCTCCAGCTGGAACGAGCGCTCGGAAATGTCGTTGACGACGCAGTAACCAGCCACGTATTTCAAGGCGTCCTCTTCGCTCACGTATTGCGCGCGCGTACCGATGACCACGCCCAGTTCCACTTCCCAGTCCGTCTTCTTGGAACCTTTGGGCAACACGACATTGTCGTCCGGGCCATTCAGGCAAGTGATGGCCTTCATGAAGACGATGGGTTCGGCCGGGATCGGCATGCCGGATTCGGCCGCGTGATCCGCGTAATTGAGCCCGATGCCGATGAACTTGCCGACTTTCGCCAGCGGCACGCCGAAGCGTGGATTGCCGCGCACCAGGGGCAGGGTCTTTTCGTCGAGCTTGGCCAGCTTGCGCAGGGCCTTGTCGGACAGTTGTGCGCCTTCAATATCGGCAATCACGCCGGACAGGTCGCGCAGTTTGCCTTCTTCATCGATCAGGCCCGGTTTTTCCTTGCCTGGACGTCCATAACGAACGAGTTTCATAGTCTTCCTTGGAGTTGATCATTGCCGCTGTGCAGGCCGCCATTTTACCGGATGGCCCGGCACGCCTGTAGCGGCGGATGAAAAACATCGCAAGTCCCGGCAGCTGCAAGGCCGCCAGCACGCCAAACGCCGCCTGGTAGGCCTGCGGCGGATACTGCTGCAGGCCGTTCAGGGGCCAGCAGCCGAGGATCAGGCCAAAGCCCGCCTGCACCAGGAAGGCGCCCGTGAAGATGAGCAAATTCAAACAGGTGGCCGCCCTGCCCGTCAAGCTGGCCGGCATGCTTTGCGCGACGATCGCATACTCGAGGCCCGTCACCGTGCCCAGCAAGGTAAACAGCACGGACAGCAAAGGCAGGCTGGGCACCACATTGCACGCCATCGCCACTTGCACGGCAACAAACAGGACGATGCCGGCACCCGCCACTTGCATGGGTGCAATACCACGCCGCCCGGCCCATTCCGTCAGCATGCCCATGCCGATGGCGCCGAAGATGACGGCCGCCATGCCCAGGTACAACAGATACGCCACGCTATCGTCGGACATGCTGCCCACGTCGGCCAGCCAGCGTCCCACCCACAAGCCCTGCACGCCAAAGAACACCGTGTGCGGCAGCAGGATCAGCGCGATGGTGCGGCGAAAACCGGGATCGCGATACACGCTCCAGACGCTGACCTTATTCCTCGCAGCAGCAGGGGCCGGCATGGCCGGCGACAGCAGGCGGATCAGCAAGCCGATGGCCAGCGCCGCCAGCGCCAGCCCCAGGAAGACGCCGCGCCAGTCCGTGTAGTGCAGGGCCAGCTTGACGGGCATGGTGGCCGTGGCCGCGCCCAGGCCGCCCACGGCGATCAGGTAGCCATGCACGGAAGGCAGGCGCGATGGCGCGATGGCGCACGAGATCGCTTTCACGGCGGCCATGAAGCAGCCGCCCAGCCCGGCGCCCATGATGGCGCGCGCCCACATCAGTTCGGCAAAACTGTGGCCCCGGCTGAACAGCCACACGCCCAGGGCCGCCAGCGCCAGCAGCCACAGTTGCACCGTGCGGGGGCCGTAGCGGTCGAGGGCCATGCCAACCGGCAATTGCACCAGCGCAAAGGCGAGAAAAAAGGCGCTGGTCAGCAGGCCCAGTTGGGCTGGCGTCAGGGCGATGGCGCCCAGCAATTCGGCCGTCAGCACGGCATTCACACCGCGCAGCAGGCACGACAGGTAATGCCCGAGCGCGAACGGCAGGAACACCAGGCAAAACACGGCCACGCCAGAACGGGCTGGCGCACCGGCGGCGGGCATGCTCAGGCGGCCTGTGCCAGGCGGATGATTTTGTGCGGCACCTGCGGCACAGGTTCATCCGTTTCAAAGAAAAACTTGTCGTGGCCGAAGGCCGGCTTCAAATCGTCCATCCACGTCGCTTCCGCATCGAACTGCGCATAAAACGGCCGGCGCACCCAGTCCGGGTTGCGCGCCTGCAAAAATTGCAGGGCAAACAGTTTTTCGCCATGGATGGTGACGATGCCGTCGATGACGATCTTGCCGGGAAAGGCGCTCATGGAGGGGCCGCGCACCGTGCGCGACAGACCCGACACCATCTGGTAGGCAGCCTGGAAAATCTCGTGCGCCTTCGCCAGGGGCAACTCGAAATAGCCGCGCGGCCCCGTGTCCCGTTCAACAAACATGTAGTACGGAATCGCTCCCAGGCGCGTGCCCGTCTGCCACAGTTCCGCCCAGCTTGCCGGATCTTCGTTGATATGGCGAATCAGCGGCCCCTGCATGCGCACGGTGGCGCCCGTGGAGATGATGCGTTTCACGGCTTGCTGGGCGACGTCCTGGCGCAACTCGACGGCATGGCTGTAATGGCCCATCACGGCCAGGCTCTTGCCCGCCTTGACGATGCGCTCGAACAGGCGCATCAAGTCATCCGCATCGCGGTCGGAGACGAAGCGCTGCGGCCAATACGCCACCGCCTTGGTGCCGATGCGAATGTTCTGGATATGTTCCAGGCCCGGCGCCAGCAGCGGCTCCAGGTAGCCGGCCAGTTGCCGCGTATTCATGATCATCGGGTCGCCGCCCGTGATCAGCACGTCCGTCACTTCCGGATGCAGTTTCAGGTAGGCGACCAGCTCATGCGACTCGTGCGCATCGAACTTCATGTCGTCCATGCCGACAAACTGGGGCCAGCGGAAACAGAAGGTGCAATACGCGTGGCACGTCTGGCCCGCGCTGGGAAAAAACAGCACCGTCTGCGCATACTTATGCTGCAGGCCGCGCACGGGCGCGTCATTGACCCGGGGCACGTTGTGCGTCATCTGGCCGGCCGGGTGGGGATTCATACCCAAGCGCAAGCCATGCACATAGGCGTCGATGGCGGCCTTATCGCGCTGCAGCAGCACCAGGTCGCGCAGGTGCGCGTACTGCTCGGGCGGCAGCATGTCACGGTGGGGAAAGACGAGGCGATAGATGGGGTCGTCGGGGATGTTGTGCCAGTCGATCAACTGATCGAGCACATAGGCATTGGTGCGAAATGGCAAGACGTGCGAGACCACTTGCACGGCCTCGCGCTGCTCTTCCGGCAGCCATTCCCACTGCCGCGCCTGTTGAATGGTTTGCCGCGTGTAGGGCTTGAACTTGGGTGCAAACGGCTCGGTAATGAGTGCGGACACGATCGGCTCCTTGCCTGTAAATAGCGATAACTTTCATGAAGTAAGCCCTATACCATCCAATTCCAGCCTCTTCCTCCCCCATGCCACATCGCCTCGGCATGCTGTGAAAGTCATCATAATTCTTGCCGCTCGGAACCAAATTGCTACATATCAACAAGCCGTCGATACGTTGCACGCTGCCGACAAGCAACACCTTAGTTTGTGCCATCGCAATTTGAGGGACGCGTCGGCGACGTAAATTACGACTTGGCAACATATCCCTCGATATCACAAGGAGCTTTCATGAAACGCTTATTCACGGGTAGCCTGCTGTGCCTGGCATTTGTCGGCGGCAGCGTCAATGCCGCGGTCGAACCAACGGAAAAAGACGCCATTGCCATGGCCGAACGGGGCGCGGCCTTCATGAAGGCGCATGGCAAGGAAGAGATGATGAAGAAAATTACGGCGAAAGACCCGGACTTCGTGCAGGGTTCGCTGTATGTGGACATGCGCGACATCAAGACGGGCATCGTGCTGGCCCACCCCATCAATCCTTCCATCGTGGGCAAGGATTTGACGGATGTGCCCGATGCGAATGGCAAGAAATATCGCCGTGAAATCATTGAACTGGCACAAAAACAGGGCAAGGGCTGGGTCGACTATCAGTACAAGAATCCCACCACCGGCAAGATCGAGCCGAAGACCACCTACATCCTGCGCGTCAACGATGTGGTGCTGGAGGCGGGGATCTACAAGAAGTAAGGCAGGGGCGGCGCGCGCACGCGACGCGCCGCCTGCGCTTGGAACAGCCATAGCCAGGAGTCAAGCATGCTCAATCAATTACGCATCGGACCAAAATTATTGCTGGCACCCACCCTGGTCTTGCTGCTGCTGATACTCAGCTCGAGCGGGGCCTGGTATGGCATGGTGCGGCAAAATGCCTCGCTGGAAAACATGGTGCGGGTGCGCATCACGCATCTGAAGGCAGCCGCCGACGTACTGGGCGAGGCCAGGCAAGTGCACGGCAATATGTACCAGTTGCTGTCGTGGACGAATGGCAGCTTCGCCAAGGCCCGCCTCGATACACTGGAACAACAGATCAAGGCGCGCCACGCGGCCATCGGCAGCCAGCTGGCCACCTTGCGTTCCACGGCCACGGGCGCCGAGCGCACCCTGGTCGATGCGGCCATTACGGCACTGGCCGGCTATCGCAAGGCAGTGCTGGAAACCATGGAAATGGCGCAGATGGACCAGTCGATCGCCACCAATTCCATGCTCAAGGCGGAAACGCAATTCGGCCAGTTCAATACGCAGCTGGCGCAACTGTCCGCGCTGGAAACGACGCTCAGCAGCCAGGCCCATGCGACGGCCAGCGCCGAATTTCGCCGCCTGGGCTGGAGCTTGCTGCTGACGGTGGCGCTATCGATCCTCGTCTCCATCGTGGTGACCATGCTGGTGCGGCGCGCCATGCTGGTGGAAATCCGCGGCATCGCCGACGCCGTGCAAGACCTGGCGGCAGGCAAGCTGATGGCCGGCGCGCCCAAGCAGGGCAATGACGAGATCGCCGCCACGTCACGCGTGCTGGACCAGACCATTGCTCACCTGAACCAGACCTTGCGCACCATCATGGGCGCCGTGCAATCGATCGACACGGCCTCGCATGAAATAGCCACCGGCAATCTGGATTTATCGGCGCGCACGGAAATGCAAGCCAGTTCGCTGGAGGAAACGTCGAGCGCCATGGAAGCGCTGACGCAAGCCGTCAATGACAACGCCGACAACGCCCAGCTGGCTTGCGAGCTGGCGGGGCAAGCCTCCACCCTGGCCGTGCAAGGGGGCGTGTCGATGCAGCAGGCGGTGACGACGATGGCGACCATACGCGCCAATTCGCGCCAGATCGTGGATATTATCGGCGTGATCGACGGCATTTCCTTCCAGACCAACATCCTCGCGCTGAACGCGGCGGTGGAAGCGGCGCGCGCGGGAGAGCAGGGCCGCGGCTTTGCCGTGGTGGCGTCCGAAGTGCGCACCCTGGCGCAACGCTCGGCGCAGGCGGCCAAGGAAATCAAGACCTTGATCGCCACCTCCGTCACCACCATCGATGGCGGCAGCGTGGCGGTGCAGCAGGCGGGCGACAGCATGGGCGCGATTGTCGCCTCAGTGCAGCAAGTCAACGAGATCATCCAGCGCGTGAAACAGGCCAGCGCCGAGCAGGCGTCGGGCATCACGGAAGTGAATCAGGCCGTCACGCAAATGGATGACGTCACCCAGCAAAATGCGGCCCTGGTGGAGCAGGCGGCTGCGGCTGCGGCCAGTTTGCAGGACCAGGCCGTCAAATTGTCGGCGGCCGTGGCCGTGTTTACCCTCGACCCGCTGGCGCCCGCGCAGCCGGCCGCGCCTGACGAGGAACCATTCCAGCATCCGGCCAGCCCCGTCAAAGGGACGGACCGCCGCGCGCTGCACAGTCCGCTGCGCGGCATGTCCGGCCGGCCTGGCGCCAAGGATGCATCGCGGCGCCGGCGCAGCTAGACGGCTGGCGCGCGCAGCGGTCTACTCAGATAGGGCGAACCGGCCAGCACGAAGCGCCACGGCGTGTCCATCGCTTTGGAAATGCCGATACGCGCACCAGCCTGCACCGTCACCTCCTCCTCGCGCGCCAGCAAAGTGAATGGCGGCGCGTCGAGCGCCAGGCGGTTCTGCAGATGACTCACGCCGAGCGCCTGGCACACCTTGCCCGGTCCCGAGCACAGCAGCCGCATATCGTCGACGCCGCGCCGCTCGCGCATCGCATCGAGTCCCGCCATCGGCTCGATGGCGCGGATCAGCACGCCCGCGCCGTGGCCCGCTTCGCGGCACACAAAGTTCAGGCACCAGTGGATGCCGTACGAGCGGTAGACATAGGCATGCGCGGGCGGACCGAACATGGCCGCATTGCGCGGCGTCATGCCGCCATACGTGTGCGAGGCCGGGTCCAGCCGGTCATACGCTTCCGTTTCCACGATACGCCCACCCACGCCGTCGACCAGCACGGTCACGCCGATCAGCTGGCGCGCCACGCTGCTGGAATCATCCGCAAAATCGATACCCGCGAGGATTTTTTTCATCCGGCAATTGTACTGCCGCGCATCTGGCCGCACGCCTGGCCACGCCTTGAAAACAAATAAAACTTAATCTTTTCATCATGAATTTCAGGATGACCAGCGTCATACAATGACGAAAATGGCGGCTGGACCTGGCCAAAACGGGAATTTTTGCGACAATATATTGCAGATGTGAACTATTGCCACGCATAAACAGCGATAATCGTCGGGCACTGCGCCAGACGCTCATGAAGCGGGCAGCGTCAGCGCACGACAGAATAAGCACCGGGCACAAAAATGATGATGAAAGCGTGATGATGAGAGCGGCAGCGCAAAAGCAGGTAGTGCAGGAAGATCCGGTTGACGCCTTGATGCGTTCCATCCGTATCCCGCCGCGTCCCAGCCTGCTGGTCGACTTGCAGCGCGAACTGGCCGAAGACGATCCGTCCCCGCGCCGCATCGCACGCATCATCGCCGACGACGTCGGCATGTCGGGCGCCCTGTTGAAACTGGCCAATTCGCCGTTCTATGGCGCCGCGCGCAAGGCCAAGTCCGTCGAGCAAGGCATCAACTTTCTCGGCATCAACCAGTGCAGCGCCATGATGACGGGCTTGCTGGCGCGCCAGGCGCTGGAAGCGGAAGGCGTGGAACTGACCAACTTCTGGGATGTGTCGGCCAAGCGCGCGCGCGCCCTGGTATTTACCTCGCGCAAGTTGCGCATCGCCCCGCCCGACATCGCCCACACCTTCGGCCTGTTCTGCGACATCGGCGTGCCCCTGCTGATGAACCGTTTCCCCGACTACGTCAACACCTACGCGGCGGCGGCCAACGATGCGCACAATTGTTTCACGACACTGGAAGATGCGCGCCACCAGACCAACCACGCGGCCATCGGCTGCCTGCTGGCGCGCAACTGGGGCCTGTCCTCCGACGTCTCCTGGGCGATTTTGCACCACCACGACTACACGGTGTTGGCGGACCCGTCCACGGATGACGCCATCCGCTCGCTCGTCGCCCTGTCGCTGCTGGCCGAAAAAGGCATTCAGCGCTACCATGGCAACAGTACCTCGCTGGAGTGGGACAAGGGCGGCGAACTTGCTTGCCAGCATCTCGGCTTGTCGCAGGAAGAAGCCGCCGACCTGCTCGACGAATTGCACGAGATGTTCGACACCGACCATTGAGGTATCAGGCGGCCGCGTCCGCCTGTATGATCCGTCCCGGCGCCTGGCATCAGCCTTGGCGCCTGTTTCCGTTTGCCTGACCCGAATTTCTTAACCTGTTGATCGCCATGCCCAAAAATAAGCGCCCTGTCCCCCGTAAATCCGCCAACACGCCCGAAGACAAGGATGAAGCCGTCACACGCATGCTGTGCACGATGGCCCTGAACCTGGCGGAGCAGGAAGACAGCGAATCGCAGGGCACGGTGCTGGCCGAGCAAGCCGTCGAGTTCGGCCGCCTGATCCGCAAGGCCTTGAATCAAAAGAAGGATGAAATTCTGTACGACGCCATCGAGCGTTCCAAATACGAAGACGTGGGCGCCTACCAGTATTTGCGCAGCCATATCGAGGAAGCCGCTTCCATTTCCGTGATCCGCCGCGACAATGCCCCGGCCATGGAAATCAACGCCTTCGTCGTGCCCCTGCTGGTGCAAAGCACGGGCGGCCTGCAGGAAGCGGACAGTTTCCAGGACCAGGACGCGTTCGAAGCGCTGGTGAAGAGTTTTCAACAGGCAGAACTGGAAAGCGCCAAGGCCAAGGTCGTCTTGATGAGCCATGCCTACGACCTCGATGAAATCGACCGCATCACCTACAGCCATTTGCACGAGATGGTGCGCGATGCCTACTCATCGATGACGGACAAGAAAATCGTCGCCACGCCGGGCCTGGAAAGCAGCATCGTCGGCTGGAGCGAGACGGCCTTCGGCCCGCAGGACACGGCCGTCGAACTGCGCTTCCTGCTGGGCTTTGCCCTCAAGCGCGCGGATGACCCGTTCTATGCGGAACCGAAGGACGAAGCGGCGCTCGATGCCTGGTTCGACGCGCGCATGGCCCGCTACCAGCAGTGGACGACGCAGGTGGGCGATCTGGTGAAACGCTGCCTGGCGCCGGCCGGCAGCGCCGTGGAAGTGAGCTTCCTCTACCAGGATCTGTTCCATGGTGGCAAGGAGCAAGGCATGAGCGAGTACGCGATGCTGCAGATGATGTCCGGCATCAACCATGCATTGGCGGAAAACAGCGTGGACGCTGGGGACGTCTTGGTGGTCGTCGGCCCGGCCGATGAGCACGGCGAGATGCTGTTGCGCGTCAACGTCAGCACGGCGACCGGCCAACTGCTGCACAGCGCCGACAAGCCGCTGGACCTGGCGGCCGACCTGCAGGACGAGGTCGACGACATCTGCGACGCGCTGGCCACCATCGGCGTGACGCAATTGTCGGTGGCGCTGAAGTTCGATGCCAAGGGACAACCGGTGGAAGCGCAGGCCTACGCGCCGGCGTAATAAACTGGCGCGGGCGGCGCCTGTATCAAAACGGCAGTAGTGTTTTCCATTGCAGCAACTTGGCGCCATACGCGAGCGTATAAGCCGGGCTGCTCGACGGCAAGCTGACGATGCGGTAACGCTGCGCGTGTTCGCCCAGCACCTTGATGCCCAGCTTCGCGGCCGTGCCGCCGTTGAAGGCGATCGTGTGCAATTGCGGCAAGCTGGCGGTCAGGGCCACCAGGTCGTTGTCGTCGCGGGCGCGGATGTTGCTGTCCAGGCTGCCCGTGCGCTGCGCCTGCGCCACCACGTCCCACAGGCCCACGCCGCGCGCCAGCAAGGTGCTCAACCGCGCCTCATAGGGCAGGCTGCTCAAGTCCACGCCCAGCACTTCTCCCAGCAGCCGCCAGAACTTGTTTTGCGGATGCGCATAGTATTGGCTGTGCGCCAGCGATTTTTCGCCGGGCAGGCTGCCCAGTATCAGCAAGCGCGTGCCGGCGTCGACGATGGGATCGAAGCAGCGCTTGCGCGGGTCGGCGGCATGGTCTGACAAGAGGGCTGGGTGATTCAAATGCGCGGTCCGGAAGAGGAGTGAAGGAGCATTTTACCCGGCCACGCGACGGTGTAGAATTCCCGGACAACCATCCCTACACAAGAGACCGCCCATGCGCACCATCGACACCCTGCTGGCCCAGTATGGCGAAAGCCACCGCAACCACGTCAATGAATGGGTGCACATCGTGTGCGTGCCGCTGATCGTTTTCAGCTTGCTGGGGCTGCTGTGGAGCGTGCATCCCAGCGTGGCGCTGCTCGGCAGTATTCTGGCCTTATACTATTACTACAAGCTGTCGCGTCCGTTCGCGGCGGGGATGCTGCTCATGCTGGCCGCCATGCTGGGCCTGCTGATGCTGATGCCCCCGCTGACCATCCTGCCCGTGTCGCTGGCGCTGTTCGTGCTGGCCTGGATAGGCCAGTTCATCGGCCACCAGATCGAAGGCAAGAAACCTTCCTTCCTGGATGATGTGCGCTTTCTACTGGTGGGGCCGCTGTTCGTGCTGGGATTTTTGTACCGGCGCCTGCGGTTGGCGTATTGAGCGGCAAGCGGTCGCGTGGTCACGCGGGAGCGGTAACAGAATTTTACTATTCGCAACTAGTTATCTGATGCAAGTGTCCTTATGATAAGTCATCATCTGCCGGTCGACGCAATCGGCAACCAACTTTTGTCCAAGGGAGTCCCACATGAAAGCACCAATTATTGCAGTGGCATTGCTCGCCGCCCTGACCGGCTGCGCCGTACAACCGAACTCGGCGAATGTGTACAACGCGCGCCAGGCGCAGAATGAACAATCGGTTCGCATGGGCACGGTTGAATCCGTGCGCCAGGTAACCATCGACAAGGGCGAGACGGGCACGGGTGTGCTGGCTGGCGCGGCGCTGGGCGGCGTGGCCGGCTCGACAGTCGGTGGCGGCAAGGGCGCCATCGCGGCCAGCATCCTGGGCGCCGTCGCCGGCGGCATGGCGGGCAAAAGCATCGAAGCGAACGCTTCCAACAAACCCGGCCTGGAAATCACCGTACGTCTGGACAATGGCGACATGCGCGCCATCGTGCAAGACGCGGACGAACTGTTCCGTCCGGGCGAGCGCGTGCGCCTGCTGTCCGATGGCCGCAAGACCCGCGTCACCCACTGATCTGCTTGCCGGCGCATGCGCTTAGCCGAATGCGCCGGCTGTCATCAGCAAGGCCGAAGGCGACATGCCCTCATGCAGCCAGATGGCAAGCAAGGTTGCCACCACGACATACACAAGCACGCTCCATACTTTGATTTGCAGTGAGGCTGGCATGGCGGTCCCCCTTCAAAGATGCAATTCAGAAAATATTTACTTGATAATAAAGTAAATATTTTCATAAATTCAACATTTTCCAGAAGCACTGCGCTGGCTCAATGCCCGGGTGTTTCCTGACCACACATTGAGCGAACTCGACCAAGACTCGCCATCCCCGCGCGATGCCCGTATACTTGCGCGATGTCCTCCCCTCTCCTGTTCATCATTGCCTGCCTGATCTGGGGCTCCACCTTCTGGGCCATCACCTTGCAGTTGGGCGATGTCGCCCCAGCCGTTTCCGTGGTCTATCGCTTCGGCCTCGCGTCCGCCACCCTGTTCGCCTGGTGCGCCGTGCGCGGCGACCGCTTGCGCCTGCCCTGGCGCGCGCAAAAATGGATGCTGGTGCAGGGCCTGGCCTCGTTTGCCCTCAGCTACGTGTGCACCTACAGTTCGGAACAGTACCTCGTCTCGGCCCTCGTCAGCGTGCTGTTCGCGCTGATGGTGTTCTGGACGCCGTTGCTCAACCGCATCGCCTTCGGCACGCCCATCACCTGGAGCACCTGCTGCGCGGCCTTTGTCGCCATCTGCGGCATCGTGCTGCTGTTTTACCAGTCCATCGGCGCGGCGCTGCACGATATTCTGGGCGGCGGCAACGGTCATTTCCTGCTCGGCTTCATGCTGGCCCTGGTGGCCACCGTGTCCAGCACGGCAGGCAACGCCCTCGTCATGAAAGTGCGCGAACATTCCGGCAACGTGATGCTGACCATGGCCTGGACCATGCTGTGGGGCACCTTGATGGTGGCCGCCTGGGCCATCGTCACGGGCCAGTCCTGGCAGTTGCCCACGCGTCCCAGTTACTGGATGGGATTGCTGTATCTGGCCATCTTCGGCTCGGTGATCGCCTTCAGCGCGTATTTCACCTTAATCGCCCGCATCGGCACGCAAAAGACCGTGTATATCGGCGTCGTCACGCCCGTCATTTCCGTGCTGCTGTCGGTGCAGTTCGAACACTACCGTCCCGCCCCCATCGAATGGGTGGGCATGGTGCTGTGCCTGTCCAGCGTGGCCTGGGCCCTGACGTCGGGCGCGCGCAAGACGGGCAGCATCGCTTCCCTTTCCACCACTCCATCCACAAAGGCAACATGAGCACCTCTTCCTCCCTCGCCATCCGTCCCGCGACCGCATCCGACGTGGCCGCCATCTTTGGCATGATCCATGAACTGGCCGTGTTTGAAAAACTGGAACACATGATGATCGCCCGGGAATCCATGCTGCACGACAGCCTGTTCGGTCCCCATCCCGCGTGCGAGGCGCTGGTGGGCGAGGAAAATGGCGAGGTGGTGACGTTCGCCCTGTTCTTCCACAACTTTTCCACCTTCCTGTGCCGCAAGGGTCTGTACCTGGAAGACCTGTATGTGAAGCAATCGGTGCGCGGCAAGGGCTATGGCAAGCAGATGCTGGTGGCGCTGGCGCAACTGGCCGTCGAACGCGATTGCGGCCGCTTCGAATGGTCGGTGCTGGACTGGAATGAAAACGCGATCAACTTCTACAAGGGCATGGGCGCGGACGTGATGCCGGACTGGCGCATCTGCCGGGTCGCTGGCGATGCCTTGACGCAATTGTCGGCCGGTACGCCGCAACCACTGTGATTGGCACCGCATCGCGGGAACCGCAAACGCCAGTTCCAAAAAAAATCCCCGCGGGCTAGCGGCACCGCGGGGTGAACCCATTGTCAAGTGGGAGGGGGAGAATGCAATCAACGGTTATCAATATAAACGCTACGACTGGTCACCGCGCCGACCTTTACATTTGCTTACCGGGCCTTACATTTTCCTTAAATCCGTCAGCTGACTGTGCATCCTTCACCACAGTTTATTTCCGTGGCTCAATCAATGTGCCGTGCAAACCGATATGTTGTTGTGTAAGTCCACTGCCACCCTGCGCATTCTTATAGATTTGGTACACTGTGAAACAGGCGATGCAGCCAGCAACCACGGCAAAAATGACCATGCGACGCTCCTTGGATATGCTTGAAGGTATCTGGGGGACCAGAGCCTGCGGCTGATGTTGGCCAGCAGGGAAGATTCAGTGTGGCATCTTCGGCCGGAGGGGCATTGCGCGATGTCAAACGCGTCAAGTTAGCGGGGCCATGGCGTTTGATCTCGCACAAAGTGGCGGCATTCCGCTCACACAAAATGAACGCATCATTACGCACCTGGGAGCCACATCATGAATGTCTCTGCCAAACCGCTCGTCATGAAAATCTACCGCGCCTACCTGCGTTCCCGCCTGGAACGCTATACGCGCGACTTGCAAGCCATCGCCGAACAGCGCGAGAACGACTTCCAGGCAGAACGCATCCTGCACCAGGCCGTCGTCTCGGTGCGCTCCAAACTGCACTCGCTGTAACCGTGATGCCGTCAGCGCTGCCGGCCGGCCACGGCCCAGCGCTCCACCAGCTCGAACAAGCCTTGCGTCAGCAGGGCCAGCACGGCTGCGGGGATCGCGCCGGCCAGCAGCATGTCGTTGTCATTCAGCGCCAGGCCGATGGTGATGCGTTCGCCGTAACCGCCCGCGCCGATGAAGGCGGCGATGGTGGCCGTGCCCACGCTCATCACGGCCGCCGTTTTCACGCCCGCCAGCATCACCGGCAAGGCCAGCGGCAAGTCCACATGCAGCAGGCGGTCGCGCCGGCTCAAGCCCAGCGCCAGCGCCGCCATGCGCAAGCCTTGCGGTACCTGCAGGATGCCCGTGCACGTGTTGCGCACGATGGGCAGCAGCGCGTACACGAATAGGGCCACCAGGGCCGGCACGGTGCCGATCATGCCCAGCACGGGAATCAATATCGCCAGCAAGGCCAGCGACGGCACCGTCTGCAGCACGCCGACGAAAGCGAGCACCGTTTGCCGCAGCGGCGCCGAAAACGCCGCCAGCACGCCCAGTGGAATGCCGATCAGGCAGGCCAATGCCACCGACAGCAGCACCAGCGTCAGATGCTGGCGCGTCAGGGTCCACAGATCGTCGCCGATGATTTTATCGAGCAGCTTGCTGCGCGCGGCGGCGGGTTTATCCACCTGCGTGCCGGAGGCCAGCCATTGCCGTGCCACCTCAGAAAACGTCTTGCCATCGATTTCCACGGCCGCATTCATGGCGATCATGTCGCCCTCGCTGATGCGTCCCTGCAGACCTGCCAGCGCCAGCCAGGCCGCGGGAAAGCGCTGCGGCACGTCGAGCCGGTACAGGAGCATGGCGTCGTAGCGGGGAAAATACTGCTGCGTGTCGGCCAGCACGCGCAAGCCGTACTGGCGTATCTTCGCATCCGTCGAATAAATGTCGATCACGTCCACCTGGCGCTGCGCCAGCGCTTCATAGGCGATGCCATGATCGAGTCCGCGCGGGCGCTGCGGCAAGCCATAGCGCGCAGCCAGGCCCGGCCAGCCATCGACGCGGCCGATGAATTCATGCGACAGGCCGAATGTCAGGGCCGGATGTTGCGCCAGCTGCGCCAGGCTGGCGATGCCCGTTTCATCGCCGCGCATGGCCAGCGCATAGGTATTGTTAAAGCCCAGCGGCACGGCCACGCCCAGGCCCAGCGCCGCCAGTTCGCGCCGCATCTGCGCCAGGTCGATGGCCTTGTCGTGCTTGAGGATTTCGCTGCCGATGGTGCCCATGTATTCGGCATACACGTCGATGCTGCCGGCCTGCAGCGCGGCCAGCACGATGGCCGTGTTGCCCAGGCCCTGGCGGTGCTGCGCCTTGACGTGCGGCGCGACGCTCTGCTGCAGGATTTCGCCGAGAATATACGATTCCGTGAAACGCTTCGAGCCCACCTTCAGGGTGCCGCCATCCATGGCAAGGGAGGACATGGGCGCGGCGGCGAAGAACAGCAACAACAGGTAAACAACACGCACGCGGCGCTCCGGGACGGATGATCAATCCGGCAAGCTTACCACCGGCGCGCGCCAGACACCGCCATGCACCACGCCCGCGCACGGGTTCAGGCCCAGCGCATACGCCAGGTCGGCCGGGCGCGCGATGCGCCACAGAGCAAAATCGGCGCGCTTGCCGATGGCCAGGCTGCCCGTCTGCTCCTGCAAGCCCAGCGCGCGCGCCGCGTGGATCGTGCAGCCGGCCAGCGCTTCCTGCGGCGTCAGGCGCCACAGGGTGCACGCCATGTTCATCGCCAGCAGCAGGGACGTCATGGGCGAGGTGCCCGGGTTGCAATCGGTGGACACGGCCATCGGCACGCCGGCCGCGCGCAAATCCGAGACGGGAGGTTGCTGTACTTCGCGCAAAAAATAGTACGCGCCCGGCAGCAGCACGGCCACCGTGCCGTGGCGCGCCATGGCGGCGACGCCCGCTTCCGACAGAAATTCCAGGTGGTCGGCCGACAGGCCGCCATGGCGCGCCACCAGCGCGGCGCCGCCCAGGTCCGACAGCTGCTCCGCATGCAGTTTGACGGGCAGGCCCAGCGCCGTCGCCGCCTCAAACATGCGCTGCGTTTGCGCCGGCGTAAAGCCGATGCGCTCGCAAAACGCGTCGACGGCGTCGACCAGGCCGTCGCCAGCCAACTGGGGCAGCATCTGCGCGCACAGCAGATCGATATAGGCGTCGGGCCGGCCCGCATACTCGGGCGGCAGCGCGTGCGCGCCGAGGAAGGTGGTGCGCACGGAAACGGGCAGCTCTTGCCCGATGCGGCGCGCCACGCGCAGCATCTTCGCTTCACTGTCCGCATCGAGGCCGTAGCCGGACTTGATTTCCAGGGTGGTCACGCCCTCGGCCAGCAGCGCCAGCACGCGGGGCAGGCTTTGCCGCAGCAATTCGTCGTCGCTGGCCGCGCGCGTGGCGCGCACGGTGGACATGATGCCGCCGCCGGCGCGGCTGATGTCTTCATAGCTGGCGCCATTCAGGCGCGCCTCGAATTCGTCGCTGCGGTTGCCCGCGTGGACGATGTGCGTATGGCAGTCGATCAGGCCGGGTGTGAGCCAGCAGCCCTGGCCGTCGTGCAGCACGGCGCCGCTGGCCGGCAGCTCGTCGCCGGGACCGAACCAGGCGATGCGGCCATCCTTGACGGCGATGGCCGCGTCCAGCAGCTCGCCATAGCCGTGCTCCATGGTGGCCAGCTGAACGTTGTGGATGACCAGATCCCAGTCTTGCATGGCTTTCTCTCCTAGGTAAACAGGTCGACGCACAAGACGGCCGAACGCTGCAAGGCGTCGAGCCGCCATTCCTGCGCATCGTCGGCGTCCAGCAGCAGCGCGTCATGGCGGCCCAGCGCGAACTGCTGCTCGCCACCCCGCGCCAGCACGTGGCCTTCGCCGGCGACGAACAGCAAGGTCGTCGCGCTGCGCCGCACCAGCCTGCACGGCGCCGTGATTTTTTCCAGCTGGTGGCGGCAGCGGTCGCGCCGCGTCATGACGTTGAAATCCGTCGTCGTCCCCTTGACTTGCGCCTCCACGGCCGCCTCGCCGGGAAACCACAGCATCGGTTGCGCCGCGCTCAAGGTCACCTTGCGCGTGCCGTCCAGCGTCAGCTGCACGCTGTCGCCATCGACCAGCATCAGGCTGCGGTCGATACCGGGAAAGCTGGAAAACGGCCCGCTGGCCGTGATCGTCGCCAGGCTGATACGCCAATCGAAGTCCATCAGGCCGGCGCCGGGCGGAGCTATGGCGATCTCCATCGTGCTGCCGCCGCCATTTTTCCATGGCGCGGCGCGCAGGCATTCCTGCGGGATGAAGGTCGCCATCAGAGCGCCCTCAGTTGCGCCAGGGTGCGCTTGTAGGCGGTGGCGATGGCGTCCTGCGCCACGTGGCGCCCATCGCGCACCTGCCACTGGCCGCCGCACAGCACGTCGCGCACCAGCTTGTCGTTGCCGCAGAAGATAAAACTGCCCAGTACATCGGCGATGGCCACGCCGCACAGGTTCACATGCGCGTCGTCGAGCACCAGCACATCGGCGCGGCAACCTGGGGCCAGGGCACCGAGCTTGCGTCCGGACGCCTGCGCGCCCCCCTGCAAGGCCGCCTGCCACAGATAGTCGCCCACATGGCGCTGCTCCGGCGTGGCGGCCACGTTGCGCTGCTGGCGCTGCAAGCGCTGGCCATATTCGAGCCAGCGCAATTCCTCCACCGGCGACTGCGACACATGGCTGTCGCTGCCGACGCCGAAGCGCCCGCCGGCGGCGATGAATTCGGCCAGCGGGAACAGGCCGTCGCCCAGATTCGCTTCCGTCGTCGGGCACAGGCCAGCCACGGCGCCGCTGGCGGACATCAGCGCCACCTCGTCGGGCTGCACATGCGTGGCATGCACGAGGCACCAGCGCGCGTCGACGTCGAGCTGCTCGTACAGATACTGCACCGGGCGGCGGCCGCTGTAATCGAGACTCTGGCGCACTTCGCCCTGCTGCTCGGCGATGTGGATGTGGATGGGACGATCCGCGGGTAGCGCTTGCGCCACTTCCCGAATCTGTTCCACGCCGGCGGCGCGCAGCGAGTGCGGCGCAAAGCCCACTTCCACCTGCCCGCCGCGCTGCGGCGCCAGCGCCTCGACGATGCGCAAGACATCGTCCGCACTGGTGCGGAAGCGCGCCTGCTCCGGCTTGAGCGGTTGCTCGCCGAAACCCGCATGGCTGTACAGCACGGGCAGCATGGTCACGCCGATGCCGCTGACGCGCGCCGCGGCCAGCACACGTTGCGCCGTTTCGGCGGGGCGCGCATACAGCGCACCGGCCATATCGCGCTGCAGGTAGTGGAATTCGCACACGGCCGTGTAGCCATGGCGCAGGCATTCGGCAAACAGCTGCGCGGCGATGGCTTCCATCTGTTCCGGCGTGATATGCCGCGCGAAGCGGTACATCAGCTCGCGCCAGGTCCAGAAGCTGTCAGGCCCGTCGCCGGCGACTTCCGTCATGCCGCCCAGCGCCCGCTGGAAGGCATGCGAATGCAGGTTGACCATGCCGGGCAAGACATATTCGGCCACTGCCGCGCCGGCAGGCGGCGCGGCGTTTTCCGCCACCGCCGTCAAATCACCGGCCGCGTCCCACTCCAGCAGCACGTCGCGGCGCCAGCCCTGCGGCAGCAGCGCATGGCGGGCAAACAGGGACGCACTCAACGCGCCACCCATGCCACGGCAGCTTCCATCATCCGGCGCAGCAGCGGCTGCACTTGCGCCGCCAGGTCGGGCCGGTAGCCGAACGGCGCCGCTTCATCCATGTACAGGCACTGGCACATCTCCAGCTGAATCGCATGCACGCGACCTTCCGGCTGGCCGTAATGGCGCGTGATATGGCCGCCCTTGAAGCGGCCATTCAAGGCCACGGTAAATGCCTCCTGCGCGCGCGCGATATCGACCACGGCGGACGTCAGGCCGCCGTCGCAGCTGGCGCCATCGGCCGTGCCGAAGTTCAGGTCGGGCAGCTTGCCGTCAAAGAAGCGCGGCACGCGCGAGGCGATGGAATGGGCATCCCACAGCACCACGGCGCCATGCACGCGCAGCAGGCGGTCCAGTTCCGCGCGCAGCTGCGCATGGTACGGCGCCCAGTAGCGCCGCAGGCGCTGCCGCACGTCCTGCGCATCCGGTTCGCGGCCGGCGAGGTACAGCGGCTCGCGGTGAAAGGTATCGTTGGGCAGCAAGCCCGTCGTGTCCTGCCCCGGATACAGATTCGTGTCTTCCTGCGGCCGGTTCAAGTCGATGGTGTAGCGCGACCAGCGCGCCGACAGCACCGACGCATCCATCTCCTGCAAAAAACCGTACAACTCGCGCAGATGCCAGTCCGTATCGGCCTTGATCAAGGCCTGCGGCGTCATGCGCGCGGCGATATCGTCGGGTATGTCGGTGCCCACGTGGGGCATCGACACGAGCAGCGGGATGCTGCCCTCGTTGAAGCGGAAATCCATGCCTGTCTCCTTGCGCCCGCTCAGGCGTACAGCGGGGCGAACAAATTCTTGCACGTGCTGCTCAATTCACCCTGCAACACCATCTGTTTGGCCGCCTCGATGTCGGGCGCGAAGAAGCGATCGGCGTCGAAGAACGGCACTTTCTGGCGCAGCTGGTGATGCACGTGCTCCAGGTGCGGCGAGGTTTTCAGCGGGCGGTGGAAATCGATGCCCTGCGCGGCGGCCAGCAGCTCGATGCCGACGATGACGGCCGTGTTGTGCGCCATGTCGTCCAGGCGGCGCCCGGCGAACGTGGCCATGCTCACGTGGTCTTCCTGGTTGGCGGAAGTGGGCAGGCTGTCGACGCTGGCCGGATGCGCGAGCGACTTGTTTTCCGACGCCAGCGCCGCGGCCGTCACGTGGGCGATCATGAAGCCGGAATTGACGCCGGGGTCGCGCACGAGGAAGGGCGGCAGGCCGGAGAGCGTGGCGTCGATCAGCAGCGCGATGCGGCGCTCGGCCAGCGCGCCGATTTCGGCGATCGCCAGCGCCAGGGTGTCGGCCGCGAAGGCGACAGGTTCGGCGTGGAAATTGCCGCCCGAGACGATTTCCGCCTGGCCGTTGGGGCCATCCTGGAAGATCAGCGGGTTGTCCGTGACGGCATTGGCTTCGATCAGCAGGGTGCGGCCGACGTTGCCGATCAGGTCCAGGCAGGCGCCCATGACTTGCGGCTGGCAGCGCAGGCTGTACGGATCCTGCACGCGCTCGTCGCCTTCCAGGTGCGAAGCGCGGATGGCGCTGTGCGCCACCAGTTGGCGGTACATCTGCGCCGCCAGGATCTGCCCCGGCTGTCCGCGCACGGCGTGCACGCGCGCGTCGAACGGCGCGTCGCTGCCCTTGGCCGCGTCGAGCGACAGCGCGCCCGTGACCATGGCCGCTTCCAGCAAGCGCTCGGCCATGAACAGGCCATGCAGCGCCAGCGCGTTCGACACCTGCGTGCCATTGATCAGCGCCAGTCCCTCTTTCGCCGCCAGCACCACGGGGGCGATGCCCGCCTGCGCCAGCGCATCCGGGGCCGCCATCAGTTCGCCGTTGACGCGCACGTCGCCCACGCCCAGCATGGCCAGCGTCATGTGCGACAACGGCGCCAGGTCGCCCGAGGCGCCCACGGAACCCTTGGCGGGGATGGCCGGCATGATGCCCGCGTTGTACAGGGCGATCAGGGTGTCGACGATCAGCGGACGCACGCCGGAAAAGCCGCGCGCCAGGCTGCCGATCTTCATCAGCATGATCAGGCGCACGACGGCGTCCGACAGCAATTCCCCCGTGCCGACCGAGTGCGACAGGATCAGGTTGCGCTGCAATTGCTCCAGCTTTTCATCGGGAATGCGCGTCTTGGCGAGCAGGCCGAAACCCGTGTTGATGCCGTAGGCCGCATCGCCCTTGGCGACGATGGCTTGCACGGCGGCGGCCGACGCTTCGATGACGGGATAAGCCTCGGCGGCGAGGATCAGTTTCGCGGGTGCGGCCCAGACGGCGCGCAGGTCGGCCAGGGTCATCGCGCCCGGTTTCAGGGTCCAACTTTTGGCATGCTGTGTCATAGTCATTCGCATCTAGGTCTCAAGGAATCATGGGAAGAATCAGGCCGTTGCGCTTGGCGCAGGCGGCCGCTGTTTCATAGCCGGCATCGGCATGGCGCATCACGCCGGAACCGCTGTCGTTGACCAGCACGCGCGCCAGGCGTTTCGCCGCCGCTTCGCTGCCGTCGGCCACGATGACCATGCCCGCATGCTGAGAATACCCCATTCCCACGCCGCCGCCATGGTGCAGCGAAACCCAGGTGGCGCCGCCGGCCGTATTCAGCATGGCGTTGAGCAGCGGCCAGTCGGAAACGGCGTCCGTGCCGTCCTTCATGCTTTCCGTCTCGCGGTTCGGGCTGGCGACGGAACCCGTGTCCAGGTGGTCGCGGCCGATGACGATGGGCGCCTTCAGCTCGCCCGTGCGCACCATCTCGTTGAAGGCCAGGCCCGCGATGTGGCGCTCGCCCAGTCCCAGCCAGCAGATGCGCGCCGGCAGGCCCTGGAAGGCGATGCGCTCGCGCGCCATGTCCAGCCAGTGGTGCACCTGCTGGTGGTGCGGGAACAGCTCCTTGATCTTCGCATCCGTTTTATAGATGTCTTCCGGGTCGCCCGACAGGGCCACCCAGCGGAACGGCCCCCGCCCTTCGCAAAATTGCGGGCGGATATAGGCGGGCACGAAGCCGGGGAAGTCGAAGGCGTTCTGCACGCCCTGGTCGAACGCCACCTGGCGGATGTTGTTGCCGTAATCGACGGTGTGCACGCCCATGGCATGGAAATCGAGCATGGCCTGCACGTGGGCGGCGCAGGAATCGGCGGCGGCCACCGTCAGGCGCGCGTGGCGCTGCGGGTCCTGCTGCGCCGCCTTCCAGTCCGACACGCTCCAGCCGCGCGGCAGATAGCCGTTGACCAGATCGTGCGCGGACGTCTGGTCCGTCACCAGGTCGGGCACCAGGCCGCCCGCCTTTGCGCGGCGCACCAGTTCCGGCAGCACTTCGGCCGCGTTGCCCAGCAAGCCGATGGAAATGGCTTCCTTGCGTTCGGTATGGTATTTGACCAGTTCCAGGGCTTCGTCCAGGCTGGCCGCCTGCTTGTCGAGGTAGCGCGTGCGCAGGCGGAAGTCGATGCTGCTTTGCTGGCATTCGATATTGAGCGACACGGCGCCCGCCATGGTGGCGGCCAGCGGCTGCGCGCCGCCCATGCCGCCCAGGCCCGCCGTCAAAATCCAGCGCCCGCCCCAGTCGCCGCCGAAATGCTGGCGGCCCGCCTCGGCGAAGGTTTCATACGTGCCCTGCACGATGCCCTGCGTGCCGATGTAGATCCAGCTGCCGGCCGTCATCTGGCCGTACATGAACAGGCCCTGGCGATCGAGTTCGTTGAAGTGTTCCCAGTTCGCCCATTTCGGCACCAGGTTGGAATTGGCGATCAATACGCGCGGCGCGTCCGCGTGGGTCTGGAACACGCCCACCGGCTTGCCGGATTGGATCAAGAGGGTCTGGTCGTCTTCCAGTTCGCGCAAGGAGGCGAGGATCTGGTCGAAGCAGGCCCAGTTGCGGGCGGCGCGGCCGATGCCGCCGTAGACGACCAGATGCTGCGGATTTTCCGCCACTTCCGGGTCCAGGTTGTTTTGCAACATGCGGTAGGCCGCCTCGGCCTGCCAACTCTTGCAAGCCATGACCGTGCCGCGCGGCGCGCGGATGGTACGGCTGGCATCAAAGCGTGGATCGGTGTCCATTGTGCTGTTCATGCTGTCTCCTCGTAGGGTGCGAGCGGGCGTATCTAGCCCGATACCTGGCCCGCTCTGGTACTCCCAGCATAGGTTGTCTATACAACCAAGTCAACAGGTTTTTCTCGTGCCCGACGCTTACTTTTTCTCGAACACGCGCTGGCCCGCCACCCACGTCTGCAGCACCTGCGTCTTGCCGATGGCCTTTGGTTCCACGGTGAACAAGTCCTGGTCGACGACGATGAAGTCCGCCCATTTGCCCGCTTCCAGGGTGCCGATGACCTTTTCCTGGTGCGCCGCCCAGGCCGCGTCGAGCGTGAAGCAGCGCAGCGCCTGCGTCACCGTCATGGCTTGCTGCGGATACCAGCCGCCAGCCGGGAATCCTTCGCTGTTTTGCCGCGTGACGGCCGCGTGGATGCCTTCGAACGGGTTCGGCGACTCGATGGGGAAGTCGGAACCGCAGGCGATGCGCGAACCTTGCGCAAGGAAGGTGCGCCACGCATACGCGCCCTTGATGCGCTCGTGGCCCACGCGCTGCTCCGCCATGTTCTGGTCGGACGTGGCGTGCGTGGGCTGCATCGACGGCACGATGCCCAGCGCCTTGAAGCGGGGGATGTCGGATAATTGCACCACCTGCGCGTGCTCCATGCGGTGGCGCAGGCCAGCGCCGCGGTACTTCCCGATCAGGGCTGCATAGCCGTCGAGGATCTGATGGTTACCCGCGTCGCCGATGGCGTGCACATTCACCTGGTAACCGGCGCGCATGGCTTTTTCCATCTTCGCGCGCATGGCGCCGTCCGGGTAGAACAGCAAGCCGCTGGTGGAGGGATCGTCGCTGTACGGCGCCAGCAGGGCCGCGCCGCGGCTGCCCAGGGCACCGTCGGACAGCAGTTTGACGGCGCGCAAGGCGTACATGTCGCGCGCATAGCTATTGACAGGGCCGTTTTTCGACAGCGCGTCGAAGTCTTCCGTGGTATCGGCGATCATGCCGTACACGCGCACCGTCAGCTTGCCGTGGTCCGCGTAATCGCGGAACAAGCGGTCCTGCATCTGGCCGATGCCCGCATCGTGCACGCTGGTCAGCCCCACCTGCGACAACTGCGCCAGCGCGCCATCGAGGGCGGCGCGGTTTTCCACGTCGCCCGGCTTGGGCAGCACGGCATCCATCAAGTCCATGGCGCTGTCGACCAGCACGCCGGTGGCGTTGCCGTCCGCGTCGCGGACGATCTTGCCGCCGGCCGGGTCTTGTGTGGCGCGCGTGATGCCGGCCAGCGCCAGCGCGCGGCTGTTGGCCCAGCCCGCGTGACCATCGACCCGACGCAGCCACACGGGCCGCGCGCTTTCCGCCGCATCGAGTTCCGCGGCCGTGGGAAAGCGTCCCAGCTTCCAGATTTCCTGGTTCCAGCCATTGCCGATCACCCAGCTGCGCTCGGGATGCGCTTTGGCGAAGTCGCCCACGGCTTGCACGGCGGCCGGCAGCGACGCAGAACCGTACAGCATCACGCCGCTGGCGATCGTGCCCAGGCCGAAGACGTGACCGTGCGCGTCGATCAGGCCAGGCAGCACGGTTTTTCCCTGCACGTCGACGTGCATGGCGCCCTTGGCCGCCTTGCGTTTCACCTGCGCGGCGCTGCCGACGGCGAGCAGCTTGCCCCCCGTCGTCAAAGGCCAGCGCCGTGAAGCGCAGCACCTTGCCGTTTGCGTCGAGCGTGTAGCCGTTGGCGTTGTCGATGACGGTGTCGGCACGGGCGTAGGCGAAAGTGCCCAGGCAGGCGAGAACGAGCAGGGTGCGGCGCAAGTGCGGGGTCGGCATTTCCATCTCCAGGTCTTTTAGTCGTTAGCAAAAAGACGAGTGTATAGAAATTGGCAAAATGGTCAATCAGGCAGCGGAAGGTGGTCGTACCATCAGCCAGTAGTCGCAGCCCGTCACGGCTTCCGCGTAGCGTCCCGCCGCCACGAACCCCAGGCGGGCATAGAACGGCAGGCTGCGCTCGTTGTAGGTCTCCAGGAAGCATGCGGCACGCGCCGCATCGACGGCCGCCAGGCCCGGCGCCAGCACGGACGCACCCAGCCCCTGCCCCTGCGCGGCGGGAGCGATGCCGGCGATCGACAAATACCACGCGTCTTGCAGACCATGCGGCGCCAGTGCGTGCTCCATGTTCGCGACGATGGCCGTGAAATGCGCGAAGCCGCGCTCCCCCAGCAGCGTGCGCAAGGCGGCTTCGCGCTGCGCGTAGGCGGCCTGGCGCAGGGCCGCCGGCGTATCCGTCGTCCAGATGGCGGCGCCATTGCCCGCCGCATCGGCCAGGTCAACGCGCCCCGCCTGCTCGCCCTCGGCCAGCGCCAGCGCGAAGTACGCCTCCAGCATGGCCAGCCGCGCCGCTTCGTCCTCGCCACATGCCACCGTGACGGTGCGGTAGAACGGATCGCCGGCCAGGGCGGCGGCCAGGCTGCGGGCGGTGCGGGAGACTTCGGTGTGGGATGGGCTGGACATGGGGACTCTTTCTTCTCATTGAAACGCCCGGCATCTTAACGCAAGCGCATAGGCCTTGCGCCCGGTCAATACCTGCATGGCGGTGCGGGCCTACGCTGGCGTTTTATCGCGGAGTCCCCATGGCCAGGCACCATGTCATCAGCACCACCGCGTGCGACGTGTTCTTCAAGCTCGTGGCGCACCAGAAGAGCAGCCTGGGTGCGCACTTCGACAGCATGATCGTCACCTTCAGCGCCGACGGCCAGCCGGTACGCGGCGCGGCCCTGCGCGAGGCAAAAAGTGGCTGCGAACTGCACCGCCTGGCCGGCCAGCCCGACGAATGCTGGTGCTGCGGCTACGACGAGCAGCTGGAATTCGTCTCGCCCGCCAACGTGCCGCTGGCGCACGCCGACTACCGGCTCACCTTGAGCAATGGCGAAACGTGGACGGGGACGACGGATGCGAAGGGGCGCACGGGGCGCGTCGCCAGCAAGCGGGAGGAGCAGATAACGATGGTGGAATTTTTCCCGCAAGAAGATAGCCTTCCCTGCTGCTTCGCCGCACCTGTCCCGGTGAAGCCGACGGCGATCATACTGGAACTACAAGACGTAAAAACTACCGACAAGGATATCGATACATCAGTAAAACAGGTAAAAATCGATAGCATGGCTCGCCCACTTACCCAGGGTGAAATAGACATGGCATGGATGATCTTTGAAGATGCCGTCGACTATAGCAAAATCAAAATTCACAAGAGGCCTTATCTATGGCTGCTCCAACCAAAAAACACTGCCATGACACCCAATGGGGAAATGTACTTCCATGAGTCGAGATTTCTGGACGATTTTTCCAGTACTGATAGGATCCGGCGCCGTTGGTTCATTCACGAAATGGTCCATGTTTGGCAGTATCAACTGAGATACCCGGTGGCAATGCGGGGCGCATTCAGAATTGGGTTGGGCTATAACTATGAGCTCAGCCACACAAAAAGACTAGCTGACTACAACATGGAAGCACAAGGGGATCTACTGGCTGACTACTATGCGTTAAAGTATTTGAAGCATCCGCCAACGATGCAACAGGAGCAATATGCCAATGACCAAGCACTATACGAAGAAGTACTCAGTGACTTTTTCACAGACAGAAAAAGCGAAAAAAATTTACCTGGCGGCAATATCGAGCGTGCTCCTCTCGTCGATATCCCTTGAAGTATCCGCAAGATCGCGCATCGCCGACGCAGAAGTAAGTTCGGTTGACGGCGTACCGTGTTTCACAATCTCACAGAAGGAAGAAAATCGCAACGGCCAGCCACTCCTGGGAGCACTCAGCATTTCAGACCTGTCAGAAAAACCCGCCGTTGGTGTGTGGAGTTTTTATATGACTGGTGGAAAAAAAGTACCGCTCTCGTCAAAAAGCTGCCTTCGGTATGCTGATCTTCCTCAGGGAGCGAACGGCATGCCCGCCCCTGAACTGCAAACAGGACGGGTCTACAGCATTTTCCTCAATGGAAGGCCAAATGATCCTTCCGACCCCACCTATGGTTACATGGGAAAATTTTGCATAGTAGCCACATCCACTGGTGAACGACAAATCATCGCCATTGGCAGCGACACGCCAGCTTGGAGACAGGATAGTTGCCCGGAGCATTCGCTCATCAGATAGTGCGAGGTTCGCCATGCCATATCGTCACACACTGTTATTCCTGCTTGCCACGCTGACGACTATCGATGCCTCGGCATGGTCGCGCATCGCTGACGCCCACGTTAGCTCTGTCAACGGCATACCCTGCTTTTCAATTACAAAAAAGGAAGAGACGCGCAATGGCCTGCCATTTCTTGGCGCACTAATGGTTTCTGACATGTCCGTGCAACCGGTAAAAGAAGTATGGGGATTCTCCCTGCCGCCAGACATGGCGTTAGCCATCCGTGCCAGCACATGCATCCGCTATGGAAGCATGCCTACCGGCGCGACGGGCATACGCGCAGAAAAACTGATACCCGGGCATTTCTATAGCGTATTCCTGAATGGCAGCCCCAAAGATCCGTCCGATCCAACGTATGGCTATCAAGGAAAATTCTGCGTGAGAACTACGGCTGCTGGCGGTCAGCAAGTCATTCCCATCAACAGCGACATGCAGGCATGGATCGATGAAGTCTGCCCAACGCCTCCTTAGCAACATGCCCTTGCGTCATCAAACGCTGTTCATACTGCTCGCGTTCTCGAGCATGAACAGCGACGCGCGCTCACGCATGGCCGATGCCGAAGTCACCTCGATCAATGGCGTGCCCTGCTTTAGCATTTCAAAAAAGGAAGAGAGGCGTAACGGCCAGCCCTTCCTCGGCGCCTTGGGCGTGTCAGACATGACGGTCAAGCCAACGACGGAAATATGGGGGTTTCTCATGACAGGTGGCAAGAAAATTCCGTTGTCATCAGCAAATTGCATTCTTTATGGAAGAATTCCAGCCAGTGCGGAAGCTGCGCCGGCTCCTGAACTGAAGTCCGGCAGGGTGTACGAAGTATTTTTGAATGGCAGGTCTATGGATGCTGCCGATCCAACCTATGGATACGTGGCGAAATTCTGCCTAGTCCAGCAGGTCTCTGCCAAGCCACGTCTTGTCGTCATCCAAAGCGATACACAGGCCTGGATGGATGATACGTGCCCAGCCAAAAATCCTGTCCCATAGAAGGTATGCCATGAATCATCGCCACCGTATTCTTTGTCTGCTGGCGACCTTGACGAGCATGGATGCCGCGGCGTGGTCGCGCATGGCCGAAGCCGAGATTAGCTCATTCAAAGGCATACCATGCTTTACCATTTCAAAAAAAGAAGAACGCCGCAATGGAACGCCAATGCTGGGCGCACTCATGGTTTACGATATCTCCATAAAGCCGCCTGTAGAAGTCTGGTCCTTCATTCTCCCTGGAGCGACGACCCTCCCCATGCATGCAAAAACCTGCTATTTGTATGGCCAAGTACCGGCAGGAGCCGAATCGACTGCCGTGACGATGCTGAAAACAGACAGGATGTACAGCGTCTTTTTGAATGGCAGGCCGGATGACCCATCTGACTCGACCTACGGCTACAAAGGGAAATTCTGTCTCGTCACGACAGCCAACAGCGGCCAACAGGTCATTCCCATCAAGCGCGATATGCGGGCCTGGATCGATGAAGTTTGTCCAGCAAACATCCAAGCACAAAAAGGCCAATAATGCCCGTCTGCCACAAGAGCCTATCGGTACTCGCCTTGATGACCTGCATGAGTGCCTCGGCCACCTCCCGCATGGCATACGCGGAAGTACAGCTAAAAAATGGCACTCCCTGTTTCACCATTTCGCAAAAAGAAGAAGCGCGTAACGGGGTTCCGCAGATTAGTGCGGTCGTACTGACAGATGTATCCGTCAAACCTGCAGTAGAAGTATGGTCTTTTCTTTTACCGGGCGCAGCGACTATTCCTGTGCATGCCAAGTCCTGCCTTCTGTATGGAGTTGCACCAGCAACAGCAGAGGTCAAGCCACCCAAAGCCCCGCCGCTGAAAACAGGACGGATGTATGACGTCTTCCTGAACGGTGGGCCAGCCGATCCCTCAGATCCTACTCGCGGTTACGTAGGGAAATTTTGCTTAATCAGCGGCATCTCTGAGGAGCGCAAAATTCTCCGTATCGACAGCGATAGCCAAGCCTGGATAGATGAAATCTGTCCAGAACAGTCGCTCATCAGATAGTGCGAGGGTCGCCATGCCATATCGTCACACACTGTTATTCCTGCTTGCCACGCTGACGACTATCGATGCCTCGGCATGGTCGCGCATCGCTGACGCCCACGTTAGCTCTGTCAACGGCATACCCTGCTTTTCAATTACAAAAAAGGAAGAGACGCGCAATGGCCTGCCATTTCTTGGCGCACTCATGGTTTCAGACATGTCCGTGCGACCGGTAAAGGAAGTATGGGGGTTCTCCCTGCCGCAAGACATGGCGTTAGCCATCCGTGCCAGCACATGCATCCGCTATGGAAACGTGCCTACCGGTGCAACGGGCATACGCGCAGAAAAACTGATACCCGGGCATTTCTATAGCGTATTCCTGAATGGTAGCCCCAAAGATCCGTCCGATCCGACCTATGGTTACCAAGGAAAATTCTGCGTGGTGGCGACGGAGGCCGGAGCTCAGAAAGTCATTCCTATTGACAGCGACATGCAGGAGTGGCGCACTGAAATCTGCCCAGCCCATCCATCACTCCCATAATTCAACGTTATTTATCTTCCTCCCCCCGCTTCGCCGGCGCCCTGAACCATTCACCGGGCGGCACTACATGCGACTCTTTCGGGTCATCGATGTAGTGCGGCGAGGTGATCTGCACGTCGAACTCGTTGAAGACGTCGATGATGTTCTGGTGCAAGCGGTTCAGCACTTCGGCGCGCTGGCGGGGGACTTCGGCGCTGGCGTAGGCGACGAGGCGGTATTGCACGTAGTAATCCTGCAGGGCCAGCTGCATCACGTAGGGTTTTGGCGTGGTCGACAGTTCCGTCGTGCGGGACGCGGCCAGTTCCAGCATGGCATGCACTTGCCGCCATGGCGTCGCGTAGCCGATGGTGACGGTGGAGTCGAGCACGAAGCCGCCGCCGGGCTGGGCGCGCGAATAGTTCTTCGTCGTTTGCGACATCACCCACGCGTTCGGCAAGGCGACCTCTTCGCCCAGGCCCGTGCGCAGGCGCGTTTCGAACATGCCCACGTCGACCACCGTGCCCTCGCTGTCGCCCACGCGCACATATTCTCCCTTGCGCAGGGCGCGCGTGTACATCAGGATCAGGCCGCTGGCGCCCTGGCCCACGATGCTCGACGCGCCGATCGACACCATCAGGCCCACCAGCACGGACAGGCCCTGGAAGGCGGCCGTGTGCGAACCGGGCAGATACGGATACGCCATGGCCAGCGCGAACAGCCAGATCACCACGCTGGCGATGCGGCGCGTCGGCAGGGCCGTGTCCTTGTCGAGCCAGCCGATCTGCAGTTCGCCGCTTTCCACCCGTTTGAACAGCGAGGCGGCCGTGGCGGCGATCAGGCGCGCGATGGCGAAGATCACACAGACCAGCACCAGCCCCGGCAAGGCGCCGATGATGGCGTGGAAGACGTCGGCCGCCACGTCGAACAGGTAGCCGCTCAGGCTTTCGCCCCAGGAACGCGTGTACGGCAGGCGGCCCAGCACGAAGGCGGCCCACAGATAGGTGGCCATCAGGCGCAAGCCCCACAGGACGGCGCTGAGCAGTTGATACGCGAAGGCGATGTAGTGTTCGGCGTCGAGCACGCGCACATTCTTCAGGCGCACGTCGCGCAGGCGCGAGGCCAGCAGGATGCCGCTGCGGCGCTTGGCCCAGCGGTACAGGCGCGTCAAGCCCATCCATACGAGCCAGAACACGAGGGTGGCGACGGCGCACACGGCGGCGGCGATGGCCAGGTAGCGCCAGCTGCCCTGCTCGCGGTAGTCGAGCACGGCCTTGCGCAATTCCTCGGCCGCCGTTTTCGCCACGCTTTCCGTCGTGTCGCCCGCCAGTTGGTTGACGTCGCCAGGCACGACGACGAACAGTTGCACGCCATCGAGCAGCACTTGCGTGCCTTCGGGAATCATGCGCGTGCTCGTCTGCAAGGGGCCATTCTTCGCCAGCACGCCTTCCAGGCGGCGCTGCGCGCCGATGGCGCGTTCATCGGGCGGATAGCCGGCCAGCGCGGCGCGGAAGACGAACACCTTGCGGTTCGCAAACATCAGCGGCGCCGTCCTGGCCGCCGCGGCTGGTGACGGCGCGATGGCGGTCGCGGCCTCCGCAACAAGCGCGGGCACGCCATCGTCCGCGTGGGCGGTGGGCAGCAGGAACATGGTCAACAGGCACAACAGGCGGAGCAACGCGGACATGGCAGAAAGGAAAGAGTGACTGGGAGTAGGCATCATGCCATGTAATCCTGGAAACTCAAGCGCCGCAGCTACAGTTCAGCTCGCATCATGAAAAATGATGCCCAAGGTGTGACGCAAGCCCGAACGCAGGCGCGATACGCCGTGGCGCATGTTGACGCGGTAGCTGCCGCGCGTGCCATGCACGGGGCGCTGCGCCACGGGAAAGAGCACGGCGTCGCCCTGCGCCAGCGGCACGACCTCGGCGCGCGACTGCATGCGCGGGCGCTGCTCCGTCAGCACGAACTCGCCGCCCGAGAAATCGTCTTGCGGGCGCGACAACAATACGGCCAGTTGCAGCGGAAACACATGCTCGCCATACAGATCCTGGTGCAGGCAGTTGTAATCGCCTGCGCGGTAGCGCAGCAGCAAGGGCGTGGGCCTGGTTTGCCCCGCCGCATGGCAGCGCGCGAGGAAATCGGCGTGACTGGCCGGAAAGCGCGTCTCCAGGCCCATGCTGGCGTGCCAGCGGTTGGCGATGGCGGCCAGCGGCCCGTACAGCTGTTCGCGCAAGGCAGCCACGATGTCGGGCAAGGGATAGGCGAAATACTGGTACTCGCCTTGCCCAAAACCATGACGCTGCATCACCACCTTGCTGCGAAAGCGCGACGTGTCGTCATACTGCGCCGCCAGCGCGGCGCAGGTGTCAGCATCGAGCAAGCCCGGCAAGACGGCGCAACCGTATTGATTCAGCTCATCCTCGATTTGCCGCCAGTCCAGCGCCTTCACCGTTCGCCCTCGCGTTCCAGCAGCGCCTGCTTGCGC
This sequence comes from Janthinobacterium rivuli, assembly GCF_009208735.1. GTDB lineage: Bacteria > Pseudomonadota > Gammaproteobacteria > Burkholderiales > Burkholderiaceae_D > Janthinobacterium. Next base: position 309,361 of record NZ_WFLJ01000003.1, on the reverse strand, counting down.
TCCACGCCCCAGCGGTAGCCGGACAGCGCGCCATCGTTGCGCACCACGCGGTGGCAGGGGATGGCGACGGCCAGGGCATTGGCCGCGCAGGCGCCCGCCACGGCACGCGCGCCTTGCGGGGAGCCGATGCGGCGCGCCAGCTCGGCATAGCTGACCGTGCTGCCGGCGGGAATCTCGCGCAGGGCTTGCCACACGCGCTGCTGGAACACCGTGCCGCGCACGTCGAGCGGCAAGTCCAGTCCCAGGCCTGGCGCCTCGACCAGGCCGACCACCTGCGCCACCGTTTTCTCGTACTCGGGCTCGGCGCCGCGCAGCTCGGCGCGGGGGAAACGGTCCTGCAAGTCGCGCAGCAGCACTTCCGGGTCGTCATCGATCAAGATCGCGCAAATGCCCTTGTCCGTGCTGGCCACGAGGATGGCGCCCAGCGAGCAGGCGCCGATGGCAAAGCGGATCACGGCACCGTTGCCGCCGGCGCGGAATGCGCCCGGCGTCATGCCCAGCAAGCCCGGCGTGGCGGCGTACAGGCGGCCGCTGGAATTGAAGCCGGCCGCGTACAACGTTTCCGTGACGTTGCCTGCGCCCTGCAAGCCGGCCTTCAGGCGCTCGCCGCGCCGCGCCGCCGCGTACGCTTTCGGCGTGATGCCCGTGTGCACCTTGAAGACGCGGTGAAAGTGAAAGCGGCTCATGCCGGCCGCCTTCGCCAGGCTGTCCAGGTCAGGCAACTCGTCACTGGCGTCGATCAGGCGGCAGATGTCGGCCACGATGGCCGCCTGGCGCTGGGCCAGCGGCGGCAAGTTGGGTTTGCAGCGCAGGCAGGGACGAAACCCGGCCGCCTCCGCCTGCTCGCACGTGGCGTGGAAAGCCACGTTGCGGCGCAAGGCGGGACGCGCGGCGCAGGATGGCCGGCAATACACGCCCGTCGTGCGCACAGAATAGTAAAAGAGGCCGTCGGCGTCGGGCGCGCGCCGCTGCAGGGCGTCCCAGCGTTCATCGTCGGTCAGGTAAGCGTGTTCCATGGCGAACTCCGTGCAAGTCTATAGTCAATCTCCAGCATAGCCAGCGCGCGCGCGCGCCACACTCCGGCGCTTGCTTTTGAATTCAAAAAAAAGGCTGGCGGCAGGCATCGTGCTCGGTGCTAAAATCGGCCATCGCGCCTCCAGCCGGCGGCGCGCCCTGCCCGCGCCTCGGAGAAACCGCATTGGACGACCACAATACCCAAGAAAATACGCCCATTTTCCAGCGTATCAAGGATTTTCTGCTGGCCGGCATCGCCGCCGGACGCTGGAAGGAAGGCGACGTGATTCCCTCCGAGCAAGCCCTGGTGAAACAATTCGGCGTCTCGCGCATGACGGTCAACCGCGCCGTGCGCGAACTGACCAGCGAGCAAGTGCTGACGCGGCGCCAGGGATCCGGCACCTATGTGGCGCAGCAGAAATACCAGGCGACCTTGTTGGAAATCAAGAGTATCGCCGATGAAGTGCGGGCGCGCGGACATATCCACCGCAGCAGCTTGCAATTGCTGGAACGCACCAAGGCCTCCGACTTGCTGGCCAAGCAATTCGGCCTGCCGCCGGAACACGCGCTGTTCCATTCGCTGATCGTGCATTTTGAAAACGGCGTGCCGATCCAGGTGGAAGACCGCTGGGTCAATCCCGAGTGCGCGCCCGACTACATGACGCAGGATTTTTCCAGCATCACGCCGAACGAATACCTGATGGCCGCCGCGCCCCTGCAGGGAGCGACGTACAGCATCGAAGCGCTGTCGGCGCCGCGCGACATCGCCGAAATGCTGGCCATCGACACCAAACAGCCATGCCTGGTGCTGCGCCGCCAGACGCGCTCGGGCGGCAAGATCGCCTCGATCGCCACCATGTGGCATCCCGGACACCGCTATCAGTTCGCCGGCAGCTTTAGCTGAGAACACCTGAAAAACCTACTGCGCGTCGCGCTTTGCGGCCTGTGATGCTCACCGTGCTACAGCACGGTTGCGCTTCTCAGCCACAAATCGCTGCCGCTCGCTACGGTTTTATCAGGCGTCTTCCCATCTGGTGGTTCAGTAGCACGATTTCGCGCCAACTTTCTCACGAATTCTCACCAAATCGCGAAAAAAACAGCCATTTCGGGGTGAAAAAAATCCCGTTTTGGCCGTTTCTGAACTTAAATACTCCGAGTAAATATTCGATGCTATAGTTGCCGCCAGAAAGCGCCGCAGGCGCTTATTTGAGCGCGCCTCATGTACTGCCAGCCTAGTTCAATCACGCCCCAGAAAGGGATGCATTTGTCGTATTGCAGCCACACGAGTTTCAGCGCATCACGCCCCCGGCGCCCTGCGCTGCGCCGGCTCGCTCATACGATGCTGGCGGCAGGCATGACGCTGGCGCTGCCGGTGCAGGCGGCGGTGCACGGCATGGCGCCAACACTGCTGTGGCCGTATGCTGCCGCCAGCGCCACCGCCCTGGCAGGACTGGCTTGCTGGCAAGCCTGGCGCCTGCGCCGGCAGTTGCATCGCCAGCCCCAGCCGGCGCAAGCCCAGGCCGAACAGGATGCCGTGCAAGCCTTGCGCGGCGCGGCACTGGCTGGCTGGACCTGGCGGCGCCAGTCCGGCCACCTGCAGTTCGCGCCCCAATACCAGGACGTGTTGGGCGACAAGAATGCCAAACTCGAGCATGCACTGGCCGACTGGCTGGCCGAAGTCCACCGCGATGACCGGGCACGCCTGAGCCTGGTCTTTCGCCAGCATCTGGATGGCCAGGCACCCGGCACCTTCAATTGCGAATTCCGTTTGCGGCACAGCGACGGCCACTGGCGCTGGCTGCTGGCGCGCGGCGCCGTCCTGTCGCGCGCCTCGGATGGCGCCGCCACGCAGGCCAGCGGCATCGTCTGCGATATCAGCGAGCGCAAGCAGGACGAACAATCGCGCATGCGCTCGATGCTGGAAGCGGCACCCGAAGCCATGCTGGTGGCCGACGTGGAAGGCAAGGTGCATTACGCCAACCAGATCGGCGCGCGCTGCTTCGGCTATCCGCTTGCCGAATTGACGGGCATGTCGCTGGAGCAATTGGTACCGGAAAGCACGACCAGCCAGTCCGTGGGCGACCCGCAAGCGCGGCACAGCCTGCCAGGCCGCGTGATGATGGCGCGCCGCCGCGACGGCACGCACTTCCCCGCCAAGGTCAGCCTGTCGCCGTTGCGCATGGCCGGCCAGGTGTTTTCCATCGTCTCGCTGCGCGACATGACGCAGCGGCAACGCGCCGAGGAAGCGCTGCACGCCAGTTCGGAACGCTACCGCCTGATCGTGCAAACGGCCGCGGAAGGCATCTGGATGACGGATGCGCACGGCAAGACCACGTTCGTCAACCCGAAGATGGCGCACATGCTGGGCTACACGGTGCAGGAAATGCTGGGCCGTCCCCTGCTCGACTTCATGGACCGCGACAGCCAGCTGCTGATGCAGCGGCGCCTGGCCAGCCACGGCAGTCAGGCCAGCCAGCCGGACCAGGTCGATTTCCGCTTCTTCCGCAAGGATCAGTCCAGCCTGTGGGGCTTGCTGTCGAGCACCAGCATCCAGTCGGACAATGGCGAACCGGGCGGCACGCTGGCGATGATCACCGACATCACCGAGCGGCGCCAGGCGTCGATCGCCCTGTCGAACTCGAGCCAGCGCATGGCCTCCGTATTCGGCGCCGTGACGAACGGCCTGGTGGTGCAGGACAGCCACGGCCACATCCTGGAAAGCAATGCCGCCGCCGAACGCATGCTGGCGGCCAGTCCGGCCGGCAACAGTCTGTGGCAAGCCATCCGCGAGGACGGTTCCGCCTTCGACCAGCGCAGCCATCCCGTGCACATCACCTTGTCGACGGGTGTCGCCATGCGCGACGTGCTGATGGGCGTGCAGCAGCCCGACGGCAGCCTGTCGTGGCTATCCGTGAATACCGAGGCCATCCGCGATGAATATGGCAAGGTGGGCATGGTGGTGGCCAGCCTGACGGACATCACGTATCACAAGCGCAGCGAGAGCGCCTTGCGCGAACTCAATGAACATCTGGAAGAGCGCGTGGCGCAGCGCACGGAGCAGCTCGACCAGGCCAAGCAGGTGGCCGAAGAAGCGAGCCTGGCGAAGGGACAATTCCTGGCCAACATGAGCCATGAAATCCGCACGCCGATGAATGGCGTGATCGGCATGGCGTATCTGGCCTTGAAGACGGACCTGGAACCGCGCCAGCGCGACTACCTGGAAAAAATCCGCTTCGCCGGCGAGCACTTGCTGGGCATCATCGACGATATCCTCGACATCTCGAAAATCGAGGCGGGCAAGCTGGAAATCGAGCGCGTCAACTTCAGTTTCGACCACGTGGTGCAAACCCTGATGACGGTGGTGGCGCCGCGCGCCGCCGGCAAGAACCTGGAATTGCTGTTCGAAATCGACCCGCAATTGCCCGCCGTGCTCGTGGGCGACCCGCTGCGCCTGGGGCAAGTGCTGATCAACTACGCCAATAACGCCATCAAGTTCAGCGAACAGGGCAGCATTACCGTGAAAGTGCGCCGGGTGGTGGCGGATGCGAAACACTGCCTGGTGCGCTTCGAAGTGTGCGACCACGGCATCGGCCTGTCGCAGGATGAAATGAGTAAATTGTTCCAGTCCTTCCAGCAAGCCGACACCTCCACCACGCGCGAATATGGCGGCACGGGCCTGGGCCTGGCCATCTGCAAGCAGCTGGCGCAGCTGATGGGCGGCGACGTGGGCGTCGACAGCCGTCCCGGCGCCGGCAGCACCTTCTGGTTCACGGCCAACCTGGGTATTTCGGACCAGGCCGCGCCCGCCATGCTCGACAGCATGGTGCAGACGGCGGCCGCCATGCGCGCCAGCGCCGACGCGGCCCTGGTGATGCGCACGCTCAAGCATGCGCGCATCCTGCTGGTGGAAGACAACACGTTCAATCAACAGGTGGCGCTGGAATTGCTGGAGGAAGCGGGCGCCTCCGTCTGCCTGGCCAACAATGGCGAGGAAGCGCTCGATCTGCTGCGCCAGACGCAATTCGACTGCGTGCTGATGGACGTGCAGATGCCGCTGATGGATGGCTTGCAGGCGACGCGCCTCATCCGCGCCGACCCGCAGCTGGCGCACCTGCGCGTGCTGGCCATGACGGCCACGGCCACCAGCGAAGACCGCGTGCGCTGCCTGGAAGCGGGCATGGACGACTTCATTTCCAAGCCCATCCAGCCGGCCATGATGTACCAGACCATCGCCAGCTGGCTGCCGGCGCACGAAACGCCGCCGCCACCGGCGCGCAGCCGCGCCGCGCCCGCCTTCAAGACCACCCTGGCGGGCGACCCGCAGGTGATCGACCTGTCCATCCTGGCCAAGTTACTGGGCTACAACCCGGAAAAGGTGCGCAAGTTCGCCTTCAAGTTCCTGCAGACGACGCAGGATGGCTTTGGCGACATCGACGCGGCCCTGGCGCGCGGCGACGTGCACCAGGTGCGCGAACTGGGGCACCGCATCAAGTCGTCGGCGCGCACCGTAGGCGCCCTGGGGCTCGCCGAGCTGTGCCACAACCTGGAAACCCTGGCGCCGGGCGAACCGGCCGACGAGGCGGAGCGGGCACAGCGCATCGTCGCGCGCCTGTGGCCCCTGCTGGAACAGATTACCGAACAAATCATGAATAACACCAGCTTTGCCAACGACGATTAGCCACCGCCAGTGCGTTGAGGCAAGGTATCGGCATCGACAGCGATGCATATCAACAGAAGGACATGACGATGAACACTGTATCAAACCAAGCAAGCCGGGAACACAATGAAGCAGGCCTGGCGCCGTTGCGCGTGCTGCTGCTGGACGACGACGTTTTCATGCTCGACGTGCTCAGCGACATGCTCGAGCAGATGGGTCCGTTCGACATCCGCTGCGAGTCGCACAGCGAACAGGCGCTGGCCACCCTGAAGCAGCACCAGCCCGACCTGCTGATCTGCGACCTGTCCATGCCCGACATCGACGGCATCGAATTCTTGCGCATGGCGGCTGAAAACGGCTTCCGCGGCGGCGTGGTCCTGCTGTCGGGCCTGCATTCGGCCGTGCGCCTGGCGGCCGAACGCCTGGCCATGGCCAATGGCCTGCATATCCTGGGCACCTTCCGCAAGCCGATGGAAAGCGCGGAATTGCAGCTGATGGTGAACTTGCAATTGCAGCACACGGCACGTCTGGCCGGCGCGCGAGCCTGAGCGTGGAGGGGGGGCGGCAGGGCGGACGCGGCGCTGCGGGCCAGCGGGCATGCGGCTTTGCCGCCCTGCCGGCACGCGCGGCAGCGATATGCTGGCGATATGCCTCAAGTTTTTCTGCAATAATCGCCACGCTTTGAAAAAATGGGTTATTATTTCAGCCATCCCCGCCTGCATACCTCTGGTCGCACCTTCCAAGACATTGAAGTCGTGCCCATTGTCCCCATCTTCTCACTGCATTCCAGGAAGCATGGATGGCGAACCAGCGTATGGTGAATTCCAGGCATTATTGATCCCACCCTCATTTGAGGAAAATATGAGCGAAAATATCAAACACATTAGCGATGCATCTTTTGAAGCAGACGTCCTGAAATCCGAGTTGCCAGTACTGGTCGACTTCTGGGCAGAATGGTGCGGTCCCTGCAAGGCCATCGCCCCGATCCTGGAAGAAGTGGCCAAGGAATACGCCGGCCGCATCCAGATCGCCAAGATGGACGTGGACGCCAATCAGGCAGTGCCTGCGAAGTTCGGCATCCGCGGCATCCCGACCCTGATCCTGTTCAAGGATGGTGTCGCAGCTGCGCAAAAAGTGGGCGCCATGGCCAAGGGCCAGTTGACCGCTTTCGTCGACAGCAACATTTAATGTATGATAGGCAGCGCTGCGCCCGCAGCGCCGCCTGACTGGAACGTCCGGGAAGCCGCTTTGCCTCATTCGTGCACAGCCTTCCCAATCATTAATCAACGCCACGCAGTCCCCTCCCCTACCTTTACATCCCGTCTCGGGACACTCAACACATATGCATTTATCCGAACTAAAGGCCCTACACGTATCCGCCCTGCTTGAGATGGCGATCGGTCTTGACATTGACAACGCAGCCCGCTTGCGCAAACAGGAGCTGATGTTCGCTATCCTGAAAAAACGCGCCAAGTCCGGCGAACAGATTTTTGGCGACGGCGCCCTGGAAGTGCTGCCTGACGGCTTCGGCTTCCTGCGCTCGCCTGACGCCAGCTACATGGCGTCCACCGACGACATTTACATCTCCCCTTCGCAAATCCGCCGCTTCAATCTGCACACCGGCGATTCGATCGAGGGCGAGGTACGGACCCCGAAAGATGGCGAACGCTATTTCGCATTGGTCAAAGTCGACAAGGTCAACGGCGAATCGCCGGAGATGTCGAAACACCGCATCCTGTTTGAAAACCTGACGCCGCTGCACCCGAACGAGCCGCTGCGCCTGGAACGTGAAATGAATGGCCAGGAAAACATTACCGGCCGCATCATCGACCTGATCGCCCCGATCGGCAAAGGCCAGCGCGGCTTGCTGGTGGCATCGCCGAAATCCGGCAAATCCGTGATCCTGCAGCACATCGCCCATGCGATCACGGCAAATCACCCTGACATCACCCTGATCGTGCTGCTGATCGACGAACGTCCGGAAGAAGTGACCGAAATGCAACGTTCCGTGCGCGGCGAAGTCGTCGCCTCGACCTTCGACGAGCCGGCCACGCGCCACGTGCAAGTAGCCGAGATGGTGCTGGAAAAAGCCAAGCGCCTGGTCGAAATGAAAAAAGACGTGGTGATCCTGCTCGACTCGATCACCCGCCTGGCGCGCGCCTACAACACCGTCATCCCTGCCTCGGGCAAGGTCCTGACCGGTGGTGTCGACGCGAACGCGCTGCAACGTCCAAAACGCTTCTTCGGCGCCGCGCGCAATATCGAAGAAGGCGGCTCGCTGACCATCATCGCCACGGCGCTGATCGAAACGGGTTCGCGCATGGATGACGTGATCTTTGAAGAATTCAAGGGTACCGGCAACATGGAAGTGCATCTGGAACGCCGTTTGGCCGAAAAACGCGTCTACCCGGCCATCAACCTGAACAAATCGGGTACGCGCCGCGAAGAACTGCTGATCAAGCCGAACGAGCTGCAAAAGATCTGGATCCTGCGCAAGTTGCTGTACTCGATGGACGAGATCGAGGCGATGGAGTTCATTCTGGACAAGATGAAGGCCACGAAGAACAACGCAGAATTCTTCGACATGATGCGCCGGGGGGGATAAACCTACTGCGCGACCGCATTTGCGATTTCCGTTGCTCACCGTACTTTTGTACGGTTGCGCTACTCGATCGCAACTGCGGCCTGCTCGCTACGGTTTCTCCCTCCCCGGTGCAGGATCGTAGTGCAAGCCGCTCATCGAGCGGCTTTTTTATTGCCGTCCGCCCGAAAGCGCTATATAATCGACGGTTGCATTATTTTAAACCCTGGCAAGTGATCGGCAATCGGGTCAAGAAGCTGGACGACCGACGAAGTGCTGTTTGGCTACCAAACTAGAGAGAAGACCATGAAAGTCGATACCCATCCAGAATACCGCGAAGTTGTTTTCCACGATCTGTCGTGCGATTTCAAATTCGTTACCCGCTCGACCATCCAAACCCGCGAAAAAATCACCCACGACGGTAAAGAATACCCACTGGTGAAGATCGAGGTTTCGGCTGAATCGCACCCATTCTTCACGGGCAAGCACAAAATCGTCGATACCGCTGGTCGCGTCGAGAAGTTCCGTCAGAAGTTCGGTTCGGTTGGTTCGAAAACCGCAGTCGCAGCAGGCTAATTTTTGCCGCATTGCGGCAAAAAAGGGCAGCTTCGGCTACCAGAGAAAAGGCAGCCACGGCTGCCTTTTTTGTCTTTGGCCGCTTTACTTTATACTCGCGCATACCCGACGCCATTCGTCGCGTCTTGCCACCATTCTGATACCGATTATCGATGAAGCCAGTCCGCCTTCCCGCCGCTGCCACACTCGCGCTGCCACGATGGGCCTTGTTTGCGCTCGGCCTGCTGTACATCCTGCCTGGCCTGATCGGCCGCGAACCGTGGAAGAACGATGACGCCGCCAGTTTCGGCCTCATGTGGACCATGGCGCATGGCGGCCTGAACGACTGGCTGTGGCCCAACGTGGCCGGCTTGTCCCTGCCCGATGAGGGCCCGCTGGCCTTCTGGCTGGGCGCCATTTTCATCAAGCTGTTCGGCTGGATCGACGGCGACGTCTTCGGCGCGCGCATGTCGACCATCGGCATCTTCGTCGTCAGCACCCTGTCCGTCTGGTACACCGCCTTCAACCTGGGCCGCCGCAACGACGCCCAGCCGCTGCGCCTGGCCTTCGGCGGCCAGCCCGAGCCGGACGACTTCGGCCGCACCCTGGCCGATGCCGCCGTACTCATCTATCTGGGCTGCCTGGGCCTGCTGCAGCACAGCCACGACATCACGGCCGAAGCGCTGTACGTATCCCTGATGGCGTATCTGCTGTACCGCGCCGTGCGCTACGTGGAAGGCCCGTCCGTGCGCAATGCTGCCCTGCTGGGCCTGGCGCTGGGCGGCCTGACCCTCGCGCGCGGCTGGATCACGCCGGCGGCGCTGAGCATCGCCCTGCTGCTATGCACCGTCTTCCTGCGCCTGCCGCTGCTGCGCAGCGTGCGCCACCTGGCGCTGGCCATCCTGATCGGCGCCGCGCTGACCCTCGTCTGGCTGCTGCCGGGCGAACTGCTGCAACCGTATGGCCATTCGCCGCTGCAAGCGTGGATGGAGTGGAATTTCCGCCAGTTCAGCGCCCCGAGCCTGAAAAGCGTGCAGTATTTCTTGCGTGTCGGCATCTGGTTCTTCTGGCCCGCGTGGCCCTTCGCCGCCTGGGCCGTGTATGCCTGGCGCCGCCAGCACCACGTGCTGCACATCGTCGTGCCGCTGACCTTTGTGGCCATGCTGGCCATCCTGGGCCTGTGCCATCCCGATCCCGACCCGAGCCAGTTGCTGCCGCTGCTGCCGCCGCTGGCCGTGATGGCCGCGTTCGGCTTGCTGACCATGAAACGGGGCGCCATCAACGCCATCGATTGGTTCTCGGTGATGGTGCTGACCATCTGCGCCCTCGCGCTGTGGCTGTTCTGGTTCGCCATCCTGACCGGCTGGCCGCCAAAACTGGCGCATAACGCCCTGAAACTCATGCCCGGCTTCAAGCCCGAGCTGGACTTGCTGGCCTTCTTCGTGGCCGCCTGCGCCAGCGCGGGCTGGGTGGCGCTGGTGCACTGGCGCATCTCGCGCCAGCCGGCCGTGCTGTGGCGCGCCGTGGTCCTGTCGTCCGGCGGCCTGATCCTGATCTGGGTGCTGATCATGACCTTGTTCCTGCCGCCGCTGAACTACAGCAAGAGCTACGCCAGCGTGGCGCACCAGATTTCCATTCACCTGCCGCCAAACAGCAAATGCATCAACAGCAACGTCGGCGCAGCACAGCGCGCCTCGTTCGCCTACTTCGGCCATCTGCCGTTTGCCAGCGTGGGGCAGCAGCAGTGCGATGTGTTCTTGCTGCAAGACAGCATCAAAGTTCCCGACAGCAAGGAAAAACTGCCCGAACACCATGGCGCGGACTGGATCAAGCTGTGGGAGGGGCGCCGCCCCACGGATGACGTGGAACGTTTCCGCCTGTACCAGCGCGTCAGGTAAGCAACAAAAAACCGGGCCAGCCCCGGTTTTTTTATGTCCACCAGATAATCATTAACGACGGAAAAATGTTGCTTTAAAATATAGTTAATTACCTAAATTGAACTAGAATTGCTTTTTAGATTATAATAGCCGGCTGCGCGATGGCGGTGTCTTGCTTTCCCGCCCTATTCGTCCCCCAATTCACCATGAGATCGTCCATGACATTATTTAGCACCCGCACCTTGCCGCTCATCAGCGCCGCCCTGTTCGCCTTCTCCTTCAGCGCCTCAGCGCAAGCCACCGTGGTCGACCTCGGCGTCGCCAATGGCTACTCGGCCTTTATCTTTGGCAACATCGGCAGCAGCGGCAGCAGCGGCTTCACCAGCGTCGGCGGCAGCATTGCCGCTGGCGGCAATATCTACCTGGACAACTACAACGTCGGCACGAATAAAAAGCCGGGCAGCGCCGTCAATTCGATGGTCGCTGGCGGCAACCTGAACACGGGCTGGGGCACGCTCAGCGGTTCGGCCGTGTACGGCGTCAGCAACCCCAATGCCACCCTGACGGCACCACAATGGTTCCCAACGAACAACATTAGCAAGGGCAATGCCTCCACCCTGGATTTCGCGGGCGCCAAGCAGCAACTGACGACCTTGTCGGGCGACGTGGCCAAGCTGCAATCGAACGGCACCGTGATCTCGCAGTACGGCAACATGACCCTGGTGGGCAATGTCAACGCCGACGTGAATATTTTCAACATCGATGCGTCGAACCTGCATAACCTGACCCTGGACCTGTCCTCGCTGAAAAGCACGGCCAGCATCATCATCAACGGCACCGCCACCAATATCACCATGAGCGGCGGCTTCGACAATTTCGCCAGTTTCGCCAACCGCACGCTGTTCAACTTCGCCAACGCCACCACCACCAGCCTGCAGAACGTCGGCATCAACGGCAGCATCCTGGCGCCGAACGCCGCGTTCTCGGGTTCGGGCGACATGAACGGCACCCTGATCGCCAATTCGGTCAGCTCGATCAATTATGGCCATGTCGCAATGAACGGTTCCGGCTTCAACACGGTCAACGTCTCGGCCGTACCTGAGCCAGGCACCTACGCCATGCTGCTGGCCGGCCTGGGCGTGCTGGCCTTCATGCGCCGCCGCACGCCAGCGCGCGCACCACAAGCCGCGATGGCTTGAGCTTTACGCTGAAGCAATAAAAAAACACCGGGCCGCGCGAGCGTCCCGGTGTTTTTTTATGTGCTGGCGAAAAGTTTATTGCGTACCCAGGCCCAGGTCGTTGGCTACCTGCTGGCGCAACAGGTATTTCTGGATCTTGCCCGTCACCGTCATGGGGAATTCCTCGACGAAGCGCACGTAGCGGGGAATCTTGTAATAGGCGATCTGCCCATCGCAAAAGGCGCGGATATCGTCGCTGGTGGCCTGCGTGCCCGGACGCAAGATGATGCAGGCACACAATTCTTCGCCATACTTGGCGTCCGGCACGCCCACGCATTGCACGTCGAGCACGCTGGGGTGGCGGTACAGGAATTCCTCGACTTCGCGCGGATAGATGTTTTCGCCGCCGCGTATCACCATATCCTTCGAGCGGCCGACGATGCTGCAAAAGCCGTTGGCGTCGATGACGGCCAGGTCGCCCGTGTGCATCCAGCGCGCCGCGTCGATGGCTTCGGCTGTTTTTTCCGGGTCGCCCCAGTAGCCCTGCATCACGGAATAGCCGCGCGTGAGCAATTCGCCCTTTTCGCCGCGCGGCACGATGCGCCCTTCCGCATCGATGATTTTCACTTCCAGGTGCGGATGGACGCGGCCGATGGACGACACACGCATTTCGCGCGGGTCTTCGATGGCCGTCTGGAAACTGACGGGCGACGTTTCCGTCATGCCATACGCGATCGTGATCTCGGCCATGTGCATCAATTCGATGACCCGCGTCATGACTTCCATCGGACACGGCGAGCCGGCCATGATGCCGGTGCGCAAGTTGGATAAGTCGTATTGCTTGAAGTCAGGATGGTCGAGGATGGCGATGAACATGGTCGGCACGCCGTGCAAGCCCGTGCAGCGCTCGGCCTGCACGGTGTCCAGCACGGCTTTCGGGTCGAAGCCTTCGCCGGGAAACACCATGGCCGCGCCATGCGTGACGCAGGCCAGGTTGCCCAGCACCATGCCGAAACAGTGATACAGGGGCACGGGGATGCACAGGCGGTCCTGCTCGGTCAGGCGCATGGCTTCGCCGATGAAGAAACCGTTGTTGAGGATATTGTGGTGCGTCAGGGTGGCGCCTTTCGGCGCGCCCGTGGTGCCGGAGGTGAACTGAATGTTGACGGCGTCGTCAAACTGCAAGGTGGCGCTCACTTCTTCCAGGTGCGCCAGGTCGGCGTCGGCAATGCCCTCCATCAGGGTGTCGAAGTTGTGCATGCCGGGCGTGGCGGCCGCGCCCAGGCGGATGACGTGGCGCAATTGCGGCAGGCGCGGCGACTGCAGGGCGCCGGCACGCGAACGGGCGATGTCCGGCACCACGTCTTGCACGATGGCCAGGTAGTCGCTGGACTTGAAGCTGGGCGACAGGATCAGCGCGCTGCATTGCACCTTGTCGAGCACGTATTCGAGCTCCGAACGGCGGTAGGCGGGGTTGATGTTGACCATGATCAAGCCGGCTTTCGCCGTGGCAAACTGCGTCAGCACCCATTCGGCGCAATTTTGCGACCAGATGCCGACCCGGTCGCCCGGCTGCAAGCCCAGCTTCAGCAAGCCGGCGGCCAGGCGGTGCACGCGTTGCTGGAATTCCCGATACGTCCAGCGCACATTCTGGTGCGCCACGATCAGGGCGTCGTGCTGGCCATAGCGGGCGGCGATGCCGTCGAGGTAAGCGCCTATCGTTTCGCCGATCAACGGCGTCTCGTGGGCGCCGTGTACATAACTCATTGCTTGCATGCTGTCTCCTGGGTGTGTGGCGCGATGCGCTCTTGTTATCGTCTTCGATGCAGAAAATTATAGCCGCAACCGCCCCCGCCCTGCGTCAGCTTGCTGTAATGTGCAGGCCAGTACACCAGACACGCTCGGCACCATGACAGGCAACACGCAGCACCCGCCCGAACAGGGCTTCATCCTGACCCGCCACTGGCGCGACACGCCCGCCGGTACGGAGGTCGATTTCTGGCTGGCAACCGATAGCGGCCCCCGCCACGTGCGCCTGCCCGTGCAGACGGCCGTCGCCTTCCTTCCCATGGAGCAGCAGGAACAGGCGCAACAGCTGCTGCGCGGCGAGCGCCATGCCGAGCTGCGGCCCCTGTCGCTGTGCGATTTCCACCATCGCCCCGTGCTGGGGCTGTACTGCAAGCAATACCGGCATTTGCTGAAGCTGGAAAAGCAGTTGCGCGCGCACGGCGTCGACGTGTACGAAGCCGACATCCGCCCGCCCGAGCGCTATCTGATGGAGCGTTTCATCACGGCGCCCGTATCGTTCAGCGGAGAAACAGGGCAGGAAGTGCAGCTGAGGCCGGCGCCCGGCTACCGCCCCGCCTTGAAACTGGTGTCGCTCGACATCGAAACGACGGCGCACGGCGAGCTGTATTCGCTGGCGCTGGAAGGCTGCGGCCAGCGCCAGGTGTACATGCTGGGGCCGCCAAACGGCGTCGACGAGGAACGCGACTTCGACCTCGAGTACTGCGCCACGCGCGCCCAGATCCTCGAACGCCTGAACGCGTGGATGGCGAAGCACGATCCGGACGCCATCATCGGCTGGAACCTGGTGCAGTTCGACTTGCGCGTGCTCAGGGAACATGCCGAGCGCTACAACACACCATTGAAGCTGGGACGGGGCGGCGCCGTGATGGAATGGCGCGAACATGGCGGCAAGCAGGAACACTATTTTGCCGCCGCGGCGGGCCGGCTGATCATCGACGGCATCGAAGCATTAAAATCGGCGACGTGGAATTTCTCCTCGTTCAGCCTGGAAAACGTGGCGCAGACCTTGCTGGGCGAAGGCAAGTCCATCGACAACCCTTACCAGCGCATGGCCGAGATCGACCGGCGTTTCCGCGAAGACAAGCCGGCGCTGGCCCGCTACAACCTCAAGGATTGCGAACTGGTCACGCGCATCTTCGCCAAGACCGAGCTGCTGACTTTTCTATTGGAACGGGCCAGCGTGACGGGCCTGGCGGCCGACCGCAGCGGCGGCTCCGTGGCCGCCTTCGAACACCTGTACCTGCCGCTGATGCACCGGCAGGGTTACGTGGCGCCCAACCTGGGCGATGTGTCCGGCGACAACAGCCCGGGCGGCTTCGTCATGGATTCGCAGTCGGGCCTGTACGACTCCGTGCTGGTGCTCGACTACAAAAGCCTGTACCCGTCCATCATCCGCACCTTCCTCATCGACCCCGTGGGCCTGGTGGTGGGTACCAGCGGCGACGAAGCCGATACCGTGCCCGGCTACCGCGGCGCGCAGTTTTCACGCATCAAGCATTGCCTGCCCGCCATCGTGGAACAGGTGTGGCAGGGGCGCGAGACGGCCAAGCGCGAACGCAACGCGCCGCTGTCGCAAGCGCTGAAAATCATCATGAACGCGTTTTACGGCGTATTGGGCTCGAGCGGCTGCCGCTTTTTCGACCCGCGCCTCGCTTCGTCGATCACCCTGCGCGGCCACGACATCATGCACCGCACGCGCGAACTGATCACCGAGCAAGGGTATCAGGTGATCTATGGCGACACGGACTCCACCTTCGTGTGGCTGAAAACGACGCATGGCGACGAAGAGGCAGGCAAGATCGGCCGCGCCCTGGTGGCGCACGTGAATGCCTGGTGGGAGCGGCACCTGCGCGACGAGTTCGGCCTGGAAAATGCGCTGGAGCTCGAGTTCGAGACGCATTACCGGCGTTTCCTGATGCCCACCATCCGCGGCTCGGAAGATGGCAGCAAGAAGCGCTACGCGGGCCTGGTGGGCAAACCCGACGGCAGCGAGCAGATGGTCTACAAGGGCCTGGAAACCGTGCGCAGCGACTGGACGCCGCTGGCGCAGCAATTCCAGCAAGCCTTGTACCTGCGCATCTTCCAGCGCGCCGCCTACCAGGACTATGTGCGCGACTACGTGGCGCGCACGGTGCGCGGCGAATTCGACGCTTTACTGGTCTACCGCAAGCGCTTGCGCCGTCCCCTCGACGACTACCAGCGCAACGTGCCGCCCCACGTGCGCGCGGCGCGCACGGCCGACGCCTACAACCTGGCGCAGGGACGGCCATTGCAATACCAGAATGGCGGCTGGATCAGCTACGTCATCACGGTGGCCGGGCCGGAGCCGCTGGAAACCCAGCGCTCGCCCATCGACTACCACCACTACCTGACGCGCCAGCTGCAGCCGGTGGCCGACGCGATATTGCCGTTTCTGGGCGACGATTTTTCGCGCCTCGTATCGGGCCAGCAGGATTTGTTTTAGATCAATTTTGCTGACCTGGGCGGCCAAGCTGAGGTAATATCGGCGCCTGCCGGACCAGTCCGTGGGCGCTGTGCGCCGCGGCAGCGTAAAATACGCCATGGCGAAAGAATAAGAGCTGCACGAAGAAGAAGATGCCATTCCAGACGAGAATCATTCGCAACAGGATTTTCCACTCTGAAATGGCGCATAATTTACAACTATGTTGAACCAGCGGGCCGTCGCACCAGTCGTCTGCCCTGCTAATTTTTGAATGAATTGACACCATGACCGAGATCACGTCCTTAAGAGACATCCCGCAAAAAAATATCTTCCGCAAGGGCGACACCTTTGTGCTGTTCGGCGAGCTGTTCGGCCGCGGCTATGTGAATGGCTTGCTGGACGAAGCGCGCAAGGCGGGCATGAATATCGTCGGCATGACGGTCGGCCGCCGCGATGAAAACATGGCGCTGCGCCCGCTGAACGCGGAAGAGCTGGCCGAAGCGGAAGCCAACCTGGGCGGGCGCATTATCAATGTGCCGCTGATGGCCGGTTTCGACCTCGACGCGCCAGCCGGCGAACCAACGCCGACGGCCCTTCTGGCCGACATGACCCTGAAAAGCTGGCAGGAAGACAAGCTGGACTGGGCACAGATCGAACGCTGCCGCGAAGCCGGCATCGCCCGCTTCAGCGCTTCCGTGGCGAAAGCCATGGCCGAGCTGGACAGCCTGATTCCTGATGGCAGCAACGTGTATTTCGCCCACACCATGGCTGGCGGCATTCCAAAGGTCAAAGTCTTCCTGGCCATCGCCAACCGCATCTACAAAGGCCGCGGCGAGCGCTTCATGTCCTCGCGCGCCCTGCTCGACAGCGACCTGGGCAAGTTGATCCTGATGAACTTCGACGAAGTCACGGCCAATACCCTGCAGCACCTGATCGACGGCAGCGCCGCCATCCGCGCCCGCATCGAGCAAACGGGCGGCCAGGTGCGCTACAGCGCCTACGGCTACCACGGCACCGAGATCTTGATCGACGGCAAATACCAGTGGCAAACGTATAGCAACTACACGCAAGGCCTGGCGAAGATGCGCCTGGAAAACGTGGCCAAGGCCGCGTGGGAAAAAGGCATCAAGGCCACCGTCTTCAACTGCCCGGAAATCCGCACGAATTCGTCCGACATTTTCGTCGGCGTGGAACTGTCGCTGTTCCCTCTGCTCGACGCGCTGAAAAAAGAAGGCGGCGGCGCCTGGGCCGAAGAGCAATGGAAAATCTGCCAGGGCTTGCTGGAAGACGGCGTCTCGCTGCAAGACTTGCTCGACCGTATCGCCGCCTACAACGGCGACGCCACTAGCGTGCAGTTCCGCAACTTCGCCGCCTGGCCGATGGACAACACGCCGGAGCTGGCCGAAGTCATGATCGGCACCTCGGACGACATCACCAAGCTGCACAAGGACCGCAAGGAACTGATCACCGACCACCTGAGTTCCTTGGTACTGGAAGGCACGGGCCCGCTGATGTTCCACGCCATGTCGGAACCGCAAGCGCCCGTCGTCTGGCTCAACCACGACATCATCGCGCGTCAGCTGAACTCGGTTCACAACTGAACTTGAGGTAGCGTAAGGTACGCTGCAACACACCGACGGCCCGGCTCATCCCCGGGCCGTCGGCGTTTTGATGGCCGCTTTGCGTGACCGATCCTTTACGCGCGCACGATGGACACGCCGCCATCGGCCAGCAGCGCCGTACCGGTGGTGAAGCTGGATGCATCGGACGCCAGGTACAGCGCCGAGCGGGCGATCTCGTCCGGCGTGGCCAGGCGCTTCAAGGCATGCAATCCCGCCACGAAGGCCAGCGCCTCGGGCGTGGCGGCCACCGCGCGCCCCATCGGCGTATCCGTCCCTCCCGGCAACAAGGCATTCACGCGCACGCCTGCCGCGCCATACTCGGCCGCCAGGGCCCTCGTCAAGCCGATCACGCCCGCCTTGCTGGCCGCATACGCGGCCATGCCGGACATGCCCAGCGTATGGCCGACGAAGCTCGCGGTGAAGATCAGCGAGCCGCCGCCGCGCGCCGCCATGGCGGGCAGTTGGTATTTGGCCGCCAGAAAGGCGCTGGTAAGATTGGTATCGACCACCGCCCGCCAATCTTCCAGGGCAACTTCCGGCGTGGGCCCCATCGGCCCCAGGGTGCCCGCATTATTAAACGCGATATCGAGGCCGCCAAAACGTTGCAGCGCCAGCGCCACGGCCCCTTGCGCACACGCCGCATCGCCCACATCGCCGGCGCAGGCCACGGCTTGCGCGCCGCCCTCCGCCAGCTGCGCCACCAGCGCATCGAGTTCCTTCTGCCGCCGCGCCACCAGCACCAGCCGCGCGCCATGGCGGGCGAACAGCCGCGCCGCCGCATGCCCGATGCCCGAGCTGGCGCCCGTGATGATGGCGACCTTGTTTTCCAGTTGCAACATTTGATTCCCCTTCAAGTGGTTGAAAGGGAAAAGATAGGCCGGCAAGCCAGGCGCGGCACTCCGCTTCTTGCGCTGGAATCGGCGTCGTCAACGGTTCTCCATGCTTGTGCAAAACACGCGCCAAGCATAAAACTTGCCAGATTGTGACAAATCAGTGATAATGCGTCTCGCGTTGCCGGGATGGCGGAATAGGTAGACGCACGGGACTCAAAATCCCGCGCTGGAAACAGCGTGCCGGTTCGATTCCGGCTCCCGGCACCACAGAACATGTTTTGGCAGTACCTGATCAAACCCGCCCATCGCCAGATGCTGCGGGTTTTTTGTAGTAGCGCCCCGATCTGCGCTCCACCCCCGCCTTCACCGCTGCCACTCCGTATCAACAATGCTGAAACGCACGACATTGCGTGTGCAGCCATCCAGCTATCCAAACGGCCGCACGCCAAACAGCACGCCGTGCAGCCAGAACGCCAGCAGCAGCCACAACAGGCAACCCGCGACGATGGCGAGCAGGGTGCCTGCCACGGTGCCGCCCGGGTAGGCCATGCCGGCCGCGCGGTCGCGCTGCACGGCGGAATACAGATCGACTGACGACCAGACGAGAAAGCCGCCGAACAGCAACACGTCGGCCACGTTGCCGTTGGCCAGCAGATGCGCGACGGCCCAGAATTGCGTGCCCAGCAGCATGGGGTGGTGCACCAGAGTCTTGATGCGGTTGCCCGGCACATTGGCCGCCGCCAGTAAAATCAGCGACAACAGCATCAGCAGGGCGCTGGCGTGGCGCAAGCCCATGGGCGGCGTCCACAGCACCTGCGTCTGCTGGCGCGCCAGACCGTAGCCCCAGATGATCAGGCCCAGCCCGACAAACGCCACGAGCGAATACAGCCCCTTCCAGCGCTTGTCGCCGAGGCGCGCCAACTGGGCGCTGCGCCAGTCGTCGGCGACGATGCGCACCGAGTGCAAGCCCAGGAACAGCAGCAAACCGAGTATCAGCACAGTCATCGTCATCTCCTCCAGTCCCTATCCGCTATCGAGCATACGCGACACCATGATCGGTGCCGTCCGCGCAGATCAACGTTCTTCGCGATAGTAATCGCAGCCCTCGAACGTGGTGCGCAGCGCTTGCTGCAGCTGGGCGTAGCGCTCCGGTGTCAGGTTGAAACGCACGTCGATCTGACCATCGTCGTCCATCTGCATGGCCGCCTCGGCATCCATCTGCACGGACAGGCGGTTCGGATGCAGGATCACAGCGTGCATGTGGCCATACCACGCGAATTCCTGGCCGCAATATTCGATGTACGGCTCGTCCATGCCCATGGCCACGTCCTGCTCGTCATACTCGTCGGCGCGCTGCAGCATCAGATAGACGGGCTCGCCCTTGCCGGCGGGTGCGGCCAGGGTGGTGATCAGGGCGTCGTCTTCATTCATGACGGACAATTCGGTGGCGGTAAATCCTGCGGACATGGCGTGCTTTCAACAAATATGGGGATGGCGCCACCATAGCGCAAAAGCGCGGCGCGCAACATAGCGCGCGGCGAAAAAAGCGCGCCGTCACGAAAATCCATCGCCGCCTATAATTACCGCTCCAAACCATTTATACAGGAGACCGCCTTGAGCGCAGCATCGCCCTACACCATCCGCCTGGCCATTCCCGCCATCGCCACCTACCAGCACCTGCGCGTCGCCGCCGGCATGAGCGCGAAAAGCATGGAGGCCGCCGCCAGGGGCTTGCCGAACTCGCTGTTTGCCGTGCAAGTGCTGTTGGGTGACGAGGTGGTGGGCATGGGCCGCATCATCGGCGATGGCGGCTGCTTCTTCCAGGTCACCGATATCGCCGTGCTGCCGGCCCACCAGGGCAAGGGCCTGGGCAAGCGCATCATGCGCGAGATCATGCAATTCATCGAGACGGAAGTGCCGCCAAGCGCGTATGTCAGCCTGATCGCCGATGGCCAGGCGCAAGACCTGTATGCGCAATTCGGTTTCAAGCATACGGCGCCCGTTTCCGTAGGCATGGCGCTCAAGCGCTGACCTTGCCGGCGTCCTGCTCAGATGCGCAGCTTGAGCGCGTAGCTCATGGCGCAGGGCGCACCGGCGCACAAGGCCGGCTTGTACTTGACCAGCATCATCAATTGCGCGATGCGCTCTCCCAATTCCTTGTCCGGCGCCCTGCGGACCAGGGCGGCGATCGGCGTGCCAGCCGCATCGAGTTGCACTTCAACATGTAATTCGCCGCGGCTGCCCGTGACGCCGGCCAGGTCCTGCACGGCACGCACCAGTTCTCCCGGGCCATGCGCGGGATATGGCGGTTCATCGGCGTCCAGCAATATCCGGTAATACCCTTTGAGCGTGCGTTGCTGCTCCACGCTCAACGCGCCATACGGCGCATCGAACGGCGCTGGCGAGCCGCTTCCCGTGCGGCTGATGGCCGTCGCGCCCTTGCTGCCACTATCCCTGCTCACGAGGGCATGGTTTTCCGCTGGCGCCAGCGGCGCACTGCCTGCCGGCAAGCCGCCATGGAAGACGCCGGCGTACTGACGCCCGTTCGGATAGCGTATCGTGCCTTGTCCTTCAAACAGGTCGTCCTTCCAGCCTCCCGTATAGCTGCCGCCGCGCGCGTAATCGATGCTGCCCTGGCCATTGCGCTTGCCGCCGGCAAACGCTCCCTGGTAACGGTCGCCCAGCGCCATCAGCTGCTCGACATCGCCGCTGGGCTGGCCGGCGACATACATGGCCCGCAATTTGTTGCCATCCTTGTCGACGTGTATGCCCCTGCCCTGCCATACCCCCTGCTGGAAGCCGCCCTGGTACACGGCACCGTCTTCGGCCTGCCAGGCACCGGCGCCATCCATCTGGCCGCGCACCAGGCGGCCTTCATAGCGCCCGCTCTCGCGCCCATTGCGCGACCATTGCAGGTAACCGCTGCCCTGCGCGAAACCATCCTGGCAAGCGCCGCTCCAGACCACCGTGGCGTCGTCCGGTTGCCCAGCCCTGTCCACCAGGCAATCGGCCTGGCCCGCTGCCGGCTGCGCCTGCGCACCTGCACTCCCCATCAAGACTGTCAACAGCAGCATTTTTTTCATGATCATGGTAAAAAATAAAGAATATCAATACTAGCATTCATTTCCGACAATCATGAAAACACCACGACAAGGTGGCGCGCGCGGTGCGGCAAGGAAGCATCGACAGGCGCTACACTGGCAACTGCTTTGACTCTCCCCACGCGAACAAGATGACCTTCCCTATCCCCATGGCCGCTACACGAACGGTTTGCGCCATCCTGCCGGCAGCCGCCGGCGGGGCAGGCTGATGGTGGCGTGGCTGCTGGGCACGCTGCCCCTGGCGCTGCTGCTGAGCGCCGCCGCCTGGCGCGCCGAGCGCGCGCAGCACAGGCGCGGACGCACGACGCGCTGGCTGTGGCTGGCGGCCATCGCCGCCTCCGTGCTGCTGCCGCTGGCACGGCTGCCCGGCGTGCTGGCGGCCATGCCGCCGGAGCAGGCGCAGCTGAAACTGGGCTGGTTTGTCTTATCCAGCGGCATGCTGCTGCTGTTGGCGCTGCGCAGCGTCTGGCTGCTGTCGCACCAGCGCCGCTGGCAAAAGAGCACCTTGCTGGGCACGCCCGTCTTCCTGAGCGGCGGCATCGGCCCCTGCGTGGCGGGCCTGCTGCGGCCCCGCATCGTGATGCCCGTCTGGCTGCGACTGATTTCTTCCCAGCAACAAACGCTGTTGCTGGCGCATGAACAATGCCGGCTGGCCGCGCGCGACCCGCAACTGCTGGCCCTGGCCTACGCCTTGATCGTGCTGATGCCCTGGAATTTACCGCTGTGGTGGCAGGTGCACCGGCTGCGCTTTGCCATCGAAGTCGATTGCGACGCGCGCATGCTGGCGCACGGCCACGCGCCGCGCGACTATGCCATCGTCCTGCGCCAGCACGGCCAGTGTTATTCGGGGCTGACGGGCGCCTCGCCCATCGTGCTGAACGACCCGCTGGCCCTGCGGCGCCGGCGCCGCCTGATGGGCAGATTTACCCGGGACCAGGCGGCGAACTTGCTATAGTAGCGGCAACGCCGCGCGGCGCGCCCGCGCCCCCGGCTCCCCCCTTAGAAATCAGAGAGATACCATGCTTTACCTGCTTGCCATCGTGATCGTCATCGCCCTGCTGTATTACGTCTTCAGCGGCCGCACGCCCGCCCAGCCGCTGCACAAGCCGCTCATGTCCGTGCGCCAGTACGTGCCGGCGATCCCTGCGGGCGCACCCGCGCACCACTGGACCGACGAGGGGCGCTTTGCGTCGGAAGTGGAAAACGAATCGATGTACCAACCCGCCATCGCCAGACTGGCCGGCGAGCACGGTCCCGGCAACGCGGAAGAAAAATGCCTGGCCCTGCTCGTCTGCGACGATGCCAATCCGTTCCAGGACAAGGCCATCGCCATCTTCATCGATGGCCAGCTGGTCGGCTACCTGTCGCACAACGACGCGCTGCGCCTGCGCCGCAACCTGGGCCGCATGGATCTGGTGGGCCAGCTGACCTCGTGCGACGCCGTCATCCGCGGCGGCGGCCTGTGGAACGGCAAGCGCCTGTCGTACGCCGTCTGGCTGGACTTGCAGCCCTACAACTAAAACCTATGCCGCGCGCGCCAGCCTGACGGCGCGCGTGGCGATAAAGCTGGCCAGGTCGCGCATGTCGCCCTGCACGGTGGCCAGCACGGGCGCCTGCTGCCCGGGCCGCGGCGATGGTGGCGCTGTCGACGGGCTGCGACCAGGGACTGTTGCGTGCCGCCTGGGCATCCCAGGCTTGCTGATTGTGCTGCAAGAAGTTGTGACCCACAGGCATCGTCATCCTTACAGAAAAAAGCAGGATGCGAATGTAGCATGACGCCAGGCAAGGCGTCGAGAAGTGAACTCCTGCCACAGCCAGCGTTGTTGCGTCACACAAGGAAGTGCCGGACAGATGGCGCCGGCGCCGATGCAGACCACTGGAAGGGCAAGGAGTTCAATGCCATTATGGCTGGCTGTGCCCCGAGCATATTGATGCATATCAAGCAGATCAGCCTTTTCTGGCGATGGCATTGCAAATGACCATGGCGTGTCTCTTCTTGAGCCATATCAAGCCCAACAAAAGAAAACCGCCGCCTGACACGGCAATGCTGGACTTGGCCGTGTTGCCGTTCTAGCCTTGTTGATATCCTGACTACCGAGTGAGCACATGGCCTACAAATCCATCCTCGTCCACGCCGACCTGTCGCGTCATGCGCCCCAGCGCATCGCCATCGCGGCCCGGCTGGCGCACGCGCACCAGGCGCACCTGATCGGCGCCGCCATGACGGGCGTATCGCGCTTTACCCTGGAAAACAACCGCGGCATGCGCGGCGGCGCCGTGGCGGCGCAGATCTCGGCCCTGCACGGCCAGGCGGAACAGGCGCTCGACCAGTTCGAGACGCTGGCGCGCCAGGCCGGCGCCGTCTCGCTCGAGCGGCGCCTGATCGAAGACGATGCAGATGGCGGCATGGCCGTCAGCGCCCGCTACAGCGACTTGACGGTGCTGAGCCAGCATGACGACAGCGAAGCGCTGCCTGGCGCCATGAGCGACCTGGTGCCGTACGTGATGCTGAACGCGGCCCGTCCCGTGCTGATCGTGCCGCGCAGCGGACAATTCGCACAGGTGGACAACACCGTGGTGGTGGCCTGGGATGGCAGCATGGAAGCGACGCGCGCCATCGGCCACGCCCTGCCCCTGCTGCGCGCGGCGCGCCTGGTGGTGCTGGCCCTGCTGCACCCGCCGGCCGGCCATGCGCAGCCGGCCCGCCATCCGGGCGCCGACATCGCCGCCTACCTGAGCCGCCATGGCGTGCCCGTCGAAGTGCGCCCGGCCATCGCCACGGGCGACATCGGCGCGGCCCTGCTGGCCATGGCCGCCGAAGTGCATGCGGACTTGCTGGTGATGGGCGGCTACGGCCACGCGCGCTTCCGCGAAATCCTGCTGGGCGGTGTGACGGAAACGATCTTGCGCCAGATGACCTTGCCCGTGCTGATGGCGCATTAAGGTCCGGTGCGCCACGTGTAGTTGCACAATGGATATACTTGCCCAATTATCTATATCAAGGCAAGGTACATGAATCAACAACTCGTCAATTGGGGCAGCAGCCTGGCGCCGTTCGGCGGCGAACTGCTGTGGAGCGCCCTGCCGTGGATGCTGCTGTGCAGCGCGGCCGGCTTCGTGCTGGCGCTCGGCATCTGCCACCAGCTGGCCAGAAAATGCCTGCTGGTGCGCCGTCCCCGCCCCTGGCATGTGGCCGCCAAGCTCAGCTATGTCCTGATCCTGCTCGCGCTGCCGCTCCTCGGTGCCGGCTTGGGCGCCGTGCACAGCGTGCACCGCGTGGTCAACCAGGCCCTCGAGCGCGATCTGCAGCCCGTGGTCGAGGCACAGATGCCGGCGCTGCGCGTCTACCTGGAACAGCAGGTCAAGCTGATCGCCCCGGGCCAGCCCATCAGCGTGCGCAGCCTGCTCGAACCCTTCGTGCAAGATATGTACTACCGCCCCACATCCAGCAGTTACTGGGAACGCAGCAAGGCGCGCTGGATCAATGAATTCATTCTGCGCCGCGGCAGCGTGCTGCTGACGCAGGTGCTGCAGGAACAACTGATCGCCAGGGTCGGCCTGCTCGGCGAAGCGCTCAAGGGCGCCAACTTCCGCGGCCAGGCGACGGGCGACCTGGCCGCGCTGGGCACCGATCTGGCCGTGCGCCTGACCACCGATGTGGCGCGCCAGGCCGACTTCAGCAAACTCGACAAGTCAGTGCCGATGATGTTCATCGACGCCATCAAACGGCAGGCGGGCGCCTATTTCAACTCGCTCAAGATCACGCTGGGCCTGTTCGCGCTGGCGGCGCTGCTGCTGGTATGGGGCGAGATCCTGCTGTATCGCCATTACTACCTGCGCCGCCATCCGCCAGCCGCGGCCCTGCCCGTGCCGCCCATGTAAAAAAGCCGCGCCACCCTTGCGGATGGCGCGGCTTTCAAGCGACAGCTACAACCTTAGGCTTTGCGCTGTGCCACGGCATCGACGACGCACAGCGCCGTCATGTTGACGATGCGGCGCACGGTGGCCGACGGCGTCAGGATGTGCACGGGCTTGGCGCAGCCCAGCAGGATCGGGCCCACGGCGATGCCGTTGCCGGCCGCCGTCTTGACCAGGTTGTAGGCGATGTTGGCCGACTCGATGTTCGGCATGACCAGCAGGTTGGCGTCGTGCTTGAGGTCCGAGTTCGGCATCAGCTTGTGGCGCAGCTTGCTGTCGAGGGCCGTATCGCCGTGCATTTCGCCGTCGATTTCCAGGTCCGGCGCGCGTTCCTTGATGATGGCCAGCGCGGCGCGCATCTTTTGCGCCGAGGCGCTGTCGCTGGAACCGAAGTTCGAGTGCGACAGCAGCGCTGCGCGCGGCGACAGGCCGAAACGGGTCATCTCTTCGGCGGCCATGATGGTGATCTCGGCCAATTGCTCGGCGTCCGGGTTTTCATTGACGTGCGTGTCGACCATCACCAGTTGGCGTTCCGGCATGATCAAGACGTTCATGGCGGCGTAGACATTGCTGCCGGCGCGCTTGCCCAGCACCTGGTCGATGTATTTCAGGTGCAGCTGGGTGGTGCCGAAGGTGCCGCAGATCATGCCGTCCGCATCGCCCTTGTGGATCATCATCGAACCGATCAGGGTGTGGCGGCGGCGCATTTCCAGCTTCGCGTATTTCTCGGTGACGCCCTTGCGGCTCGTCATGTCGTAATACGTGTTCCAGTAATCGCGATAGCGCTCGTCGAAGTCCGGGTTGATGACGTCGAAGTCGACGCCTTGCTTGAGGCGCAGGCCGAACTTCTGGATGCGCGCTTCGAGCACGGGTGGACGGCCCACCAGGATGGGACGCGCCAGTTTTTCATCGACCACCACTTGCACGGCGCGCAGCACGCGCTCTTCTTCGCCTTCGGCGTAGACGATGCGTTTGAGTTCGGCCGGCGTGGACTTGGCCATCAGGAACAGCGGCTTCATGAAGGTGCCGCTGCGGTAGACGAATTGCTGCAGGCTGTCCGCGTACGCTTGCAGATCCTTGATCGGACGCGTGGCGACGCCCGAATCCTCGGCCGCCTTGGCGACGGCTGGCGCGATCTTGATCAAGAGGCGCGGATCGAACGGCATCGGGATCAGGTATTCAGGACCGAACGACAGGTTGCTGATGCCATACGTGGTGGCGACGATGTCGGACTGCTCGGCATGCGCCAGGTCGGCGATCGCGTGCACGACGGCGATTTCCATTTCGCGCGTGATCGTCGTGGCGCCGCAATCGAGGGCGCCGCGGAAGATGTACGGGAAGCACAGCACGTTGTTGACCTGGTTCGGATAATCCGAACGGCCCGTGGCGATGATGGCGTCGCTGCGCACGGCCTTGACTTCTTCCGGCAGGATTTCCGGATTCGGATTGGCCAGCGCCAGGATCAGCGGGTTCGGCGCCATCTTGCGCACCATGTCTTGCTTGAGCACGCCGCCGGCGGAGACGCCGAGGAAAATGTCGGCGTCCGGGATGATCTCGGCCAGGGTGCGCAGCGGCGTGTCTTGCGCGAAGCGTTCCTTGTCCGGGTCCATCAGTTCCGTGCGGCCCTTGTAGACGACGCCGGCCAGGTCGGTGACGTAGATGTTTTTCAGCGGGAAGCCCAGGTCGACGATCAGGTCCAGGCAGGCCAGCGCCGCGGCGCCCGCGCCCGACACGACCAGCTTGCAGTCCTCGATTTTCTTGCCGACGGCTTTCAAGCCGTTCAGGATGGCCGCGCCGACGATGATGGCGGTGCCGTGCTGGTCGTCATGGAAGACGGGAATCTTCATGCGGTCGCGCAGCTGGCGCTCGATGTAGAAGCACTCGGGCGCCTTGATGTCTTCCAGGTTCACGCCGCCGAAGGTCGGTTCCAGCGAAGCGATGATGTCGACCAGCTTGTCCGGGTCCATCTCGTTGATTTCGATGTCGAAGACGTCGATGCCGGCGAACTTCTTGAACAGCACGCCCTTGCCTTCCATCACCGGCTTGGCGGCCAGCGGGCCGATATTGCCCAGCCCCAGCACGGCCGTGCCGTTGGTGATGACGGCCACCAGGTTGCCGCGCGCCGTATATTTATAGGCATTCGCCGGATCGATGACGATTTCTTCGCAGGGAGCGGCCACGCCTGGCGAGTAGGCCAATGCCAGGTCGCGCTGGTTGGTCAGTTGTTTGGTCGGCGTCACGCTGATTTTGCCGGGGCGCGGGCACTCGTGATACTCGAGTGCGGCCAAGCGCAATTGTTGACGCAATTCTTCTTTTTTATCAGATGACGAATCCATGCTGTGCTGCCTTCCTGTTTGGTCGATCGGGTGTTCCGGATTTTATCAGACCGATTCTTTCAATTAGCTAGGTATTTTCCGCTAGCCACAGTCTGATATCACGAAAACGCATAACCTAGCATTGTAAGGCCGTCCGGCGGCATAAACGTCCTGAACAGGAAAAACTATCAAATTTTAGATTTCAATTAGTTTTCATAATGAACATCCGCCAGCGCGCGGCGATGCTGCATCTAGTCGAAATTTTCATCGGTCAAGAAGGCATACTCGTCATCGATCAGCATGTGCAGATAGGCGTCGAAGCTGTCGGCGATGACCAGGTAGCTATCGGGATCATGCAGGAAGCGCACCACCTGCCCCACCTTGCCTGACGCCGTGGGCGTGAAATCGATATACAGCCGCGACGAGCCGCCATTGTTCATGCAATGCGAAAAACACAGGCGCTCGCCCTGCCGGCCCCCGGCGTCGATGCGGGCGTCGACGATGCCGGGATCGTCGTCCAGGTAATGGCCGTAGATGTCGGCGATGCTGCGCTGGTTCGCCTGCCCGTCCTTGAGGATCTGCTCGACGGAGCTCAGGTAATACGGATACTCGAACACGTCCGAGCCCAGCATGTACACCAGCACCGTACCGCCGGCATACTTCTGATAATAGGTGCCGTTGTACTGGCCCAGCAAACGCAGCAGGCTGTCCGGGCACAGCGGATACGTTTGGCGCAGGCTGGCCAGTTGCGCCGCGCTGGCGCCGCTGGCCAAGGCCAGCTCCGCCAGCGGTTCCGGCGGCATGGCCTGGCGCAATCCTGCTAAATAGTGGTCGACGATGTTCATGGCCGAAATATAGCAGCTGCCGGCACGCGGCAGGCGCACGCTAACGCGACGGGGCCAGATGAGCACCGGGCGCGAAGCGCACGGCGATCAGCAGCAAGACCACCACGCCGCCGGCCATCACCATCCACGCCTGGGCCAGGCTGGACGAATGCTGGCGGATCAGGCCGGCGATGAAGGGCATGCTGCTGGCGATGATGTAGCCGCCGCCCTGCACGAATCCCAGCAGCGCGCCGGCCCCGGCCGGCTCCGTCACGTGGTCCATGCTGACGATCAGCGACAGGGGGAACAGGGCGCCGATGCCGCAGCCCAGCAATATCACGGCGGGCAGCGCCAGTTGCGCGGGCGCGACGATCAGGCAAGCCAGACCGGCCAGCACGGACAGCAAGACGGCCAGCAGCAGGATGCGGCGGTCGGGGAAGCGGTGGATGATGCTGGAAATCACCAGTCCCGCCAGCACTTCCACCAGGGTCAGGCCACCGAGCAGCAAGCCGCTGTCGGCCGCGCTCCAGCCCAGCTCCGTATAAAACGGCGGCAGCCAGGCCAGCACCAGGGTGTAGGCGCCCGTGCCGATGCCAAAGAACACCATCAGCAGCCAGGCGCGGGGGCTGCCCACGGGCAGGCTGGCGCCAACGCTGCTGGCCACGTCCACGCGCGAAGCGGCTGCGCGGCGCCACAGCAGGGCGGCGACCGCCGCAGGCAGCGCCCACAGGGCCAGCAACGCTTGCCAACCCCAGCTTTGCGCCAGCGGTGAAGCGGACGCGGCGGCGATGGCCGCGCCGCCCATGATGCCCGTCGTATAAAACCCCATCAGCTGGCCTGCCCGCGCGGGGAAATGGCGCTTGATGAAGGCCGGCAGCAGCGCCTGCACCAGCGCAATGCCCAGGCCGCCCAGGGCCGCCGTGGCGATCAGGCCGCCGCTGCCGTGCCAGGGCCAGCGCAGCGCGCAGGCGGCAGCGATGATGGCGATGCCGATAGCGATGCCGCGCGCCACGCCCAGGCGGCGCTGCAGCTGCGCGCCCAGCAAGGCGCACACGCCCATGGCGAACACGGGCACGGTGGTCAGCAAGCCCGCGTCGGCATTGCCGAGGCCCGTGCTGGCCTGGATGCTGTCGAGCAAGGGGCCGATGGCCGCCAGGATGGGGCGCAGATTCAGGCCCAGCAGGATGATGGCGGCCACCAGCAGGGCCGGGGAAGCGGAAGAAGAAAGGGGAGCGGCAGGTCGTGCGGTGGGCATGGGATAGTCCTTGCCTCGCTGGGAGGCACATGGTTTAATGCGTCATATAAAATAACTCGATGAAAAGTATCTTAACATAAAGATAGAAATCTATCTTGAGGTCAAGATAAGTGGACACCCCATGACAACTACCCCGCAAGAACACACGCGCGCGCAATTTGCCGCCGCACAATGGCAGCGCGAACTGCCGCAGATGGATACGCGCGCCATGCAGCTGGTGGGCCAGCTGGGCACGGTGGCGCAGTTGATGGCGCGCGACTGGCTCAATCCGCTGTTCGCCGAACACGGCTTGCAGCCGGGCGAATTCGACGTGCTGGCCACCCTGCGCCGCTCGGGCGCGCCATATGCGCTGACGCCGACGGCCCTGTACGAGGCGGCCATGCTGTCCTCGGGCGGCATGACCAACCGCATCGACCGGCTGGAAGCGGCCGGCCTGATCGAACGCCAGAAGCATCCGACAGACCGGCGCGGCGTGCTGGTGGCCCTGACGCCCAAGGGAGTGGAATTGATTGAAAGGCTGGTGCTGCTGCACGTGGACAACGAGCGCGCCATGCTGTCGGTGCTGAGCGCGGCCGAGCAGCGCCAGCTCGACCAGTTGCTGGCCAAGCTGCTGCACGGCATGGCGCAGGCGAAGAAAGTTTAAGTTTAGGAAAGCAGCTGCGCCAGCTCGCGCAGCGCCGCATGGCCGCGCCGGGCCTGGCGCTGCAATTGTTCCGGCGTACAGTGTCCATACAGGGCCTGGACGTGGCCCTCGCTGGCGGCGCGCAGGTCGAGCTCGCCCGCACCGGGATCGGGCAACTGCCCCTCGACCAGGGTCAGGAAATAGTGGCGCTGCGCGCCGCGCAGGTTGGCCGCGAACTGCAGCACCAGGCCGCTGTCGAACAGCAGCGCGCCGCTGCGCGCCCCCGCCTCCAGCAGCAGGCGATACGGCGGCAAGGGCCGCCGCGCCGCGCGCAGCACGCTGGCCAGGCGCACCTGATAACCGAGTTCCAATCCATTCGCATGCAAGCGGCCGCCTTGCAGATACACCTTGAACGATGCTTGCACGGCCCGGCTGGCGCAGCGGAACCAGCGCTCATCCTCATACAGGCACAGCTGGCCGCCATCGCACAGCTCGTAGAATCCGCGCGCCAGCAGTTCCGGCGCCGTGAACGTGGCCAGGCCGACGGCCTGCGGCTCGCGCAGCCAGCCATCGTCAAGATAGGATTGCATCAGGGCGTGGATATCGTGGAAGGGCATAGGGGCATGATCGGCGGTGGCAAAGACCCGTATTGTAGGCCAGCCTATAATAGCCGGGCCACACCATCACTCAACGAACAGACCACGCCATGGCCCCACACGACGCGCTTTCCGAATTCGACCTGATCAAACAATATTTCGTGCGCCAGCGCCCCGGCCGCGCCACCCTGGGCATCGGCGACGATTGCGCGCTGCTCACGCCCGGCGCCGGCAAGCAGATCGCCATCTCCTCGGACATGCTGGTCGAGGACCGGCACTTCTTCGCCGGCGCCGACGCCCGCATGCTCGGTCACAAAAGCCTGGCCGTGAACCTGTCCGACCTGGCCGCCATGGGCGCGCGTCCCGTCGCATTTACTTTGGCGCTGGCGCTGCCGCAGGCGGAACGCGCCTGGCTGGCCGGCTTTGCCGAAGGCCTGTTCGCGCTGGCCGACGCCTTCGACTGCGAACTGATCGGCGGCGACACCACCAAGGGACCGCTCAATATCTGCATCACCGTGTTCGGCGAACTGGCGCCGGGCCAGGCCCTGCGCCGCGGCGCGGCCGTGGCGGGCGACGATATCTGGGTCAGCGGCACCGTGGGCGACGCGCGCCTGGCGCTGGCCGGCTACCGCATGGAACAGGAGCTGGCGCCGGCCGACCTGCTGATGGCCGCCGCGCGCATGCACACGCCCACGCCGCGCGTGGCGCTCGGCTGCGCGCTGGCCGAAGCGGGCCTCGCGCATGCCGCCATCGACATTTCGGACGGCCTGGTGGGAGACCTCGGCCACATCTTGAAAGCGTCGCGGGTGGGCGCCACGCTCGACGTCGACGCCCTGCCGGCCGGCCCCGTGCTGGCGCGGCAAGACACGCCGCTGCGCCGCCGCTACACGGCCGCCGGCGGCGACGACTATGAACTGTGCTTCACGGCGCCGGCTTCCTCGCGCGACGCCATCGCCGCCCTGGCGGCCAGCTGCGCCACACCCGTCACGCGCGTGGGCCGCATCGAGGCAGAAAGCGGCTTGCGGCTGGTGGATGCAAAGGGATTGCCACTGGATCTGGCCTTGAGCTCCTTCGACCACTTCAGCGATTGAGCTAGCGCACCGCCACGCGCGCCAGCCCCGGCTGGTTCACCATCCAGTAGTGCTGGAAGGCCAGGCGGATGTTGTCGCGCAGCTGGGTGTCATCCCACGGCTTCGTATAAAAACGGTAGATGGCGCCCCGGTTGATCGAGTCGAGTACGGCTTCGAGGCCCGTGTAGCCGGACAGGATGATACGGATGGTTTCCGGGTATAGCTCCTTCACCTTGCTGAGGAACTCCGTGCCGCTCATGCTGGGCATGCGCTGGTCGCAGACGATGACGTGCACGCGGTGCAGGGCCAGCATTTCAAAGCCTTCGGCCGGCGTGCTGGCCGTGAGGATGTGATAGCCCTCGGGACGGAACAGGCGGTGCAGCGACGACAGCACGTTGACGTCGTCGTCGACGATGAGCAGGGTCTGCGCCGGCTGGGCGGCCGGGTCGTGGCCGGGCGGCAGGCCGGCGCCGGCGACGATCATCTGCCCCAGTTCCAGCGCCGGCAGGGCGCGGCTGAAATAAAAACCCTGGATTTCATCGCAGCGGTTGCGCCGCAGGTATTCCAGCTGCGGGCGCGATTCCACGCCCTCGGCCACCACGCTCAGTTTCAGGCTGTGCGCCATGCTGACGATGGCCAGCGCGATGGCCGCGTCGTTCGGGTTGCTGGTGATGTTGCGCACGAAGGCGATGTCGATTTTCAGCTTGTCGATGGGGAAGCGCTGCAGATAGGCCAGGCTCGAGTAGCCGGTGCCGAAATCGTCGATGGCCACCTTCACGCCGATTTTCTTCAGTTTGCCCAGCACGACGATGGTGCGCTCGGCGTTCGACATCAGCGCCGTTTCCGTCAATTCCAGTTCCAGCAGTTCCGGCGCCACCTCGTGCTGCGCCAGCGCGTGCGTCACTTCGCCTTCCAGGTCGCCTTCGGCAAACTGGCGGCTCGACACATTCACGGCCACGTGCACGGGCCCCACTTCGCTGTCGCGCCACTCGGCGATCTGGCGGCAGGCGGCCTGGATCACCCAGGCGCCCACGCGCACGATCAGGCCCGTGTCTTCCAGCACCGGCACGAATTCGGCCGGCGCCACCAGGCCGTAGCCGGGACGGCGCCAGCGCAGCAGCGCTTCCACGCCGCTGATGCGGCCCGTGCGCAAATCCACCTTCGGCTGGTAGTACAGGATGAACTGCTCGTGTTCGAGCGCATGGCGCAGCGCCAGTTCCAGGTCCAGGCGCGCCAGCACCTGCACGTTCATGCCGGCCGTGAAAAAGCGGTAGCCGTCGCGGCCCGCCTGCTTGGCGCCGCCCATGGCCGTATTCGCGTATTTGATCAGGGTTTCCGGGTCGGTGGCGTCGTCCGGATACATGGCGATGCCGATGCTGGCCGTCAGGGTGGCCGCATGGCCGCGCAAGTCGAACGGCGCGCGCAAGGCTTCGCGCACCTGGTTGGCCACGGCCACGGCTTCCTGCTGGTTGCGGCTCATGGTGAGTATCAGCGCGAATTCGTCGTTGCCCAGGCGTCCCACCGTGTCGCGCAGGCGCACGCATTCGACCAGGCGGTTGCTGAACTGGCGCAGCAGTTCGTCGCCCAGCGCCGCGCCCAGCGTGTCGTTGATGCTTTTAAAACGGTCGAGCGCGATGAACAGCACCACGATGCGCCAGCTTTTTTCCTGCGCCAGTTCGACGGCCTGGGCCAGGGTCTGGTAGAACAGGCTGCGGTTCGGCAGCCCCGTCAAGCCATCGTAGTGGGCCATGTGCTTCAGGCGTTCCTGCGCCTGGCGCCGCTCGCTGATGTCGCGCGCCACGGCGATCAGCAGCAGGCCGCCCGCGCCCTGCCCGCCCGCCACGGGCGCCTGCGCATACCAGTGCCAGCCCAGTTCCACGGGCACCAGGCTCAGGTCGCGCCGCACCAGTTCGCATTCCGTCACTTCCGTGGCCAGGTGGGCCGCGCCGCCCGGCAACGCAGCCAGGGGCGGGGCCGGCGGCGACGGCAGCAAGGTGCCGGGCGCCAGCGCCAGCAGCTCCGCGCGCGCATAGCCGAGCAGGCGGCACGCGCCGTCGTTGACGTCGACCAGGGTCATGCCCAGCACGTCGACGAGGAAGATGGCGTCGGTGGTGGCGTCCATGGCGCCGCGAAAGCGCTGCAGTTCGGCCGTGCGCTGGCCCACCGTGCGTTCGAGCAAAGTGTTGTAGTGGCGCGCGGCGCGGTGCAGCAGCCGCACTTCGAGCATGTTGCGGATGCGCGTGAGCACCTCGAGCGCATCGAAGGGTTTGCTGATGAAGTCGCGCGCGCCCGCTTCCAGCGCCGCCAGCTTGGCGTCCGGGTCGGCGGCGATCACCAGCACGGGCAGGTAGCCTTCCAGTTCCAGCGGGCGCAGGGCATCCATCACGTCGAAACCGCTCATGCCCGGCATCACCAGGTCGAGGATGATCAGGTCGAACTGGTGCCGCTGGTGCAGGCCGGCCACGGCGCGCGCGTCGAGGGTGCTGCTGATGGCCGTGTAGCCGCCGCTTTGCAGCAAATGCTCGAGCAGGCGCAGATTGACTTCCTGGTCGTCGACGATGAGGATTTTCGCCGCATAGATGTCGGCCTGGCTGATCATGGCGCGCCCGTTCCCTTCTGCCGGCGCTGCTGCGCCACATAGGCCAGGGTGCTGTTGATCGCCTCGGTAAATTCATCGAGGTTGATCGGCTTGGTCAGGTAGCGGTAAAAGCCCAGCGCCATGCTGCGCTCGACGTCGCCCGGCATGGCGTTGGCCGTCAGGGCGATGACGGGGATGTGCGCCGTGCGCGGATCGGCGCGCAGCATTTTCAGCGCGTCCGTGCCGTTCACATGCGGCAGGTTGATGTCCATCAGGATCAGCTGCGGCAGGTGGGTGCGCGCCATCTCCACGCCCAGGCGGCCGTCCGTTGCCGTCAGCAGATGCAATTGCGGGCAGTAGCGCACGATCTCCTCGACCAGGGTCAGGTTGGCGGGATTGTCTTCCACGTACAGCAAAGTGACGGGGGCGCTGTGCTCGAGCAGCGCCCCGGCCAGGTCCGGCCGCGGCAAGGCCAGCGGGTCGGGCGCAGGCAAGGCGTCGACCACGCGCAGCTCGATCCAGAAGGTGCTGCCCTCGCCGGGTGCGCTGGTCACGCCGATGCTGCCATCCATCAGCTCCACCAGGCGCTTAGTGACCACCAGGCCGATGCCGCTGCCCTCTTCCGTGCCGCCCTCCTGCCCCAGCCGGTTGAAGGGCTGGAACAGCAGCGCCACCTGTTCGCCGTTGAGCCCTGCGCCCGTGTCGCGCACGCTGATGCGCACCCGTCCGCCCGCCTGCGGCGTGCATGCGATGGTCACCTGCCCCTGCTCGCGGTTGTACTTGAGCGCATTCGACAGCAGGTTCAACAAGATCTGCTTGAGGCGCGTGCGGTCGGCCAGCACGTTCAGGGGACAGGTGTCGGGAAAGGTCATGCCGATGCGGCGCTGGCTGGCCAGCGGCGCGATCATGTCGCGGCATTCCTGCAAGATGGCGTCCAGGCCCACCGGTTCCAGCGACAGGCTGACCGTGCCCGACTCCACCTTCGCCAGGTCGAGGATTTCATTGATCAAGGTCAGCAGGTGGCGCCCCGATTTCAGGATATGGCCGGCGAACTCCTTCTTTTGCTCCAGGGTCGACGGCAGGCGGTCGGAACTGAGGATTTGCGCGAAGCCCAGGATGGCGTTGAGCGGCGTGCGCAGTTCATGGCTCATCGACGACAGGAAGGCCGACTTGGCATAGTTGGCGCTGCGCGCCTCTTCCATCGCCATGGCCAGCTCGCCATTCGTCATTTCCAGCTGCATCGTGCGCTCGTGCACGCGCACTTCCAGTTCCTGGTTCAGGCGCATGACTTCCTGCTGCGCCTGGGTGCGCCGCTCGCCTTCGCGCGCCAGTTCGCCGTTCGAGCGCTCCAGCGCCTGCGTGCGCAGCTCGATCTCGGCCAGCATCTTGTTGAAGGAATCGACCAGCTGCGCCACTTCGTCGTCGCTGAGCTTGCGCGCACGGCGCGAGTAGTCGCCCGTCTCGATCACTTCGCGCGCCACGTCGGCGATGTCGAGGATGGGTTGCGTGATGACGAAATCGAGGCGGCGCAGCAGCAGCAAGGCCACCAGCAGCGCCAGCACCGTCACGCCCAGCGCGATGGCCAGGTAATCGGCCGTGCGGCCGGCCAGCTCGTAATCGGCGCGCAGATACACGGTGCCCAGCAGTTCGCCATTGTCGACGATGGGCTTGAACAATTCCACCGAGCTGCCGGTGATATTTTCGCCTTCCTTGCCCACCTTCTCCGGCAGCGCGCCGACGCGCTCATTTGCGCGGTAGCTGGCAAACAGGCTGCCATCGGCCTTGTACAGGGCGCCGGCCGTCACGCGCGGGCGGATGCGCATCAGGTTGAGGTTTTCCAGCGCCAGGCGTTCGTCGTCGAAAGCCAGCGCGGCCGAACTCATGTGCCCCAGCAGCTCGGCCTGGGTACTGATGTCGGCCACCAGGTTGCGGTGGTAGGCGCGCAAGTCGTAGACGACGATGGTGCCCAGCGAAATGACGAGCGCCACGAGGGTGGTCAGCAAGACCACCGACATCAGTTTGCGGCGGATGGAACGCAGTCGTATCATCTAGGCGCCTCCCGTCTGCACGCGGTAGGCGGCCAGCAGCATGCGCGCGCTGATGCGGATATGCGCCTGCGCCACGGGTTTCAGGGCCACGTCGAAGCGCACCTTGTCCTCGGCCATCACAAAATTGATCATGCTGCCCATCGCGTAGACCTCATCCGAATCGGACACCGTCAGCAACGCCAGGCCACGGCTGGCGGCCAGCATCTCCTGCAGCGCCGTTTTCTCCAGCGCGCCCAGGTACAGCACGTGCAGCCCGGCCAGCGCTTCGCCGCGGCGCACTTTCTTCACCTGCACGGCGCGCCCATTGACGCTATGCCCGGCCACGCTCTGCTCAAGCTGCTCGGCCAACGCATCGGCGCCCGCCACGCCGATCACCAGCGGAGATTCGGGTCGGGCAAAGCTGCCGTCGGGCCATTCGACAAAGCCGGCAAACTTGTACAGATACGCGGCCTTGACCTGGCGCTCCAGCTCTCCCGGTACCGGCACCTGCGCCCGCGCCGCGACGCACAGCACGCCCAGGAGCAGCAATAGCCAGCCCCAGCGGAGAGAGCGGCCCCCTGCGCCGCGCGCGGAGCGGCGCAGGGGGCCAGGATGACGCCACCAGGTCCAGTTCAGAATTGCCATGACAACCGAGTAAAGATAGTGCATACGAAGGCGCGGCACCATGCCGCTTGCCGATTCGGGCGATGCGCACCAGGGTGGCGCAGCGACAGAGCGCCTGCCGGCCCGAAGTGGTAGCAAATGTATAAAAGAGTGTACGCATTTTCGCTGTGACCGGGGAAAGTTTCTTTTACCATTGACCATGCTACAGTCTTGCCACCATTTTCACCGCATGCAGGAGTCATCCATGAGCAACGAACTCGTCCCCCTCTCCACCGCGGTCGGCCTGGCCTTGCAGGCGAAGGGCCTGCTGCTGGCCACGGCCGAATCGTGCACGGGCGGCGGCGTGGCGCAGGCCGTCACCGATATTTCAGGCTCGAGCGCCTGGTTCGAACGGGGCTTCGTCACCTATTCGAACGGCGCCAAGACCGACATGCTGGGCGTGCCCGCCGAGCTGATCGCCGCACACGGCGCCGTCAGCGAGGAAGTAGCCGCCGCCATGGCGCAAGGCAGCCTGGCCCACAGCGAAGCCCAGGTGGCCGTCTCGACCACGGGCATCGCCGGGCCCACAGGCGGCGTGCCGGGCAAGCCCGTCGGCACCGTCTGCTTCGGCTGGGCCATGGACGGACGCGTGCAAACGCAGCGCCGCGTATTCGCCGGCGATCGCCAGGCCGTGCGCAAGCAGGCCGTGACGCACGCCCTGCGCGAATTGCTGCGTTTCATCCAGTAGCGTCGGCGATGCAGGCGCGGTCGCGGCCCGCCTGCTTGGCCGCGTACAGGGCGCTGTCGGCGCGCATCAGCAACTCGTGGCGGCCGGCGCCGTGGCGCGGGTATTCGGCGATGCCGGCCGAAAAGGTGCAGCCCGTCAAGCTGTGCGGCGCCTGCCGGATCAGCAACTGGCGGTAGCGCGCGGCGATATCGTCGATCTTGTGCGCGGCGATGCTGCTGTCGGCTTCGCGCAACAGCAGACAGAATTCCTCGCCGCCATAACGGCACACCATGTCGCTGCCGCGCAACTGGCTCTCCACCAAGCGCGCGAACTGGATCAGCACTTCGTCGCCAAAATTATGCCCATAGGTATCGTTGACGCGCTTGAAGAAATCCAGGTCGATGATGGCGATGGCCACGGGCGCATCCGCGTCCGCCTCGTGCAGGATGGCATTGAGGCAGGTTTCAAAATGGCGGCGGTTGTACAGGCCCGTCAGGTGGTCGCGCATGGCCTGTTCCTTCAGGCTGTCCTGCAGCGAGTTGACGTGCAGGATCTGGTGCGCCAGTTCGCGGTTCAGGTGCTCGAGCTTGGCATTTTCCGTCTCGCGCGCCGCCTGCAGTTCCAGCGCCTTGTCGCGCTCGGCTTTCAGGCTGTGCATCTCCTTTTCCAAGTTGCGCATCAGGCTGCGCGAGGCGCGCGCCGACTTGCTGCTGGCCTCGTAGGCGGCCTGGTATTGCTGCAGGAAACCATACGCGGCCTGCCATTCGCCCAGCTGGGCGTTGATGTCGGCCAAGCCCCGCAAAATCTGCTGCTGGTGAAATGGATTGCGCGTCCAGCTCAGCAGGCTGTGCGCCTGCGTCAGCGACGCCAGCGCCTGCGCCGTCTGGCCCGCGTGCAGGTCCAGCTTGCCGCGCACCAGCCACGCATGCATCTGCTCTTCCAGGTCCTGGCCGCGGCGCGCATATTCTTCGGCCCGCAACAGCAGTTGCAAGGCGCTCTCGGGCTGGCCCAGCAGGATGGCCGCGTGGGCGGCGATGCAGAACAGGAAGGCGCGCACGGCCAGGTCTTCTTCCGACCACTCGTAAAATGGTTCCACCAGCGCCAGCGCCTCGGCCGGCTTGCCGGTGGCTAATAAACACATGGCCAGGTTGGCCGAGACGATGGTTTGCTGATATTTCAGCTTCTGCGTGCCGATGATGTCGAGCGCCTCGACCAGCAGGGGAATGGCGTCTTCATCATTGCCCAGGTCATGCTGCGACGACGCCAGGTTCGACAGGCTGTTGACCCGGTGCGCGGGGCTGCCGAAGCGCTCGGCGATGTCGAGCGCCAGCAGGAAATTGCGCGGGCCGTCCTGCGTATCGCCACGGTTCAGGGCATCGACGCCCAGGCGCGCGTACAGCATGAACTTGTGCAGCGAGTCCGGTATCTGCGCGGCCTGGCTGCGCGCCTGCAGGAAGTGCTGCTCGGCACCGGAAAAATCGCCGCGCCGGCTCGCATATGCGCCCTGCAGGGCGGCCACTTCCATGCCGCCTTCCAGGTCGCCGCTGTGCTGGAAATACGCGCCCAGGCGCTCGCACGACGGTTCGGCCTCGCCCGCGTAATACGCCAGCCAGCAATGATTGAGTTCCGCATATGCGCCACCGCGCGCATACTGTTGTCGTTGCGCCGCCGCCAGCGCCATCTGCGCCAGCCGGCGCGCCTGGCGGCGGTTGCCGACCAGGCAAGACAGGGCCTGCTGATTCAGACGGTCAATGTCGGCTTTATCGAGACTGGAGATCGGCACTGCGTCCTCGTTCACACTCTGGGGTGGATTTTTCACACAAAACTTGCTCTGTATCAATGGTATCCTGATTAACATCATAACCAGATTCGCTGTTCCGCATGGCATATTTGCAAAGGATTGTGGTAAAAATGCCAGTCGTGGCCTGGCCTGGCGCCTGCGCCGCTGTCACGGATCTTTGATTGTCACTGACGCAACAACTTGGAGTAGTCGCAATGCAAAACACGGTACATTTCATCCTGCAGGGCAAGGGCGGCATCGGTAAGACCCTCGTCTCGACCCTGCTGGCCCAGTGGATAGGCGGCAAGGACGACACGCCTTTGCGCTGCTATGACACCGATCAGGAAAACGCCACCTTTTCGCGCTACAAGGCGATGAACGTCAAGCATGTGCCCGTGATGACGGATGCGCGCAACATCGACCCGAAACGCTTCGATGCGCTGATGATCGACATTCTCGACACGGACGGCAACTGCGTGGTCGACAATGGCGCGAACACGTTTTCGCCACTAATGGGCTACCTGCTGGAAAACGACTGCTTCGCACTGCTGCAGGAATCAGGCCGCAAGGTGTACATCCACACCATCGTCGGCGGCGGCGACACCCTGCACGACACGGCCACGGGTTTTGTCGCCACGGCGCAAGCGACGACCGTGCCGCTGGTGCTGTGGCAGAACGAACACTTTGGCCTGCTGCAATCGGCGTCCGGCAAGCAGTTCGTCGAATCGCAGTCGTATGCCGACAACCGCGCGCGCGTCAAAGGCAGCATCACCTTGAGCCAGCGCAATCCCGACACCTTCGGCGCGGACGTCAAGAAGATGAACACGGCGCGCCTGACGATGCAGGAAGTGTTGCAGAACGACAAGTTCAACATCATGGAAAAGCAGCGCATCAAGGTCGTCTACCGCGACATCTTCGAACAGCTCGACAAGGTGCAGTGGTAGATGGACCGGCACACACTGCGCAGCCACGTGTTCGACAAGACGGGCATCAAGGTCGACGTCGATGACCCGATATTCGCCCTCGTGGCGCTGAACGAAGCCGTGCTGGCGGAAACCGTCGAACGCCAGCTGGCCCTGCTGGACGCCGCCACGCAGGCGCTGGCGGCGCAGGCGCGTGCGGCAGGCGGCTTGCCTGAGCTGCCGCCAGGGTCACTGGCCAGCCTTGCCGACCAGGCGGCGCCCACCGCCGGCTTCACGCCGCGCGAATGGCGTTTGCTGGGCGCGGCCGCCATCGTCTCCATCGCCAGCGCGCTGCTGGTGCTGGGCGGCGCGGCCCTGCTGTATAAACTGTAGCACCGACCGTAGCACCGTCGCGCTGCGCCAGCCACGAGCGAGCCGCAGCGTCTTCTCCACCTACCCTGGAAACATGCATGAAACCGATCAAACTGCTGGCCCTCCCCGCCCTGTTGCTGTCGCTGTACGGCGCCCCCTTGAGCCTGGCCCACGCCGCCGATGCGGCCAAGGCCGCCACGACGGCCCCCATGGGCGCGACGTCCGTACCGAACATCGCCTACGAAAAATACACCTTGCCGAACGGCCTCGACGTCATTCTCGTGGAAGACCATAAATTGCCCGTCACGGCCGTCAATATCTGGTACCACGTGGGGCCCGCGAATGAAGCGCCGGGATTGACGGGCTTTGCGCATTTGTTCGAGCACATGATGTTTGCCGCCACCAAGCACGTGCCGCGCGGCATGGCCGACCAGTTGCTCGAAGGCGCGGGCGCCACCGATTCGAACGGCAGCACGGATTTCGACCGCACCAATTACTTCGACACGGTGCCGTCGAACCAGCTGGAACTGGCCCTGTGGACGCATTCCGACCGCATGGGCTACCTGCTGGACGTGCTCGACCAGACGGCCCTGACGAACCAGCAGGACGTGGTGCGCAACGAGCGCCGCCAGAGCGTGGAGAATGCACCGTACGGCATCGTGCAGGAAGCCCTGTACCACCAGCTGTTTCCCAAGACCCACCCGTATTACGCCAGCGTCATCGGTTCGCACGCGGACATCCAGAACGCGAAACTGGCCGACATCAAGGAATTTTTTACCAAATATTATGGCCCCAACAACGCCAGCCTGGTGATCGCCGGCGACATCGACAAGGCGAAGACCAAGGAACTGGTCAACAAATACTTCGGCAGCTTCAAGAGCGGCCCGGCCGTGCCGAAACCCGATGTCGTGACGCCGCCCATCACGCAGGAACGCCGCATCGTGGTGCAGGACCGGGTCGAATTGCCGCGCGTCTTCATGGCCTGGCTGACGCCGTCCGCCTACACCAAAGATGACGCGGAACTGTCGATGGCCGCGCATATCCTGGCCGGCGGCAAGTCCAGCCGCCTGTACAAATCCCTCGTGTACGACAAGCAGATCGCCCAGGACGTGGGCGCCAGCCAGGGCTCGAACGCCCTCACCTCCATCTTCACCATCGACGCGACGGCGCGCCCGGGCCACCAGCCCGAGGAAATCGAGCAAGCCCTGCAGGCGGAGCTGGAACAATTGCGCGCCAAGGGCCCCACCGAGAAGGAACTGGAGCGGGCGCGCAACAGCATCGAAACCAATATGCTGAGCCAGGTGGAAAAAATGGGCGGGCGCGGCGTGGCCAACTTGCTCAACGAATACAACCAGTACGTGGGCGACCCCGGCTACCTGGCCAAGGATATCGAGCGCTACCGCCAGGTGACGGCGGCCGGCGTGCAGCGCGCCGTGGATACCTATTTGAAGAACCAGTCGCGCGTCGTCGTCTATGGCGTGCCGGGCACGCCGGACCTGGGCGCGGAAGTGCCGACGCCGGCGCCGGGCAAGGTCAAGCCTGCGCCAGGCACGGCCATCAATGCGGACGAGCCATGGCGCAATGCCGTGCCGAAGGCCGGTCCCGCGCCAAAGATCGTGCTTCCGCAAGGAAAGTCGTTCACCCTGGCGAACGGCCTGACCGTGATCCACCACTACAACGGGGCCGTGCCGCTCGTTTCCAGCCAGCTGGTCATCAAGAGCGGCTCGGGCGCCAATCCGCTGGCGCAGCCGGGCTTGTCGAGCTTTACGGCGCAATTGCTGCAGGAAGGCACCAATACGCGCAGCGCGCCGCAAATCGCCGACGACGTGGCGCAGCTGGGCGCGCTGCTGAGCACAGGCTCCAACACGGATGCCTCGTTCGCCCAGCTGACGTCGCTCAAAGCCACGTTCCCGCAAGCGCTCGACGTGCTGGCCGACGTGGTGCTGCACCCGCAATTCCCGCAAGAAGAGGTGGAACGCCAGCGCGCCAGCCGCCTCGGCCAGCTGGCGCAGCAGCGCGAAAACGCGGGCGCCGTGGCGGCCCGCGTGGAAGCGGCGGCCCTGTATGGCCCGCAGCATCCGTATGGCTATATCCAGCTGGGCACGGAAGCGGCGCTGAAAGCGGCCAGCCGTGCCGACCTGCAAGCGTTCTGGCAGCAGCATTACCTGCCCAACAATGCGGCGCTGATCGTCTCGGGCGATATCGGCGAAGCGGAATTGAAGGCGCTGGCCGAAGCGAAGTTCGGCAGTTGGAAGGCGGGCGCGGTGGCGCCGGCCGTGGCCGCCGCACCGCAGACGACGAAGGCAAAACTGATTTTGGTCGACAAGCCGGGCGCGCCGCAAACGGCCGTGCGCCTGTCCGCCATCGCCGTGCCGCGCGCCACGCCCGACTATGCGCCGCTGCAAGTGATGAACGCGGCGCTGGGCGGCTTGTTTACCAGTCGCCTGAACACCAACTTGCGCGAAGAAAAGGGCTACACCTATGGCGTGCGCTCGCAATTCCAGTATCGCAGCCAGCCTGGACCGTTCTCGATTGCGGCAGGCGTGCGCACCGATGTGACGGGTGCGGCCGTGTCGGAAACCGTCAAGGAAATCCGCGCCATGATCGCCAAGCCCTTGAGCGGCAAGGAGTTGGCGAATGCGCGCAATTCGCAAGTGCTGTCCTTGCCGGGCCAGTTCGACACGAATGCCAGCATCAGCGCCAGCATGGCGAACGCGTATATCTACGGCCTGGGTCTCGACTATTACACGACCTTGCCGCAGCGCCTTGCCAGCGTGACGGACAAGCAGGTGCAACAGGTGGCGAAAAAGTACCTGCAGCCGGAGAAGCTGATCGTCATCGGCGTGGGCGACAAGGCGAAGATCGCCCCGCAGTTGTCCAAACTAAAACTGGCGCCGGTGGAAGTGCGCGACGCGGAGGGTAACGTAAAGTGATACTTATGGGGCTAGTCCCGTCAGGGGAATGTGTCCCAATGGGACGCATTCCGATTCCGAAGGAACTGGCCCCACATATCAAAGCTTAGCGGCGCTTGAACAAGATCATCTTGTCCACCAGCGCCGCGATCGCCACACCGGCCGTATAGGCGATCAAGTCAGTCCAGCCGAAGGTGGAGCCCAGCACCAGGTGGCCCAGCGGATGCGCGCGCAGCGCGACGAGCCACGGCGCCTGGATCAGCTGGCCGAATTCCACGGCAAAGCAGATCAGCAAAGACCACAAGGCCAGTTGCCACGTGCGCATGCGCGTGGCAATGATGCCCAGCGCAAAGACGATCATCATGGCCCACAAGGCATCGCCCGGATATTTTCCCAATGCAGCGGGAAGGAATTGGGGATAGGCGCGCGAGGCCAGGCCCAGCGCGATGACAGCCACGGTTGCGCCCACCTGCAGCAGGCGGCGGCGTTCAGGTTTTACCAGGAACATATTTCCATTCAAAGGCACAATACGGGCCGAACCATTGCGGCCCGTCCGATATTGTACTGCGCGGCCGTGTCCGCCTGCAGCCTATCGCATCAAGTC
This sequence comes from Janthinobacterium rivuli, assembly GCF_009208735.1. Classification (GTDB taxonomy): domain Bacteria; phylum Pseudomonadota; class Gammaproteobacteria; order Burkholderiales; family Burkholderiaceae_D; genus Janthinobacterium. The sequence goes on along the minus strand of NZ_WFLJ01000003.1, from coordinate 264,586 downwards.
AAGTCGACGTGCTGCGCCAGGAAGTCGAGGAAGACGCGCACGCGCAGCGGCACATGCCCGCCTTGCCCCACGAAGACGGCATGCACTTCCTCGCTGTCGCCGGGATTGTATTCTTCCAGCACGGCCAGCAAACGGCCGGCCGCGATATCGGCGCGCACCTGAAAGGCGGCCAGGCGCGCCAGTCCCAGTCCAGCCAGCGCCAGTTGCCGCAAGGCTTCGCCATCGCTGGCCTGCGCATTGCCGGTAACAGGCACGACGACGTCACCCTCGGGCAGGCGCAGCGGCCAGCCGGAGCGGGCGCGCGCGTAATTGGCGTCGAGCAAATTGTGCGCTGCCAGCTCGGCGGGCGCCAGCGGCGTGCCGCGCCGCGCCAGATAGGATGGCGCCGCGACGATCGCCATGCGCGTCTGGCCCAGCTTGCGCGCCAGCAGGCTGGAACTTTTCAGCGGACCGGCCCGCACGGCCACGTCCGTGCGCTGCTCGAGGATATCGACCACGGCATCCGTGAGCACGATGTCGAGCGTCACCTCTGGATAGCGCTCCAGAAAGAGCGGCGCCAGCGGCAACAAAAAATGCTGGCCGAACGGCACGTTCGCATTCACCCGTATTTTGCCGCGCGGCACATCTTGCGCACCGGCGCAGCGCTCGGCCTCGTCCAGGGCCGCCAGCACCTGCGTGCCCCGTTCATACAGGCCGCAGCCTTCGGCCGTCAGCTGCAGCTGACGCGTGGAGCGGTTCAGCAGGCGCGCGCCCAGGCGTTCTTCCAGCCGCGAGACGAGCTTGCTGACGGCCGACGGTGTCATGCCGCAAACGCGCGCAGCGGCGGAAAAGCCGCCCAGTTCGACCACGCGCACAAACACTTCCAGCTCGCCGGAACGGTTGACATCCAGTCTTGCCATTGTGAATTCAACTCATAAATGTTCTTCGATGAGATAGTCTAGTGCATAAATGGCTTTGCTTTCATCATGCACACATTCCCCTTGATGAAGCGAGCCGCCATGCAACGATTATCCCTCCTCCCCGCCGCCCTGCTGAGCCTGGCATTCGGCACCAGCCCGGTCCAGGCGGCCAACGCCGATACCAGCTGGCTGGCCAGCTGGACGGCCAGCCAGCAAGCCGTGTGGAGCAGCGACTTCCTCTTCCCATCCAACGTACCCGCCGTGCTGCAAGCGCAGACCGTGCGCCAGGTGGCGCGCCTCAGCGTGGGCGGCCCGCGCGTGCGCATCGTGCTGTCGAACGCCTACGGCAAGGTGCCGCTGCGCATCGGCGCGGCCACCGTGGCCCTGGCCGAGAGCGGTTCGGCGATCCACCCTGGCAGCCTGCGCACGCTGACGTTTGCCGGCCAGCCATCGGCCAGCGTGGCGCCGGGCGCGCCCCTGGTCAGCGACCCCGTCGAGCTGTCCGTGCCGGACCTGGCGCGGCTGACGGTGAGTCTCCACCTGCCGCAAGCCAGTCCCGTCTCCACGTTTCACTGGGATGGCCGCGAGACGGCGTGGATCGCCCCGCAGGACCAGACGCGGGCCGCGCGCATCGATGGGGCGCCCGGCGTGCAGAGCACCACGGCGCGTCTTTTACTCAGTGCTATCGAGGTAGAGGCGGCGCCGGCGGCGCAAGCCGTGGCCATCCTTGGCGACTCGATCACCGATGGCGCCAGCGCCAGCCTGGGGAAGGATGCACGCTGGCCCGACGTGCTGGCGGAACGCCTGGCGCCACTGGGCGTGGCCGTGATCAATGCGGGCATTTCCGGAGGGCGGCTATTGTCCGACGGCATGGGCGAGAACGCCCTGGCCCGTTTCGAGCGCGACGTGCTGGCGCAGCCGGGCGTGCGCACGGTCGTCGTCTTGTTGGGGATCAATGACATCAGCTGGCCTGGCACGGCCTTTGCGCCACGGGCACCACGGCCGACACTGGAGGAACTGAGCAGCGGCTACGCCCGGCTGGTTGCCCAGGCCCGCTGCCGCGGCGTGCGCGTGCTCGGCGCCACCCTGACGCCGTTCGCAGGCGCCCTGCCCGGCACGCCCCTGGACGACTATTATCAGCCTGATAAAAATGCGCTGCGCCAGCAACTGAACGCGTGGATACGCACCAGCGGCACGTTCGACGCCGTGCTCGACTTCGATGCGTGGGTGCGCGACCCCGCACACCCGCAGCGCCTGCTGCCCGCCTATGACTCGGGCGACCACCTGCACCCGGGCGACGCGGGCAACCGGGCGCTGGCGGAAGGGATAGCCCTGCCGCTGCTATTGCATCAGTCGCCCAGGCCGGCGTACAGCGCCGTGCTCAGGTAGCGTTCGCCAAACGACGGGATGATGGTGACGATGGTCTTGCCCGCGTTTTCCGGACGGCGCGCCACTTGCAGGGCGGCCCACAGGGCGGCGCCCGACGAGATGCCAACCAACAAGCCTTCATCGCTGGCGGCCAGGCGCGCCGTGGCGAACGCGTCGTCGTTCTTGACGCAGATGATTTCATCGTAGATGGCCGTGTTCAAAATCTGCGGCACGAAACCGGCGCCGATGCCCTGGATCGGATGCGGTCCCTTGGTGCCTTTCGACAGCATCGGCGACGCTTCCGGTTCCACGGCGATCACTTGCACGCCGGGCTTGCGTTCCTTCAGCACTTCGCCGATGCCCGTGATCGTGCCGCCCGTGCCCACGCCGGCCACGACGATGTCCACTTGTCCATCCGTGTCGCGCCAGATTTCCTCGGCCGTCGTGGCGCGGTGGATGGCGGGATTGGCGGGATTGTTGAATTGCTGCAGCATCAGATAGCGCGGGTCGGCCGCGACCATTTCCTCGGCCTTGCGGATGGCGCCCAGCATGCCTTCGCTGCCCGGTGTGAGCACCAGCTCGGCGCCGTAGGCGCGCAGCAGGATGCGCCGCTCGCGGCTCATGGTGTCGGGCATGACGAGGGTGCAGCGGTAGCCGCGCGCGGCGCACACCATGGCCAGCGCGATGCCCGTGTTGCCGCTGGTGGGTTCGACGATGACGGTATCGGCATGGATCTTGCCTGCGGCTTCGGCCGCGACGATCATGGACAGGCCGATGCGGTCCTTGACGCTGTGCGCGGGATTGTAGAATTCGAGTTTGGCCAGGATGGTGGCCACACTGCCGGCGGCGATGCGGTTGATGCGCACCAGGGGGGTGTTGCCGATCAGTTCAGTGACGTCGTTGGCGATGTTCATGGAAGGAATCTCCGCTATTTCAAGAAACCCCAGTCTACCGCTTTTAGCGGCGGCGCGAGCATGCGCCGCCGCCAAACTGAACAATTACTTCACGTCCAGCAATTCCACGTCGAAGATCAGTGCCGAGTTCGGCGGAATGTCGCCATTGCCGGCGCCGCGCGGACCGTAGGCCAGTTCGCCTGGAATGATCAGGGTGCGCTTGCCGCCCACTTTCATGCCGGCCACGCCCTGGTCCCAGCCCTTGATGACCATGCCCTTGCCGAGCGGGAAGTCAAACGGGCCGCGGCCCACGGAGCTGTCGAACTTCTTGCCGCGCGAATCTTTCGCCAGGGGACGATACAGCCAGCCCGTGTAGTGCACGGTGACGTTGCTGCCGACGGACGCTTCCTTGCCCGTGCCGACCTTGTTGTCGATCAGAATCAATTTATCGGCGACAGGGCCTGGGCTCAGCGAGACGGCGGAGGCGGGAACAGGCGCTGGCGCCTGTGCCTGCGCCAGCGACGCGGCGACGGAGCAGATCAGGGCAAACAAAACGGAGCTACGCGTCATGATGTATTCTTTCATTGAGTTTCGGTGAGATCCCTGCCAGCGCGAGTCGGCAGGGAACGCCAATCATAGCAAACCGCCGCAACGATAGGAAAAACTTGTCGCCCGATACCCACTGCCCCCGTCTCTTTTACGCCCTGTGGCCCGACGCGGCCACGCGCGCGGCCCTGGCCGCCTGGCAGGCGCGCCTGGACGGCAAGCCCGTGCGCGCCGACAAGCTGCACCTGACCCTGGCCTTCCTGGGCCAGCGCCCGGCCAGCGAGCTGCCGGCCCTGCGCGACCTCCTGGAACAATTACCGGCGCGCGCCATGCCTTTGCTGTTCGATCACGCCGGCCACTTTGCGCAGCAGGCGCTGATCTGGGCCGCCCTGGCGCAACCGTCGCCCGCCCTGCTCGACCTGCGCGCGGCCTGCATGCAGGCGCTGGCCCAACAGGGCTTGGCGCCCCGCTTCGAGCACGACCGTTTTACGCCGCACGTGACCCTGGCGCGCCAGGCGCCGCCGCCGGCGGACCAGGACTGCGCGCCCGTCGCCTGGCAGGCGAACGAACTGGTGCTGGTGGAATCACTCAAGAGCAGCGGCGACTACCGCATCCTGGCCAGCAGGAAGCTGATCTAGGCAGCGTCCGGCACTGGCGCTGACACTGGTACTGGCACTTCAGCAACTTTGTCCTGGCGCAAGCTTTTCAGCGCATGCGCGGCGGCCACCATGCCGAAGCTGGCCGTCACCACCACGCTGGAACCGAAGCCGGCACAGTTCAAGCCCGTCACGCCGGCGGGCGTACCATCGATGGCGCACGCTTCCGCGCTTTCTGGCGTGCTCAACGGTTCCATGGAAAACACGGCGTCGACATTGAACTTGTTTTTCACGCCACGCGGAAAACCATATTCAGTGCGCAACAGTTTGCGTACGCGCTTGAGCAGCGGTTCCTGCTCCGTTTTCGACAAATCGCGCACGGCGATCAGGGTCGGGTCCGTCTGTCCGCCCGCGCTGCCGATGGTCAGCATCGGGACATTGCGCGCGCGGCAATACGCGATCACGGCCGCCTTCGCCTTGGCGTTGTCGATGGCGTCGACCAGATAGTCGAAATCGCGCCCGCCCAGCAATTGATCGAGGTTATCGGGGGTAATGAAATCCTCGATCTGCGTGACCTGGCAAAACGGGTTGATCAATTCGATGCGTTCGGCCAGGGCCGTGATCTTGGCCTTGCCGATGGTGTCGCTCATGGCCTGGATCTGGCGATTGATGTTCGATTCGGCAACATTATCGAGGTCGATCAGGGTCAGGCGGCCGATGGCGCTGCGCGCCAGCGCTTCGACGATCCAGGAACCAACGCCGCCCACGCCGATCACACACACATGCGCGGCGCGGAAGCGCGCCAACGCGGGTGCGCCGTACAGGCGGGCAATGCCGCCGAAACGCCGCTCAAAATCGATCTCGGTCAAGTCCATGGAAATTAGTTCATTGGTGGAGGTATGCATGGCGCCATTTTAACGGACACTGCGCTGGCGGATATTCTAAAATAGCCGGATTGACACAGCGACAAGCCGCAATGTCGCCGCGCCCCCACACCGTCCACCACGAGAACTCGCCATGACCTCTCCCCTGTTCGACTCCGTTCCCGGCTTTGACCAGCCCATCGCCGTGCTCAAGCATTGCCATGACAAGATCCGCAAGCAACTGACGACCCTGCAAAACCTGCTGGGCCACCTGGCCCAGCACGGCAACACGACGGACGCGCAGCAGGCGGCCAAGGCGGTGCTGCAATATTTCAATAAAGCGGCCCATTTGCACCATGACGATGAAGAGCAGAACTTGATGCCCATGCTGCAAGCGACCGCCACGGGCGACGATGCCGCCCTGCTGGCCACCCTCGTGCCGGAAATCCTGGCCGACCACCAGCGCATGGACCAGGCCTGGCTGACCTTGCGCCCGGCACTGGACGCCATCGCGGCCGGCACGGGCACGCAGCTGTCCGCCGATGGCGTGCGCGACTATGTCGCCGCCTACCAGGCCCACATGAGCAAGGAAGAGGGCCAACTGGCACCCATGGCCAAGCGCCTGTTCAGCGCGCAGCAGATGGAGCAACTGGGCACGGCCATGCAGCGCCGCCGCGGCATCGCGCCGGAAGAAGCCCCCGCAGCCGCTTCCACCGTCCCCGTGCACGATGCCGCCACCCTGGCCGCGATGCGCGTCGACTATGTGCAAAAGCTCTTGTCGGAGGAAGACGTGCAGCGCGACCCGATTGCGCAATTTGAAAAATGGTTCGACGAAGCGCTCAAGGCCCAGGTCAGCGAGCCGAACGCCATGAGCTTGTCCACCGTCAGTCCCGACGGCAAGCCCAGCTCGCGCATCGTGCTGATCAAGCAGTTCGACGAGCGCGGCTTTACCTGGTACACGAATTACAACAGCGACAAGGGCCAGCAGCTCGAGCACAACCCGCACGCCGCCCTGCTGTTCTTCTGGCGCGAGCTGGAGCGGCAAGTGCGCATCGAAGGCACGGTGGTGAAAACCACGGCGGCCGAGAGCGACGAATATTTCAACGTGCGGCCCCTGCAAAGCCGGCTGTCGGCAATTGCTTCGCAGCAAAGCGCGCCCATCGCCGACCGTGCCGCGCTGGAAAGCCATTATGAGGCCGTGGCCGCCGCCGTCGGCGACGCGCAGCCGCCGCGCCCGGCCCACTGGGGCGGCTACCGATTGCAGCCGGAACGCATCGAATTCTGGCAGGGGCGCCGTTCGCGCTTCCACGACCGCATCGTGTTTACGCGCGGTGCTGATGGGCAATGGACCATGCAGCGCTTGCAACCCTGAGCAGGATAAGCACGTCAGCGCAAAGCGGGCTGGACAATATCGGTGTAGGCTATGAGGGTAGAAGTTACTAAATGACATTGTTTCTCAATTTGCGGCTCCAGCCGGGGTCGCTGCATTGGAGGCCATTTTGTTTGTACAAAACCAACTCAAGTCCTGGATCGCCAGCATCCGCAGCAAGACCGCCTTGCCGCTGCGCATAGAATTGTGGAATGGCCAGCACGTCGACCTGTCCAGCGAAGCGCCCAGGGTCACCATCCGATTACCGACCGTCGCCTCGGCCCGCTACCTGCTGAACCCGTCGCTGGCCAACCTGGGGTCGGCCTATGTGGAAGGCAATATCGAGGTCAAGGGTACGGCGATGGACATGATTTCCATCTGCAATGCCCTGGCGCGCAACACCTTGAAGCCGGAAGGCAAGCTGGCCCGCATCGTGCGCAGCTTTACGCACGACAAGAGCAAGGATGCCGAAGCCATCCGCTACCACTACGACGTGTCGAACGCGTTTTACGAACAGTTTCTCGACCCCGCCCTCGTGTATTCCTGCGCCTATTTCGAACATGGCGATGAAACCCTGGCGCAGGCGCAAGTCAAGAAAATCGACCATATCCTGAAGAAAATCCAGCTGCGACCGGGCCAGACCCTGCTCGACATCGGCTGCGGCTGGGGCGCGCTCGTGATGCGTGCCGCGCAACAATACGGCGCCCGCTGCGTGGGCGTGACCCTGTCGGAAAACCAGTACGCGCTGGCGCGCGAGCGCGTGGCGGCGGCCGGCCTGGCGCACCTGATCGATATCCGTCTGCAAGACTACCGCGACGTCACGGGCCAGTTCGACCGCATCACCAGCGTGGGCATGTTCGAGCACGTGGGATTGAAACATTTGCCCGACTACTTCGCCATCATCAACAATCTGCTGGCGCCGGACGGCATGGCGATGAACCACGGCATCACCTCGACCGACCCGGAGAATGGCGAAACGCCATATGGCGGCGGCGAATTCATCGAAAAATATGTGTTTCCCCACGGCGAGCTGGCACACATCGGCAATGTGCTGAAAACCATGCAGCAAGGGGGGCTGGAAGTGCTGGACGTGGAAAACCTGCGCCGCCACTATGCGCGCACCTGCGCCCTGTGGACGGAAAATTTCGAAGCGCACGCCGAGCAGATCCGCCCGCTGGCGGGCGAACGGCGCTTCCGCATCTGGCACGTCTACCTGGCCGGCTGCGCTTATGCCTTCGAGCAAGATCTGATCAGCCTGTACCAGATCGTCTGCGTGAAGGCGGGCCGTCGCTCTTCCACCCTGCCGTGGTCGCGCAACTACATGTATGCGCAGGATGCCAGGCCGGCGCCCGTGCTCACGCCATGACTGGCGCGCACGGCCTTCACTTCAGGCGGCCCGCATACATGGCGCGGAACTTCTCCACCTTGGGCACGACGACGAGGGCGCAATAGCCCTGCAAGGGATGCTGCTCGACATAATTCTGGTGGTAATCCTCGGCCGGATAAAAGGTGCTTGCCGGCGCCAGCTGCGTGACGATGGGCGCATCCCACACGCCGGCCATCTCGGCCACTACCTTGCGCGCCACGCTTTCCTGCCCGGCCGACTGGTAAAAGATGACGGAACGAAATTGCGTGCCGACATCGTTGCCTTGCCGGTTCAGGGTGGTGGGGTCGTGCAAGGTAAAAAAGATTTCCAGCAAGTCGTGGTAAGCGATGACGGCGGGATCAAATTCCAGGCGCACCACTTCCGCATGGCCCGTCTCGCCCGCGCATACCTGTTCATAGGTGGGATCGGGCACGCTGCCGCCCATGTAGCCGGACTCGACGCGCGTCACGCCACGCACTTGCGCGTACACGGCAGCGAGGCACCAGAAACAGCCACCGCCGAATACCGCCACTTCCGTCTGTTGATTCATGATGTCCTCCCACAACGCCTCTGCGACATGTCATTTCATCACTGTAACGCAAAGCGCCACGGCCTGCAGTGCCGCTTGAAACGGCGCGTGGTGCACCGCACATAAGGGGCATGCCGGCCACGATTGCGCTGGCGCGGCCGATTTTTGGCATAATGTCAGCAAATAGACAGGTCACCCATGAACACACGCTCTCCCCGCGCGCCCGCGCAAGAATTCGATACGACACATTTCCGCCAGGCACTGTCGCAATTTGCCACTGGCGTGACGGTGATTACGACGCGCCTGGCCGACGGCAGTTTCCGTGGCTTGACGGCCAGTTCCTTCAATTCCGTCTCGCTGTCGCCGCCGCTGGTGCTGTGGAGCCTCGGTTCCGTGGCCAACAGCATGCCCATTTTCAGCGGCAACTCACATTACGTCATCAATGTGCTGGGCGCCGACCAGGCGGAACTGGCCACGCGCTTTTCACGCCGTACACCGAATCCCTTCGACGACGTGGAATACGAACTGTCGCGCACGGGCCAGCCCATCCTGAAAGGCGCGTCGGCCTGGTTCGAATGCCACAACCGCAGCCGCTATCCGGAAGGCGACCACGTCATTTTCGTGGGCGAAGTGGAACAATGCGCGTTTGCCGCGCAGCCGCCCTTGATCTTCCACAATGGAAAGTTCAATACACCGCCAGCCTGAGCGGGACGAAAAAAAAATCCGCCGAGGCGGATTTTTTGTTTTACAGGGTAAATTTATACCCGATGCTGACACTCACGGCGAGCGGGTCGAGCTTGATGTCCTGCGTCTGCCCCGTCGAGAATTTCGCCTTGGTTTTCAGGAACGTCTTGACCACGGCCACGTCGGCAAACCAGCGCTCGTTGAAGGCCAGGGTGCTGCCAACCACCAGGCTGCCTGCCAGCTTGTTATCCAGGCGGTAGGTGACTGGCGATCCACCCGGATCCAGCAAGGCCGTCATCTGGCCCGAGCCTTTTTCCTTCTGGAAATAGGCATACGTCAAGCCCGCGCCCACGTAAGGGCGGATCATCGCATTGGGCTGGAAGAAACGGTACTGGATGAAGGCCGTCGGCGGCAAGGCTTCCGCTGTCCCCAGCTTGCCCGTGCCCTTGATGGCACCATCGCCCATCAGGTCATGCTTGTACGGCACGCCCAGGATCATTTCAGCGGAAATATTGTCCGTGATCATGTAGGCAAAGGTCAGGATGGGCTTGGTGTCCGATTTGACGTCGGCCTTGGTGCCCGGCAATGCCGGCGCGGAAATGTCGCCACTGTCCACGTGCGGCGTGATCTTGTTGAGGCCGACCTTGGCCATCCAGGTGCCTGCGCTTTGCGCCGAGGCGCCCGTCGCCATGGCCATCGCGGCAGCCGCGGCCAGCACGCGTACGGCGGTATTCAAACGATTCTTCATCTTGTCTCCTGATTCAGTATGTGCGGAGTGTTCCGCTTTCGAGTCTTGTCGCTGCCGGCACCGGCCGCGCCTCCCAGGCACGGCCGGTGCGGCCATCCCTTACAGCCAGCCCCGCACGACCATGTCCTTGGCCACGTAACGGGCCAGCAACAAGTTGTTGAACGGCGTAGGGTGCACATCGTCGGCATACGAGTAATGGCTGACGTCGCCCGCTTTCAGGTTCGTGCCATTGCAGACCAGCGAGCTGCCCAGGATATTGCCCGGCGCGCTCAGGTCGCATGCCGTCTCGCTGACGTTGGTCAAGCCATACGGGCCAGGGTTGACGCCCTGGTCATGGCTGACGGCAAACACGTCGACCAGCAAGACTTTCGCATTGCCGTTCAAGCCACCGCTCAATTCGCCATTGAAGGCGCCGACCATGGCGTTGATCAGCGCCTTGGTGTTGGCATCCTTGCTCAAGCCCGATGGCGTACCGGCCACGTCCGGCAGGTTGTTGACGATGACATAGTTGGCGCCCTTGGCGATGATCTGGTCCTTCACCAGCGCCACCAGTTCGGTGCCAGCCTGTTTCATGGCGCCAACCAATGCAGGCCCGTTTGCTGCGGCGTAGTCGGCACCGGCCTTGGCGCCGGCGGCATTGCCCGTCACCGTCGCATCGGCTTGCGCCTTGGCGACCAGCGGGCCATACACGGTAGGCGAGCTGATGGAGTCATTGCGCGGCTCGCCGGCTGCTGCGACGATGGCGGCCTGCGTGATCGATGTCGACGTGGCGCCAGGCGCCGCGCTGGCCGTCTTGACGGCGGCGCCGATGGCAGCCGCTGCCGTGGTAGGATTGGTGGCGCCGGCCGCCAGGGCCATGGTCAGATTGGTGGCGAAAGCCTGCGCCCCAGCGGTCGCGCCTGCCGTCTTGCCGGCGGCAGTCGCCTTCGCTTGCAAATCACCCAGCAGGAACAGTACGTCATTGCCGCCCGCCATCACGAAGACGGCTTCCGTGCCGCTGAACTTGCCGCCGGAAACGGCCAGGTGGTTCGCGATCTGCGTCACCACGGGCACGGTCAGGGCGCCCAGCGTACCTCCTGCCAATTTGTTGTTCGGTCCGACGGGGTTGGTCACGCGCGAACCGCCCATGGCGTAGCCGAAGCAGCCGGGATGCTTGACGCGCGGAGCCTGCAGGGAGGGAATGCTGCCTTCCAGGCCCGTTTCGGCGGCGCATGGCGCGGCCAGGCCGAATTGGGCGGCCAGGTGCTCGGTCCAGTTCTTGCCCGTCAGTTCAGGATTGATCTTGGTATTGTCGCCATTGATGGTGAATTTGCCACCACCTTTCGCCGCCACGCCGGCGACGGCATACGAACCGACATCGGACAGGCTGTCGCCGAACGACACCTGCGCCGTGTATTTGACTTTCAAGGTTTGATCACCGCCACTGGCGCCGCCGCAACCTGCCAGGACAGCCGCTGCCAGCACGGCCAGCGCGAATTTTGTTTGATGCATTTTGTCTCCTCGGTCTTTTTTCTGGTTTCTAAACGAACGGGCGTGCTATTCGCTACCCAACTAATATGCCATCGTTCCTCAGGCTTGTATAGAAAATATGTTTTAAAAATCAACGAAATAACAACACCGCCAGCGCCCCGTCACGACCGGGCGATCCGCTGAATTATGGAGGATTTAAGATGTTTCGTGGCAAGCATCGCTATTGCGCTGCATCAAGAAAAAGCCCCTTGCGGGGCTTTTATGATGCGGACAGAAATTGCTGCAAGATACCACTTGAGCCGAAGGCGGCACGCCGCAGACGGTCGTTGACGCCCAGCCACGCGGGGCCGGTGGGCGGTGCTTCGACGAGGATCAGCTCGGCGCCGACCTGGTCCATCGTGCGCAGCGAGGCATACAGCGCATGTGCGTAATTTTCCGGGCTGGCCGCCAGGCGTACGCTGGCGCTGGCCGGCGGCAGGTCCGAATAGTGAATCAGGGCCACGCGGCGCCCGTCGTTGAGCAGGCGGTTCAAGGTGGCGGCCACGTCGTCGCTGTGCTGCATCGCAACAGGCGTATGTGGCGCGTAATGCGATTCCAGCGTGCCCGAGGCGCGCGGCGCGGCCGCGTCCGCCACGGCTGGCGCGCGACCGATGACGGCGGCGATCTGCTCGCTGCTGATATGGCCGGGACGCAACAGCACGGGACCGTGCGTGGCCAGGCGCGACAGGTCGACGATGGTCGACTCGATGCCGACGTCGCTCTGCCCGCCATCGAGAACCAGGCCCAGCAAGCCGCTCGCGAGTTCCGCCGCGAATTCATCGCGCACGTGCTGCGCCGTGGTGGGGCTGACATTGCCGAATTTGTTCGCCGACGGCGCCGCCAGGCCGCCCTTGCCGCCCTTGAAGGTGCGTAGCAGTTCGATAGCCACCGGATGCGACGGGCAGCGCAAGCCCACCGTGTCCTGGCCGCCGGACACGGCGTCGGGAATATGCGCGGCGCGCTTGACGATCAGGGTCAGCGGACCGGGCCAGAAGGCGGCCACCAGTTGCCGCGCTTCCGCGGGGATATCGTCGGACCAGTGCGCCAAGTCGGCGCCGGGCGCCACGTGCACGATCACGGGGTGGTCCGAGGGACGGCCCTTGGCTTCGTAGATGCGCGCCACGGCGGCTGGGTTTTCCGCATCGGCGCCCAGGCCATACACCGTTTCTGTCGGGAAAGCGACGAGGCCGCCCGCTTCCAGCACGGCGGCGGCCGCCGCCAAGTCGTGTGCCTGCACGCTCACGGTGCGATTCCCAGGATCAGGCAAGCGTCGCGCAAGCGCTGCTGCGCCTGCGGCAACGTTGCCGCGATGAAGGTCAGGTGGCCCATCTTGCGGCCACGGCGCGGATCATCCTTGCCATACAGGTGCAGGCAAGCGCCCGGCAGCGCCAGCACCTGGTCCCACGCCGGTTCGCTGGCGACATCGCTGTCGCCGGCGAACCAGGCGTCACCGAGGATGTTGAGCATCACGGCCGGCGAATGCTGGCGCACGTCGCCCAGCGGCAGACGCGCCATGGCCCGTACCTGCTGCGCGAACTGGCTGGTGACGCAGGCATCCATCGTGTAATGGCCGCTGTTGTGTGGACGCGGCGCCATCTCGTTGACCACCAGGCTGCCGTCGGCCAGCACGAAAAATTCGATGCACAGCACGCCGACATAGCCGAGCTCGGCGACCATGGCTTGCGCCGCCCGCTGCGCCCTGGCGGCGCAGTCGTCCGACACGTTCGGGCCCGGCACCGTGGTGGTAAACAAGACGCCGTCGCGGTGCACGTTTTCGGCGATCGGATACACGACCGATGCGCCATCCACGCCGCGCGCCGTGAGCACGGACACTTCATACGCCAGCGGCAGCATCTTTTCCAACAGGCAAGTTACTTGTCCCATTTCCGCGAAGGCGGCGCGCACGTCGTCGCGCGTGCGCACGCGGAACTGGCCCTTGCCGTCATAGCCCATGCGCACGGTTTTCAGGATGCCCGGCAGCAAGTCGTCGCCAATGGCGCCAATATCAGCCTGCGTGGCGATGACCATGTGCGGCGCCGGCAGCACGCCGGATTTGCTGGCACAGTCGACAAAGAAACGCTTTTCCGCGATGCGGTCTTGCGCCACCGATACGCCGTGGGCATTCGGCGCCACGAACACGCGTTCGGCCAGGCGCGACAGGCTGTCGGCCGGCACGTTCTCGAATTCCGTGGTGACGGCCAGGCATTGCGCCGCCAGCGCGTCGAGGCCGGCCGCATCGCTGTAGCCGGCGTTGATCAGGCGCTGCGCCACCTGCCCCGCAGGGCAAGTAGCGGCCGGCTCCAGCACAGGTTCAAGAACTGCAACCTGGTAGCCCATGCTCTGGGCGGCCTGGGCAAACATGCGGCCGAGCTGGCCGCCGCCCATCACGCCCAGCCATGCCGGTGGGTTGGCGGCGGGCAGCAATGGGGAAGTCGATTTACTATTCATTATTTTTCAAACACATTATTCAGGCAAGACCATGGCCTTGGCGGCGGCCGTTTGCGTGGCGCGGAAGGCTTCGAGCTTGTCGGCCAGGGCGTCGTCGTTGGCGGCAAGCATCGCCACCGCCGTCAGCGCCGCATTCGCCGCGCCCGCTTCGCCGATGGCGAAGGTGGCCACCGGCACGCCCTTGGGCATTTGCAGGATGGACAGCATGGAATCTTCGCCGCGCAGGTATTTCGACGGCACGGGCACGCCCAGCACGGGCACGATGGTCATCGCCGCCACCATGCCAGGCAGGTGGGCCGCGCCACCGGCGCCGGCGATGATGGCGCGCAAGCCACGCGCGCGCGCGCTTTTCGCGTACGCATACATCTCGTCGGGCATGCGGTGCGCGGAAATGACTTGCGCTTCGTACGGCACGCCAAACTGTTTCAAGATGGCAACCGCATTCTGCATCACGTCCCAGTCCGAGGACGACCCCATGATGACGCCGACCAGCGGCTTATTCTGCTCAGTCATCTCAGGCCTTCAGCTTCTCGCCCGTCAGGCGCTCGATGGCTTCAAAGTACTTGGCCTGGGTTTTTTCGATGACGTCGGCCGGCAGCGCAGGCGCCGGGGCGGTCTTGCCCCAGGTCAGCGTTTCCAGGTAGTCGCGCACGAATTGCTTATCGAACGACGGCGGCGAGATGCCTGGCTGGTAGGAATCGGCGGGCCAGAAGCGCGACGAGTCGGCCGTCAGCACTTCATCCATCAGGTGCATCACGCCATTGTCGTCCAGGCCGAATTCGAACTTGGTGTCGGCGATGATGATGCCGCGCGTGGCCGCGTATTCGGCGGCCGTCTTGTACAGGGCAATGGCGACGTCGCGCATCTTGGCTGCCAGGTCGGCGCCGATACGCTGTTCCATTTCAGCAAAGCTGATGTTTTCATCATGCTCGCCCAGCTCGGCCTTGGCCGCCGGGGTGAAGATCGGCTCCGGCAGTTTTTCCGCCTGTTGCAGGCCGGCTGGCAGCTTGATGCCGCAGATGCTGCCCGTGTCCTGATAATCTTTCCAGCCCGAACCGATGATGTAGCCGCGCACGACTGCCTCGACCATGATCGGTTTCAAGCGCTTGGCCACGACGGCGCGGCCCTTGACTTGCTCGACTTCCTCGGGCGCCACCACGGATTCCGGCGCCACGCCGGTCAGGTGGTTCGGCACGATGTGGCCCAGTTTCTCGAACCAGAAGTCGCTCATCTGGTTGAGCACCTTGCCCTTGCCGGGGATAGGCTCGTTCATGACGACATCGAAGGCCGACAGGCGGTCCGTGGTGACGATCAGGATCTTGTCGTCGCCAACGGCGTAGTTGTCGCGGACCTTGCCGTGGCCCAGCAATGGCAGGGAGTGGATGGAAGTCTGATAGAGGCTGTTCATAGCGGGGGAATAGTTGGATGATACGAAACCGGCAGGCAGGGAAAGCGCCCGCCGGTCGAGAAAATCGGGCACGGAGATACGGCTTCCGGCCCGTTCCAGACAGAATTTTACTTCACAATTTGCGACAGCTCGCCGGCCTTGTAGCGCTCGGCCATTTTTTCCATCGTGATGACCTTGATCTTCGACGCCTGGCCTTCGCAGCCGAAGGCTTGCATGCGCGCGCG
Source organism: Janthinobacterium rivuli (assembly GCF_009208735.1). Lineage (GTDB taxonomy): Bacteria > Pseudomonadota > Gammaproteobacteria > Burkholderiales > Burkholderiaceae_D > Janthinobacterium. The sequence goes on along the minus strand of NZ_WFLJ01000003.1, from coordinate 249,136 downwards.
CACGATTTGCTCGGCGGCGGTACGGGCTGGCTTCAGGAAGTCGCGCGGGTCGAATTTCGATGGATTTTCAAACAGATACTTGCGGATCGCGGCCGTCATCGCCAGGCGGATGTCCGTGTCGATGTTGATCTTGCGCACGCCGTGACGGATGCCTTCCTGGATTTCCTCGACTGGCACGCCGTAGGTTTCCTTCATGTCGCCGCCGAATTCGCGGATGATGGCCAGCAATTCCTGCGGTACCGACGAGGAACCGTGCATCACCAGGTGGGTGTTCGGGATGCGCGCGTGGATTTCCTTGATGCGGTCGATGGCCAGGATGTCGCCCGTCGGCTTGCGCGTGAACTTGTAGGCGCCGTGCGAGGTGCCGATGGCGATCGCCAGGGCGTCGCACTGGGTGCGCTGCACGAAGTCGGCCGCTTGCGCCACGTCCGTCAGCAATTGCTCGCGGGTCATGGTGCCGTCGGCGCCGTGGCCGTCTTCCTTGTCGCCCTTCATGGTTTCCAGCGAACCGAGCACGCCCAGTTCCGCTTCCACGGTCACGCCGATGGCGTGCGAGAATTTCACCACTTCACGCGACACTTCCACGTTGTATTCGTAGGAGGCGACCGACTTGCCGTCCGCTTCCAGCGAACCGTCCATCATCACGGAAGTGAAACCCGAGCGGATGGCGGCCATGCAGACGGCCGGCGACTGGCCGTGATCCTGGTGCATGACGACGGGGATGTGCGGATACGCTTCGACGGCGGCGTCGATCAGGTGGCGCAGGAACGCTTCACCGGCGTACTTGCGCGCGCCAGCGGACGCTTGCATGATCACCGGGCTGTTCAGCGCATCGGCGGCAGCCATGATGGCTTGCACTTGCTCCAGGTTGTTGACGTTGAAAGCAGGAATGCCATAACCGTTTTCGGCGGCATGGTCCAGCAGTTGACGCATGGATACGAGAGACATGGTAATACTCCAGAGAACAATAGAAACTGTTGCGGCGCCGCGCGGCCAACTGCCGCGCCGGCACCTGAATGAGTTACATCAAATCAGCACGGATTCCAGATCGCCGACTTTGACAATTTTCAATGCATTCGTGCCGCCCACCTGGCCCATCGGCTCGCCCCAGGTGACGACGATCATGTCGCCCTTGCGGACGATGCCCTGTTCGACCAGCAGGTCTTCCGCCTGCTTCAGCACTTGCGCGCTGGGGGCGTTCTGCATCAGATGATACGCCCGAACATTGCGGTACAGCGCGGCTTTGCGCAAAGTCGTCACACTGGGCGTGAGCGCGTAAATCGGCGTGTCGATACTGTGGCGGCTCATCCACAAGGCGGTGGAACCGGATTCCGTCAGCGCCACGATGGCTTTGACGCGCAGGTGATGGGCCGTGAACAGGGCGCCATACGCGATCGACTGGTCGATGCGGGTGAATGTGACGTTGAGGAAATCGGCATCGAGCTTGTTGTATTCGGACTGTTCCGCTTCCACGCAGATGGCGGCCATCATTTCCACCGTCTCGATCGGATACTTGCCCGAGGCCGTCTCGGCCGACGTCATGACGGCATCCGTACCATCGAGCACGGCATTGGCCACGTCGGACACTTCCGCGCGGGTCGGCACGGCGTTGACGATCATCGATTCCATCATCTGCGTGGCCGTGATGGCCAGCTTGTTCGACGCGCGCGCCATCTTGATCATGCGCTTTTGCAAGGCCGGCACGGCCGCATTGCCCACCTCGACGGCCAGATCGCCGCGCGCCACCATGATGCCGTCGGACGCGTCAAGAATCTCTTGCAGGGCAGGAATGGCTTCCGCGCGCTCGATCTTGGCGATCATCATCGGCTTGTGGTGATACGGTTCGCCGGCGATATTGGCCAGCTGGCGCGCCATTTCCATGTCGGTCGCGCATTTCGGGAAGGAAATGGCCAGATAGTCGGCCTGGAAACTCATGGCCGTCTTGATATCTTCCATATCCTTGGCCGTCAACGCGGGCGCGGACAGGCCGCCGCCCTGGCGGTTGATGCCCTTGTTGTTCGACAACTCGCCGCCGATCTTGACGGTGGTGTGGATTTCGCTGCCTTGGATGCGCTCGACGATCAGCACGATGAGGCCATCGTTCAGCAGCAGCACGTCGCCCTTGTGCAGGTCGCGCGGCAGGGCCTTGTAGTCGAGGCCGACCCGCTCCTGGTTACCCAGTTCGCCGTTTTCGCCCCACTTGGCGTCGAGGATGAAGCGCGCGCCCGCTTCAAGCTCGATGCGCGTGTTTTCAAACTTGCCGACGCGAATCTTCGGCCCTTGCATGTCGGCCATGATGGCCACTTCGCGGCCGCACTCGGCCGCCGCCAGGCGCACCAGCGCCGCGCGGTCGATATGGTCTTGCGCCTTGCCGTGGGAAAAATTCAAACGCACCACGTCGACGCCCGCACGTATCATCTTCACCAGGATAGCGAAGTCGGTGGAGGCGGGGCCGATTGTTGCTACGATTTTTGTACCGCGTGGCATAGGAGTCCTTGTGCGCGAGCGAAGGTGAGCAAGACCCGGCGGCTGAACCGCCCGGCAAGGTAAAAGCGCAGCGGTCAGGCTGCGCTTGGTACTGAACTGCTGACAGTAACGCCTTAAGCGGCGCGTTGCATCAGGATTTCCACGGCCGGCAGGGTCTTGCCTTCCAGGAACTCCAGGAAGGCGCCGCCACCGGTCGAGATATAGCTGATTTTATCGGTAATGTCGTATTTGGCAATCGCCGCCAGGGTGTCGCCACCGCCGGCGATCGAGAATGCTGTCGAATCGGCAATGGCCAGGGCCAGGGTCTTGGTGCCGTTGCCGAACTGGTCGAATTCGAACACGCCGACAGGGCCGTTCCACACGATGGTGCCGGCGACGGCGATCTGCTGCGCCAGCAGTGCAGCCGTTTTCGGGCCGATATCGAGGATCATGTCGTCGTCCGCCACGTCGGCCACGTCCTTGACGGTGGCGGCGGCCGTTGGCGAGAATTCCTTGGCGCACACGACGTCGACGGGAATCGGCACTTGCGCGCCGCGCTTGGCCATGATGTCGATGATGGCTTTCGCTTCCTCGACGAGTTCCGCTTCCACCAGCGACTTGCCGACATTCAAGCCGACGGCCTTCATGAAGGTGTTGGCGATGCCGCCGCCGACGATCAGGTTATCCACCTTGTCGGACAGGGCTTTCAGGATGGTCAGCTTGCTCGACACTTTCGAGCCGGCAACGATCGCCAGCAACGGACGGGCTGGCGCATGCAGCGCCTTGCCCAACGCATCGAGCTCGGCGGCCAGCAGCGGGCCGGCGCAGGCGACGGGGGCGAACTTGGCGATGCCGTGCGTGGATGCTTCGGCGCGGTGGGCCGTGCCGAACGCGTCATTGACGTAGATATCGCACAATTTCGCCATTTTTTGCGCCAGCTCATCGCTGTTTTTCTTTTCGCCCTTGTTGACGCGCACGTTTTCCAGCAGGACGACCTGGCCGGCAGCCAGGGATTCCAGGCCGGCGCCGTCGACCCAGTTTTGTTTCAATGCAACTTCCTGGCCCAGCAGCTCGGACAGGCGGGCTGCCACGGGCGCCAAGCTGTCGGCCGGCTTGAACTCGCCTTCCGTAGGACGGCCCAGGTGCGACGTCACCATGACGGCGGCGCCGGCGTCGAGCGCGGCGCGGATGGCCGGCACCGAGGCGCGGATGCGCGTATCTTCGGTGATCTTGCCACTGTCATCTTGCGGGACGTTCAGGTCGGCGCGAATAAACACGCGCTTGCCTTGCAGTGCATTTTGGGCGATCAAATCTTGCAGACGGATGAAGTTGAGAACAGCTGACATGGCGATCCAGATGACGAGTGGAAGGAAGTGCGCTATTTTACCGCAATGACCAGAGCAAATCCCCGATTTGTCCTGCTTTACTGAAAAACGTGCAACAGTCGCAAGCCCGTGAAAACCAGCATGCCGAACACAATGGTTTGCAACATATTGCGGCGAATCACGAAAAAGAGCGTGGCGGCAATCCCGGACAAGAGTTTCAAATTCGATAATCCGAAGTGCACCTGCTGCCCTTCCATCAGCATGTCGGGCGCGATGATGGCCGCCAGCGCGCAGGCCGGCGCATAGCGCAGCATCTCGCCCACGCGGCGCGGAATGGTGATGTGGTGGCCGACCAGCCAGAAGGTGCTGCGCGTGGCCGCTGTCGCCACCACCAGCACGGCGATGGCGATCCACACGTCGGCCCTGCCCCAGTCTATGCCGTCAAACATGGCGTTTTGTCCATTTCTCTGTCAATTCTTCCACGGCCATGGCGCTGACCATGCCCACCAGAACGGCCACCAGCAAGCCCAGTTTATAGGGCAGGCCGTAGGCCAGCACGGCCACCGTGCCCGCCACCAGCACGCCGCACAGGGCCGCGCGGCTGAGGATCAGCGGCACCGTCACGCACAGGATCGCCAGGGTGCCGGCAAAACCCAGTCCCCATTCGGCGGGCACGACGGCGCCCAGCACGATGCCGATGAAGGAACCGATTTGCCAGGCCAGCCAGTTGGGGTAAATCAAGCCTTTCAGGAAAGGCAGCTTGGCCGGGTCCGGCGTTTCGTGCGGGTAACGCTGCAGGAACAGGCCCACGGTGATGTCGCCCGCCACATAGCCGAGCGCAAAGCGCTGGCGCCACGGCAGATGGGCGAAATGGGGGGCCAGCAGCACGGAAAAGATAACAAACCGCAAATTGACGACGAGGGCCGTGGCGAAGATCACCCACACGGGCGCATGCGCGGCCAGCAGGGGCAAGGAAGCGAGCTGGGCCGATCCGGCAAAGACGAACAGGGTCATGGCCCCCGCCTGCGCCACCGTCAGGCCGCTTTTCACCATGGCCACGCCCACCACCATGCCCCAGGCGGCGATGCCCAGCAGGGTGGGCGCGCCGAGGTTCAGGCCGGCGCGCCAGGCATCCTTCAGCAGGGCGTCGTCCTTGGCGGCCGGGACGGCGTTCACGCGGGTGTTCATGCGAGCCCCCGGCAGGCTGAGTGTGGTAACTGCACAACAATGGTGCAAGACGACAAGGGCGGCAACGATGATACCGGCAAGGCAAATCCAGTCAGTGTGGCGCTGCAGCTGCCATATTTGCGCAAAAATCCGCGCCGCAGCCGAAGATGATCGAGCCGCCATTTTAGCCATGATTTTTGCTGTCTGCCTGAATCCGTTAAAATCGTGCTTTTGGCAGCCGCCGACTTCCTTCCATACAGCCTCACGGAGCATGACAAGATGACAAAAACCACCCAGCCAGCGGTCGAACTCGACAGTAAAGACTTGCCAGCCCACTGCCCTAACCCGGCCATGCCGCTGTGGTCGTCGCATCCGCGCGTGTTCCTGGAATTCAACAAGGACGGTATCGCCAAGTGCCCGTATTGCGGCACGGCCTACACCCTGAAGGAAGGCGCCAGCGCCGGCCATCATTAAACTGCCCAGCGGCGCGCCTCCAGCGCGCCGTTTTCATTTGCACCTGTCATCTATACCGCTCAAGCCGGAGTCGTCATGAAACGTCTGAAAGAACTCAATGGCAGCGCCGCCGAAGTCGAAGCGGCGTTCTACGATGCCTTGCACCGCGCCGACCTCGAGGCGCTGATGGCGCTGTGGGCCGACGATGAAGAGATCGTCTGCATCCACCCGGGCGGCGCGCGCCTGATCGGCCATGCCGCCATCCGCGCCTCGTGGGAAACCATCCTGGCGGGCGGCGGCCTGCACATCGTGCCGGCACAGCTGCATGAGACGCACAACCTGATGAGCTCCGTGCACACGGTGATCGAAGGCGTCACCCAGGAAGAAGGCGGCCCGGCGCACCTGCTGGCCACGAACGTGTACGTGAAAACGCCGCGCGGCTGGCGCATCGTGCTGCACCACGCGTCCATCGCCCCGGGCGGCGCGCCGGCCGACGCCACCGGGGCGCAGATTCTGCACTGATGTCTTTGTCACTGTCCTACACCGCCCCGCTCTGGCTGCCTGGCGGCCACGCGCAGACGATTTATCCGGCCGTGTGCCTCGCCAAGCCGGCCGTGGCCTTCCGCCGCGAACGCTGGCAGGCGCCCGATGGCGACTTCGTCGACGTCGACCTGGTCGACGGCCAGCCGGGCCAGCCCTTCGTGGTGCTGTTCCACGGCTTGGAAGGCTCATCCAGCAGTCACTACGCGCGCGCCCTGATGAGCGAAGTGGCGGCGCGCGGCTGGTCGGGCGCCGTGCCCCATTTTCGCGGCTGCTCGGGCGAAGCCAACCTGGCGCCGCGTTTTTACCATTCCGGCGATGCGCAGGAAGTGGACTGGATCGTGCAGCGCCTGCGTCGGCGCGCGACGGGAAAATTGTACGCGGCCGGCGTCTCCTTGGGCGGCAATGCACTGCTGTGCTGGCTGGGCCAGTCGCAGCACCAGGCCGATTTCATCGATGCGGCCGCGGCCGTGTCCGCGCCGCTGGACCTGGCGCAAGGGGGCAAGGCCCTGTCGTCCGGCGCCAACCGTTTCTACACGCGCATGTTCCTGAACACCTTGAAACCGAAATGCCTGGCCAAGCTGGAACAGTTTCCCGGCCTGTTCGCGCGCGAGGCCATGCTGGCCGCGCGCGACTTGCACGCCTTCGACAATGTCGTCACGGCACCACTGCACGGCTATCGCGACGCCGACGATTACTGGCACCGCGCCAGCGCCAAGCACGTCTTGCCGGACATCACCGTGCCGACCCTGGTGCTGAATGCGCAAAATGACCCCTTCCTGCCCGGGCGCTTCTTGCCGCGCAGCGCCGCGCCGCCGGTCACGCTCGACTATCCGCGCCACGGCGGCCACGTCGGCTTCGCCGCAGGCAAGTTGCCGGGAAGCACGCGCTGGCTGCCGCAACGGCTGATGCATTTTTTTGAAGGCGGCAACACGGCGCCACCGGCGCCGCAAACCTGTCACGCTGGCAGTTCGCAAACGCACACGGAAAACGCACCACATGGATGAACTCGTCAAGCAGGCCCTGGCCAAATGGCCGAACGTGCCCCACTGCTACGGCTGGCTGGGCCTGGACGCGCGCGGCCACTGGCGCATGCGCGACCAGCAGGCGCAACAGCAACAACTGCCCGGCGACAAGATCGCCCACACGGCCCTGTTGAACTTTATCCACCGCAATTACGCCCAGGATGAACGCGGTTGCTGGTTTTTCCAGAATGGCCCGCAGCGCGTGTATGTGAATCTGGAAGCGACGCCGTACATCGCCCGCAGCGACCCGCAGCACGGGTTTGTCTTGCAGACGGGTACGCCGCTGGCGGCCATCGATGCCGCCTGGCTGTGCGACAACGGCGCGCTGATCCTGCGCCAGGGCGACATCATCGCGCAGGTCGATGACCGTGACATGGCGCAGGTGCTGGCGTCGCTGCGCGTGGACGGCCAGCAGGCCGGCGACGACGCCTTGCTGGCGTGGCTGGAAAATGGGCAGGGCAAATTGATGCTATTGCATGACGGCAAGGAGATTGCCGTGCAGCCGCTGCGCTACGCTGCCGTGCCGCAGACCTTCGGCTTCCAGCCGATGCCGCAAGCCGAATAAGGCTTAGCCCTTCTGGTCCTTGATCTGTTCGCGGCGCTTTTCCTGCAATTCCCGCTCGCGCGCATCGATCACGGCCTGGTCATAAAAGGTCGCGTCCGTCGATTTGCGGGCGATCGTCAGCTGGTCCAGCGCGGCCATGGTGGCGCCCTGCAGCACGTAGGATTCGGCCAGGGCCATGTGCTGCAAGGTCATCTTGCCCTGATCCGCATACGCTTTCGCCAGTAAATCGTACAGTTCCGGTTCTTCCTTGTAGAGCTGCACCTGTTCGCGCAGGTACAAGGTCGATTGTTCCAGCTTGCCGGCCGCCATCAGCGCTTCCGCATACTGATGGGCAATGCCGCGCGAGAGGGGAAACTGCTGGCGCGCCGCGTCGGCCGCCTTCAAAGCCTGTTGCGCCACTTCCTTCTTCTGCGACGGCATCAGCAGCACTTCCAGCCCCATCGCCGCCAGCAGGGAATTGGGGGCCTGCGTGCCGCCCGAGGTCAGCACATTCGGCGCGGCCGGCTGATGCAGGGCCGCATTGGCCGCATCGAGTTCCTTTTGCGCATCCAGCGGCTTGCCCTGCTTGACGGCAACAAAGGACAAGCCGTAATGGGCAGCCACCACCTGGAAGCGGCTTTGCTGTTCCAGCTGCGTCGTGAAGACAGCCTTGGCATTCAGCAAGCCTTGCACGCTTTCATCCTGCAGCACGCGGGCGCGGGCCCGGGCCAGGTGGAAACTCAGGCTGTCGGCACGCTGCTTGTACGGCTGCTCGCGAATGCGCGCCTGGATGTCGGCGATGCGTTCCGTCGTCAGCGGGTGCGTCTGCAAGTAGGCGGGCATCAGGTCGCTGTACGAACGGCTGGCCGCCTGCATGCGGCCGAAGAAGGCCACCATGCCGGTGGTATCGAAACCGGCTTCGCCCATGATCTGGAAGCCGATGCGGTCCGCCTCGCGTTCGGCGTCGCGGCCGAAATTGAGCTGGCGCTGGATGGCCAGGCCCTGGCCGGCGGCAAACACGCCCATGGCCACGTCACCGCCCGCGCGCGACGCGAGCGCCGCCAGCAGCATGGCGGCCAGCGGCATCAGGGCGTCCTGGCGCTGCTGGCCCAGCATGCGCGCGATATGGCGCTGCGCCACGTGGCCGATCTCGTGCGACAGCACGGACGCCAGTTCCGCCTCCGTTTGCGCCGCCAGCACCAGGGCCGAGTGCACGCCGATAAAGCCGCCAGGCAAGGCAAACGCGTTCAACTGGGGATCGCGCACGGCGAAGAAAAAATAGTCGTAATTCGTTTCGCCGCGCACGCTGGGTCGCGCCGCCACGAGGGCGTTGCCGAAGGTATTCAGGTATTCCAGCAAGGGCGCGTCGTCGAGGTAATCGCGGTCGCCGCGGATGCCGCGCATGATTTCCTCGCCGATCTTGCGCTCCATCGCCGGCGACAGGTCTTCGCGCGAGGTATCGCCCAGGTTAGGCAGATTCGGCGCCGGCGGCACGGCCGGCGGCGTCCAGCTGCTTCCCTGCTTGGCCACCGCACTGGCGGCCGGCGCCGCTGGCGCGGACGTATAGGTTTGCGCCAGCGCAAACGGCGCCGCCAGCGACAAGGCAGCGAGCATGGCTGCGCGCCGGGCGCCGCGCCGCCATGGCGCAGCGGCGTTTTCAAGGACGATCGGAAGGGGAGTTTTTGAATTCACGGGTGCTATCATACCTTGTTAGCGGCGCCCATTCCCACGCAACAAGCATGCACCATGCCAGTGGCATGACGGCGTGACCCGGCATGCCGCGCCCCCCACTCCTCACCTATTTTGACGCCATGACAACAGCAGACAAGCAAGCCCCCGCCGGGGAACTGACCCATTTCGACGCCACGGGCCAGGCCCACATGGTGGACGTGGGCAGCAAGGAAGACACGCGCCGCAGCGCCGTGGCCACCGGCACCATCCGCATGCAGCCCGCCACCCTGGCCTTGATCATTTCCGGCAATGCGAAAAAGGGCGACGTGCTGGGCATCGCCCGCATCGCCGCCATCATGGGCGCCAAGCGCACCAGCGACCTGATCCCCCTGTGCCACCCGCTGGCCCTGACGCGCGTCACCGTCGACTTCGAAGTGGACGAAGCGGCCAACAGCGTGCACTGCCGCGCCCAGGTCGACACGACGGGCAAGACGGGCGTGGAAATGGAAGCGCTCACGTCCGTGCAAATCGGCTTGCTGACAATTTATGACATGTGCAAGGCCGTCGACCGCGGCATGGTCATGACGAACGTGCGCGTGCTGGAAAAGCATGGCGGCAAGTCGGGCGACTGGCACGCCGAGGTGTAATCATGTTGCCTGGCGCGCCAGCTGGCCCCTGACCCGGCGCAAGTCGCGCAGCAGCCAGGCGGCGCATGCCAGGCACAGCGCGATGATGGCCACGGACAGCGGCAAGTGGAACTGTTCCTGTCCCGCCAGCGCGAAGCCGGCGTGGATCAGGAAGGTGCCCACGCCCAGCGCGGCGCACACTGCCGCATACCACGGCGCCTGCGTGGTGTTCAGCAGCACGTGCCGGTAACCGACCAGCACCAGCGAAATGGCCGCCAGATTAAACGCCAGGAAACCCTGGACGCCGCCAGGAAACTGAAACATCTCCCACTCTTTGCAGTAGGCGGCGTCGATTTGATGCAGGATCAGGAACAACATGGTCCAGAAGTAGCTGCGCGGCATAAGATTTTCATTCGTCAATATTAATGCAATTATAAAACCTGCGCCGCGCACGAGCACAGGCCGAAGGCTTTTTTCCAGGCCAATATGAATTTCATTGATATGAGTGCTTTTTCATCAAGAAATCATGCATACTGCGAGTCGACAATATTCAAATGAGCATCGGATGACTAGCAACAGGCCCGCCGCGGAAAGCAAGCTCCAGGACTTCGAATTCGAGGCCATGCATCTGCAGGTGGGGGGACGCATCCAGTTCATCACGCATCGCACCATCAAACCCATCCAGCATTTCTCGACCGTGATCGGCTATGTGAAGGATGAGTATTTGATCGTCAAGATTCCCATGGAAAACGGCGCGTCGATCGTGCTCAACGAGGGTGACAAGCTGACCATCCGCGTGTTTTCCGGCGTCACCGTATGTTCGTTTTCCTGCAGCGTGCTGCGCATCTTCGGCCGACCGCTCAATTATGTCCACCTGAGCTTTCCCGACGCCATCCAGGGCACCAGCCTGCGCACGGCCATGCGCGTCAAGGTGGAGATTCCGGCGCAGCTGAGCTACCGCGACGTGGCGGCCGTGCCCGTGTTTATCGTCAACCTCAGCGTCTCGGGCGCGCTGATCGAGGCGCCCAGCATGCTCACGCCGGATGACGAAGGCGTGGCGCTCAGCTTTACCCTGCTGGTGCAGCCGAACAAGCATCAGATGCGCGTCAATACGCGCGCGCGCATCCAGAACGTCAGCGTGGGCAAGCCGTCGAATGGCCATGCCGCCGAGGCGGCGGAAATCTATACGTATGGCGTGCAATTCATCGACCTGGAACCGACCCACTACACCCTGCTGCAAAACCTCACCTATGAGGCGCTGATCGCGGACCGGCAAAAAATCGTCTGATACCGGGCTGGCAAGCGTCACTTACAGCGTCGGAGTCACGTCGGGAATGTTGTTTTTGGTAATCGCTTCCTTCGCCGCCGGATTCGTCACGGTAGTGCTATTGAACCAGGTCAGGCTACTCGTCCCCGGCTTCATGGTCATCGTCACGGTTTGTCCACCGATACCCGTGCCCAGGTCGGCCGCCAAGGTCAGCACGATATCGCCCTTGTCCACTGTGGCGCTGGCCACTTCGCGCGTCGGGCTGAACTTGGGGATGGCGCTGGGCACGGCCTCGGTGGGCGTGCTGCAGGCGGTAGCGGTGCCGCCGTTTTCCTGCACGCACAGGGCCACGGCCGTTTTCAACGGGGCAGCGGCGGCCAGCACATTGCTGACCTTGGCCCGCATCGTATAGTCGCCATACTGGGGAATGGCCACGGCCGCCAGGATGCCGGCGATGGCCACCACGATCATCAGTTCTATCAGGGTAAATCCGCTTTGCGCGCGCATCGTATCCTCCCATGGTGCATTGCTCACGCCAGCTACGGTGCAAGCGCCATGCCAGCGGCGCGCCCGGGCAGCGGCGGTACACATGGAAAGAAAAGCGACACTTTTGGGCCGGTTCGGACCAGCACCGTCGCCCGAGACCGGGAATCGGCCTGTCTTGCGGACAAAAAAAAGGAGCCGAAGCTCCTTTTTTGTACTGCGTGAACCAGGCTGAAATTACAGCATGGCTTTCAGCAGACGCGCCATTTCCGACGGGTTTTTGGTCACGGTGATGCCGCAGGCTTCCATGATTTCCAGCTTGGCTTGTGCCGTATCGGCACCGCCCGAGATCAGCGCGCCGGCGTGGCCCATGCGCTTGCCTGGAGGAGCGGTCACGCCGGCGATGAAGCCGACGACCGGTTTTTTCATGTTGTCTTTGATCCAATAAGCAGCGTTGGCTTCGTCCGGACCGCCGATTTCGCCGATCATGATGACCGCGTCGGTATCTGGATCATCATTGAACATCTTCATGATGTCGATGTGCTTCAGACCGTTGATCGGGTCGCCGCCGATGCCGACTGCCGACGATTGGCCCAGGCCCAGTGCGGTCAATTGACCCACTGCTTCATAGGTCAGGGTACCCGAACGCGACACCACGCCGATGCGGCCTTTTTTATGGATGTGACCTGGCATGATGCCGATCTTGATTTCGTCTGGCGTGATCAGACCTGGGCAGTTAGGGCCCAGCAGCAAGGTTTTGCTGCCGGCTTTAGCCATGCGGTCTTTCAGGACCATCATGTCACGCACAGGAATGCCTTCGGTGATGCAAATGGCCAGATCCATTTCAGCTTCAACAGCTTCCCAGATCGCCGCTGCCGCGCCTGCTGGCGGCACGTAGATCACGGAAACGTTGGCGCCGGTTTCTTTTTTCGCTTCGGTGACGTTAGCGAAAATAGGAATGCCTTCGAAGTCTTCGCCGGCTTTCTTCGGGTTCACGCCTGCCACGAAGGCAGCTTTGCCGTTCGCGTAGTCGCGGCAACCGCGGGTGTGGAACTGGCCGGTCTTGCCGGTGATCCCTTGGGTGACAACTTTGGTATCTTTATTGATCAGAATGGACATGTTGATTCCTTAATTAAGCTTGACCGGCAGCAGCGGCAACGACGCTCTTGGCTGCATCTTCCATGGTGTCGGCTGCGATGATAGGCAGACCGGAATCGGCCAGCATCTTCTTGCCCAGGTCTTCGTTGGTGCCCTTCATGCGCACCACCAGCGGTACGTTCAGCGAGACGGCTTTCACCGCGGCGATGACGCCTTCGGCGATCACGTCGCAACGCATGATGCCGCCGAAAATGTTCACCAGGATGGCTTTCAGGCCTGGGTTTTTCAGCATGATCTTGAACGCTTCGGTCACTTTTTCTGCCGTGGCGCCGCCGCCGACGTCCAGGAAGTTGGCTGGTTCGCCGCCGAACAGCTTGATGGTGTCCATGGTGGCCATGGCCAGACCGGCGCCGTTCACCAGGCAGCCGATGTTGCCGTCGAGCGAGATGTAGGCCAGGTCGAATTTCGACGCTTCGATTTCAGCTGGATCTTCTTCGTCCAGATCGCGCAGGGCGACGATTTCCGGGTGACGGAACAGGGCGTTCGGGTCGAAGTTGAACTTGGCGTCCAGGGCGATGACCTTGCCGCTGCCGGTGACGATCAGCGGATTGATTTCGGCCAGCGAGCAGTCGGTTTCCCAGTACGCTTTGTACAGGCCTTGCAGGTTGACGCGCGCGTCGACGATGGAACCGGCAGGCACGCCGATTTTGGTCGCGATGTCGTCTGCCTGGGCATCGGTCAGGCCGACGCCTGGATCGATGGTGACGTGGTGGATTTTCTCAGGGTGGCTCTCGGCCACTTCTTCGATGTCCATGCCGCCTTCGGACGAAGCCATCAGGACGATTTTCTGGGTGACGCGGTCGGTGACCAGCGAAACGTACAGTTCTTGCTTGATGTCGGCGCCTTCTTCCACCAGCAGGCGGTTGACTTTCTGGCCTTCGGCGCTGGTCTGATGCGTGATCAGCTGCATGCCCATGATCTGGTCAGCGTATTCCTTGACCTGTTCCATCGATTTTGCCACTTTCACTCCGCCGCCCTTGCCGCGGCCACCTGCGTGGATCTGCGCCTTGACGACCCACACCGGGCCGCCCAGGGTTTCCGCAGCCTTGACGGCTTCTTCGACGGACATGCACGGGATACCGCGTGGTACCGTCACTCCGTGCTGCCGGAGGATTTCTTTGGCTTGATACTCATGGATTTTCATGCTGGCTTCCCTTCTGATACTGATGTGTAAAAATACGGTTAGTGGTGCAAAAAAAACAGGAAAGCGCCGGGGTCACGCCTTGGCTACCCAGCGCGGGTAATACTGTGCAACTGCCCCGCCATCGGTACGCAAGGCGTGGCATTTGTCGAGTTGAAACGGCTTTTCATGCGACAAGTCAGCATTCTCACCGTCACGGGTCGACCAGACATCGCCGGCAAATGCCTGAACCGTCGCAGTCGGCAAGACTTGCGCCAGTTCGGTCAAATGGGTACAGCCGGCGATTCCCGCCAGGCGCTGTTTCAAGTCGCGGCGGAAATTCTTCAATAAATTCAGACCGATCAGCGCCCGGTAAGCGGGGCCGATGGTATCGCAAAAACCGGGATAGGGCACGGCATCGGAGGCAGCTTCGGCCTCGACAATGTTCAGTTCGCGATCGACGGTAATGCGCAAGTGGAGGTCATGCAGAGGGGAGCCGGCGGGACGGGGGCCGGAGGCCAGGGTCGCGTCATAGCTTTTGATGTCGGTGATATGGGCGTCAATATCCCACAGGCCGTCGTCGCGCACATACGCTTGGACGTCGATAACGCGGGAGTGCCGGAGGGCGCGCCGGGATACGGGAGTTGACAGGGGCATAAGACCGATGCCGCTTGCGCGGCCATAATTTAGTAAGCAGCCATGTGCCTAAAGCACTCTGTTCGCAGCTTCTACGAACAGCAACCGCACCTGCGGCGCCGCAAAAACCCTAAAAGTGTAGCACACTGGACGCCGGTTGCGCCGCAACATAATTTTTTATTGGTCTGGCCGCCTGCTGCAAATTATCAGTGAAAATCGCAAAATGAATGACAAACATTCGCAGTATGAATAACTTAAATGCAGGAGTGCAAGCACCGGCAACCTGGCCGGCGCTGCGCCTCAGTCAGTCACGCCCAGTATGCGCAAAATGGGCAAGTTACGCGCAGAGAAATGCTGTGCGTGCGCCAGCAGTTCGGCCAGGTTTTCCTCTTCCGTCAACAAGGGCTGTCCGCCCTTCGTCAGCAACTGCTTCAGGCGCAGCAACACCGGCCATGTCGCGCGCACCCATTCTTGCGGCGTTAAACAACCTTGCAGTTTCGCCCACAGGAATAGCTGTTGTAAATGCGGTACAGCCACGCCGCTGCCCGTCAGAGGACTGGCGAGGATGGTCAAATCGGTTCTTGCCAGCGCCTGTTCCAGCAGGTGCGCATTCAGGCGCGCCGTCTGCGGCCGCGCCACGGCGAGGTCGGCCTCGTCCTGGACAGCCAGTACGCTGCCCTTGCTAACCAGCACCAGCATGATCTGCAGCAAGGCGGCCAGGTTGGCTTCGCTGCCAGCCAGTTGCTGCTCCAGCTCGCCTATCGTGTACACGCGATGGTCGGCCATGGCATCGAGCACGGGCGCATACACGCGCTCATCCATATCGGCGTCGCCCAGCACGCCATGCACGCTCAACACCACCTCGTCGCGCGGCACGGCCAGCATCACGCGCACGGCCCGCAAGGCACTGGCCTGGGCGAACGGTGTCAGCCTGCGCGCGCCCTTGACCCAGTAATCCTTGCGGAACTGCTCGTTGACAAGGAAGCCGCGCGTCGTCTCGCGGAAGATGGGATCGGGTATCTCGGCCAGGAATTGCTGGTGCTCGGCCGTCAGGTTCAGCATGTCGACCAGAGCGGTATAGGTGGCGGATGCGGCAAACTCGAGCTTGGCTTCGCCCAGCATGGCCGCGACGCTGGAAAAGGCCATCGGCTGCCAGTCGGCATTGAAATACTCATGGGCAAGATAATGCCCATCCATCGCCTTGAGCTTTTCGATGCGGTCCGCCAGCAGCGGGTTGGCCTCCAGGTAGCGCGGTTGCGTGGCGATCATCCTGTCGACGAAACCGATGGCGCCCTCGACTCTGGCCAGCACGCCCTGGCCCGGCGCACTCATGACGCGGCTATGTTCGGCCATCAGGTCGCGCATCGGCATCATTGCGGCCCAGCCTGGCTGGGTGTTGTAACTGATGAAGACGACACCGCCGACTTTCAGCTTGCGCCGCAGGAAGTCGACGATCAGCGCGCGATTTTCCGCCGAGACCCAGCTCCAGATCCCGTGCAGGCAGATGAAGTCGAAATCGGGCAAGTCGTCGCGGCGGCAAAACTGCGCGAACGATTCGTCCGTGAACTGCGCGCCGGCGCCAGCCGCGCTGGCCAACTCCTGCGCAAATGCAGCCTGGGATGGATTGAAATCATTGCCATACCAGCGCGTGGCGGACGCCGCCGCATGGATGTTGGCGCTGATACCCTGGCCAAAGCCCAGCTCGCAAGCCGTGCCACTGGCAGGCAAGGCAAGGCCGGCGGCCAGCAGGGGCAGCCGCAGACGCAAAGGATTCAATTCTTCGTAATAGCCATAGGTATAGGCGATTTCGGCCATATAGCCGGCATTCCAGTTGCTCATCTTGCATCCTGTCACGATCAGTGGTGCTGCGCGCATCGCACAGCGTTCGAGCGCCAGCATACCCGATCGCACGGCGTCACCATCCTGGAAACAGACGGCGTTTGAAAGCCCATTTCATGGCGGCACGGCGGGGGAAGCACGGGCATGGCCAGACCGGCAGGCCAGAGACACGGGAAAGCGGCTTTGCCGTCGCGCCCGCAGACCCCGTGGAATGCCCGCGCCTGCCTTATTCTTCCTCGGGATCCAGCCCCTTCAAGGCCACCTGCACGGCGCGCTGGGAAAAACCGCGCTGCATCAGGAAGCGCATCTGCTTGTTGCGCTGCTCGGCATCCTGCGCCACTTGCCCGAATTTGCGGCGCCACACTTCGCAGGCGCGCGCCACTTCCCCTTCGGCCAAACCCGCCTTGAGTTCCTGCAGCGCTTCGCCGCCAATGCCGTGACTTTGCAATTCCGCCATGATGCGACTGTTGCCGAAGCGCGCCGAGCGGCGGTGGATCAGCGACTCGGAAAAGCGCTCCTGCGACAGCCAGTTGGCTTGCTCCAGGCTGTCGAGCAAGGCTTCCACATCGTCGCCTTCCTGCGCATGCCGCTGCAACTTGCGCCGCAATTCCATGCGGCTGTGCTCGCGCATCGACAGAAAGCGTAGCGCCCTGCCCTTCAGGCTTAGTTGTACTGCGGCCATACACCACCTTGTCTTTCATTTCACGATCACGGCACCCAAACACAATCGCCGCCCGGCGCAACAGCGCGGGACGGCGATCATGGTCACACCTTGCCAGCCACCATCCGCAAGCGCGCATGGTGGCTGACGGCAGCTTACTCGGCGGCCTTGGCTTCCGCAGCCTTGGCAGCCTTGTCGGCGGCCTTATCCGCTTTTTCCGGCTTTTCAGCAGCCAGCGGCGGCAGTTCGCGCACGCCCAGCGAAGCGCGGACCTTGTTTTCGATTTCGCGCGCCAGCGCAGGGCGCTCTTGCAGGAAGGCGCGGGCGTTGTCCTTGCCCTGGCCGATGCGTTCGCCGTTGTAGCTGTACCACGAACCGGATTTTTCCACGATCTTGGCATCCGAGCCCAGGTCCAGGATTTCGCCTTCGCGCGAGGTGCCGGCGCCGTACAGGATGTCGAAGTGCGCTTCCTTGAACGGTGGCGCGATCTTGTTCTTGACGACCTTGACCTTGGTTTCGTTGCCGATCACTTCATCGCCGGACTTGATCGAGCCGGTGCGGCGGATATCCAGGCGCACGGAGGCATAGAATTTCAGCGCATTGCCGCCGGTGGTCGTTTCCGGGCTGCCGAACATCACGCCGATCTTCATGCGGATCTGGTTGATGAAGATGACCAGGGTATTGGTGCGGTTGATGGAACCGGTCAGCTTGCGCAGGGCTTGCGACATCAGGCGCGCTTGCAAGCCTGGCAGGGAATCGCCCATGTCGCCTTCGATCTCGGCGCGTGGCGTCAGCGCGGCCACGGAGTCGATGACGACGAGGTCGACGCTGCCCGAACGCACGAGGGCGTCGCAGATTTCCAGGGCCTGCTCGCCCGTATCCGGTTGCGAGATCAGCAATTCATGCAGGTTCACGCCCAGCTTTTGCGCGTAACCGACGTCGAGCGCGTGCTCCGCATCGATAAAGGCGCAGGTGCCGCCCAGTTTTTGCATTTCGGCAATGGTTTGCAGGGTCAGCGTGGTTTTACCCGACGATTCCGGACCGTAGATTTCCACCACGCGGCCGCGCGGCAAGCCGCCCACGCCCAGCGCGATATCGAGGCCGAGCGAACCGGTCGACACGACTTGCACTTCTTCGATCGCCGCGCTGGCATCCATGCGCATGACCGAACCTTTGCCAAACTGCTTCTCGATCTGCGCCAGTGCGGCGGCGAGCGCCTTGGCTTTTTCCGATGCGGGTACTACAGCTTTTTTATCGTCCATATGTTCTTTCAGCCGTTCTACAGTTGCGGATTCACGTGACGCATCTACGTGAACCGTGCAGCCTGCGATAGCGCCAGTGGGTTAAATTCTTTACACAGACAGTACTGTATAAAAAAACAGTGATCAATGCAAGCGGAACGTGGATTTGTTTTGAAACAGATCAATACAAGCCTGGTTTTTCACAAAAACTCGCCACCTTGCGGGAAATGAAACACAATACAAACTTCTACCGCCGCAAGCATAGGAAGTGCACCATGCGTATTTTACTTGCCGAAGATGACAGCGTGCTGGCCGATGGCCTGACCCGCTCGCTGCGCCAGTCCGGTTATGCGATCGACTACGTCAAGACGGGCCAGGAAGCCGATACGGCCCTGTCCACCCAGGAATTCGACCTGCTGATCCTCGACCTGGGCCTGCCCAAGATGTCCGGCCTGGAAGTGCTGCGCCGCCTGCGCGCACGCGCCTCGCTGCTGCCCGTGCTGATCCTGACGGCCGCCGATTCCATCGAACAACGCGTAAATGGCCTCGACCTGGGTGCCGATGATTATATGGCCAAGCCGTTCGCCTTGTCGGAACTGGAGGCAAGAGTGCGCGCCCTGACGCGCCGCGGCGCCGGCGGCGGCGCCACCATCATCAAGCACGGCCCCCTCAGCTACGACCAGGTGGGGCGCAGCGCCTACATCAACGACCAGATGCTCGACCTGTCGGCGCGCGAACTGGGCTTGCTGGAAATCCTGCTGGGCCGCACCGGCCGCCTCGTGTCGAAGGAGCAACTGGTCGACCACCTGTGCGAATGGGGCGAAGAAGTGTCGAACAACGCCATCGAAGTGTATGTGCACCGCCTGCGCAAGAAGATCGAAGTGGGCGGCGTGCGCATCGCCACCGTGCGCGGCCTCGGCTATTGCCTGGAAAAATACTCGGAAGCGGCGCGCTTGAGCGCCGAAGCGGGCGAGTCGGCAAGCCCGCCCAGCGGACCTGCCAGCAAGTGAAGGTGCGCGAGGCGCCAGCGGACGAGGCGGACGACGACGACTGGTTCGAGCCGCCCACCACGGAACAGGATGACACCATCGAGCATTCGCTGTTCGGCGAAATCCTCGACTGGATGCTGGCGCCCCTGCTGCTGCTGTGGCCGATGAGCATCGCCATCACCTATCTGGTGGCCAAGGGCATCGCCAATCAACCGTTCGACCATGCGCTGGAAGACAGCGTGACGGTGCTCACGCAGCAGGTCAAGCAGGCCGACGGCGCCATGCTGCGCCGCGCGCCGGAACAGAACGGCAAGAATGGCGGCCGCGACTTCCTGCGCGGCGACGATATCGACACCCTGTATTACCTGGTGGTGGGGCCGCGCGGCGAATACCTCGACGGCGACCGCGATTTGCCGCCGCCGCAGGACCCCGACAAATACCGCAGCGGCATGGTGCTGTTTCGCAACGACACCATCCACGGCACGCCCGTGCGCGTGGCGTTCAGCTATCTCGACATTCCTTCCAGCAACGACGATGAGCCCAGCCGCGCGCTGGTGCAAGTAGCCGAGACGCTGGAAAAACGCGCCCAGCTGGCGAATGAAATCATCAAGGGCGTGATTTTGCCGCAGTTCATCATCCTGCCCGTGATCCTGGCCCTGGTCTGGTTTGCCCTGGCGCGCGGCCTGTCGCCGCTGGCGCAATTGCAGGAGCGCATACGCGCCCGCCCGCCCGACGATTTATCGCCCATCGAATCGGGCCAGGTGCCCGAGGAAATCACGCCGCTGGTCGGTTCGCTCAACGAGATGCTGGCGCGGCTGTCGCTGTCGATCGACATGCAGAAACGCTTCATCGCCGATGCCGCGCACCAGATGAAAACGCCGCTGGCCGGCATGCGCATGCAATCGGAACTGGCCCTGCGCCAGACCGACCACGACGAGATCCACCGCTCGCTGCTGCAACTGGCGAAAAGTTCGGAAGCGGCCACGCGCCTGGTCAACCAGCTGCTGGCCCTGGCGCGCGCGGAAAACCAGCCGCAGGCGGGCACGGCGTTCGAGCCGATCGAGCTCAGTGAACTGGCGCGCGGCGTGGTGCAGGACTGGGTGCAAGCGTCGTTTGCCCAGCATATCGACCTGGGCTTCGAACAGCCCGCGTATTCGATCATGATTTCCGGCAATGCCATGATGCTGCGCGAGCTGCTGAGCAATCTGATCGACAATGCCTTGCGCTACACGCCGTCGGGCGGCAGCGTCACGGTGCGCGTGCGCAGCACCCTGGAGCTGGCCATCCTGGAAGTGGAAGATACGGGTCCCGGCATACCGCAGGCCGAGCGGGCGCACGTATTCGAACGCTTTTACCGCATTCTCGGCAGCAATGTCGACGGCAGCGGCCTGGGCCTGGCCATCGTGCGCGAGATTGCCCAGCAGCATGGCGCCGAAGTCGATATTTTTAACAATCCACGCGCGCAGTCGCCGAAGCTGCCGGGCACCCTGCTGCGCCTGAGCATCGCCCTGCTGTTGCCGGAGGCGCCAGAAGAGGATGACATCACGTATGGATAAGCCGAGCCCAAGCGCTCCCCCCGCGCGACCGGCGCGCACGCCCAGCCCCGAGCTGCAGGCGCGCCTCGATGTGCACTGGCGCAAGACGCGGCGCCTGACGGCCATCCTGCTGCTGGTCTGGCTGCTGACGGGCTTCCTGACCGTGTTTTATGCGCGCGAGCTGTTGCATCTGAATCTGTTCGGCTGGCCGCTGCCCTTCTATATGGCGGCCCAGGGCGCCTCACTGGTCTACCTGGCCATCATCGCCTTCTACGCCTGGCGCATGCGCCGCCTCGACCGGGATTTTCATGCCGAGGAGCACGCATGAGCGGCCAGCGCAGCTTCTTTGCGCGCCTGTGCCGCTACTACCTGCTGTTTACCGCCGGTTTCGCCGCCTTCCTGCTGGCCCTGTCGGTGCTGGAACAGGAAGGCATGCCGCGCGCGTGGATCGGCTACCTGTTCATGCTCGTCACCATCACCCTGTACGCCACCATCGGCGTCATCAGCCGCACCTCGAACGTCACCGAATACTATGTGGCGGGACGCCGGGTGCCGGCCATGTTCAACGGCATGGCCACGGCCGCCGACTGGATCTCGGCCGCCAGCTTCATCAGCCTGGCAGGTGGCCTGTACCTGAACGGCTTCGACGGCCTGGCCTTCATCATGGGCTGGACGGGCGGCTATTGCCTGGTGGCGCTCCTGATCGCGCCCTACCTGCGCAAGTTCAGCCAGTACACGATTCCCGATTTTCTCGCCGCCCGCTATGGCAGCGGCGCCGACAAACGGGGCGCCAGCGTGCGCGTGGTGGCCGTGGCCGCCACCATCATCGTGTCGTTTACGTATGTGGTGGCGCAGATCTACGCCGTCGGCCTGATCGCCTCGCGCTTCACGGGCGTGGATTTTTCCGTCGGCATCTTCCTGGGCCTGGCCAGCATTCTCGTCTGCTCCTTTCTGGGCGGCATGCGCGCCATCACCTGGACGCAGGTGGCGCAATACATCATCATCCTCGTCGCCTTTCTGATTCCCGCCATGTGGCTGTCGGTCAAGCATGCGGACAATCCCGTGCCGCAGCTCGCCTACGGCAAAGTGCTGCCGCAACTGAGCGCGCGCGAACACGTGCTGGAAACGGATCCGAAAGAAAACGAGGTGCGCACCATCTTCCGCCAGCGTGCGCAAAGCTACCAGGCGCGCATCGCCGGCTTGCCCGCTTCCTGGGAGCAAGGCCGCCTGGCGGCCCAGCGCCAGCTCGATAGTTTGCGCCAGCGTAATACCTCGCTATTCGACATCCGCAACGCGGAGCGCACCCTGATCGCCTATCCCAAGAGTCCGGACGAGGCACGCGTGCTGTGGCAGGCCGCGCAGGCGCAAAACCAGAAACGCGCCGAGCCCATCATTCCACACGCGCAGCCCTTTCCCGCCGCCGACCGGGCGCAGTCCGACATCAAGCGCAACAATTTCCTGGCCCTCGTGTTTTGCATGATGCTGGGCACGGCCGCCCTGCCGCACATCCTCATGCGATCGTACACCACGCCCTCCGTGCACGAAACGCGCGTCTCCGTGTTCTGGACCCTGTTCTTCATCTTGTTGATCTATCTCACGATTCCTGCGCTGGCCGTGCTGGTCAAGTACGATATTTACTCGGCACTGGTGGGCACGCAATACACGCACCTGCCCACCTGGGTGTCGTACTGGGCCAACGTGGACAAGCTCAGCCCCCTGATCAGCATCGTCGACGTCAACCGCGACGGCATCGTGCAACTGGCGGAAATTTCCATCGACGCCGACGTGCTGGTGCTGGCCACGCCCGAGATCGCCGGCCTGCCCTACGTGATTTCCGGCCTGGTGGCGGCCGGCGGCCTGGCCGCCGCCCTGTCGACGGCCGATGGCTTGCTGCTGGCCATCTCCAACGCCCTGTCGCACGACGTCTATTACAAGGTGGTCGATCCCACCGCCTCGACGCAAAAGCGCGTGACGATTTCAAAATTGCTGCTGCTGGCCGTGGCCTTCATCGCCGCCTATGCGGCCTCGCAAAAGCCGGCGGACATCCTGTCGCTGGTGGGCGTGGCCTTTTCCCTGGCCGCCTCGACCCTGTTCCCGCCGCTGGTGCTGGGCGTGTTCTGGCAGCGCGCCAACTACCAGGGCGCGCTGGCCGGCATGCTGGCGGGCTTTGGCGTGTGCCTGTATTACATGCTGCACACGAGCACCATGTTGGGCGGCAATGCCAACGGTCAATGGATGCATATCGCGCCCATTTCCGCCGGCATCTTCGGCGTGCCGGCCGGCCTGGCCGCCGCCATCCTGGTCAGCTGGCTGACGCCGGCGCCGGGACGCCGCAGCGTGGGGCTGGTCGAGCATATCCGGGCGCCGGAGTAATGGCGTGAAAACACCGGACGGGCCTCGCTAAAAATCGCCGTAAATGATAGCCTAGTGGAAATAGTATTCAAAATGAATACTATATATTGCAACCTGATGCGGAGTGTCCATGCGGTCCAGCCTTGCCTGCCTTACCCTTACAGCCTTGTTATCGAGCACCATCAGCATGCCGGCCCATGCCGCCGCATCGGCGACGCCGGCAGCGGCGATTCCGGCCGCCGATTTCTTTGCCAATGCCACGCTCAGCGGCGCCGTGCTGTCGCCGGACGGGCGCCACGTGGCCGTACTGGTCAGCGCCAAGGGCGGCCGGGTCCAGCTCTACACGGTGGACTTGCCCAGCATGAAGGTCGCGGGCCTGACCTCGTTCGAAGATGCCGATATCAGCAGCATCGCCTGGGTCAACGAGCGGCGCATCGTGTATAGCGTGATGGATCGCAATATCGCCCAGGGCGACGTGCAATACGGACCGGGCCTGTATGCGATCAATATCGACGGCAGCGGCTACCGCCAGCTGGCCAGCAACACCTATTCGCGCACAGCGGCGCGCGGGACGCGCGAGATGCTGAGCTGGAATACGCGGCTGCTCAGCGCCAGCGGCGACCGCGGCACGGACGACGTATATGTCACGGAAGCCCAGTTCAGCGCCACCGGCACCCTCTCGCAATCATTGCTGCGCCTCAATACCGTGACCGGCATCAGCAAGGTGGCCGCCAGCATGGCCGATGCCCAGGGATGGCTGCTGGACCAGCAGGGCGAAGTGCGCATCGCCCTGGCGGTGAAGGACAACAAACGCACCCTGTATTACCGCGAGAATGCCGCCGCCCCCTGGCGCAAGCTGCGCGAGAGCGACGTGTACCAGGCGGCGCCGGGCGACTTCTCGCCCGCCTTCTTCGATGCCAAGGGCAACTTCTATGTGCATGCCGCCTACAAGGGCGCAGCCGCCGTGTACCGCTACGACCTGGCCGCCGGCGCCATCCAGGGTGCGCCGCTGGCGAACACGCCCGGCTACGATTTTGCCGGCATCCCCGTCCAGGGCAGCGAGGCCTTGCTGGGCATGCGCTTTGAAACGGATGCCGCCGGCACGGTCTGGTTCGACAAGACGCTCGACGCCGTCCAGGCCAAGATCGACGCGCTGCTGCCGGCCACGGTGAATGTCCTGTCCGTGGCCAAGCGGGCGGAGACGCCGTTCGTGCTGGTAACGGCCAGTTCTGACGTGCAACCGGCCAGCGTACTCATCTTCAATACCGAAACGGGCCAGCTCATGCCTGTCGGCAGCAGCCACCCGGCCATCGATCCCCTGCAAATGTCGCGCAAGACACTGGTTCGCTACCCGGCCCGCGATGGCCTCGACATCCCGGCCTACCTGACGCTGCCCAAGGGGCACGCCGGCAAGAACCTGCCCATGGTGGTCATGGTACATGGCGGCCCCTGGGTGCGCGGCGGCCACTGGGACTGGAACCGTGAAACCCAGTTCCTCGCCTCGCGCGGCTACGCCGTGCTGGAGCCGGACTACCGCGGCAGTACCGGCTATGGCGATGCACACTACAAGGCGGGCTGGAAGCAATGGGGCTTGAAGATGCAGGACGATATCGCCGATGGCGCCCGCTGGGCCATCGCCAAGGGCTATGCCGACCCGCAACGCATCTGCATCGCCGGTGCCAGCTACGGCGGCTATTCCACACTGATGGGCTTGCTGAACGATCCCGAGCTGTTCAAGTGCGGCATCAACTGGGTGGGCGTGACCGACATCAACATGATGCGTGACGGGCACTGGACGGGCGATTCCGATCTGGCCGACTCCTACAAGAAGAGCGGCATGAAGGACATGGTCGGCGATGCCGTGCTGGATGCAGCACAACTGCATGCGACGTCGCCGCTGCAACAGGCGGCCCGCATCCGGCAGCCTTTGCTGCTCGGCTATGGCGGCGCCGACCAGCGCGTGCCGGCAAGCCAGGGTCGCCTGTTCTACCAGGCCGTCAGCAAGACCAATCCCAACGTCGAATGGGTGCTGTATAACGAGGAAGGCCATGGCTGGGCGCTGCAAAAAAACAATGTCGATTTCTGGAGCCGCGCAGAGAAGCTGCTGGCGCGCAGTATCGGCCCGGCCAGCGCCGCCGGTGCCGCCGCTCCCGCCGCCACGCCCTGAACCGCATCGACTTCTGGGCCAGGGTGGAGAAATTTCTCGACAGGCATATTGCAAAAGACGGCGCGCCGGCCAAAAAGGAGTAGGCTGGAGGGCCGTTCCACTTACGAGGAGATCCCATGCCGTCTGGAAAAATTCTTGTTGCCCAGGGAGGCGGCCCCACCGCCGTCATCAACCAGTCGCTGGTGGGCGTGGTGCTCGAATCGCGGCGCTTTCAACATGTCACGCGCGTGTATGGCGCGCTGCACGGCGTGCGCGGCATCATCAATGAAGAATTCGTCGATCTGACGCAGGAAACCAGCCATAACCTGGAACTGGTGGCCGCCACGCCGTCCTCGGCCCTCGGCTCCACGCGCGACAAGCCCGATATCGCCTACTGCCAGAAAATCTTCGAAGTGCTGCGCGCGCACGAGATCGAACACTTCTTTTACATCGGCGGCAACGACTCGTCCGACACGGTGCGCATCGTCAGCGAGGAGGCGCACAAGGCCGGCTATCCGCTGCGCTGCATCCACATCCCGAAAACCATCGACAACGACCTGGTCGGCAGCGACCACACGCCCGGCTTTCCCTCGGCCGCGCGCTTCGTCGCGCAAGCGTTCGCCGGCGCCAACCTGGACAACGCGGCCTTGCCTGGCGTCTACGTGGGCGTGGTGATGGGACGCCACGCGGGCTTTTTGACGGCCGCCTCGGCGCTGGGCAAGAAGTTCCCCGACGATGGCCCGCACCTGATCTACCTGCCCGAGCGCGTCTTTGCGCTGGAGCAATTTCTTGCCGACGTGAAGGCCACGTATGAAAAATACGGCCGCTGCGTGATCGCCGTCTCGGAAGGCATCCACGACGCCTCGGGCGAGCCGATCGCCAGCCTGCTGGCCACACAGGCGGGCAATGCGGTCGAGCGCGATGCGCACGGCAATGTGCAATTGTCCGGCACGGGCGCGCTGGCCGACCTGCTGTGCGACGAGATCAAGGCCAAGCTCGGCATCAAGCGCGTGCGCGGCGATACCTTCGGCTATCTGCAGCGCTCCTTCATCGGCTGCGTCTCCGACGTCGACCAGCGCGAGGCGCGCGAAGTGGGCGAAAAGGCCGTGCAGTTCGCCATGTGGGGCGAGCGCGACGGTTCCGTCGCCATCAAGCGCACGGGCTTTTACTCCGTCGACTACGAGTTGCTGCCCCTGACGGACGTGGCGGGCAGGACGCGCACCATGGAAGACGAGTTCATCAGCGCCAGCGGCACGGACGTCACCGATGCCTTCCGCCTGTACCTGCGCCCGCTGCTGGGCTCGGGCATGCCGGACGCCTTCCGGCTGCGGGCGGCCAAGGTGGCAAAGGTGCTCAAGCCCTAGCTGTTTTCCGCCAGCAATAGCGGGCGCAGCTTGACGGCCGCTTCCTTCAGTTGCGGCACGTGCTGCATCAACTGCTCGACGGACTTGCGCGCCACGGGCGCGTGGCAGGCGACGGCCGCCACGATGCGCCCGTCGGCCGCGCAGATGGGCACGGCCACGGCCACCATGCCATGCACGAATTCCTCGTCGTCGATGCCGATGCCCAGGCGGGCGATGCGCACGATCTCGCGCTCGAGCAGCACGGGATCCGTGATGCTTTTCGGCGTGCGCGCCTGCAGGGTCAGCATGGCCAGCAATTCGCGCCGCTCCAGCAAATTCATGTGCGCCAGGAATAATTTGCCACTCGCCGTGCAATGCATGGGCGCGCGCGTGCCCAGCACCAGGTGCAGGCGCAGCGGCTCCTGCGTTTCCACGCGGTCCACATACACGATCGCATTACCCTCGGGAATGGCCAGATTGCACGTCTCGCCCGTGGCCGCCACCAGGCTGCCCAGGATGCTGCGGCTCACGCGGATCAGGGCATTGTTGCGCAGGGTGGCCAGCGCCAGGTTGGTGGACGCGGCGCCCGGCACATAGCCGCGACCCACGGGCGTGCGCAGCACATAGCCGTGTTGCTCCAGCGTATCGAGCAGCCGCATCATGCTGGCCTTGGGCACTTGCATGCGCGCGGCCAGCTGCGACAGGGTCAAGGGCTGGCTGGCGCTGGCCAGGTGCTCGATCAGACGCAGCACGCGCAAGCCGCGCGCCTCGTCGCCATGGCTGGCCGCCGTGCTGGCAGCCACTACCCCGCCCGCCGAACTGTCTTCTTCGGCCTCGGCCTGCCGTTTTTGAAACGCATCATGCATGTTCTGTTTCACCTCTCGCGTATGCGGTGGTTTCCGCTTGTCCCGGTGCTGCACGTCTTTTATAAATGGAACAAGACGTTCCAAAAATAATCAATAAAGACCAGTGTATCGCAAAAAACGCCCGCCGAGGCGGCGCGATACCGCAACGCAGGAGACAAGCACCATGTTGCAAACACACTATGATTACATCGTCGTCGGCGCCGGTTCGGCCGGCTGCGTGCTGGCCAACCGCCTGTCGCACGACAGCCGCAACCAGGTATTGCTGCTGGAAGCGGGCGGCAAGGACAACAATCCCTGGATACATGTGCCGGTCGGCTATTTCAAGACCATGCACGACCCGAAGCTGGACTGGTGCTACCGCACGGAAGCGGACGCAGGCATCGCCGGGCGCCAGTTGCAATGGCCGCGCGGCAAGGTGCTGGGCGGCTCCAGCTCGCTCAACGGCTTGCTGTACGTGCGCGGCCAGAAAGAGGATTACGACCGCTGGGCCGAGCTGGGAAATGCAGGCTGGAGCTATGCCGAGGTGCTGCCGTATTTCAAGAAATCGGAAGACCAGGAACGTGGCGCCAGCGACTACCACGGCGTGGGCGGCCCGTTGAAGGTGTCGGACCTGCGCCTGCGCCGTCCAATCGCCGAGCATTTCATTGCGGGCGCCACGGAAAGCGGCATCCCCTTCAATGCCGATTACAACGGCGCCACGCAGGAAGGCGTCGGCTACTTCCAGCAGACGGCCAGCAAGGGCTTGCGCTGGAGCACGGCGAAAGCCTTCTTGCGTCCGGCCCGCAAGCGCGCCAACCTGCGCGTGGAAGTGCGCGCGCAGATCACGCGCGTGCTGTTCGAGGGCAAGCGCGCCGTCGGCATCGAGTTCCGGCAGGATGGCCAGCTGCGCCAGGCGCGCGCCAGCGGCGAAGTGATTTTATGCGCGGGCGCCATCGGCTCGCCGCAGATCCTGCAATGCTCGGGCGTGGGTCCGCGCGCCCTGCTAGAGGAAGTGGGCGTGCCACTGGTGCACGACTTGCCCGGCGTGGGACAGAACCTGCAAGACCATCTGCAAATCCGCCTCGTCTTCAAGACGCGATTAAAAACCCTGAACGATGAAGTCAACAGCCTGTGGGGCAAGCTGTGGGTGGGCATGCAATATGTGTTTTCCCGCTCGGGGCCCTTGACCTTGGCGGCCAGCCAGGTGACGGTATTTACCAAGTCGTCGCCCGAGGTGGAGCGGCCCGACATCCAGTTCCACATGCAGCCGCTGAGCGCCGACAAGCCGGGCGAAGGCGCGCATCCGTTTTCCGCGTTTACCTCGTCCGTGTGCCAGCTGCGCCCGCACAGCCGCGGCCACGTGTCGATCAAGTCCGCCGACCCGCTCGCCTATCCGGGCATTTACCCGAACTACCTGTCCGACCCGCGCGACCAGCGCACGGCGATCGCCGCCCTGCGCGTGGCGCGAAAAATCGCCGCCGCGCCGTCGCTGGCGCCGCACATCATTGCCGAGTTCGTGCCCGGCCCGCAGTTCGAGACGGATGAAGAACTGCTGGACGCGGCGCGGCGCTTCAGCCAGTCGATCTACCACCCCAGCGGCACCTGCAAGATGGGGCACGACGCCATGGCCGTCGTCGACGAGCGCCTGCGCGTGCACGGCATGCGGAACCTGCGCGTGGTCGACGCGTCGATCATGCCGGAAATCGTCTCGGGCAACACGAATGCGCCCACCATCATGATCGCCGAAAAAGCGGCCGACATGATCCTGGCGGACGCCGTGCGGCTGCCGCAGGCAGCCTGACCCACCCATTCCATTCCCGGCAAGGAGGATGTCAGCGGCGGGCAGACGGCCCCGCCTCCAATGACCCGGCGACACGCCAGGCATTAAAAAAACACACATAATCGATATCGATTGGAGACTAGATATGGACAACAATCCCAGCAATCCGAAAAAAGCCCAAGAGCTGCGGAAAGTCGTGATGGCCAGCGTGATCGGCGCCACCATCGAATGGTATGACTTCTTTTTATACGGCGTGGTGGCCGGCATCGTGTTCAGCAAGCTGTATTTCCCGGGCGGCGATCCGCTCGTCTCGACCATGCTGGCCTACGGCACCTTCGCCGTGGGCTTCCTGTCGCGCCCCATCGGCGGCGTGATCTTCGGCCACTTCGGCGACAAGATCGGCCGCAAGAGCATGCTGGTGATGACCCTGATGATCATGGGTATTTCCACCTTCCTGATCGGCGTGCTGCCCACCTACGACCATATCGGCTACTGGGCGCCGGGTCTGCTGCTGTTCCTGCGCGTGCTGCAGGGGATCGGGCTTGGGGGCGAATGGGGCGGCGCCGTGCTGATGGCGTATGAATATGCGCCGCCCAAAGAGCGCGGCTTCTACGCCAGCCTGCCGCAGATCGGCCTGGCCATCGGCCTGTGCCTCGCTTCCGGCGTGGTGGCGATCCTGTCCTACAGCTTGAGCGATGCGCAATTCCTGTCCTGGGGCTGGCGCGTGGCCTTCATTTTATCTGCGGCCCTGGTCTTCATCGGCATGTGGATACGCCTGAACGTGATGGAAACGCCGGAATTCCAGGCCGTCAAGGAAAAGAATGCGGAGACGCAGATTCCGTTTTTCGACCTGCTGAAACGCTATCCGGGCAACGTCTTGAAGGGCATGGGCGCGCGCTATATCGACGGGGTGTTCTTCAATATCTTCGGCGTGTTTTCCATCACCTATCTGACCAACACCATCAAGATCGCCCGCACGGAAGCGCTGATGGGCGTGATGGCGTCGGCCGTCGTGATGTGCTTCTGCATCCCGTTCTTCGGCCGCCTGTCGGACCGCATCGGCCGCACCAAGGTGTTTTTCTGGGGTTCATTGATCACGGGCGTGTCGGCCATTCCCGCCTTCTGGATCATGCTCAACCACGCCGACAATCCGCTGCTGCTGTGGTGTTCCGTGATCATCCCGCTGGGCGTGCTGTATTCGGCCGTGTACGGCCCGGAAGCGGCCCTGTTCTGCGACCTGTTCGACGCCAAGGTGCGCTACACGGGCATCTCCTTCGTCTACCAGTTCTCCGGCATCTTCGCCAGCGGCCTGACGCCCATCATCGCCACCTACCTGCTGAAAACGGGCGATGGCGAACCGTGGCACATCGTCGGCTACATCCTGTTCGCCTCGCTCGTCTCGGCCGTCAGCGTGGCCATGATCGGCAGGGGCGGTTCGCAGGCGGATGGCCACATGAAGCCGGCGCACGCAAGATAAGCGAGCTCGCGACGTAAAAAAAGGCAGGCCTCTCGCGAGTGCCTGCCTTGTTTGTTCAAGCTACAGTTTAGATGACAACTGTCTGATGCTCGTCACCCACGCGGGCGCGGATGGTGCCGATGCGCGACACGGTTTCGCCGGCCGCCTGCAACTGGGCGATGGCGGCGTCCGCGTTTTCCTGCGAGACGATGACGGTCATGCCGATGCCGCAGTTGAAGACGCGGTGCATTTCGGCGTCAGCCACGCCGCCGTGCTGTTGCAGCCACGTGAACAGCGGCGGCATGGTCCATGCCTTCGAGTCCAGCTCGGCCACCAGGCCAGGCTGCAGCACGCGCGGGATGTTTTCCACCAGGCCGCCACCGGTGATGTGCACCATGCCCTTGACTTCCATGGCGTCCATCAGCGCCAGCAATGGCTTGACGTAGATGCGCGTCGGCTGCATCAGCACGTCGGCGAGTTTACGGCCGTGGAAGTCGCCTTCCAGGTCCGGTTTCGCCACTTCGATGATCTTGCGCACCAGCGAGTAACCGTTCGAGTGCACGCCCGACGAGGCCAGGCCCAGCACCACGTCGCCCGGGGCGATCTTGGTGCCGTCGATGATTTTCGATTTTTCCACGGCGCCGACGGCAAAACCTGCCAAATCGTATTCGCCGGCCGGGTACATGCTCGGCATTTCCGCCGTTTCGCCGCCGATCAGCGCGCAGCCAGCTTGTTCGCAACCCTGGGCGATGCCCTTGATGACGTCGGTGGCGATGGCCACGTCCAGCTTGCCGCAAGCGAAGTAGTCGAGGAAGAACAGCGGTTCGGCGCCTTGCACCAGGATGTCGTTGACGCTCATGGCGACCAGGTCGATGCCGACCGTGTCATGGCGGTTCAGTTCGAACGCCAGGCGCAATTTGGTGCCCACGCCGTCGGTGCCCGAAACCAGCACGGGTTCCTTGTACTTCTTGCTGATCTCAAACATGGCGCCAAAACCGCCCAGGCCGCCCATCACGCCTTCGCGCAGGGTGCGCTTGGCAAACGGCTTGATTGCTTCGACTAAAGCGTCGCCTGCGTCGATATCGACGCCAGCGTCACGGTAGGAAAGGGAAACATTAGAAGTCTGGTTCATGGTGTGGTGGCAGCGGAGGCGGTAAAATAGAAGGCGGATACCCGCCGGCACGCGCGCGCAAGCATGTTTTTCAACATCGTGCGGCAGGACGCCAGCGGGTGAATTCGGTCGATCAAGTCGCTATTTTATCAAACTGCCCCGCCATTTCGTAATTAACTGCCTTTTTTTAACGCAACAGCACAAACTCCATGCCATTCGCCATCACCGCCGAACAGAAGCAAACAGCATTTTGGATCGCGGTCTGGCTGGCATTCCTGCTGCTGCTCGTCAGCCTGGGCCCCATCCTGACGCCCTTCCTGGCCGCCGCCATCCTCGCCTACGTGCTCAATCCCGGCGTCGACCGGTTGCAGCGCCTCCATTACAAGCGCTTTTACGTGCCCCGTCCGCTGGCCGTGCTGGTCGTCGTAGTGTTGTTTTTCCTCGCCATCACGGCGCTGGTGCTGATCGTCGTACCCGTGTTGCAAAAGGAAATTCCCTTGCTGCAGGCGCAAATCCCCCAGTTTCTGAACAAGGCGAACGACTTCCTGGCGCCGAAACTGCGCGACCTGGGCATCCGCGTGCGGCTCGACGGCACGGGCCTCAAGCGCATGCTGAGCCAGCAGATGGCCACCAGCGGCGATGAAATCTGGAGCACCGTGCTGGCCTCGGCCCGCATCGGCGGCACGGCCGTGCTGGGCTGGCTGGCCACCGTCGTGCTCATTCCCGTGGTGCTGTTCTACCTGTTGCTGGACTGGCATCCGATGCTGGCGCGCATCGCCGGCGCCGTGCCGCGGCGCTGGGTCGGCCGCACGGTGGGCATGGCGCAGGAAGTCGACACCCTGCTGGCGCAATACCTGCGCGGCCAACTCCTCGTCATGCTGGTGCTGGCCACGTATTACTCGGTGGCGCTGGCCATCGCCGGTTTTGAAGTCGCATTGCCTGTGGGCATCATCACGGGCTTGCTGGTGTTCATCCCCTACCTGGGCTTCGGCCTGGGCCTGATGCTGGCGCTGATCGCCGCGCTGCTGCAGTTTGCCGACTGGAGCGGCGTCATCGCCGTGGCCGTCATCTACGGCTGCGGCCAGGTCATCGAAGGCTTTTTCCTCACGCCGCGCCTGGTCGGCGAGCGCATCGGCCTGAACCCGCTGGCCGTGATCTTCGCCTTATTGGCCTTCGGACAACTATTCGGTTTCGTCGGCGTTTTGCTCGCTTTACCCGCTTCTGCCGTCCTGATGGTCGCTTTTAAGCATCTAAGACGCCACTACCTGTCCAGCACCTTCTATAATGCATGACAAGGTGACTGACATAAGCGACTGCGAGTCGCACTTTGCGGCTGGCGATGCTCACCGTACTACAGTACGGTTGCGCTTCTCGGCCACAAATTGCTGCCGCTCGCTACGCTTCTGTCAGGCACCCGATATGATTACAATATGAAACTAACAACAGCGACGACGACGCATACGCAGTAATGAAAAACAGGACAAGGCGTACGCCATGAAACAACTGGTGCTCGATTTAGGCACAGACCAGGCGCACAGCCTCGATACCTTCGAGGTGGGACAGAATGCCGAAGTGGCGCAGCTGATGCGCCAGTTCGCCGCGCGCACTTCGCGCGAACATTTTGCCTACCTGTGGGGCGAACTGGCCGCCGGCAAGAGCCATCTGCTCAAGGCCCTGGCCAGCACCGAGCGCGCGCGCTACATTTCGCCATTCTCGATCGAGTCCGAATTCGTGTATTCGCCTGACGTCGACCTGTACCTGCTCGACGACTGCGAAAAACTGTCGCCGCTGGCGCAGATCGATGCCTTTGCCCTGTTCAATGAAATCCGCGCCAACAAGGCGTTCATGGTGTGCAGCGGCGCCGTGCCGCCCGCCGTGCTGCCCGTGCGCGAAGACTTGCGCACGCGTATGGGCTGGGGCTTGATTTATCAAATCCACGGCTTGACCGACGATGAAAAAATCGCCGCCCTGACCCAGGCGGCCACCACCCGCGGCTTGACCTTGTCGCCCGGCGTGTTACCCTATCTGCTGTCCCATTTCCGGCGCGACATGCGTTCGCTGTCGACGATGCTGGACTCTCTCGACCTCTACTCCCTTGAAACCCAACGCCCGATCACCTTGCCATTGTTGCGCGAGTTGCTGCAGGCGGAAGCGAAAGAATGATGAATCTGGCCCTGTTTGACCTCGACCACACCCTGCTGCCCATCGACTCGGATCACGAGTGGGGCGAATTCCTGGTACGCATCGGTGCCGTGGACGCCGCCGAATTCACCCGCCGCAACGACGAATTTTTCGCGCAATACCAGGCCGGCACGCTCGATCCAGTGGAATACCTGGAATTTTCCCTCGGCACCCTGGCGCAATTCCCGCGCGAACGCCTGGAAGCGCTGCACAAGCAATTCATGGCCGAAGTGGTCTTGCCGGCCATCCGCCCGGAAGTCGTGGCCCTGCTCAAGCAGCACCAGGACGCGGGCGATTTGCTGGCCATCGTCACGGCCACCAACCATTTCATCACAAAACCCATCGCCGACGCGCTCGGCGTCGAGCACCTGCTGGCCGCCATGCCCGAATATGATGCGCAAGGCAATGTCACGGGCAAGCTGCTGGGCACGCCCACGCTGGGCGCGGGCAAGCTGACCCATACCCACGCCTGGCTGGAAAAGATGGGCAAGGAACTGGGGCAGTTCGAGCGCAGCTATTTTTACAGCGATTCGCACAACGACATCCCCTTGCTGTCAGTCGTGACCCACCCGGTCGCGACCAATCCCAACACCGCTTTGAGCGCACACGCATCCCTCCACGGCTGGCCATCACTCCACTTATTCAATGATTAAAAAATTCATCCGCAAGATCCTCGGCGTTAAAAAAGAGGCAGCGCGCGACACCACGGCACCCGTCGTGCTCGGTCCCGCGCAACACGGAATCGACCCGAAACTGGTGTCGTCGAATGCCATCCGCGTCACCAGCAGCCTGCAGGAAGCGGGCTTCGAAGCCTTTGTCGTCGGCGGCGCCGTGCGCGACCTGCTGCTGGGCGTCAAACCCAAAGACTTCGACATCGCCACCAACGCCACGCCGGAACAGGTCAAGCGCTTGTTCCGCCGCGCCTTCATCATCGGCAAGCGCTTCCAGATCGTGCACGTGATGTTCGGCCAGGATTTGCTGGAAGTGACGACCTTCCGCGGCGCCGGCGCCGATTCCGCGCCCAAGGATGAACATGGCCGCGTCCTGCGCGACAACACCTTCGGTCTGCAGCACGAAGATGCGCTGCGCCGCGACTTCACCATCAACGCCATGTACTACAACCCGGCCACGCAGGAAGTGCTCGATTACCACGGCGGCGTGGAAGACATCCGCGCCAAGACCCTGCGCATGATCGGCAAGCCGGAAGAGCGCTACCGCGAAGACCCCGTGCGCATGCTGCGCGTGGTGCGCTTCGCCGCCAAGCTGAAATTCACCATCGAGCCGCACACGGCCGCGCCGATCCCCGTCATGGCGCCGC
This sequence comes from Janthinobacterium rivuli, assembly GCF_009208735.1. GTDB lineage: Bacteria > Pseudomonadota > Gammaproteobacteria > Burkholderiales > Burkholderiaceae_D > Janthinobacterium. The sequence continues at coordinate 213,858 of NZ_WFLJ01000003.1, read as the reverse complement.
TGATCAACAACGTGCCCGCACCGCGCGTGTTCGACGAAATGCTGAAACTGCTGATGAGCGGCCACGCGCTGGCCTGCCTGCAGCAGCTGCGCAAGGAAGGCTTGCATCACGGCCTGCTGCCGCTGCTCGACGTGGTGCTGGAACAGCCGCTGGGCGCGAAATTCGTCACCCTGGCGCTGGACGCCACGGACGCCCGCATCGCCGCCGGCAAGACCGTCTCGCCAGGCTTCCTGTTCGCCTCGCTGCTGTGGCACCAGGTGCTGGAAAAATGGACGGCCTACCGCGCCGCCGGCGAGTCGACCATCCCCGCGCTGCACCTGGCGGCCGACGACGTGCTCGATTCGCAAACGGAAAAACTGGCCTTGCAGCGCAAGATCGGCTCGGACATGCGCGACATCTGGTCGATGCAGCCGCGCTTCGAGCGCCGCGTCGGCAAGGCGCCGTACAAATTGCTGGAGCACCTGCGCTTCCGCGCCGGCTACGACTTCCTGCTGCTGCGCAGTGCCTCGGGCGAGATCGACATGGACATCGGCGAATGGTGGACGGCCTTTTACGAAGGCGACGAGGAAACGCGCGAAGCGCTGCTCGTCAGCGCCAATGCCGCGCCAGGCGCCGTCAAGAAGAAACGTCCGCCACGCCGCAGCACGCGCAGCAAGACGGGCACGGGCGGCTCGGCCACCGGCAGCAGCAGCGGCGAATAATGACAGTAGTTGCTTACATCGGCATCGGGGCCAACCTGGGCGACGCGCGCGCCAACGTGCAGGACGCCATCGCCCGCCTGGCGCGTCTGCCCGGCGCCTCGCTGATCGACGCCTCGGCCAGCTACCGCACGGCGCCCATCGATGCTAGCGGTGACGACTACATCAACGCCGTGGCGCGCATCACGACCACCCTGCCGGCGGAGGAACTGCTGCTGGCCCTGCACGCCATCGAGGCGGCGCACGGGCGCGAGCGGCCCTACCGCAACGCCCCGCGCACCCTGGACCTGGACTTGCTGCTGTACGGCGATGCACGGATCGCCAGCGCCACCCTGACGGTGCCCCATCCGCGCATCACCGAGCGCGCCTTCGTGCTGGTGCCGCTGCTGGCCCTGGCGCCCGCCATCGTCGTGCCGGGACGCGGGCCGGCGCAGGACTACCTGGCAAGCGTCGCCGACCAGGCCATCCGCCAGCTCTGAGCCACGGCTCCAGACATACACTACAATGCCGCTCCTGCAGCACGCCGCATAAAGTACTACACTAGCGGCGTCGCAATCGCATCACCCCCTTTCACTCTAGAGAATACCTATGTCCGCTTATTTGCAAGGAACAGATCTGGCCGCAAAAGACAAGGCCGCCACGCCGGCGCCGGCGCCATCCAAGCCTGTCGCCAACAAGGCCGTGACCATCCACACCCTGGCTACGCTGCGCGCAGCCGGCGAAAAGATCACCATGCTGACCTGCTATGACGCCAGCTTCGCGTCCCTGATGGACCGCTGCGGCGTGGAGATCCTGCTGATCGGCGATTCGCTCGGCATGGTCTGCAACGGCCACAACTCCACCCTGCCCGTCACCGTGGCCGAACTGGCCTACCACACGGCTGCCGTGGCGCGCGGCAGCAAGTCCGCCATGATCCTCGCCGACCTGCCGTTCGGCGCCTATGCCACGCCCGAGACGGCGTACGCGAATGCCGTCATCCTGATGCAGGCTGGCGCGCACATGATCAAGATCGAAGGCGGCGCCTGGCTGGCCGAGATCGTCCGTTTCCTCACCGAGCGCGGCATCCCCATCTGCGCCCACATCGGCCTGACGCCGCAATTCGTGCACCAGCTGGGCGGCTATAAAGTGCAGGGCAAGAGCACGGAAAGCGCCACGGAGCTGAAGAACGACGCGCTGACGCTGCAGAACGCGGGCGCCGCCATCGTGCTGATGGAAGCGATGCCGTCGCAGCTGGGCAAGGAAGTGACCGAGATGCTGACGATCCCCACCATCGGCATCGGCGCCGGTCCCGACTGCTCGGGCCAGGTGCTCGTCATGCACGACATGCTGGGCGTGTTCCCAGGCCGCAAGGCGCGCTTCGTGCGCAACTTCATGGAAGGCGCGGCCAGCATCGACGACGCCGTCATTGGCTACGTCAAGGCCGTCAAGGATGGCAGTTTCCCGGCGCTGGAACACTGCTTCTGATCGGGGTCAGACCCGCTGGGTCTGACCCCGGACCTAGCCCACCTGTATCCACGTCGTCTTCACCTCCGTGTATTTATCCAGCGCGTGCAAGGACTTGTCGCGCCCGTTGCCTGATTGCTTGTAGCCGCCGAACGGCACGGTGATGTCGTCGCCGTCGTACTGGTTGACGTGCACGGTGCCGGCGCGCAGGGCGCGCGACGTCTGAATCGCCTTGCTGATGTCGGACGTCCACACGGCCGCCTGCAGGCCGTATGGCGTGGCGTTGGCCTGTTTGATGGCTACGGCGATATCCGTAAAGCCCAGCACCGACAGGACAGGCCCAAAGATCTCTTCGCGCGCGATCGTCATGCCCGCGTCCACGCCGAAGATGGTCGGCTGCACGTAATAGCCGCCCGTCTCCACACGCACGGCCTCGCCGCCACCGAGCAGCTGCGCGCCTTCCTGCTTGCCGGCCGCGATATAGCCCATCACCGTGTTCATCTGCGTGGCGTCGACGATGGCGCCCATGACGGTGGCTTCATCGAGCGGGTCGCCCGGCTGGAAACGGGGCAGCATGGCCAGCGCCTTGGCCAGGAATGCGTCCTTGATCGACTCTTCCACAAACAGCCGCGAAGGCGCGTTGCAACTTTCGCCTTGGTTGAAGAAGATGGAACCGACGGCGGCCGCCACGGCCTTGTCCAGGTCCGGGCAATCGGCGCAAACGATGTTGGCGGACTTGCCGCCCAATTCCGTCCACGCCCGCTTCAAGTTCGACTGGCCCGCCATCTGCACGATCAATTTTCCCGTGCGCGTGGAACCCGTAAAGCCGATGCAATCGACATCCATGTGCAGCGCCAGCGCGGCGCCGGCCTCGTTGCCGTAGCCGGGCAGCACGTTGAAGACGCCGGCCGGCACGCCCGCTTCGAGCGCGATGTCGGCCAGGCGCAGCGCCGTCAGCGGCGATTTCTCGGACGGTTTCAAGATCACGCTGTTGCCGGCCGCGAGGGCCGGCGCGATCTTCCAGGCCGCCATGATCATCGGGTAATTCCACGGCACGATGGCGGCGACGACGCCGACCGGTTCGCGCGTGATCAGGGCCAGGCTGTTGGCGGGCGTGGGGGCGATTTCATCGTAGACCTTGTCGATCGCCTCGCCATACCAGCGCAGGCAGTTGGCCGTGGCGCCCACGTCCACGCTCTGGCTGTAGTTGATCGGCTTACCCATGTCCAGCGTTTCCAGCAGGGCCAGTTCGGGACCGTATTTCTGCACCAGGTCGGCGAACTTGATCAAGGTGCGCTTGCGCTGCGCCGGCGACTTGCCCGCCCAGCGGCGGTCGTCAAAAGCGGCGCGGGCGGCCTGCACGGCCGCATCCACGTCGGCGCCATCGCAGCGCGCCACCTGCCCCAGCAGGCGCCCATCGATGGGCGACAGATTGTCGAAGGTCTGGCCGGACCTGGCCGCGACCCGCTCGCCGTTGATGACGGCGCGGCCATCGATCGTGATCTCTGCGGCACGTGCGTGCCAGCTGGTGTTTTCCGTCATGGTCGTCTCCTGCAAGGTGAAAACGCCAGCTTACTCCTGATCCGCCGAATAGGCCGCGGACATCTGCTTGCGGCGTCTGCGGTCGGCGCGCGCCAGCATCACGGCATACGCGGTCACGGCGAGCGTCACCACCAGGATGGTCAGCGCGGCGATGGCATTGACGCGCGGATCGAGACCCAGGCGCGCGCGAGAGAAGATCACCAGCGGCATCGTCGTCGAACCGGGGCCGGACAAAAAGGCCGACAGCACCACGTCGTCGAGCGACAGCGTGAACGTCAGCAGCCAGGCCGATGCCAGCGCCTGCGTGATGTTCGGCAGGGTCACGAGGAAGAACACCTGGTGCGCGCGGCAGCCCAGGTCCATGGCCGCCTCGGCCAGGGACTTGCTCATTTCCTGCAGGCGCGACTGCACCACCACGGCCGCATACGCCATGCCCAGCAAGGTATGGCCGAGCCAGATGGTCAGCACGCCCCGCTCGGGGAAGCCGAAGACCTTCTGCATGGATACCAGCATCAGCAGCAAGGATAAGCCGATGATCACTTCCGGCATCACCAGCGGCGCGCTGACCATGGCGGAAAACAGCGTGCGGCCACGGAAGCGCTGGTAGCTGCTCAAGGCGAAGGCGGCGAAGGTGCCGAGGATGACGGAAGACGTCGCCGACATGAAGGCGATCTTCAGGGACAGGCCGAAACCCGAAATGATCTCCGTATCGCTCATCAGCTCCTGGTACCAGCGCAGCGAAAAACCGCTCCACACCATGTCCTGGCGCGAGCTGTTGAACGAGAAGACGATCAGCACGATGATGGGCAGGTAGAGGAACAGGTAGCCCAGCGAGAGCCAGCCGCGCCCGAACCAGCGCTGCAAAAAGGTACGTCCGTTCATGTGCGCTCCTCCGCGTCCTGGTCCGTCTTGTACTTGTTAAAAATCGCCATCGGCACGAGGATCAGCAAGACCACCAGCACCGTCACCGACGAAGCCATGGCCCAGTCATTATTGGTGAAGTATTCATCCCACAGCACGCGGCCGATCATCAGGGTTTCCGGGCCGCCCAACAGCTCGGGGATCACGTATTCGCCCACGGACGGAATGAACACCAGCATGGCGCCGGCGATGATGCCCGACTTCGACAGGGGCACCGTGATGCGCCAGAACGCCTGCAGCGGCGTGGCGCCCAGGTCGGCCGCCGCTTCCAGGTAGCGCATGTCCATTTTGACCAGGTTGGCGTACAGGGGCAGGATCATGAAGGGCAGATAGGCGTACACCATGCCGACCACCAGCGAAAACGAGGTATTCATCATGTGCAGCGGTTCGTTCACCACGCCCAGCGCGAGCAGCAGGTCGTTGAGCAGGCCGTGGTTGGCCAGGATGCCCTTCCACGCATACACGCGCAGCAGGAACGAGGTCCAGAACGGCAGCATCACGAGCATCATCAGCACGGGCCGGATGGACGGCCTGGCGCGCGCCATGAAGTAGGCGAACGGGTAGCCGATGCACAGACAGATGGCCGTGGTGATGGCCGCGTACTTGATGGAACTGAGGTAGGTGAGCAGGTACAGTTCATCGGCGGCGATGAACAGGTAGTTGGCGATTTTCACCTTCAGCACGACGATGCCGTCGACATACGACAGCAAGCCGCCGAACGGACTGCCCGCCGTATCCATGTCGGACAGGCTGATGCGCAGCACGATCAGGAAGGGAACGAGAAAGGCGGCCGCCAGGAACAGCGACGGCACGGCGATGACGGCCGTGCGCCCAGTGACCCAACGCAGGGTGACGAGGTTACGCAGCGATTGCAAAATGGACGTCATGATGGCCTCAGCTGGTCAGCACGACGATGTCGGCGCCATCCCACCATACCCACACGCGCTGTTCGCGCTCGAGGCGCGCGGCCTCGTGGCGGGCCGCGTTGGTGCGCGAGACTTTCACCACCGTGCCGCTGTCGAGGCGCACGTGGTAACTGGTTTCATTGCCAAAATACGCCATGGCGACGATCACGCCCTGGGCGCAGTTGTAGCCGTGTTCCTTTGGTGACGCGCGCTCCTCCAGGGCGGGGGGCACGACCTGGATGCCGATTTTTTCGGGGCGCACGGCCACCGAGACATCCATGCCCAGGTTGCCCGTGATGCCGTGCGAGACATAGTGCTCGCCGTCGGGCGTGGCGATGACCACGTGATCGGGTTCGTCTTCCGTGATGCGGCCGTCGAACAGGTTGACGCTGCCGATGAAGTCGGCGACGAAGCGGCAATTCGGCGTCTCGTAGATTTCGCCGGGCGCGCCCACCTGCAGGATGCGCCCTTCGCTCATGACGGCGATGCGCGTGGCCATGCTCATGGCCTCATCCTGGTCGTGCGTGACCATCACGCAGGTGACGCCCACCTGCTCGATGATGTTCACCAGTTCCATCTGCGTGCGCTCGCGCAGTTTTTTATCCAGTGCGCCCAGCGGCTCGTCGAGCAGCAGCAATTGCGGCCGCTTGGCCAGGCTGCGCGCCAGCGCCACGCGCTGCTGCTGGCCACCCGACAGCTGGTGCGGCTTGCGCTTCGCGTATTGGCCCAGCTGCACCAGCGCCAGCATCTGCTCGACGCGTGCCGCCACTTCCGCTTTCGGCAAGCCGTCGCGGCGCAAGCCGAAGGCGATGTTGTCCCACACGGACAAATGGGGGAACAGCGCGTACGACTGGAACATCATGTTGATGGGCCGCTGGTACGGCGGCACATCGACGATGCTGTTGCCCGCCAGGGCGATGCGCCCCGACGTCGGCGTCTCGAAGCCTGCCAGCATGCGCAGCAGGGTCGATTTGCCGCAACCTGAACTGCCCAGCAGGGCGAAGATCTCGCCCTTGTTGATCGTCACGGAAATATCATTGACGGCGCGCACGCCATCGAATTCCTTGACCAATTGATCAATCAGCAAGAAAGGCGCTGGGGCGTCGCTGGCCGACGCGGCTGGTGTTGCTATCGTCATTGTGGGTAGCTTCTGGGTAAGAGGGTGTCAAAATGAAAAACTGGCCGCTACAAAGAGCGGCCAGGATGGAAGTTTAGCGGAACTGCCGCGATTCTGGTCCAAAAAAACTTGAGTTAGCGTCTATTTGGGTGAAAAACTGACACCAACCCCAGAGCAAACCCTGGGGTCGTACCCTGAGGGTACGACCCCAGCCCTTGCGTTTGGGTTAGCTACACCCAGCCCTTCGCTTTCACATCCGCATACGTCTTGTCCAGGCACAGGCGTATTAACGCCACCATTTCATCGATCTGCGCGCGCGTCATCACCAGCGGCGGGGCGACGATCATGCGTTCGCCCACGGCGCGCATGATGACGCCATTGTCGAACATGTGGCCGCGGCAGATCATGCCCACGCCCTGGTCCTCGTCGAACAGCTCGTTCTCGTGCACGGTGGCGCCCTTCCTGCGCACCAGGTTCAGGCCCGCGACCAGGCCGCAGCTGTCCGCGTAGCCGACCAGCGGATGGCCGGCCAGGCTGCCGAAGCACTGTTTCAGGTACGGTCCCGTATCCTCGGCCACCTTGGCCACCAGTTGCTCTTCCTCGATGATGCGGATGTTTTCCAGCGCCGCCGCGCAGGCGACGGGATGGCCGGAATACGTGAAACCGTGCGTGAACTCGCCGCCCTGCTCGATCAGCACCTTGGCCACCCTGTCGCCCACCAGCACCCCGCCCAGGGGCACATAGCCCGAGGTGACGCCCTTGGCAAAGGTGATCAGGTCGGGCTTGATGCCGAACAGTTCCGAGCCGAACCAGCGCCCCAGCCTACCGAAGCCGCAGATGACTTCATCGGCGATGAGCAAGATGCCGTACTTGTCGCAAATGCGCTGGATCTCGGGCCAGTAGGTCGATGGCGGGATGATGACGCCGCCGGCACCCTGCACCGGCTCGCCGATGAAGGCGGCCACCTTGTCGGCGCCGATTTCCAGGATTTTGTCTTCCAGCCAGCCGGCCGCCTTGATGCCGAAGGCTTCCGGCGTCAAGCCGTGGCCCGCTTCCAGGTAATTGGGCTGGCCGATATGCGCGATGCCGGGGATGGGCAAGCCGCCCTGCGCGTGCATGCCGTCCATACCGCCCAGCGACGCTCCCGCCACCGTGCTGCCGTGATACGCGTTGTGGCGGCTGATGATGGTATGCCGCTCCTTGTAGCCGAGGATATCCCAGTAGCGGCGCACCATGCGCAGGTTCGTGTCGTTGCCTTCGGAGCCGGAACTGGTGAAGAAGACGTGCTGGAATTGCGGCGGCGAGATCTGCGCCAGCTTGGCCGCCAGCTGCGCGGCCGGCACGTTGGTCGTGCCAAAGAAGCTGTTATAGAAGGGCAGCGTCTCCATCTGTTTGTACACGGCTTGCGAGATCGACGTGCGGCCGTAGCCCACGTTCACGCACCACAGGCCCGACATGCCGTCGACGATCTTCTTGCCCTGGCTATCCCACAGGTAGACGCCGTCGCCGCGCACGATCACGCGCGCGCCCTTGCTGGCCAGGTCCTGGAAATCGGTGAATGGATGCAGGTAGTGGGCCGAGTCCATCTGCTGGATGGCGGCCGTGTCGTACACCTGCGGCGCGGCGTTCTTTTGCGCCACGGAGGAGACAAAAGCGGCGCTCGGCGCCAGCGGATTGTTGGTTGTGCTCATTGCGATCCTTTCTTAAACGTGGAGCAGAAGATGTTCGCGCTCCCACGGACTGATCACCGTCATGAATTCCTGGTGCTCCAGGTCCTTGATGGCCGCATACACGTCGATGAAACGCTCGCCCAGCACGGTGCGCAGCTTGTCTTCCGCGCGCAGCAGCTGCAAGGCCTCGGGCAAGCCTTGCGGCAGTTCGAACTTCATGTCGTAGGCGCTGCCCACCATCATCGGCGTCGCTTCCAGCTGCTCCGTCATGCCCAGGTATCCGCAGGCCAGGGTCACGGCCAGGGCCAGGTAGGGATTCGCATCGGCGCCGATGATGCGGTTTTCCACGCGCCGGTCCTGCACGCCCGATTCGGGCACGCGGAAGCCCACGGTGCGGTTGTCCAGGCCCCACTGGATGTTGATGGGCGCGGCCGTGTGGCGCACGATGCGGCGGTAGGAATTCACGTAGGGCGCGACGATGGCCATGGCCGACGGCATGTAGCGCTGCAAGCCGGCGATGTAATGCTTGAAGATGGGCGCGGCCGAACCATCCTCGTTGCTGAAGATATTCAGGCCCGTCTTCGCGTCGACGACGCTCTGGTGCACATGCATGGCGGAGCCCGGCTCGCCGGCCATCGGCTTGGCCATGAAGGTGGCGTACATATCATGTTTCAAGGCCGCTTCGCGCAGGGTGCGCTTGAAGAAGAAGACCTTGTCGGCCAGGCCGAGCGGATCGCCATGCAGGAAGTTGATTTCCATCTGCCCGGCGCCGATCTCGTGGATCAGCGTATCGACGTCCAGGTTCATCAGTTCGCAGTAATCGTAGATATCCTCGAACAGCGGGTCGAACTCGTTGACGGCGTCGATGCTGTACACCTGGCGGCTCGTCTCGGCCCGGCCGCTGCGCCCGATGGGCGGCTTCAAGGGCAAGTCCGGGTCCGTGTTTTTCGCCGTCAGGTAGAACTCCAGCTCCGGCGCCACCACCGGTTTCCAGCCCTTGTCCGCATACAGTTTCAGCACGCGCCGCAACACGGAGCGGGGGGCAAAATCGACCAGCATGCCGTCGGCGAAATAGCAGTCGTGGATGACTTGCGCGGTGGGGTCCGTGGCCCACGGCACCATGGTGATGGTGGTGGGATCGGCCTTCAAGATCATGTCGCGGTCGGTGCTGGAAATGGCGCGGTCGTAGCCGCCATCGTCGACCGGGTAATTGCCCGTCACCGTCATGCCCAGCACCGCTTCCGGGATGCGCATGCCGCGCTCCTGGGTGAATTTCCCGCGCGGCAGGATCTTCCCGCGCGCCACGCCCGTCAAGTCGGGGACCAGGCATTCGATTTCCGTGACGCGCTTTTCATTGAGCCACAAATCCATATCCGTATAAGTGAAATTTTCGCGTATTGCCATGTTTCCCTCTCGCTGGTCTTGATCAAACACCGCGTGCTGCGGGCGGTGCGCCTGTCATTCTGTCTTTCTGTGCCGCTGTTCCTGGTAATCGCGGCACGCCTGGCCGAAGGCGCCGAACAGCCGCATGGACTGCGGGTTGTCTTCCACCTGCCATTCCGGGTGCCATTGCACGGCCAGGGTGAAACCGGCGGTGCTGGCCACCGTATAGGCTTCCACCAGGCCGTCGTCGGCAAAGGCGTCCACCAGCAAGCCGTCGGCCAGCCGGGCGATGCCCTGGCCATGCAGGGAATTGACCATCATTTCACTCTCGCCGCCCAGCAGCCGTGACAGCAAGCCGTCGGGCATCAACTTGATGCGGTGCGCGGGCGCGTACTGGCGCGCCAGGGGATCGAGCACGTTTTCACGGTGGTCCATCATGCCCGGCACGGCGTGCACGGCCTGGTGCAGGCTGCCGCCCAGCGCCACGTTGACTTCCTGGAAGCCGCGGCAAATGGCCAGCAAAGGCAGCCGGCGCGCCAGCGCGGCATGGATCAGGGGCAAGGTGGTGGCATCGCGCGCGGGGTCTTGCGGCAGGTCGGGATGCAGGATGTCTTCGCCATACAGGCGCGCGTCGACGTTCGAGGCCGATCCGGTCAGCATGACGCCGTCGGCGACCTGCAGCGCCGCTTCCAGGTCCGCGTCCGCGCCCAGGGCGGGCAACAGCAGCGGCATGCAGCCGGCGCCGCGCAGCACGGCGTGCAGATATTTGTCCTGCGCCATGTGCCAGACGTGACCGCCAAGCTGGCGCTGGCAAGCGGGAACGAGAACGATGGGACGGCGCATGGAGCTACCTCGCTGGCGTGACGATCCAATGACAGCGCCATGACGGCGCTGCCGCTCGCTTCACTGTACAGCAGAGCCGGCATGGGCGGCCACACCGATGGACGTGGCCAGCGGTGGCACACATCGCCTACACTACGGCTTTGCAATATTGCCTCTATTAAAATCATCATATGCCCGTCCGGCGCCAAACACCAGCGCCGCAGGCAAAGTCCCCTACTTTCCCATGCCTCCACACCGTTTACCAGTCTTCACAAGCACCTTTTCCACCCTGCGGGAGCAGCCATGAAGCACATGCCGTGGCGCGACTTCTTCGCCCTCGTGGTGAGCATCGGCGTGGTCGGCCTGGGCCTGGGCGCCACCATGCCGCTCACCGCGCTGACCCTGCACCAGCGCGGCGTGGGCACGGACATCATCGGCATGATCACGGCCGTCAGCGCCCTCGGCATCCTGGCAGCCTCGCCGTTCGTCTCGCGCTGGGTGGGGCGTTTCGGCGCGCGCGCCACCATGCTGGGCGCCGTGTGGGTGGCGTCGCTGGCGACGATCGCCATGCAATGCACCGACCACCTGCTGGCGTGGAGCGTGCTGCGCTTCCTGTTCGGCGGCGCCATGGGCGTGCTGTTTACCATCGGCGAAGCGTGGGTCAACCGCCTGGCGCCCGACAATTCGCGCGGCCGCGTGGTGGCCATGTACACCACCAGCTTTACCTTTTTCCAGCTGATCGGCCCCGCCCTCGTGGCGCTGTTCAACGACAAGATCAGCTGGAGCTTCGCCGCCTGCGGCCTGCTGTTCTTGCTGGCCGTGCCGGGATTGATGCTGATCTCGAACAGCGGCCCGGAACGCGAGCCGGAAGAACACGGCGTCAAGTGGACCCTGATCCTGCCGCGCATGCCGATGATCGTGCTGGGCGCCGCCTTTTTCGCCCTGTTCGACACCCTCGCATTGAGCTTGCTGCCGCTGTACGCGATGGAGCACGGCATCGGCACGGACCTGGCCCTGCTGTCGGCCACCGTGGTGCTGGTGGGCGACACGGGCCTGCAATTTGCGCTGGGCTGGATGGCAGACCGCTTCGGCCGCGCCAAAGTCCACGCGGGCTGCGGCGTGGCCGTCTGCCTGCTGCTGCCGCTGCTGCCGTTTGCCGTCGGCACGCCGTGGCTGTGGTGGACCCTGCTGCTGTTGCTGGGCGCGGCGGCGGGCGGCATCTACATGCTGGCGCTGGTGGCCTGCGGCGAGCGTTTCACGGGACTGTCGCTGACCAGCGCCAGCGCCATCGTCAACGCCACCTGGGGCGTGACCAGCGGCGGCGGGCCGCTGCTGACGGGGGTACTGATGCAATCGGTGGGCGTGAACGCCCTGCCGGCCGTGATGTGGGTGTGCGCCGCGATTTTCGTGGGCAGCGCCGTGTGGGAACGCCGGAAGGGGATCGTTTAGCGTTTCTTACTTTTTCTCCAGCCGCTGTCGCAGCTCCTCGGCCACGGGATAGTCGGGATAGGCGTGCCGGAACGCCGTCCACTCCTCGCGCGCCAGCGCGCCTTCGCCCGCCTTGAGCAGGGCGTCGATCTTCACCAGCCACACGGAAGCGTCGAGTGTTGCCGGCGACGGCAGCGGCGCCGGCTTTGCCGCGATGGGCGCGGGCATGGCCAGCGCCCGCTGTGCCGGGGCCTGACGCTGCAGGCTGGATTCGACCTGCATGACGGCTTGCTGCTCCATGGCCTGATGCATCGCCGTGGCAGGTGCCGGCGGAGGTGGCGGCGCAGGCGGAGCAATGGGTACCGTCGCCGTCAGCCGGGGCTCCGGCGGCAAGACAGGCGCCGGCGCTGGCTCGGCTTGCGCCGGCGGCCTCGGTGCCGCCTTGGCCATGGCGCGCGGTGCCGGCGCCGCTGGCAAGGGAGATGGCGACGCCGTGGCTTCGGCGGCCGGCGCCGCAGTCGGCGCTGGCATCACTTCCTGCGTGACCGGTTCTCCGACGACGGGAAATTGCGCCGGCTTCGAGCCGAACCAGTCCACGCCGATCAGGTTGACCGTCAACAGCACGGCCGCCGCCAGTCCCAGCGGAACGCGCCAGCGCTGCAGGTAGTCCGGTGCTTTCTTGGCGGGCAAGGTGCGCAGCACGCCATCGGCGCTGTCGTTCGCGGCCGCCGGCTGCTGCAGGGCCTTTTCCGCGTCCGCCAGAATGGCCGCATCGAGCGCGCTGGGAGGCGCGGGCTGCGGCAAACTGGCCAGCAGCGCGTTCAATTCTTCATCGTGATGATCTTGATGATCCGTACCGTGCGTATTCATGCCTGTCCTCCCGCGCCAGCGGCGCTGTCCAAGCCCGCGCGCAATTTCTGCATGGCGTAGCGCAGCCGGCTCTTGACGGTTTCCGCTTCCACCCCCGTCACCACGGCGATGTCGAGGATGCTCATGCCGCTGAACTGCTGCAGCACCAGCGCTTCCTTTTGTTCCGCCGGCAGCGCGGCGATGGCCGCATGCAGCAGCGCGTGCCGCTGTTTCTGCTCCAGCGATTGCGGCGGCGATGCGCCCTCGTCCGCCAGTTCGTCCGCGTCGTCGTGTTCCTGGCCTTCCCGCTGGCGCAGCAGGTCGATCAGGCGGTTGCGCGCAATCTGGTACAGATAGGTGCGGAACGCCGCCTGCGGCTGGTAGCCGGCGCGCGCCGCATGCAGGCTGGCCCACGCATCCTGCACGATCTCGTCCACCCACGCGCGGCGCGGCGCACGCCAGGCCACGAAGCGGTACAGGCCCTGGCTATGGCGCCGGTACAATTCGCGAAACGACGGCAGGTCGCCGGCGCCGTAGCGCAGCATCAGGTCTTCATCCGTCGCGGTGAGTAAAGTGTCGGGCATGCGGACCAGTGTAGCCGAACTACGCGGCGGCGACAATTTCCCTGCTCCTTCAGCGTGCAGTCGACGCAATGGGCGCATAGCTGATGCGGCGCACTTCGCGGATCTGTCCATCCCTGAGCGCCCCTTCCACCACTTCATAGCCGAGCAAGGCAAACACACGACCCTGCAGGAACAGGGGCCGCGCATTGCCATACCAGTCCACGCAGGAAGCGCGGCAACCGTCGTCTGGCGTCTGGCCCGGCCGGGCCGCCAGCGCCCCCAGTGCCGTCAATGTCAAACCGCTGTTGCGCAGGTAGAGGACGGAGGCGGCTGACTTGTTGAGACCAGGCCGCTCGTCCGCACCCAGGATGGGCAGTCCGATCATGCCCTCGCTGGCCGTTTGCGGCTTGTAGAAAAAGCCGTGGCTGCGCGACTCGCCCTGCGCCGCGTCGGCGCGGATGTAGCGCGCGGCAATCGCCGCCTGCGCCCCCAGGCGGATGCTGCTGAAGTGCAGATCCCTGCCCTGCGCACCGATCACCACGGCGTCATCGCCCAGCGCCTCGATGCGTTCCACGCCGTGCGGCAGGGACAAGGCTTGCACGCTGCCCGCATCGGCCCAGCGCACGGCATACAGGGGCTGGCGCGGCCACGCCTGGTCGGCCTGGCGGCGGCCTGGATTTCCCGGATTGCCATACAACAGATAGGACCCCACATAGCGGTTCTGCAGGCCGTAGCCGCCACCGCCGGGCAGCGCCTTGTAGCTGCCGGCGGGCGCGCTGTCGCGGCCATCAGAAAACGACGCCAATGGCACGCGCAGCAAGGCCATGTCGCCCCGCCCTCTTGCGCCATCCCACATGGCGTCGCCCTGGCCTTCGGCGCGCAGCAGGACGTTCAGGTGGCCGTCCGCGCTTTCCAGGAACGAGAACTGGTCGACGGGCGCGCCCGCCACCTTCAGGGCGCTGGGCGCCGAACCATCGAGGGGAATGCGGAACACGCCCGAGTCGCTGCCGCGGCGCGTGGTCCACACGAAAACGGATTCGCCCGACACATAGAATACGCGGCCCTGCGGCCCCATCACGGCCGTCGCTGCGCAGCGCATGTCGCGCTGCGCCAGGTCGCATACGGTGACCGTGTGCAGGGTCAGGCCGGCGCCGATCTCGGCTTCTTCGTCGGTGCGGTAAATGCGCGTGGCCGGGGCGATGCGCTTGAAATCGGACGGCACGGCGTCGGGGCGCCAGCGGCGCAGCGCCGGGAAGCCGCCGAACGGGTCGCCCCGGCGCAGGTTCAGCGACAGGGGCGAGTAAAACACCAGTTTGCCGCCGACCAGGCGGCTGGCGTAATTGCGCGACGAATAATAATCGTTGGAGCGCAAGTGATACGTGGCGCGGTAGGCCAGCTTGCCGTCCGCGTTGACGTCGAACAGGCCGATCTCCGTGCCGCCACGGCTGTAGCTGTAGCCGATCACCACCACCGTGTCGCCATCGATCAGCATCTCGTCATACCAGCTGCCGGATGGGTCGCTGCCCGGCGCGAACGCGTCGAGCGAGGACACGGGCAGCAAGGCATTGCCCCCCACCTGCACGGTGAACAGCTTGCCGCGCCGCAGCATCACCAGGTGCTTGCCATGCAGCTTGACGATGCCGCCTTCGTCCACGCCCGCCGTTTGCACATTGGTGACCGATTCCGCCGCTTCCGCCGACGCCGCCGGCGCAGCTTTCGCCATCATCGGCGCAGCGGGGGCCGGCGGTGGCGCCGCCATGGACTGCGCCGCGTACTGCGACGTGGCCCGCTGCAGTTGCCGCTGTTCCCTCAGCAGTGCCGCCTGGCGCGCCTGCAACTGCTGCAGGTAGCTGCTCAAGGCTTGCTCGCTGGCGAACGGCGCCAGGGTTTTTCTTGGCGCCGTCTCGGCGGCGTGGCTGCCTGCCGACAGCAGCAGGGACAGCATCAATGTGATCTTGAGGGCGCTGGGCATCGCTTCTTCTCCGGTTGGCTGGGGTGTCCAACATGAAACGCAGCGGCGCAGAAAAAGGGGTTAAGCGCGTGTAAAAATAATCAGGAAGCTGCCACCCTCCCTATTCAAATCCCCGTATGCGGTCGCCATTGAAATTCGGCAGGCGCCATTCGAAGTGCAAAGCCAGGAAACGGAACAGGAAACCGGCGCCGATGGACGCCAGCTGCGCCACCGAGCTGTCGACCTTGAAGTGCAGCAGGCCGACATACAGGGCGCCCGTAAACAGGGCCACGGTGGCATACACTTCGCGCTGCAGCACGAGGGGAATCTGGTTGCACAGGATATCGCGCAGCAGGCCGCCGAAGACGCCCGTGATCATCCCCGCCAGCACGACGATGGCCGGATGCATCTTGGCCGACATGGCGATGTCGCAGCCGATCACGCAAAACGCCACCAGGCCCAGTCCATCGACCAGCAGGAAGATGGCACGCAGATGGTGCAGGTAGCGCGCGACAAAGGCCGTGACGATGGCCGCGCCGATGGTAAACAGCAGGTACTCGGGATGCGCGATCCAGCCCAGCGGGTAGTGCCCCAGCAGCACGTCGCGCACGGTGCCGCCGCCGAGCGCCGTGACGGTGCCGATCATGCAGATGCCGAACAAATCCATGCCGCGCCGCATGCCCATGATGGCGCCGGACATCGCTTCGGCGACGATCGCCACCAGGTAAATCGTATATAACAGCATGCTCTTACTCTTCCGAAAATGATTTGAGAATTTGTTCGCGTTCGCGCGCTTCGCTCAGGGCGCGCGCCTCGTTCGTTCCGGTGCTGGAGCCGCCATCGCCAGCGCCAGCTTCACCGTGCGCCAGGCGCGTATCCGCGGCGCCGCTGCCGCAACTGACGCTGCTGTGGATAAAGGCAAAGTTATCCTGCAGGCAGTCGCCGGCCAGGTATTCGGCATACACGTAATCGCCGTCGAGCAGGGCCAGGCCTGGCGGTTCGGCCAGCACCTGCTCGCGGCGGCCCTGCACGGCCACCTGCATGTAGTCGCGCCAGACGGGCAGCGCCAACGTGCCCCCGGTGGCGTTGCCCAGGCTCTTGGGCTGGTCGTAGCCGAGCCAGACGACGGAGACGAGGCCCGAGGAATAGCCGGCGAACCAGGCGTCGTAGGCATTGTTCGAGGTGCCCGTCTTGCCGGCCGCGTCGCCCCGTCCTAGCGCCAGCGCGCCGCGTCCCGTGCCGCTCTTGACGACGTCGCGCAGCATGCTGTCCATGACGTAGGCGTTGCGCGTGGAGATGACTTGCGTGCCCGGTGCCGGTTCGCCTTTCGCGCGTGGCGCCGCATCGCTGAACAGTACTTCTCCGCTGCGGCTGCGCACTTCCTTGATCAGCTTTGGCGGCATCTGCACGCCGCCATTCGCGAACACGGCATACGATTGCGCCAGCTGCAGCGGCGTGACGGCGCCCGCGCCCAGCGCCAGCGGCAGGGAGACGGGATTGCGCGCGCCCTCGAAGCCGAAGCGCGTGGCGTAGTGCTGCACGTAGCCGGGACCGGCCGCCTGCATCAGGCTGACAGCCACCAGGTTTTTCGAGCGCACGAGGCCGCGCCGCACGCTGATGAAGCCTTCGTAGTTGTTACCGTAATTGCGCGGACGCCAGGGCCGCGCGCCCGTTTCCCGCGGCAGCAGCAAACGCTGCGTATCGTCCACGGCCGTGCCGGGGAAATATCCTTTTTCCAGCGCCGCCGAATACACGAAAGGCTTGAAGCTGGAACCGGGCTGGCGGTAGGCTTGCATGGCGTGGTTGTAGTGATTGCGGTAGAAATCGAAGCCGCCCGCCATGGCGACGATTTCGCCGCTGTGCGCCTCGACGGAAATGAGCGCGCCTTCCATTTCAGGCAGCTGGCTCACCAGCCAGCGCTTCTTGGCCGCGTCGTGCACCACGCGGATCACGCTGCCCTCGACGATGGCGCGCTTGCCATCGAGCGGCAGCTTGCCGCCCAGGCGCGCGTCCGATGCCGTCAGCACGATGTCGTCGCCATTGCGCAGCTGCGCCGTCAGCTGGCGCTTGCCGGCTGTATCTACCTTGCGCACCAGCGCGGCGCGCACTTCTCCGCTGTCCGGATAGGGGGCCAGCTGGCGCGCCACGCCGTCTGCGGAGGAGGCCAGGCGCGCTTCCGGGCCGCGATAGCCGCGCCGCGCCTGCGCATTCAATAACCCATCGCGCAGCGACTTGTCGGCCGCGCGCTGCGGCGCCATGCGGATGGTCGTCGTCACGTCCAGGCCCATGCTGTAGGCGCCTTCGGGATAGCTTTGCAGGATCAATTGACGCGCTTCCTCGACCGCATACGCGGCCGCATGCACGGAGCTGTTGCGGTCCTTGTTCAGGGCCAGCTTTTCCGCCACGGCGGCCGTGTATTCGGCTGGCGTGATGTAACCGAGTTCGCGCATGCGCTGCAGGATGTAATGCTGGCGCACGGCGGCACGCTGCGGATTGGCGACGGGGTTGTAGGCCGACGGCGCCTTCGGCAAGCCGGCCAGCATGGCCGCTTCGGCGATGCTGACGTCGGCCAGCGGCTTGTCGAAATAAATGCTCGAGGCGGCGGAAAAGCCGTAGGAGCGCTCGCCCAGGTAAATCTGGTTCATGTACAGCTCCAGCAGCTTGTCCTTGCCGTAGTGCTGTTCCAGCTTGTAGGCGAGCAGCATCTCCGTCAGCTTGCGCTGCACGGTCTTTTCGCGCGAAAGAAAGAAGTCGCGCGCCACCTGCATGGTGATGGTGCTGGCGCCCTGTGCATGGTGACCCGTGACGACGTTGGCCAGCGTGGCGCGCGTGAGGCCATAGAAATCGACGGCGCCATGCTCGTAGAAACGCGCATCCTCGATGGCCAGCAAGGCCTGGCGCATGCGCAGCGGGATGTCCTTCAAGGGCAGGAATTCGCGGCGCTCTTCGCCGTATTCGGCCAGCAGCTCGCCTTCGCTGGAGAAAATGCGCAGCGGCAGCGCGGGCTTGTACTGGGCCAGGTGCTCGACGGCCGGCAAGTCCTGCCACGCCTGGCGCAGCCACCAGCCGCCCGCCAGCGCGCCGGCCAGGCCCAGGCCCAAGGTCAGTCCCAGGCCGAATTTCAGGTTGCGCGCCAGCCTGGAGCGGGGCTTGCGGGTGGTGCTGTCGTTCGCTTGTGCTTGCATATGGTGATTCCCTTGCTGCCAGGAGACGGCGCGCGGGCGCGCGGTACTCCATCAAAGAGGCATTGTGCACTGCAACACACCCATCCTTATAAAAAGTAAGTATTATTTAGTATTGATAAATTTTTCTTATGTAAGGCGGTGACCATGGAACTCAATCCCAAGCACACGGAAGCGTTCCGCGCCGTCGTCGAAACGGGCAGCTTCGAGCAGGCGGCGCTGCGGCTGCATCTGACGTCGCCCGCCATTTCGCAGCGCGTGCGCGCGCTGGAAAGTCAGCTCGGCAATGCGCTGATCGTGCGCAGCCGTCCCGCGCGCGCCACGCGCATGGGCCAGCGCCTGATGCAGTATCTGAAGCGGGCCAAGCTGCTGGAAGCGGACTTGCAGGCTGAGCTGGCGGTGCAGCAGGATGCCCCGCTGACCCTGGTGCTGGCGCTGAACGCCGATTCGATGGGCACCTGGTTCTTCCCCGCCCTGTCCCAGGTGCTGATACGCGAGCGCGTGCTGCTGGACCTGACCGTGGAAGACCAGGACCACACCTACACCTTGCTGGAGACGGGCATGGCGATCGGCTGCATCAGCACGGAGTCCAAGCCCATGCGCGGCTGCACGGCCGAGCCGCTGGGCGTGATGCGCTACTGGCTGGTGGCCACGCCCGCGTTCCGCCAGCAATGGTTCCCGCACGGCCTGACGCGCAAGGCGGCGCGCACGGCGCCCGTCGTCGCCTACACGCGCAAGGACACCCTGCAATCGTCGTTCCTGCAAGAGGCGCTGGGCCTGCCCGAGGGCGCCTACCCCTGTCATTACGTGCCGGGCGCCACCTCGCACTTCAACGCCATCCGCTATGGTCTCGGCTACGGCATGGTGCCGGAATTGCTGCTGCAGGCGAACGCGGATGGCGAGCTGGTGGAAAGGCTCACGCCGAAGACGCCGGCCGACGTGGTCCTGTACTGGCACACGTGGAAGGTGCAGTCGCCGCGCATGGAACAGCTGTCGCGGCAAATCATCGGTGCGGCGCGCACCATGTTGAAATAGTTATTCTGAGATAACTACCGCTGCATGCCCCAGCGTTTCAAGGTGACGCGCTCCAGGCTGCGAAAGCCGATGTTTTCCACCAGCAAGCCGATGACGATGACGGCCGCCAGGCCGGCGAACACCTTGTCCGTGTACAGCTCGTTGCGGTTCTGAAAGATGTACCAGCCCAGGCCGCCCTGCCCCGATGTGGTGCCAAATACCAGCTCGGCCGCGATCAGGGTGCGCCAGGCAAACGCCCAGCCTATCTTGAGGCCCGAGACGATGGAGGGCAAGGCGCCCGGCACAAGAATGTGCAGCACCAGGCGCAAGCCATTCAAGCCATAGTTGCGCCCCGCCATGCGCAGGGTCTCGGGCACGCCCTGGAAGCCCGCATACGTGTTCAGGGCCAGCGGCCACATCACGGAATGCACGATGACGAAGATCAGACTGGCGCGCCCCAGGCCGAACCACAGCAAAGCCAGCGGCAGCAGGGCGATGGCCGGCAAGGGATTCAACATGGCCGTCAGGGTTTCCAGCAAGTCACGGCCGATGCGGCTGGAGACGGCCAGCAGGGTCAGCACGAAGGCGGCCAGCACGCCCACCGAATAGCCTTGCAGCAAGACGACCAGGGACGCGGCCGTGCGCGTGAGCAATTCCCCGCTGGCGATGCCGCCGATAAACGCCTGCGCCGTCTGGATAAAACCGGGCAAGAGCAAATCGTTCTGCGTCCAGCGCGCCGCGCCTTCCCACAGCAGGGCCAGGCCGAGCAAGATGAAGGCCTTGCGCCACAGCGCATGCTGAGTCAAGCGCTGCCAGCGCGACAGCGGCCGCTCGACGGCCACGCCCACTGGCGGCGGCGCCGCATACACGACCTCCTGGCGGATGGGCGGTTCCAGCAGCGCGTTCATACGGCCTCCCGCTGCGCGGTCTCTGCTGGCTGAGCAGCAATGGTTTCCTCGTCGAACAGCAAGCCATGGATGCGGCTGCTGGCGGCCTGGAATTCCCCGCTGCCCGCGCTATGCAAGCCGAACTGATGACTGTTGAGCTCGGCGCGCACGCGGCCCGGATGGGGCGACAGCAGCAGGATGCGGTTGCCGACGACCAGCGCTTCCTCGATCGAATGCGTGACGAAGACGAGCGTAAAACGCAGCTCTTCCCACAGCCTGCTCAGTTCTTCCTGCATCTTGCGCCGCGTCAAGGCGTCGAGGGCCGCGAACGGTTCGTCCATCAGCAGCACTTCCGGCTGCATGGCCAGGGCGCGGGCGATGGCCACCCTCTGCTTCATGCCGCCCGACAAGGTATGCGGATGGGCATCCTCGAAGCCGGCCAGGCCCACCTTGGCGATCCAGTGATGGGCACGCTCGCGGGCCGCCACCTTGTCCAGCCGCTTGCTGGCCAGCAAAGGGAACACGACGTTGTCCAGCACCGTTTTCCAGGGCGGCAATTGGTCGAATTCCTGGAACACGACGACACGGTCCGGCCCCGGTTTCTGGATGAGCTGCCCCTGCATGGAGATGCTGCCCGCGCGCGGGGCGATGAAGCCGGCCACGGCTTTTAATAGGGACGACTTGCCGCAGCCCGATGGCCCCAGCAAGACGAAACGGTCGCCGCGGAACACGTCGAAACTGACGTCGTGCGTGGCGCGCACGGTGCGCTGTTCCGTCCGGTATTCCAGACTGACGTGCTTCACGCTGAGCAAGGGCGCCACCGCCGCGGGCGGGCGCACGAGGTGAAAGGCGGGTGCGTGCATGTCAGCCTCCCTGCGTGATGGCCGGGTCGTCAAAGAAGTAATCGCGCCAGCTGTCGGGCAGGTTGCGGATGGCATTCACGCGGTGCAGGAATTGCGCCAGGCCATGGGTGTTTTGCGGCGCGATCTTGAATTGCACTTGCGGATTCGCAAAGATCTTCAGCAGCAGATTGCGGTCCACCTTGCTCTTGTTCACCTTGATATAGATGTCGGCCGCGCCCTGCGGGTTGCTGCTCGCATACTGCGCCGCTTCCGCCAAGGCGGCGATGAAGGCGCGGTACGTCTTCGGATTGTCCTTGCGGTATTTTTCCGTCGCATACAGCAGGGTCGACGAGCTGGGCCCACCCTGCACATCATACGAGTTCAGGAGGATGTGGGCATTCGGGTTCTGCGCCAGTTCCTGCTCCTGGAACGGCGAGTTGCCGAAGTGGCCGGTCAGCTCCGTGCCGCCGGCGATGATGGCGGCCGCCGCATCCGGGTGCGGCAGGGTTTGCGTGATTTTATCGAGGCGGGCAAATTCCTTGTCGCCCCACTGTTTCGCCACCGCCATTTGCAAAATCCTCGCCTGGACGGAAACGGAGACGGCGGGCAAGGCGATGCGGTCCTTGTCCGTCAGGTCGGCCAGGGTTTTCACCTTCGGATTGTTGCTGATCAAATAGTAGGGAAAGTTGCCGAGCGAAGCCACGCCGCGCACGTTCTGCCGTCCCTTGGTGCGGTCCCAGATCGTCAGCAGCGGCCCCAGGCCGGCCCCCGCGATATCGATATTGCCCGACAACAAAGCGTCATTGATGGCCGGGCCGCCGGACAGGGTAATCCACTCGACTTTCACGTCGACGCCTTGCTGCTTGCCATGCTTTTCGATCAGTTTTTGTTCCTGCGCAATATTGAGCAGCAAGAAGGTGATGCCATGCTGGCCCGCGATGCGGATCTGCCCTTCGGCCCGGGCCATGGGCATGGCCATGCACAGCAGGGCGATGGCGGCGAGCAGGCGGCGGGCAAAGGTAACAATCGGCAACATGGACACTCCTTGGGTTAAATCAACAGTCAAAATCAGTACGGCGCATCGCCCTCGATGGTGGTGCGATAGAGTTTGCGGCGCTGGTCGGGCGGGCACCCCGTCGCCAGGTGCATCAGCGAGCGGTTGTCCCAGAACACCAGGTCGTGCGGCCGCCAGCGATGCACATACAGGTGCTCCGGGCGCACGCTGTGGGCAAACAGTTCGCCCAGCAGTGCGCGGCTTTCATCGTCGGGCAGGCCGACGATGCGCGTGGTGAAGTGTTCACTGACGAACAGGGCGCGGCGTCCCGTTTCCGGATGCACGCGCACGACGGGGTGCGTGACGGGGCTGACTTCATCGATCTGTGCCTGCGTCAGCGCGGGCCGCCACGGGTTGCGGCGGCGCAACTCCTCGTACTGGCTCAGATAGCTGTGTTCGGCACGGGCGCCGCGCACGGCGTGGCGCAGCGCGGCCGGCAAGCTTTCCCAGGCCAAGTGCATGTTGGCAAACACGGTATCGCCGCCCTCGTCCGGCAACTCTTGCGCGTGCAACATGGAACCGAGGCTGGGCACTGCCTTGTACGACAGGTCGGAGTGCCAGAAATGGCCCGCGTCGCCCAGGCCGATGGGCTGGCCATCCTCGACGATATTCGAGATGATCAGCACTTCCGGCTGCGTGGGCAGCTGGAACTGGCGCAGCACGTGGATTTGCAGCGGACCGAAGCGGCGGCTGAAATCGACTTGCTGCCGCGGCGTGATGCGCTGGTCGCGGAACACCAGTACGTGGTGGTCAAGGTGGGCGTGATGCAGGCGCTGGAAGTCGCCCAGCGACAGCGGCTGCGACAAGTCCAGTCCCAGCACTTGCGCGCCGAGCGGCGCGTCGAAAGTCTCGATACGGAACTGGCTGGTGGATTGCACGGGTTTCAGGACGGCCGACATGGGAGCTCGACTAGAGTCTGGGGAAGTCCACTGTATGCCGGCCAGCCCGTCCTGCAAACGAAGCATTTACTATATGGATATGCGCGGCGCGTTGCGCCACACTGCCACAGGCACTGTCACGCAATGGCGCAGCAGCACCGGCCTTGCCCGGGCATGGCGCTAGCACGCAACTTGCTTATCTATTAATTTTCAATCGTTGACCAGGAAAGCCATGCCCACTTACGCCCTGCTGCTCGCCTTGCTGTTCCCTGCTTCCGTGCACGCCCAGGATAGCCAGGGTGAAAGTGATCTCAGCTATAAAGCCTATGTGCACAGCGACAAGCGCATCAAGTGTTTGTATGGCTATGCGGCCGACAAGACGGGCGACCATGCGGCCGCCGTCGCCATCTTTGAAGATTGCATCCGGCGCTGGAACGATGTGTATTCGATGATTTGGCTGGCCCAGCTGTATGAAACGGGCATCGGCGTGCCCAAGGACCTGGCGCAGGCGACGGCGCTGATGCGGCGCGGCGCGCATACCGACGATGACGCGGCCTATGCACGGCTGGCCCGCTACCACTATGGCGTGGCGCTGGCCGAGGGACGCGGCACGCCGCAGGACATTGCCCAGGCCAAAACCTGGCTGCGCCGGGCGGCGCAGGAGGGCGTGCGGGAGGCGGCCGATTACCTGGGCCGCCTGGAGGGCACCACGCCATAGGCGCGGCGCCAGTGTAGTTTACGCCGTCGCTTCGTAGCGGGCCAGGCGGGTCGCCATGCGCGGCGCCAGCTCGTGGCCGGCCGTGACGGTCACTTCCAGGTCGTTCAGCAAGCCATCCTTCAAGCCATAGACCCAGCCGTGGACGCTGAGTTCCTGGCCTCGTTCCCACGCATCTTGCACGATGGTGGTCTGGCACACGTTCAGGACTTGCTCGACCACGTTCAGTTCGCACAGGCGGTCGCCGCGCTGGCGGCTGGTCAGCACGTCGCCCAGGTAGCGTTCGTGCTTCTGGCCCACGTCCTGGACGTGGCGCAGCCAGTTGTCGACCAGGCCGATGCGCGTGCCCGTCATGGCCGCATGCACGCCCTTGCAGCCGTAATGGCCGACGATGATGACGTGTTTGACTTTCAGCACGTCCACGGCAAATTGCAGGACGGACAGGCAGTTGAGGTCGGAATGCACGACCACGTTGGCAATATTACGGTGCACAAACACGTCGCCAGGCGCCATGCCCAGCAATTCGTTGGCGGGCACGCGGCTGTCGGAACAGCCGATCCACAGGTATTCGGGCGACGTTTGCGCTTCCAGGTTCTTGAAGAAGTTCGGGTCTTTCGCCACCATCGAGTCGGCCCAGCGGCGGTTACGCTGCAGCAGTTCCGCCAGGGCCGGGCCATTTTTCTGTTCGGTCATATCGCTCCCATTGTGTATGTACGAATGCGTTGGCGGCAGATCGCGCCCATAGGCCGGCGATGCGCGCACATTTCTCAGTCGTAGTGAAAAAAACGCCGGGATGTTTCAGCATCCCGGCGCATGGTATTACGTGTGCTTACTCAAAAAAATCCTTGACCTTGTCTTTCCAGGTCTTGCTTTGCGGACTGTGCTTGGCACCGCCCTCGGTCGTCGACTTTTCAAAGTCGCGCAGCAGGTCTTTTTGTTTTTCCGTCAGTTTCACCGGTGTTTCGATGGCCACGTGGCAGAACAGGTCGCCCGCGTAACCGGAGCGCACGCCCTTGATGCCCTTGCCTTTCAGGCGGAAGGTCTTGCCCGACTGGGTGCCTTCGGGAATCGTGAACGACACTTTGCCGTTCAGGGTAGGCACTTCGATTTCGCCGCCCAGGGCCGCCTTGGTGAACGAGATCGGCATTTCGCAATGCAGGTCGTCGCCTTCGCGCTGGAACACGGCGTGCGGCTTGATGTGGATTTCCACATACAGGTCGCCCGACGGACCGCCATTCGTGCCCGGTTCGCCGTTGCCGGACGAACGGATACGCATGCCGTTGTCGATACCGACTGGAATTTTGACTTCCAGGGTCTTGTTGCGCTTGATGCGACCGGCGCCGCCGCATGGCGTGCAGGGGTCGGTGATGACCTTGCCGCTGCCATGGCATTTCGGGCAGGTTTGCTGGATGCTGAAGAAACCTTGCTGCATGCGCACCTGGCCGTGGCCACCGCAAGTACCGCAAGTGGTCGGCGAGGTGCCCGGCTTGGCGCCACTGCCGTGGCAGGTGTCGCACTTGTCCCAGCTCGGCACGCGGATGGTCGTGTCGAAGCCGTGAGCAGCTTGCTCCAGCGTAATTTCCAGGTTGTAGCGCAAGTCGGCGCCACGGTACACCTGTGGACCCGCATTGCGGCTGCGTCCACCGCCACCGCCAAAGATGTCGCCGAAGATATCGCCGAAGCTGTCGGCAAAGCCGCCAGCACCGCCGCCGAAGCCGCCACCGCCGCCCATGTTCGGGTCCACGCCAGCGTGACCATAACGGTCATACGCATCGCGCTTTTCCGGATTGGTCAGCATCTCGTAGGCTTCTTTGACTTCCTTAAACTTTTCTTCCGATTCCTTGCTATCCGGATTGCGGTCCGGATGGTATTTCATCGCCAGTTTACGGTAAGACTTTTTGATCTCTTCTTCCGAAGCATTTTTTGCGACACCGAGTGTCTCGTAAAAATCACGCTTTGCCATGTTGTCGGCACCTTGCAGTCTATCTACTGATGTAAAAATTACACGAAAAAGCCGAGTCGAGTGCTGCGCTAGGCGCAGCGACTCGGCTCGGCCGGTCTTCGCGGCTAATCCCGCGATGTAGCGTTCAGCCCGGCTACCCCCAGTTCATGGGAGCGCAAGACATTACTTGCTGTCTTTGACTTCCTTGAAGTCAGCGTCAACAACGTCGTCTTGCTTGGCGCCTGCGTCCGATGCGCCAGCAGCTTGCTGTGCACCTTCCGCGCCGCCGGCAGCTTGCTGCGCTTGCATGTCGGCATACATTTTTTCGCCCAGTTTCTGCGATGCGCTCGACAGTGCTTCCACCTTGGCGTCGATCTCAGCCTTGTCGCCGGCCTTGATGCTTGCTTCCAGGTCGGTGATTGCCGCTTCGATCTTCTCTTTCTCGCCCGCGTCCAGCTTGTCGCCGTATTCGGTCAAGGATTTCCGGGTCGAGTGTACCAGAGCATCGGCCTGGTTGCGCGACTCGGCCAATTCTTTGACCTTCTTGTCTTCTTCCGCGTTCAACTCGGCGTCTTTCACCATTTTCTGGATTTCAGCCTCGGTCAAGCCGGAATTGGCCTTGATCGTGATCTTGTTTTCCTTGCCGGTGGCCTTGTCTTTCGCGCCGACATGCAAGATGCCGTTGGCGTCGATGTCGAAGGTTACTTCGATCTGTGGCGTGCCACGCGATGCTGGCGGGATACCTTCCAGATTGAATTCGCCCAGCCCCTTGTTGCCGGCGGCGATTTCGCGCTCACCTTGGAAGACCTTGATGGTCACCGCAGGCTGGTTGTCGTCGGCCGTCGAGAAGACTTGGCTGAACTTGGTCGGAATCGTCGTGTTTTTGTGGATCATCTTGGTCATCACGCCGCCCAGGGTTTCGATACCCAGGGACAGAGGGGTGACGTCCAGCAACAGCAAATCCTTGCGTTCGCCCGACAGGACCGAACCTTGAATCGCTGCGCCCACGGCGACGGCTTCGTCCGGGTTCACGTCCTTGCGTGGATCCTTGCCGAAGAATTCCTTCACTTTTTCCTGCACCTTCGGCATACGCGTCATACCGCCGACCAGAATGATGTCATCGATGTCCGACACTTTCACGCCAGCATCTTTGATGGCGATGCGGCATGGTTCCATCGTGGCCGTGATCAGCTCTTCCACCAACGACTCCAGCTTGGCGCGGGTCATCTTCAGGTTCAAGTGGACCGGTGCGCCGTTCGCCATGGCGATGTATGGCTCGTTGATCTCGGTTTGTTGCGACGACGACAATTCGATCTTCGCGCGCTCGGCCGAAGCCTTGATGCGCTGCAGAGCGATCGGATCTTTTTTCAGGTCGATGCCGTTGATCTTCTTGAACTCGTCGATGATGTAATCGATGACGCGTTGGTCGAAGTCTTCGCCGCCCAGGAAGGTGTCGCCGTTGGTCGACAGCACTTCAAATTGTTTCTCGCCATCGACGTCCGCGATTTCGATGATCGACACGTCGAACGTACCGCCACCCAAGTCATACACGGCGATTTTACGATCGCCTTTTTCGGTCTTGTCCAGACCGAATGCCAGCGCTGCCGCGGTTGGCTCGTTGATGATGCGCTTGACGTCCAGGCCAGCGATACGGCCGGCATCCTTGGTGGCTTGACGCTGCGAATCGTTGAAGTACGCAGGCACGGTGATGACGGCTTCGGTGACTTCTTCACCGAGGTAGTCTTCTGCCGTTTTCTTCATCTTGCGCAGCACTTCAGCCGAAATTTGCGGCGGCGCCAGTTTTTTGTCGCGTACGCCGATCCATGCATCGCCGTTGTCGGCTTTCATGATCTGGTACGGCATCAGCGCGATGTCTTTTTGCACTTCTTTTTCGTCGAACTTGCGACCGATCAGACGCTTGACTGCGTACAGCGTGTTTTTCGGATTGGTTACGGCCTGGCGTTTCGCTGGCGCGCCGACGAGAATTTCGCCATCTTCTTGATAAGCAATAATCGACGGCGTCGTGCGTGCGCCTTCAGCGTTTTCGATTACCTTTGGTTGACCGTTTTCCATGATGGAAACGCAGGAATTCGTGGTTCCCAGATCGATACCGATAATTCTACCCATGATTTTTTCCTTTTATTTGCTAGATTTCAGATGGTTCTTATATGTGGCAAAGCGGCATGGTTTCAAGGCTTGCTTGATGCCGCACTCTGATTATTTTGCTTGCGCGGTCGTTACAATGGCTGGACGCAGCAGGCGGTCCGCAATCATATAGCCCTTTTGCAGGACTGACACGATGGTATTGGCTTCCTGCTCCGCTGGCACCACGGCAACGGCCTGGTGTTTCATCGGATCGAGCTTCTCGCCCTGCACTGGCAAGACTTCCACCAGGCGGTTGCGCTCGAACGCGGCGTTCAGTTGCTTCAAGGTCATCTCGACGCCTTCTTTCAGCGAGTCGATGGTCGGTGCTTCCACCGTCAGCGCCGTTTCCAGGCTGTCTTTCACCGGCACCATGGCTTCGGCAAAACTTTCCACTGCGAATTTATGTGCTTTAGCAACATCTTCCTGCGCGCGGCGGCGGATATTTTCGCCATCGGCCTTGGCGCGCATGAAGGCATCGTGCATCTCTGCAAGACGCGCTTCGGTACTCGCCAGCTGCTCTTCCAAAGTAGGCTCTGCGGGAGTCGATGGGGCAGTCGCCGCGGCGTCCGCTTGCGGATTAGGTACAGCTTGGTTTTCCTGATCTTGCATCTGAAAAGCTCCTACAATCAATGACTTAAATGAGTTAGTCTAACTATCTTTACAACACTAACGGGCAGATGGGGCTATATCCTATTGTTTCAAGGGGTATGTGCGGCAAAACCAGGGATGACATCGATCCATGTTACAGCTTATTACAAAACGCGTCCTGTTCCGGACCGCGATCCGTGCGCGCGCCCCTTGATATTCCAGGCTTCCCATGGCAAAGCGGGCATTCTACCAGCCCGGCCGCCGCCATCGCCACTGGCGGTGTTGCCACTTGAAAAACCTGGTGTCCCCGCCAGACATGACAAAGCCGCGCAAGCGCGGCTTTCTTGATGATATTTGGTAGCGACGGAGGCAGTTTAATTCGCCGCGCCCAGCGCCAGCGCCGCCTCGCGCGCCTGCTCGCCCGCTTTCTTGTCCGCTTCGCGCTGCGCCGCCGTCTGCATCGTCGGCCAGCCAATCATGTGCTGTTCGGCAATTTCCGCCAGGCCCGCGATCCACGCTGGTGTTTCGTTCAAGCAAGCGATGTAATGAAACTGCTGACCGCCGGCCGTTTCAAAATCATGCTTGGCTTCCATGGCGATCTCTTCCAGCGTTTCCAGGCAATCGCTGGTAAAGCCAGGACACAGCAGGTCGACGCGCTTGACGCCCTGTTGCGCCAGCGCCACCAGGGTGGGCGCCGTGTACGGCTGCAGCCATTCGGCCTTGCCAAAGCGCGACTGGAACGTGACCACATATTGATCTTTAGTTAATTTTAATTTTTCCGCCAGCAGGCGCGCCGTTTTCAGGCATTGGCAGTGGTAGGGGTCGCCCAGCAGCAAGGTGCGCTTGGGCACGCCATGAAAACTCATCACCAGTTTTTCGGGACGGCCATGCGCGTCCCAGTGATTCAGCACGGAATCGCGCAAGGCGTCGATATACGTGTCGTGCTCATGGTACTGCTTGATAAAACGCAATTCCGGCACATTGCGCACCGTGGCGTAATGGGCAAACACGGCGTCGTAAATGGACCCCGTCGTCGTGCCCGAGTATTGCGGATAGGCCGGCAGGATGGCGATGCGCTCGCAGCCTTCGCTTTTCAGCTTGGCCAGCACCTCGGGCAGGGAAGGCGAACCGTAGCGCATGGCCATGGCCACCGTCACGTCGTCATGCCCCCGCTCGGCCAGGGCGCCGGCCAGCAATTTGGCCTGCTTTTGCGTGTGCACCTTCAGCGGCGAGCCCTCGCGCGTCCAGATCGACGCGTATTTCTTGGCCGACTGGCCAGAGCGGAATGGCAGGATGATCAGGTTCAGGATGAACCACCAGACGGCGCGGGGAATCTCCACCACGCGCGGATCGGACAAAAATTGCTTCAGGTAGCGCCGCACAGCCGACGAGGTCGGCGCATCGGGCGTGCCCAGGTTGACCAGCACCACGGCGCTGCGGTCGATGCGGCCATGCGTGTACGGCGGTTCTGTTTGAAATGACATGAAGGCTCTTCGAAGGCGTTGGATGGATAGTCCAACCATTATAGTTACATTGCGTCAACATCGGGGAGTGCCGCCAGGCGAAGGCAGCGCTCCCCGCAGTCCAAGGTCAAATCGCGAGCAGTTCGCGTGCATGCTTGCGCGTGGTGGCAGTGATTTCCAGGCCGCCCAGCATGCGCGCCACTTCTTCCACCCTGGCCTTGGCGTCGAGCATGTCGATGCGCGATGCCGTCTTGCCATTGTCCAGCGTACTTTTTGCCACCTGGAAGTGCTGATTCGCCTGGCTGGCCACTTGCGGCAAGTGGGTCACGCACAGCACTTGCCGTCCCTGGCCCAGGCGTTTCAGCAGGCGCCCCACGACTTCGGCGACGGCGCCGCCGATACCGCTGTCGACCTCGTCGAAGATCAGGGTCGGCGTGGTGGTGGCGTGCGAAGTGATGACGGAGATGGCCAGCGCGATGCGCGCCAGTTCGCCGCCGGACGCCACTTTCGCCAGCGAGCGGGGCGCAGTGCCCGCATGGCCGGCGACGAGGAATTCCACTTGTTCGAGACCGTGGGCGGCCGGTTCGCACGGGTGCAGGGCGATCTCGAAGCTGCCGCCCGTCATGCTCAGTTCCTGCATGGCGCGCGTGACGGCGTGGCCCAGTTCCAGGGCGGCGGCGCAGCGCGTGGCGGACAGGCGCTCGGCCACGGCGCGGTACTCGGCCTCGATCTTCGCTTCCTGGCGCAGCAAGCCTTCGATGTCGGAAGCGTCGGCCAGGTGCTGCAACTTTTCCGACAGCTTGGCGTGTTCCTCGGGCAATTCTTCAGGCGTGACACGGAACTTGCGGGCCGTGCTGTGCATGGCTTCCATGCGCGCGTCGAGCTGGTGCAGCCGCTCCGGGTCCAGCTCGACCCGGTCCAGGTAATTGTTCAGCGCATACACGGATTCCTGCAGCTGGATGCGCGACGATTCGATCAGGTCGACGATCGGCTGCAATTCCGCGTCGACGGAGACGAGCTTGCCCAGCTTCTGGTTCAGGGCCGACAGTTGCGACACGATCGGATGGTCTTCCGATTCAGAAATAAGGGACAGCGCTTCCTGCGCCCCTTCCAGCAGGCTGGCCGCGTGCGACAGGCGGCTGTGCTCGTTCGTAATCTCCGTCCACTCGCCGGGCTTGGCGGCCAGTTTTTCCAGTTCTCCCACTTGCCATTCCAGGCGTTCGCGCTCGTACAGCACGTTGGCGGCGTTGGTTTCGAATTCCTCGCGCTGGCGCACGAGGGCGCGCCAGCGCTTGTGCAGCGCCGCCACCTGCCGCGCATCCTGTTCCGCGCCCGCTTCGCGCGCCGTCGCCTGGCCGTCGAGCAAGGCCCGCTGCGCCTCGCTTTTCAGCAAGGACTGGTGCGCGTGCTGGCCGTGGATGTCGACCAGCATGTCGCCCAGTTCGCGCAGCTGCGCGGCCGTGGCGGGGATGCCGTTGATGTAGGCCTTCGAGCGGCCCGCGTTGTCGATCACGCGGCGCAGCAGGGCGCCGCCCTCGTCGTTGGAAAATTCGTTGGCCACCAGCCAGGCCTGCGCCACTTCACTGACGGAAAAATCGGCCGTGATGTCGGCCTTGGCCGCGCCTTCGCGCACCACGCTGGCGTCGCCGCGCCCGCCCAGCGCCAGGGTCAGCGCATCGATGAGGATGGACTTGCCGGCGCCCGTCTCGCCCGTCAGCACGCTGAAGCCGGCGGAAAATTCCAGTTCAATGGTATCGACAATGACAAAATCGCGGATGGACAGTGTATGGAGCATGGCTTCTGTGGTTAGGCGGCGCACCGCGGGTTGAGGTGGAGAAAATGTTAGCTGAGCTTGCCCTCGCCCGACGGGTACTCATTCCAGTGCAATTTTTCACGCAGGGTGTTGTAGTAGCTCCACCCTTCCGGATGCAGGAAGGTAATCGTGTGCGGCGAACGGCGGATGAGGATGCGGTCTTGCTGCACCAGGCTGGCAAAGGTCTGCATGTCGAAATTGACGCTGATATCGCGCCCGCGCACGATTTCCACGACGATCTGGCTGGAGTCGGGCAAGACGATGGGGCGGTTCGACAGCGCATGCGGGGCGATCGGCACGAGCACGATGCCGCCCAGGGTCGGGTGCAGCAAAGGCCCGCCGGCCGACAGCGAGTACGCCGTCGAGCCCGTGGGCGTGGAAATGATCAAGCCATCGGAACGCTGGTTGTACATGAAGTGGCCATCGACCTCGACGCGCAATTCGGCCATGCCGGCGCCGCCGCCGCGCGAGACGACGACATCGTTGACGGCCATGCCCACGTGAATCGACTCGCCGTCGCGCAACACGCTGCCTTCGAGCAAGGTACGGCGTTCGGCCTTGAAGCGGCCGCCGAGAATTTGCGCCAGCACGGGCAGCATGCGCTCGAGCGGAATATCGGTCATGAAGCCCAGGCGCCCTTGATTGATACCGATCAAAGGTACGTCGAATGGCGCCAGCTGGCGCGCAATGCCCAGCATGGTGCCGTCGCCGCCCATGACGATGGCGCAATCGGCGGCGGCGCCGATCTCGGCCGGCGACATGGCACGCACGCCAGGAAACGCCAGGTTCAGATGCGCGGCCGTCTCCGCCTCGAAGACCACCGTGTGGCCCAGCACCTGCAGGAAATCGACGATGCTTTTCACGGGCTCGGCAATGCCATCCGTATTCTGGCGCACAACCAGGGCGATGGTCTTGGCGCCCAGATTGAAGCGCTCGCCCGGAGCTGGCAAGGTCGCGGATGGCTGTTCGGCGCGCTGTTCGGCGGGTGTATCGACGGGCATAAGAGTCTCGGTAATGAATTCGGTGGCAAACCGCCCCCGGCTGTCGCGTCGCACGCCGGCATCGCATGATACTGTATATATGCACAGTATAGTGCGGCTGCCGTGTGCCCGCAAGGGGCGTTCTTGGTGTTGCACGCAGTGTAGCGCAGAAAAAGAATCGTCCATGCGTGCGCCAGCGCTCCCAGCACGGACAAATCCGCTTGCGGTCAGCCTGGTGCGGCGGGACACTGGTTTCACTTTACTGTCAGGAGGCCATATGCGTACCCCACCCAGCGAACGCAAGATCAATACCGATGAAAAGGTCAGCAATGACGGCGTCGACCGCCTGCCGCACGAGCGCGACGAATCGCCCGATGCGCAAGATATCCGCCCGCGCAAGATCATGCAGCAGGCCGCCAGCGACCTGGAGCAGGGTCTGGTCGACACGGACCGGCATGCCCAGCCCGGCGTGGAAAAGGTCAAGCCGGCAGCACCGCAGCAGGCCCGCCCCGACGCGCAACTGGAACCAAAGAAGGCGCGCTGAATCGCATTTTCACGCAGCGCTACTCGCACCGGTAGCGTTATGGAGTACGCCATGCACCGTTACACCTGTTCCTTCCTGCTGGCCGCTGTCTGCGGCACCTCGCTCGCCCACGCCCAGGCGCCCGCCATGCCCGTCGGTTTCGGACCGCAGCCCGCCCTGCCCGCGCCGGACAGGCAATTCATTCCCACCGTTAATGTCGCGCCCGTGCAGCGCTGGACGGCTACGCAGCGCCCCGCTGTCGCCCCCGGCCTGGCCATCCAGGCGTATGCGCGCGACCTCGACCATCCGCGCTGGCTGTACGTGCTGCCGAATGGCGATGTGCTCGTCGCGGAAACGAATGCTCCGCCGAAACCGGACGACAGCAAGGGCATCAAGGGCGCCATCATGCAGATGCAAATGAAAAAGGCGGGCGCGGCCACGCCAAGCGCCAACCGCATCACCCTGCTGCGCGGCATCGATGCGAATGGCGTGGCGCAGACGCGCAGCGTCTTCCTGCAAGGACTGCACTCGCCGTTCGGCATGGCCCTGGTCGGCAACGAGCTGTACGTCGCCAATGCCGACGCCTTGATGCGCTTTCCTTACGTCGCCGGGCAAACGGCCATCACGGCGCCGGGTGTCAAGGTGCTGGATTTGCCGGGCGGCACAATCAATCACCACTGGACCAAGAACGTCATCGCCAGCGCCGACGGCAAGTTTCTCTATGTTTCCGTCGGTTCCAACAGCAATGTGGGCGAGAACGGCATGACGGCCGAGGATGGCCGCGCCGCCATCTGGCAAGTCACGCGCGCGACGGGCAAGGCACGCGTGTATGCGACGGGTTTGCGCAATCCGAATGGCATGGCCTGGCAGCCGCACAGCGGGGCTCTCTGGACGGCGGTCAATGAACGCGACGAGCTGGGCAACGACCTGGTGCCCGACTACATGACGTCCGTCAAGGACGGCGCCTTCTATGGCTGGCCCTACAGTTATTTCGGCCAGCACGTCGATGCGCGGGTCAAGCCGCCACGCCCCGACCTCGTGGCTACCGCCATCGCACCCGACTACGCGCTGGGCGCGCACACGGCTTCGCTGGGTCTGGCGTTTTATGACGGCACCTTGCTGCCCGAACGCTACCGGGGCGGCGCCTTCGTCGGCCAGCATGGCTCGTGGAACCGCAAACCTTTCAGCGGCTATCAAGTCATTCATGTGCCCTTCGCGAATGGCGAGCCCAGCGGCCCGCCGCAAGATGTCGTCAGCGGCTTCCTCGACGAGAATGGCAAGGCGCAGGGGCGCCCCGTCGGCGTGGCCGTCGACAAGGCGGGCGCGCTGCTGGTGGCGGACGACGTGGGCAATGTCATCTGGCGCGTGACACCGGCCCGTTGAACCCCATCTGCCACAGTGTGACGCAACGAACGGAAGGGCAAGGGTGGGGCGCGCATGATGGACGCTCGAACCACGCAAGGAGTACATCATGAAAAAAACAGGATCAGCCGTCTGGAGTGGCGGCCTTAAAGATGGCAAAGGGTTTATTTCCACCCAAAGCGGCGCGCTCGACAATGTGGCCTATGGCTTCAACACACGCTTCGAAGACGGTCCCGGCAGCAATCCGGAAGAATTGATCGGCGCCGCCCATGCCGCCTGCTTCACGATGGCCCTGTCCGGCCAGTTGGGCGAGGCGGGCTTGCGCGCCACGGCCCTGAAAACCACGGCCGACGTCAGCCTGGAAAAAATCGATGGCAGCTATGCCATCACGGCCGTGCACCTGACCCTCGTGGCCACCATCCCCGGCGCCACCGATGAAGCATTCCAGGACGCGGCCCTGCGCGCCAAGCTCGGCTGCCCAGTGTCCAAGTTGCTGGCCACGGAAATCACCTTGGACGCCCATCTGGAGTAATGTCGGCATGCCGTCCGCTGCCGTCCCATCACCGGACGGCAGGGGCGGTCTCGGCACGAAAGCCGCAAAGCGCATAAAATCCTGCCATTCCCCCATCATCATCAAGGATACACGATGCGTATTTTGCACACCATGTTACGGGTCGGCGACCTGCAGCGCTCCATCGATTTTTACACCAAGGTCCTGGGCATGAAATTGCTGCGCACCAGCGACAACCCGGAGTACCAGTACACGCTGGCCTTCGTCGGCTACGGCGCGAATCCCGACCACGCGGAACTGGAACTGACGTATAACTATGGCACCACCAGCTACGAGCTGGGCACGGCCTATGGCCACATCGCCATCTCGGCCGACGATATCGTCGCCGCCTGCGACGCGGCACGGGCGAATGGCGGCAACGTCACGCGCGAACCGGGCCCCGTGAAAGGTGGCAACACCGTCATCGCCTTCATCACCGACCCGGATGGCTACAAGATCGAACTGATCGAACGCCAGTTCGACGGCCAGGGCGGCGGCTTGTAATACCTCAGCCTGGCTCGGCGGCCTGTGCAATGGCCGCGCGCAGCCAGGAGATGCCCGCATCGCCCTCCGTGCGGCGGTGCCGTATCACTTCAAACGCAAATGGCGCGATGGCAAACGGCGCCGCGTACAGCGCCAGCCCTTGCGCCGCGCTTGCCTGCAAGGCGCGCCGCGCCACCGTCAGGATCAAGTCCGTCCCCTTCACGACCTCCGGTGCGACCGTCCAGTACGGCACACGCACGGCGATGCGACGCGTCCGGCCCAGCTGGGCCAGCGCTGCGTCGACTTCGGCCGCCATGCCGCCTTCGCTGGACGCCACCAGTACATGGGGGCGCGCCAGATAGGTGTCCAGACTCAAGGTTTCGCCGTCTGCCAGGCTGGCCGGATCAAACGCGCACACGAACGTTTCCTCGAATAAGGTTTCTCTATGTAACTGCTCGGGCAGTTGCGGGAACACGCCCAGCGCCAGGTCGATCTCGCCATCCTGCACGCCGGCGATCACGGCCGGGCGGCTGGCATAGCTGACGGCCAGGTCGATGCCGGGCGCTTCCACGCGCAAACGCCGCAGCAAAGCGGGCAAGAGCAAGGCCGCGCCGTAATCCGACATGGCCAGGCGAAACACGCGCTGCGCCGTGGCCGCCTCAAAGACGGCGCCGCCCAGCACGGAGCGCACGCTTTGCAGGGCTTCGGCCAGCGGCCGCGCCAATGCCAGCGCGCGCGCCGTGGGCTGGAAGCCACCCTTGCCGCGCAGCAGCAGCGGATCGTCGAGCAGATGGCGCAGGCGCGCCAGCGCATGGCTGACGGCTGGCTGGCTCATGTGCAGGCGCTGCGCCGCGCGCGACAAATGGCGCTCACTGAGCAGCGCTTCGAGGATCACCAGCAAGTTCAAATCGACGGCGCGCAGATTATTCATTTCATGCATAGCTGGATGACAAACTACGAATTGGATTTAATCATGACAGCATAATACGATGATCCCATCAACTCAACTGTGGGAGTCACACATGCATGGATGGATCACCCTATTTGCCCCGCTGGCCATGCTGGCCGGCGCCGTCGTTCCCTTCCAGGCGGGCGCGAATGCCGCGCTGGGCCGCAACCTGGGCCACCCGCTGTGGGCCACGCTTGCCTCGCTGGCCGTCAGCGCCGTGCTGGCGTCGTTCGTAATGCTGGTCTGGCGGGTGCCGGCGCCCGATGTCCACCTCGCCATGCGGGGACCTGGCTGGTCCTGGCTGGGCGGGGCGGCCGGCGTGTTTTACATTACGGCCGCGCTGATGCTGGCGCCGCGCATGGGGTCCGGTCCCTTCATGGCGGCCGTCATCGGCGGACAAATGCTGGCCGCGCTGGCCATCGACCGCTACGGCTTGCTGGGCTTTGCCGTCAAGCATATTTCTCCGCTGCACTGGGCCGGCGCGGGCTTGGTGGTGGCGGGTGTGATCCTGACGCAAGTGGCCAACAGCCGCGCCGTGTGACAACACGTCAAGACGAAAAAAAACCAGCGCCGTCGCCGGTGCTGGTTTTCATTCAAGGCAAGACCGCGCTTACTTGTCGAGCAAGGCGTTGACGGGCATCAAGTCCGTTTCCTTCAGGGTGCCGGCCGCCGCCTTCAGGCGCAAGCCATTCATGATGGTGTCGTAACGGGCTTTCGACAGGTCTTTTTGCGTCGAGAACAATTGTTTCTGCGCATTCAAGACGTCGATATTGATGCGCACGCCCACTTGATAGCCGAGCTGGTTCGACTCCAGCGCCGATTTGCTCGACACTTCCGCCGCTTCCAGCGCCTTGACTTGCGCCAGGCCGCTATTGACGCCCAGGAAAGCCTGGCGCGCGCCTTGCGACGCCGCGCGGCGTGCCGTTTCCAGGTCGTTGCGGGCCTTGTTTTCCAGCGCGATCGATTCGCGCACCTTGCTGGTGACGGCAAAGCCGCTGAAGATCGGGATGCTCCACTGCACGCCGATGGCATTGTTGTTGACGCCGCCTGCGCCGCCCGTCGTGTAAGTGTGGCCCGTGTTGGCGATCAGGTCCAGGGTCGGGTAGTGGCCGGCGCGGTTGCGGCCGATGTCGCGCTTGGCCGATTCCACGTTGAACTGGGCCGTGACGACGCCATAGTTCTGCTCTTCCGCCGAACTCACCCACGGTTCGACGGCAGCCGGTTCCGGCGCGCTGATGACCACGCCCGTGCGCATCGGCGCCAAGCTTGTTGGCGCTTCGCCGATAATGGTTTGCAAGGCGCTGCGCTTGTTGGCCAGGTCATTGATGGCGGCAAATTCCTGCGCCACCACCAGGTCGTAGGCCGCTTGCGCTTCGTGCGTGTCGGTGATCGTTTGCGTGCCGACTTCGAAGTTGCGCTTGGCCGATGCCAGCTGCTCCGTCGTCGCGACTTTTTGCGCCTGCGTGGCGCCCAGGTTGTCCTGCGCGCTGAGCACGTCGAAATACGCCTGCGCCACGCGGGTGATCAGGTCTTGCTGCACCTGTGCAAATTGCGCTTCGGCAATCGCCTGCGCCAGCTTGCTTTGCTGATAGGTTTCCCAGCGATCCCAACGGAACAGCGGCTGCGCCAGGGTCAGGTTGTAGGTATTCGTGTGCACGTTAACGGTCGGCATGGTGATCTTATTGCCTTGACTCAATACGATCGGTTCCTGATTGCCACGCGTATTGCTGCCCGACGCGGAGATTTGCGGCAGCAAGCCTGCCAGTCCCTGCGGAACCCGCTCCATCCCCGCCGACAAGGCCGCGCGCGCGCTGGCGTACTGCGCGTCATTGGCCAGCGCCTGCTGGTACACCTGGATGAGATCGGCCGCCTGCGCTTGCAGCGAGTATGTCATCGAGACAAAGGCGCTGGTCATCAGCACGGCGATAAGGGGTTTCCGCATTGCATTTCTCCGTTGGAGTCGTCAAAAGTTGATGGAATCAAAAATCTGCTACCGCTTGCCTTGCGCCCGCCGGGTAAGCGGGGTACAGGCCTCCGCAGGCATGCAGGAAAACATGCCTGGGTGCATCTACTGCAAAATAACTTAGTATTTAGGCATTGCGCTGTCGACTTGCAGCGCCCAGGCATGCACGCCGCCCGTCAAATTACTGATCTTGCCAAAACCATTGCGCTCCAGGAAGGCCGCCACTTGCATGCTGCGCATGCCGTGATGGCAGATGCAGACGATCTCGGCATCTTCATCGAGGTCATCGATGCGCGCAGGAATCGAGTTCATCTGCATCAAGGTGGCGCCATCGAGGTGGCACAGGTCGAACTCCCACTGTTCCCGCACGTCCAGCAAGAACGGGTGCGGGCGGGACGGGTCAGCCAGCCAAGCGGCCAGCTGCGGTGCACTCAAATGCTCCATCGACTCGGTCGCCTCAGAACTGGAAATGCGACGGTGCCACGGCTTGCAGCGGCGTGACATTGGTTTCAAACAGCTTGCGCGTGTCGTAAGCCTTGTCCGAGCTGCGCGTGATCAGGTGCGCCGACATGATCGGCGCTTCGCCGATGATGGCCAGGATGCGGCCGCCGACTTTGACTTGTTGCAACAGTGCTTCCGGCAACACGGCCAGGGCGCCGGACACGACGATCACGTCGTACGGTGCGCCCTTGCTCCAACCCTGGGCGCCGTCGCCCAGTTCCACGGTGACGTTCGTCACGCCGTTGGCGGCCAGGGTCTGCTCGGCCAAAGTTTTCAATTGGGGAACGATTTCAACGGTCGTCACATGACGTGCCTTGTGCGCCAGCAAAGCGGCCATGTAGCCGCTGCCGGTGCCGATTTCCAGCACATTTTCATGCTTCTTGACGGCTACGTCTTGCAAAATGCGCGCTTCCAGCTTCGGCGTGAACATGCATTCGCCGCCGCCCAGTGGAATTTCGGTATCGACGAAGGCCAGGTTTTTATAGGCGGCCGGCACGAAATCTTCACGCTTGACCACGTTCAACAGCTCCAATACGTCGATATCCAGTACGTCCCATGGACGGATCTGCTGTTCGATCATATTGAAGCGGGCTTGTTCGATATTCATCTTTGGACTCGGTAAGTGAAGTAATAATCCGCCATTTTATCGTTGAACTGGCTGAAAGCACATGTTAACCATAAAGGCGGGGAATGGAGGAAATTTGCGACGATCTGCAGATTTGAGGGGGCGAACCTTGGAAAAGGGGTAACTGAACGGTAGAGACAAGCTCTGCATATCAAGGTTTCCCGGGCGCCTCCACCTGCAGGCTGCGCAAGCTCATGTCGATAAAGGCATCCATGTAGGCGAGCGGATCGATATTCTTGACCTCGCATGGCAGGAAGGAGTGCGTCCACATCATCAGCATGGTGACGGGCGCGCTGAGGATGGTGCTGACCAGCACGGGATCGACCTGGCGGAATTCGCCGCGCAGCATGCCACGTTCCAACAGGGTGACGACCAGCGCATTGCCGCGCGCGACCACCTCTTCGTTGTAAAACTGCGCCAGTTCCGGGAAATTGTTCGCTTCGGCCAGCATCAGCTTGGTCAAACCGGCCAGCTTGGTGGCGCCGAACTCTTCCCACCACTGCATCATCACCTTGCGCAACAACTCCGCGCTGCTGCTGTCCGAGGCGGCCATGCTGTCCTCGGCCTCGCCGATCGAGTGCACGATATTGTCGCGCACCACGGCCTTGAACAGCTCTTGCTTGTTCTCGAAGTACAGGTACAGGGTGCCTTTCGACACGCCGGCCCGCTTGGCCACATCCTCCAGGCGCGTCGACGCGAAGCCCCGTTCGACAAACAGGTCGAGGGCGGCGGCGAGCAGTTCCTGCGGGCGGGCATCCTTGCGCCGCTCCCAGCGGGGCTTGGTATCAATCGGGGCTTGCATGTATCTTTCCAAGTAACTTACTTTTGAGTCATTAATGGTAGACCGGTCTGCGATCAAGGTCAAGCACTGGCCACGCGCGCAACGCGGGGCACCGCGCGGCACGCCGAACACGGGTATTCACGGGTATTGTACGCTCCGTGCCGGCGTTGGCGACACCTCCCCTGGCGCCGGCCCCGTGGCGCCGGGTGAAGCAGAATGCGTTTCACCCCCCGTTTTGCGCAGTTCGTCGCATTTCCAATCAGCAAGCATGCCGGATTTGTTACCTTGTCATCGACAGCACGGCAGCCGCGGCGCGGCAGCCGGCTTTTTTTCTTGTCCTGAACTACAACCACCATAAAGGAACACCATGCGTATCTTGCTGGCCCTGTGCTGTGCCGTTGCCCTCGGCGGTTGCGCCATCGTCATCAACCCCAACGATGGCGAAGTACGCTACGCCGACTCGGGCGGCAATGCCATCCAGGGCAACGAACAAATAAGCCGCGACGTGCGCCAGGTCAGCAACATCAATGCGCTCGACATCGACAGCATGAAGCGCATCGATATCAAGATCGATGTGCGCGTCGGGCCGGCGACCTCGCTGGTGATCGAAGCGGACAGCAACCTGCAGCCGCGCATCCATAGCGAAGTGAGCGGCAACACCCTGCGCATCTGGAACGATACGAACATTCGCAGCAGCAATGGCATCCACGTCATCTATACGACGCCGCAATTGAAGAAGATCAACATTTCCGGCTCGGGCCGCCTGGTGGTCAACGGCCTCAATGGTGACGATTTCAGCCTGGAGCAGCGCGGCTCGATGAAGAGTGAACTGTCGGGCACAGTCGGACGCTTCGACGTGGCCAACAATGGCTCGGGCAGCGTCAACGCGGCGGCCCTCGCCAGCGGCAACACGGACGCCGTGCAGAACGGCTCGGGCAGCATCCAGGTGGGCAGCGTGCGCGGCGAACGCATCAACGTGGCCGTCAATGGCTCGGGCAGCATCAGCGCCAGCGGCGCCGTGCAGCGCCTCGACGCCAAAGTGAATGGCTCGGGCGATGTCAACCTGGCGGCGCTGAGCAGCGACGTTGCCTATCTGGCGAGCAACGGTTCCGGCGACATCGACGTCACCGTCCAGAATGAAGTCAACGCCCGCGCCAGCGGTTCCGGCCGCATCACCGTGCATGGCGATCCGGCCCGCCGCACCCTGTCGGGCAAGCGCGTCAGCATCGTGCGCTGAACGCGCCCTGGCGACGCACGGGAGCCGGCTTGCTATACTGTCGGCTCCTCACCCGCCCGCCTGAACTCCCATGTCACCATCCGCCACCCTGGCATGCCGCCCATCCTGTGGCGCCTGCTGCACCGCACCGTCCATCACCAGCCCGATTCCTGGGATGCCGGATGGCAAACCTGCGGGCGTGCGCTGCGTGCAGCTGGCCGACGACAACCGTTGCAAGATCTTTGGCCAGCCCGAGCGGCCCGCGTTTTGCGGCGGCTTGCAGCCATCCGAGGACATGTGCGGCGACAACCGCGAACATGCGGTGCGCTGGCTGAACCAGTTGGAACTGGCCACGGCACCAGAGCACTGATACGCGCACCGGTCGCCATCGCTTACGCTTTCACGTCCCGCTGACCTGCATACGCGGCAAAAATGAATGGCTTTGCCGCATCCAGTTCCGCGAGCGTGCTGATGCTGATCTCCAGGTTACCCGTGCCCCAATGCCCGATCGCGGTCACGTCGCGCGATTTTGGCAGGACGTGCAATACGGGGGCCGGGTCGATGTGCAAGTACAGCACGAGGCAGTTCTTCTTGTGTATCACCACTGTCGCAAAGTTCTTCAGCCGCTTGAACGCCAGGTACAAGCGGAGCTCCTTACGTTCAACATCATCCCCCAGCGACATCGTGTAATCCTCCAGCGAGGCCAACAACTGACGCATGGGCTCCGAAAGACCTGCCAGCACTTCCACGAATGCCTTGTCTGGTCCCGTCGGCTTGTTCGCGCCCCCATCGGCGGGTACAACTACCATTGCTTCCAACCTGGCTGGTGCCGACGTCTGACGCTTGGCGGGGCCTTTCCTTGTTGCGGGATCCATGCCGGTGCTTGCGGACTCAAGAAGAAGTAAATCCTCCGCAAATCGGCGATAGCGGATCAGTTCGATCGTCCGGCCTATCTGCTGAACGGCATGACTATCGAACTTGGTAAAGTCAGCCGCAATGCAAATCACCCGCGGCGCACTCCAATCGATGGCCTCCGATGCCAGCTTGCCCAACTTGTCGAGAACCAGCAGCTTAAAGTCGGCCTGATGGTCCATCAACCAGTCCAGATAGTACAAGCCTTGATTGATGACATTTTCACCAACGGACCGTTTGTACTCAAGGATGACCGGGCAATTGTTCTCATCCAATCCAAGCGAATCGATGCGGCCGGCATGCGTCTTGCCGGTCGAATACTCGCTCGCCAGGAAACGGATACTCAGCAAAGTATCGAGATTTGCCTCGATCAAGGTCTGCAATGGTTTTTCCAGGTCCGATGCGCTGCCTTGCAATTCCTGGGCTTGGCCATGGGCCAACTTGAAAAGTTTAATGTCACTCATCCGTCTATTTCCCTCATTCCTCGGCCAGCAAACACCAAGGTGCATCAAGATATCGGCGATGAGCATAAACGTAAATTTATCTTTTTTGCAAATTCATTTGCAACAGGGATACGGTAGGCAGTCCCTGACCGCGTCGATCCTGAGCACGATGCCGACCTCAGGTAAACGTTGACGGATTTTGCACGTTTGCGTATATTTATGCACATTCCTGCACGTTTATAAGTTCAACATGTCCGCTACCCTGCTCCTCAAACAACGCCACGCGCTGATCCAGCAACAATTGCACGCCGATGGCAGGGTGCTGGCGCTGGACCTGGCGCGCCAGCTCGACGTGTCCGAAGATACGATACGGCGCGACCTGCGCGAGATGGCGGCGGCCGGCCTGTGCCAGCGCGTGTATGGCGGCGCCCTGCCGCTGGCCCCGGACGGCGGCACCTTGACGCAGCGCAAACAGGAAGCGCCGGAACGCAAGGCGCGCCTGGCGCAGGCCGCCGTGTCACTCGTACGCGCTGGCCAGGTGCTGTTTCTCGATGCGGGCTCGACCAATCTGGCCATCGCCAGCGCCCTGCCAGAGTTAGCGCTCACTATCATCACCAATGCCCCCGCGATCGCCATGGCGCTGATGGAGCGCCCGGAAATCGAGCTGATCATGGCCGGTGGCAGGGTCGACCGGCGCGCCGGCGCCAGCCTGGGCCCGCAGGCCTTGCGCACGGTCGAGCGCATGCATCCCGACCTGTGCTTCCTGGGCGCCTGCGGCGCCGATGCGGACGCGGGCGTGACGGCGTTCAACTACGACGAGGCCGAGTTCAAGCGCAGCATCGCCGGCGCCAGCAAGGCCGTGGTCGTGGCCGTTACCAGCGACAAGCTGGGCACGGCCGCGCCCTTCGGCGTGCTGGCCACGGGCTTGCTGCAGCACCTGGTGCTGGAAGCCGATGCCGATGCGGCCCACGTGGCCGCCTTTGAACGGCTGGGCGTGCAAGTGCTGCGCGCCCACGCCTGATGTTATCCACCCCCACCTTTGAAAAGTTTCCCCATGCATCTCACCGGCACCCTGCAACAACGCGCCACGCGCCTGGTCTTCTTCGCCGCCGGCCTCGGCATGGCCGCCTGGGCACCCTTGGTTCCCTACGCCAAGTCGCGCCTGGGCCTCGATGAAGCCACCCTCGGCATTTTGCTGCTGTGCCTGGGCGCCGGTTCGCTGTGCGCGATGCCGTTTACGGGCATGCTCACGGCACGCTTCGGCTGCCGCAAGGTCATCGTCGGCGCCGGCCTGCTGCTGACAGCCGTGCTGCCCGGCCTGGCGCTGGCGGCCACGCCGCTACAGCTGGGCCTGGTGCTGCTGGTGTTCGGCGCGGCCATGGGCACGTTTGACGTGGCCATCAACATCCAGGCCGTGATCATCGAAAAGGCCAACGGCGGCGCCATGATGTCGGGCTTTCATGC
Organism: Janthinobacterium rivuli; assembly: GCF_009208735.1. Lineage (GTDB taxonomy): Bacteria > Pseudomonadota > Gammaproteobacteria > Burkholderiales > Burkholderiaceae_D > Janthinobacterium. The sequence goes on along the minus strand of NZ_WFLJ01000003.1, from coordinate 169,291 downwards.
GCTGTTCAGCGTGGGCGGCTTTGCCGGCGCGGCTTGCATGGCTTTGCTGCTGTGGCTGGGCCTGACGCCGGCCTGGTCCTGCGTGGTCGTGATGCTGCTGCTGTGCGGCGTGCTGGGCGCCGCCCAAGGCCATCTGTTGCCGACCGCGTCCGCCTCCGGCGAAAAGACGCCGCTGTTCGTCATGCCGCATGGCGCCGTCATTTTCATCGGCCTGTTGTGCTTTATCGTTTTCCTGGCCGAGGGCGCCATCCTCGACTGGAGCGCCCTGTTCCTCACCACCACGCGCGGCGTGGCAGAAGCCAAGGGCGGCCTCGGCTACGCCGCCTTCGCCATCGCCATGACGGTGGGCCGCTTCACGGGTGACAAGGTGGTCAGCCGCTTTGGCGGCAAGCGTGTGCTTACCTTCGGCGGCTTGTGTGCGGCGGCAGGCTTCTTCCTGGCCGTGCTGGCGCCGCACGCCAGCCTGGCCATGGCCGGCTTCGTGCTGATCGGCCTGGGCGCGGCGAACATCGTGCCCATCCTGTTCACGGCGGCCGGCCAGCAACACGCCATGCCGGCCAGCCTGGCGGTGGCGGCCATCACCACCATCGGCTACGCGGGCATCCTGGCCGGCCCGGCCGTGATCGGCTTCGTCGCCCACGCCACCAGCCTGAATATCGCCTTCGCCCTGCTGGGCGCCGCCCTGCTGCTGGTGGCGGCCAGCGCGCGCCTGGTGGCGCCGGCAAAACAAGTATCCTGATCCCTCCTCCTGCCTGGCGGACGGCGCTAAAAAAGCGCCGCCCAACTGCGCCCAAATAAGGTCCGCGGGCCTGCGGCATGGTAAGCTTCGACCCCGCGCACATTGCTGGCGCCACGCGGTCACCCCATCCTGTCACTTATACCCGTACTTATACCCTTTTATACATCTATGGATCTCATTCTTGCGCTAAAAGCCATCATCATGGGGCTGGTCGAAGGTTTTACCGAATTTTTGCCGATTTCGTCCACGGGGCACTTAATCCTGGCCGGCAGCCTGCTCGACTTTACCAAGGATGTCTCGAAAGAAATCATGGGGGTATTTGAAATCGCCATCCAGGCGGGCGCCATTCTGGCCGTGTGCTGGGAATACCGCCAGCGCATCGGCGGCGTGCTGTCCACCTTCGGCACCGAGGTCACATCGCGCAAGTTCGTGCTGAACGTGGCCATCGCCTTCCTGCCACTGGCCATCATCGGCCTGGCCATCGGCAAGATGATCAAGCATGCGCTGTTCAAGCCAGTACCGGTCGCCATGGCCTTCATCATCGGCGGCATCATCATCTTGCTGGTGGAGCGCCGCGCGCGCACCAACCCGGTCACCGTGCGCGTCAACTCGGTCGATGAAATGACGCCGTTCGACGCCCTGAAGGTGGGCTGCGCGCAGGCGTTCGCGCTGATTCCCGGCACCAGCCGTTCCGGCTCGACCATCATCGGCGGCATGCTGCTGGGTCTGTCGCGCAAGACGGCCACCGAATTCTCGTTCTTCCTGGCCATCCCGACCTTGTTCGCGGCCACCCTCTACTCGCTGTACAAAGCGCGCGACATCCTGTCGGCCACCGACGTGCCCCTGTTCGGCCTGGGCACCGTGGCCGCCTTCATTTCCGCCTTCCTGTGCGTGCGCTGGCTGCTGCGCTACATCAGCTCGCACGACTTCACGTTTTTTGCCTGGTACCGCATTGTGTTCGGCTTGCTGGTCCTGGCAAGCGCCCACTACGGCTGGGTTGTTTGGGCAGAATAAGGCACTATGAATCAAGATCTTAACCAGCGCGCGCTGCACCTGCTGCAAACCGTTTTCGGCTACCCGGCCTTCCGCGGCCAGCAAGCCGATATCGTCGATCACGTCAGCCATGGCGGCGACGCGCTGGTGCTGATGCCCACGGGCGGCGGCAAGTCGCTGTGCTACCAGATTCCCGCGCTGCTGCGCGACGGCGTCGGCGTCGTCGTCTCGCCGCTGATCGCGCTGATGCAGGACCAGGTGGACGCGCTGGAGGAAGTCGGCGTACGCGCCGCCTTCCTCAATTCCACGCAAACCTACGAAGAAGCAAGCCGCATCGAGCGCCTGGTGCGCACGGGCGGCATCGACGTCGTCTACGTGGCGCCAGAACGCCTGATGACGCAGCGCTGCCTGGACCTGTTCCAGGCCTCGAAAATTTCCCTGTTCGCCATCGACGAGGCGCACTGCGTGGCCCAGTGGGGCCATGACTTCCGCCCCGAATACATCAAGCTGTCGGTGCTGCACGAGCAGTTCCCGGATGTGCCGCGCATCGCCCTGACAGCCACCGCCGACCCGCAGACGCGCGCCGAAATCGCGCTGCGTTTGCAGCTGGAAGACGCGCGCCAGTTCGTCTCGTCGTTCGACCGGCCGAACATCCGCTACCAGATCGTGGAAAAGGCGAATGGCCGCAAGCAGCTGCTCGACTTCATCAACACGGAACACGCGGGCGACTGCGGCATCGTCTACTGCCTGTCGCGTAAAAAAGTCGAGGAGACGGCGGAATTTCTGAACCAGAGCGGCATCCGCGCCCTACCGTATCACGCCGGCATGGAGTATGCCAAGCGCAGCGCCAACCAGGCGCGCTTCCTGCGCGAAGAAAACATCGTCATGGTCGCCACCATCGCCTTCGGCATGGGCATCGACAAGCCCGACGTGCGCTTCGTGGCGCATCTGGATCTGCCGAAAAGCATCGAGGGCTATTACCAGGAAACGGGGCGCGCGGGCCGCGACGGCATGGCCGCCAACGCCTGGATGGCGTACGGCTTGCAGGACGTGGTGCTGCAGCGGCGCATGATCGACGAATCGGAAGCGGACGACACGTTCAAGCGCGTGCTGGGCGTGAAACTCGACGCCATGCTGGGCCTGTGCGAAACGCTCAGCTGCCGCCGCATGCGATTGCTCGAATACTTCGGCGAACCGGCTTCGCCGTGCGGCAATTGCGATACCTGTCTGGTGCCGCCCGTGTCGTTCGACGGCACGGTGCCCGTGCAAAAACTGCTGTCGGCCATCTACCGCGTCGACCAGCGCTTCGCCGGCGGCCACGTGATCGATGTGCTGCGCGGCGTGGAATCGGAACGCATCAAGACCTGGCACCACGATTCGCTGTCCGTGTTCGGCATCGGCTCGGACCTGGGCGAAGCGGAATGGAAAGCCATCCTGCGCCAGGCCATCGCGCTGGGCCTCGTCTCGGTCGACCATGAACAATACAGCTCGCTGAAACTGACGGACGCTTCGCGCCCCGTGCTCAAGGGCGGCCAGAAGGTGCAGCTGCGCCAGTACCAGAAACCGGTGAAAACCAGCAAGCGCAGCACCAGCGTGGCAAAGGGCTATGTCGAGACGGATCTGTCCACCAGCGAACAGGCGATCTTCGACAAGCTGCGCTGGTGGCGCGTGGAGACGGCGCGCACGCACAATGTGCCCGCCTACGTCATTTTCGTCGACGCCACCCTGCGCGAAATCGCCAAGGCCAAGCCCACCTCGCTGGAGCAGATGCGCGGCGTGAGCGGCGTGGGCGAGAAAAAACTGGCCTCGTACGGCGACGAAATCGTCGCCATGATCCTGGAGATGATTTGATGGAAGATTTGATGGAAGCACTCTCGTCCGACCTGATCTATCAGGCCGTGAAAATTCTCGGCGCCCAGCCCGACGCCGAAGACGCGGTGGAAGCGCAAGTACGGTTACTGGTGCAGGACGATCTCACCGTGCGCCGCCTGGCCGACGTGGTGCCGGAGGCCTTCGGCCTGGTGCTGGCGTCGCACCTGCCCGGCGCCGAAAACATGACCCTGCCCGATACCTTCCGCGCGCAGGACGAGGATGGCGAGTGGGTGGAGTTTCCCTTGCGCCGCGAGCCGATCTTTGTCGTCGCCGCGAATATCGCCCAGCACACCTTCCACAACGGCCCGCGCGCGCTGATACAAAACCTGGCCAGCCGCAGCTCCTTGCTGTCGGCCATCAACAAAGCCTTGAACGCGGGCGGATCGCTCGATGGCACGACCCTGGGTCCGCCCTCCTTCTTCGGCCTGCCGGCATCGCTGTACCAGCCGGCGGCATCATCCGCTACGCCCTGAGCACTTCACTTTGCCCTTGTCCTTGATAACGGAACGCTGCCGCGATGGAAACCAAATGGCTGGAAGACTTCATTTCGCTCGCTGAAACGCATAACTTCAGCCGTTCCGCGGCCCTGCGCCACGTGACCCAGCCGGCCTTCTCGCGGCGCATCCAGTCGCTGGAAAACTGGCTCGGCATCGACCTGGTCGACCGCACCTCGTATCCCACACGCCTGACGCCGGCCGGCGCCGTGTTCTACGAACAGGCGCTGGAAATGCTGGGGCAGATCAACGGCGTGCGCGCCCTGTTGCGCGGCAAGCGCGCGGCCACGCAAACGAGCGTCGACTTCGCCGTGCCGCATACCCTGTCGCTGACCTTCATGCCGAAATGGCTGACGGCGCTGGAAGAAGGTTTTGCGCCGATCAACAGCCGCCTGATGGCGCTGAACGTGCACGACGCCGTGCTGCAGCTGGTCGACGGCGGCTGCGACCTGCTGCTGTGCTACCACCATCCGCGCCAGCCGGTGCAGCTGGATCCGGGCCGCTACGACATGCTGGTGATGGGGCGCGAAACCCTGCGCGCGTATGCGCGCTGCGGCCAGGACAAGGTACCCGACTTCGTCCTGCCCGGCAGCGCCAAGGAGCCGCTGCCCTTCCTTTCCTACACCAGCAACGCCTACCTGGGACGCATGGTGGAGTTGCTGGTGGCCGACGCCAAGGTCCCGCTCTTCCTCGAGACCTGCTACGAAACGGACATGGCCGAAGGTTTGAAGATGATGGCGCTGGAAGGGCGCGGCATCGCCTTCCTGCCTGAATCGGCCGTCATGCGCGACGTCAAATACAAGCATCTGGCGCGCGCCGACGGCGGCGCGCCGGGCTGGGAAATCGAGCTGGAAATCCGGCTGTACCGCGAACGCCCGTCCAGCCTGCGGCCCGGCAAGCAGATCGTCGAAAGCCTGTGGCAATACCTGGTGCAGGCGCAGGATGGCAAGCCGCGCGCCGGCAAGCGCCGCAAACGCGCCGTCGAGGCCACCCAGTCCTGACTGGCAATCCTGGCAATACAACTATGCAATAAATGCATAACCGGATGCGCACAAAGCATTGGCCGGGGCATGAGGCTATCGCCTACGATGCGGTTCCGCTGCGCGCAGCTGCATCTCGGCTGTGCCTCTAACGTATTCGTATTGTCAGGAGCTTATCAAGCATGACCAGCAAGCACGCACTTCCTTCCTACCTCAATCCTGAAGACCTGGGCCCATGGGGCGTCTACCTCGAGCAGATCGACCGCGTTACGCCGTACCTGGGCAACCTGTCGCGCTGGGTGGAAACGCTGAAGCGTCCAAAGCGCATTCTGACGGTCGACGTGCCTATCGAGCGCGATGATGGCACCATTGCCCACTACGAAGGCTACCGCGTGCAGCACAACCTGTCGCGCGGTCCGGGCAAGGGCGGCGTGCGCTTCCACCAGGACGTGACCCTGTCGGAAGTGATGGCCCTGTCGGCCTGGATGACGGTCAAGAATGCGGCCGTCAACGTGCCATACGGCGGCGCCAAGGGCGGTATCCGTGTCGATCCGAAGACCTTGTCGCGCAACGAACTGCAACGCCTGACCCGCCGCTACACGAGCGAGATCAGCATGATCATCGGACCGAACAAGGATATCCCGGCGCCGGACGTCAACACGAATGAGCAAGTGATGGCGTGGATGATGGACAGCTACGCCATGATCGGCGGCAATATGTCGACCGGCGTGGTGACGGGCAAACCGATCTCGCTGGGCGGCAGCCTGGGTCGCCGCGATGCGACGGGCCGCGGCGTGTTCGTCGTCGGTTGCGATGCGGCCGCCAAGGTCGGCATGTCGCTCGAAGGCGCGAAAGTCATCGTGCAAGGTTTCGGCAACGTGGGCGGCGTCGCTGCCCGCATGTTCGCTGAAGCCGGCTCGAAAGTGGTCGCGGTACAAGACCACAAGACCACCGTGGTGCATGCCGGCGGCTTGAACATCCCGCAATTGCTGGCACACGTGGCCGAAGTGGGCAGCGTCGAAGGCTTCCCGGGCGCCGAGGCATTCGTGCCGCGCGAAGATTTCTGGGGCATCGATTGCGACATCCTGATCCCGGCCGCACTGGAACAGCAGATCACGGCAGAACGCGCACAAGTCATCCGCGCCAAGATCATCCTGGAAGGCGCCAACGGCCCGACCCTGCCGGCAGCGGACGACATCCTGACCGACCGTGGCGTACTGATCGTGCCGGACGTGCTGGCCAACGCCGGCGGCGTGACCGTCAGCTACTTCGAATGGGCACAGAACTTCTCGAGCTTCTTCTGGACGGAAGAAGAAATCAACAGCCGCCTGACGCGCATCATGCGCGAAGCGTTCGACGCGGTATGGCAAGTGTCGCAAGAGAAGAAAGTGTCGATGCGTACCGCCACCTTCATCCTGGCGTGCACCCGTGTCCTGCAAGCTCGCGAAGTACGCGGCCTGTATCCATAATGGCTGCCTGAGAAAATGCCTGGGGCGTTGTTGCCTGCCGCTCGCCGTACTGGCGTACTGTCTTCGGGGCGGCGCCTAGCCCCCGACATTTTTCAGGCGCCATTGCTACCTTTGACGCCATTGGTTTAATGGCGCTCTAAAAAAATCCCGCCACACTGACGTGTGAGCGGGATTTTTTGTATCTGGCGGACTTTTTTACGCCGCGTAGCCTTGCGGATTCTGGTGCTGCCAGCGCCAGTGGTCGCGGCACATGTCGTCAATGTTTTTCTGCGCTTGCCAGCCCAGCAATTGCTTCGCCTTGTCGGCCGAGGCGTAGCAGCTGGCGATGTCGCCGGGGCGGCGCGGCACGATGTCGTACGGGACTTGGCGGCCGCTGGCGGCCTCGAAGGCGCGCACGGTATCGAGCACGCTGTAGCCGTGGCCCGTGCCCAGGTTGACGGTAAAGCCGCCCTCGGTGGCAAACAGGCGGTTCAACGCGGCCACATGGCCCAGCGCCAGGTCGACCACGTGGATGTAGTCGCGCACGCCCGTGCCGTCGGGCGTGGCGTAGTCGTTGCCGAAGACGGCCAGACGCTCGCGGCGGCCCACGGCCACCTGGGCGATGAAGGGCATCAGGTTGTTCGGGATGCCGGCCGGATCCTCACCGATCAAGCCGCTGGCATGCGCGCCCACGGGATTGAAGTAGCGCAGCACGCCGACTTGCCATTGCGCATCCGCGTGCACGAGGTCGGCCAGGATCTGCTCGACCATCAGCTTGGAGCGACCGTAGGGGTTGGTCACGGACAGGCGCGACGATTCCAGGATCGGCAAGGCTTCCGGGTCGCCATACACGGTGGCTGACGAGCTGAAGACAAAACGCTTCACATTCGCCGCCGCCAGCACTTCCAGCAGGGCCACGGTGCCCGTCACATTGTTGTCCATATACATCAACGGCTGGGCCACGGATTCGCCGACGGCTTTCAAGCCCGCGAAATGGATCACCGCATCGATGGCGTGCTCGCGCAAGACGGCAGCCATGGCCGCACGGTCGCGCACGTCCGCTACATAGAAGGGCACGCTTTTGCCGGAGATGCGCTCCACGCGCGCCATCGCTTCGCGCGCGCTATTGCACAGATTATCCACCGCGACGACCTCAAAGCCGGCAGCCAGCAATTCGACACAGGTATGCGAACCGATGAAACCGGATGCGCCCGTCACGAGTATTTTCTTGGACATAATATCAATCAATGTAAAAAAGATAAGACTACCGCAATTCCCGCGCCTTGCCTAGCCAGCGCACGATAGCGTGGGCGTGAAAAAAGCCTGCGGCGTCACCGCGGCAGGCTTGTTCTCATGATAATGGTACAGACGGGCAAACCGCCAGGTTATTTCTTGATAAACACCAGATCCCATACGCCATGGCCCAGCTTCAAGCCACGGTTTTCAAACTTGGTCAGCGGACGATATGCCGGTTGCGGCGCATAAGCGTCGGCGCTGTTGCGCAGTTGCGGCTCGGCGCCGAGCACGTCCAGCATTTGCACAGCGTAATCTTCCCAGTCGGTGGCGCAATGCAGATAGCCGCCCGGCGCCAGGCGATCGGTCAATTGCTTGACGAACGGCGACTGGATCAGGCGGCGCTTGTTATGGCGTGCCTTGTGCCATGGATCGGGGAAGAAAACGTGGATACCGGCCAGCGAATTGGCGGGAATCATGTGCGTGAGCACTTCCACCGCATCGTGCTGCAGCAGGCGCAAATTCGTCAGCGACTCCTCGCCGATCAGCTTCAACAGGCTGCCGACACCGGGTGTATGCACTTCGACGCCGATGAAATCCTTCTCCGGCATGGCTTTGGCGATATGCGCAGTCGTCGCGCCCATGCCGAAACCGATTTCCAGGATGACGGGCGCCTTGCGGCCGAATACCTGCTCGAAGTCCATCGGTTCCTTGGCGAAAGGCACGAGGAACTGCGGCCCCAGAGTCTCGAGCGCGCGCGCCTGCGCCACGGAAAGCCGTCCCGCGCGGGTCACGAAACTGCGGATGCGGTGTTCGGTCGGATCATACATCATCGGCCGCGCCGGGCCGTTTGCTGGGGTATCAGAAGACATGGGAATGGAGAAATAAGTGGCCGCGCCGGATCAAGCCTGGCGCCAGCGAAAAATGGAGCGGGTGAAGGGAATCGAACCCTCGTCGTAAGCTTGGGAAGCTTCTGCTCTACCATTGAGCTACACCCGCGAAGCCTGCATTTTACGCGGGATGGCAAGGACTTGGCAAACTTGTGCGGCGCTTTCGCATGCATCAGGAATTTTCACGACAATTAACAGAAAGACCAATTCGGCCGCATCGGCACGTCAGCATTTTTATCGATAGTGAACAACATCGCCGGTAGCCGGCACGGTAAATGGCCAAGTATGTGGCTAAAAGAGGAGAAATTATTGTCGTTGCGAACGCTGTGACGCAGACTAGCGGAAGCAAAATTTCTATAATCACATCACATTTTAAACTGTCCAGTCTCGTTTGATCACAAACGCGCTTTACAAATAGGCCCGGTGAATATGGTTGTTGTAAGGCTTTACATAGTTGAGCAAGGTAGTCGAGCGGCAGATGGAGCGACTGGCGCAGTGAGTCGCGCTCAGCGTGGTATGCAGCGTATGGGTCCGGTGCGAACGGTCTTGTACATCGTCCCGCTTGAGCCACTTGGCAGCCGTGGCACGGGTGATATTGAAGACCTTGGCGGCCTCGCGGTGGGACAGTCCGGAGTCCTTGATTTCCTGCCGGATTTTCGGAATTATGCGGGCTTGGGGATGAATGCGTGCGCTCATGGACTGACCTTTATGCGAGCTGCTGCGACGCCATAGACCGCGCCACGTGTAGGCTGTTGCTGCAAATCTACGATGACAGATAAAAGCGGCGTCGGATTCCTGCGCATGCTCAAAGCGGGCCTCGCCGATCAGGATCATCAAACAGCTGACCGCCAACGGCTTGCAATTCAACGACCGCTGTATAACGATAGGCAGGAAGCCCAGTGGCCAGCACGCCTTCGATCAAGCCTGCGTCGCCATGGACACCGCACCGGCATCCGCAAACGAACGGCATGGTCGAGCGATTCAATGGCCGTAGGCACGACAAAGATGAGCCGTATCTTAATTACAGGAAAAACCGGCCAGGTCGGCTACGAGCTGGAACGCAGCTTGCAAGGTCTGGGCGAAATCTTCACGCTAGACCGCAGCCAGATGGACTTGGCCGATCTTGACCAGGTGCGCGACGTCATCCGCCGCGTCAAACCGACGCTGATCGTCAACCCGGCCGCCTACACCGCTGTCGACAAGGCGGAGAGCGAGCCCGAGCTGGCCATGCGCATCAATGGAGCAGCACCAGGCGTCATGGCCGAAGAAGCAAAGAAACTGGGCGCTGCGATGATCCATTACAGCACCGATTATGTCTTTGATGGGTCGAAAGACGGCGCCTATGTCGAGACCGATCCAACCGGTCCCGTGAATGTGTATGGCCGAAGCAAACTAGCTGGCGAGCAAGCCATTCTGGCGGCCGGTATCCCGCACCTGATCCTGCGAACCAGCTGGGTTTACGGCATGCACGGAAAAACTTTCTGCTCACCATGCTTCGTCTGGCAAAGGAGCGTGAGGAACTGAGCATTGTGTCCGATCAATTCGGCGCACCCACCTGGAGCCGTACCATCGCCGACACCACTGCGCACATCATTGCGCAAAGCCTGGTGACGAACGACCAGCATGCATGGTGGGAAGAACGTTCAGGAAAGTATCATTTGACGGCGCAGGGCAGGACGACATGGTTTGGTTTTACCGAAGCAATCATGGCCCATGCATCGATCATTAACAAGCCCAAACTGCGGCCAATCCTGGCCAAAGACTACCCGGTTCCGGCGCAACGCCCGACCAATTCGCTACTGTCGTCGCAACGCTTGATGGACACTTTTTGCGCTCTACCGCAATGGCAGGAAGCCTTGAAGCTGTGCCAAGACTGAGATACGGCCGTTGAATCGCTCAACCATGCCGTTCGTCTGGCACCTGCGCAAGTATTTGATATCGACGTGCACAGTCACTTCAAACTGCCAAATACTTTGCCGATAATCTTGCTGCCATACGCGAGCGGATTGCTGCGGATGGCTTTCTCTTCCTCGCCGATCATCAGGTACAGGCCGTCAAGCGCGCGGTCGGTGACATAGCCTTCCACCGTCGCCTGCTGCTGCGGCACCAGTCCCGTCTTGCCGATCTGGCTCATGGTGCTGTTGTACTTGCTGGCCAGGCCGGAACGGTCGGTCATGGATTTCACGATGGGCAGGAATTTGACGGCCAAGGGTGCCGAGGTCTTCTGGCGGAAAAAGTCCGTCACCGAAGTGTCGCCACCGGACAGGATATTTTTCGCGTCGCTCACGCTCATCGATTTGACCGCGTCGAGCAGCAAGGGCTTGGCCATGGGCACGGCAGACTCGGCGGCCCGGTTCATCGCCACCACCAGGTCGTCCAGCTGCTGGCCGCGGCCCGTCATTTTCAGCAGGGGCTTGGCTTGCTCCAGGATGCCGGGCAGCTTGATCTTGACCTTGTCATTGTTCAGGAAACCATTTTCGATGCCCAACTTGGCCACGGCGGCGGCCGATCCGGCTTCCAGCGCGGCTTTCAAGCCATTGCTGGCATCCTGGTTGCTGAGGGCATCCAGGGGACCGGCAGTGCCTGCGCCGGACGACAGCAATGCCAGGGCACACAGGATGGCGGCCGGACGACCAGGGAAAGGGTTCAGGCGCATAGTTTTCCTTTTCTAAAGAATAGACAGACCACCTTCTGCTGGAACCTTAGCACATCAAAACTGCAAATACCGCAGCATTTTTTTGCGTCCGGGGGAAACAAGGGGGCCACAGATGGCGAAGGGAAAGGACTATACAGTACCGGCTGTTGTATCCGCGCACGCCAACGCCGGCGGTGTGGTTCAGCCTGCTATCGCCGCCAGCTGTTCGCGCACCCGCGCCAGATCCGTCTCGCGCATGCGCGCCGCCGTCTGGCGCAAGGATTTTTCCGCACCGGCCACGCCGGCCGCCACGGCCATCGACAGCCAGATATACGCCTGCTGCAAATCGAGCGGGCCACCCTGGCCGCTGGCCGCCATCAAGCCCAGATTCATTTGCGCCCGCGCATGACCCTGGCGCGCGGCCAGCGCATACCAGTCCCAGGCGGCGGCATAGTCCTGCGGCACATCCTGGCCATTGTCATGCCGCAGGCCCAGCGCGAACTGGGCCAGGCTGTGGCCTTGCGCGGCGGCGCGGCAGTAACAGGCGCAGGCCAGCTGGCTGTCAGGCGCAGGGCCGTCGTCGCGGTCGTGCAGCACGCCTTGCATGTATTGCGCCGGCGCGTAATCCTGCTCGGCGGCGCGGCGGTACCATTCCAGCGCCAGCGCCAGATCCTGCGGCACGCCCTGGCCATGTTCATACCGCAGGCCCAGGTCGAACTGCGCCCGCACATGCCCCTGGTCGGCCGCCTTGCGGTACCAGAAGATGGCTTCCTGCGCATCGGCAGGCATGCCCTGCCCGTGTTCATGCAGGAGCCCCAGCTGATACTGCGCGGCGGGAAAGCCCTGCTCCGCCGCCTGGCGGTAGAACACCTGCGCCCGGGGATAGTCCTGCGCGCCATGTTCATGGTGCAGGCCCAGATTGTGCTGGGCCGCCGCGTGTCCCTGGCCGGCCGCCTTCACGTACCACGCGAGTGCCGCCTGTTTATCGCAGGGCACGCCCTGGCCATTGTCGTAGATCAGGCCCAGGTTGAACTGCGAACTGGCGTGGCCCTGCTCGGCCGCGCGCCGGTACCAGCTGATAGCCTGCCGGCTGTCCTGCGCCAGCACGTCGCCATTTTCATAGCGCAGCGCCAGGTTGAACTGGGCCGGCGCATAGCCTTGTTCGGCCGCCTTGCGCATCCAGGCCGTCGCCTGCTGGCGGTCTTCGCGCACGCCCTGGCCATTGTCGTAGCGCAGGCCCAGGTTGAACTGCGCCCGCGCATAACCCTGTTCGGCCGCCTTGCGGTACCAGGCGATGGCTTGCACGAAGTCCTGCGGCACGCCCTTGCCATTGTCATACATCATGCCCAGATTGTTTTGCGCGCCCGCGTCGCCCTGTTCCGCCGCGCGGCTGAACCACAGCATGGCTTGCCCGCTATCTTGCGCGAGCCCCTGGCCCTTGGCATACAGCCAGCCCAGGTTGTACTGCGCCGCCGCGTAACCCTGCTCGGCCGCCAGCTGGTACCAGTGCGCCGCCTGCGCAAAATCCTGCGCCACGCCCTGCCCTTTCTGGCACATCACGCCCAGGTTGTATTGCGCGTGTTCGAGTCCCTGCGCGGCGGCCAGGCCATACCAGTGCAGCGCCAGCGCATAGCTTTGTTCGATCCCCTGTCCATTGAAATACATGAAACCCAGACTGTGCTGGGCGTTCGCATTGCCCTTCTCGGCCAGCCCTTTCAGGCGCAGGTAATCAGCCGTGTAATGAACAGCCGTGTGGCGGGGAGCGGCAAGCGGCATGGGTCAGGCCTCGATGGCCAGCGTTGGCGACAGCGCGGGAGCCGCATCGGCGATCAGGCGATTCTGCTCCTGCAGCACGCCGATGAAGCTGCCCAGCGAAATGGGCCGGTGATACAGGTAGCCCTGCATCGTGGTGCAGCCCTTGTCCTGCAGATAGCGCGCCTGGCCTTCCGTTTCCACGCCCTCGGCGATCAGGTGCAGGCCCAGGCCGCGCGCGATCGAGATGATGGCCAGGATCACGGGATAGTGTCCGTGCTCGTCGTGGATTTCCTTCACAAACGACTGGTCGATCTTGATCGTATGGATGGGGAAGCGGTGCAGGTACGACAGCGAGGAATAGCCGGTGCCGAAATCGTCGATGGCCACCGACACGCCCAGCTGGCACAGCTTGTTCAACTGCTCGATCGCATACTGCGGGTTGCGGATGCAGATGTTTTCCGTGATCTCCACTTCGATCTTTTCCGGTGCGATGCCATAGCGCGTCAGGGCGCCGCGCATCTTTTCGAAAAAGTCGCCCCGGTCCAGGTATTGCGGCGACAAATTGAGCGACAGGCGCACGGCGTCGCCGCCGGCCGAGTTCCACTGCACCAGGTCGCGGCACAGGGCGCCCAGCATCCAGTCCGAGATCGGCAGCATCAAGCCATTTTCCTCGGCGAACGGCAAAAATTCGCCGGCCGTCAGCAAGCCCCGCTGCGGGTGGTTCCAGCGCATCAGCCCTTCGGCGCCGACGATGCGGCCCGTCATCACATCCACCTGCGGCTGGTAATACATCTCCAGCTGGTTCAGTTCCAGCGCCTTGCGCAGGCTTTGCTCGAGCGCGATCTTCTGGTGCGACACATCGAGCATGGACTCGTGATAGAAACTGTGGCCGTTCTTGCCCAGCGCCTTGACCTGGTACATGGCGATGTCGGCGTGGCGCAGCAGCTCGTCGATGGTCTCGCCGTCGCCCGGATAGATGGCGATGCCGATGGAGGCCGAAATATGCACCTGGTTGCCATCGAGGTCGAACGGCTGGTGCAGGCATTCGAGAAATTTGTCGGCGATCAGGCGCGCATCCTGGCGGTCGCGCAGTTCCGGCAGCACGATGGTAAATTCATCGCCGCCCTGGCGCGCCAGGGTATCGCCGCGGCGCAGGCAATCCTTCAGGCGCAGCGCCACCTGCTGCAGCAACTCGTCACCCTTGACGTGGCCCAGGGTATCGTTGACCAGTTTGAAACGATCGAGGTCAATGAACATCACGGCCAGTTCCGTCAGCTTGCGCCGCGCCTGGATCACGGCCAGCCCCAGGCGGTCCTTGAACAGCATGCGGTTCGGCAGGTCCGTCAGGATGTCGTGATACGCCTGGTAAGAGATGACTTCCTCGGCGCGCTTGCGGTCGGTGATGTCGCGCGCCACGCCGTAGGTGCCGAAGTATTCCTGCTTTTTCGCTTCGTGATCGTGGCCGTGCACGCCGATAGAGTTGAGCGGAATCGTCATCAGCGTGTTGTTGAAGGTGCGGTCGCTGCCGCTGCCGCTGTGGCACTTCAGGCGCAGTTCCACATTGCGCGAGGCGCGCTCGTCGAGGCGGCGCTCATTGAAGGCATAGCGCGCCCGCTCCTGGTCCTCGTCGTGCACGAGGATCGAATAATGGCTGCCGATCAGCTCTTCGCGGCTAAAACCCAGCAATTGGTGCACGCGGTCGTTGATGAAGGTGATGCGTCCTTCGTGGTTCAGCGTATAGATGATGTCGGGCGAGCTGTCGACCAGGTAGCGGTACATCTTTTCCGAGTTTTCCAGCTGCAGCGCGATGCGCTCGTTTTCCAGCGCCAGCTTGCGCTTCTGCAGCGCGTTCTCCACCGTCTTGAGCAGCTCCTCGCGGCTGTAGGGCTTGCGCAGGTAATCGTAGGCGCCCCGTTTCAGGGCGCCGATGGCCGCCTCGATGCCGACGTCGCCGCTCATGACGATCACGTCGCCCTCGATGCCGCGCCGGTTGATGTGGTCCATGATTTCATGGCCGCTCATATCGGGCAGGCGCAAGTCCAGCAGGATCAGGTCGAAGCGCAGTTTCGACAACTGCGCCAGCGCCTCGCTGCCGCAGGTGGCCGTGTACAGCTGGTAGCCGCGGTCCTTCAGCAATTCGTGGAGGGAAGCGAGCAGACGGGGCTCGTCGTCGACCAGCAGGATGCGCGGGCTGTTTTCCAGGTCAAATGGAATGGCGGAGGAGTTCATGGACGTGACGAAGACAAGGCGGTATTGCCGGGCGCTGGCAGCGCGGCCGCAGCGCTCGCCGGCACGGGAACGGGCAGCAGAATTTCAAACGAGGTGCCGGACTTGCCGCTGCGGCAGCCGATCACGCCATGCAGGCGGGTGACCAGATCATGCACGATGGACAAGCCCAGGCCGTGATGCGCCCCTTCCTTGCTGCTGCGCACAGGGGAAAACAGATTGGCCAGCACTTCCGGCGCCAAGCCGGCGCCATTGTCGCTGACGCACAGTTCCAGGTACAGGCGGCGGTCGCGGTTGACGTGGCCACGGTTCGCCACTTCGATGCGCCCGCCATCAGGCAAGGCTTCGACGGCGTTTTTCAGCAGGTTGAGCAGGATTTGCTTGAGCATATCGGCATCGGCCTCCACCTCGCATGGCCCATCCTGCATGCGCGTGACAACCTCGATCTTCGGCGGCAGGAAATCGGTGGCGCGGAACAGGCGCAGCACATCGTCGACCACGCGCGCGCAATCGGTCACGCCGCTGGCCGCCACCGGCTGCAGATCGGCCAGGCCGCCGATCAACTGGCCGACGCGGTCGATTTCCTCGTTCAGGATAGCCATCTCGCCCGTGACCGCCTCCTGCTTCTCCAGCTTGTGATCGAGCACGCTCAGGTAGTTCTTGATGATGGACAGCGGGTTATTCACTTCATGCACGACGCGACGCGAGGCGGCGCGGTATTCCTCGGCCACGTGATCGAGCTGGCGCCGTGCCAGGCCGCGCGCGCTGATGGCCTCTTCCAGCGCCGTGGCGGCCTGGTTGGCATAGGCGCGCAGGAAACCCTCGCGCTTCTGGCAAGCGGGAATCTGCCACGCCGCCACGCCGCCAATCAACACGCCCAGGCTGCGCTGGCCCGACGCCAAAGGCACGCAGACCAGGCTGTCCGTGCCGAGAATGCGGAACAGCTGCTCCTCGACGATGCCCAGCGCCGGCATGTCGCGTTTCAGGCACGCCAGCTGGCACTCCAGCGCCGAGGCGGCCAGCGGGCCGCCCTTGGCCAGCGGGATCGAGAAGCCGGCCAGGCGCTGCTGATGTTCTCCCGCCGCCACGCCGACAAGCGCATGGCCGGTGGGGTTTTGCAGCAGGATGACGGCGGTGTCGAAATCGAACAGGATGCGCGCCGAGCGCGTGATGGCTTCGAGCAGGCTGCTCTCGTCCTGCTGCCGGGCGAAGGTCTGCCCCACTTCGGACACCAGCACCATGTTGCGCACTTCGTCGGACAGGCGCTGCTGAATCGGATCGACGGCTGGCGGCGCATACGCGGGCGGCGTGGCGACATCGTCCGCGCCGGCCAGGTCGATGCCCAGGTGCTGCGCGGTCTGCGCCACCTGGCGCGCCACGCTGCCGGCCAGGTCTTCCAATACCTCGACGTCCAGCGCGCACAGGCTTGCCGCCTGCGTGATGGACTCGGCCTCGTCCGCATCGTCGGCGTGGCAGCACAACAGGTGCGCCAGGCGCACGATGCGAATCAAGGGATGGCTCGCTTCCAGGCGCGCCAGCGGTTCATGGTGATACAGCACGCTGTCGGCCAGGAAGGAATCGAGATGCCAGCGCTCGATCAGCCAGGCGCCCGCTTCGGCATGCGTGATCTGCAAGGTGCGCTGCTCCACCGCGCACAGGGCGGCATCGTCGCGCGCCGTGAAATTGAACGCGTATTCCTTCGGCGCCGTGGCCAGCAAGGCCAGGCGGCCCACGTTGTGCAGCAAGCCCGCCAGATACGCTTCCTCGACGTGCGGATAGGCCATGGCCTTGGCCAGCGCGCGCGCCATCATGGCGGCCGACAGCGAGCTTTTCCAGAAGGCGCGCAAATCCGTGCTGCCGGAATGGGGAAAGCTGTTGAAGGTCTGGAACACGGATTCGCTGATGACCAGGGTCTTGATCATGTCCGTACCCAGCGACACGAGCGACTGCTCCAGGCTGACGACCTTGCCCTGGCGATGGTAGGCCGAGCTGTTGGCCACGCCGAGGATCTTGCTGGTCATGCCGGCATCCTTGGCGATCAGGGCGGCCAGCTCCGGCATGCCGGCATCGTCGGCCTGCAGGTGGGCGATCAGCTTGATGAGGATCTGCGGCATGGCCGGCAGGCGGGCAATCAGCAGGCGATTGCGAATATCTTGATCAGATTGATGCATCGTATCAGGCAGTGCCGGTTCAAAAAGGAAGAGCGCTCAGCAGCGAAGCGCGGCCACGTTCAGAGGAATCCTCCACTCCTGTAACCCAAAAAATTATTGCCTGAGAGGATGCCGGGAAAAAAGTCATCTTATCATAAGCGCCGGATATTACTTGCAATATAGAAAATTAAGTTGAAATAAATCCAGCGTTCTGCAGTGGAAACTTATGCCTTGAAGGAACCCAGCAAACGGTGGCGGAAGCGCCGCGATATCAGCCACAGGGCCAGCGCCAGGCCCGTAAACGCCAGCTGGCCCGAGGCCAGCCACAGCACGGAACCGGACAGCAGCGGCGATATCACGCCGGCCACCACGGCGCCCAGCAAGGTGCTGGCAAACGACTGGCACGAAGCCACCGTGCCGCGGATGTGCGGGAACAGATCGAGCGCCAGCAGGGTCGCGCCCGGCCCCACCAGCGACATGCCGAAGGTGTAGAAGAACAGGGGCAGCACCGACCAGGGCAGCGAGGGCGGCAGGAACAGGTGATACACGACGTTGACGCTGGCGGCGCACAGCAGGAAGGCAAAGCCGATGCCGATCTGGCGCGCGAACGTCACTTTACCGGCGATGCGGTTGGCCGCCGCGGCGCCCATGAAGATGCCGCTCACGCAGGGAATGAACAGCCAGCCGAATTGCGACGGCCCCAGATCCAGCTGCTTGGGCAGCATTTCCGGCGCGGCCGTGATGAACAGGAACAGGCCGGCGAAATTGAGGGCGACGATGCCGGCCTTGATGTGGAACAGGGGCGAGCGCAGGATCTGGCCATAGCTCGACGCCAGGAAGCGGGGATTGAACGGCTGGCGCTTTTCCATCGGCAGGGTTTCGGGCAGGCGCCAGTAGCAGAACGCCAGCAGCACCACCGTGTAAAAGGCGAGGAAGAGGAAGATCGAGCGCCAGTCGAACCAGATGACGATCCAGCCGCCAAGGATCGGCGCCACGGCCGGGGCGATGGAAAAGATCATCGTCACCAGCGACAGCAGCCGCGCCGCCGCCGCATCGGCATACAGGTCGCGGATGATGGCGCGGCTGATCACCACGCCGGCGCCGGCCGAGACGCCCTGCATGATGCGGAAGAACCACAGATAGTGCACCGTGTGCGCCGAAGCGCAGCCGAGCGAGCCGATGGCAAACATCAGCAGGGACACGAGGATGACGTTGCGCCGGCCGAAGGTATCCGAGATCGCGCCATGCCACAGCACCATGCCGGCAAAGGCGAGCATGTAGAACGTCAGCGACTGCTGCACTTCCAGCGGCGACGCCTGCAGCGAACCCTGGATCGCGCCAAACGCGGGCAGATAGGTGTCGATCGACAGGGGGCCCAGCATCGACAGCCCGGCCAGCATCATGGCCAGCGCACCGCGGCTCAGCGGCGCCATGTGGCTCGGTGTGGGAGGCGGAACGGGCGTGACCGGGTCGGGCGGCACATCGGCCGGAGGAGTGGGAAACATGGCGGATCCAAAGTGGCGCGCGGACCGGATACGGTCCGCGCGCGGGGTTACTGCGGGGTCTTGCGACGAACGCTTACTGCTGTGGCTTTGGCTTGGCTTCTTCTCTACGGTTGTAGCCGGCGACCATATCAAAGCGGAACAAACGGCATTCCAGCGCGCCGTTGAAGAATGGCGTCTTGCGCGCTTCTTTCAGACGCAACAGCTTTGGCAGGCCCAGGTCGGCCGTGAACAGGAACACAGTCCAGCCGGCGAAGCGCTGCTTCAGGGTCGTGCCCATGGCCGAATAGAAGGACGTCGACAGTTCATCTTCCGGGATGGTGCTGTCGCCGCGCACGCCGATACGCTCGCCGTACGGCGGGTTGGTCAGCATGATGCCCGGCACGTCGCTCGGCGGCTTGACTTCCTGCGCCTCGATCTGTTTCAAGGGCACCTCGAAGCGCACGCCGGCGCAGCGCAGGTTGTGGCGCGTCATGGCGACCATGTCGCCCGAAATGTCGCTGCCGAAAATGGTCGGTTCGGCCGGCAGCGGATTGACCTTGATGGCGTTCTTCATGGCATTCCACGGCGCCGGATCGAAGTCGTGGAAGTTTTCAAACGCGAACTGGCGCGAGGCGCCCGGAGGAATCCCCTGCAGCATCTGCGCCGCTTCGGCCAGGATGGTGCCGGAACCGCACATCGGGTCGAACAGCACCATGCCAGGCTTCCAGCCCGACACGCGCAGCAGGCCGGCGGCCAGGTTTTCGCGCAGCGGCGCGTCGCCCGTCTCTTCGCGCCAGCCGCGCTTGAACAAGGCTTCGCCCGAGGTGTCGAGGTAGACGGTGAAGGTATGCGCGTCGAGGAAGCCGACGATGCGCATGTCCGGCGTCTTGGTGTTGACCGATGGACGCTCGTTGAACTGGTCGCGGAAGCGGTCGCAGATCGCATCCTTGATTTTCAAGGTCGTGAATTCCAGGCTGCGCAGCGGCGACTTGACGGCCGTGACGTCGACGCGGATCGTGTGGTGCACGCCGAACCAGTCTTCCCAGGATTGCGCCAGGGTCAGGTCATAGATATCGTTTTCCGTCTTGTAGCCGGAATGGGCCATGCGCATCAGCACGCGCGAAGCGATGCGCGAATGCAGGTTGATGCGGTAAGCGTCCAGCAGGTCGCCCGAGCAATGTACGCCGCCCGGTACCTGGTTATGGACCTTCATGGTCGAACTATCCTGGGCGATCTCGCCCAGTTCCTCGGCCAGCGCCGCTTCCATGCCGCGCGGGCATGGGCAAAAATATGAAGCCATGGTGGTGTACTCTTTATCCGTTGGAAAACAAACTAAAATCTGGGGTCAGACGGGGACGCCGAGTTCCGGCGGGTCTGCCCCCGGCACTAATTACTTTACTGATAACGCCCGCTCGACAAAATCGAGGCGGTCCTGGCCCCAGAACCCTTCGCCATCGACGATGTACCACGGCGAGCCGAAGACGCTGGCGGCGGTGGCCGCTTCCGTGTTGGCGTCGTATTCGGCCTGCACGCTGGCCGTTTCCGACGTTTTCAGCAACTGACGGCCATCGAAACCGGCGTCAAACGCGATCTGCACCAGGGTTTCCTCGTCGCCGATGTTGCGCTCTTCGGCCCACAGGCCGCGCATGATGGCGTGCGCCAGGTTCAGCGATGCCTCCACGCCGTGCGCCAGACGCGTGGCGATGATCAGCTTGGCCGCCGCTTCCGGCGACACGGGGAAAAACTTCGGCTGCAAGGTCAATGGCACTTGCAAAAAGGCCGACCAGCGCGCCAGTTCGGCCAGGCGATACGCCTGGCGCTGCGGTGCGCGCTTGGCCAGCGGCAGGCCGCCCGAGACGCTGAAGACCTTGCCCAGGTCGAAGGGCCGCACGTCGATCTGCGCGCCCGTCTTCGCGGCGATGGCCATCAGACGCGCGTGGCCCAGGTACGTCCATGGCGAATGGGGCGCAAAGAAATACTGCACGACTTTGCTCTGGCTTGCACTCATCTCGTCTCCTTAGAACGGCTTGACCACGACCAGCACGACGACGGCCAGCAGCATCAGCACCGGCACTTCGTTAAACCAGCGGAACCAGGTGTGGCTGCGCTTGTTGAGACCTTTTTCAAACTTGCGCAGGATGGCGCCGCAGGCGTGGTGGTAGCCGAGCAGCAGCACCACGAACGTCAGCTTGGCGTGCATCCAGCCCGGCATCTTCATGCGGCCTTCGCCACCGCCGTACAGCATCCACATCAACGCCAGCCCCAGCACCATGGCCGGCAGCGCCAGCAGGGACATGAAGCGGTACAGCTTGCGCGCCATCAGCAGCAGGCGCTCGGTGGCCACCGTTTCCGTCTCCATCGCCAGGTTCACGAAGATGCGCGGCAAATAAAACAGGCCGGCGAACCAGGAAATGACGAAGATGATGTGGAAGGCTTTGGTCCAGAGAAAGAGCATGGGGTTCCCAGTGTCAGAGGTATCGAAAAAGGAGAGCGCGGGCCGCCTTGTGGGCCGCCCGCGCAAGAGACTATTTGCGTACTTCGCCGTGGCCAAAGACCACGTATTTGAGCGAGGTCAGGCCTTCCAGTCCCACCGGGCCGCGCGCGTGCAGCTTGTCGTTCGAGATGCCGATTTCGGCGCCCAGGCCATATTCAAAACCGTCGGCGAAGCGCGTCGAGGCGTTCACCATCACCGAGGCGGAATCGACTTCGCGCAGGAAGCGCAGCGCATCGCTGTAGTCTTCCGTGATGATGGACTCCGTGTGCTTCGATGAATACTGATTGATGTGATCCATCGCTTCGTCGATGCCATCGACCACCTTCACCGACAGGATGGCCGCCAGGTATTCGGTGGACCAGTCTTCCTCGGTGGCGGGCACCAGGTGCGGATAAGCGGCGGCGGCCAGGATGGCGTGGCTTTCCGGATCGGCGCGCAATTCCACCTGCTTGGTCAAATACAGTTCGGCCAGCTGCGGCAGCACGGTGGCGGCGATGGCGCGCGACACCAGCAGCGTTTCCATGGTGTTGCAGGTGCCGTAGCGATGGCACTTCGCGTTGAAGCCGATATCGATCGCCTTTTTGATATCGGCCTTGGCGTCGATGTAGACGTGGCAGATGCCATCGAGGTGCTTGATCATCGGCACGGTGGCCTCGGCCATCAGGCGCGCGATCAGGCCCTTGCCGCCGCGCGGCACGATGACGTCCACGTACTGCGGCATGGTGATCAGGGCACCGACGGCGGCGCGGTCGGTCGTGTCGATGACTTGCACGGCATCGGCAGGCAGGCCGGCGCCGGCCAGCCCTTCCTGTACCAGCCTGGCCAGCGCGCGGTTGCAGTGAATCGCTTCCGAACCGCCGCGCAAGATCGTCGCGTTGCCGCTCTTGATGCACAGGCCGGCCGCGTCCACCGTCACGTTCGGACGCGCCTCATAGATGATGCCGATGACGCCCAGCGGCACGCGCATCTGGCCCACCTGGATGCCCGTCGGGCGGAATTTCATGTTCGAGATCTCGCCGATCGGATCGGCCAGCGACACGATCTGCGTCAGGCCTTCGACCATGGTGGCGATGGCGGCGTCGGACAGGGTCAGGCGGTCGAGCATGGCCGGCGCCAGGCCGGCGGCGGCGGCCGCGTCGAGGTCGCGCTGGTTGGCCGCGCGCAGCAGGTCGGCATCGCGCACGATGGCGGCGGCGATCAGGCTCAAGGCGCGGTTGCGCGTGGCGCTGTCGGCACGCGCCATGGCGCGCGAGGCGACGCGCGCGCGCGCGCCCACGTCCTGCATATATTCTGTGATGTCCATGCTCGTATCCATATAGTAAAAAAACTAGCCTCGGGCGATCTTCAGGCCCAGTTGCAGCATGGCATCCCAGGCATCGCCCGCGTAGCCCTTGGCGCGCAAGCCCTTGATCATCTTGTCCACCTGCGCCGCCTGCTGCAGCGCCGCTTCCAGCACGGGTAGCGAAATGCGCCGCAGGGCCGGCTCCATCATCCGCTCGCGCGGACCCCAGATACGGTATTCCTTCAGCAGCGCGCCCAATGGACGCCCTTGCGCCATGCCGGCCTTCAATTTTAACAGCGTGCGGATTTCTTCGGAGACGGCCCACAAGACCAGCGGCAGCGCCTCGCCCTCGCCTTTCAAGCCTTCGAGCATGCGCACCAGGCGCGCGGGGTCGCCGGCCAGCATGGCTTCTGACAGCTTGAAGACATCGTAGCGGGCCACGTTCAGCACCGCGTCCTGCACTTGTTCATACGTCAGCTTGCCCGCAGCATGCAGCAAGCCCAGTTTCTGGATTTCCTGGTGTGCCGCCAGCAAGTTGCCTTCCACCCGTTCGGCGATGAAGTCGATGCTGGCCCGTTCGGCGCTTTGCCCCTGCGCGGCCAGGCGCTGGCCTATCCACGCCGGCAACTGCGCGCGCTCCACGTTCGGAATCTCGATATACACGGCCGCCTGCTGCAGGCTGGCGACCCAGGCCGCCTTCTGCGTGGCCCAGTCCAGCTTGGGCAAGGTGATCAGGGTCAGGTTGTCGGGACTGAGGTTTTTCGCGTAGCTTTGCAGCGCCGCGCCGCCATCCTTGCCCGGCTTGCCGGTGGGGATGCGCAGCTCGATCATTTTCTTGTCCCCGAACAGCGATAGTTCCTGGTTCGCCGCCAGCAGTTCGCCCCACTTGAAGCTGCGCTCCACCGTCAGCACGTCGCGCTCGGAGTAACCCTGCGCGCGCGCCGCGCGGCGGATCTTGTCAGCCGCTTCCAGCGCCAGCAGGTGCTCGTCGCTGGTGATCACATACAGCTGCGCCAGCGGCTTGGCCACGTGTCCATCGAGCGCGTCTATCCGCAATTGCATGACGTCCCCGTTACTGCTGCGGCGCGGCCGGCGCGACCGGCGTCACGGGCGCCACCGACATGGCCGGCAGCACCGGCTTGATGGCGGCCAGGCGGCGCATGATCTGCTGCACCAGGTCGTTGCGCATGTCGCGGTACAGCGCCGCTTCCTCGGTTTCCTTGGCCAGCACCTGCGATTCGTCGAAGGTAATCGGACGCACCAGGCTGATGGTCGTCGGCGCCAGCAACTGGTTGCCGGCCTTGTCCACCACGCGGAAATTGATCGAATAGCCGAGTTGGTATTCTTGCACGCGGCCATTTTTGTTCAGCGACAAAATGGTCTTGGTACGATTCCTCTCCGGATCGCCGAGCACTTCAAGGACGGCGTCGGCGCCATCCCTGGTGTCCACCACCTCCGTGCTGCCAATGGCGCGGATATAGCGCTTCAGGCCGATCGCCAGCGGCGACGTGTCGGGCAAGCCGATGTACATCGTCGCGAACGGCAGCATGAAACTGCCGTTCGAACCGCGCAAATGAAAGCCGCAGGCCGACAACAGAACGGTCAGGCCCAGCGCCAGCACGGCGCGGCGGCCCAACAGCGATACTTGAGAGGAAGTCGTCATGATTACACCACGATGCTGATTAACTTGCCTGGCACGACGATGATCTTCTTCGGCGTGGTCTCGACGTACTTCTGCACACTTTCGCACGCCAGCGCGGCCGCTTCGATGCTGGCCTTGTCCGCATCCTTGGCCACCGTGATCGAGCCGCGCAGCTTGCCGTTCACCTGGATCATCATCTCGATCTCGGACTGCTCCAATGCGACCGGGTCGACCTGCGGCCAGGCGACGTTGAGCAGGTCGCCATGCACGCCGGCGTAGCCCAGTTCCTGCCACAGCACGTGGGTGATGTGCGGCGCGACGGGGTTGAGCAGGCGCAGGAAGATGGAGAAGCCTTCGGCGATCAGCGCCTTCGACTGCGCGCTGTCATCGAGCTTGGCCGATTCCAGCGTGTTGAGCATCTTCATGCAGGCCGACACGACGGTGTTGTACTGGATGCGCTTCAAGTCGTAATCGGCTTGCTGCAGCAGCTTGTGCAATTCACGGCGCAGGTTTTTCTGCGCGTCGCCCGTGGCCGGCGCGGCGCCGCCAGCCAGCGCGGCCTGGATCGTGGCCGACTGCGCGTAGCCGAAGTTCCATACGCGGCGCAGGAAGCGGTTGGCGCCTTCGACGCCGCTGCCCGACCATTCCAGCGTCTGTTCCGGCGGCGAAGCGAACATGGTGAACAGGCGGGCCGTGTCGGCGCCGTACTGTTCGATCTGCGCTTGCGGGTCGATGCCGTTGTTCTTCGACTTCGACATTTTTTCCGTGCCGCCGATTTCCACCGGCTGGCCGTCGGCCACCAGGACGGCGCTTTGCGGACGGCCCTTGTCATCGAGGGACAGGCGCACGTCGTCCGGGTTGAACCACGTCGTCTTGCCCGCCGCGTCCTTGCGGAAGTAGGTTTCGTTGAGCACCATGCCTTGCGTGAGCAGGTTGACGAATGGCTCGTCGAACTTGACCAGGCCGAAGTCGCGCATGATCTTGGTCCAGAAGCGCGCGTACAGCAAGTGCATGACGGCGTGTTCGATGCCGCCGATGTACTGGTCCATCGGCATCCAGTAATCGTTGCGCGCGTCGACCATGGCGTCGTTCGAGCCTGGCGAGGTATAGCGCATGTAGTACCACGACGAATCGACAAAAGTGTCCATGGTGTCCGTCTCGCGGCGCGCCGGCTTGCCGCACTGCGGGCAGTCGCACTGCAGGAAGGCTTCGTATTTGTTCAGCGGATTGCCCGTGCCATCCGGCACGCAATCTTCCGGCAGCACCACCGGCAAGTCTTTTTCCGGCACCGGCACCACGCCGCAATCGGCGCAATGGATCATCGGGATCGGCGTGCCCCAGTAGCGCTGGCGCGAAATGCCCCAGTCGCGCAGGCGGAACGTGGTTTTCTTCTCGCCCAGGCCCAGCTCGGCCAAGTCGGCGGCCACCGCATCGACGGCGGACGCGAAATGCAGGCCGTCGTATTTGCCGGAGGCGACGCAGACGCCATCCTTGCTGCCATACGATTCCTGCCAGGCGTCCGTCGAAAATTCCTGGCCCTTGACCTCGATCACTTGCTTGATCGGCAGATTGTATTTCTTGGCGAAGCCGAAATCGCGCTCGTCGTGCGCCGGCACGCCCATCACGGCGCCATCGCCGTAGGTGATCAGCACGTAGTTGCCGACCCACACTTCCACCTGCGCGCCCGTCAATGGATGGGTGACGAACAGGCCGGTCGGCATGCCCTTCTTTTCCATCGTCGCCATGTCCGCTTCGATCACGGAACCGAGCTTGCATTCGGCGTTGAAGGCGGCCAGCGCAGGATTGCTTTGCGCGGCGTGGATGGCCAGCGGGTGTTCGGCGGCCACGGCGCAGAAGGTCACGCCCATGACGGTGTCCGGACGGGTAGTGAAGACGTACAGCTTGCCGTCGCCGATCAGGGCGCCTTCGGCATCCTTGATCTGGTGCGGGAAGGCGAAGCGCACGCCCGTCGACTTGCCGATCCAGTTGGTCTGCATGATGCGCACGCGCTCGGGCCAGCCCGGCAGCTTGTCGTCCACATAGGCCAGCAATTCTTCCGCGTAATCGGTGATGCGCGCGTAGTACATGGGGATTTCGCGCTTTTCGATCAGCGCGCCCGAACGCCAGCCCTTGCCGTCGACCACTTGTTCGTTGGCCAGCACGGTCTGATCGATCGGGTCCCAGTTCACGGTACCCGTCTTCTTGTAGATGATGCCTTTTTCCAGCATCTTGAGGAACATCCACTGGTTCCATTTGTAGTATTCGGGCTTGCAGGCGGTCATTTCGCGCGACCAGTCGATGGCCAGGCCCATCGATTCCATCTGCTGCTTCATGTGGGCGATGTTCGAATACGTCCATTGCGCGGGCGGCACATTGTTGGCCATGGCCGCGTTTTCCGCCGGCATGCCGAACGCATCCCAGCCCATCGGCATGAGCACGTTGTAGCCGTTCATGCGCAGGTAGCGGTACATCACGTCATTGATCGTATAGTTGCGCACGTGACCCATGTGCAGCTTGCCCGAAGGGTAAGGCAGCATCGAGCAGGCAAAATACTTGCCTTTTGGGAAACGCGGGTCGTGTTCGACGGCTTTATAGGCGTCGATCGCCTTCCAGTGCGATTGGGCGGCTTGTTCGACGTCGGCGGGACTATATTTATCTTGCATGATGTGCGGCCAATAGTGGATATGAACCGAGCATTATACTGGTTGTCGCCGCCCGATAGCGCGGCGCGCCGGCGGCCCGGGCCGGCATATTTTTGCCGGTGCCCAATTATGCTGTGTAATATATATGCAATCTTGTTCTTTGCATCAAAGCCGGCCATGATCGTCTACCAGGAATATTCGCCCATCCCCGCCCTGCGGCCCTGGCTGGACTGCGTCTGGACGTGCCGCGTGCGGACGGGCGCCACGCCCCTCACGCACCAGGTCTTGCCGGACAATTGCATCGACATCCTGTGCCAGGACCAGCAGGACGCCAGCTTTGCCGTCGGCATGATGACGGCGCCGATCGCCGTCGTCAGCCACGGCCTCGTGCAAACGGTGGCGGCCCGCTTCAAGCCGGGCGCCGCGGCGCGCTTCTTCCAGCTGCCCTTATGCGAACTCAGCGATGGCCGCGGCGACCTGCAGCAACTGTGGGGACGCGAGCTGGCGGCGCGCCTGGGCGACGCGCTGTGGAGCGACGTCTTGTCCAACGCGCAACGCATTGCCATCTTGCAGGATTATCTGCTGCTGCGCCTGCGCCAGGGACCGCCGCTGCGCCCCGCCGGCGTCGCCCAGCACGCCATTGCCGCCATCGAAGGCGCGCACGGCATGCTGCGCGTGGACGGCCTGGCGCGGCAACTGGGCGTGTCGCGCCAGCACCTGGCGCTGCAATTTCGCCAGCAAGTCGGCATCAGCCCGAAGCTGTTTGCCCGCATCTGCCGTTTCCGGGCCGCCAGCCAGGGATTGAAAAGTCTGCCTGAGCAGCCTGACTGGGCGCAAGTGGCCGTGCAATACGGCTATTTCGACCAGTCGCACCTGATCCACGACTTCCAGGATTTCGCCCACAGCTCGCCCGAGGCGTGGCTGACGGGCCGGCGCGCCTGAGCACCTGAGCACCTTCCATTTTTCCAATCGCGCGGCAAGCGCCAGTGGCATGATGGCGTTATTCTTCATTCACCAGGAGCAGAACATGATCAAGGGCTTGCGCACCGTCACCTATCCCGTCCCCGACCTGGACCAGGCCAAGGCCTGGTACAGCCAGGTATTCAATACGACGCCGTATTTCGACCAGCCGTTCTATGTCGGCTTTGCCATCGGCGGCTTCGAGCTTGGGCTGATGCCCGGTGGCGAGCCCGGCACGCAGGGCAGCGTGACGTACTGGGGCGTGGATGGCATCGAACAGGAAGTCGAGCGCATCGTTGCGCTGGGCGGCAGCCTGCACCACCCGATCACGGACGTGGGCGACGGCATCCGCACGGTGGAATTGCTCGACCCGTTCGGCAACCAGATCGGCCTCATCGACAATCCCCATTTCGATACGGCCAAGGTCGTCTAAGCGGCCTCGTCCTGCAGCCACAGCCGGAATTGCTGCAGGGCCAGTTTTTCATGCACCGCCTCGGGCGTGATCAGGTAATACGCGCGCTGGCCGCGCAGTGGGCGCTCGCATACGATTTGCAATTCGCCACGCGCCAGTTCCGCTTCGACCAGCATGCGTGGCAGCAAGACCACGCCCTGCCCTTGCACGGCCGCCATGGCCAGCATGGAAAACAGTTCATAGCGGGCGCCGTAGCGCGCCAGTTCCCCATCGACCTGCATGGCGTCAAACCATTGGCGCCAGGCGCCCGGGCGTGTACTTTGTTGCAACAGGGTCAGTTCCAATAAATCCTGCGGCTGCCAGTCGCTGCGCGCCGCCAGCAGGCGGGGGCTGGCGACGGGCACGATTTCTTCGTGCATGAGCAAGGTGGCGCGCGTGCCGGGCCAACGCGCCAGTTGCTCGGGCGTACCCGCGTACAGGGCGCCGTCGTATTCCGTATCGGCAAACATGAACGGTTTTGTATACGCGTCGATATGCACGACGATGTCCGGGTGCAAGTCCGCCAGTGTCGACAACCGCGGCATCAGCCAGCGCGTGGCAAACGTGGGCACGGAGGCGAGTTGCAAGGCGCCGCCGCCGCCTTGGCGCGCCATGGTGTCGAGCGTGTCGCGCTCCAGGCCATCGAGGCGGGCCGCGATCTGCCGCGCATACGCGGCGCCGGCGCTGGTCAGCAGCACGCCATGGCGCGTGCGCTGGAACAATTGCACGCCAAGAAAGCTTTCCAGGGACGAAATCTGGCGCGAGACGGCGCTTTGCGTGAGCGACAGTTCGCGCGCCGCATGCGTGTAACTCTGGTGGCGCGCGGCCGCCTCGAAACAATTCAGCGCCTGCAGCATGGGAATCTTGCGTGTCATCGGTACACCAGCAAAGGAATAAAGACCCCAGTATGCCGCAAGATATGCGTGGCACGCATGTCTGGGTGCAAATAAATCGTTTGCGCAAGGCTAGGCAAAAACCTACCATGAGCCATATTCAATCTTGCGCCGATCACCGGCGCTCACCTGCGAGGCCTGTGATGAGCAAAACCGTATTCGACTGGAATTCCCCCCTGCTGCTGGAAGAACAACTGACGGGCGACGAACGCGCCGTGCTGGAAGCGGCCCGCGACTATTGCCAGGGCAGCCTGGTGCCCAGGGTCCTCGAATCGTTTCGCCATGGCCGCACGGACGCGGCCATCTTCCGCGAAATGGGAGAATTGGGCTTGCTGGGCACCACCATCCCCGAAGAGTATGGCGGCGCCGGCCTGAACTACGTCTGCTACGGCCTGGCCGCGCGCGAAGTCGAGCGCGTCGATTCGGGCTACCGCTCGATGATGAGCGTGCAATCGTCCTTGGTGATGGTGCCGATCAACGCCTTCGGCAACGAAGAAACCAAACAGAAATACCTGCCGAAGCTGGCGACGGGCGAGTACATCGGCTGCTTCGGCCTGACGGAACCGAACCATGGCTCCGACCCCGGCAGCATGGTCACGCGCGCGCGCAAGGTGCCGGGCGGCTACAGCCTCTCCGGCGCCAAGATGTGGATCACCAACAGCCCTATCGCCGACGTGTTCGTCGTCTGGGCCAAGGACGATGAAGGCGCGATCCGCGGCTTCGTGCTGGAAAAAGGCTGGAAGGGTCTGTCGGCGCCCGAGATCCACGGCAAGGTAGGCTTGCGCACCAGCATCACCGGTGAAATCGTCATGGATGAAGTATTTTGCCCGGAGGAAAATGCCTTCCCCGACGTACGCGGCCTGAAGGGTCCATTTACATGCCTGAACAGCGCCCGCTATGGCATCGCCTGGGGCGCGCTGGGCGCGGCCGAAGATTGCTACCTGAAGGCGCGCCAGTACACGATGGACCGCCAGCAATTCGGCCGTCCGCTGGCCGCGAATCAATTGGTGCAAAAGAAACTGGCCGACATGCTGACGGAAATCACCATGGGCTTGCAAGGCTGTCTGCGCCTGGGCCGCATGAAGGATGAAGGCTCGCCCGCCGTGGAAATCACCTCCATCATGAAACGCAACAGCTGCGGCAAGGCGCTCGACATCGCCCGCATGGCGCGCGACATGATGGGCGGCAACGGCATTTCTGACGAGTTCGGCGTCATCCGCCACCTGGTCAACCTGGAAGTGGTCAACACCTATGAAGGCACGCACGATGTGCACGCGCTGATCATCGGCCGCGCCATCACCGGCATCGCCGCGTTCAACTGATGGATGGCTTCGCTTCCGCCCTCCGGCCCGCGCCGCTGACCGGCTTGCGCGTGCTCGACCTGTCGCGCGTGCTGGCCGGGCCGTGGGCCGGGCAAATGCTGGCCGACCTCGGTGCCGACGTGGTCAAGGTTGAACAGCCTGGCCGCGGCGACGACACGCGCTCCTGGGGGCCGCCGTATCTGAAAGATGAAGACGGCCGCGACACGGCCGAGGCGGCCTATTTCCAGTGCGCCAACCGCAACAAGCGCTCCCTGTGCATCGACCTGGCAGCCCCTGAAGGGCAGGCCCTGGTGCGCAAGCTGGCCGCCGAAGCGGACGTGCTGCTGGAAAATTTCAAATTGGACGGCTTGAAGCAATACGGTTTGGACGCGGCCAGCTTGCTGGCGCTCAATCCGCGCCTCGTGTACTGCTCGATTACGGGCTTCGGCCAGGACGGGCCATACGCGGCGCGCGCCGGCTATGACTTCTTGATCCAGGGCATGGGCGGCTTGATGAGCATCACGGGCGTGCCCGATGGCCAGCCGGGCGCCGGGCCGCAAAAAGTGGGCGTGGCGCAGACGGACATCCTGACGGGCCTGTACGCCACCATCGCCGTGCAGGCGGCGCTGGCCGAACGCGAACGCTCGGGCCTGGGCCAGCATATCGACCTGGCCTTGCTCGACGTGCAAGTGGCCGCGCTGGGCAACCAGGCAGCCAATTACCTGTGCGGCGGCAAAGTGCCCCAGCGCATGGGCAATGCGCATCCGAACATCGTGCCGTATCAAGACTTCCCCACGGCCGATGGCGACATGATTCTGGCGATCGGCAACGATGGGCAATTTTCGCGCTTCTGCGCCGTCGCCGGCCACCCGGAATGGGCGCAGGACGAACGCTTCGCCACCAATCCGCAACGCGTGGCGCACCGGGCGATCCTGATCCCCCTGATGCGCCAGACCACGGTCATGCGCACGACGGCCGAGTGGATCAGCGCCTTCGAGGCGCAAGCCGTGCCATGCGGCCCCGTCAATCGCATCGATCAGGTCTTTGCCGACCCGCAAGTGGTGGCGCGTGGCTTGAAAGTGGAGATGCCGCATCCGACGGCGGGCACGGTGGCGCTGGTGGCCAATCCCGTGCGCCTGTCAGCTTCGCCGGTGCAGTACCGCTTGCCGCCGCCGTTGCTGGGGCAGCATACGGACGAGGTGCTGCAGCAATGGCTGGGCCTTGATGGCGGCCAGATCGACGGTTTGCGCGAACGCAAGGTCGTCTAAAGAAGAACGCCGGGCAGTGGCAACACTGTCCGGCGTTTTTTTAGGCTATGTCACCGTCAAATGTGGGAACGCTCCCAGCGTTGCTTTCAATAACGTTTCGGGTGAACGGATGCGTCTGGCGTCGAGTATCCAGCGCCATGCCAGGTAGTTTGGCAGGTAGCGCGTGGCCACGCCGTGAAACGGCCTTAACCATTCGCGCAGGCGGCTGTGATATGCATTGACGTTCTGCACATGCGCGGCGCCCTGCACACGGATGCCGGCGCGCAGGTTGACGGCCTGATGGCTGAGGCCCGCTTCCCGCGCAAACGCCCGATAGGCGGCATGGCCATCCGTGACCAGCAGGATATCCTGGTCGATGACAGGCAATAAACAGCGGTGCAGTTGCGCCTTCTTCAGCGCGCCTTTGCCCGTGACGAAATCGAGGGTCTGGCCCGTGCGGTCGCGCGCCACCAGGATGCAGACTTGCTCGTTGGATATGCCGCGCCGTTGCGCATGGCCGCCGCGGCGGCGGGCCGGACGCGTCATTTGCCTCGATCCCTTTTCCGATTCCAGCACGTATAGCTCGTCGGCCTCGGCGATGCCATGCAGGCCGTGCGGCCGATCCGTCCTGGCGACGCTGAGAAAACGGTGGCGCCAGCGAAACGTGGTGTTGCGGTGCACGCCCAGTTGTAGCGCCGCCTTGCGCACGGAATCCGATGCAAGCAGGCAATCGGCGTAGTCGAGCCATAGCGACTTATGGCGCAGGCGGGCCAACGGCGTGCCCGTCAAGGCATTGAAGGTGCGTCCGCAAGGCACGCAGCGGTAGCGCTGCAGGCCATGCGCATGGCCATGCCGGTGCAGGTGGGGCGAGTGGCAGGCTGGGCAGGCCAAGCGCGACTGCGCCACGCCCTCCAGCAGCGCGACGGTCGCGTCGTGTGGCGTGTTGCCACGCAGCAGGGCCATGCCTGTCTGCCGCTGGCGCCGGTTCAGGCGAGCAAACTGGGCGATAAAACGGATCCATTCGGCTGGCTGCATGATCGGCTCCCTGTTTGATGGGTATGCAGAGTCAGACAACTCAGCCAAGCGAAGATTCCGGCATTTCCCCTATTTGCCGATGACAGAGCCTTTTTTATTGATTCAGCCTTACTTCAGCACCAGTTTCAGCGCCGGCTTTTCACCGTAATCTTCATAGCGCTCGTTGATGCCGGCGATACAAAACGTGATTTCTTCCAGTAAATCAGGCACTTGCGCCTTCATCGCCTCCGCATCCTGTACGACGATGTCGAGCACTTCGTTCGGTTTCAAACGAAACTGCGTCATGCTTTCATCGTCGCGCAGGTAGCTGAGGCAATCGACCCAGGCATCCATGCTGTTGCCGTAAAACTCGGGGAAACCGAAGGCTTGCACGCATTGCGCGTGAAAGCTCGCTGCGTCGGTGATGTCCTTTCCATTCAGGAGGGCAGTGGCCATGGTCTTCCTCAGTTCTTCAGCGACAGCACATCCTGCATGTCGAACAGGCCGGTGGGCTTGTCGGCCAGGAAACGCGCGGCGCGCAGGGCGCCATGGGCGTAGGTGACGCGGCTGCTCGATTTGTGGCTGATCTCGATGCGCTCGCCGATGCCGGCAAACAGCACCGTATGGTCGCCGACGATATCGCCGCCGCGGATGGTGGCAAAGCCGATGGTCGACGGGTCGCGTTCGCCCGTCACGCCTTCGCGGCCGTACACGGCGCACTCCTTCAAGTCGCGGCCCAGGGCACCGGCCACCACTTCGCCCATTTGCAGGGCCGTGCCCGACGGCGCATCGACCTTGAAGCGGTGATGCGCTTCGATGATTTCGATGTCATAGCCTTCGGACAGGCTTTTCGCGGCCAGCTCCAGCAATTTCATGGTGACGTTCACGCCCACGCTCATGTTCGGCGCGAACATGATGGCCGTCTTTTCGGCGGCGGCGGCAATCGCCGCCTTGCCCGCGTCATCGAATCCGGTGGTGCCGATGATCATCTTGATACCGTGCTCGGCGCAATACGCCAGGTGCTGCAAAGTGCCTTCTGGACGCGTGAAATCGATCAGGAAATCGGCGTTCGCCAAGCCCTTCGCCAGGTCGGACTCCGTCAGCACGCCGGCCGGCTTGCCGAGGAAGGCGGCCGCATCCTGGCCGATGGACGGCGAACCGGCGCGGTCGAGCGCGCCTGCCAGCACGGCGTCCGGCGCATTGCTGACCGCTTCGATCAGGATATGGCCCATACGGCCGCTGGCGCCAGCGATGGCAATTTTCAGTTCAGTCATTTTATTCTCTTACAGCAACTTATTTGGTGGGTTCGGCAGCGGGTGCAGGTGCAGGTTCGACGGCAGGCGCAGGCGTTACTTCCGGCTTGCTCACAGGAATGGCAGGGGCGGCATCGGCCGGCACCGGCACGGCGCTCGGCGCCACGGGCGACGGCACGGCGGCGGCTGGCGCGTCGGCCTTGGCGACCTTGGCGAACCGCGATGGGCCGGCGATGCGGTCGATGTATTCTTTCTCCGTCGGCAAGTTGCCGCCTTCGAAACGTTCCACCTTGCCATCCTTGCCGAAGTACACGACCACGCGGCTGCTGGTGGTTTCGCCACTGCCCCGCGCCAGGCGGAATGGGTAATCCCAGCGGTCGGCATGGAAGATATCGGTCAGTAAGGAAGTGCCGAGGACGAAACGCACCTGGTCGCGCGTCATGCCCACTTTCAACTGGGCCAGCATCTCTTCGGAGACAAAGTTGCCTTGTTGAATGTCAGGACGGTAGGGCGAGAAAAACCACATGAATTTTTGCAGCGGCGTGATGGTGGTCGTTTGTGCGCCCTGTTCGGGGACCAGTTCCTTGCCTTCTTTTTGAGCGGCTGCCGGCTTTTCGCCCAGGATGCCACGACTGGCGCAGCCGGACACGGCCAACGCGACACAGACCATGCCTGCCACGACTGGTGCTCGAAATGAAATACGGTGCCAGAGAGATGGCAATACAGCCGGTGTTACGCGCATAAATGACCTCAATTGGATGAACAAAACGCCAGGAGTGACCGGCCCGCCAAAAAATGCATATTTTGGCACTCCCCGACAAAACGCTATATGATAAAGCACCTGACCCACATACGAGCAACAAACATGAGTAACAATCCTAGTGATCTCAAGGCAAGCGGCCTGAAAGCCACCCTGCCACGGCTGAAGATACTCGATATCTTCCAGAGTAGCCCGGTACGCCACCTGACCGCGGAAGACGTGTACAAGATTCTGCTGGCCGACAATATGGATGTCGGTTTAGCAACTGTCTACCGCGTCCTGACGCAATTCGAACAGGCAGGCTTGCTCAACCGCAACCATTTTGAAACCGGCAAGGCGATTTTCGAGCTCAACGAAGGTTCCCACCACGACCACCTGGTGTGCCTCGACTGTGGCCGGGTCGAGGAATTCTTCGACGAAGACATCGAAATCCGCCAGCAAAAAGTGGCCGAAGAGCGCGGCTTCAAGATCGCCGAACACGCCCTGGCCATCTACGGCAACTGCATCAAGACAGCTTGCCCGCACAAAACAGCCTGACCCATGCCGGCCGCGCCCACGGGGCGGCTGGCCTCACGCTCAATGATGGCTGAGTGCGCTGGACAGTAATTTCGCCGTGATATCGACAATCGGGATGACGCGCTCGTAAGCCATGCGCGTCGGTCCGATCACTCCCAGTGTTCCCACGATCTTGCCGTTGACTTCATACGGCGCCGTCACCACGCTCATCTCATCCATCGGCACCAGGTTCGATTCGCCGCCGATGAAAATCTGCACGCCCGTCGCCTTGCTCGACACGTCGAGCAGCTGCATCAAGCCCGTCTTTTGCTCGAACATGTCGAACATCTGGCGCAGCGAATGCATATTCGATGACAGATCGCTCACGCTGAGCAAGTTGCGCTCGCCGGAAATCACCATGTCGTCGCTATGGTCGGCCATCGCTTCGCTGCCCGCCTCCACGGCCGCCTGCATCAGGCTGCCCATATCGTCGCGCAACTGGCGCAATTCCCCCTGCAGGCGCACGCGCACGGCGTCGAAGGACAGGCCGCCATAATTCTGGTTGATGTAATTGGCCGATTGCACCAGTTGCGCCGGCGTATAGTCGGCCTCCGTCAGCAATAAACGGTTCTGCACGTCGCCGCCGGGGGCGACGATGACGAGCAGGATGCGTTTTTCGGACAGGCGCAGGAATTCAATTTGCTGGAACACGGATTCGCGGCGCGGACTGAGCACAACGCCGGCAAACTGCGACAGCGACGACAGCATCTGCGCCGCGTTGGCGATGGTTTTTTGCGGTTGCGGCGTCTGCAGGCGCATGCGCGATTCCACCAGGTGCTCGTCCAGGTGCCGGACGGTCAGCAAGGTATCGACAAAGATGCGGTAGCCGCGCGGCGTGGGGATGCGTCCGGCCGAGGTGTGCGGACTGGACACATAACCGAGTTCTTCCAGATCCGCCATGATGTTGCGGATCGTGGCCGGCGACAGGTCGAGGCCGGAAATTTTCGACAAGGCGCGCGAACCGACCGGCAGGCCGTCGGCGATATAACGCTCGACCAGGGCTTTCAGCAGTGTTTGGGCACGTGTATCGAGTTGCATGGTGTTTTATTTAAGCAAGTATTTTGTTAAGCAAGCGGCAACGAAAGCGGCCGAACGTGCAGCAACAGCGCCTATTATGCACGTTCGCCCGGCCGGCGGCGATCAATCTTCCAGTTGCCCCTGCAGCCACAACAGCAATTCATCAAAGTTGGCGCAGATGGCGTCGGGCCGCACGCCGGCCGCCAGATGGGCGTCGCTGCCCTTGCGGTTCATCCAGACGGCGCGCATGCCGGCCCCCTGCGCGCCCGTCACGTCGAAATACAGGTCGTCACCGACATACACGGCTTCGTGGGGCGCCACGTCCAGCGCCGCGCAAGCGGCCAGGAAGATGCTGGCGTCGGGCTTGGCCACGCCAAAATCGCTGGCGGCGATCGATACCTTGAAGTGCTGCGCCAGGCCGATAATTTCAAGGTCCGCATTGCCGTTCGAGATGGAGCCGAGCAGCATGCGCTGGCCCATCCAGGCCAGGCCCGGCAAGACATCGTCATACGGCTGGACGCGATGGCGCGCGGCCAGGAATTGCAGGATGGCCCCGTCGACCAGGGCGGCATCCTCGCCGGCAGCCTCGAAGGCGGCCAGCAGGCCCGCGCGGCGCAACTCGATCAGGTTGCCATGGAAATGCGGTTGTTCGTTGAGCATGGCCAGGCGATGCTGGCGCAGCACCTCGATGGAAAATTGCCGCGCCACCTTGGGCGCATGCGTGGCCAGCCAGTCGTGCAGCAGGCTTTCGGCGGCGGCAATCACGGGCGCGATGGGCCATAAGGTATCGTCGAGGTCGAACAGGATGGCCTTGGGCGGCACGGTGGATTTGACAGGGGCAAGGGACATGGGACTCACAATGGGATGCTGCGTCACGGTGCGCAGGGTGCATCTATTGTCGCACCGATCGCCGCCGCCGGCATGGCTGCGCTCCCGTGAAATGGGGCCGGGCCAGCGCATCCCGGCGAAAAATTGTTACAGGGTGATACAAGGCAAGGTCATCCAGCTTGCCAGATAGACTAAAATAGGCGCCATTCCAATGCGGCGCCAGCGTCCGCGTTGCGCTACCCAACCTAATTCGTTTTGGAGAATGTATGAAAAATTTGTACCTGCGCTCGATGCTGGCGGCGGCTTGCGCCGTCACACTGGCAGCCTGCGGCGGCAGCGGCGGCAACCTGTATCTGCAAGTTAGAGTCGACGGCCTGGCCAAGGATGGCCTGATTCTCCTGAATGACGGGGAACGCTTGCCGGTGACTGCGGGCCTGAACAACGTTGTGTTCACCAAGCTCGTCAAGACCGATGACCGCTACGATATCACCATCGCGCAACAGCCCAAGGGCGCCGTTTGCACCATGATCAATGGCGCCGGCAAGGCATCGAGCTATACCGTAACCACGGCCCGTGTGAGCTGCCAGACCAACTCCTACCCGCTGAGCGGCACCATCACCGGCTTGAGCGCCGATGGCTTGCGTCTGATAATGGGCCCCAGCGGCATCAGCCCGCTGACTGGCGCCACCACCTACGAATTCAAAAGCGTTGATGACGGCGCCGCATACGGTATTTCCATACTGGCTCAGCCAACGGGCCTGAAGTGCCGCTTCCAGGGTTCAAAGAGTGCCGACGGCAGCGATACGGTCGGCACGATGGGTTCTGCCGCCACGACCGCGGCCACACTTGACTGCACGCCGCAGTAATCCTTGCGATCCGTCACCTATTTTTTGGAGAAATACATGAAGTTATCCTGCTTGCGCCCACTCGCCGCGCTGCTGCTGACCCTGGGACTGGCCGCTTGCGGCGGCAAGGCCTCGTATGAGGTAGGCGGCACGATTTCCGGCTTGAACAATGAAGGACTGATCCTCGCCAATGGCGGCGACCCCCTGCCGGTTCCTGCAGGGAAAACGTCGTTCACCTTTGCCAAGCGCATCGACTATGGTACCGACTACAACATCACCATCCAGCAACAACCGGCCCACATGACTTGCGGCATCAGCGGTGGTTCCGGCTCGGCTGGTCATTACCTCAGTATCAGCGCCGCTGTGAGTTGCTCGCAAAACAGCTATACCGTGGGCGGCACGATTTCCGGCCTGACCGTGGACGGCCTGGCGCTGATTAACGGTAGCACAACAACAACGGTGGTCAAGGACGCCAAGACCTTTACCATGGCCGGCTCAGTCGCCTATGGCGACACCTATGGCATCAGCGTCTCCGTTCAGCCCAAGGGTCTGCAGTGCGTCGTACAGCCGGGCACTGGCGGCGGCACCATGGGCGAAGCGAATGTGACGACGGTGCAGATCGCCTGCAATCCGGCCTGAGTTGCGGCAACGGTAGCCGCTGCGCGGCTACCGGGAAGAGATATCATGAAAATCTATATTTGATATTCAAAATATAAATTGGAGTTATATGTGGCGATGCAGCATAATGCATCTGTCTCCTCCAACTCTTCCAAGAATTGGATTTAGCCCGCTTTTACCAGCGGGCTTTTTTTTGTCCAAAATTCCTCAGGCAGGCTTGCTCAAGTCCGGCTGCAGCATCTGCACGATGCTGGAGAAATCCTGCTGCGCATAACCGGCTTGCGCATGCATCTGGTACAGCTGGCGCACCAGGCCGCCCAAGGGCGTGGGCGCGTTGGCCGACAGGGCCGACTGCTGCGCCAGACCCAGGTCTTTCAGCATCAGCGCCGTGCCGAAGCCGCCAGTGTAATTGCGCGACGCGGGCGTGCCCTCCATGACACCGGGCCACGGGTTGTACACTTCCAGGGTCCAGTTGCGTCCCGAACTCTTGGCCATGATGTCGGACAACACTTTCGGGTCCAGCCCATGCGCCACGCCCAGATTCAGCGCCTCGGCCGTGCCGGCCATCAAGATCCCCAGCAGCATGTTGTTGCAAATCTTCGCCACCTGGCCCGCGCCCGCCTCGCCCGCGTGGAAGATATTCTTGCCCATCTTTTCCAGCAGGGGACGCGCCTGCTGCAAGGCCGCTTCGCTGCCGCCGACGATGAAGGTCAGGGTGCCGGCCGCCGCGCCCGCTGTGCCGCCCGAGACGGGCGCATCGATCATGGCAAAGCCGCGCGCCGTGGCCGCCTGCGCCACTTGCCGCGCCACGTCGGCGGCGATGGTGCTGCAATCGATGAACAGGGCGCCCGGCCTGGCCGAATCGAGCACGCCGCCTGCGGCCAGATACAGCTCCTGCACGTGCTTGTTGGCTGGCAGCATGGTGATGACGGCGTCGGCCGTCTGTACGGCTGCGCTGGCGGAGGCGGCCGCCGTGGCGCCCGCCTCGACGAGCGAAGCCACTGCCGCCGGCGTCAGATCGAACACGGAAACGTGAAAGCCGGCGGCCACCAGGTTGCGGGCCATCGGCGCGCCCATGTTGCCCAGGCCGATGAAAGCGATATGTTGCATGCGTCTGTCTCCTGTTGTTCTTTTAATGTAAATCGGCCAATGGATGCTGCGTCCACGGCGCCGTGAAATATGCATTGAGATATGCATCGCCGACCTCGCTCAGGCTGGCCGGCTGCCACTGTGGCGCGTTGTCCTTGTCGATCAGCAAGGCGCGCACGCCTTCGCGGAAATCGGCATGGGCGCAGCATTGCACGGCAACGATCAATTCCAGCTGGAACACTTGCGCCAGACTCATGTGCCGCGTGCGTACACGCATGGCCCAGACCAAAGCGGCCGAACTGGGCGCGCCCTTGTCCAGCGAGTGGGCCGCCTTTTGCAGCCACACCGAATCGCCGTCGTAGGCGGCAATGGCGGCCACCACTTCGGGCAAGGTGGGCGCTTGCGTCAGCGCGGCGATGGCGTCGAAGTTGGCGCGCACTTCGGACACGGGCAGCATGGATGACGGCGCCGAGAAGCCGCGCAGCAAGCGGCTCAGTTGCTGGTGATTCGCCGCGGGGCTGGCTTGCCATTGCGCCAGCGCCAGCGCGTCGAGCACCATGTTCCGCTCGTCCTGGCGCAGGAAATAGTCGCCCAGGCCCGCGAACAGGGCGTCGGCCCCGTTCATTGGTGCCCCCGTCAACCCCAGGAACAGGCCGCTGCGCCCCGGCATGCGGCCCAGGAACCAGCTGCCGCCCACGTCGGGGAACAGACCGATCGTGATTTCCGGCATGGCGATGCGCGTGCTTTCCGTCACCACCCTGTGGCTGGCGCCGGCCATCAGGCCCAGGCCGCCGCCCATGACGATGCCGCCGCCCCACACCAGCAGCGGTTTCACATAGGTATGGATGCGGTGGTCGAGCCGGTATTCCTCGGCAAAGAAGGCCAGCGCCTGCGGATTCGGCACAACGCCCGGCTGCTCGACGACGGCCGTGCGCAGGCTGCGCACGTCGCCGCCGGCACAGAAGGCCTTGTCGGTCGACGATTGCAGCACCACGCAGGCGATGGCCGTGTCGCTGGCCCAGCGCACGAGGGCGCCATCGATGACGCGTATCATCTCCAGGGTCAGCGCGTGCAAGGACTTCGGCGCGTCGAGGGTGATGACGCCCAGCTTCATGCCGCCGGGACAGTCGCGTTCTTCTATCTTGACGGTCTCAACCAAGGTTTCAGCCACAGTAGTTTCAGCCATTCTTCCACTCCGCCGGACGTTTTTCCAGGAACGCTTGCACGCCCTCTTTCTGGTCTTGCGTATCGAACAGGCCGAGGAACAGGGTTCGTTCATCGGGCAGAGAATCGACGAGCGGATGGCTGCGCGCGCCCTGGATCAGGGTCTTGCACGCCGTCACGCTGCTGGGGCTCTGGCGCGCCACCTTGGCGGCCAGGGCCAGGGCCGTGGCGGCAGCCTTGCCGGTTGGCACGACTTCCTCGACGAGGCCGATGGCCAGGGCCTTGTCCGCATCGACGCGCTCGCCACATAAAATCATGCGCTTGGCCCAGCCTTCGCCCACCAGCCACGGCAAATGCTGCGTGCCGCCCGCGCACGGCAGCAAGCCGACGGACGCTTCCGGCAAGGCCATCTGCGCGTGTTCCTCGGCAATGCGGATGTCGCAAGCGAGTGCGCATTCGAGCCCGCCGCCCATGGCATAGCCATTGATGGCGGCGATGCTGACGCCGCGAAACGCGGACAGCGCCTCGAACGCCTCGCCAAAGGCGGCGGCCATGGCGAATGCCGTGTCCTTGTTGCCATCGGCAAACACTTTCAAATCGGCGCCAGCCGAGAAGAACTTGGCGCCGCCGCCCGTGATCACGAGAGCGTACACATCGGCGTCGGCATTCAGGTCGGCCACCAGCTCCTTCAGGGCGCGCAGGCTGGCCAGGGTCCACGTGTGGGCGGGCGGGTTGTCGAGGGTCACCAGGGCCGTGTGGCCACGGCGTTCCAGCAGCAAATTCGTATACACTTTTGTCATCGTAAAGTCTCCGTGGCGCCGTCTTTCAAAATCGCTCGCGCGACGATCAGGCGCATGATTTCATTCGTCCCTTCCAGGATCTGGTGTACCCGCGTGTCGCGCACGTGGCGCTCGAGCGGGTACTCGCGGATGTAGCCGTAGCCGCCATGCAATTGCAGCGCATCGTTGGCGACATTGAAACCCACATCCGTGGCGAAACGTTTTGCCATGGCGCAATACGCGGTGGCGTCCGGGCTTTCCTGGTCGAGTTTCCAGGCCGCCAGGCGCACCATCTGGCGCGCCGCCACCAGCTCCGTCAGCATGTCGGCCAGCTTGAATTGCAGGGCCTGGAACTGGGCCAGTTCACGGCCGAACTGCGTGCGCTCCTTCATGTAGGCCTGCGCCCGCGTCAAGGCCGCCTGCGCCGTGCCGACCGAGCACACGGCGATATTGATGCGTCCACCATCGATGCCCTTCATGGCGATGGCAAAGCCTTCGCCTTCCACGCCCAACAAGTTACCAACAGGCACTTTCACCTGGTCGAAGCTGATGATGCGCGTGGGCTGGCTGTTCCAGCCCATCTTTTCTTCCTTCTTGCCATACACGATGCCGGGCAAATTCGCCGGCACGGCAAACGCGGAAATGCCGGCCGCACCCTCGCCGCCGGTTCTCGCCATGACGATCAGCATGTCCGTCTGGCCCGCGCCGGAAATGAAGGCCTTCGTGCCGTCCAGCACATAGAAGTCGCCATCCTTCACGGCTTTCGTGCGCAGGGACGCCGCGTCCGAACCCGATTGCGGTTCCGTCAGGCAATAGCTGGCCAGCTTCTGGCCGGCGGCCAGGGCCGGTACCCACTCGTCGCACAGGGCTTCCTGGCCCCAGCGCGACAGCATCCAGGTGGCCATGTTGTGGATCGTGATGTAGGCCGTGGTCGAGGTGCAGCCGCCCGCCAGCTCTTCGAAGACGATGGCCGCATCCTGGCGCGACAGGCCCAGGCCGCCCCAGCGCTGCGGCGTGTACAGGCCGCAAAAGCCCATCTCGCCCGCCTTGGCGATGGTTTCCACCGGGAAGATCGATTCCGCATCCCAATGCGCCGCGTGCGGCGCCAGTTCGCCGTCGGCAAACGCGCGCGCCGCCTGCTGGAACTCGCGCTGCTCGTCGCTCAGTTCAAAGTCCATGCCAGCTCCTTATTTGAGGCTGATGGTGGTGTTGACCTTGCCCACCGAGGCAGCGTCCGTGAACCAGCGCTGGGTGATCGTCTGCGTCTGCGTGTAGAACAGCACGACTTGCTTGCCGAACGGGCCCAAATCGCCCAGCTTGGAACCGCGCGAACCCGTAAAGCTGAACAGGGGAACGGGCACGGGAATGGGCACGTTGATGCCGACCTGGCCCACGTCGATTTCTTCCTGGAAGTAACGCGCGGCCGCGCCGCTTTGCGTGAACAGCGCCGTGCCATTGCCGTTCGGATTCGCGTTCACCAGCGCAATGGCTTCGTCGAGTGTATCGACTTCGACGACGATCAGCACGGGGCCAAAGATTTCCTGGTCATACACAACCATGCCGGGTTTCACGCCCGAAAGAATCGTCGGTCCCACGAAGTTGCCGTTCGGATAGCCGTCGACCTTCACGTCGCGCCCGTCCAGGGTCAGCACGGCGCCCTGCTCGATGCCCCTGGCGACCAGGCTGTGCACGCGCTCTTTCGCCGCGCAGGAAATGACCGGGCCCAGGTCGGGATTGTCCTTGCCCGCGCCCACCGTCAAGGTTTGCGCCTTGGCGGACAATTCCGGCAGCCACTCGCGCGCTGCGCCCACCAGCACGGCGACGGAAGCGGCCATGCAGCGCTGGCCGGCCGCGCCGAAGCCCGCGCCCAACAGCTGGTTCAGAGTCTGTTCTTTATTGGCGTCCGGCAAGACGACGGCGTGGTTCTTGGCGCCCATCATGCATTGCGCGCGTTTGCCGTTCAGGCTGGCGCGCTGGTACACATGCGTACCCACTTTGCTCGATCCCACGAAGGAAATGGCCTTGATGTCCGGGTGGTCGCACAGGGCGTTGACGACGTCTTCGCCGCCGTGAATGACGTTCAGCACGCCGGCCGGAATGCCCGCCTGCAAGGCCAGGCGCACGAGTTTTTCCGTCACCAGCGGATCTTGCTCCGATGGCTTCAACACGAAGGTATTGCCGCAGGCGATCGCCATCGGGAACATCCACAGCGGGATCATGGCGGGGAAGTTGAACGGGGTGATGCCGGCGCACACGCCCAGCGGCTGCATCACGCTGTAGGTATCGACGCCGCCGGCCACGTTTTGCGCGTATTCGCCCATCTGCAGGGTGCCGATGTTGGCAGCGTGCTCCACCACTTCCAGGCCGCGGAAGACGTCGCCTTCCGCGTCGAGCAGGGTCTTGCCCTGTTCCATCGTCAGGGTGGCGGCCAGGTCGGCCATGTTTTCACGGATCAGCTGCTGG
The DNA here is from genome assembly GCF_009208735.1 of Janthinobacterium rivuli. Lineage (GTDB taxonomy): Bacteria > Pseudomonadota > Gammaproteobacteria > Burkholderiales > Burkholderiaceae_D > Janthinobacterium. The sequence goes on along the minus strand of NZ_WFLJ01000003.1, from coordinate 125,095 downwards.
AGCTTGAGAAAAATGCGCGCGCGCGCGCCGATCGGCGTCTTGCGCCAGGTTTTAAAGGCGCGCTGGGCCGAGGCGATGGCGGCGTTGACTTCGTCCGGCGTGGCGAACGGCACACGGGCCAATACTTCCTGCGTGGCGGGGTTGACGACGTCGCGCCAGACGGTGGTCTGGGATTCCACCCACTCGCCGTTGATCAAGAGGGGAACGGTCGGAAATGCAGTTTGCGTGGTCACTCGGTGTCTCCTTGTGTGGGTATGGGTCTGTTTGCATTATTCGCACAATCGCCGCCGCAAACAAGGCGTGAAAATGCGAGATAATGCAAAGCTGAATCTGTTAATCTGCAAAGATTGTAAATTTGCAAATTCCACAAACCGGGAGAAGGAGAAGCGCGATGGCAAAGGTTTTCATGGGCGTGCGCCTGCAACGGCTGCGCGAGGAACGGCGCATGACGCAGGTCGCGCTGGCCAAGTCCCTGGGCATTTCGCCCAGCTACCTGAACCAGATGGAGCGCAACCAGCGCCCGCTGACGGTGCCGATCCTGTTGCGCATCGGCACGGTGCTGGGAGTCGATCCGCAAATCTTTTCCGAACACGACAGCGCCAGCCTGGTGGCCGACGTGCGCGACGTGTTCGGCGAATTGCCGGACGCGCCGCCCACCTCGATGGCGGAATTGAAAATGCTGGTGGAAAACATGCCGGAACTGGCGCGCTCGATTTTGCTGCTGCAGCGGCGCTACCGGGTGATGGCGGAGCGGGCCGACACCTTGGCCGCGCGCCTCGACGACGGCAGCCGCGGCGCCAGCTCGGCGGCCCCGTCCACGGACGAGGAAGTGCGCGAATACCTGAACCGGCGGCAAAACTACATCGATGAACTGGACCGGGCGGCGGAACTCGTGGCGGGCGAACTCGATCCCGCCCTGCGCACGCTCGATGCGCTGCAGGGACGCCTGCTGGAGCGCCATGGCATTCAGGTGCGCTTGTCCGATGGCGACGCGGGCATGGTGCGCAAGCACCGCTACGACGCCCAGCAACAGATATTGTGGCTGCCCGACACCCTGACAGGCGGCCAGCGCGCCTTCCAGATGGCGGCGCAAATCAGCCTGCTCGAACACAGCGACTTGATCGACGCGCTGGTGCTGGCGGCGGGACTGTCCGGCGCGGCCGCGCAAACGGGCGCGCGCCTGGCCTTTTCGAATTATTTCGCGGGCGCCCTCTTGATGCCGTACCAGCGCTTCCTGCAGGCGGCGGAAACGCGCGCCTACGATATCGAACGCCTGGCGCACCAGTTCGGCGTGGGTTTCGAAGCCGTGTGCCACCGTTTGAGCACCATGCAGCGCCCCGAGGCGGCGGGATTGCCCTTCTTCTTCGTGCGCGTGGACCGGGCCGGCAATGTCTCGAAGCGCCAGTCGGCCACGGACTTCCATTTTTCCAGGGTGGGCGGCACCTGTCCGCTGTGGATCGTGTATGACGCCTTCAGCCATCCGGGCCAGGTGCTCACGCAGGTGGCCAGCATGCCCGACGGCTGCACCTATCTGTGGATCGCGCGCCAGGTCAGCACGGCGTCGCCGGGATTCCGCGCGCCGGGCAAGACCTTTGCCGTGGCGCTGGGCTGCGATATCTCGCAGGCGCACCGGCTGATTTACTCGAAGGGACTCGATTTGCACGACCCTTCCAGCGCCACGCCCATCGGCACGGGCTGCAAGGTGTGCGAGCGCCAAAGCTGCCCGCAGCGGGCGTTTCCGTCGCTGCTGCTGGCAGTGCCGCCCGTATCGGCTTAAGAGGCGTCGACGACCCTGGCGCGCAAGGCGTCGAATTCGCGCGCAAATTGCGCGCGCCAGTCGCGCCGCGTGGATTCATCGATCCAGGCCGCGTCGAGGCCATTCAACATGAAGCCGCGCATGTCATCCAGGCCGAAGCCGAACTCGCGCATCATCATCCAGGCGCCCGTCGGCGTCACGTGGTGCAGGGTCGGGTCGTCCGTGTTCGGATGCAGTTTCAAGCCCAGCTTGGCCATCGCGCGGATCGGGTGATCGAGCGCCCAGCGCTCGGGCGCCAGGGTGCGCAGATAGTAGGAATTGGTCGGCACCACGGTAAACACCAGGCCCCGTTCCACGCAGCGCCGCGCCAATTCCGGATTGTCGACGATCGTGTAGCCGTGGTCGACCCGGTCCACCTGCAACTGCTCGATGGCCGTCTCCACGTTCATCCACGGCATGCCGAATTCGCCGGCGTGCGCCGTGCATTTGAAGCCGGCTGCGCGCGCAGCGCGGTAGGCGTCGATGAAGAGCTCGGGCGGGCGCTCGTTTTCGCGATAATCGATGCCGATGCCGATGACTTCCGGCGCGCGGTGCGCCTTCATCCATTCCACCATCTGCACGGCTTCGGCGGGAACGGCTTCGCGGTCGATGCTGGGGATCAGGCGGCCGATGACGCCGAAATCGCGCTGCGCGTCGCGGATGGCGGCCACGATGGCATCCTGCGCCGACTCATAACGGATGCCCGACACGCGCACGGTGCCGGTGGGATTCCAGAAGAATTCCGCATAACGCACGCCGTGGCCATGCACGTCTTCCAGGTATTCGTAGGCGAGGCAATACAGGTCCGTCGGAGAGACGATCAGGTGCGCGTCGAGCGCGCGCAGCACGCGCAGCACGCCGACGGGCTTGTCGCCGCGTGTGTAAAACGCGTCGATTTCCTCGGGCGTGACGACATTGCCCGTCTTGGCGGCCAGCGCACGGAAAGTTGCCTGGCGCACCGTGCCGAACAGGTGGCAATGCAGCTCCACTTTCGGCATGGCGCGTAAAAACTGTTCGATGCTCAGGGGGGAAGTAGACATGAAGCTCGTTTCGTAGTGAAGTGGGTCAGACGAGAATGGCGGCCAGGCGGCGCATCAGGCGCTCGATGGCGGCCGGGCCATCGGCCAGCATCGCCACCTGCGTGTTGACGGGCGCGCGGCGCGGCACGCGGAATTCGCACACCGTCATGCCGCGCGTCAGTTCGCCCGTCAATTCGATGGCCACGTGGGCGTTCTGGAACTGGAACAGCTGCGGCGCTTCCAGGTACAGGGCCACCACCGGGTCGTACATGGGCATGGGCACGGAACCGTCGCTGCTCCGGATGCGCACATACGCTTCCAGGTAACCGGCCAGACGCCGCGCGCGCGGCGTGCCGATGGCACGCAGGCGTTCCACTTCCGCGTTCGTCACCAGCAGCTGGCGGCACAGGTTCAAGCCGAACATGCGCAGCGGGATGCCGGCCTGGAACACCTGGGCGGCCGCTTCCGGGTCGGCGTAGATATTGAATTCCGCCGCCGCCGTGTGGTTGCCCTGGTCGGTCGAGCCGCCCATCAGGATGATCTCGACGATCTTGCCGGCGATATCGGGCGCCTTCGCCAATGCCGTGGCCAGGTTGGTCATCGGCGCGATCGCCATGATGGTGATCTGGCCAGGGTGCTTGCGCACGGCGGCGATCAGCGCATCGACGGCGTGGCCGGCAGCGTCGCTGGCCGCGCCGGGCGGCAGGATTTCACCGGTCGTCGGCATGCCGCTGTCGCCGAGGATGCGCTGCGCCGTTTCGATGACGCCGGCCAGCGGTTCTTCGCAGCCGCGGTAGATCGGCACCGTCAAGCCATCATGGGCCTTGATGCGCAAGGCGTTGTCGTAGGTGATGTCGACGGGCGCATTGCCCGCCACCACGCTCACGCCCAGCCACGCGATATCGGGATTGCTGCCCAAGAGCAGCATCGTCAGCCAGTCGTCGAAACCGGGGTCGGTATCGAGCCAGATCTTCTTCAAGGATTTGTCCATGATGCTCTCACTGGAAAGTCAGGCGGCCAAGCACAGGGCGCTGTCGGACGGCAGCACGAAGGACACGGCCGTGCCTTCGCGCCAGGCGGCGCCACCGGCCGCGCAAATGCCCTTGACCTGGCCCAGCGGCGTTTGCAGCAGGTATTCGACGGTGTCGCCGAGGAAGCCGCGCGCCAGCACGGTGCCCGGGTACTGGCCAGCAACGTCGTCGGCCGCGCAGACGCGCACCTTGTCCGGACGCCAGCCCAGCACCGTGGTGCCGGCAGCGACGGCAGACGCGTACGGCAAGCTGGCGCCCGCGTGGTGCAGCGCGCCGTCGCGGTAGTCGAACAGGTTTTCAAAACCCATAAAGTTGGCGACGAAGCGCGTCGACGGCGTATTGAAAACGGCTTCCGGCGCGGCCAGTTGCTCGATGCGTCCGCCGTTCATGACGACGATGCGGTCGGACAGGGCCAGCGCTTCTTCCTGGTCGTGCGTCACGTACAGCATGGTGATGCCCAGTTCGCGCTGGATGCGGCGCAGCTCGGCGCGCATCTGCACGCGCAGCTTGGCGTCCAGGTTCGACAGCGGTTCATCGAGCAGCAGCAGGGCCGGCTCGACGACGATGGCGCGCGCCAGCGCCACGCGCTGCTGCTGGCCGCCGGACATCTGCGCCGGCAGGCGCGTCTCGAAGCCCGTCAGGCCGACGGCGGCGATCACGGCTTCCACCTTGGTTTTCAGCAGGGCCGGCGCCACCTTGCGCAGGCGCAAACCGAAGGCGATGTTGTCGTACACGTTCAGGTGCGGGAACAGCGCGTACGACTGGAACACCATGCCGATGTTGCGCTTGTTCGGCGCCAGCTTGCCGATTTCGCGGCCGTCGAGCACGATGCGGCCCGACTGCAGCGGCATCAGGCCGGCGATGGCGCGCATGGTGGTGGTCTTGCCGCAGCCGCTGGGGCCCAGCAGGGAAATCAGTTCGCCCTGCTCGACGTGCAGGTCCAGGTCTTTCACGGACGTCGTGTTCTTGGCGTAGCCGAGGTTCAGCTTGTGCAGTTCCAGATAACTCATCGTGTGTTGCCTCTTACATGTATTTAGAAATGCCCAGCACCTTCTCGGTCACCATCACGAACGCCATGGTGAACAAGACCAGCAAGGTCGACAGGGCAGCGATCGACGGATCGAAGCTGTTTTCCATATGCCCCAGCATCTCGATCGGCAAGGTGCTGATGCCAGGGCCAGTCAGGAACAGCGAGACGGGCACCTGGTTGAACGAGGTGACGAAGGCGAGGAAGAAGGCGGCGATCACGGCGTTGCGGATGTTCGGCAGCACGATCATGAAGAAGGCGCGCAAGCGCGACGCGCCCAGGGTAATGGCGGCATCCTCGATATCGACGCGCAGGTTCACCAGGCTGGCGTACACCACGCGCACCGAGTACGGGATCAACAGCGCGACGTGACCGATCAACAGGCCCACATACACGGGCGCATTAATCGTCAGCACCAGGTGGTGCAGCAAGCCCAGGCCGACCAGGATGGCGGGAATGATCAGCGGCGACGTCAGGATTTGCCGGATGGCGCCGATGCCCGGCGGCGGCATGCGCGAAAACGCGTACGCGACGGGAATGCCCAGCAACAGCGCGATGACGGTGGCGATCAGGCCGATTTCCAGGCTGGTCTGGAAGGCGCGGCGGAACTCGGGCGCCGACCACACTTCGAGAATCCAGCGCAGCGAGTAGGACTCGGGCGGGAACGCCAGCGTTTCGCCGCCGCTAAAACCGGCCAGCACGACGATGGCGAAAGGCCCCAGCAGGAACAGGAATACCAGCCATAAGACGGCACGTGAAAACAGGCTTTCTTTCATACGGAACTCCGGCTCGAGGAAATACGTTTAAGGCCGGCATTCACCAGCAGGGTCATGCAGACGAGGATGACGGCGATGACGTTCGCCGCGCCGAAATCGCTCTCCACGCTGACCTTCTGGTACAGCAGGGTTTCCAGCATCAGCACCTTGGTGCCGCCCAACAGGGCCGGCGTCACGTAGGCCGTCACGCAGCCCGTGAATACCAGGGTGCCGCCGACCACCAGGCCTTCCTGCGTCAGCGGCAGGGTGACCTTGCAGAAGACTTGCCAGGGATTGGCGCCCAAAGTCGCGGCGGCCGGTTCCACATCGCGCGGCAGGTTTTCCAGCGCGCCCGCCAGCGACATCAGCATCAGCGGCAGCAGCAATTGCAGCAGGCCGACAAAGACGGCGAACTCGCTGAACAGCAAACGCAGCGGCTCTTCCGTCAAGCCCATGTTGACGAGCGCCGCGTTGACGGCGCCGTTGCGGCCCAGCAACACGATCCAGGCGTAGGTACGCGCGATGGGCGAGACCATCAGCGGCAGAATCATCATGCCGACCACCAGCCCGCGCCACTTCGGCGACACGCGCGCCACGGCTTGCGCTGCCGGGTAGCCGAGGATGATGGAGGCCAGGGTCACCAGCGCGGCGATGCGCAAGGTGCGCCAGAAGATGGTGCGGTTGAATTCCTGCGAAAAGAATTCAATGAAGCGGTCCACGCCCCACTGCATGCCGTCGCCGACGCGGAAGGCGTCAACCAGCAAGGCTAGCACGGGCAGCAGGAAGCAGACGACGATGAAGATCAGCGCCGGCAGGACCAGCAGCAGTCCCAGACGCTTTTTTGGATCAGCAAACATGGTGTTCTCTCCTCGTCACCACTATTTGCTCATGGCCTTGTTCCACTGCGTCATCCAGTTCGTGCGCTGCTTGATGATGGTTTCCGGCTTGACGAATTTCAGCGAATTGATCTGGTCGGCGCCATAGGTATTGAATTGCGCGGCGGCCACCGACAGGCGCACGTCCTTGTTGACGGGCGAGTCGACCAGGTTGGTCGCCAGCTGCGTCTGCACTTCCTTGGACAGCCAGAAATCCATCAGCTGGTATGCCAGGTCCGCATTCTTCGAGCCGGCGACGATGCCCATCACGTTCATGCCGGCCGCCTGGCCTTCGGCCGGGATGCTCCACTTCAGGGGCAGGCCCGTCTTGAGCATCTGCGACCAGGTGAAGCGCGCCACGGGCGCGGCCCAGATTTCATCCTGCGCGAACAGGGCGGCCAGCTGCGCGCTGTTTTTCGAGAAGGTGACGACGTTGCCCTTCATGCCGACGATCTTGGCAAAGCCGGTCGCGTAGTCGTCCGTCTTGCCGCCCCAGGCCGCATCGGCCATGCGCAGCATCAGGGGGCCCTGCGTGGTGCTCACGTCGGGGAAGGCCACGCGGCCCTTCAGTTCGGGGCGCCACAGGTCTTTCCACGACGTCAGCGGGGCAATCTTGTCGCTGCGGTACACCAGGCCGACGGAATACAAGGTGTAGCCGACAGCGTAGTTGCCGCCGATGGGGTTTTTCGCCACGTCGTATAGGGCCTTGTAATTGCTCAGCTTGGAGTAATCCATGGGCTGGATCACGCCTTTTTGCGCCGCTTCCAGCATGCCGGAATCGGACAGCAGCACCAGGTCGATCACCGGGTTCTTGGCGTGCACCACCAGCTTGGCGATGCGGTCCGCGTTATTCCCCGTTTCCACCTTGATGTCGCAACCGCATTTGGCCTTGAACGGCTCGTACACATACTTCATGAACAAGGGTTGGGCAATCGGGTAGGCCGAAATGACCAGCTCGCGTTTTTCCGCGTGGGCGGCGTTAGCCAGCAAGCCTAGGCTCAACGCCAACATGAGGTGCTTTTTCAAGATGCTTCCTTTCAGGGGACGGCGCTGCGGGACAGCGCCTGTAAAGATGAATCAGACTCAGAAATAATGTCGCATGCCGACGATCAGGACGCTTTGCGTCTTGCCGCCCGAGGCGCCGAAGCCGAACACGCGCGCGAACGTCGCATCGCCTGCCGCTTTCTGGTAGCTCCAGGTGACGGCGACATCGGTGCGCTTGGACAGGAAGTAATCGGCCTGGAAGTTCACCTGATGCCATTTCGGCGTCTTGTTGATCACGTCATATTTACCGGTGGTAAAGAAATACGACGCGCCCAGGTTCAACGCTTCCGTCAGCTTGTGGTTCACGTTCAGGTCCACGTTTTGCAAGGTCAGATTGCTTTGATCCAGGTAGTGGTAGCGCACGTTGGTGTACAGCGCGCCAAACTTGGTCTTGCCGACATTATAAAAGCCTCCCGTGCCGGCGATGGCCTGGCTGTCCACGCCGGCGCCCTTGACGGCGCTCTTGTTGAAGATCAACAGGGAACTGCCATAGTCATTGCCGATGGCCCCATTCGGCGCGTCCGGGCTGTTCGGGTGATCCATCCTGGTGTAGGCGACGGCCCAGCTGAAGGCATCGACTTTGTAGCCGGCACCCATGCTGTAGACGCGGTTGCGGTTGGAATCGACCGGGTTCTCGCTGAAACCATACAAGCCCGTGAACGACAGGTTGCTGATGTTCGGGCTGACGTACTTGACGGCATTTTGCACGCGCAGGTTGTTGTAGCCATTGTCGTTGTCGCCGATATGCACGCCGTTACTCGCGATGACCACCGGGCCCAGCAGATCCTTGACGGCTTCGTACTGGCGGCCCAGGGTCAGGGTGCCCTTGTCGTTGCTGGACAACCCCACATACGACTGGCGGCCGAACAGACGGCCGCTTTGCGAAGCCGTGCCCGTCATGACGTTAAAACCATTTTCCAGCACGAAGATGGCCTTGGTGCCGTTGCCCAGGTCTTCCTGGCCGCGGAAACCGATGCGGGGATTCTGGTTCGTGCCGCTCAGCGCATGCGTGCGGCTGCCGTTCCCCTCATCCGACACATAGCCGATACCGGCCGACAGCAAGCCATACACTTGCACGCTGCTTTGCGCCTGCGCGGCGCCCTGCGCCGCCAGCAAGCCACCCACTACCATCGTTCCCGTCATCCATTTGTTCATCGCCGCCACCCTAAAAAGAATAAACCCTGAGTTTTTTTGGAATTATTTGATTGATGCATCCCTTGCATGGCGTGTCGCCGCGAGTACCGGCGCCGCCTGGCAAGCGCTTCTCCGAAGATTGTTGCCTTCGAGACAAGTAAAGACCAGTCCAGAATATGGTAAATTGCGGGATAAGAAAATTTGTTTATTTTTATAAATCCATTACTTTTTCTAATAAGCAAAGCCATGCATGAACTGAGCAAGAAGATTTCCTTACGACATTTACAAGCGTTTTCCACCCTAGCCCGGGTAAACAGCTTCAGCAAGGCTGCACAGGAATTGTGCGTGACCCAGCCGGCCCTCAGCGCCTCGATCAAGCTGCTGGAAAATCAACTGGGAAAAAAGTTGTTTAACCGCACAACCCACCAGCTGGAGCTGACGCGCGAAGGCAAGCTGGCGCTCGATTACGCCACGCATTTATTAAATACGGCAAGCAACACGTTTGCCGATATCCAGCGCGCCATCGGCAGCGGCCGCCACCGCATCCGCATCGGCGCCATCCCCTCGGCCATGGCGATGACGGCCGTGGTGGTGGCGCGCTACTGCGAGCAGCATGGCGATGAAGTGGAAATTGTCCTGTCGGACATGCCCAACGATGGCTTGCTGCACGCGCTGCATTCGGGCCAGTTGGACTTTTGCGTGGGCATCGAAGTGCCCGGTTCCGTGTCGCTGGAAAGCGTGGGCCTGTTCGAGGACGAGCTGGTGCTGGTGACGGCGGGACGCCATGCGCTGGCGCCGCTCAAGGAAGTGCGCTGGGAACAGCTGGCGGGGCAGGAAATCGTCGTGTTTACCAAGGGCAGCATCTGGGAGTTCGCCTCAAGCGCGCTGCGCCAGCATGGCTTGAGCCCGTCGAGCCTGTACCAGATGATCCACAGCGAGTCGCTGTACGGCGTGGTGCGCGCCGGCATCGCCGTGGGCATCATGCCCAGCCTGTACACGACCTTCCTCAACGACGAGGACTTGCACGTGGCGCCGCTGCGCCAGCCCACCTGCAAGCGCAAGATCGCCCTGATGCGGCGCAATGAAATCAGCCGCAACCACCATGTCGACGACTGCTTTTCCGCCTTGAGAAAGGATCTGCAGCAGGTCGACCAGTGGTTTTAAGTTAAACCAGAGGCTTAGGCGGGCGCCTTCAGCAGATTCGCCAGGGCAACGTACTGCTCCAGGCCCACGGTTTCCGGACGCAGGGTCGGATCGATGCCGGCCGCCTTGATCTGCTCTTCCGTAAACATCCCGGCCAGACAGTTGCGGATCACCTTGCGGCGTTGCGAGAAGGCCTTCATGACCACCGCTTCCAGCGTTGCCTGGTCGCACGCCAGGCGCTCGGCCACGGGGATCATGCGCACGATGGCCGACTCCACTTTCGGCGGCGGATCAAACGCCGTCGGCGGCACGATGAACAGCAGCGACATGTCATAGCGCCATTGCAGCATCACGGACAGGCGGCCATACGCCTTGCTGCCCGGTTCGGCCACCATGCGTTCGACGACTTCCTTTTGCAGCATGAAATGCTGGTCTTTCACCAGCGGCGCGAAGTCCGCCAGGTGGAACAGCAGCGGGCTGGAAATGTTGTATGGCAAGTTGCCCACGATGCGCAGCTTCTGGCCGGCCGGCACGGGAATTTGCGCGAAATCGAATTTCAGCGCGTCGCCCGAGTGGATCGTCAGCTTGGCCGGATTGAAGGTCTTTTCCAGGCGCACGATCAGGTCGCGGTCCAGCTCGACCACATGCATCTGCTTCAGGTGGCGCAGCAGCTGCTCCGTCATGGCGCCCAGGCCGGGGCCGATCTCGACCATGGCATCGTCCGCCTGCGGCGCGATGGCAGCCGTGATGTCGTCGAGGACGAAGCGGTCATGCAGGAAGTTCTGGCCAAAGCGTTTGCGGGCAACGTGTTTCATATTCTGTTTTTCTATTCTAGAGGCGGTGTAGCGGGGTGAAACCGGTGGGTATCAGGCGGCGGTGCTGGCGCGCAGCATGTCGAGCGCCGTTTGCAGCGCGTGTTCCATGCTGTGGCAATCGGCCAGGCCCAGCCCTTGCGCGGCCAGGTCCAGCGCCGTGCCGTGGTCGACCGAGGTGCGGATCAGCGGCAAGCCCAGGGTGATATTGATGCCGCGCCCGAAGGTCGCGTATTTCAGCACGGGCAAGCCCTGGTCGTGGTACATGGCCAGCACACAGTCGGCGTCCGCCAGGTACTTGTGCTGGAACAAGGTGTCGGCCGGATATGGCCCGCGCGCATCGATGCCGCGCGCCTGCGCCGCGGCAATCGCCGGAGCGATGACATCGATTTCCTCGCGTCCCAAATACCCGCCCTCGCCCGCGTGCGGGTTCAGGCCGGTGACCAGGATGCGCGGCGCGGCGATGCCGAATTTCTGTTGCAGGTCGCGCTGGAGTATGTCCAGGGTGACGGCCAGGCTGTCCAGGGTAATGGCGGCGGACACGTCCTTCAATGGCAGATGCGTGGTGGCCAGCGCCACGCGCAGGGTCGGTTCGCCATGGCCGGGTTCGCCGGCCAGCATCATCACCACCTGCGGTGTATTGGTTTTTTCTGCCAGGTATTCCGTATGGCCGGAAAAGGCCACGCCCGCGTCGTTGATCGTGCTCTTTTGCAAGGGTGCCGTGACCATGGCGCCAAACCAGCCGGCGGCGACGCCTTCCACGGCCGCGTCCAGGGTCGCGAGCACGGAACGCCCGTTTTCCTTGTCCAACACGCCAGGAATGACATTGTTGACGGTGGGAATATCGATCACGGCCAGGCGGCCGGGGCCGAACTGGGGCAGGCCGCTGTTGCGCACGGCTTGCAGCGACAGCGCCGCCAGGCGGATGTCCGGATCAATCAGGCTGGCCGTCAGCGCCAGGAAGGCGGCGTCACCCAGCAGGATGCAGTTCACCTCATGCCGCATGGCCCAGGCGGCGCGGATCGAAATTTCCGGGCCGACACCGGCCGGTTCGCCACACGTGATGGCGATGGCCGGGCGGCGGGCAAGGGGCAAGTTACTCATACGCAATGAATCAGCGGCATTACTGGTCATCCGCACGGAATTCGACGTAGGCACGGTCGCGCACTTCGCGCGCCCAGTTTTCCGTCGCTTCTTCCAGCTTGCGTTCGCGCAAGGCGTTGCGCGCGGCGGCGCGCTGTTTCTCTTTGGAGACGTCGTCGCTCTTGCGTTCCAGCACTTCGATCAGGTGGAAGCCAAAGCTCGATTCGATCGGCTGGCTCACTTCGCCCGGTTTCAGCGCATTCATCGCCGTTTCAAATTCCGGCACGGTGTCGCCCGGATACAGCCAGCCCAGGTCGCCGCCTTTGGCCGCGGAACCGTCGTTCGAGAACAAACGGGCCAGGTCTTCGAACTTGGCGGCCTTGTTATCGAGACGCTCTTTCAGTTCCAGCAATTTCCGCTTGGCTTCGGCCGCCGACAGGGTCGGCGTCACTTTCAGCAGGATGTGGCGGGCATGCGTCTGCTGCACGGCGGCCACGGCTTGCGCCTCGGCGGCGCTGCGGCGGTCCACCAGCTTGAGGATGTGGAAACCGGTGTTGCTCTTGATGATGGGCGTGATCTGGCCCGGCTTCAATTTCAGCAACTGTTCCGTGAACAGGGGCGGCAGACGGTCGCTGTTGCGCCAGCCGATATCGCCGCCGCTCAGCGCATCGCTGGCGTCGGAATAGGTGGCGGCCATCTTGGCGAAATCGGCGCCCGTGCGCAACTGGCGGCTGACTTCTTCGGCGCGTGCGCGGCGCGCGGCGATCTGTTCCGGGCTGGAGTTTTCCGGAATGCGCACGAGAATCTGCGCCAGGTTCAGTTCCACCTGTTCGCTGGCGGCCGCTTTTTCCGCTTCCAGGAAGTTATCCACTTCGGAATCGGAAATCTGGATCTTGGCGTCGACTTCATGCTCGCGCAGACGCTGCATGATGATTTCATCGCGGATTTCTTCGCGGAAGGTCGCAAACGGCGTGCCTTCTTTTTCCATCTGGTTACGCATCTCTTGCACCGTCATTTTTTGCTGTTCAGCAATACGACCAATCGCACGGTCCAGGGTCAGGTCATCCACGCGCACGCCCATTTCCTTGGCCAACTGCATTTGTGCGCGCTCGACAATCATGCGCTCCAGCAATTGACGACGCAGGTCGGCGGGGTCGGGCAAGGGCACGTTCTGCGCCTTCATGCGCTGCTCCACGCTCTTGATGCGGGCCGCCACCTCATTGCGCGTAATCACATCGTCATTGACGACGACGGCGATGGAGTCGATGGTCTGGCCACTGCTCGAGGCCGGTGGCGTGAACCCCTTGACTGGTGCAGCTGCCGCAGGCGCGGCAGTTGCCGGCTTGGCGGCAGGCGCTGGCGCAGCCTGTTGCGCCCAGACACTACTGGTCGCGGCGCCGGAAATGGCGCACAACAAAACCGTTGCAATTTTGAGTTGGTGCATACTGGCATTACGCATAATGTGTAGAGCGCTCATGAGTTCAGGTGAATAAAAAAACCGGTTTGTGCCAGCGCCGGGAACACCGGCGGCGGCAACGGTGCCTATCTTAACGGAGTGGCTGGCTCAGTGTCTGGTAACCAGGGATGGTTTTTGTAAAAGTTTCCAAGCCATTCGCGCCCAGACCCAGGCCATTCGACAAGCCCGTCAATTCCAGCTGGAAGAAAATCGGCGTCGAAACAGTCTTGGCCGTCGTCACGAAACGCTGCGCGCCCATGCGGAACACCCAGCAGTCGCCCTTGTATTCCAGGCCGACCAGGCTTTCCAGCATGCTGCGATCCTTGATGGAGTAACTGATGCGTCCCACGCCATACAGGCGGTCCGTCAACGGCCATTGCGTCGACACTTCCGCATTGCGCAAACTGCCGCGCTGGAAACGATTACTAAAATTCAATACTTTTTTGGCGCCTGGCTGATATTGCAAGGTGTAGTTATAGCTCATCAAGCGGCGATCGCTGGGATTGTACTGCACCAGGCTGTCGGCGGTCCAAGTCTCGGACACGCGGCCCGTCGCGGCCAGCAGGATATCCGAGCGCGACTGGTTCACGGGCGTCGTCGAATTGAGTTGCACGCGCTGGTCGACAAAATAAAAACGCTGGCCGAAGGTCAGGCGCATGCGCTCCGTGCCGTCCGACTGCAGGAAGCGCGAGACGACGGCGGCCGTGACCTGGTTTGCGTCGCCGATGCGGTCGCTGCCGACAAAACGGTTTTCCGTGAAGATCTGCGTCAGGTTGAAGGTGCCATCGGCCGTGTCGAAATTCGGAAACTGCGACTGGTCGCGGTACGGCGTATAGACATAGAACAGGCGCGGCTCCAGCGTTTGCGTGCCGCCCTTGGCGCCAAACAGATTCGTGTCGCGTTCAAACACCAGGCCGCTGTCGACCGAGAAGGTCGGCACGGCGCGCGTAAACGAGGTGGTTTTAAACAGCGCCTTGGTCCGAGCGTCATTGTCGAGCTGATACGCGCTGGCATTGAGCATCAGCTTGGGCGTGATGAAGTAGCCAGGGCGCATGATGGGGAAACTCACTTGCGGCACGGCCACGAGACGCGACCCTTGCACCAGGGTCGGGTGGGCGAAACGCGTCGCTTCCGCGTCGAAGGTCCAGTCGAAGCCGCCCCAGACGTCGTATTTGCCGGCATGGAAGTTCACCGCCGGCAAACGGTCATACGGGCGTGGCACGACCACGTTGGGATCGGGATCCTGCAGCACCTGGTAATTCTGCACGCGCGCGGTCAGGCTCCAGTCCTCGGTACGGTAATCGGTGCGCAATTCGCGCAGCAACTGCCGCTCGGTGGCGGTGGCGACGGTTTTCGAAAAATCGTTCGGGTAATTATTGTCGGACGCCTCGCGCAGATCCCAGCTGTAGCTCCAGCCCTTGGCCAGCGCCTGCTCATGCTTGGACTTGATCATGTAGCGGTTGGTCTTGGTCTGCTTGTCGTTCGGCAAAAACTCAAACGACGTTTCACCGCTGTACAGGCCGGCATCCGTCTCGCCCATGTAGCGGCCCGTCGCACCGAGCTGGATGCCGCGCCGCTGGATGTAGCGCGGGTACAAGGTCAGGTCGCGGTTCGGCGCGATGTTCACGTAATACGGCATCAGCAGCTCGAAACCGTTCTTCGAGGCAAAGCCCGGCGTGGGCGCCAGCCAGCCCGAGCGGCGCGCGCCCGACAGCGAAAACGAAATGCCCGGCGTACCCAGGATCGGCACGTCCTTGAAATAGATGATGGTCTTGCTGCCGGTACCCACGTCGCGGCCCGTATCGAGGTTCAAGGTGCTCGATTTCAGGTACCAGTCCGGATTCGGCCCTTCGCAGGTACTGTAGGTGCCGTCGATGACATTGGCTTCGTCGGGATTGATGAAGTCGACGCGCTCGGCCTTGCCCTGGCCGCCACCCACTTCGAAGCGGTACGTCGGGTTGAGCAGGAAACCCTTGCCGGTCTCCATGTTCAGCTTCAGGACGTCGCCCGTGTAGTAATCGCCGAAACGCCACATCTTGATATGGCCCTCGGCGTCGAACTCATCTTCAACTTGTTTGTAACAAGCTGTATCGGCGGTCATTTTTGTGGTTTTTCCGCGCTCGATCACGACATTTTTGTCGAGATTGAGCTCCCTTTCG
The DNA here is from genome assembly GCF_009208735.1 of Janthinobacterium rivuli. Classification (GTDB taxonomy): domain Bacteria; phylum Pseudomonadota; class Gammaproteobacteria; order Burkholderiales; family Burkholderiaceae_D; genus Janthinobacterium. The sequence continues at coordinate 109,762 of NZ_WFLJ01000003.1, read as the reverse complement.
GGGCGTCCGTTCATGCTGTTCGCCGTCATGACGGTGGGCGCGTCGGGATCTTCCACATGCACCGGGCGTGGCGCTTTCTGGGCGTGGACAGGCACCGTCGTGGCGGCGACGAGCGCGCTGATGGCGAAAGCCCAGCGCTGCGAAGGGGGGGAGGCCGAAAACCAGCTCATGAATTGGAAGGGGCAAGCACCATGACAGGCGATTTTTTGATTTGAATCCCTTATTATATGGGAATCTGCACCATCAACCCGATTCCACAGGCCGCTTAATGTCATTCTCCCCCAATTCCCCTGCCGCGCCGGCCTCCGCCGACGCTCGCCTGACCCTGTTGAAAGCCTGGTTGGCCCCGCTTAACCTCGTCGCGCCCGAATCCGCCCGCCCCGCTTCCAGCGATGCGAGCTTCCGCCGCTACTACCGTCTCGATGTACTGCCAGGCAACACAAGCTTGCCAGGAAAGACACTGATCGCCATGGATGCACCGCCCGAGCGCGAAAACGTGCCCGCCTTCGTCAAGGTGGCCGGCTTGCTGAAAGACGCCGGCGTGTCCGTGCCCGAGATCATCGCGCAAGACCTGGACAGCGGCTTCCTGCTGCTCTCCGACCTGGGCACGACCACCTACCTCGACGCCCTGAACCACGACAATGCCAGCGTGCTGTACGCCGAAGCGCTGGAATCCTTGATGAAAATCCAGCTGGCCAGCCAGCCGGACGTCTTGCCCGAATTCGACCGCGCCTTCATCCTGCGCGAAATGCATCTGTTCCCGGAATGGTTTATTGGCAAGCACCTGGGCGCCACCTTGACGGATGTGCAACAAACCCAGTTGGACAAAGTCTTCGACGCCATCACGGCGAACATCTTGTCGCAGCAACAAGTATTCATGCACCGCGACTACCATTCGCGCAATTTGATGCACATCAACGATGGCTCGATTCCCAATCCCGGCATCCTCGACTTCCAGGACGCCGTCTTCGGTCCCGTCACCTACGACATCGCCTCGCTGCTGCGCGACGCGTATATTCAATGGGATGAGGAACTGGTGCTCGACTGGGTGATCCGCTACTGGCAGCGCGCCAAGCAGCTGGGCTTACCCGTGAATCCCGACATCGACGCCTTCTACCGCGATTTCGAATTCACGGCCCTGCAGCGCCACCTGAAAATTCTCGGCCTGTTCGCGCGCTTGAATTACCGCGACGGCAAGGATCTGTACATGGGCGATCTGCCGACCGTGCTCGATTACGTGCGCAAGACAGCCAACCGCTATACGGAACTCAAGCCGCTGGTGCGTCTGCTCGACGCGCTGGAAAACAAGACGCCGCAAGTCGGCTACACTTTTTAATCGGCGCACCTGACCCGTCCGCTGCGGGGCCACGGCCCCGCCTTTCACTTATTGCACAGAAAACGAGTTCCACCATGAAAGCCATGATCTTTGCCGCAGGCCGCGGTGAACGGATGCGTCCGCTTACCGATACCTGTCCCAAACCGCTGCTGAAAGTGCGCGGCCGTCCACTGATCGTCTGGCATGTGCTGAACCTGGTGCGCGCCGGCATCACGGACATCGTCATCAACCATTCCCACCTTGGCCATCTGATCGAGGAGACCCTTGGCGACGGCAGCGCGTATGGCGCGCGCATCGCGTATTCGCCCGAGACCACGCCGCTGGAAACGGCGGGCGGCATCGCCCAGGCGCGCCATTTGCTGGGCGAGGAACCTTTCCTCGCCATTTCCGGCGACATCTATTGCCCGTATTTCGACTTCAAGCAGGTACTCGACGTGCTGGCCGACAAGGATGTGCTGGGCACGCCGTATCCGGCCGACCAGCGCGACATCGCCTGGACGTACCTGGTGCCCAATCCCGACTTCCATCCCAAGGGCGACTTCGGCCTGACCTTGTTCGCGATCAACAATACGGACGACACCAAGTGGACGTTCGCCAATATCGGCGTGTATCGTCCCGAGATGTTCGACGGCATCGCGCCCGGCAGCCACGCCAAACTGGGCGATCTGCTGCGCCAGTACGCGGACCAGGGCCGCGTGGGCGGCGAAGTCTATCCGGGCGAGTGGACCAATGTGGGCACCCCACAGCAGCTCGACGCGCTCAATGGCGTCACGGCCAAGGCCAGCGCGACATGATGGCCAATTTCGCGGCACGGCGCGCGGCGCTGCTGGCGCAGATGTTGCCGGGCAGCGTGGCCATCCTCGTCACGGCGCCCGAAGTGCCGCGCAACAGCGATTGCGATTATCCGTACCGCCACGACAGCTATTTCTATTACCTGAGCGGCTTTACGGAACCCGACAGCGCCGTGGCCCTGGTGGCCGCCAGCGCCACGGCGCCGGCGCGCGCCATCCTGTTTTGCCGCGCCAAGAACACGGAGCGCGAAATCTGGGACGGTTTCCGCCACGGTCCCGAGGCGGCGCGCGCCAGCTTCGGCTTCGACAGCGCCTTCCCCATCGAGGAACTCGACGTGGAAATGACGCGCCTGCTGGCCGACGCCCCCGCCATTTACTATGCGCTGGGCGGCGGCCTCGATGCACAAGTCAAGGTCTGGCTGCACAACGTGCGGCAAAAGGCCCGCAGCGGCGTCACGGCGCCCGCCATCGCGCACGACGTCCATGGCATGCTCGACGCCATGCGCCTGCTGAAAGACACGCAGGAACAGCAACTGATGCGCCGCGCGGCCGCCATTTCCAGCGCGGCCCACGTGCGCGCCATGCGCGCCACGCTGCCCGGCATGCACGAATATGCGCTCGAAGCGGAGCTGCTGTACGAATTCCGGCGCAGCGGCGCGCAGTTCCCCGCGTATTCCTCCATCGTGGCCGGCGGCGGCAACGCCTGCATCCTGCATTACAACGCCAACGACGCGGCATTGAACGACGGCCAGCTGGTGCTGATCGACGCCGGCTGCGAACTCGATGGCTACGCCTCCGACATCACGCGCACCTGGCCCGTCAACGGCCGTTTCAGCGGCCCGCAGCGGGCGTTGTATGAACTGGTGCTGGCCGCGCAACAGGCGTCGCTGGACATGGTGCGCCCCGGTTTGCCGCACAGCGCCATCCACGAGGCGGCCGTGCAGGTGCTGGCGCAGGGCATGCTGGACCTGGGCCTGCTGAACCGGCAAAAAAGCGGCAGCGCGCAGGACGTCATCGCCGACAAGGCGTATATGCCCTTCTATATGCACGGCACCAGCCACTGGCTGGGCATGGACGTGCACGACGTGGGCGCCTACCGCGACACCGCCGCGCCGGGCAAGCCGTGGCGCGCTTTGGCACCAGGCATGGTGCTGACGGTGGAACCGGGTATTTACGTGCGCCCCGGCGCGGGCGTGCCGGAGCAGTTCTGGCATACCGGCATCCGCATCGAAGACGATGTGCTGGTCACGCCGCAAGGCCATGAAGTCTTCAGCACGGCGCCAAAAGGTGTCGCTGAAATCGAACAACTGATGTCACAGGATTAACGCCGCCGCATGCAAACACCGTCCACTTTCGATCTCGCCATCTGCGGCGCCGGCCCCGTCGGCATGGCGCTGGCCGCCCTGCTGGTGCAGCGGGGCAGCCGCGCCGCCGGCATCGCCCTGCTCGACGCCAAATCTCTCGACCACGCCAGGCGCGACCCGCGCACCATCGCCCTGTCGCACGGCAGCCGCCAGATTCTCGAGGAAGCGGGCGCCTGGCCCGTGGCAGCGACGCCTATCCACCAGATTCACGTCTCGCGCCGCGGCCAGTTCGGGCGCAGCCTGATGGATCGCGGCGAGCATGGCGTCGAGGCGCTCGGTTATGTGGCCCGTTACGGCGCCGTCGTCAGCGCGCTGGCCGACGTGTGCGAACGCCTGGGCGTGGCCAGCCTGCGCCCGGCCCTGGTGACTGCTAGCTGCGAAGACGCCGATGGCGTGTGCGTGCAGATCGAGCAGACCGGCGCCGCGTCCAGCTTGCGCGCCAGCCTGCTGGTGCAGGCCGAGGGCGGCCTGTTCGGCCAGCAGCAGGAACGCGCCGTCAGCCGCGACTATGGCCAAAGCGCCATCATCGCCCACGTGCACACGACTAGCCCCATCGCGCACCGCGCGTACGAGCGCTTCACCGACGAAGGCCCGCTGGCCCTGCTGCCGCAGGACGACGGCTACGCGCTGGTGTGGTGCGTGCCGCCCACGCGCGCGGAACAATTGCTGGCGCTGGACGACGCGGCCTTCCTGGCGCGCCTGGGCGCCGCCTTCGGCAGCCGTCTGGGACGCTTTAGCCACACGACGGCGCGCCTGGCCTATCCGCTGGGCCTGAACGCGCAGGCGAACGGCACGGCGCGCACGGTCGCCATCGGCAATGCGGCGCAAACCCTGCACCCGGTGGCGGGACAAGGCTTGAACCTGGGCTTGCGCGACGCCGCCGTGCTGGCCCGCGTGCTGGCGCAGGACAGCAGCCCGGCCGGGCTGGAACGCTACGCCAGCCTGCGCCAGGCCGACCGCGGACTGACCGTGCGCGTCACCGACACCATGGCGCGCATCTTCACGGGCAGCGCGCCCACGCAAGGCTTGCTGGGACTGTCGCTGGGTTTGCTGGACCTTGTCAGCCCGGCGCGCAAGACGCTCGCCGAGCTGATGATGTACGGCCGGCGCTGAACCTCGGTGATCAGGGCACGGGCGAAAAAGAAACAGGCGAAAGATCCGGCATGGAGTAAACGGCCCGCGGATGCGACAATGGCTGTCACCTGGCTTTCGGCGACCGTTCCATGACAGATGCTTTGACCGCAGCACCGCCTGCCGCTCTTCCCGAAGTACTCTTTTCCCGCCTGCTGGAAGATTCCCTCGACGCCGTCATCATCATCGATGAACAGTGCCGCATCCGCTATATCAACGGCGCCATGCAGGCGTTGTCGGGCTATGCCAGCGGGGAGTTGCTGGGCCAGACCCTGAATGGCCTGCTGCCCGACGCCGTCGGCGCGCAGCACGACAACCACGTGATCAACTACATCCGCAGCTCGCGCACTTCCAGCGTGCTGGGGAAGATACGCGAATTCGCCATCCGCCACCGCGACACGCAGATGATCCCCATCGAAATGAAGGCGCTGGACCTGGGCGTGGTCGACGGCATGCGCTATTTCGGCGCCTTCCTGCTCGACGTGCGCGAACGGCGCGAACTGGCGGCAAAAAACGCCAGTCTGCTGGCGCAGCTGGAACAGCAGGCGCTGCACGATGCGCTGACGTCGCTGCCCAACCGGCGCGCCTATGAAGCGCAGGCCGCGCAGGCGATGGCGCGCGCGGCGCGCAACGGCGCCGCCCTGAGCGTGGGCGTGGCCGACCTCGATCACTTCAAGAAGATCAACGACCGCTATGGCCATGCCGTGGGCGACGCCGTGCTGCGCACGGTGGCGCAGGCGCTGCGCGACACGGGACGCATCACCGACGTGGCGGCGCGCCTCGGCGGCGAGGAGTTCGGCCTGCTCTTCCCCGACGCCAGTCTGCAGCAGGCGCACCAGGTGGCCGAACGCATCCGCGCGGCCGTGGCGGCGGCCGTCACCGTGCTGCCCGACGGCGGCCCGCTGCACGTCACCATCAGCATCGGCGTGGCGCAACTGGTGCAAGGCGCCAGCCTGGACGCGGCCATATCGGATGCCGACAAGGCCCTGTATGTGGCCAAGCATCAGGGACGCAACCAGGTCGTCGCGGCGGCGGCCGCCCCATAAAAACGGCCCGCGCAAGGCGGGCCGTCCGGTCGCTGCCAGCGGCGTTTAGTCGATGGCTTTGAGCATATCCTCGATTACCTTCTTCGCGTCGCCAAACACCATCATCGTGTTCGGCTGGTAGAACAGGTCGTTGTCCAGGCCCGCATAGCCGGACGCCATCGAGCGCTTGTTGACGATGATGCTCTTGGCTTTGTAGGCTTCCAGGATCGGCATGCCGGCGATCGGCGATTTCGGATCTTTCGCCGCCGGATTGACGACGTCGTTCGCGCCCAGCACCAGCACCACGTCCGTCTGGCCGAATTCGCCGTTGATGTCTTCCATCTCGAAGACCTGGTCGTACGGCACTTCCGCCTCGGCCAGCAGCACGTTCATGTGGCCCGGCATGCGTCCCGCCACGGGGTGGATCGCATACTTGACGGTGATGCCCTTGTGCGTGAGCTTTTCCACCAGTTCTTTCAAGGAGTGCTGCGCGCGCGCCACGGCCAGGCCGTAGCCGGGCACGATGATGACGGTTTCCGCATTGCCCATGATGAAGGCGGCGTCGTCGGCCGAACCCGATTTCACGGGACGCTGTTCCTGCGCGCCCGCCACGCCAGCGGCCGGCGCATCGCCGCCGAAGCCGCCGAGGATGACGTTAAAGAACGAACGGTTCATGGCCTTGCACATGATGTACGACAGGATCGCGCCGGACGAACCGACCAATGAGCCGGCGATGATCAGCATCGAGTTATTCAGCGAAAAGCCGATGCCGGCCGCGGCCCAGCCAGAATAGCTGTTGAGCATCGACACCACCACCGGCATGTCGGCGCCGCCGATGGGAATGATGATCAAGACGCCCAGCGCAAAGGCGATGATGGCCATCACGATAAACGGCGTCCAGGCTGGCTCGACGCCGTCGGCGAAGCAGAACACCAGGCCCAGGCCCACCATCACCAGCGCCAGCACGAGGTTGAGCATGTGCTGGCCCTTGAAGCTGACGGGCGCGCCCTGGAACAGCCGGAACTTGTATTTGCCCGACAGCTTGCCGAAGGCGATCACCGAACCGGAGAAGGTGATGGCGCCGACAAAGGTGCCGATGAACAGTTCGAAGCGGTTACCGATGGGCAGCGCCTCGCCCTGCTTGGCGATATTGAAGGCCCACGGCTCGGACACGGCCGCCACGGCGATGCAGACGGCCGCCAGGCCGATCAGCGAATGCATGGCCGCCACCAGTTCCGGCATCTTCGTCATTTCCACGGTTTTCGCCAGGTAGGCGCCGATGGCGCCGCCCGTGACGATGCCGATGATGACGAGGGTCAGGCCCATGCCGCCCGTTTGCTGTTCCTTCAGTTTCAGGATCAGCGCCACGGTGGTGACGGCGGCAATGGCCATGCCGCTCATGCCGAAGGCATTGCCGCGGCGCGCCGTCGAGGGCGACGACAGGCCTTTCAAGGCCTGGATGAAGCACACCGAGGCGATCAGGTACATCATCGTCACCAGGTTCATGGTGACGAAGCTCATGGCGAGACTCATTCTTTTGCTCCTTGCTTGGCCTTCGGTTCTTTTTTACGGAACATCTCGAGCATGCGCTGCGTGACGAGGAAGCCGCCAAACACGTTGACGGCGGCCAGGGCCACGGCCAGGGTGCCGGCCGCCTGCGCCAGCGGGCCTTGCGTCAGGCCCGCCGCCAGCATGGCGCCGACGATGATGATGGCGGAAATGGCGTTGGTGACGGCCATCAGCGGCGTATGCAGCGCCGGCGTGACGGTCCAGACGACGTGGTAGCCGACATAAATGGCCAGCACGAAGATGATCAGGTTGGTGATGGTATGACTGATTTCCATGATGTTGTTCTCTCCGGCGCCGCGTTATTTACGTAAGATTTCACTGCCTGCACACACCAGGCTGGCCTTGATGATTTCATCCTCGCGGTCGATCAGCAATTGGTCGTCCTTGTCGATGATGAGCTTTAAAAAGTCCAGCACGTTGCGCGCATACAGGGCCGAGGCGTCGGCCGCCACCAGGGTCGCCAGGTTCGGCTCGCCCACGATGTAGACGCCGTGTTTCAGCACCGTCTTGCCCAGTTCCGAGAGCGGGCAGTTGCCGCCCTGTTCCACGGCCAGGTCGACGATGACGGAACCGGGCTTCATGGCTTTCACCGTCTCTTCGGAGATCAGCACGGGCGCGGCGCGACCGGGGATCAGGGCGGTGGTGATGATGATGTCGGCCAGTTTCGCCCGTTCATGCACCAACTCGGCCTGGCGGCGCATCCAGTCGGCCGGCATGGCGCGCGCATAGCCGCCCGAGCCCTTGGCGATTTCCTTTTCTTCGTCCGTGAGGAAAGGCACGTCGAGGAACTTGGCGCCCAGCGACTCCACTTGTTCCTTGACGGGCGGGCGCACGTCGGACGCCTCAATGACGGCGCCCAGCCGCTTGGCCGTGGCGATCGCCTGCAGCCCAGCCACGCCCACGCCCATGATCAGCACGCGGGCCGCCTTGACGGTGCCGGCCGCCGTCATTAGCATCGGCATGAAGCGCTGGTAGGTATTGGCGGCCACCAGCACGGCCTTGTAGCCGGCGATGTTCGCCTGCGACGACAGCACGTCCATCGATTGCGCGCGCGTGATGCGCGGCACGGCTTCCAGCGCGAAGGCGGACAGGCCGGCCGTGGCCATGGCGGCGATATTGTCCGCGTCAAACGGGTTCAACATGCCGATCAACACCGTGCCGCTGGCCATCAGGGCCCGTTCATCGGCATCGGGCGCGCGCACCTTGAGCACGATGGCGCAGCCATAGGCTTCCTGGGCCGTGCCGATCTGCGCGCCGGCGGCGGCATACGCGTCGTCGGGAATCGACGCCTGCAAGCCCGCTCCCGATTGCACGACGATCTGATGTTTGGCTGCCAGCTTCTTGACTGTCTCGGGCGTTGCTGCCACCCGTGTTTCACCAGGCCGTGTTTCGGCCGGTATGCCTATCCTCATGATGCCTCCGCTAATTGATAAACTGACTAGAATCTAACACGGAAAGCAGCGCGTTAAACGTTTGTGAACCAGCAACTTTTAGTCGTACGACACTAATTCCACCAGCATCCCACGATTCGTTTCACCATGCGGCGCGGCGCCCATATTGTGAGAAAGGTGTGTCAATCTCACCACAGTCGAGCAAGCGTGCGTGCTTGTTTTGACCACAGGGAAAGCCTATATTAGCGGGCGCTTCCTGCCATCTTGCCGCCAAAGCCCCCATGCTAGTGCGCTCCCAGGGAAAGACGTAAGTACCTCCCACCGCTATTTGCTAAAACGTTGTCATTTATCAATATGTCCGCGCAACAAAAGGCCGGCTTCAAACCGCGCGCGCAGAACAAGATAAAATGTCGGCTCTTTCAAGGATGGAATCATGCCGAGAATCTGGAAACCCTCTGTCACCGTTGCCGCCATCGTCGAGCGCGACGGCCTGTTTTTACTGATTGAAGAAGAGACCAGCGAAGGCATCAAGCTCAACCAGCCGGCCGGCCACCTCGACCCGTTCGAGTCGCTGGAGCAGGCGGTGATCCGCGAAACGCTGGAAGAAGCGGCCTTCGATTTCATCCCCACGGCACTGGTCGGCATGTATATGTCGCGCTACCAGTCACAGCGCACGGGCGAGGACGTGACCTATCTGCGCTTCACCTTTTGCGGCACGGCCGGCGCCGAGCATGACCGCCCGCTGGACGAAGGCATCATCCGCACCCTGTGGATGACGCGCGACGAGCTGGCGGCGTGCCAGGAACGCCACCGCAGCCCGCTGGTGCTGCAGTGCGTGGACGAATACCTGGCGGGCCGGCGCGCGCCGCTGGCCCTGCTGCACACGCATGCGTCCGTTTTCAATAGCGCATAGCAATATTATTAAAAGTAACTGGAAAGCAAGATGAGCAAGAAGAAAGTCGTGATCGGCATGTCGGGCGGGGTCGATTCCTCGGTCGCGGCATGGATGCTGAAGGAACAAGGCTATGAAGTCATCGGCCTGTTCATGAAAAACTGGGAAGATGACGACGATTCGGAATACTGCTCCACGCGCCAGGACTGGATCGACGCGGCCAGCGTGGCCGACGTCATCGGCGTCGATATCGAAGCCGTCAATTTCGCCTCCGAATACAAGGACCGCGTGTTCGCCGATTTCCTGCGCGAATACCAGGCCGGCCGCACGCCGAATCCGGACGTGCTGTGCAACGCCGAAATCAAGTTCAAGGCCTTCCTCGACCACGCCATGACCCTGGGCGCCGACCTGATCGCCACCGGCCATTACGCGCGCGTGCGCCAGGCGCCCACCGATGCCGGCCGTTATGAACTGCTGAAAGCCGTCGACGCCAGCAAGGACCAGAGCTACTTCCTGCACCGCCTGAACCAGGCGCAATTGTCGAAGACCCTGTTCCCGCTCGGTGAAATCCCGAAGACGCAAGTGCGCCAGATCGCCGAGAAACTGGCCCTGCCGAACGCGCAAAAGAAGGATTCCACGGGCATCTGCTTCATCGGCGAACGCCCGTTCCGCGAATTCTTGAACCGCTACCTGTCGTACAAGCCGGGCCCGATGAAGACGGCCGACGGCAAGACCGTGGGCGAACACGTGGGTCTGAGTTTTTATACCCTGGGCCAGCGCAAGGGCATCGGCATCGGCGGCGTGAAGTCGTACCAGAACGCCGACGGCAGCAGCGACGCCTGGTATGTGGCGCGCAAGGATATCGTCAACAATACCCTGTGGGTGGTGCAGGGCCATGACCACCCGTGGCTGCTGTCGCCCGCCTTGACGGCCGACCAGGCCAGCTGGGTCGCCGGCACGGCGCCGCAGGCGGGCGCCTTGAGCGCCAAGACGCGCTACCGCCAGGCCGACGTGGCGTGCCAGCTGCTGCCCGATGGTGTGGAGAACTTCTCGCTGGCGTTCGACCAGGCGCAATGGGCCGTCACGCCGGGCCAGTCGGCCGTGCTGTACGACGGCGACGTGTGCCTGGGCGGCGGCATCATCGCCAGTTCAACCGGGGTGCTGTAGTAATTGTATGCGTAAAGTTCAGGATCAACGCCTGAGAAAATCGTAGCGAGCGGCAGTGAGGCTCGGCGCCCCCGTTGGCCCGAGAAGCGCAGCTGTACTTTAGTACGGGGGCGCCGAGCCAGTGAGCATCGCCGGCCGCAAATCGCGACGCGCAGTAGATTTAATCAGGCGTCCTTCTGAGCGGCGGCCAAGGCCTGCTGCTGCTTGCGCACCATCGCAATGACGGTATTGCGCACGGTTTTCAGGACCGTGTCGGCCATGAACGGTTTCACGATGAAGCCCGACACGCCCATCGCGTGGGCCGCCTGCAGCGAGGCCGCGTCGATGCCGCCCGAGACCATGAAAATGAGCGTCTTCGGATACTGGGCGCGGATGGTTTGCACCACATTGCTCCCGTCTTCCACCTGTTCGCGCGCGATGCAGACGAAATGCGGGTGGTGCTTGACCAGCAACGCCAGTCCCAGCGCGCTGGTATGCGTCTGTCCGCAGACATCGTAGCCGCCATCGGTCAGGACCGTGTTCAGCAGGCCGCGCGCCACGGCGCTGCTATCGATCAGGACTGTCTTTAACATCATGATTACATCCCTTGCTTGATTGTTCTTGTGTTACGCCGGCGCTTACTTTTCCCACGCCAGCTTGTTCCAGGTCACGCCTAAGGTCACGTCGGTCTTAAGTTCTACCAACTTTCTTGAAAGATACAGTATTTCCCGCTCTTTTCGCAGGCTTTCGCCCAGCGCGCCGGGCAAAATGCCCGCGCCGGCCATCACGGCGTCGATATTGCCGTAAGCGCGCAACAGTTTCGCGCCCGTCTTCAGGCCGATCTTCGACACGCCGGGGATGCTGTCGGTGACGTCGCCCATCAGCGCCAGCAGGTCGGGCAGCAGTTCCGGCGGTACGCCGAACTTTTTCTCGACCCAGGCGTGGTCGTGCCAGACACCCTTGAAGTGGTCCCACACCAGCGCGCCGTGGGCGATCAAGCCGTGCAAATCCTTGTCGGTGGTGGCGATGACGGCCGCGCCGCGCCCCTCGTGCAGCCAGCGCATGACGGCCGTGCCGATCACGTCGTCGGCTTCGACCTCGGGAATACTGACGACGTGCATGCCGAAGCTGGCCAGGGTGGCGTAAAAGCCGGGCAAGGCGTCGCGCAGCACCTGCGGCATGGGCTGGCGCCCCTCGCGGTAGCCCGCATACAGGGCGTGGCGCCAGGTCGGACCGCCGAAATCGAAGGCCGGCAGGATGTGCGTCGGCTCGTGGTCATTGATGAGGGTACGGAACGACGACAGCGCATGGCGCAGCGCGATCTCCGCCTTCAGGTCGGAATCGGGTTCAGGACTGGCTTCGTAGACGCGGCGTACGATATTCAAGCCGTCGATAGCGAGGAGTCTGGCCATGCGGTAAGTGGATGCTGGTTGAATCGGGCATTTTACCGTATGGTTCCCCGCACATCGGGCTTGCATGCGCCTTATTTGGCGAAATCGTAGGGCCCGCCTTTTTCCAGCGCGCGCTGGTAGGCCGGGCGTGCATGGATGCGCTGCAGGAACGCCGTCAGCTTCGGCAGACGCTCGTCGAGTCCGCCGCGCATGGCGGCCGCTTCCAGCGGAAAGCTCATCTGGATGTCGGCCGCCGTGAATTCATTGCCGGCAAACCATTTGGTTTTTTCCAGCTCCGCTTCCATGTAGGCCAGTTGGCTGTTGATATTGGGCATGATGAAGCTACTCTTGACCTTGCCGGCGATGCCGCGCGCGATCGGCTTGACGAAAAACGGCATCGGCGACGACTCGACCTTGTCGAACACCAGTTTCAGCAGCAGCGGCGGCATGGCCGAGCCTTCCGCAAAATGCAGCCAGTAGGTCCAGCGCAGCTTGTCCGGCGTGCCGGCCGCCGGGATCAAGCGGCCATTGCCGTAGCGCTCGACCAGGTAGTCGATGATGGCGCCCGATTCGGCGATGGTGTTGGCGCCATCCGTGATCACGGGCGACTTGCCCAGCGGATGCACGGCCCGCAGCGAGGCGGGCGCCAGCATGGTTTTCGGGTCGCGCTGGTAGCGCTTGACCTCGTAGTCGAGGCCCAGTTCCTCGAGCAGCCAGAGCACGCGCTGCGAGCGCGAATTATTCAGATGGTGGACGACGATCATGGTTTTCCCGTTAGGCGATGGTTGAGTTCCAGTATAGCCGGGACGGCTGGATCGGGCAGCGCATGAAGATATGCAAAAAAAAATATGAAAAACAGTATTTTCAATTGATAACTTTTCAATCTTCCCTTATCTTGTTTTGTTTCCAATAAGTAAGGAAACCCCCTGTGGATTTCGACACAAACAACACCGCGCCCAAGCGCGAAGCCATCACCTTCAGCGCCACCGGCAGCGAATACTTCCGTATCTGGATCGTCAACCTGCTGCTGAGCATCGTTACCCTGGGCATTTATTCCGCCTGGGCCAAGGTGCGCCGCAACCGCTATTTCTATTCCAGTACCCACCTGGCCGGCAGCAGCTTCGAATACCACGGCAATGCCGTCGCCATCCTGAAGGGCCGCATCGTGGCCGTCGTGCTGATTGGCGGTTACAACATCGCCCTGAAAGTTGCGCCCCTCGTGGGCCTGCTGATGTTCGTGCTGCTGGCAGCCATCCTGCCCTGGCTGATATGGAAAAGCCTGCAGTTCAAGCTGTACAACACCAGTTACCGCGGCATCCGCTTCGGTTTCGGCGGCAGCGCCAGGGAAGCCTACAAATACTTCCTGTGGCTGCCCATCCTGAATACCTTCACGGCAGGCTTGATGACGCCGTTCCTGCACCAGCGCCTGAAGCGCTTCCAGCACACGCAAAGCCGTTTCGGCGCCAGCCATTTCAGCTTTGACGCCACGGTCGGCAGCTTTTACAAGACCTATTTGCTGTTCTTCGCGCTGCTGCTGGGCGGCCTGCTGGTCCTGATATTCGTCGTCTTCGGCAGCGTGTTCGCCTCGTTCGCGGCCAATGCGAATGACAGGACCAAGATTGGCAGCCTGCTGTTTGCCATCGGCGCCTTGTACCTGTGGGCGTTTACCGTGCTGCCGCTGTTCCTGACCATGATCCAGAACCTGATCTGGAACCATACGCGCTTGCAGCAGCACCAGTTCCAGTCGCAGCTGACGTGGGGCCGCACCACCTTCGTCATGCTGACCAACCTGCTGGGAGTCGTCGTCACCCTGGGCCTGTTTACGCCGTTCGCCCACGTGCGCTGGCTGAAGTACCGCCTGGAGGCGACCTCGATGCTGGTGCATGGCAGCCTGGACGAGTTTGTCGCCGCCACGGGCCAGCAAGTGTCGGCCACGGGCGAAGGCATGGCCGACCTGCTGGACTTCGACCTGTCGATGTAAGCATGAACGCCACCACGCAAGAAGACCACGCCGCGCTGGCCGCCCGCTATTTCGACGGCCAGACCTCGCGCCTGTACCACGTCACGCTCAGCGTGCGCGATGGCCAGGCCATGCTGGCCGGCGACATCGAGCGCAGTTGCCCGCTGGGCGAACTGCACGTGTCAGAACGCAGCCGCCACGCCGTGCGCAAGGTCAGCTTTGCCGATGGCGCCTACCTGGAGATCGCCGACCAGGCGGCCTTCAACGACATGCTGCACGACACGGGCCACCGCGACGGCTGGGTGGTGCGGCTGCAGCAAAGCTGGCGCGGCGCCCTGCTGGCCACGGTGGCCACCATCGTAGCCCTGTGGCTCAGCTATCAATACCTGCTGCCCGTGGTGGCGAAGGGGATCGCGTATGCGATTCCCCAGTCCGTCGAGCGCCAGCTGGGCCAGGGCGTGCTCGATTTCCTCGACAGCCACATGTTTGCGCCAAGTAAACTTGATGCTGCGCGCCAGCAAGCCTTGCGCGCCCAGTTCGCGCGCCTGGCCACGCCTGGCGACAGCACGCCCGTGCACCGCATCGTTTTCCGCAAGAGCAAGATCGGCCCGAACGCGTTTGCCCTGCCGTCCGGCGACATCGTGCTGACCGATGAGATGATCGAACTGCTGCCGGACGACCAGGCCATCATGGGCGTGCTGGCGCACGAGCTGGGGCATTTGCAGCAGCGTCACCTGACGCGGCGCATCATCCAGACTTCGGCCGTGGGCGCCGGCGCGGCGCTGCTGTTCGGCGACGTGTCGACGGTGGTGGCGACCGTGCCGCCGCTGCTGCTGGACTTGAAGTACTCGCGCGACGTCGAGCGCGACGCGGACGACTACGCGATCGCCATGCTGCGCCAGAACGACATTCCCCTGGAACACCTGGCGCAAGTGTTTGTCGCCCTGGGCAAGCTGGACCACGGCACGCCGTACCTGTCGAGCCATCCGGCCAGCGCCGAACGGGTCGAGCGCATCCGCGCGGCACAACGGTAAACACCTGACCAAACCTACTGCGCGTCGCGCTTTGCGGCCGGCGATGCTCACCGTACTAAAGTACGGTTGCGCTTCTCGGCCACAAATCGCTGCCGCTCGCTACGGTTTTGTCAGGTGTCGCACGTATGGATAGCGTCACTCTGACAGTACACTTTGCCAGTCAGCAAGATCTACAAATCACCGGTACACTCAGCAATATCAGTCTGACTTCCCCGGAGTGCCCATGCACCTAGTACCATTTCGCTACCTGACCTTCATTGCGACGGCCGCCATCTTTGTCCTGTCCCTGTTTTATTACGATCATTACTGGCTGCCCCTGCTGGCCGGTGCGCTGACCCTGGTCGGCATCAGCGACCTGCTGCAAACCAAGCGCGCCCTGCGCCGCAACTACCCCATCCTCGCGCACTTCCGCTTCTTTTTTGAGAGTATCCGCCCCGAGATCCGCCAGTATTTCCTGGAAAGCGACAGCGAGGCGACGCCGTTCTCGCGCAGCCAGCGCAGCATCGTCTACCAGCGCGCCAAGGAGCAGACGGACAAGCGCCCGTTCGGCACCCAGCTCGACGTGTACGAAGCGGGCTATGAATGGATCAACCATTCCATCGCCCCCGCCAAGGTCACGGGCCACGACTTCCGCATCGAGATCGGCAACCACCCGGACTGCCCGCGCGCCAAACCGTATTCGGCCAGCGTCTTCAATATCTCGGCGATGAGCTTTGGCGCCCTGTCGGCCAACGCCATCCTGGCCTTGAACGGCGGCGCGCGCAGCGGCGGCTTCATGCACGACACGGGCGAAGGCAGCATCAGCCCTTACCACCGCGAAAATGGCGGCGACCTGGTGTGGGAAATCGGTTCCGGCTACTTCGGCTGCCGCAACCAGGATGGCACGTTTTCGGAAGAGCGCTTCATCGCCAACGCCAGCTCGGAGCAGGTGAAAATGATCGAGCTGAAAATGTCGCAGGGCGCCAAGCCGGGCCACGGCGGCGTGCTGCCCGGGCCGAAAGTGACGATCGAGATCGCCACCACGCGCGGCGTGATGGCGGGCGAGGATTGCGTCTCGCCGGCCGCGCACAGCGCCTTTTCCACGCCACTGGAAATGCTGCACTTCATCGACCGCCTGCGCACGCTCTCCGGCGGCAAGCCGACGGGCTTCAAGCTGGCAATCGGCCACCCGTGGGAATTCTTCGCCATCGTCAAGGCCATGCTGGAAACGGGCATCACGCCCGACTTCATCGTCGTCGACGGCAGCGAAGGGGGCACGGGCGCCGCCCCCCTGGAATTCACGGACCACGTGGGCACGCCGCTGCAGGAAGCGCTGGTGCTCGTGCATAACACTCTCGTGGGCGCCAACCTGCGCGAGCGCATCAAGATCGGCTGCTCGGGCAAGATCATCACGGCCTTCGACATCGCCCGCCTGCTGGCGCTGGGCGCCGACTGGTGCAATTCGGCGCGCGGCTTCATGTTCGCGCTGGGCTGCATCCAGTCGCAAAGCTGCCACACGGACCGCTGCCCCACCGGCGTGGCCACGCAAGACCCGCAGCGCCAGCGCGCGCTGGTGGTGCCCGACAAGATCGCCCGCGTGGCGCACTTCCACCAGAACACCATGAAGGCGCTGGCCGAACTGATCGCCGCCGCCGGCCTGGCGCATCCGCAGGAACTGCGCCCGCACCACCTGGTGCGGCGCATCTCGCCCAACCAGGTGAAACTGGCGTCGGCCCTGCTTCCCTTCCTGGAAGCGGGCCAGCTACTCGACCCGAGCCAGCTGCCGCAGCTGCCGCCCGTGTTCGGCCTGTACTGGCCCAAGGCGCAATCGGCATCGTTCCAGCGCCTGGATTGAAGCCAGGCTTGCGCAAGTGGAGCAATACCACTTAATAACCACTTGCGCAAAAACCCAAATCCAATACAATACCAAAACAAGTACAAAACCAAGGCAGCTTTCCGGTGACCGCCACGATGCGCCACCACGGTGCCAGAATACGTATGCCGTCGTCACAATACATACCGGAGGAGTTGCAGCATGGAGCAGGGTTTGCGCGAGAAAGTAGGACAGTTGTTCATGGTGGGCTTCGACGCCCTGCAGGCGGACGAGCATATCAAGACCTTGATACGCGAAAAGAAGGTGGGCGGCGTGATCCTGTTCCGCCGCAACGTGCACACGCCCGCGCAAGTATCGGCCCTGTGCCGCGAACTGCAGGAAATCAACGCGGAAGTATCCGACATTCCGCTGCTCATCTCCATCGACCAGGAAGGCGGCATGGTGATGCGCATCGAGCAGGGCATCACGCCGATTCCGGCAGCGATGGCCTTCCAGGCGGCCGGCTCCATCGAAGACTGCGAGCGCATGAACGAGATCAGCGGCGATGAAATGCGCCAGGTGGGCATCAACCTGCTGCTGGCGCCCGTGCTGGACGTGAACAACAACCGCAACAATCCCGTCATCGGCGTGCGCGCGTACGGCGAGGATGCCGCCACCGTCATCGACTACGGCATGGCCGCCATGCGCGGCCAGCGCGCCAGCGGCATGGCCGTCACCGCCAAGCACTTCCCCGGCCACGGCGACACGGCCACCGACACGCATTACGCCATGGCGCTCGTCCCGCACGACAAGGAACGCCTGCGCGCCGTGGAACTGGCGCCCTTCCGCGCGGCGATCGCCGGCGGCGTGGACGCCATCATGACGGCGCACGTGGTCTTCCCCGCCTTCGAGGCCGACACCAGCGTGCCGGCCACCCTGTCGAAAGGCGTGCTGACGGACCTGCTGCGCGGAGAGATGGGCTACAAGGGCGTCGTCATCACCGATTGCCTGGAAATGGCGGCCATCGCCGACGGCATCGGCATCGCCCAGGGCGCCATCGCCACCTTGCAGGCGGGCGCCGACATCGTCCTCATCTCGCACCGCGAAGCGCAGCAGACGGCGGCCATCGACGCCGTCCTCGCCGCCGTGGAGCGCGGCGACATCGCGCTCTCCCGCATCGACGCCGCTTGCGCCCGCGTGGCGGAACTCAAGCGCAACCGCGCCGTGCGCGACTGGCGCGCGCGCCCGCTCACGCCGCCGGCGCTGATGCAGCCGGCCGCCATGGCCCTGTCGCAGTTGCTGCAAAAGGCGGCATTGCGCGTGCAAGGCGACTACCGCGCGCTCGACCCCAGTCTGCCCGTGACCCTGCTGACGGTGGAAGTGCGCTCGCGCAGCGAAATCGACGAAGTGGCGCTGGGCCGCAACAAGGAAGCGCGCAGCTCGATGCTGCCGGCGCTGCTGGCAGCGGGCCTCGACGTGCGCGAACATGCCTTGTCGGCCGAGGCGCTGGACGACGAAGTCGACGCCGCCATCGCCTTCGCGCAAGGTGCACGGCAGATCGTGCTGCAAACGTATAACGCCATGTTCGTCGCCGGCCAGCGCCGCCTGATCGAGGCCCTGCCGCAGGATAAACTGTGGCTGGTGGCGGGCCGTTTGCCGTACGACCTGGACCTGGCGCCCCACGCGCAAGGCCGCCTGGCCGCCTTCGGCTGCCGCCCGGCCGCGCTGGTGCCGGTGGTCGACAAGCTGGCGGGCAAGGCGTAAGTTCACGCCGCCCTCCTGCACATGCCGGGCCTTGCCCGGCATTTTTTATGCCGCGTCGCAATCGAAACGCACGCCCGTCATCCGTTCGCTCAGCGCCCATAGCCGGCGCGCCTGCTCGGGATCGATGGCCCAGCGCCGCACGCCCGGCCCCATGCTGTCGTCCGCCACCAGGGCGGCAATGTCGCCATCCTCGCAATACACGCCGCCCATACCCTCAAGCTGCGCGCTGGCAGCGCACCAGACGGCCGTGGCCGCGCCCTGCGCCACATTCTTGAAAGCCGATTGCGGCGGCGGATTCACCTGGCCGGCCTCATCGAGCGCGCCCACACGGCGCAAGTCGTCGAGGTCCAGGTGGCGCACCAGCGGCGTCAGGATGGCGCCCGGATGCAGCGAAAAGGCGCGCACGCCGTGCGCCGCAGCGCGCCGGTCCAGTTCCACGGCAAACAGGGCATTGGCGCTTTTCGACTGCGCATACGCGCGCCATTTATCGTACGGCTGGCGCAGGAAATGCGGGTCGTCCAGGTCGACGCCCGCCTGCCGGTGTCCCAGCGACGACACGCACACGACGCGCGCGCCCTGCGCCTGCCGCAAGGCGGGCCACAGGCGCGCCGTCAGCTGGAAATGCCCCAGGTGATTCGTCGCGAACTGCGCCTCGTAGCCGCGCGCATCGCGCAGCAAGGGCGTGGCCATGATGCCGGCGCCGTTGACCAGCACGTGCAGGGCGCGGCCGGTGGCCAGAAAAGCGGCGGCAAAGGCATCGATCGATCGCGGATCGAGCAGGTCGAGCGCGGCGACCTCCACGCCGGCCTTGCCGTCCAGGGCCGCTTGCGCCTGATGCGGGTCGCGCGCCGGCACCAGTACGCGGGCGCCGGCACCGGCCAGCACGCGCACCGTTTCCAGCCCCAGGCCCGACGCGCCGCCCGTGACGATGGCCTGCATGCCGGACAGGTCGCGGCCGGCCAGCGCCTCGGTGGCGGTCGTGCTGGCGTTGAAGCCGGTGTGCAGGGGAGTTTGTTTGTTGTCGATGCTGTCCATGGGGTCTGCCTTTGCAAGTGGCGCCAGTCCGAATCGCTGGCGAGATGGACATTGTGTGTGCCAGGAACAGGACTGTGAATGGCGTAAAATCCGCAATACTGTCGCCATCGTCCAGAATTGCACCCCGCCATGGATTTGCTCTCCGATGTACTCTCGCTGCTCGATACGCGCAGCTCCTATTTTGCCGGCCTGAAGGCGGGTGGCGACTGGGCCATCGACTTCCCGCCGCCGGACGGCATCAAGTTCAACGCTGTGATCGAAGGTACTTGCTGGCTGACGGTCGCGGGCATCGACGCGCCCGTACCGCTGCAGACGGGCGACTGCTTCCTGCTGGCGCCCGGGCGCGCATTCACCCTGGCCAGCGCACCCGGCTTGCCGGCCGCGCCGGCGCTGGAAGTGTACCGGCACGCGCAGCAAGGCGTGGCCCGTCACGGCGCGCCGGAACACGATTTCTTCCTCATCGGTGGACGCTTCAGCTTTGGCGACGAGGCGTCCATCCTGCTCGACTGCCTGCCACCGCTGCTGCACGTGCGCGGCGATACGGACCAGGCCAGCGTGCTGCACTGGGCCTTGCAACGGCTGGCGCAGGAATTGCAGGCGACGGCGCCCGGTGCGGCGCTGATGACGCGCCACCTGGGCCACATGATGCTGCTGCAGATGCTGCGCCAGTACCTGGCAGCACAGGCGTCGCATCCGGTGGGCTGGCTGTTCGCGCTGGCCGATCCGCGGCTGCGCGCCGCCATCGAGGCCATGCATGCGCAGCCGGCGCGGCGCTGGACCTTGCTGCAGCTGGCCGCCGTCGCGGGGCAGTCGCGCTCGGCCTTTGCCCTGCACTTCAAGAACCGGGTGGGCGTGACGCCGCTCGATTACCTGCTGCGCTGGCGCATGCGCCTGGCCACCCGGCGCCTGAGGGACAGTGACGCGACAGTGACGTCGATCGCGCAGGCGCTGGGCTACGATTCGGACAGCGCCTTCAGCCACGCCTTCAAGCGCGTCATGGCCTGCTCGCCGCGCCAGTACCGGCTGCGCCACGCGGACGCGCAGGCGTAAAAAAACCCGCGATGGCGGGTTGTAACAATACAGGGTCAGCGCGTCGGCACGGGCGGCAAGGCCGCCACCGCCAGCAAGGCGAACGGCCCGAGCAACAGGCCGATGCCGAACCAGAGTCCCCCGTGGCGGCCGCGCCGGCTGGCCAGCAGCCAGGTGGCGACCGCAAACAAAAACATGAAGATCAACAGTATCGCCATTGCCACTCCTTGCCATGCGGAAAGCCCAGTGTAGCCCACGGGTGGGCCCGTGGCCAGACATACATCAATCCTGGCGCTGCACCTGCATCAGGATCACGCGCTTGCTGCTGCCGTCGGCCGGCGGCGTGTTGGACGGCGGCGGCGGGCTGTCGCAGGAGCCGCAGGAACCGCAGCCGCTGCCGCAACCGGGCGCCACCTTGAAGAAGGTCGACAGCTTGGCCTCATCGAGGCCGCAGCGCACCAGGCCGCGCACGATGGCGCGGCGCACGCCCGCCGGCAGGTACTTGGTCGAGAAATGCAGCAGCGCGGCTGCGACGATCAGGGCGACGATGAGGGTTTGCCACATGGTGTTCTCCTAAGCGCCCAGCAACAGGGCGAGGCGGTACGTGATGAACGAGGCGGCGTAAGCGAGGGCGAACATGTAGCCGGCCATCAGCAACGGATAGCGCCAGCCGCCCGTCTCGCGTTTCACCACGGAGAGGGTCGACAGGCACTGCGGCGCGAACACATACCAGGCCAGCAAGGACAGCGCGGTGGCCATCGACCACGAATGGGCGATCAGCGGTTCCAGCGTCAAGGCCAGCGCGTCGCCCGTCTGCGACAGCGCGTACACGGTGCCCAGGGCGCCGACGGCCACTTCGCGCGCCGCCATGCCCGGCACCAGCGCGATGCAGATCTGCCAGTTGAAACCGATGGGCGCGAAGATCACTTCCAGGCCGCGGCCCAGGATGCCGGCCAGGCTGTAGTAGATCGGCGGGTGGATCGCGTTGTCCGGCGGGCCGGGGAAGGTGCTGAGGAACCACAGGATGATCATCAGGCTCAGGATGATGGTACCGACGCGCGTGAGGAAAATCTTCGCGCGCTCCCACAGGCTGACGGCCAGGTTGCGCAGATGCGGCCAGTGATAGGCCGGCAGTTCCAGCATCAGCGGCTGGTTGCCGCGCACGCCCATGCCGCGCTTCATGACCCAGGCCACGGCCATGGCCGAGATGATGCCGGCGAAGTACAGCACGAACAGCACCAGGCCTTGCAGGCTCAGATAGCCCCATACTTCGCGCTGCGGGATGAAGGCGGCGATGATCAGCGCATACACGGGCAGGCGCGCCGAGCACGTCATCAGCGGCGCGATCATGATGGTGACCAGGCGGTCACGCGGGTTCTGGATGGTGCGCGCCGCCATCACGCCGGGAATGGCGCAGGCAAAGCTCGACAGCAGCGGGATGAAGGCGCGGCCCGACAGGCCCACGCCGCCCATCAGGCGGTCCAGCAGGAAGGCCGCGCGCGGCAGATAGCCGCAGTCTTCCAGGCTCAGGATAAAGAAGAACAGGATCAGAATTTGCGGCAGGAATACCAGCACGCTGCCGACGCCGCCGATGATGCCTTCCACCAGCAGGCTTTTCAGGTGACCATCGGGCATGTTCGCCGTCAGCACGGCGCCCAGATGGCCCACGCCATCGGTGATCATTTCCATCGGCGTGGCGGCCCACGCAAACACGGCCTGGAAGATCAGGAACATCAGCACGGCCAGGATGAGGGGGCCGAACACGGGGTGCAGCACCACGTCGTCGATCTTTTCTGTCAGGTTGCCGCTGTCGCCCGTGTCATTGCTGACGGCGGCCAGGATGCGGCGCACTTCGCGCTGGGTTTCCTCGACGCTGACGGCATCGATGGCCGCCAGCGGTTTCGCGTCCACGGCCGGCAGCGGCAGCATGGCGTCGATGGCATTCAGCAGGGCTTTTTCGCCGTCGTGCTGCACCGCGACGGTTTCCACCACGGGCATGCCCAGTTCCTGCGCCAGCTTGGCCGTGTCGATCAGCATGCCGCGCTTGCGCGCCACGTCCGTCATGTTCAGCGCCAGCAGCATGGGCAGGCCCAGGCGTTTGACTTCCAGCACCAGGCGCAAGTTCAGGCGCAAGTTGGTGGCGTCGACGACGCAGATGATGGCGTCCGGGCGCGGGTCGCCCTGGCGCAATCCCCCCACCACGTCGCGCGTGATGGCTTCATCGGGCGTGGTGGCCGACAGGCTGTAGGCGCCCGGCAGATCGAGCAGGCGCACGGGCGTGCCGGCGGGCGACGTGAAATGCCCTTCCTTGCGCTCGATGGTCACGCCGGCGTAGTTCGCCACTTTCTGGCGCGCGCCCGTCAAACGGTTGAACAGCGCGGTCTTGCCGCAGTTCGGATTGCCCAGCAAGGCAATTTGTGGCTGATGCGGCGGCTTGTGCACGCCCGCATCGACGATCGTTTCGACAGCACCCATGGTCATTCCGATTGAAGCAGCGGTTGAATCGTGATCAGCGCCGCTTCGAAGCGGCGCAGCGCGAACGTGGCATTGCCAACCTTGATGGCCAGCGGATCGCCGCCGGGTATGCCGCGCTTGAGCATGCGGATGCGTTCACCGGGAACGAATCCCAGCTCCATCAGGCGGCGGGCCAGGTCGACCCCGTCCTCCGTCTGTCCTGCCGCGTGGGGCGTGATATGCAATACCGTGCCGCTCTGGCCGACTGCCAGCGCGTCGAGCGTCATCAGGGGTGGAACTAGGGTCATGAGCAAATTCCGTTCAAATTAAGAACACCGGGGACAGACTGCTGCGCGTGGCGCATCGCGTTTGACGTGGGTGTTGTGAGGTAAAACGCAACTGTTGCGCATTACCGACAAGCGGCCTTTCAATGTGTCCAGACGGCGGCCGTCCGAGACAATACCAGTATTATAAACATGAATGCGAATTGTTTTTATTTGGCCCGGAGAGCCGCCCCCCGTCAAGGGCTACGCCATTCGTACGAAGGGCATATCGGCACGCCGCGCCAGGCCGCCAACTGCCGCACACTTGATCAAAATCGCTTGCATTGTCCCGCACTTTGCGCGACAATGAAACGTAATGATAATGATTCTCATTAAAACACTAGCAACAATGCTTCATAGCACTAGTGTCTGTTCATCCTCCAGCCAGAAGGTGTATCAATGATTGTATGTGTCTGCAACAACATATCTGATCGTGAAATCCGTCAAGCCGTCGATCTTGGCCTGTCCAGCATGGCCGAACTGCGCCGCGACCTGGGCGTGGCCACCTGCTGCGGCAAATGCCACACCTGCGCGCGGGAAGTGCTGAACGATCACCTGACCGCCACCGTGGCGCTGCAAGAAACCGTATTGATGCGAGCCGTACTGACAAACTAAAGAAAGCGAACTACGCCATGACGATGATGCCCCCGCCCGTAACGGTGCAGGCCGTGCCGCAATTTGCCGACTTCGACAAGAAGCAGCGCAGCAAATTCGCGCCGCTGATGGCCATCGTCGTGCTGCACATCGCCGGCTTTTACGCCATCCAGAGCGGCCTGTTGAGCCGCGTCGTCACGGCGGCCATGCCGACCATCACCACCATCAGCATCATCGCCCCGCCGGCGCCACCCAAGCCGCCGGCGCCGTCCGTGCCGAAAACCGTGGAATTGAGCGCCCCCGTGCCGCGCGCCGTGATCCCGCCGCTGCCGCTGATCGCCGTGGCGCCGAGCGAACCGACGATCACGCCGCCGCAGCCGACGCGCGCCGAAGCGGCGCCTGTCGCCACCGCCGCGCCGACGGCCCCTGCGGCACCATCGCCGACGCCGCCGGCGCCATCGACGCCGCGCACCGTCAGCAGCGTCGAATACATCAAGGCGCCGCAACTGGTCTACCCGAATCTGTCGCGCCGTCTGGGCGAAAGCGGCACCGTGGTGTTGCGCATCCTGATCAATGAAAAGGGCTTGCCGGAACAAATCCTGATCCATAAATCGACCGGCTACGGCAACCTCGATGAAGCGGGCCGCCAGGCCGCGCAGCGCGCGCTGTTCAAGCCGATGATCGAAAACGGCAAGCCCGTACCCGTCTACGTTTTAGTACCGCTGACCTTCCAGCTGAGCTAGCCTTCCGGCGGCCTGCGCGCCGCTGCCAGCCCGCAAGCACCGCACCCCGTGCCCTGCTTGCTTTTTTGCGCCCTGTTTTCTGTACCAGTCAAGCAACTGCTTGTTTCAGTCTGCCAGCCTACATCCCCGGGCCAGGCAGACTTTTTTTTGCCCGCTATGGGGTCAGACCCTCAACACCGCCAACGCCCAGTTCAGCGCCAACTTCACCGGGGGTCTGACCCCACGCAGCGACTGACCCTTTTTACATCTCCGCCCACATGCGCAGCAGATTGTGATAATGCCCCGTCAATCCCACCGTCGCCGGCGAGTCGCCGTGTTCCGCGCGCACGCTCTGGATGTTCTGATCGAGCTCGAACAGCATGCCGCGCTTCCAGTCCTCGCGCACCATGCTTTGCGTCCACAGGAAGGAGCAGATACGCTCGCCGCTGGTGACGGGCAGCACCTGGTGCACGCTGCTCGACGGGTACACGATCACGTCGCCGGCCGGCAGTTTCACTTCATGCGTGCCGTACGCATCGACCACCACCAGCTCGCCGCCCTCGTACTCGTCCGGCTCGCTCAGGAACACGGTCGACGAGACGTCGGCGCGCATCGACTGCATGCCGTTTTTCGGCGTGCGGATGGCGCCGTCGATATGCAGGCCATAGTGCTCGCCGCCCGCATAGCTGTTGAAGAACGGCGGCAGGATGCGCAGCGGCAGCACGGCGGCGAAGAACAGCGGATTGGCCATCAGCGCGCGGCTGACGATCTCGCCCAATTCCAGCGCCAGCGGCGAGCCCTCGGCCAGCTGACGGTTGCGCTTGACTTGCGCGCCTTGCGCCCCGACGCTGGCGCGCCCGTCGACCCAGTCCGTCTGCGCCAGGCGCTGGCGAAACTGCGTGACCTGTTCCGGCGTCAGCACGCCGGGTATATGCAGCATCATCTTGCTATCCTTTTTCAGTAAACATCGCTGCCTGATTATCGCATCGCGGGCAACGGCCAAGAAGACACAAAAGCAAGAACCGCCGAAGATTTCCCGCCTTTTCAGCGCGGCCAGGCAGGCGCGCCGGCGGCGGCAGAATCACGACGGGAACACGAATGAGAATGGCCTGCATTTTCCTTAACAAATAAAAAACGGCGCAATGGGGAAATCCACTTGAGAATGGGTTTTATTCGCACGATATTTACGTTAAAAAGACGGAAAAATGCCGTTTGGCACCGGAAATCGCCGACATTTTGCGCTATCATGCGGGCATAGCGAAACCGGCAACCTGCGCGCCACCAGGCAGCCATGCGCCACCCGGCAGTGAACGCCAGCAGCCTGCGGTTTCATCATCGAACGCGACACAGAACAAAGGACATCCCATGAAGGGCGATAAAGAAGTCATCCGCATGCTCAACGCACAGCTCACCAACGAACTGTCGGCCATCAACCAGTACTTCCTGCATGCGCGCATGTACAAGCACTGGGGCCTGGAAAAGCTGGGCAAGAAGGAATACGAAGAATCGATCGGCGAAATGAAACACGCCGACAAGCTGATCGACCGCATCCTGATGCTCGACGGCCTGCCCAACCTGCAAGCGCTGCACAAGCTGCTGATCGGCGAGAACACGCCGGAAATGCTGGAATGCGATCTGAAGCTGGAACGCGCCGCGCATACCACCGTCAAGGAAGGCATCGCCATCAGCGAAAAAGCGGGCGACTACGTCTCGCGCGACCTGTTCCTGATGATCCTGGAAGACACGGAAGAGCATATCGACTGGCTGGAAACGCAGATCGACCTGATCGACAAGGTCGGCATTCAGAATTACCTGCAAAGTCAGATGGCGATTGAGGAGTAATCTTTTTCGCAGCATCAAAAAAAAAACCGGCAGCTTGCCGGTTTTTTTACGCCTGTCATCAAGGGCGGCCAGTGCCCTGGCGCCCGTTCAATTTCACGAATAAAACCGCCACCGCCGCGCACAGCAACAGGGCGCCGGCCAGCCGGATGACGTTCTCCGGATTGCCGCCCAGCCAGCTGCGGTAATACAGTGGCAGAGTAAATATCTGGATGATCATCGGGATGACGATGAACATATTGAAAATGCCCATGTAGACCCCCGTGCGCTCGGGCGGAATGCAGCCGGCCAGCATGATGTAGGGATTGCCCATGATGCTGGCCCAGGCCAGGCCCACGCCCAGCATGGGCAGCAACAGCAGTGCCGGGCTGTGGATCAGCGGGATGCTCAGCATGCCCACGCCGGCCGCGCACAGGCACAGGCTGTGCATGCGCTTGGGGCCGAAGCGGCGCGTGAACGGCACCAGCGCAAAGGCGGCGACAAAGGCGACGAAATTGTAGAAGGCGCCCACCTGCCCGTTCAGCAGGCCCGCGTCGCGAAAGCCTTGCGACGCGGGGTCCGTCGTGTGAAACAGCGTGGCCGACAGCGACAGGGCGATGTACTGCCAGTAGCAGAACAGGGCGTACCACTGGAACAGGTTGACGATGGCCAGCTGCTTCATCGTCGGCGGCATGTCGCGCAGCGCCGCGCCGATATCGGCCAGCGTGTGCCGCCAGCCCGGCGGACGGCTGCGGATGGCCGCCAGCTCGCTGGCCGTGAGCGGATTTTCCGGCGTCGTCTTCAGGGTCCACAGCACCGAGGCGAGCGAAAACACGGCGCCGATCAGGAAGGCGGCGATGACGATGTGCGGGATATGGCTGCCATTGACGGCATCCTTGTTCATGCCCAGCATGACCAGCAGCGACGGCGTCAGGTAGGCCAGCGTTTGCCCCAGCCCCGTAAACGCGCTTTGCGTGAGAAAACCCAGCGAGTGCTGCTTCTTGT
This sequence comes from Janthinobacterium rivuli, assembly GCF_009208735.1. Lineage (GTDB taxonomy): Bacteria > Pseudomonadota > Gammaproteobacteria > Burkholderiales > Burkholderiaceae_D > Janthinobacterium. The sequence continues at coordinate 82,196 of NZ_WFLJ01000003.1, read as the reverse complement.
CGAGCTTATCGCTGACAAAGGCGCGGTACGGCTCCATCGTCACATTGTTGGCCGCGTCGAGTATCCACAGCAGGCTGGCGGCCATCCACAGGGTGGGGCTGAACGGCATGGCCAGCAGGCCCAGGCTGCACAGGATGGCGCCGATCAGGAAGTACGGCGTGCGGCGGCCCCAGCGCGTCACCGTGCGGTCGCTCATGGCGCCGATCAGCGGTTGCACGAGCAAGCCCGTCATGGGGCCGGCCAGCCACAGGTACGGCAGGCTCGCTTCATCGGCGCCCAGGTATTTGTAGATGGGACTCATGCTGCTTTGCTGCAGGCCAAAGCTGAACTGGATGCCGAAAAAACCGACGTTCATGTTGACGATCTGCCAGAACGACAGATGCGGACGGTGTGCGCTGGCCTCGCTCATGACTGTTCCCTTTCCAGCCACAGCATATGCCATGGCTGCAGGCCCACCGTGCCGGCCAGCACGCTGCCATCGAGGCTGTTGCGCCATTCGCCTGCGGGCAAGGTGTAGCGCTGGCTGGCGCCGCTGAAATTGCTCAGATTGAGGAACGCGTCGCCGCGCAGCAGCGCCAGCACGGCCGGCGTGTCGGCCGGCAGCACGCTGCGCGGCGCGGCAGCGGCCAGAGCCGGCAAGCGCCTGCGCGCGTCGATCAGCTGGCGCAGCGCCAGGTACAGCCGGCCGCTGGCGCTCACGCCATCGTGGCGCCATGCCAGCAGGCTGTCGTCGAACACGGGGCGCTGCAGCCAGCGGCTGTCCATCGCCCGGTCGGCCCGCTGCGTGTAGCTGTCATCATTGGTCATGCCCAGTTCGTCGCCCATGTACAACACGGGCAAGGCGCCGAAACTCAAGGCCAGGCCATGCAGCAGCAGCAGGCGCCGCAACGCGTATTCCTGCTCCTGCACCGTGGTGGCGCTTTCCAGGCCGGCCAGCGAGGCGGCCATGCCGTTGCTGCCATGCGCCTTGTCGGCGCTGCTGCTCTGGAAGGCGGCGCCGCGCGCATAGCTGCCGGTGCCCGGTGTGCCGGCAAAGAACTGCGCGATGCGCGCCAGGCGCGCCGGTCCGTCCGCGCCCGCTTCATGGAGCAGCACGTTCCAGCCGATGTCGTCGTGGCAGCGCACATAACTGAGCCAGCTTGCGGCAGGCGGCAACGGCGGCGTGGCGGCGATCACCTGCCGCAACAAATCCGTGCCTTCCTCCGCCAGCGCGCCCCAGCCGGCGGCCATCAGGCTGCTGTGATAAGCGATATGGCATTCGGGCGCGGCATCGCTGCCAAAGTAGGCGGGCAGCTTGGGCGTGGGCACGATGGCTTCGGCCTTGAGCAGCACGCCCGGCGCGACGATGGCGGCAATCGCCCGCAAGGCTTGCAGCAGGCTGTGGGCTTCGGGCTGGTTCATGCAGTCCGTGCCTTCGCGCTTCCACAGGAAGGCCGTCGAATCGAGGCGGAATACCTCGACACCCTTGTTGGCCAGGCCCAGCATGGCGCCGGCCATGGCCGCGAAGACGGCCGGATTGGCATAGTTCAAGTCCCACTGATACGGGTAAAACGTGGTCCAGACCCAGCGCTGCAGCTCCGGCACGAAGGTGAAGTTACCGGGCGCCGCCTGCGGGAAGACCTGGCCCACGGTCTGCTCGTAGCGGTCCGGCTGCGCGCGGTCGGGATAGGTATGGAAAAAGTCGCGCAGCAGCGGATCGCCCGCCTTGGCACCCAGCGCCCACGCATGGTCGTCGGCCACGTGATTGAGGATCAGGTCCGAGCACAGGCTGATGCCGGCCGCGCGGAGCTGCGCCGTCAACGCCAGCAAGTCGGCATTGCTGCCCAGCGCGGGGTCGACTTCCTCGAAGCTGGCGACGGCAAAGCCGCCATCGCTTTCGCCGGCGCGCGCACGCAGGAACGGCAGCAGGTGCAGATACGTCACGCCCAGTTCGCGCAAGTGGGCTATGCGCGCCGCCACGCCCTGCAAATTGCCGCCGAAGCGCTGCACGTAGGCGCTGTAGCCCAGCATGGACTGGCTGGCAAACCAGTCCGGCTGCGCTTCGCGCTGCGCATCCTGGCGCAGCAGCGCCGGCGCGCGCGCCGCGTACAGGCGCCCCACGCTTTCCATCAGATCGCCCAGCCAGGGCAGGAAGTCCGGCTGCTGGCCATACAGGCTGCCCAGGCGGTCGAGCAAGACCGCCTCCTGGCGCGCATAGCGGCGCGCCGCATCGTCGCGCAAGTGCGTGGGGAGCGGCGCCAGCAGGCGCACCAGGGGGCTGCGTATCGACATCATGAATCCTATCCGTTCTTAAAATGCGTATTTCAGGCTGACCTTGACGGCGCGCCCCGTGATCGAGCGGGCCGCATGGCCATCGCCCTCGACTTCCGTATAGCCGATCTTGTTGAGCAGATTGTTCGCCGTCAGCGCCACCTGCATCTGCGGCGTGAGCTGGTAATTGACGAAGGCATTGAGCACCTGGTACGCGGGCAAGGTGATCGTGTGCGCATCGTCGCCCCACGACTTGCCCGTGCCGACCAGGCTGGCGCCCAGGGTGGCGGGGCCCCATTCATAGGTGGGCGCGATCTGGTACACGACGCGCGCCTGGCGCCGCGGCGTATTGCCGATCAGCGCCACGTCGGCCGGCGCCGTGCCCGTGATCTCGGCATCCGTGAATGTCAATCCGCCATTGATGCGGAAGTCGCCGGCGCTGTAGGCCGCTTCCAGTTCCACGCCTTTGGCTTCATAGCTGTTGGCCGTGCGCAGCTGGGTCGTCGCTTCGTAATTGCTTTCCTTCGTCTTGGCCTGGAACACGGTGACGAAGGTGCTCAGGGGGCCTTGCCGCCATTTCACGCCCCCTTCGAGCTGGCGCACGGTATTGATCGCCACCGGCATGCTGCCATCCAACGGCGTGCCGAACAGGATGCGGTCGGCATTGAAGGCCACGCCTTCGCTGACGCGGGCAAACACGGCCAGATTCGCTTGCAGCTTGTAGTTCGCGCCCAGCGAGTACGAGGTGTGGCCCACGGTGTAGTCGACCCGCTGCACCGTCGACGGCAGATACGCTTGCGCGCCGGTGGCTTGATTGGCCGTGCCGCTGGCATGCTGGCGGTCGCGCCGCAGGCCGCCGTCAAGATTCAGCGCGCCGCTTTCCCAGGCCAGGTTCAGGTACGGTGACGTCGTGCGGTATTCCATGTCGACGGCGCGCGAGCAGCAGGCGCCGAAGGCCGGGCCGATGTAGCCCGGCGTGCCGCTGGCCGTTTGCAGCAGCGCCGGCTGGTCGCCCGTGGCCTGCATCAGGTATTCGTTGAAGTTCCATGTCAGCCCCAGCTTTTGCTGCGACAGGTACAGGCCGGCCGTCGTGGTCAGCTTGCCGCTATCGAGCACAAACGTCTTGGCCAGCTTGGTGTCGCTCAGGGTATTGCTGGCGTCGTCGATCGACGTGTTGAACACCACGGCGGAAAATGCGCGGCCCGCGTACGGCTTGCCCCGGTTCGGGCCGCTGGCAAACACATAGCTGCCGTCGCTGCCGTTATTCGACGGGAAGACGCCGATGAAGCGGCCGGAATTGTCGGCGTAGCGGAAGTTTTCGCTCGCGCTCCAGCCCTGCCCCAGCTTGAACGACGCTTCCAGGCCCACGGTGTCGCTCTTGACGTGCAAGCCGTCGTTGACATTCGTGGCCACGCGCTGGTTGTCCTTGTTCAGCACCATGTCGGGCACCCAGTACGGCGAATAGAAACTGGCCTTGCGCGGGTCGATGCCGGCGATTTCCGTGATGCGGCCATTGCGCACGCTGACCGGCACCGGCAGGGCCGTGGGCGACTGGTCATCGAGGTGCTTGAACGACAGGCGCACGAAACCGCTGTCGAATTCGTGCGTGACATTGCCGCGGAGCTGGCCGCCCTTTTCGCTGTTGACGCCACTGTGGCGGATGCCTTCGCCCGTGCGCCAGGAGCCGCCGATGAAAAAGCGCGTGCGCTCGGAAATCGGCGCGCCGTAATCGAAGTCCACGCGCGTCTGGTCGTAGCCCAGGCCGCGGCTGATGGCCACGCTGCCGCCCTTCTCCTTGCCATTCTTGCTGATGAAATTGATGATGCCGCCCGGCGAATTGGTGGCCAGCGTGGAGGCCGAACCGCCGCGCACCACTTCCAGGTGGTCGAGCGTGGAATCGATCTTGACGAAGCTGTCGGGCGTGGTGAAGTTGAAGTCGCCGAACTGCAGCACCGGCAGGCCGTCTTCCTGGATCTGCACATAGCGCGCGCCGCCAGCGGAAATGGGCAGGCCGCGCACGGTGATGTTGGCATTGCCTTCGCCGCCCGAGGACTCGGCCCGCAAGCCCGGAACCGAGCGCAGGACTTCGGCGGCGCTGGTCGGCGCGTTGTGCAGGATGGTGTCGAGTTCCATGCTGCTGACGGAATTGCTCGACTTCATTTTGGACGTGCCGCCGGTGGTGCCCGTGACCACGATGCGTTCCAGATTCAGGCCATCGGCGGGGGTGGCGCTGGCGCTGTCGCCGGCAGATTGCGCCTGGGCGGCGCCCCATTGCAGCAGGGCCAGGGTGACGGCTGCGGCCATGCAGCCGCGTTGAGCAGTACGTGTCTTCATCTTGTCTCCAGTGTTGTGTGCCGATACATCGAGGTATCCGCTTGTTATGTGTCCTGGCCGCTGCATGCCGTGGCGCGCTGGCTGAGCCGGTACGTCATTATTCAACGAATAAGAATTTATTGCAATCGATTGCAATCGAGCACTGCAACATGGAAATGTTGTTGTTTTTAAGCGAACGCTACGGGTATAAAAGAGCGAAACAGGCGGGTCTTGATGCGGAAGCAGGGCTTTTCATGCTGCAGTGCAACAAGAAAAAAAGCAGGAAATACTGAAATTTTTGCAATCGGTTGCAACCGCGCTTTACCGGCCCGAGGCGCGCACGATCAGCTCGGTTGGCAATTGCTGCGATGGCGCAGGCGCGCCATCGACCAGCGCCAGCAGCGAGGCCACCAGCGCGCGTCCGGCGGCGCGGATCGGCTGGCGCACGGTGGTCAAAGGCGGATGGAAATACGCGGCCAGTTCGATATCGTCGTAGCCGACCACGGCCACCTGTTCCGGCACGGCCACGCCGCGCGCGCGCAGGGCGTTGATGGCGCTCATGGCCAGCAAGTCGCTGCAGGCAAAGATGGCGTCGAACGGGATGTGGCGGTCCAGCAGTTCCTGCACGTCCGTCGCGCCGCCCTGCGGCAGGAAGGAGCCGGCCACGTACAGTTGCGGGTCGGGCGCCAGGCCCTGCGCGGCCAGCGCCTGCGCATAGCCCTGGTGGCGCTGCGCCACTTCGGGCAGCTTGGCGTCGCCAAAGAAGGCGATGCGCCGGCGGCCCGCCGCCAGCAAGTGTTCCGTGGCCAGCCGGCCACCGGCGACGTTGTCGCCGCCGACGGTGCAATACAGCTGCTGCGGCAATTGCGCGCCCCACACGACGATGGGCACCTGGCGCGCGGCCAGCTGGTTCAGTTGTTCATGGTGGCGCCACTGACCGATCAGGATGATGCCGATCACGCGGCCGCTATCGAAGGACTGGGCGGCCGCATCGAGCGTCTCGGCATCCACGCGTGAAATGAGCATGTCGAAGCCCTGCTCCGTCAGCGCATCGGCCAGGCTGCCCAGCATGCTGAGGAAAAACGGATCGGACAGATGCTGGCGCGTGGCCGCGTCATACGGCACCACCACGCCCACCGTGCGGTTCTGTTTCAGGCGCAGGTTTTGCGCGCCGATATTGATGGAATACTTGAGCGAACGGGCCAGCGCGATGACGCGCGCGCGCGTCTCTTCGTTGACCAGCGAACTGCCGCTCAGCGCGCGCGACACGGTGGACGTCGACACGCCGGCCAGGCGCGCGATATCGGCCATCTGCAGGCGTTGCTGCGCCTTCGAATCAGTCCCGGTCATCGTACGCTCACTGCGGCGCGGTGTCCTTGAACGATGGCCGCTCGGACAGTTTGTCGAACAGGCGGGCCAGCGCCGGATGGTCCGCGCGCCAGTCGATTTCCGGGAAGCGGAAGCTGAGCCAGCCCAGCGCGCAACCGACGGCCACGTCGGCCAGGGTGTAGTTCTTGCCGGCGCAATACGCGCTCTCGCCCAGGCGTGCTTCCAGCGCCGCCAGGCCCAGGGTGACTTTTTCCAGCTGGCGCGCGATCCAGGCCGCGCTTTGCTGCTCGGGCGGACGCTGCGTGCGCTCCAGGCGCACCAGCACGCCCGCGTCGAGGATGCCGTCGGCCAGCGCTTCCCAGTTCTTGATGTCGGCCCGCTCGCGGCCATTGCCGCCGGCCGGCAGCAGCTTGCACACAGGCGTGAGCGTGTCGAGGTATTCGACGATGACTTTCGAATCGATCAAGGTGCTGCCATCCTCCATCACCAGGCAGGGCACCTTGCCCAGGGGATTGGCCTGCGCGATGCGGGTTTCCGGCACCCACACGTTTTCCAGCTCGAAGACATAGTCGAGCTTTTTTTCCGCCAGCACGATACGGGCTTTGCGGACATACGGGCTGGCGAGGGAACCGATCAGTTTCATAGGTACTTTAAGGTGAGGGAGCAGCAAGCAGTATAGCATCGGCGGCAGCCGTGTTTGGCGGCACGCGCCCGGCGGCCCGGCGGGTGTGGCAGGCACGCCGCATCGGCGCCGGATTCGCTCCAAAAGCGGCGTGCCGGCGGCCGATGGACGGCTGGCCAGCGGCCAGCGGTGGTAAAATCGCTCTTTACTGTGGCGCCGTCAGTGTTGCTTTATTGCAATAGCCCTGCCCTCCCCGCGCGCCACACGCCAACCGTTTCTTTAACTTGCGTCCGCTCTCATGACTTCTACTACTCCGTATTCCACGCTGTCGGCCCTGTCTCCGCTCGATGGCCGCTACGCCAGCAAGACCGATCTGCTGCGCCCGATCCTGTCCGAAGCCGGTTTCATGCACCACCGCGTGAAAGTGGAAATCTCCTGGCTGCAAGCGCTGTCGCAAGCCGGCTTCGCTGAAATCAAGCCTTTCTCGGCCGAAGCGAACGCCCTGCTCGACAAGATGGCGGCCGACTTTTCGGAAGCCGACGCGGCCCGCATCAAGGCCATCGAAGCGGTCACCAACCATGACGTCAAGGCAGTCGAGTACTGGCTGAAGGAACAAGTGGCGGACGTGCCGGAACTGGTGGCGGCGTCGGAATTCATCCATTTCGCCTGCACCTCGGAAGACATCAACAACACCTCGCACGGCATGATGCTCAAAGCCGCGCGCGACGGCGTGATGCTGCCGGCCCTGCAAGGCTTGGTGACCAGGCTGACGCAGATCGCGCACGACAACGCCGACGTGCCGATGCTGTCGCGCACGCACGGCCAGACGGCCAGCCCGACCACCCTGGGCAAGGAATTCGCCAACGTCGTAGCCCGCCTGCAGCGCGCCGTGAAACGCATCGAACAAGTGGAAATCCTCGGCAAGATGAATGGCGCCGTCGGCAACTACAACGCCCACCTGTCGGCCTACCCAGGCTTCGACTGGCCGGCATTCTCGCAGGCCGTCATCGAACAGCGCCTGGGCCTGGTGTTCAACCCGTACACCATCCAGATCGAACCGCACGACTACATGGCCGAACTGTTCGACGCCTTCGCGCGCGCCAACACGATCCTGCTGGACTTGAACCGCGACATCTGGACGTATGTGTCGCTGGGCTACTTCAAGCAAAAACTGAAAGCGGGCGAAATCGGTTCGTCGACCATGCCGCACAAGGTCAACCCGATCGACTTCGAAAACTCGGAAGGCAACCTGGGCCTGGCCAACGCCGTGCTGAAACACCTGTCGGAAAAACTGCCCGTCTCGCGCATGCAGCGCGACCTGACCGATTCGACCGTGCTGCGCAACATCGGCGTGGGCCTGGGCTACACCCTGCTGGCCTATGACAGCTGCCTGCGCGGCTTGAACAAGCTGGAAGTGAACCATGCGCGCCTGGCGCAAGACCTGGACGCGACGTGGGAAGTGCTGGCCGAGCCCGTACAAACCGTGATGCGCCGCTATGGCATCGAAAACCCGTACGAGCAGTTGAAAGAGCTGACGCGCGGCAAGGGCATCTCAAAAGAAGCGCTGCAAACCTTTGTCAATGGCCTGGCCATTCCGCAGGATGCCAAGGACGTGCTCTTGACCATGACGCCGGGTAACTACATCGGTATCGCGGCGCAATTGGCCAAAGCCATCTAAGCAGTTTCCACACGGGGATCATGCTATCCCACTCCCGCGGGGCGGCCAGCACACAAATGCTGCCCGCCCCGCAGTTTTTCCGACAATCTTTCTTGTAGAATCTGCAGCACGCAGCGCAATTTGCTTTTCTTTGGTATATTAGGCCGAACTAGTCCTAATACGTACTACTTTCAAGAAAGCCGTCGATGCAACGCTACACCACCACCGCCATCATCCTGCACTGGCTGACCGCCCTGCTGATCATCAGCGCCTTCGTCATGGGCCTGGTCATGACCGATATTCCCGGCCTGACGCCCACCAAGCTCAAATATTTCTCCTGGCATAAATGGCTGGGCGTGACCGTGCTGGCCATCGCCGCCATCCGCCTGCTGTGGCGCAAGGCCAATGTGCCGCCGCCGCACCCGGCCAGCATGGTCGCGTGGCAAAAGAAAGCGGCCGACGCCATGCACGTGCTGCTGTACATCCTGATCTTCGCCGTGCCCGTCTCCGGCTACCTGTACACCTTGGCCGCCGGCGTGCCGGTGGTCTACCTGGGCCTGTTCCAGCTGCCCGTCATCATGGCGCCAAACCCGGAACTTAAGCCACTTTTAAAAGAGATTCATTATGTTCTGAACATGACGATGGCCGCCGCCGTGGCCGCCCATGTGCTGGCGGCGCTCAAGCATCAATTTATCGACAAAGATGGCGTGCTTAAACGCATGCTGCCGTAACACCGATTTCACCCTTGCTCACTGAAACTCCAGGAAAAATAAGATGAAAACCACCCAACGCATCGTCCTCGCTTCCCTGCTGGGCCTGTCCGTGGCCGCCACCGCCGCCACCCTGCTGAAAGTCGATCCCGCCAAGACCAGCGTGTCGGCCGTGTTCAAGCAAATGAACGTGCCCGTGGAAGCGAAGTTCAAGAAATTCAATATCGCCATCGATTACAACCCGGCCACGCCCGACGCATCGAAAGCGTCGGTGGACATCGAGACGGCCAGCATCGATATCGGCGACCCCGAGTACAACAAGGAAGTGGCCAAGAAAGAATGGTTCAACTCGGCCCAGTTCCCGAAAGCCACCTTTGTCTCGAGCAGCATCAAGGCGGCCGGCGCGGGTAAGCTGACGGTCAGCGGCAAGCTGAGCATCAAAGGCAAGACCACCGACGTGACCTTCCCCCTGACGGTGAAAACCGACGGCGGCAAATACGCGTTCGACGGCGCCCTGCCGATCAAGCGCCTGACCTACAACATCGGCGAAGGCGAGTGGAAAGACACGAGCATGGTTGCCGACGAGGTCACGATTAAATTCCACGTTTCTGCTCAGTAACACCTGAGAAAACGTCCATGGCTGCGTTGCTCTTGCCTGGTTTTCCACCTTGTGCTTTTCGGACTGCACCAGGCAAGGCGCCTTGCCCTGAACGTTTTTCAGGCGTTACCAAAAACAACCCCAAAACCTGTTCAACTATAGGATCTGCATGAAATTTTCGCACTTGATGATCGCCATGCTGGCAGCCGCCGGCGCGGGTTCGGCCATGGCCGCCACCGACACCTACAACCTCGACCCGACGCATACTTTCCCCAGCTTTGAAGCCGATCACATGGGCATGTCGGTGTGGCGCGGCAAGTTCAACAAGACCAAGGGGACGGTCACCCTGGACCGCGCCGCCAAGAGCGGCAGCCTGGACCTGGTCATCGATGCCGATTCGATCGACTTCGGCCTCGACGCCATGAACACGCACGCGAAAAAAGCGGACATGTTCAACGTCGAAAAATTCCCGCAGATCACCTACAAGAGCAAGTCGTTCAAGTACAACGGCGAGCAGCTGGTGGAAGTCGATGGCGAACTGACCTTGCTGGGCGTGACCAAGCCCGTCAAGCTGAACGTGAGCAAGTTCAAGTGCATCATGCACCCGCGCTACAAGCGTGAAGTGTGCGGCGCCGACGCCACGGCAGAATTCAAGCGCAGCGACTTTGGCCTGAACTACGGCATGCCGGCGTTCTCGCCGGAAGTCAAGCTGGCCATCCAGGTGGAAGCCATCAAGGCAGACTAACCACGGCCTTGCCGCATGACCAGCCCGCCTCGCTGCCCGCAGCCAGGCGGGCTTTTGCATGCGCAGCGCAAATCCGCTGGACTTTTCTATCGTGCGGCATCACTATCCGTTGGCATGATGTTGTTCTGACATGGCACCCCACTCACCCATCGCGCGGAGGATTACATGAATTTCATTATCTGGATCGTTATTGGCGGCGTCATCGGCTGGCTGGCCAGCATGGTCATGAAAACCAATGCACAGCAGGGCATCTTCCTCAATATCATCGTCGGCATCGTGGGCGCCTTCCTGGGCGGCTGGCTGCTGGCGCCCCTGTTCGGCACGGGCACCATCAATAGCGACAATTTCAGCCTGTCTTCGCTGCTGGTCTCGTTCCTGGGCGCCGTGATCCTGCTGGGCATCGTGAATCTTTTGCGCCGCGGCAAAATACGCTAGGCAGGAAAAAAGCAGCGCCGAGCAAGTGGCCGGGCCGCGCAAGCGCCCGGCCATTTTTTATGGCTATGTCACCGTCAGATGTGGGAATGCGCCCAATGTTGCTTTCAATAACGTTTCGGGTGAGCGGATGCGTCTGGCGTCGAGTATCCAGCGCCAGCCTAGGTAGTTTGGCAGGTAGCGCGTGGCCACGCCGTGAAACGGCCTTAACCATTCGCGCAGGCGGCTGTGATATGCATTGACGTTCTGCACATGCGCGGCGCCGCGCACACGGATGCCGGCGCGCAAGTTGCCGGCCTGGTGGCTGAGGCCCGCTTCCCGCGCAAATGCCCGGTAGGCGGCATGGCCATCCGTGACGAGCAGGATATCCTTGTCGATGACAGGCAACAAACAGCGGTGCAGCTGCGCCTTCGTCAGTTGCCCTTTGCCGGTGACAAAATCGAGGGTCTGGCCCGTGCGGTCGCGCGCCACCAGGATGCAGACTTGCTCGTTGGATATGCCGCGCCGTTGCGCATGGCCACCCCGGCGGCGGGCCGGACGCGTCATCTGCCTGGATCCCTTTTCCGATTCCAGCACGTATAGCTCGTCGGCCTCGGCGATGCCATGCAGGCCATGCGGCCGGTCCGTTTTTGCCAACGATAAAAATCGGTGGCGCCAGCGAAACGTGGTGTTGCGGTGCACGCCCAATTGGCTGGCCGCCTGGCGTACCGACCGGGAATCGAGCAGACAATCGGCGTAGTCGAGCCACAGCGACTTATGGCGCAGGCGGGCCAGCGGCGTGCCGGTGAGCGCATTGAAGGTGCGCCCGCAAGGCACGCAGCGGTAGCGCTGCAAGCCGTGCACATGGCCATGCCGATGCAGATGGGGCGAGTGGCAGGCGGGACAGGCCAAGCGCGGCTGCGCCACGCCCTCCAGCAGCGCGACGGTCGCGTCGCGTGGCGTCTTGCCACGCAGCAAGGCCATGCCCGCCTGCCGCTGGCGCCGGTTCAACTGAGCAAACTGGGCGATAAAGCTGATCCATTCGGCTGGCTGCATGATCTTCTCCCTGTGCGGTGGGTATGCAGAGTCAGACAGCACCGCCAGCGGAAGATTCCGGCATTTCCCCTATTTGCCGATGACAGAGCCTTTTTTATTGCCGGTAGGATAATTGTATGGACAATACCACAGCTGCCGCACGGAAAAATGCGCCTTGGCAGCCGGTTCCAGCCCCTGCATCAGCGAAAATATTACCTTTCGAGCAAGCACGCGCGAACATGCTGCCCGGAAAATGTGATTGACTAGTGCGAGTTCGATACGGATACTCTATGTCGCCCGCTGCACAATCAGCGGGTACTCCGCTGATTCCGACTTCCCTACAATGTAAAAGAACAGAACTCGAATGAAAAAATCTCTCATCGCGCTCGCCATCCTGAGCAACTTCGCACACGCCGACGAAGGCATGTGGATGCCCCAACAGCTGCCACAAGTAGCCAAGGAATTGAAAGCGGCCGGACTGAAACTCGATCCGACCAACCTGACCAAACTGACTGAATTCCCGATGGGCGCCATCGTCAGCCTGGGCGGCTGCTCGGCCTCGTTCGTCTCGCCGCAAGGCCTCGTTGCCACCAACCACCATTGCGTCTACAACAGCGTGGCGGTCAATTCGACCAAAGAGCGCGATTTGCTGGCCAACGGTTTCCTGGCCAAGACGTTCGCTGAAGAATTGCCGGCCGCCCCAGGCAGCCGCATCTTCGTCACCTCGGCCGTGACCAATGTCAGCGACAAGATCATCACCGCCGACGTGGCCAAGCTGCAAGGCAAGGCACGCATCGATGCGATCGAGAAAAACCAGAAGAAACTGGTCGCCGAATGCGAAAAAGAAGCTGGCTTCCGCTGCACCGTGTCGAGCTACTACGGTGGCCTGGAGTTCTACCTGATCAAGCAACTGGAAATCCGCGACGTGCGCCTCGTGCACGCGCCTCCAGCGGGCGTGGGTAAATTCGGCGGCGACACCGACAACTGGATGTGGCCACGCCACACGGGCGACTACGGTTTCTACCGCGCCTATGTGAGCAAGGATGGCAAGGCTGCCGACTTCAGCAAGGACAACGTGCCGTACCAGCCAAAACACGTGCTGAAACTGGCCAAGGATGGCTTGAAGGAAGGCGATTTCGTGATGGCACTGGGCTACCCTGGCCGCACCAACCGTCACCGCCTGCCATCGGAAGTGGCGTTCACGTTTGACTGGAACTACCCTGCCTTCGTCAAAGCGTCGGGCGAAACCCTGGCCATCATCGCGCGCGAAACCAAGGACAACAAGGATGTGGCCCTGAAATACGCGGGCCAGGTCGCTGGCGTGAACAATTACTACAAGAACCGCCAAGGCATGCTGGACTCGTACGCCGGTAGCGACTTCCTGGCGCGCAAGACGACGGAACACGAAGCCCTGAAAGCGTGGGTCAACGCGAATGCTGCCCGCAAGACCGAATTTGCCGGCGATATCGAGCAAGTGGAAAAGCTGATCGCCGAGCGCGATGCCGACACCAAGCGCGATTTCTTCCTCAGCTACGCACAGCCACGCCTGCTGAACACGGCACGCAGCCTGTACCGCCTGTCGAACGAAGGCACCAAGGCTGATACGGAACGCAAGTCCGGCTACCAGACGCGCGATTTGCCGCGCCTGGAAGCGGGCATCACCTCGGTCGAGCGCACCTACGATGAAAAAGTCGACAAGGCGCTGGTACTGAACAGCCTGACCAAGTACGCCGCGCAACCGACAGCCCAACGCCGCGCCAGCTTCGACGCCGCCATCGGCATCAAGGACGGCATGTCGCCAGCCGACCTGTCGGCCGCCCTGGACAAACTGTATGCGGGCAGCAAGCTGGCCGACAAGGCCGAGCGCGCAGCATGGCTGAAACGCACGCCAGCCGAATTCCAGGCCAGCAAGGACAGCTTCATCCAGGCCGCCGTCGCCATGTATCCGGATTCGCTGAAAAACGAAGCGGAAGACGAAGAACTGGCAGGCAAGATCCAGCAAGCCTACGCCAACTACATGAAAGCAAAGATCGCCTTCATGAAGAGCAAGGGCCAAGCCGTCTACCCTGACGCCAACAGCACCCTGCGCGTGACATTCGGCAAAGTTGCCGGCCGCGACCATGGCGCCGACGGCACCACCTGGACCGCCTTCACCACCGTCAATGGCGTCGCCGCCAAAGCCACGGGCGAAGGCGAATTCAATGCACCAGCGAAACAACTGGCCGCGATCAAAGCCAAGGACTTCGGTAAATATGTCGATCCGAAGCTGAAAACCGTGCCGGTCGACTACCTGGCGACCCTGGACATCACCGGCGGCAACTCCGGTTCGGCTGCCCTGAACGCCAAAGGCGAATTCATCGGCCTGGCCTTCGATGGCACCCTGGACTCGATCATTTCCGATTGGGACTACAACAAGGCCAACACCCGTTCGATCCAGGTCGACCTGCGCTACATGCTGTGGAACATGAAACACATCGACCACGCAGACAACCTGCTGAAAGAAATGGGCGCTGAATAACAAGAAGCAATAACCCGGCAACGGGCGCTTTAGCCTGAGCCACTCCTGCGGGAGTGGCTTTTTTTCGCCTAGCGTTTTCTTACTTTGGCAAAGCGGTACGGCACGGCTTGCTCCTCGCCAAATACCTGTGCTCGGACATTTCCCAGCGGCAGCATCACGCGCCGGCCATCCTGCAGCAGCAAGGCCAGGTCGGCGCCGGGAAAGCGCTGCGCCAGTAAGGGATAGGCTTGCCGCTCGATGGGGGTGGCGGGAATCACGATACGGTAGTCGGCATCGCCAAAGTCCAGCAGCAGCGCGGGAACCTCATCCGGGCCCGGCAGCGCCGTGATGCGCAGGCGCGTGCTTCCCTTGACGAGCTCGAAGGCTGACCACAGGGGCAAGCGGCGCTGCGTGGCGCCGATCCGCAGCTGCGGCGCCTCGCGCACACCGGCCGACGTCAGCGCGAGGTCAGGCCGCTCTTCCGGCACTGCCCCATCGATGGCCAGCAACCAGCCCTGGTAACGTATCAGCGCGCCCTGTGCGGTAGCCGTGACGGACCCGCCCTGCGCCACCGGCCCTTTGTCTGCCGGCAAGCGCAGCGGCGCCGCCTGCGCCGCCAGGCAAGCCCACCACGCCAGCGCTGCCATCACTGCCTTGCCCATGCCGCCTCCCCTTGCGCGTGAAACGTATTCATAACACAAGTATGGCAACAAGCCCCTGCGGCGCCTCAAGGCGGGGGCGCCGGTGCTACAATTGGCCCCTAGCGGGCGTACTTACCCAGCGCGCCTTCCCCCTCCCAGACTCAGACCGCTATGCCACCAGACTTGCGCACGACCTACGAACTCGGTAACCACAACCAAACCACGACCTGGCTGGAATGCATCACCTTCTATCAAGATCTTGCAGCACGCTATCCGCAGGTGCTGCATTTCGAACAGATCGGCCTGTCCGACTCGGGCGTGCCCATCCACGCTGGCGTCGTCAGCGCGGACGGCGTGTTTGAGCGCGAGCAAATCAAGCGCGCAGGCCGCACCGTATTCTTCAACAATAACGGCATCCACCCGGGCGAACCGGAAGGCATCGACGCCTGCATGGCCATCGTGCGCGACCTCTGCACGCAGCCGGAACGCCTGGCGGCGCTGGGCAGCACGGTATTGCTGTTCATTCCGATCTACAACGTCGATGGCAGCCTGAACCGCGCCAACACGTCGCGCGTGAACCAGGATGGCCCGGAGCAATTCGGTTTCCGTGGCAACAGCCGCCACCTGGACTTGAACCGCGACTTCATCAAGTGCGACAGCCTGAATGCACAAGTGTTCAACCGCCTGCTGGCCAGCTGGGACCCGGACGTGATGGTCGACACGCACACGTCGAACGGCGCCGACTACCCGTACACGATGACCCTGATCCACACGCAGACGGATAAGCTGGGCAATGGCCTCGGTCCCTTCCTGCAAGACACCATGCTGCCGCACATCTTTGCGCAGATGGAACAAGCCGGCTGGCCCACCTGCCCGTACGTGAACCCCGTCAAGGATAGCCCCGACCACGGCATCGCCGAATTCCTCGAAGTGCCCCGTTTCTCGACCGGTTTTGCGGCCCTGCATCACGTCATCGGCTTCATGCCGGAAACGCATATGTTGAAACCGTTTGCCGACCGCTACGCCTCCATGCGCGCCCTGCTCGACATCACCATGGCGTTCACGGTCGAACATGGCGCACAGATCCAGCAGCTGCGCGCACAGGCCAAGGCGGCGGGCCGCACGCAAGCCGCATGGCCGATCCACTGGGCCATGAATGAAGAGCAAGCATCGACCTTCCCCTTCAAGGGCTATGCGGCGCAATACACGCCTAGCATCCTGGGCAACTACCAGCGCCTGTCCTACGACCGCTCGCAGCCGTGGGAACGCGATATCGCGTATTACAACCGCTTCGATGCGGACGTTACCGTGGCCGCGCCGAAAGCCTACGTCGTGCCGCAAGCATGGCGCGAAGTGATCGAACGGCTGCGCTGGAACGGCGTCGAAATGAGCCGCATCACCACCGAACAGACGCTAACGGCGCGCTACTACCACATCACCAATGTCGGCACGCGCGCCACCGCCTACGAAGGCCACATGTTCCACGACACGGTGGAACTGGAAGCACGCACGGGCGAATTCACCGTGCAGGCGGGCGACTATGTGATCAGCCTGGACCAGGACAACGCGCGTTATGCCGTGGAAACCCTGGAACCGCAGGCACACGACAGCTTCTTCCGCTGGGGTTTCTTCAACAGCGTGCTGGAAAAGAAGGAAGCGTTTTCCGATTACGTGTTCGAAGACATGGCCTCCGAGTTGCTGCGCGATGAGCCGGCGCTGGCGGCCAAATTCGCCGACTGGAAAGCGGCCAATCCGGCCTTGCTGAGCAATCAGGAAGCCGTGCTGGACTTCATCTTTGCACACTGCCAGCGCTTTGCCGAGCCGGAATGGCGGCGCTATCCAGTGATCGCCCTGATGTAAATCAAGGCTGTAGCGACTGCAACATCCTGGCGCCGCATCGGAGATCCCGGTGCGGCGCCTCTTTCTGTGCCCTGCCCACAAGGTAATCCCATGCACTACGCACTGAACCTGCGCACCTTTATTTACAGCCATTATTTTTACCTGGGCTTGCGCGTGGCCATCGGGCTCGTCGGCCTGGCCTTGCTGGTCCAGGAAATCAGCGACAGCGCCACCGCCATGACGGTGTGTATCGGCGCCCTGTGCACGACCCTGATGGACATGCCCAGCCCGCTGCGCCACAAGTTCAATGAAATGCTCGCTTCCGTGCTGCTGTGCAGCGCCGTCACCTTACTCATCAGCCTGTGCGGCCCGGTGCAGTGGCTGTTGATGACGGTGCTGGTCCTCGTCAGTTTTCTCGCCAGCATGATGGTGGTGTACGGCAAGAAATCCATGCCCCTGCAACTGGCCGCCCTGTTCATCATGACCATGTCGATGGAGCATCAGATGACGTGGCAGCAATCATTCCACCACGCAGGCCTGTTCATGCTCGGTGGCTTGATTTATCTGGCCTATGCCATGGCCATCGCCTGGGTCTTGCGCCACCGCATCAAGCAGCAAGTGCTGGCCGAAGCCCTGTTCGAACTGGCCGCCTACATCGACATCAAGGCCGATTTCTACGACACGCGCTTTAATTTGACGGAACAGTTCAACAAGCTGGTGCGCCATCAAAGCATCCTGGCCGACCGCCAGCAGGCGTCGCGCGACTTGATTTTGCGCAGCCACAAGAACAGCAAGGACGCCATCGTCGTGCAGGTGCACGTGTGCATGCTGGATCTGTATGAACTGATCCTGTCCACACACACGGATTACGCGCTGCTGCGCCAGCACCTGGCCGACTCCGACGTCTTGAAATCCTTGCACGACCTGGCTTACAAGGCGGCGCGCGACATCGAAGCCGTGGCGTATGCCGTCACGCGCAAGCGCGCCTCGTATGCGCAGATCAACTATGACAAGGAATGGGCCGATATCGAAGCGGAAATTGCCCGCCTGCACGCAAAAGGCGACGGCGCGCAAGAAGCGCTGGCGACATTGCGCGCGCAGCGCAACAAGATCCGCGCGATTCTCAAGATGATCGGTGAACTGCATCTGGCGACGCAAAAAGTCTCTGCCGACGTACCATTCTGGAGCGGCGCCGACATGGCACCGTTCCTGTCGCAGCAGAAATACGAACTGAAGACCCTGCTGGCTAACCTACGCCTGGACTCGCCCGTGTTCCGTTTCGCCCTGCGCGTGTCGATGGCCATTTCGGTGGGATTACTGATCGGCCACTGGCTGCCGTATGCCGCGCACAGCTACTGGATCGTGCTGACCATCGTCATCATCCTGCGTCCCACCTTCAGCATGACGCGCCAGCGCCGCGCCGACCGCATCATCGGCACCGTCATCGGCTGCGTGGTCACGGCCATCGTGATCCGCTTCGTGCACAGCAATATCGTGCTGATGGCCATCCTCTTCCTCTCCATCGTGGCCACGCCCACCTTCATCTATTTGCGCTACCGCTACACGGCCATCGCCGTGAGCCTGATGATCTTGCTGCAAATGCATCTGGTGGCGCCCAGCAATCCGAACCTCGTCAGCGAACGCCTGATCGATACCCTGATCGGCGCGTTTGTGGCCACCGTGTTCAGCTTCGTGCTGGCCAACTGGGAATACCAGAGCCTGCCTCGCCTCGTGCGCCAGGTGCTGAATGTGAATCTCAGCTATATGCAGGCCAGCTTCGCGCTGCTGCAGGGAAAAGGCTTCGATGATTTCGCCTACCGCATCGAGCGCAAGCGCCTGATGGACAGCCTGGCCGCGCTCAGTTCGGCGCTGGTGCGCATGCTCGATGAACCGGCCAGCAAGCAGCGGGCCGTGGAAGACATCAACCTGTTCATCGTGCAAAATTATTTATTGGTCGCCCACGTGGCGGCGCTGCGCTCGATCCTCGGGCGCCATGCCAGCCAGCTGCCCGTCGCGCCCGTCAACGCCTTGCTTGGCCATAGCCATACGCAAGTGTGTTTGACCCTGTCGCGCGCGCTGGATCAGCTCGACAACAAGGCCGCCATCAGCGCGCCGCTGGCGCCCCCAGCAGCGCCGCCCGTCAGCGACGTGGCCTGGTCGGGCTGGCCGCTGGTGCAGCGCCGCATTCGCCTGTTACAGGCGGATGCCGACAAGATCGTCATACATAGCGCGGCGATCGTGCACATTGTTTCGCCACGCTAAACATTCACGATTGATTTCAGATACCATTCAAACCTGCGACGGTGCTCTCCGGCACCTCGCGCTCGTATCCGGTTTCCAGAAGAACAGGTACGATACATCGTCGTCAATGTCCTGACTAGCCGACACGCTAGGGGCGCGCAAACCGCACCAGCATTCCAGCGATAATTCAACCGGCGTTCGCACATCGCGCTCGCCAACCTAGGCCAGGATCTCCGATTCGCGCCGCCATGATCGATGAGATGGATGAGATGGACAAGGCCTTGCGAAAAATCATACTCGCAACCACCAAAATACGCCACCATCCCTGAAAAACCCGGGTAGTTATTATCCAAATATCAATCATCAATGTAATTCCTCGCGCACATGATTTCCCCACAAACTGAATTATCAATTCTAATAGCGGACAGTTCAGCACGACCTTAAAAAATTAATGCAATATTAATATTTAAAAACAAACACAATAAAATGCAAAAAAGTTTAAAAATATCTCAAGCTAAAAATAGAGTGGCAATCCAAAAAATATTTGCTGCACTCATAATGACGATATCACTACTATTCACAATCTGCTCAACATTAAAAAGTATTTACTTTTCCACCCAAGGAATTACGGGTCCATTTTCGTCCATTTTTCTGACGATACAAAATTCCATATATACCATTTACGCCCATACTCAATTTATCCTAAATATCTGGAAATATGCACCTGTCATCCATTTGCAAACACTCATAGCATACGAAAATCTTATTTTTTTACTTATCTTGGTATCAGGGGGTATCGGGCGAGCCATATGGGATAGCGCCTCTCATCTTTCAAAAAGGATTGCAAATACAATTTTGAAAGTTGAGGAATTAAAATGGGAACAAGAATTGATGGGCAAGGGCCGGTCACAGAAGAATTTTAAGGCTGATGCACTACAAATCAATATAAATCTTCATGAAGAAGAACAATGGCATAAACGTCCACTTGGCATGTTTCTAATTGGAACAGCGACCATTATCATAGGCCAACTATTAAATCTGAAATTTGGTTTTATCAAGTTGTGAATTGGCAATGAAAAAAGAGATTTGACATATTTACATACAAATCCATTGAGAAAATCGGATCAAGATTTCTTACACATGTGCATGTGTAGGCAAAAAAAACCGCCGCAAGTGCGGCGGTTTCCATGCGATGCAGTCCGGTATTTACTGCTTGCCCAGGTGCGAATGCCGCATGCTGTACAAGAAGTAAATGGCCACCGTCACCGCCATCCACACGCTGAACACGACAAACGTCGTATGCGGCAAATCGCGCATGATGTACAGGCAAGCCAGCACACTCAAGCCAGGAATCGCATACGGTCCGAACGGCACGCTGAAGCCTTCGATGCGGTTGGCGCCCTGCTTGTGGCGCAGCACGGGCACGGCGATCGAGACCACCATGAAAGCCGTCAGGGTGCCGATACTGACCATGTCCCACAGGTAAGTGGCATCGACGGAGCCAGCCACCACGGCCACCACCAGGCAAACGATGATGGTATTGCTAACCGGCACCAGGGTGCGCGGGTGGATCTTCTGGAACGACTTCGGGATCAGGCCGTCGCGACTGACGGCAAACAGGATGCGCGTCTGGCCGTAGATCGTCACCAGGGTCACGCTGAAGACGGAAATGACGGCGCCGGCCGACAGCACCAGCGCGGGCCAGGTCTTGCCCGTGACGTTTTGCAGAATCACCGCCAGGCCCGCTTCCTGGCCTTCGAACAATTTCGCCTGTTGCGCGCCCAGGGCCGCCACGGCCACCAGCAGATAAAACACGGTGACGATGAGCAAGGCGCCAAGGATGCCGCGCGGCACATTGCGCGTGGGATTTTTCACTTCGTCGCCCGCCGTCGCCACCGTATCGAGGCCGATGAAGGAGAAGAAAACGGTGCCGGCGGCCGCCGTGACGCCCGTCATGCCGGCAAAGCCCTTGCTGTTGTCGGTATTAAAGAAGGGGAAGAAATTGTCGGCATTGAAACCGGAAAACGCGATGACGATGAAAAACACGAGGATCGCCAGCTTGATGATGACCATGATGGCGTTCATCAGGGCCGATTCCTTGGCGCCGCGCAGCAGCAGGAAGCCGCACATGCAGATCAAAAAGATCGGCGGCAGGTTGATATGGCCGGCATGAAACTCCATGCCATGCGGGCCGGAAACGATCATCGGCGTGCGCAACATCTCGGGGATGTGCCAGCCGAAGGCATTTTCCAGGAAGTTGTTCAGGTAGGACGACCAGCCGATGGCCACGGCACTGCCCGCCAAGCCGTATTCGAGCAGCAGGCAGGCGGCCATGATGAAGGCAAGGAACTCGCCCACGGTGGCGTAGGCAAACGAATACGAGGAGCCGGAGGCGGGAATGCGGAACGACAGCTCCGCATAGCACAGGGCCGTCAGGCCGGCCGTGATGGCGGCGATCAGGAAAGACAGGACAACCGATGGGCCCGCCTTGGGGACGGCTTCGACCATGGTAAAGAAAATGCCCGTGCCGATGGTGGCGCCCACGCCGATCATGGTGAGGGAAAACAGGCCGATGGACCGGCTCAAGCCGCTGCTGCTGAGGCCTTCACCATATTCGACCGTGGTATCGATCGGCTTGGTGCGGCAAATTTTCTGGACCAGGGTTTGGCTCACTAGCATTCCTTTATGAGGCATGCACTTGAACACCTGCCATAACCTACTGCGCGTCGTGATTTGCGGCCTGCGATGCTCACTGTGCATTCGCACAGCTGCGCTTCTTAGCCACAACTTACATCCGCTCGCTACGGTTTTGGCAAGTGTCGTTCGAAACATGACGGGTAAAAACACTTAAAAACGGCGCTCCGGCCCCACCTGGAAAAAACCGGAAAGATCGCGTCCATTTTCAAAACTAAGCGATTATAGGGCTTTCATCGGCTCAACTAAACAGAACTTTGATGCAAGGAAACAACGCCAGGCGTGCGCCATCAAACGCGCACTGGCGCTAGCGCTGCATGGAATTGCCAATATGAAAGAAAAAGCGCGCCGCTGCAAGAGCAGGGGCGCGCTTTTGATTCAGCTCAACTACGCTGGATTACTTTTTACCGTGTGGCACGTCAGCCGGCGGCCAGCCCGCTTCGTAGCCTTGCGGCACGTCGTCGCGGCGCTCTTTCGGCGCCAGGCCCAGCGCGTAGTACAGCACCGTCAGCAGGATCAGCCAGGCCGGTCCCACCATCAGGGCGATGCGCGTATCGGGGAAATACGCCATCAGGCCGATCACCAGCGCCAGGAACGCCAGGGAAATCCAGGAACCGTAGGGCGCGAACGGCATGCGGAAGGCCAGGTTCTTGATTTCCAATGGCGTCAAGGTCTTGCGGAACTGGATCTGCGTGACCAGGATCACGCCCCAGGTCCAGACGGCGCCGAAGGTGGAAATCGAGGTGACCCAGATAAACACTTTTTCCGGTACCAGGTAGTTCAGCAGCACGCCCAGCAGCAGGGCAAACACGGACACCAGGATGGCGCGGCGCGGCACGCCGCTGGCCGTCGTTTCCGCAAATGCCTTTGGCGCCTGGCCTTGCAGCGCCAGGTTGTACAGCATGCGGCCCGTGCTGAAGATACCGCCATTGCACGACGACAAGGCTGCCGTCAGCACGACGAAGTTGATGATGCCGGCGGCCGTCTTGATGCCGAGGCGTTCGAACGTCATCACGAACGGGCTGCCGGTGGTGCCGATTTCATTCCATGGGTAGATCGACAGGATGACGAACAGTGCGCCGACATAGAAAATCAGGATGCGCCAGAACACGGAATTGATGGCGTCGGGAATCGATTTCTTCGGATTCGCCGCTTCGCCGGCCGTCAGGCCGATCATTTCCACGCCCAGGTAGGCAAACATCACCATCTGCAAGGACATCAGCACGCCCTGCGCGCCATTCGGGAAGAAGCCGCCATGCGTCCACAGGTTCGAGATACCCACGGCCACGCCGTTGTTGCCGAGACCGAAGATGATCATGCCCGTGCCGCCGACGATCATCAGGATGATGGTGACCACCTTGATCAGGGCGAACCAGAACTCGAACTCGCCGTAGGCTTTCACGGCCAGCAGGTTGATCGCGCCCATGGAGCCGAGGGCCGCCAGGGCCCAGATCCAGCGCGGCACGTCGGGGAACCAGATGCCCATGTAGATGGCGACGGCGGTAATTTCCGCCACGCAGGTGACCAGCCACAGGAACCAGTAGTTCCAGCCCGTCAGATAGCCTTGCAGGGGGCCCAGGTAATCCTGGGCATAGCGGCTGAAGGAACCGGCCACGGGGTTGTGCACGGCCATTTCGCCCAGCGCGCGCATGATCATGAAGATGACCGCGCCACCGATGATGTACGACAGCATGATGCCGGGACCGGCCATCTTGATGGCGTTGCCGGAACCCAAAAACAGGCCCACGCCAATCGCGGCGCCCAGCGCCATCAGGCGGATCTGCCGCTCGCCCAGGCCGCGGTGCAAGCCTTGTTCACTCGTTTCCATTACGTGTCTCCGTTTTTTTCTTGAATACACCGATCCCTCCACCCCAATGGCGGTTCCGCTCTTACTGGAAAGGAGGAAAAGGCGAGCCGGCGGCAATCGCCGGCATGCTCAGATGATCAGGCCAGTTCGGCGATCAGCTCGATCTCGACGCAAGCGCCCAGCGGGATTTGCGCCACGCCAAAGGCGGAGCGGGCGTGCTTGCCGCTGTCGCCAAAGACTTCGACGAACAGTTCCGAGGCGCCATTGGTCACCAGGTGCTGTTCCGTGAATGTGGAGGTGGAGTTGACCAGGCTCATGACCTTGACAATGCGTTTGACCTTGTTCAAGTCGCCGCCGCAGGCGTCTTGCAGGGTGGCAATCAGCTCGATGGCGATGCCGCGCGCGGCGATCTTGCCTTCTTCCGTGGTGACGTCCTTGCCCAGTTGGCCTACCCAGACCTTGCCATCCTTCTTGGCCAGGTGGCCGGACAGGAAGACGGTGTTGCCCGTGCGGGCATGCATCACGTAGGCGGCAGCTGGCGCGGCAACGACTGGCAGTTCAATGTTGAGGGCTTTGAGTTTTTCGTAAAACGACATGCTATTTCTCCAAGAAAACAATATAAGCGAAACCAAAATTCATGCACGGCAGGGCACGGAGGATGACGCCCTGGCAGCGCGGCAGTGACCGACAACAGTGCCAGATTAAACGTCATCATATTGGTGAACCAGCAGTTTTAGTTCACAAATAGGCCCGGTTATTCAGTGGATTATACCGACAATCAAACAAAATTCAGCATCGGTTCATGAAGCATGCTCTACAGGCATCGAGCGTGACTTTTTTCATTAAATTGTCACTTGTGCAATGTCAAGCCCTCCGGGTCAAGGTTTATCGCCTGCAAAAATGCCTGGTCGTGCGAAACCACAAGTAACGCCCCCTGATATTGCAGCAGCATCTGCTCGAGCGCCAGCAGGCTGGCCAGATCCAGGTGATTGTCGGGTTCATCGAGCAGCAACAGTTGCGGCGGCGCCTGCGCATACAGTTCGGCCGCCAGCGCCACCTTCATGCGCTCGCCCCCGCTGAGCAAACGGCTGGGCATGGTGGCGCGCGCGCCGGCGATGCCCAGCAGCGCCAGCCGCGTGCGCAAGTCCCCTTCCGCCATCGTGCCATGGCGTGCCTGCAAGCGTTGCACGGCGCTCCACTCGCCGTCTTGCAATCCCGCATGCTGGTCCAGCCAAGCCAGCTGCGCGTGGCAGCGCAGCACGCCGCTGGCGGGCGCCAGCTGTCCGGCGATCACGCGCAGCAGGGTCGACTTGCCGCTGCCATTGTCACCCGTCACGGCCAGGCGGCGCGGCCCGCTGAGTACCAGGTTCAATGGTTGCGCCTGTCCATGCGGCAAGACCACGTCACGCAGTTCCAGGATCAGCTTGCCGTTCGGCACACCACTCTCGGGCGCCAGCAGCAGCCGTTCGGCGTCGGGCGCGCAGCGGGCGCCGGCGTCCACCACGCGCTGCTGGCGCGCCTGCTGCGCCTCTTGCGCGCGCACGCGCAGCTTGCCCTGGCTATCCTGGCTTTTCTCCTTTTTCGCGTCCAGCAGCAGCTTGCTCTGGTTGCCTTCGCGGCCCTCGCGCTCGCCACGTCCCACGCGGCGCTGCTGGCGTTCGGCCTGTTGCTGCGCCTCGCGCTGTTCGCGCCTGGCGCCGGCCTTTTCCGCCTGCAAGGCCGCCGCAAACCCCGCCTGTTCCTGCGCGCGCTGCAGCGCATACATCGCGTAATTGCCGCCGTAGCTGCGCAAGCCCTGCGGCGACAGCTCGACGATGGCATCGACGTGCGCCAGCAAGCCGCGGTCATGGCTGACCAGCAGCAGGCCGCCAGTCCAGCGCGCCATCTGCGCCACCAGGCGTGCGCGTTGATGGGCGTCAAGATGGTTGCTCGGCTCATCGAGCACCAGCCAGTCCGCCTGCGACAGCCAGGCGCCCTGCAGCGCGATGCGCTGGCGCTCGCCACCGCTCAGGCCAGCCGTCGGCGTGTCGGCGTCCACATGGCGCAAATCGAGCGCGTCGAGCGCCTGGCGCAAGCGCACGTGGGCATCCCAGCGTTCACCCACCAGGGCATA
The DNA here is from genome assembly GCF_009208735.1 of Janthinobacterium rivuli. Classification (GTDB taxonomy): domain Bacteria; phylum Pseudomonadota; class Gammaproteobacteria; order Burkholderiales; family Burkholderiaceae_D; genus Janthinobacterium. The sequence goes on along the minus strand of NZ_WFLJ01000003.1, from coordinate 56,694 downwards.
GTCGGCCTCGTCGACGCTGCCGGCGCCGATGCGCTCGAGCGCCGCCAGCAAGCTGTCCATGCCCGCAAGCGCCGCCACGTTGGGATAGCGTTGCGAGTCGAGCTCCTGCGCCACGTAATGGACGCTGCCGTCACGGCGCACGGCGCCGGAAGACGGCTGCACCTGGCCCGCCAGCAGGCGCGCCAGCACGCTCTTGCCCACGCCGTTATCGCCGACGAGGCCGATACGTTGCGGGGCAAAGGAAAATTGCAAATCGGAAAACAGGGCGCGGCCATCGGGCAGCACATAGGAAAGACGGTCGAGTTGTAGTAAGGCGGGCATGGATACTCCTTGAGCAAGGCTGGCGAACCCGCGCGGCGCAAGGCGCTGTGGCGGGATGGGCGAGGCCGTGCACAGCACGGCAGTATCAATGGCGCATGTCGAAGCGTCCTGGAGAAATGGGGAAGAAGCGTCAGTGTAGCAGACGAGGTCCGTCAGCGCTGACCCAGGGTCGTGTCGCCGAACAGGTGCTTGTACTCGCGCGGCTGTGAGCGCCAGTACTGCGGTGGCGCCGACACTTGCGCGCCCAGCTGGGCCGCCGCATGCCAGGGCCAGCGCGGGTCGAACAGGATGGCGCGCGCCAGCGCCACCATGTCGGACTGGCCGCCCGCAATGATGTCTTCCGCCTGCTGCGCCTCCGTGATCAAGCCCACGCTGATGGTGGGCAAGCCGCTGTCGCGCTTGATGCGTTCGGCAAACGCCACCTGGTAGCCGGGTCCCACGGGAATCTGCTGCTGCGGCGAAATGCCGCCGCTGGAGACGTGGATGAAGTCGGCGCCCAGTTGCTTGAGTTCCTGCGCGAAGCGCACGCTTTGCTCGATTTCCCAGCCGCCCTCGACCCAGTCGGTGGCGGAAATACGCACGCCCACGGCCACCGTGGCCGGCACGGCGGCGCGCACGGCTTCATAGACTTCCAGCGGAAAACGCATGCGGTTGTCCAGGCTGCCGCCATACGCATCGGTGCGCTGATTCGACAGGGGAGACAGGAACTGGTGCAGCAGATAGCCGTGCGCCGCATGCAGTTCGATGCCTTCAATACCGAGCGCATGCACACGCTGCGCGGCCGCGACAAAGGCCGCCTTGATTTGCAGCAGACCCATCTCGTCGAGGGCGATCGGCACCGTTTCGCCTGGCGCGTGGGCAATGGCCGATGGCGCCACCGTTTGCCAGCCGCCGTCGGCCAGGTGCACGCAGGCGCCGCCCTGCCACGGCGCGCGGCTCGACGCCTTGCGTCCCGCATGGCCCAGCTGCACCACCAGTGGAATCGGCGCATGGCGGCGGATCGCCTGCACCACGCTGGCCAGCGCAGTTTGATTCGCGTCCGACCACAGGCCCAGGTCTTCGGCCGAGATGCGTCCCTCGGGCGAAACGGCCGTCGCTTCCGTCATCAGCAAGCCCGCGCCGGACAGGGCCAGGTGGCCCAGGTGGATCATGTGCCAGTCGGTGGCGTTGCCGTTGTCGGCCGAGTACTGGCACATGGGCGCGATGGCGATGCGGTTGGCCACCTGCAATGGGCCAAGGGCAAATGGCGTGAATAACTGGCTCATGGCGGACTCCGGAAAAGGGGATGCACCGATTCTACTGTGCTTTGGAAAGCGCGGCTTACACCTGCTTACGTTTGATACAGCGCAAGGGCTAGCCTTGCGCAGACGAGGCCGCTAATCTGGACACATCGACAAGACACGCATTACCACCCCAGGAGAACACATGAACACGACGACTACCGCCAGCCGCATCCACCCCTTGATGGCCGGCGCCGCCATTTCCGTGACGGTCCTGTGCCTGGTCGGCGCGGCGTCCATCGCCGGCATCCTGCCCAATTCGCGGGCGAATGTGCCGGCCACGCCAGCCATCCCTGCCGACGTGGCCGCCATGACGCCGGCGAACGCCGCGACCCTGGCAGCGCCCGTGGCTGCCCCGCTCACCGCGCCTGTCGTCGCGCAAGCGGCCCCAGCACCAGCCCCGGCACCCGTCGTGCACAAGCGCGTCGTGCACCACACGCAAGTGGCGCAGGCGCGCCCCGCCTACAACGATAACAACGATGGCTACCGCGAGAGCGCCTACCGCGAACCCGTGCGCCAGTCGCAGCCAGTGCCTGCACCGGCACCGGCACAACCGAACTACGTGGGCATCGGCACGGGCGCCGTCATCGGCGGCTTGATCGGCAATCAGGTCGGCGGCGGCCGCGGCAAGGCGCTGGCGACGGTGGCTGGCGTGATCGGCGGCGGCATGCTGGGCAATGCGGTGCAGAACCAGGTCCAACAGCAGCCACAGCGTTAATCGTACGGGCCCAGATAATCGAGCTTGCCCACGGCCACGCCATTGTTTCTGAGGATGGCGTGGACCATGGAGACGTGGAAATAAAAGTTCGGCAAGGCAAAGCTGAGCAGGTAATTGTCACCCGAGAATTTCTTGCCTTCATCGGTCCAGTTCAGCACGACTTCCTTCTGCGCGCTGCCCGCCATCTGGCCCGCGTTGACGCTGTCGATGTAGGCGATGGTGTTGGCGATGCGCTCTTGTAACTGTTCGAACGACGCTTCGTTATCCTCGAACTTCGGCGCCGGCACGCCGCTCAGGCGCTCGACCGACATCTTCGACGTGTCGCTGGCGCGCTGCACCTGCGCCGTCAAGTCCAGCATGTCGGGCGCCAGCTGCGCGCCCAGTAAAATCTCGGGCACGATGCCATCCTCTTCCACATGGGCTTGCGCTTTTTCCAGCAAGGCCGAGACGACCCGCAAGCCACGGATGAAGACGGGAATGGTTGCCTGATACATGGACACGGACATGGCGAACTCCTGATAGTGAACGATGAGCCAGTGTACCCGAGGCGCCGTCTTCCGGCACCGCGCACGATGCCACTGCCGTGCGCCAGCGCACCGAGCGGCACCGTTGCCCTTACTTGTCCAGGTTCACCTTGCCGTCAGGCGTATGGCCGGGCTGTTCCAGCGGTTCCGGCTGCAGTTCTGGCTGCGGTGCCGGCTTGTCCTTGCGCTTGCCGCCGAAGAACTTGACGATGGCAGCACCGCCGCCCACGACGGCCAGGATCAGCACTTTCTTGAAGGCCAGCAGCAGCGCCAGCAGTTTGCCAAACAGGCCCAGCTTGCTGGCCACGCCGCCCGCCACCAGAGCTGCCAGGCCGTATTCGGCCACCTTGTCCGTCTTGCTGTCGAAATCCGTGTAGCGGTTACCGTCGGTAAATTCCGTGAACGCCGTCACTTGCTGCATCTCTTTCTTGATCGCCTCGATCTGCTGCATGCTGGCGATCGCGTTCAGGTTCAGCACGCCTTCGCGGCCCAGCACGCGCACGTTGTAGTTCAGCGAGTGCTCGCCGCCATCGACCATCAGATCCTTGGCCCAGTACAGCTTGTGCGTATCCTTGGCATAGCTGGGTTTTTCCGCCCAGCCCATCAAATGGATGCCGGGATAGCCCTGCTTCTTGCGCTCCGCATTGTTTTCCAGCACGGACGCCTGCATATCCTTGAGCAATTCGTCGTACTTGATGCTGTCCGCGTCGTCATCCTTGATATGCCCTTCCTTTTCATACGTGACGATGACGCCCCAGCTATCGCGCTCGAGCACGCTGGTTTTGGCGGGCACGATCATGCCCAGCGATTCCATGCCCGGCGGGTTGCCCCAGGCATCGACCAGCACGCGCTCGGCGTCCGCCGGCGACAGATAGCGGAAGTTGACGGGCAAATCCAGGGTGGCGATACCACCCGGCAAAGTGATCTTGCCGCGCTGCAGGTGCAACTGGGCGAGGAATTGCTCGGCCGTCATTTCCGGCGCGGCGGCCTTCTCTTCGGCAGGGGCGGCAGCCGTCAGGCCGGAGAGGGTCAGGCACAGCAAGGCTGTCAGCAGGCGTTTCAACATGATCGGTCCAAAAAATTGCAAAGGGTAAATATTTTAAATCAATTGATTGCCTAATGGATAATTATTTCTGTGCGGCATCTTTTTGAACAAAAAAAACGCCAGGCGGGTTTCCCCGGCTGGCGCCTGATGCTGCGTGATGGCTGGACGATCAGGCGGTACGCACCACCATCAATCCCGCGCGCAAGCCCACGCGCACGTCCGGGTTCGGGAACACCACCAGCTCTTCCGCGTGCCGCACCGTGTAGACATGGTCGCCATCGCTGGCGATCACCGCATGCTGCGGCAGCGAGGTGAAATTCTGCGTGCTGCGGTCGAACGCCATGCGGAATTCATCGCTGTGCTTGATGATTTCCTGCGCCACCTTGAACACGTGCGGTTGCGCCTTGACGGCTTGCGCGGGCGAGCCGCGCAGCAAGCCGTCCAGCGCGCGCGACACGTCATCGAACAGCGACAAATCGTTCTGTCCCAGGGTGCCCACGCGGCCCAGTTCCACCGTACTGGCGGCCGCGCCGAAATGCTCGGCCGAATAATAACTGTAGGTGCCTGCCGACTGCGGGTTCATGATGATGGCGCCGATGGCCGCCTGGCCCAGCCAGGCGATCAGCTGCGCCTTGGCGTCGTCGGCCACCAGGTCGGGCACGATGGCAAACGTGGGGTACACGGAAGGCCGGATGGCCGTGTGCAAATCCAGGTGCCAGCGCACGGGACCCGCCGCGTCAAAGAACGCCTTGGTCGCGGCGATCATTTCATCGGCGCGCGCGCTTTCCGCCGCTTGCGCCAGGCTCCCCCGCACGGGGCGGAACATGCGATTGAGGTCGGCGTCGATGAAACGCTTGCCGGCCCGGATCGCATCGACATTGCCCACGCAAACGAGCAAGTCGACGGCCAGGGCCGACGCATCGCGCGACAGCGCGTCGAGCAGATGCGCCAGCACTTCGATCGGCCCCGTTTCGTCGCCATGCACGCCCACCGAGACGGCCACGCTGGCGCGCCCTTCTCCCGGCTTGACGACCTGCAGCATGCCGGGCGCCGGCAAGGCCACCGTGAAACCGGCGTTGGCGAACAGCTGCGCCACGCCGCTGAAATCGGCCTGCGCCAGCGCCTGCACGGCTGGCGGCAAGCCGCCAGCGCCCTGTGCAACTTGTGCTACTTCCTGCGTCATTACACCGCCGCTTCCGCTGGGGTTTTCGCCGTGATTTTATTCACGGCTTCCGACAAGGTCCACACGTCCAGCATGGCTTGCTCCAGTTCCGTCGCCGCCACATAGGCCGACAAGCCCAGCGCGCCCGTCACCGCATTGACGGCCTGGCCCGCATTGCCTTGCTCGGCGCGCGCCAGCACCTGCGTCAGCAGACGTTGTTGCGTGCGGCGCAGCGCCTGCTGCGCGTAATTGCGCAACTGCTCCTGCGACTTGCCTTGCGCGGCCAGCTTCAGGCCACGCTCCAGCGTGTCGATGCCCGCCTGGCTGCGCAGGGCCAGGCCCACTTGCAGGAAGGCGGCCAGGTCCATCGAGGCAGGACGGGGCACGGACAGGGCCGGGAACAGAAAGCCGGCGACGACTTCCAGCGCGTCGACCGCATCCCACGCCTGCACGAAGGCCGGCGTCAAGCCAGGCACCAGCGCCGCTTCCGACTTGATGCCGACGGCTTGCAGCAGCTCGCGCTTCGATTCCGCGCCAAACAAACGCGTCAGTTCGGCCAGGCCGGCGCCGCGCAATTGCTCGGCCGGCACCGACAGGACGCCGGCGATCATCGTCTGCTGCAGCACGCGCGTTTGCGCGTCGACCTTGATCGACACCTCACGCGGCACCGTCAGGGCATCCGCATCGAGCGCGTCGAACACGGGCGCCAGGTTCAGCGCCACCCAGGCCTGGCCCCAGGCCAGGATCACGGTCGATTCATCCACACCGTGTTCCGCCGCCAGGTTGCGGATCATCAGCGGGCCGCAGCGGTTGATCACTTCATTGGCCAGCACGGTCGCCAGGATGGCGTTGGCCAGCGGGTGGTCGAGCGCCGAACGGGTTTCCACCAGCAGGGATGGGAAGTACGGTTTGAGCACCGGCTCGGCCCACGTTTCGTCCGTCAGCGGCAGGGCCGAGAGGATGCGCTTGAAGCGGTTCTTCACGTTGGCGATCACCACCGCCAGTTCCGGCGTGGTCAAGCCACGACCGTCGCTCTTCCTGCGCGCCAGTTCGGCCACCGACGGCAGTTGCTCCAGTTCGCGCGACAGGGCGCCTTCTTCTTCCAGGCTGGCGATCAGGGCGGCATAGCCATCCTGCACGGCGCTCTCGCCTTGCGCCTGCAATTCGCGCACCAGCAAATGCGTCTGCTGCGTGTTGTCGCGCAAGACCAGGCGCTCGACGTCGTCCGTCATCGCATACAGTTCGCGGTTGCGTTCCGCTTCCGTCAGCTTGCCGGCGTTGACTTCCACGTCCAGCCAGATTTTCACGTTCACTTCATGGTCCGAGCAATCCACGCCGGCCGAGTTATCGATCGCATCAGTGAAGATGCGTCCGCCCGCCAGCGCGAACTCGATGCGGCCGGCCTGCGTCGCACCCAAATTCCCCCCTTCGGCCACGACCTTGACGCGCAGCTCATTGCCGCTGACGCGGATATGGTCATTCGCGCGGTCCTTCACCTGTGCGTGGGTTTCCGTCGACGCCTTGATGTAGGTGCCGATGCCGCCGTTGTAGAACAGGTCCACGGGCGCCTTCAGGATGCGGTGCATCAGTTCTTCCGGCGCCAGCGACGTTTCCGCGATATCGAGGGCGGCGCGGATTTGCGGCGACAGTTCGATCGTGCGGCTTGAACGCGGATACACGCCGCCGCCGGCCGAGATCAAGTCCTTGTTGTAGTCGTCCCACGAGGAACGCGGCAAGGCGAACAGACGCGCGCGTTCGTCGAACGACACGGCGACGTCCGGTGTCGGATCGAGGAAGATGTGACGGTGGTCGAAGGCGGCCACCAGTTTCAACTGGCGCGACAGCAGCACGCCGTTGCCGAACACGTCGCCCGACATGTCGCCCACGCCGACCATGGTGATCGGGGTGGTATTGAGGTCGTGGTCCATTTCATAGAAGTGGCGCTTCACGGCTTCAAACGCGCCCTTGGCGGTGATGCCCAGTTTCTTGTGATCGTAGCCGTTCGAGCCGCCCGAGGCGAACGCGTCGCCGAGCCAGAAACCGCGCTGCACGGCGATGCCATTGGCGATGTCCGAGAACGTGGCCGTGCCCTTGTCGGCGGCGACCACCAGATACGGGTCAGCGTCATCGAAGCAGACGGTATCGACTGGCGGGACGATGTTGCCCAGCGAGCGGTTGTCCGTCACTTCCAGCAGGCTGGAAATGAACAGGCGGTAGACGGCTTCGCCTTCGGCCGCGATGGTTTCACGCACGGCGTCCTTCGGCATCATCTTGCAGACGAAACCACCCTTCGCGCCGGCCGGCACGATGACGGCGTTTTTGACCATCTGCGCCTTGACGAGGCCCAGCACTTCGGTGCGGTAGTCTTCCATGCGGTCCGACCAGCGCAAACCGCCGCGGGCGACCGGGCCGCCACGCAGGTGCACGCCTTCAAAGCGGCGCGAGAAGACAAAGATCTCGCGGTACGGACGCGGTTCCGGCACCAGCGCCAGGCTGCTGGTGTCGAACTTGAAGATGATCTTGTCGCCAGCTTGATTGTTCTGGAAGTAGCTGGTGCGCAGGGTGGCGGCCATCAGGTCGGCCAGCGCGCCGAGGATTTCCTCGGTATCGGCGTGGTTCACGGATGGCAGGCCGGCCTTGACGGCGGCAATCGCCTCCAGGGCGGCCGCGTGCTGCGCGTCCGACAGCGACGGATCGAAGCGCTGCAGGAAGGCGTCGACCAGGGCTTTCACGTGGGCCGGCTGCTTGCGCAGGCTCTCGGCGATGTAGCGCACCGAGAAGCGGCTGCCCGTCTGGCGCCAGTAGCTGGTGTAGGCGCGCACCAGCTGCACTTCGCGCGTCGACAGACCGCCTTCGATGACGAGGCCATTCAGGCGACCATCTTCGGCCGTGTCGTTGAACAGGGCCGCAAACAGCTCCTGCGCCACGGCGACGACGGATGGCTGCGCCAGTTTCGTCGCGCTGTCGGCATCGACCGTCAGGCTGGTGACGAAATAGCGCGTGCCGTCGGACAGCGAAACCGAATACGCCTGTTCGCGGTCGATGGCCACGCCCGCATTGTGCAGGGCCGGCAGGATGGTCGACAGCGGCGGCACCTTGTTGGCCGAGTACAGGCGGATGGTGGTCACAACGCCCGTCTCGATGCGCACGGCCACGTGCGATGGGTCGGTGTTGCGCAGGATGGTGTCGAGGTCGCGCAAGGCGACGGCCGGCGCGGTGGCGGCCACGTAATCGAGCGGCAAAGTAGCGCAGAGTTTGCGCAGGCTGGCGCGCAGGGCCACGTCGGGCACGGCGTCGGCCACGGCGGCAAAGCCGTTATGCCAGCCATCGAGCACGCCCAGCAGCGGTTGTTCGATATCCGTTTCCAGGTCCAGCGGGTAGCGCGCGGCGTGGGCGATCAGGTAGACGCGCGCCAGCGGGCCGTCGGCCACCAGGGTCTGCGTGCTCACATGCGTGGCGCCGGAACTGGCTTGCAGGGCTTTTGCGAGGCTCGACGCCACGCTGGCGCTGTAGCGCTCGCGCGGCAGGTAGACCAGCACGTTCAGGTGGCGCGCATACACGTCGCGGCGCGCGAAGACCTTGGTGCGCGGCTGCTTGTACAGCGAGACGACGGCGCCGCACACTTGCGCCAGCCAGTCGAGGTCCGCTTCCAGCGCTTCGGTGCGCGGCAGCGATTCAAGGATTTCGCGGAACTTCTCGGCGCGGAAGCCTTGCTGGCGCACGCCGGCCAGGCTCAATACCTTGGCCACGCGGCCGCGCGCGAACGGCAGCGCCGCCAGCGGGGTGGAATTGCCGGCGCGGGTGAACAGGCCGACGAAGCAATGCTCGCCCAGGATCGCGCCTTGCGCATCCATGTCGCGCACGCCGATGAAATCGAGCTGCTGGTCGCGGTGCAAGGTACCGGCCACGTCGGCCTTGACGATGGACAGCGCCGAGTCGCGCTTGGCCAGGGTGTCGAAGTCGCCCGGGATATTCGCCAGGCAGGTGCCGTAAACCGGGTGCGCCGTATCCTGCAGCACGCCGACGCGGCTCGGGATGTCGCGTTCGAGTTCGCGCACGCCCGGCTTGACGCGGTAGTAGGCATAGCCGAACACTTCAAAGCCGCCGTTGCGGGCCCATTCCAGGAAGGCGGCCACTTCCGCGCCTTCTTCGCCATGCTGCGCTGCGGCCGTGGCGACGGTGGCCAGGCGTTCGCTCATGGCGGCGGCATCGCGACGCACGGTGGCGGCGTCACGCGCCACCATGTCGATGGCGGCGACCAGCGCGGCCAGGGCTTCCGGCGCCAGCTCTTCGTCGAGCAGCACCAGCACATACGATTCGAGCGGGTCGCCCGGCTGGCGCACCGCTTCGACGCTGCCGTCGGCGGCACGGCGCACGGGCAGCACGGTATTCATCACGCCGCGCACGGCCAGGTGCTGGCGGCGCATGGCCATGACGATGGAGTCGACCAGGTAGGGCATGTCTTCGTTCAGGATCAGCAAGGCGCTCGCCATGCCGCCACGGCCATCCGCATAGCGCAGGGTGGCGATCTGGCAGCCGTTGCCGGCACGCTTGGCCGCTTGCGTGAAACCGTCGACCAGCACGGGCGCCAGGCTGTCGGGCGCGATGTCGGCCAGGTCTTCGGCGTCGAGCGAATCGAGCCATGCCTGCACCAGTTGCACGACAGGCGCTGCCGCCTTGCCCGCATTGCCAGCCGCGTTAATCAGCTCCAGCGTTTGTGTACGCAAATCTTGTGGCGTGTGATTCATCTTGCATCTCCATTACGGTAATGTGAATGTCCAACGCTGTCGTTCGGGCTTGTGGCTGGGCGGCAGCGGTGTCAAGAGACGGGGGTCGCCCGTCCAATTCTGTGTTGCGGATAGTCTGTCTCGGATTTTTTCTGTGTATTTTCTATCGCCTACAAGTCGTACAATCCTGGTAAGTTGAGGATGATCGTCAATTCTTCAAGCGCCGCATGCACTTCCAGCGCCAGTTGCGGATCGGCCAGATCGCCCGGCTCCAGATGGTCGCGGTAGTGTTTTTCCACCCACTGCACCAGCCGATGGTACAGCGTTTCCGTCATGATCACGCTCTGGTGCATGGCGCGCGCTTCGGTTTGCGTCAGCGCCACGCGCAAACGCAGGCAGGCTGGCCCGCCGCCGTTGCGCATGCTCTGACGCAGGTCGAAATGAATCAGTTCATCGATGGGGCCACCGCCCGCCACCAGGCCTTCCAGGTAGCGCGACACGGCGCGGTTTTCCTGGCATTCCTGCGGGATCACCAGCGCCATCTTGCCGCCCTCTTTCGTCAGCAGCTGGCTGTTGAACAGATAGCTGGTCACCGCATCCTGGATCGGCACCTGGCCCGTGTCCACGCGCAGCGCGTCCAGTTGCGCGCCCGTGGCGGCGACGGCGCGGCGCAACTGCGACAGGCTTTCCTCTTCATCGGCAAACGCCTGCTCGTGATAGAACAGCACATTGCCATTGCCGACGGCGATGACGTCGTTATGGAACACGCCCTGGTCGATCACGTCCGGATTCTGCTGCACGTACACGGTGCGTTTCGCATCGAGGCCATGCAGGCGCGCCACAGCTTGCGACGCCTCCAGGGTCTGGCGCGCGGGATAGCGCTTCGGCGACGGCGCCGATGGATCGAACTCCACCCGACCATACACGAACATCTCGACCGATGGCGCGCCGTGGTGCGCGCCCAATCGCGTATGGTTGGCCGCGCCCTCGTCGCCAAAGGCGGGCGTCGACGGCAGCGCGTCATGCACGGCGAAGTGCTGGTCGTCGCTGAAAATGGCGCGCAAGCTGCGCGCCGACTGCGCGTGCTCGAAGGCGCGGTGCAGCTTGTTATTCAGGTTGGCGGCCGTGAAATGCACGCGGCCGTCCTGCGTATCGGCCGACGGGCTGACCGTGGCGGCATTCGCCGTCCACATGGGCGAGGCGGAATAGGCGCAGGCCAGGATGACGGGCGACTCCTTGTAGGCGCGCGCCAGCACTTCGGCGTCCGTACCCGTGAAACCGATGGAGCGGAGCAGGCGGAAATTCGGCCGGTCCTGCGGCGGCAGCAAGGCTTGCGCAAAGCCGCGCGCGGCCAGCGCGCGCATCTTGGCCAGGCCCTGCAAGGCGGCCTGCTTCGGATTCGAGGCGCTTTTCACATTGCTGAACGAGGCCACGTTGCCGAACGACAGTCCGGCATAGTTATGCGATGGGCCGACCAGGCCGTCAAAATTGTATTCGCGCGTGCTGTGCATGGGATTTCCTTAAAAATTCAGGCCGGGCGACAGCTTGGCCGGCAGTTCCAATACGCTGTTCTCGATCGAGGCGACCGGGTAGGCGCAGTAGTCGGCCGCGTAATAGGCGCTTGGACGGTGGTTGCCCGACTTACCGATGCCGCCGAACGGCGCCGTGCTGGCCGCGCCCGTGGTCGGACGGTTCCAATTGATGATGCCGGCGCGCGCGCGTGCCTGGAAGGTTTGCCACAGGGCCGGATCGTCGGACAGGAGCGCGGCGGCCAGGCCGAATTCCGTGGCGTTGGCGACCTTCAGGGCCGCATTGAAATCGGCCACGCGGATCACCTGCAGCAGGGGGCCGAACCATTCTTCATCGGGGATGCCGGCGGCATCGGTGACGTCGACGATGCCGGCCGTGACAAAGCCCGCCTCGGGATTCAACTGGCGCATCTGCAGCAGGGTCGTACCGCCCTTGGCGACCATGTCCGCCTGCGCCTGCACCAGGCGCGCGGCCACGGCGCTCGACACGACTGGCCCCATGAATGGCTGCGGCTGGGCATCGGAAGCGCCGATGCCCAGTTTCGCGGCCACTTCCACCAGGCGCGCCACAAACGCGGCACCAAAGGCGTTGTCTTGCACCACCAGGCGGCGCGCGCAGGTGCAGCGCTGGCCGGCCGAGACAAAGGCGGAGAAGATCGCGTGGTGCACGGCCGCGTCCACGTCCTTCACATCCCACACGACGAGGGCGTTGTTGCCGCCCATTTCCAGCGCCAGCATCTTGCCCGGCTGGCCGCCGAACTGGCGGTGCAGGCTGATGCCCGTCTGGCAGGAACCCGTAAACAGCACGCCATCGAGGTGCGGATTGGCGCCCAGCGCCACGCCCGTGTCGCGCCCGCCGTTGACGAGGTTGACGACGCCATTCGGCAAGCCCGCCTGCTGCCACAGCTGCACGGTTTTGACGGCCGTGCGCGGCGCATATTCGCTGGGCTTGAAGACGATGGTGTTACCGGCGATCAGGGCGGGCACGATGTGGCCATTCGGCAGGTGGCCAGGGAAATTGTAGGGGCCGAAGACGCCGAACACGCCATGCGGGCGGTGGCGCAGCACGGCGTCGCCGTCGGCGATCTTGCTTTGCGTAATGCCCGTGCGCGCGTGGTAGGACTGCACCGAGATATCGATCTTGTTGGCCATGGTGGCCACTTCCGTGCGCGACTCCCACAGCGGTTTGCCCACTTCTTCCGAGATCAGGAGCGCCAGCGCTTCCGCATGTTCCTTCAGCAGTTCGCGAAAGCGCACGCAGATGGCGATGCGTTCCTCGACGGGCGTCTCGGCCCAGCTTTCGAAGGCGGCGCGGGCGGACTGGCAAGCCTGTTCGACTTCGCGTTCCGTCGCTTCCAGGCTGGCCCAGGTCTGCTTGCCGTTCGACGGGTCGATGGTGACCAGTTCGCGGCCCGTACCCGGCAGCCAGGCGCCGTTGATGAAGTTCGATGCTGCGGTAGACGAATGAAATACGTTAGACATGGGGATGCTTCCTCGGGTTGAGTGACAAGGTGCGCACGGTATCGCCGTGATGGCAGCGCAGCAGATGCAGTTCAGCGTCGTCGAGCGCGATCTTGCCGCCGTGCGGATTGGCGCTGGTGACGATCATGCGGAAATCTTTCAGGTCGGTGTTCGACACCAGGTAAGGCTCGGCCTGGACGGCGTCGCCGCCCACTTCAGGCGCAGCGTCGGCGTCGAGCACGGCCGGCATGCTGTCGCGCATGGCGCGCAACTCGGACACGCGCGCCTGCAGCACGGGACCGGCGTCGAAAATGTCGACATAGCCTTCGAAGTGCAAGCCTTCCTGTTCCAGCAGGCGGCGCGCGGGCGCCGTGCTCAGATGCACCTTGCCGATGACTTCCTGCGCTTCGTCGGGCAGGTAGGCCACGTACATGGGCTGGCGCGGCATCAGTTCGGCGATGAAGGATTTCTTGCCCAGGCTCGTCAAGTCGTCGACGTGGTGGAAATCCATTTTGAAGAAGTGCCGGCCCAGGCCTTCATAGAACGGCGAGCTGCCGTCCGGCGCCTGGTAGCCGCGCATTTCGGCGATCAGCTTTTCCGTAAACAGGTGCGGGAACTGGGCGATGAACAGGAAGCGGCTTTTCGACAGCAGCTTGCCGTTGTTGCCGCTGCGGTAGTCGGGGTGCAAAAACAGCGAGCACAGTTCCGTGCTGCCCGTCAGGTCGTTCGACAGGTACAAGGTTTCCATGCGCGTAAACACGTCGAGCTCCCGGCTCGAATGGACCAGGGTGCCGATGCGGTAGTTATAGAACGGCTCTTCCAGGCCCACGGCGCCCTTGATGGCGCACACGCCGGCCAGGCGGCCCGTGTCGGTATCCTCCATGACGAACATGTAGTCGCGCTTTTCGGGCGGGATGGTTTCGGCGAACGAAGCGCAGGCGATGGCCAGGCGGTCGCCCAGCATTTTCATGTCCGGCTTGAGGGTGGTCATGCCGGTGCCGACCTGGCTGGCCAAGCCGTACAGGGCGTCCAGGTCAGAAGCGTTGATGGCGCGTACTACTAGCATAATGTTCTCTCGGTTAGATGCGCACGCAGATGACGCTGTCGCCTTCGGCCACGGCCAGCGCTTCGAGCAGCTCGGGCGGCAAGCCGACGGTGTCCTGCGCTTCGAGCGCATCGCAGGTGAAGGTGACGGCGCGGAAGTTGCGCTCCGCGCCAGAAGCGACCGCGTAATGCACTTTCAGGCCCGTGCGGCTGGGCGTGACGCCGGCGACGACGCGGCGCGTGAGCGAGCCCGTAAACGAGCGCAGGGCATGCTTGTGCGCCTGCAAAATGGGGCCGCCATCGAAGATGTCGATGTAATCGTCGGCTTCAAAGCCTTCTTCCGTCAGCAAATTGAACGCCAGTTCGCCGCTCGGGTGGATCTGGCCCATGGCCGCCTGCGCGTCGCCGGGCAGCAGCGGCACGTACACGGGATAGTGCGGCATCAGCTCGACGATCAGGGTGCGGTTGCGGGCGCCGCCGATGACTTTTTCGGCATCGAGGAAATCCATCTGGAAGAACTTGCGGCCCAGCGCATCCCAGAATGGCGACTGGCCGTCGGCGTCCGTGATGCCGGCCAGCGGCACGAAGAAACGGTCGCCGAAACGGTGCGGCGCCAGCACGGCGAACAGCAGCCGCGCGCGCGACAGCAGGGCCGCTTCCAGGCCCGCCTGCTCCATGTTGCGCACATAGAAGCCGGACAGCTGCGAATACGCCGTCAGTTCCGAACACAGGGTCAGCGCATGCACGCTGTGGCTGATGTTCAGGTCACGCGAGACTTGCTGGATGACGTCGTTGCGAAAGGAAAAATAGGTGCCGTTCGAGCCGGCCGAGGCGAAGATGGCGGCCGTACCGGCAATGCTCTTGTCGAGCAGGGATTCAAGCACGAAGAGATACGACTCTTCGCTGGGGATGTCGACATGGGCGGCAAACGAGGCGATGGAGCGCTCGACGGAGGCGGCGATTTTCTCGCGCGTCCTCGGCAGGGTATGGACACCCGGCATGGTTACCGCGGCCAACGCTTCGAGGGCTGCAATATCCGCAATTTCTACCGGACGGACAACATACATGGGTACTCCTTCAATGCTGACAATGCTGGGGTAGAACCAAGCCGGCCCGCAGCAAAGCGGCGGGCCGGTGATCAAACAGGGAGCGAGGCTAGCCTCAGGCTTTCAGCATGCCGTCGATGGCGGCGCGCAGCAGACGGCCCGCTTCGGCAATCTGTTCGTCCGAGACGATCAGGGCCGGCGCCAGGCGCACCACGTCCATGCCGGCGATCAGCACCATCAAGCCTTGCGCTTCGGCCGCTTTCTGGATGTCCTTCGCGCGGCCCTTGTAGGCCTCGCTGACGACCAGGCCCAGCAGCAAACCGCTGCCGCGCACGATGGAGAACACTTGCGGGTAATCCGTGATCAAGCCTTGCAGCATGGCGATGGTGTTGACGCTCGCTTCTTTCACGCGCGCCAGGAAGGCCGGCGTGTTGATCGTTTCCAGCACGCTCAGGGCCACGGTGGCGGCCAGCGGGTTGCCGCCGTAGGTGGTGCCGTGGGTGCCGACGGCCAGGGTTTGCGCCAGTTCATTGGTGGTCAGCATGGCGCCGATCGGGTAGCCATTGCCCAGCGCCTTGGCGGCCGTCAGGATGTCCGGCGTGACGCCATAGCCCATGTAGGCGAACAACGCGCCAGTGCGGCCCATGCCGCTCTGGACTTCGTCGAAAATCAGCAGGGCGCCCGTCTTGTCGCACAGGGCGCGCAGCTCCTTGAGGAATTCCGGATTGCCCGGCACCACGCCGCCTTCGCCTTGTACCGGCTCGACGATCACGGCGCACACGTCATCGCCGATGGCGGCGCGCGCCGCTTCGATGTCGTTGTAGGCGATGTGGTCGATCGACGGCGGCAGCGGCTCGAAGCCTTCCGTGTACTTGGACTGGCCGCCGACGGACACCGTAAACAGGGTGCGGCCGTGGAAGGAGCTGAAGCACGAGATGATGCGCGACTTGTGCGCGCCGAACTTGGTGTGCGCATACTTGCGCGCCAGTTTCAGGGCCGCTTCGTTGGCTTCCGCGCCCGAGTTGCAGAAGAAGGCGCGGTCGGCGAAGGTCGCTTCCGTCAGGGCCAGCGCCAGGCGCAGGACAGGCTCGTTGGTGTAGCCGTTGCCCAAATGCCACAAATTATTGATTTGCTTGGTCAACACGTCGACCAGCACCGGATGGCAGTGGCCCAGGCTGTTGACGGCGATGCCGGAGGTGAAATCGAGGTAATGCTTGCCTGCTTGGTCCCACAGATCCAGTCCGGAACCGCGCACGGGCACCATGGCTGCAGGGGCGTAGGTAGGAACGAGGACCTGGTCAAAGGTTTCCCGGGTGACTGGACGAGCCGTTACGGTCGAATCAAGCTTGGCATTCATAGCATTTCCCCATCAATATGTTAGGTACTCCGCAGCTACGACAGCTACGTGTGTACTGCATTATAAAAAGCGGGATGCTAAAACTCTTTTGAATCTGCGACAAGGATTTTCACAATTCATCACAGCCGGACTTGCCTTGATCAAGCTGGGGGCATCAGCTTGCGCTGCCGCTCTTCGCGCGGCGTATTGCCAAACAGGGTGCCAAACGCCGTGGAAAAGTGCGAGCCGGAGGAAAAGCCGCACATCAGGCCCACTTGCACGATGGAATAATGTGTATCAAGCAATAGTTGCCGTGAGCGCTGCAGGCGCAGTTCCAGGTAGTAGCGCGACGGCAGGCTGCCCAGGTATTGCTTGAACAGCCGCTCCAGCTGGCGCCGCGACAGGCCAACCAGGCTGGCGATGTCGTCCGTCGACAGCGGCTCCTCGATATTGGCTTCCATCAAGGTCACCGCTTCGGAAAGCTTCGGCTGCAGCACGCCGAAGCGCGCCTGCAGGGCCACGCGCTGGCGCTCTTCCTTGCCGCGCACCTTGTCCACGCACAACGCCTCCTTGACGAGCGCCTGCACGTCGGCGCCAAAGATGGTCTCGATCAGGGTCAGCGAAAAATCGATGCTGGCCGCGCCGCCGCAGCAGGTGATGTGCGGGCCGTCGATGTCGAACAGGTGCGGCGTCAGGATGGCCCTTTCGGCCTTCGCTTCCGCATCGGCGTACAGGGCCCACGGCAAGGCGATGCGCACGCCATCCATGACGCCCGCGTCGGCCAGCCACAGCACGGCCGCGCCCACGCCGCCCCAGAATGGCGCCGAACGACAGCGCTCGATCACGGCCCGGCACAGCTCGGGGCGCAGCGGCGCCTGCGTTTCGTCAGCCACCAGCAGCGCGATATGCCAGTTGCCGCCCTGCGCGGCCACCTGTTCCGGCGTGCGCACGTCCATTTGCAGGGCATCGGGCCCCAGCGCCCGCGCGCACAGGCGCAGCGGCTGCACCAGGCCGGCCCAGGTGATCGACTCGGCATCGCCGGCATGGACCAGCAGCAAACGCAACGGTTTGTCGAGGCCGATACGGGAAAGATTAGCGAAGGACATCGGCGAGGCGGACCAAAGGCAAGGGCTGAGTTGCCCACATGATACCGGACTTCCGCCCCATCGCGCCCCTCATGCAAGGGCGCATCCTGGCGCGGCGGAAAAAAGCGGAGCGGAAGGATATAATCACTGCCATGGGTGAACGATATTTAAAAAGTATCCGGCTGCTGGCCGAATGCATGCAGGGCTTCGAGCGGTTTTCTAGCGACTTCGTGCGCCAGTACGGCTTGACGCATGCGCAATTCGACATCATTGCCACGCTCGGCAACACCTGCGGCATGTCCTACAAGGAACTGGGCCAGAAAACCCTGATCACCAAGGGTACCTTGACGGGCGTGGTGGACCGGCTGGAACAAAAGGGGTTGGTGATACGCGAACGTTGTCCACGCGACAAGCGCTCCTATTACGTGCGCCTGAGCTGCGCGGGCGAACAGGTGTTCCATGACGTGTTCCCCAAGCTGACAAAACAGGGCCAGCACCTGTTCGACGGCTATACCGAAGACGATTTCATGCGGTTGGAAACCACGCTGGCGGGCTTGAAGCACGCCATCGCCAACGGCCACGGCTGACCATTCACCAAGCACAGACATTCAAACAAGACAAAGGAAACCAAGTTGAAAACCTCACTGCTCGAAGGCAAAAAGCCCGCTCATTTCGATAAACACATCATCGGCAACCTGCTGCTCAACGCCAGCACGCCGGAACTGGTACGCCAGGAAAAACTGATCATCGGCGTGCGCAACGAAGACGGCGAAATCTACCGCCTGATCGGCGCTACCAAGCACAACAGCTTCATGAACGCCGTCGAGGAATTGTTCGACCTGGGCTTGACGGATGAACTGGAAGACAGCGATGAGCTCGTTGAAGGCTGTGACGCGATATTTAGCGAATCGCTGTAATAACGCTGAACGATCGCTGTCGTTAGAAAAAAGGCATGCCACCTGCATAGGGCATGCCTTTTTTCGTTTCCGGGGCATTTGCTTGCCCTTTGCCAAGCTGTTTGCGAAAAGATCACGGTTAAAAAGTTCCGCACGGAAATATTGCGAGTATAATTTTTTCAATGAACAGACTCGACGCCTTTAAAAGCATCGCCGCACAAGCCGCTCGTGGCGAGCTGACCTTTCCTGCCAATGTGGACGCTTCGCTCAAGCTGCAAGAGGCGCTGGCCGATCCCGACTGCCATATCGAGGCCGCCGCCAAGCTGGTGCAGGCTGACCCGCTGCTGGCGGCGCGCACGGTGGCCATCGCCAATTCCGCCGCGTTCAACCGCTCCGGCAATGAAATCACCAGCGTGCGCAATGCCGTGCAACGGCTTGGCGTGCGTACCCTGCAGTCGGTGGTGGCATCGCTGATCGTGCGCCAGCTGGGCAGCACCATCACCGATCCCGTACTGCAGGCGAAGGCCAACCAGTTGTGGGAGCATACGGCCCACGTGGCGGCCCTGTCGCAGGTGCTGGCCCGCCGCGTCACCCGGGTCGACCCCGACACGGCCCTGTTTGCCGGCATCATGCATGAAGTGGGCGGCTTTTATCTGCTGTCGCGCGCGGCCGAATTCCCCGGCATCCTCGACGGTGAACCGGAGGACTGGGTCGAACATGGCGAACAGGCGATCGGTCATGGCGTCCTGACCAAACTGAAGGTGCCGGAAGCGGTGATGGGCGCCATCGATGCGCTGTGGGAAGGCTTGCGCGCCATCCCGCCCGAATCGCTGGGCGACACCCTGCTGCTGGCGAATGACCTGGCGCCCGTCTCGTCCCCCCTCAACGAAAGCCCGGCCGCCATCGCCGTGCGGGCCGCCCGCGCCGCCGGCAGCATCGACTGCGTGATCGGAGACGCGACCCTGTCGAGCATCATGGAAGAATCGGACGATGAAGTGCAGTCGTTGCTGAAGGTGCTCGTGCACTAGCCTGCCGGCTTGCTGGCCGCTGGCGGCGGTGCCGCCGGCTTGACCGTGTCGACGATCAGCACATGCTTGTCCATGGCCGGCGTTCCCTGCTTTTGCTGGGCGACCTGCGTGGCGACCGCCCTGGTGCTCAACAGGGGTTTCGGATGGCGTGGCATGAACATGGCGTACCTGCTGGAAGTGAGATGTACCCCATATGTGCAGCGATGAGCAATTTATCAAGCCACCTTCAAACGCCGGACAAAAAAAACCCGCTCGAAAGCGGGTCAAGTCCAAAGCTAGGGATGTCCTGAAAGAGACAGCCCTATCTTATGCGGTGCGTCGCACCCGCTCCGTGCGCTGGCTCACTTAGCGCGCAGATTATCCCGGCGATAGCTGCACGTCCGTTTCCCGCCAGGCCCGTAGCTGCCGCACGCGGGCGAACCACGCCTGGATATGCTGGTATTGCGCCAGCGGCAACCGCACGGCCTCGCTGTACATCAGCGGCGCGGCCACGGCGAAATCGGCCAGGGTCACGTCATCTCCGCTGAGCCAGCTGCGCGCCGCCAGATGCGCGTCCAGCACCACGGCACACTCGTGCAGATCGCGCTCGCCGCGCGCCTCTTCCAGCGGGTCCGCCGGACCATTGCCCGTCATGCCCTTCCAGGCCCGTTCCCAGGCCAGCACGCTGATGGCGGGCGCGAAGTGCTGCGCGGCCCAGAACAGCCAGCGGTTGACGTCGGCGCGGGCTTGCGGCGCCTGCGGATAAATCGTCTGGCCCGGCACCTGCTCGGCCAGGTATTGCATGATGGCGCACGATTCCCACAGCAGGAAAGCGCCATCGGCCAGCACGGGCACCTTGCCATTTGGATTGAGCTCGGCCAGGCGACGGCGGTCATCCGCATTCATCAGGTCGACTTCAGCCAGTTCCAGCGGCAGGCCGAGGTGGATCGCCGTCATCAGGGCACGGCGGGCATTCGAGGACATGGGGTGGTGGTACAGGCGCATGGTGCGTAACTCCGGTGAGTGAGGAAGCCACCATCGTAGTCGCCGTCACTGACAGTTTTTGTCAGGAGCGAACCTCACGATTCCGGATCAATATCGTGCGCCTTGCGCCAGGTATCCAACAGCACATGGCGCCGCGTGGGATAGCGTTCCTCATGCTGCTGCACACCGGCGATGCGGTCGATGCGGAAATGCCGGTAATCGCCGCGCAGCTCGCACCATGCGGCCAACAGGCGCTTGCCTTCGAAAAACGCCAGGGCGAACGGCCACACCGTGCGCGAGGTGGCGCTGCCCTGCTCATCCTGATAGGCGAGCGTGAGTTTCTGTTCGTAGCGGATCGCCTCGCGCACGGGCTGCACGTAACGGTCGGCCGGCTGCGTGCCGTCGGCGGGACGCCCCAGCGGCACCCACAAGCTGGTCTCGGCCATGCTGTCGCGCAGGTCGCGCGGCGAGGCTGCCGCGATCTTCGCCAGGGCATTGCTGGCCGCCTGCGCCAGGCCCGCATCGCCCTGGCGGCGCACCCAGCGCGCGCCCAGCACCAGCGCTTCCAGTTCATCGGCGCCGAACATCAGCGGCGGCAGGAAGGCGCCGCGGCGCAGCACATAGCCGATGCCCGCTTCGCCCTGCAGGGGCGCGCCCAGTTCGGCCAGGGTCTGGATATCGCGGTAAATCGTGCGCTCGGAAACTCCCAGCTGCTGCGCCAGTTGGGCCGCGGTGACGGGCACGCGCCTGGCGCGCATGGCGTCCATCAGCAGGAACAAACGGCCGCTGCGGCTCATGGACAGGCCTGCAAAGCCTGGTCGCCCATGACGAGGGCGGACAGGGCCGGCACATACAGATAACCGTCAGGCGCCAGGCGCGCCGCGCGCGTGCCCTCTTGCACGCCGGCGATGCCGTAGCAGCGCTGCAGCCTTGCCGCCCCCGGCCACCAGTGGACGGCCGCCTCCTGGTCGGGGAAGCGCTGGCGCACGCCATCGGCCTGCGCCGCCACTTGCCGGAAGTCGCGGTAAAAGGCGGGGGCAATGCCCAGCTCGGCGGCAAACGCCGCTTCCAGCGCCGCCGTGTGCGCCAATTGGGCCGCCAGCGCCATTGTTTCGCCGTCCAGGTCCTCGGGCGCCACGCCCGCCTCGACCAGGCTGCGGCGCATGTGCACCCGATCCGCCTGCGCGCGCAGGAACGCCGACTCCTGCAGCGCCAGCACGGCGCCGTCGGATACGCTTTTATGCCGCGCGGCCGGGAAGACATACAGGGCGCAGCTGCCCGCGCACACCGTGTCGACGACGAGACGCCATGGCTGTTCGCGCAGGTAGCGGCCCAGCTGCATCGCCGCCTGCGGGTCGCCACCGTCGCTATTGACGCGCAACAGCGCGGTGCCCGGCGCGACCAACCCTTGCAGCTTGGTCACGTCCCCCGCGGCGATCGGGCCGCGCAGAGCGATGCTGTCACTGCCAGTGCGGCTGACATCCGCCGCGCCGGCCAGCGCCGTCACGCCCGCCATCACACCTGCCCATAAAAAACGCTTCATCGTCATCCACCATAAAAAAAACGACCACCGCAAACGGTGATCGTTCTTCATTCGACCTGCAAAAAACCCTGCGCTTACACCACGGCGCCGTCGGTTTCGTCTTTTTCCTTGACCGGCTTGATCAAGTCTTCGCGCTTGACGCCCAGCCACATGGCGATCGAGGCCGCGACGAACACGGACGAGTAAATACCGAAGCAGATACCGATGGTCAGCGCCAGTGCGAAGTGGTGCAGGGTCTGGCCGCCGAAAACCAGCATCGACAGCACCATCATCTGGGTGGAACCGTGGGTGATGATGGTACGCGAAATGGTGCTGGTGATCGCGCTGTCGATCACTTCATGCACGGAAGCCTTGCGCTGCTTGCGGAAGTTTTCGCGGATACGGTCAAAGATCACCACCGATTCGTTGACCGAGTAGCCGAGCACCGCCAGGATGGCCGCCAGCACCGTCAGCGAGAATTCCCACTGGAAGAAGGCGAAGAAGCCCAAGATGATCACCACGTCATGCAAGTTGGCGATAATGGCCGAGACAGCGTATTTCCACTCGAAGCGCACGGCCAGGTAAGCCATCACGCCCAGGATCACCATCACCAGCGCGTTCAAGCCGTTCTGCGTCAGTTCGTCGCCCACCTGCGGGCCGACGAATTCGACTTTCTGCAAGACGACCGCTTCATTGCCGGCGGCATCCATGCAGGCGTTCTTGAGCACGTGCTCGCCCTTCTCGGTGACGGTGTCGATGGCCTTGGTCGTGCCCTGCTCGGCCTTGCACAACGCGTCAAACACGCGCTGCGAGGTGTTCGCGGCGGTCACGCCCTTTTCCACCGGCAGGCGGATCATCACGTCGCGCGCCGTATCGAAGCTGGTCACGCCCGGCTCTTCATAGCCCATGGCGATGAGGGTGCCGCGTATGCCTTCAAGGTGGGCCGCTTTCGGGTACTTCACCTCCATCAGGGTGCCGCCCTTGAATTCCACGGACAGGTGCAAGCCCTTGTGGAACAGGAAGAAGACGGCGGCAAGGAAGGTCACGGCCGAAATGACGTTGAAAATCAACGCATGGCGCATGAAGGGAATATCTTTTTTGATCCGGAAAAATTCCATGAAATCCTCTGAGTTCTGTTCTGTGCATCCGGCGGCGGGGCCGCCGGACGCTATCGCTGTTGACGCTATTCGGTAAGTCGGAGCCCTGGCTTATTTGCTCGCGCCCGGTACCCAGACCGTGCCGATCGACAAGGTCGTCAGCTTTTTCTTGCGGCCATACCAGAGGTTGACCACACCGCGCGAGACGAAGACGGAGGAGAACATCGAGGTCAGGATGCCCAGGCAATGCACGACGGCGAAGCCGCGCACCGGGCCGCTGCCGAAGGCCAGCAGCGCCAGGCCGACGATCAGGGTGGTCACGTTCGAGTCGAGAATCGTGGCCCATGCGCGGTCGAAACCGGCGGCGATCGCCGCTTGTGGCGTATTGCCTGCACGCAGCTCTTCACGGATACGTTCGTTGATCAAGACGTTGGCGTCAATCGCCATGCCCAGCGCCAGCGCGATCGCGGCGATACCGGGCAGTGTCAGCGTGACCTGGATCATCGACAGCAAGGCGATCAGCAACAGCAGGTTGGAGGCCAGTGCCAGCACGCTGAAGGCGCCGAACAGCATGTAGTAGGCAATCATGAAGATGGCGATGGCGATGAAGCCATACAGGGTCGAGTGGAAGCCCTTGGCGATGTTTTCCGCGCCCAGCTGCGGTCCGATCGTGCGTTCCTCGATGACGGTCATCGGTGCGGACAAGGCGCCCGAGCGCAGCAGCAGCGCCAGTTCGGTGGCGTTTTCCGCGCCGCCCATGCCGGTGATCTGGAAGCGCGAGCCGAGTTCCTGCTGGATGGTGGCGACCGACAGCACTTCCGGCTTGCCCTTTTCAAACAGCACGATGGCCATGCGCTTGCCCACGCGGTCGCGCGTCGCTTCGCGCATCTTGCGTCCGCCGTCGCCATTCAGGTCGATCGACACGGCCGCTTGCTGGTTCTGGTCGAAGCTGGCCGTGGCGCTGGAAATATAGTCGCCCGTCAGGATCACGTCTTTCGCCAGCACGACAGGGACGCCCTTGCCGACGGTGAACAGTTCCGAGTTGAACGGGATGGCGCTCGACAGTTCCGTGCCAGGCACGATGGTTTCATCGACCAGGCGCACTTCCAGGGTGGCCGTGCGGCCAATGATGGCTTTCGCGCGGGCCACGTCCTGCACGCCAGGCAATTGCACCACGATGCGGTCAGGACCTTGCTGCTGGATCAGCGGTTCGGCCACGCCCAGCTCGTTGACCCGCTTGGACAGGGTGGAGATATTCTGTTTCACGCCTTCATCGATGGTCGCCTTCAGGGCCGCCGGTTTCAGGGTGATGTTGAGTTTCAAATCGCTGCCTTCGCCCGCATCGGCAAAGGCCAGTTCCGACATCTGGTCGGACAGCACATTCTTGGCCTTCAGGCGCGTTTCCGCGTCGCGGAAGTTGATCTGCACGCTGTCGCCCACGCGCTCGATGCCGGCGTGGCGGATATTCTTGTCGCGCAGCACGCTACGCGCGGCGGACTGGACACCCTGGACTTTCTTGTTGAGTACGGCTTTCGCATCGACCTGCATCAGGAAGTGCACGCCGCCGCGCAAGTCCAGGCCCAGGTACATGGGCAAGGCATGTAATTTTTGCATCCACATCGGGGTGTTGGCTTGCAGGTTGACCGTCACGATGTACGCGGGGTCGCTGGCATCCGCATTCAAATCCTTTTCCAGCGCCAGTTTTGCCTTGAACTGGGTATCGGGATCGGCGAAACGCACGCGCACGGAGGCAAGGTTGCCGGCGCCATCCATGGTGACACCTTCCGACTTGACGTTCTCTTTCGTCAATATTTCCGCGACTTGCGCCATCAGCTCGCCCGTCACTTTGACGGTCGATTTGCCGCTGGTTACTTGCAGCGCCGGTGATTCACCGAAATAATTGGGCGCCGTATAGAGTGCGCCCAGCAATAAGGCGACGACGATGATGATGTATTTCCAGGCAGGATAGCGATTCATAGTGATTCAGCGTTCAGTGTTGAGCGTCGGAGGCGTCGCGAGGGGCGGCCGATAGCCGCCCCGGATCTATCATTGCCAAGGCAATGACAGCGAGGAATTACAGTGCCTTCAGGGTGCCTTTAGGCAGCAAGGTGGTAATGGAGCTCTTTTGCACCGTGATTTCGGTGCCGGCCGCCACTTCGATGGTGACGTAAGCGTCCACTACCTTGACAACACGGCCCAGCATGCCGCCGGCGGTGACGACTTCGTCACCCTTGGCCAGCGCGTCCATCATCGCCCGTTGTTCTTTGGCGCGTTTTTGCTGTGGGCGGATCATCAGGAAATACATGACCACGAACATCAATACCAGCGGCAGGAAGCTGGTCAGGTTGCCGCCGAGGCCCAGGGCGTCGGTTGGGGCTTGCGCATAAGCGTTGGAAATGAAAAACACGGTGACTCCAGTTCTAATCAGTTTGAAAAAATAGCGCTGTATTCTAGCATTGGCTATACGTCATAACCCGAATTGCAGCCATGGCAACTTTAAATGGGGCTAAAAAAGCATTATGCAATGCTTTATCGCCCCAGTCCAAGCACCAATACACAAAACTTCCGGCCATGCCGCCGCCAGGGCGCAAGCTAAGCTTTTCTTAAGTTCCGCGTGCGCGTTCCGCATGGAATTGCAGGGTAAACGCGTGGAAACGGTCTTCGTCCAGCGCCTCGCGCATCTGGCGCATCAAGTCCAGGTAGTAATGCAGGTTGTGGATGGTGTTCAGGCGCGCGCCGAGGATTTCCTTGGAACGGTGCAAATGGTGCAGGTAGGCGCGCGAGAAATTGCGGCAGGCGTAGCAGCTGCACGTCTCGTCCAGCGGCGCCTGGTCTTCCTTGTACTTGGCGTTCTTGATCTTGATGTCGCCAAAACGGGTAAACAGCCAGCCATTGCGGGCGTTACGCGTCGGCATGACGCAGTCGAACATGTCGATGCCGTTCGATACGCCCGCCACCAGGTCTTCCGGCGTGCCCACGCCCATCAGGTAATGCGGCTTGTTGGCCGGCAGGCGCGGACCCACGTGGGCCAGCATGCGCATCATGTCTTCCTTCGGCTCGCCGACGGACAGGCCGCCGATGGCGATACCGGGGAAATCGATCTCTTCCAGCTTGGCCAGCGACTCGTCGCGCAGCATTTCAAACATGCCGCCCTGCACGATGCCGAACAGCGCATTCGGGTTCTCGCCGCGGTGGAACTCGTCCTTCGAGCGCTGCGCCCAGCGCAGGGACATGCGCATGGACTTGGCCGCTTCCTCGATGGTGGCCGGACGGCCCTGAATTTCGTACGGCGTGCATTCGTCGAACTGCATGACGATGTCGGAATTCAGCACGCGCTGCACCTGCATCGACACTTCCGGCGAGAGGAACAGTTTATCGCCGTTGATGGGCGAATTGAAATGCACGCCCTCTTCCGTGATCTTGCGCATGGCGCCCAGCGAAAACACTTGGAAGCCGCCCGAATCCGTCAGGATCGGCTTGTTCCAGCCCATGAAACCGTGCAAGCCGCCGAATTTCTCCATGACGGTGTTGCCAGGACGCAACCACAGGTGAAACGTGTTGCCCAAAATAATCTGCGCGTCGATCTCGTTGAGTTCCAGCGGCGACATGGCTTTTACGGAGCCGTAAGTGCCCACTGGCATGAAGATCGGCGTCTGCACGACGCCATGGTTGAGTTTCAAGGTGCCGCGGCGCGCCTTGGTCAGGCCGCTCGTGTCGGTCTTGAGTAATGTAAATTCCAGCATGTCAGTCTTTCACGGGAGTATCAAGGTTCAGCGCAGCGCGCGATCGCGTGGTGAGCAGCATCGCATCGCCATAGCTGAAGAAACGGTAGTTCTGCGCGATCGCATGCGCGTAGGCGCTGCGGATCGGCTCATAGCCGGCAAAGGCCGACACCAGCATCAGCAGGGTCGACTTCGGCAAATGGAAGTTGGTGATCAGGCGCGTCACCGTCTTGAAGGCATAGCCGGGCGTGATGAACAGGGCCGTATCGGCGCTGCCCGCCACCAACTGGCCGCTTTGCGAGGCCGATTCCAGCGCGCGCAGGCTGGTCGTGCCGACGGCCACCACGTCGCGCCCGGCAAGTTGGGCGGCACGCACGGCGTCGACGGTTTCCTGCGGCATGGTGTACCACTCGGTATGCATCTTGTGTTCGGCCAGCACTTCCGTGCGCACGGGCTGGAAGGTGCCGGCGCCCACGTGCAGGGTCACATAGGCGAAGTTGACGCCCTTCGCCTTCAGTTGATCGAGCAGGGCCTGGTCGAAATGCAGGCCGGCCGTCGGTGCGGCGACGGCGCCCGGCACCTTGTTGAACACGGTCTGGTAGCGCGTTTCATCGAACTCATCCGCGTCATGCTCGATGTAGGGCGGCAGCGGCAAGCGGCCATGCGCCTCGATCAGCTCGAACACGTCGGCCTCGAAGTGCAAAGTGAAGAATTCGCCGGCGCGCTGGCCGACCGTGACGTCGAACGCGTCGGCCAGGCGGATGCGGCAGCCGGGCGGCGGCGACTTCGAGGCGCGCACCTGGGCCAGCACGGTGCGGTCATCGAGCACGCGCTCGACGAGCGCCTCGATCTTGCCGCCGCTTTCCTTGACGCCGAAGAAGCGCGCTTTCAGCACGCGCGTATCGTTCATCACCAGCAGGTCGCCCGCTTGCAGCAAGCCTACGATGTCGGCGAACTGGCGGTCCAGCAGGGCGTCGCCGTCCAGATGCAACAGGCGCGAGGCGCTGCGCTCGGCCAACGGAGTTTGCGCAATGTTTTCTTGCGGCAAATTAAAATCGAAATCGGAAAGCGAATACATGCGTTTTGCTTCAAAAGTACGTCAAAAATGATTAGGAGTGCGCAATGGAACATCTGGCACTATACTGTGCGCCTATACAGGCATTACAATAATCCGCCGCAACAATTTACGACTGCGGTACGCACAGGGTGTGCCGGACAACCCTCTATTTTACGCTAGCGGCACAAAAATCTCCGATATGTCCGAACCCAAGCCCGATCTTCCCCCCGCAGCCAAGCCGGCCGCGAAGCCGAAAGCCGCCAAAAAAGTGGTCAGCACGGAAAGCCGGCTGGCCAAACTGGGCTTGCGCACGGATATGGACCTGGTGCTGCACCTGCCGATGCGCTACGAGGACGAAACCAAGGTCTACACGATACGCGACGCCTGCCTGCGCGGCGGCGAGTCGTGGCAGGTGGAAGGCGTCGTCACCAAATGCGAAGTCAATTTCAAGCCGCGCAAGCAATTGCTGGTGACGATCGCCGACGAAACGGGCAATTTGCTGCTGCGCTTCATGAATTTCTATGGCAGCCAGGTCAAGCAACTGGCCGAAGGCACGCGGGTGCGCGCGCGCGCCGAACTCAAACACGGTTTTTTCGGCGCCGAGATGGTGCATCCGACGTATAAGGTGGTCAACGAGGGCGCGCCCCTGCCCACGGCCCTGACACCCGTGTACCCGTCCGGCGAAGGCCTGTCGCAGCACGTGCTGCGGCGCGAAATCGCCGACGCCATGCGCCGCATCGACTGGCAAGACACCTTGCCCGATCAACTGCTGCGCGAGATGCAGCTGTCGCCGTTCCGCGCCGCCGTGCATCTGCTGCACTATCCGCCGCAGGACATCGATGAAAGCGCGCTGATGGACCGCTCGCACCCGGCCTGGGTGCGCATGAAGTTCGATGAACTGCTGGCGCAGCAGCTGTCGCTCAAACGCGCCCAGCGCGCGCGCCGCTCGAAAGGCGCCGCCTCGCTGCCCATCGTCGGGACCTTATCGCAGGCCTTCGGCGCCGCCCTGCCCTTCAAGCTGACGGGCGCGCAGGCGCGCGTGCTCGAGGAAATCCGCGCCGACCTGCGCCAGCCGTATCCGATGCAGCGCCTGCTGCAGGGCGACGTCGGCAGCGGCAAGACGGTGGTCGCGGCCCTGTCGGCCACGCAAGCCATCGACAGCGGCTACCAGGCCGCGCTGATGGCGCCCACGGAGATCCTGGCCGAGCAGCACTTCCGCAAGATCGCCGCCTGGATGGAGCCGCTGGGCGTGAAGGTGGCCTGGCTGACGGGCAGCCTGAAGAAAAAGGAAAAGACGGCGGCGCTGGCCCTGATCGAATCGGGCGAGGCGCAGCTGGTGATCGGCACGCATGCGCTGATCCAGGACAACGTGCTGTTCGCCAAACTGGGCCTGGTGATCGTCGACGAGCAGCACCGCTTCGGCGTGGGCCAGCGCCTGACCCTGCGCAACAAGGGCGACAGCGCGGCCGTGCCGCACCAGCTGATGATGTCGGCCACGCCGATCCCGCGCACCCTGGCCATGACGTATTACGCCGACCTGGAAGTGTCCGTGATCGACGAGCTGCCGCCCGGTCGCAGCCCCATCGTCACGCGCGCCATCGACCAGAACCGGCGCGACGAGGTCATCGCCCGCGTGTACGCGGCCGCGCTGGAAGGCCGGCAGGTGTACTGGGTCTGTCCGCTGATCGAGGAATCGGAAGCGCTGCAGCTGCAGACGGCCACCGATACCTACATGATGCTGGCCGAAGCCTTGCCCGCGCTGCAGGTGGGCCTCGTGCACGGCCGCCTGAAGCCGGCGGAAAAGCAGGAAGTGATGGATGCCTTCATCGCCGGCCATATCCACGTGCTGGTGGCCACCACCGTCATCGAGGTGGGCGTCGACGTGCCGAACGCCTCGCTGATGGTGATCGAACACGCCGAGCGCTTCGGTTTGTCGCAGCTGCACCAGCTGCGCGGCCGCGTGGGCCGCGGCTCGGCGGCCAGCGTCTGCCTGCTGCTGTACCAGGGCCCGCTGGGCGGCGTGGCGCGCCAGCGCCTGATGACCATGCGCGAAACCACGGACGGTTTTGAAATTGCCCGGCGCGACCTGGAAATCCGCGGCCCCGGCGAGTTCCTCGGCGCGCGCCAGTCCGGCCAGGCCATGCTGCGCTTCGCCGACCTGGAAACGGATCAATGGCTGGTCGACCAGGCGCGCGACGTGGCGCACGATCTGCTGCACGCCACCACGGCGGCCGCCGCAGCCACCGTGGAAGCGCACCTGGCGCGCTGGCTGGGCGGGAAAGAGGAATTTTT
Organism: Janthinobacterium rivuli; assembly: GCF_009208735.1. Classification (GTDB taxonomy): domain Bacteria; phylum Pseudomonadota; class Gammaproteobacteria; order Burkholderiales; family Burkholderiaceae_D; genus Janthinobacterium. The sequence goes on along the minus strand of NZ_WFLJ01000003.1, from coordinate 26,839 downwards.
GAAGGTGTAAGGTCCTGCGCCCTACATGCACATCCAGAAGCGGTTCGCCAGGTCGAGCATGAAGTCGGGCCGCAGATAGGCCAGGAAGACGATGGCCAGCAGCGCGGCGCCAGCCAGGCGCCATAGCCATGTGCGCCAGCTGGCCATTACGCGGCCACCGCCACGCGCTTGACGGCGCGCTCGTCGATGGGCAGGTTGATCAGCGCGGCCATGAGCCCCAAGCCGATGGTGATCATCCACACGACGTGGTAACTGCCCTGGTGCTCGTACAGATAGCCGCCCAACCACGCGCCGAGAAAACTGCCCACCTGATGCGAGAAGAACACCATCCCGGCCAGCATCGACAGGTGCTTCACGCCGAAGATGCCGGCGATGATGCCGTTCGTCAGCGGCACGGTCGACAGCCACAGCAGGCCCATGCCGGCGGCGAACAGGTACACGGACCACGCCGACAAGGGCGCCAGCAGGAACACGGTGATGACCACGGCGCGCGTCACGTAGATGGCCGACAACAGGTAGCGCTTGGCGATCTTGCCACCGAGTTTGCCCGCGTAATAGGAGCCGACGATGTTGAACAGGCCGATCAGCGCCAGCGCCGTGACGGCGATGTTCGGATTCATCAGACCCTGGTCCTTCAGGTAGGCCGGCAGGTGCACGCCGATGAAAACCAGCTGGAAACCGCAGACGAAATACCCGGCCAGCAGCAGCCAGAACGAGCGGCTGGCGATCGCTTCGCTGAAGGCGGCGCCGACGCTTTGCTGCGGGCCGCTGGCGTGCGAGACGGGCGGTTCACGCAGGTAGAAGGCCATCGGGATCATCGCCAGCAGCACCAGCGCGGCCAGCACGTAAAAGGCGTTTTGCCAGCCCACGGCGGAGATCAATTGCTGTTCCACCGGCATCATCAGGAACTGGCCGAAGGAGCCGGCCGCCGACGAGATGCCGAAGGCCCACGAGCGCTGCTCGGGCGGCGCGCTGCGGCCGATGATGCCGCTGATGGCGCCAAAGGCCGTGCAGGCCAGCGCCAGGCCGATAAAGATGCCGGAGCCGACGATGAACAGGGTGGGCTGCGTGACGAGCGCCATCCACACCAGGCCAGCCATATAGCTGATGGCGCCGATGATGACGACGCGCATGGTGCCGAAACGGTCGGCCGCCATGCCGGCGAACGGACCGAAGACACCCCACATCAGGTTTTGCATGGCCAGCGCCAGCGAATACGTTTCGCGCGTCCAGCCATTCGCTTGCGAGATCGGCTGCATCCAGAAACCCAGGCCGTGGCGCACGCCCATCGCCAGGGTCAGGACGACGCCGCTGGCGATGAGGACGGTTTTCAGGCTGGGACGGGAGGAGTGCAGTGTCATGGGGTTCCTGTTCACGCCTGTTCGGCGCCGTGGTCAGCGCGATACACGAGACCGATCTGGCCGCGCATGGTGTCAAGATTGCGCATCAGCGCCACGCTGTCGGCGTGCGGCATGACGGGGCTTTCCAGCAGGCCGGCGCGGATGCAGCGCATCGCTTCGATCGCCTCGTGCGCGTAGCCGTTGCCCAGGTGCGGCGCGGCGACGACGCGGCGCGCGCCATCCATCGCTTCGACGATCAGGTGGTCGGGCTTGTAAAATCGGTTCGGCAGGCGGATGCGTCCCAGGCTGCCGGAAATGGTCATTTCCGTCGGCGTTTGCGCGCGCAGGCTGCAGGCGCAGGATGACGTGCCGCCACCCGCATGCAGCAGCGAGAACACGACCTGCTCATCGACGCCGGTGGCACCCATCTCGGCCAGCGCCTGCACCTGCGATACGGGGCCGAGGAAGAAGGCCGCCATCGATAGCGGATAGATGCCCACGTCGAGCAGCGCGCCGCCGCCCAGGTCAGGATTGAACATGCGGTGCTCGGGCGGGAAATTGGCGACAAAGCCGATATCGGCCTGCACCTGCCGCAGCATGCCGATCTCGCCGCTGGCGATGATGCGTTGGGCTTCCTGCACGGCGGGCAGGAAGCGGCTCCACATGGCTTCCATCAGGAACAGCTTTTTCTCGCGTGCCAGGTCGACCACGGCCTGCGCTTCGCGCGCATGCATGGTGAACGGTTTTTCGCACACGACGTGCTTGCCGGCGGCCAGGCACATCAGGGCATTTTCCGCATGCAGGGTGTGCGGCGTGGCGATGTAGATCACGTCCACGCCAGGATCGTCAGCCAGCGCCTGGTAGGAGCCGTGGCAATGTGCGATGCCGAATTCGGCGCCGAAGGCCTGCGCGCTGGCGCTGCTGCGCGAGGCGACCGCCAGCAGTTGCGCACCGGGCGCATCGCGCAAGCCAAGGGCCATCGCGCGGGCGATCTTGCCGGTGCCGAGGATGCCCCAGCGGACGTTGTTTTCCATGCTCTACTCTCTTTCTGCGCCAGCGACCTTGCGCTTCGGGCGGAACACCGCCGCGTCATTGTAAAAATCGTCGTCCTGTCTTTCGCACCAGCCGGGCAAGCCAAGCACTGGCAACGGCGTGAAGTCGGCGGTCGTCAAGCCATCACTGGCCAGGTCTTGCGCCACCCGCGCGTCGAGCCAGGCGCGCCGCGCCGCATCGTCCAGGGTGAAATAAGCGTCGCCGGCGAAGATCACGCGCGTGTGCGCCGTGATGGCCTTGCGCGGCGCCACCAGTTTTTCCATCAGCGCGTGGCCGAACAACCAGACCTCGGCGTCGCCGTCCGCGCCAAATTTCTCGCGCTGCGCAAGGAAGGCGCCGCGCCAGTCGTGTCCGCGCAAGGCCGCTTCCAGCGCGCGCCCGGCGTCGCTGTCGCGCAGCACCAGCAAGGCGGAATTTTCATCGAAAATCGTCGCGCCATCGCGCGCGGGACCGCGCGATTTGCCGACGCCGGACAGCGCGATCTGCGCCGCCTGCAGCGCGTTCAATTGCCGCTTGATGCGGGGGAAGGTGAGCCAGACGAGCGCGTTGAAAAAATCGTGCAGATTGTCGCGCGTAGGCACGCCGCCCGTCGCACCGATGAACTCTTCATAGGCGACGCCTTCGGGCAGGTCCGCTTGCGGCACGAAGGCCAGCGGCAAGCCGGAGGGATTGCGCAAGTCCAGCGCCCGCGCCCGCCCGTTCAGCGCGGCAATCACCGTGTCGCGCTGCAGGTCCAGCTGCCGTCGCGCCGGCAGCACCGTGGCAAACCAGGGGCGGGTCCAGTCTATCGATGGCAGCATGGCGTGATTACACCATTTTCCAGTTGATCTGCTCGCCCGCGTTGAGCGGAATCACGTGGCTGTCGCCCAGCGGCAGCGAAGCCGGCAAGGTCCAGCTTTCGCGGCGCAAGGTGATGGTGTCCGTGTTGCGCGGCACGCCGTAGAAGGCCGGGCCGTGGAAGCTGGCGAACGCTTCCAGTTTATCGAGCGCGCCGGCCCGTTCGAACGCTTCCGCATACATTTCCATCGCGTGCAGGGCCGTGTAGCAGCCGGCGCAGCCGCAGGCCATTTCCTTGGCGCCTTGCGCGTGCGGCGCCGAGTCCGTGCCGAGGAAGAAGCGCTCGTCGCCGCTGGCGGCGGCCGTCATCAGGGCCAGGCGGTGCTCTTCGCGCTTGAGGATGGGCAGGCAGTAGTAATGGGGGCGGATGCCGCCCTTGAAAATCTCGTTGCGGTTGTACAGCAGATGGTGCGCCGTGATGGTGGCGGCGATCGGTCCTTCCGCTTCGGCCACGTACTGCGCCGCATCCTTGGTGGTGATGTGCTCGAACACGACGGACAGGGCCGGGAAGGCGCTGCGCAGCGGACGCATCACGCGCTCGATGAAGACGGCTTCGCGGTCGAAAATGTCGATTTCCGGATCCGTCACTTCGCCATGCACGAGGAAGGGCATGCCCACTTCCTGCATCACTTCGAGCACCTTGTAGCAATTCTTCAAGTCCGTCACGCCCAGGTCGGAGTTCGTCGTGGCGCCGGCCGGATACAGTTTCACGGCTTGCACGATGCCGCTGTCCTGCGCGCGGCGGATTTCGTCGGGCGAGGTGTTGTTCGTCAGGTACAGCACCATCAACGGATCGAAGTTCACGCCTTCGGGCACGGCGGCCAGGATGCGTTCGCGGTAGGCGGCGGCATCGGCCGTGGTGGTGACGGGCGGCTTCAGGTTCGGCATGACGATGGCGCGGCCGAACTGGCGCGCGCTGTGCGGCAGCACGCTGGCCATGACGGCGCCGTCGCGCAGGTGCAAATGCCAGTCATCCGGACGGGTGATGGTGATGGAGGATGGAACGGCGGCTGGGGTGTGATCGGGTGTGGACATGGCGGCTGCTCTCAGGCGGTCATTGCGAATAGCGCCATTTTACCAGCCGCGGGGCCGTCCCGCCGGCCAGGATCACCTGTATGCGCGGCCTCCCGGACGGCAAAACGGCCGGTATGCGCCGGCCGTTTTCAATATCAAGCGTACACGCGAATCAGGATTTGGCCTGCGGCTCTTCCTGCTTCGCCACCCAGGCGCGAATATCGGCCAGCATCCGGTCCAGCGCGGCGCGGTCGTACACCTGGCCACGGCTGACCACCAGGCGGATCTGGCGCGTGGCGCCGATATCCTGCAGCGGGTTCGCGTCCAACACCAGCAGGTCGGCCGCCTTGCCGGCCGCCACGCTGCCGTAGCGATCCAGCTTGCCCAGGAAGCGGGGACCGTTGATGACGGCAGACTGCAAGGCTTGCTGCGGCGTCAGGCCATACTGCACGTACAGGCCGATTTCATCGTGCAAGGCCTGGCCCGGGTAGTCGAAGGAATTCAGGAAGCCCGCATCCGTGCCGGCGATGATGCTCATGCCCTGCTGCTGCAAAATCGGCAGCAGCTTCGCCGATTGCTCGAACTGCGCGTGACGCAGGGCGATCGCTTCCGGGCCATCCTTGGCGGCGCGCTGCACGCGCCAGTCGTAGGTGGCGCGCAAGCCCTTGCCGATGTATTGCAGGGCCGGATCGTGCGTGTGGTCTTCGCGGTCCAGGTAAGCCGTCACGCGCGAACCCCACAGGGTCGGCACGATGGCCGTGCCGCGCGCGGCCAGGTAGCTGAAGGCCTTGCGCGCCGTCGGCTCGTCGTAGCTTTGCACGCTTGCATGCATGGCTTCCTTGCCCGTCATCGCGCCGGCGGCCACCTTGTCCGTCAGCTCCTGCTCGCGCGGCGTGGCGGCGCGCAGCAAATACGATTGATGTTCGATCGTGCCCAGGCCCGCATCGGCCATCTGCTCCAATGTCAGCTGCACGGGGATATGGCCCGAGGTGCGCATGCCCCGTTCGCGCGCCTGGCGCAGCGCTTCGAGGTACAGCTCAGGCTTCAGCGTGTTTTCCGTGATCTTCACGAAGTCCACTCGTTGCGCCTGCAGGCCGTCCAGCGCGCGCGTGACTTCCTGCGGCGTGCCCACTTCGATGGTGCCCTTCCACAGCGGCTTGATGCCTTCCAGCTTGGCGCCGGACGTGAAGATGGTCGGGCCTTGCAGCTGGCCCGCGTTGATCTGCCGGCGCCATGCCAGCACCGTGTCGGGCAAGTCGCCCGAGCAGTCGCGCACCGTGGTGATGCCATGCGCCAGGTACAAGGGCAGCAACTGCTTGTTCTCGTCGATCAGCTCGGGGCCGCCGCCGAAATGCACGTGCGTATCCCACAGGCCCGGCATCAGGTATTTGCCGGGCAGGCGGATGGTACGCTTCGGTGCGTAGTTGCGCAGCTGCGCCTCATCGACGACGGCGACGATGCTGTCGCCCTTGAGCAGCACGGTCTTGCCGTTGACGGCGCGGCCGCCAGCAACATCGATCAGGGTGGCGTCGCGCAGGACGATGTCGACGGCGATCTTGTCCGCCGCGTGGGCATGGGCAAGCAGGCCCAGCGCCAGCATCGCGCCGGCTGTTTTTTTCATGACAGGCATTGGTACTCTACTTCAAAGTGATGGAAATTTAATGGATGATCTTGGCGAGGAAATCGCGCGCGCGGTCCGAGCGCGTCGTATTGAAGAAGTCATCCTTGCTGCAATCCTCGATGATCTTGCCCTGGTCCATGAAGACGATGCGGTTGGCCACGCGCTTGGCAAAGCCCATTTCGTGCGTGACCACCATCATTGTCATGCCTTCCTGCGCCAGGCCCACCATCACGTCGAGCACTTCGTTGATCATTTCCGGGTCGAGCGCCGATGTCGGCTCGTCGAACAGCATGGCGATCGGGTCCATCGACAGCGCGCGGGCGATGGCCACGCGCTGCTGCTGGCCGCCCGACAGCTGGCCGGGGAATTTATCCTGCTGCGACAGCAAACCCACGCGGTCCAGGTACTTCAAGCCCTTGGCGTTGGCTTCGTCGGCGCTGCGGCCCAGCACCTTGATCTGGCCGATGGTGAGGTTTTCGCGGATGGACAGGTGCGGGAACAGCTCGAAATTCTGGAACACCATGCCGATGCGCGCGCGCAGTTTCGACAGGTTCGTTTTCGGATCGTTGACGGCGATGCCGTCGACGAATATCTGCCCTTGCTGGATGGGTTCGAGGCCGTTGACGGTCTTGATCAGGGTCGACTTGCCGGAGCCGGACGGGCCGCAAATGACCATCACGTCGCCCTTGGCGACCTGGGTGGTGCAGTCGGTCAGTACCTGGAACTGGCCATACCATTTGCTGACGTTATTGAGTTCGATCATCTTGTTCTTTCTTTTACGGTTAGCGAATGATGGCGACGCGTTTCTGCAGGCGTTTTACCAGGAACGACAAGGCATAGCACAGCACGAAATACACGACGGCGACAAACACGTACATCTCCACCAGGCGGCCGTCGCGCTGGGCGATCTTTGAGGCGGCGCCGACGAAATCGGGGATCGACAGCACGTACACGAGCGACACGTCCTGGAACAGCACGATGGTTTGCGTCAGCAGCACGGGGATCATGTTGCGGAACGCTTGCGGCAGCACGATGAAGGCCATGGTCTGCGAGTAGTTCATGCCCAGCGCCTGACCGGCCCATACCTGGCCGCGCGGGATCGACTGTATGCCGCTGCGCATGATCTCGCAATAGTAGGCCGCCTCGAACATGATGAAGGTGATCAGCGCGGAGGAAAACGCGCCCACTTTCACGGGTTCGTTCGCGCCGATGACCCAGGCGGCAATGTACGGCACCAGGAAGTAGAACCAGAAGATCACCAGCACCAGCGGAATCGAGCGTATCAGGTTGACGTAGCTCGACGCCACGCCCGAGATGAGGCGGCTGCCGGACAGGCGCATCAAGGCCAGCAGGGTGCCCAGCACGATGCCGCCCACCATGGCCAGCGCCGTCAGTTTCAGGGTGAAGAGCATGCCGGTCTGGAACAGGTAGACCCACGAGCGGGAGATGACATCGAAGTCGAAATTGCCGAACATATCAATGTCCTCCCGTCTTGGCGCCGGCGACGATGAAGCCCGGGATGGCGACCTTTTTCTCGATCAGGTGCATCAGCACCACCACCAGCAGGTTGACGACGACGTAGATGATGGTGGCGGCCGAAAACGCCTCGAACACCTGGAAGGAAAACTCCTGGATGGCGCGCGCGCTGGCCGTCAGTTCGATCAGGCCGATGGTCAGCGCCACGGAACTGTTCTTGATGATGTTTAAGAATTCGCTGGTCAACGGCGGCATGATGACGCGCGCGGCCATCGGCAGCAAGATGAAGCGGTAGGTTTGCGGCAGGGTCAGACCCAGCGCCGTGCCGGCCAGTTTCTGCCCGCGCGGCAGCGCCTCGATACCCGTCGTCACCTGCACGGCCACGCGCGAGGAGGTAAAGAATCCCAGGCACAGCACGGCCGTGACGAACGGCGCATTCGGCAGCGACTTGACCCAGGCGCCCAGGTCGGGCGGCAGCAATTCCGGCATGACGAAGTACCAGAGGAACATCTGCACCAGCAGCGGCACGTTGCGGAACAATTCGACGTAGGCATTGGCCACGCCCACCAGCCATTTGTTCGGCAGGGTGCGCACGGTGCCGATCACCAGGCCCAATAGCAAGGCCATGATCCAGGCCGTGCCGGCCGTGGCCAGGGTCCAGACCAGGCCGGACCACAGGGTGTCCATATACGTGCCCACGCCATCGGGAGAGATCTCCCAGAAGATGCGCCAATTCCAGTTGTAATTCATGATCATCCTTCCGATGCAGCCCAAGGGCAGCGGCCAACCGGCCGCCCGCCCCGCAATTGAAACGGGAGGCTTGCGCCTCCCGATTTGTTACGCCGTCTTTACTTTTTCCGTTTGTCCGAAGTCTTCTGCGCTTCGGGTACGGCCGCATACGCGGCCGGATCGCCCGAATCGGTCGGATTCGCGAACACGGCCTTCAATTGCGGCGGCATGGGGAATTTCAGGTTGATGTTTTTCGGCGGGATCGGCGAGGTAAACCATTTCGCGTAGATGCGGTTGATGTCGTCGCTCTTGTACAGGCGGATCAGCGCGTCGTCGACCACTTTCTTGAAGGCTGGATCGCCCTTGCGCAGCATGATGCCGTACGGCTCGACCGACAGCGCTTCCTTGGTGATTTCGTAGTCGTTCGGGTTTTTCGAGTTGGCCACTTGCGATGCCAGCAGGATATCGTCGTTGGCTTCAGCCACCGCGCGGCCCGTTTCCAGCATCAGGAACGACTCGGGATGGTCCTTGCCGACGGCAATGTTCATGCCCAGGTTCTTTTCCTTGTTGAGGATGGTCATCTGCTTGATGGTCGACGTGCCGGCCGTGGCGACCAGGGTCTTGCCGCGCAAGTCTTCCAGGGTCTTGATGTTCGAGGATTTTTTCGCCAGGATGCGGTTGCCGATGACGAACATGGTCGGGGCGAATGCCACCTGCTGCTGACGCTCCAGGTTGTTCGTCGTCGAGCCGCATTCGAGGTCGATGGTGCCGTTGGCCATCAGCGGGATGCGGTTGGCCGACGTGACGGGGCTCATCACCACTTTCAGTTCGCTCAAGCCCAGGTGCTTTTGCAGGGCCGTGACGACTTTCATGCACAGGTCGATCGAATAACCCTGGTATTGCTGTTTGTCATCGAGATAGGAGAAGGGCACGGAGCCGTCGCGCACGCCGAGGGTGACGGAGCCGGCTTTCTTGATCTTGGCCAAGGTGCCGGTCAATTCCTGAGCCTGGACTGGCGACATGCTGCTGATGACACCGACGCTGAGCAGCGTGGCGATGATTTTGGTCAATTTCATAAATTCTCCTGGGCGGACAAACCGGATGGACTCCGAACGAAACAACTGTGGTGCAGACGCCACCAATGGAATTAATTTTATTTCATTTTCAGCGCCGGACTAGCCGTTTTCTGCGATTGCCCTCAAATAGGCGCTATACGCGCGCCTGAATCGGCGCGGCTGTAGCATTTTTCCTACTGATTTTCCTTTCCCGATTTATTTGGCTATGTCACCATCAAGTGTGGGAACGCTCCCAGCGTTGCTTTCAATAACGTTTCGGGTGACCGGATGCGCCTGGCATCGAGTATCCAGCGCCAGCCCAGATAGTTCGGCAGGTAGCGCGTCGCCACGCCGTGAAACGGCCTTAACCATTCGCGCAGGCGGCTGTGATACGCATTGACGTTCTGCACGTGCGCGGCACCCTGCACACGGATGCCGGCGCGCAAGTTGACGGCCTGATGGCTGATGCCCGTCTCCCTGGCAAACGCCCGGTAGGCGGCATGGCCATCCGTGACGAGCAGGATATCCTGGTCGATGACGGGCAACAAGCAGCGGTGCAGCTGCGCCTTCGTCAGTTGCCCTTTGCCTGTGACGAAGTCGAGGGTCTGGCCCGTGCGGTCACGCGCCACCAGGATGCAGACTTGCTCGTTCGATATACCGCGCTTAAAGGCATGGCCACCCCGGCGGCGGGCCGGACGCGTCATCTGTCGCGCGCCTTTTTCCGATTCCAGCACATATAACTCGTCAGCCTCGGCGATGCCATGCAGGCCATGCGGCCGGTCCGTCTTCGCGACGCTGAGAAATCGGTGGCGCCAGCGAAACGTGGTGTTGCGGTGCAGTCCCAGCTGCTGAGCGGCCTTCCGCACCGTGGTGGAATCAAGTAGGCAATCGGCAAATGCGATCCATCGCGCCTTGTGGCGCAAGCGGGCCAGCGGCGTGCCCGTCAAGGCATTGAACGTGCGCCCACAAGGCACGCAGCGGTAGCGCTGCAAGCCGTGCGCATGGCCATGCCGGTGCAGGTGATGCGCGTGGCAGGCGGGACAGGACAAGCGCTGCTGCACCACGCTTTCCAGCAGCGCGACAGTCGCGTCGTGTGGCGCGTTGCCACGCAGCAAAGCCATGCCAGCCTGCCGCTGGCGCCGGTTCAGGTAAGCAAACTGGGCGATAAAACGGATCCATTCGGCTGGCTGCATGATCTGCTCCCCATGTGGTAAGTATGCAGAGTCAGACAGCGCTGCCAAAGGAAGATTCCGGCATTTCCCCTATTTGTCGGTGACAGAGCCATTTATTTTGCCGGCGCCAGCCCCGCCAACGCGTCCTCATCCTCCTCATCGTCCCTATTCGCCTGCTGGCGTTGCCACATCTGCGCGTACAGGCCATCGAGCACCAGCAATTGCGGATGCGTGCCCCGCTCGACGATGCGGCCATGGTCGAGCACCAGGATTTGCTGGGCGTCGGCCACCGTCGACAGGCGGTGCGCAATGACCAGGGTGGTGCGGTTCCTGGCGATCTCCTTCAGCTGCGACTGGATCGCCTGCTCGGCCTTCGAATCGAGCGCCGAGGTGGCTTCGTCGAAGATCAGGATGGCCGGGTCTTTCAGCAAGGTGCGGGCGATGGCCACGCGCTGCTTTTCGCCGCCCGACAGCTTCAAGCCCCGTTCGCCCACCATGGAGTTATAACCATCTGGCAAGCTTTCAATAAAATCATGGATCGACGCCGCTTTCGCCGCCGCCACGATGGCCTCCTTGCTGGCGCCCGGCTTGCCGTAGGCGATGTTGTATTCGATGGTGTCGTTGAACAAGACCGTGTCCTGCGGCACGATGCCGATGGCGGCGCGCAGCGAGTCCTGCGTGATGGCCCGCAAATCCTGGCCATCGATGGTGATGCCGCCGCCATCGACTTCATAGAAGCGGAACAGCAAACGCGACAGAGTCGACTTGCCCGAGCCGCTGTGGCCCACCACGGCCGTCGTGGTGCCGGCCGGAATCTGGAAATCCACGTCGAACAGGATTTGCCGCTTGGCTTCATAGCTGAAATCCACATGATTGAAACGCACGGCCGCGCCCCGCGTGACGAGCGGCTGGGCGTCCGGCGTATCGGCGATTTCGCGGTTCTCGTTCAGCAAGGAAAACAATCGTTCCATGTCGGCCAGGCTTTGCTTGATTTCGCGGTAAATGACGCCCAGGAAATTGAGGGGGATGTACAGCTGGATCATGAAGGCATTGACCAGCACCAGGTCGCCCAGGGTCATGCTGCCGGCGATCACGCCCACCGTGGCGCGCCAGAGTATCAATGTCACGGCCGTGGCGATGATCAGGGACTGGCCCGTATTGAGCAGGGACAGGGAAGTCTGCGATTTCACGGCCGCCGATTCATAGCGCTGCAAGCCCTCATCGTAGCGCTTCGCCTCGTAATCCTCGTTGCCGAAATACTTCACGGTTTCATAGTTGATCAGCGAATCGATGGCCTTGGTATTCGCTTTTGAATCGAGGTCGTTCATGGTGCGGCGGAAATGCGTGCGCCAGTTCGTCACCAGCACGGTAAACGCGATGTAAGACACGAGCGCCACGGCCGTGATCACGGTGAACCAGATGTCGTAATGCAAGACCAGATAGCCGAGCACGAGCGTGATTTCCACCAGGGTCGGCAGGATGTTAAACAGGGTATAGGAAATGAGCGAGCCGACGCTGCGTGTGCCCCGCTCGATGTCGCGCGTCATGCCGCCCGTCTGGCGGTTCAAATGGAAACGCAGGGACAAGGCATGCAGGTGGCGGAACACTTGCAGCGCGATGGTGCGCACGGCGCGCTGCGTGACGCGGGCGAACAGGAATTCGCGCAATTCCGTAAACAAGGTGGTCGACAGGCGCAGCAAGCCGTACGCCACCAGCAAACCGACGGGCAACACCAGCAGCGCCTGCGGATGGGCCGCCGTGATCGTCATGGCGTCGACGAGTTTTTTCAGGATCAGCGGCACGCCCACGTTGGCCAGCTTGGCGCCCACCAGACATAGCAGCGCCAGCAGCACTCGCCATTTGTAGACCCACAGGTACGGCAGCAAGGTCTTGATGGTGGCGAAATCGCTGTGGCTGGCGGAGGCTGGCGAGCGGGGCGGAGGGGGAGTCTGGGAACGGCGCATGGCGAAGGTCGGCTTTTTATGGTTCAATCGGGGCAATTGTAGCCTTTCATGAGAATAAAAGATGAGCACCTCCCCCAACCGCCCTGACAACTGCCTCGCCTCCGGCCTGCCCGCCGGAAAAATGCCGGAATTGCGCATGATGCCCGCGCCGTCCGACGCCAATGTGTATGGCGACGTCTTCGGCGGCTGGATCATGGCGCAGGTCGATATCGCCGGTTCCCTGCCGGCCACGCGGCGCGCCAACGGCCGCGTCGCCACCATCGCGGTGAACTCCTTCGTCTTCAAAAATCCCGTCTTCGTCGGCGATCTGCTGTCCTTCTACGCCGACATCGTCAAGGTTGGCAATACCTCGATCACCGTCAATGTCGAGGTATATGCCGAGCGCAACCGCCTGCAGGCATGCATCGTGAAAGTCACGGAAGCAACCCTGATCTACGTGGCGACGGACTCTGACCGCAAGCCACGCAAGGTGCCGCCGATCGAAACCTTATTGGCGTCTTGATTGTCGCAATAATTCCACACCATGGATGAGCAGCGCCGCATCTTCCTGCACAGCGCTGCGCGCATCACGGCGCTGGCCGCCGCCGGCAGCGTGCTGTCCGGCTCCAGCGCCAGCGCCGCCACGCGCATCAATGGCGCCGGCTATCCGTTCGCGCTCGGCGTCGCTTCCGGCTCACCGTTACCTGATGCGGTGGTGCTGTGGACGCGCATCTGCCACGACCCGCTGCATGCCGCCGCCACGCCCGCCATCGCCTTGAACGTGCGCTGGGAAGTGGCCGACGATGAAGGTTTTCGCCGCATCGTTGCCAAGGGCCAGGCCACGGCCATGCCCGCCCTCGCGCACAGCGTGCACGTCGACGTCGATGGTCTCGCGCCCGGACGCTGGTACTGGTACCGCTTCATGCTGGGCGACGCCGTCAGTCCCGTGGGCCGCACGCGCACGGCGCCCGAGCCCGGCTCCATGCCAGCCTCGCTGAAACTGGCCGTCGCCTCATGCCAGCATTGGGAATTCGGCGCGTATGCGGCGCACCGGCACATCGCCGCGGCCGCGCCCGACCTGGTGGCCTTCCTCGGCGATTACATTTATGAGTGGGGACCATACCAGCTGCAGCACCCGAACCGGGCCGTGCGCACGCATGAAAGTTTTACCCTGGACGAGTACCGCGCCCGCTATGCGCAATACAAGAGCGACCCGGATTTGCAGGGCGCGCACCTGGCCGCGCCGTGGATCGTCACCTGGGACGACCATGAGGTGGCCAACGATTACGGCAACGACCGCGACGAGTTGCTCACGCCTGGCTTTTTGCAGCGCCGCGCGGCCGCCTACCAGACGTTCTATGAACACATGCCGCTGCGCCTGTTACCGCTGGGACGGCGCGGCTTTGTCGACATGCGCATTTACCAGCGCTATGACTGGGGCCGGCTGGCGCGCTTCCATGTGCTGGACGACCGGCAATACCGCGCCTATCACGCGTGCGCCAGGCCAGGGCGCGGCGGCTCCAATTCCGTCACCACGCGCAACTGCCCCGACTTGCGCAAGCCCGAACGCACGATGCTGGGCGAGGAACAGCAGCGCTGGCTGCAAGCCGGTCTCGATGATTCCCCGGCGCGCTGGAATATCCTGGCCCAGCAAACCCTGATGGCGCAATCGAGCCAGGTGCCCATCCTGCGGCCCGGCGACGAACGCATCTGGACCGATGGCTGGGATGGCTATCCGCTGGCCCGCCAGCGCCTGCTCGACGCCTTGCGCAGCAGCAAGGCCAGCAACCCGCTGGTGCTGTCGGGCGACGTGCATACCTTTTACGCCACGGAACTGAGCCGTAACGCCATGCGCCCGGTCAGCAAGGATAATCCCGTGCTGGCCACGGAGTTTTGCGGGACCTCCATCACGTCGAGCTCCCGCCCGCAGGCGCGCACGGAGCAGTACGTGGCGATGAACCCGCACATCCGCTACGGACGCAGCGACAAGCGCGGCTATATGTGGATGGAGATCACGCCACATCAAACCACGACCCTGTTCCAGGGCCTGGAGAATGTGCGCGACAGCGCGTCCACCATCGCGACGCTGGCCAGTTTCACCGTGCAGGATGGCAAGGCGGGCCTGCGCCGCATCTAGCAGGCACCCTTCAAGGCATCGCGGTAGCGCCGGCTGACGGGCACTTCCCCGCCCGTGGACAGCACGGCGCGCGCATCGCCCGATTCCAGCGGTATGATTGCCTGCACAAAATCCAGGTTGACGATATAGCTGCGGTGCACGCGCACAAAGCGCTTGCCGTCCAGGCGGCGCTCGATGGCGGCCATGGTCGAGCGCAGCGGGTAATCGTGCCCGCGCACGTGCAGATTCACATAATTGCCCCAGGCCTGTATCCATTCGATGTCGCCTGCGGGCAGCAGGAAATCCTTGCCCAGCTTGCGCACCAGGAAGCGCTCCGGCTGCTGCACCGGTTCCACGGCGGGCCCTTCATCGGGCTCGCCCAGCAAGGTCGCCTCGCCTTGCCAGCGCATCAGCAGCAACTGGTAAAAGCCCACGGCCAGCAAGACGAGGAAGTAAGCACGCACATCTTTCATGTACTCATACGGCAGCTCGCGCCACCAATCACCGAAATCGTATTCGCTGCCCTGGCTCCAGTACGCCAGCTTGCGCAACGCCACCATGGCCAGCACATGCACCAGGCTGTAGACGACGGACGCCGCCAGGTGCCAGCGCAGGTTCTGGCGCTGGAACACCAGGTGCAGCGGCCGGACCTGGCCCGCCAGCACGACCACGGGCACCAGCGCCAGCAGCACCAGATTGCTGCTCCATTCCCACACGGCCACTTCCCAGAACGCCATTTCAACGCCTGTTCGTTGCAGGTCGGTCCACACCAGCCAGCTGTTCACGCTGGCCTGCAGCAGATACAGCACGATCCAGAATCCGGGCTCGGCCACGCGGCGCCAGCGTTGATAACGTTGCAACAGATCAGTGGAAGCGATGTGCATGGTCTCGGACGATGAATGAGTTACATGATTGTAAGGTCCCACGCCCGTCCCAGGCTGACTACTCGTCCCAGCCAGCCGTCCATTGATCCCATTTCACTGGCTGGCAGCCCCGCCGCTGCCTATGCTGGCGCTTCCTTGACCACTCTTCCACGATCATGACCATAGACTCCCGCCGTCACGATATCGACGCCTTGCGCTTTCTCGTCTTCAGCCTGCTGATCGTCTATCACACTGCCCTGCTATACATGGACGGCTGGCACTTTCACATGCACAGCAGCTATGCCACCGATGCCTTGAACATGCCGCTGGTCTTCCTCAACCGCTGGCGCATGGAAATCGTCTTCCTCATCTCCGGCGTGTCGTGCGCCATGATGACGCAGTCCTCGCGCGGCGCCTTCCTGTGGCGCAGGACCAGGCGATTGCTGTTGCCGCTGCTGTTCGGCATGGCCGTCATCATTCCCATCCAGCCGTATTGCGAAGGCGTCAGCAAGGGTCTGGTCGAACCTGGATATGGGCAGTTCCTGCTGCACTACTTTGGCGGTCACGCCTGGCCGGCAGGCGC
Source organism: Janthinobacterium rivuli (assembly GCF_009208735.1). Taxonomy (GTDB): domain Bacteria; phylum Pseudomonadota; class Gammaproteobacteria; order Burkholderiales; family Burkholderiaceae_D; genus Janthinobacterium. Next base: position 11,037 of record NZ_WFLJ01000003.1, on the reverse strand, counting down.
CTTCGATGGCTGGCAATATGGTTTTACCTGGAACCATCTGTGGTATCTGGTGTACTTGCTGCTGTACACCATCGTGCTGGTGGCGCTGCAGCCGCTGCTGGCGGCGCTGCGTCCCCTGTTCCAGCGCTTGCGCGGATGGCAATTGCTGGTCTTGCCGGCCCTGCCGCCCTTGGCGGCAATGGTCTTGCTCAAAATGCGCTATCCGGAAACCCATGCGCTGGTGCACGACTGGTATGCGCACGCCATGTATTTCACACTGTTCGTGTATGGCTGGTGGCTGGGCAATGACAAGGGATTGTGGGCGGAACTGGCGCGCTTGCGCTGGCACACCTTGTGGCTGGGCCTGGGCGCGTTTGCCGTGTATATGTTTTTCGACCAGATATATTCGGAGAACCTGCTGACCTGGGCCTCATTCGGCTCCTGGCCCATGCGCAAGCTGTACATGTGGCTGGCCATCTGCGCCATCCTGGGCTGGTCGCACACCTTGCTGAATAAACCGTTTGCCTGGCTGCCATGGGCGCGCCAGGCCGTGTTTCCCTGGTACATACTGCACCAGAGCGCGATTATCCTGCTGGCTTACTGGCTGGTGCCGTTGAAGCTGGGCCCCCTGCTGGAACCGCTGCTGGTGCTGGCCGGTACGGTGGCGACCTGCTGGCTGGGGACCTCGTTGCTGATCAGCAAGGTGAACTGGCTTCGCCCCTGCTTCGGCCTGCCCGCCCGGCCAGGCCGGAGCCTGGCGGCGGACACGGCCCTGGTGGCGAATTAGGCGACTTTCTTTTCGTCGCGCAATTGACGGCGCAATATCTTGCCGACATTGGTCTTCGGCAATTCATCACGGAACTCGATGTATTTCGGTTTCTTGTAGGCCGTCAATTCATGCTTGCAATGCTCGCGGATCTGTTCCACCGTCAGGTTCGGATCCTTGCGCACGACAAACACTTTCACGGCTTCGCCCGCGTTGGCGTCCGGAACGCCGATGCAGGCGCATTCCAGCACGCCTGGGCACGAAGCGACCACGTCTTCGACTTCGTTCGGATACACGTTGAAGCCGGACACGATGATCATGTCTTTCTTGCGGTCCACGATCTTGACGTAGCCGCGCTCATCCATGACACCCACGTCGCCCGTCTTGAAATAGCCGTCGGCCGTCATCGACTTGGCCGTCTCGTCCGGACGCTGCCAGTAGCCGGCCATCACTTGCGGGCCGCGCACGGCGATCTCGCCCGGCTCGCCCAACGGCACTTCCACGCCGTCGTCGTTGAGAATCGCCACTTCCGTCGACGGGAAAGGCAAGCCGATGGTGCCCGTAAATTCCGTGATATCGACGCGGTTGCCCGTCACCACGGGCGACGTTTCTGACATGCCATAGCCTTCGATCAGCGGGCAGCCAGTCAATTTCAGCCAGCGTTCGGCCACGTTGCGCTGCAAGGCCATGCCGCCGCCATTGCACACTTTATAGCTGGAGAAATCGAGCTTGGCGAAGTCGGCATTGTTCAGCAGCGCGTTGTACAAGGTGTTGACGGCCGGGAAAACGACGATCTTGTGCTTGGCCAATTCCTTGACGAAACCGGGGATGTCGCGCGGGTTGGGGATCAGCACGCTCATGCCGCCCAGGCGCATGCCCATCAGGGCGCTGACCGTCAGCGAATAGATGTGATACAGAGGCAAGGCGCACATGAAGCCCATCGAGGTGGCGCGCATTTCGGGCGTCATCACGGGCGACATCCACGCCTCGTTTTGCAGCACGTTGGCGATGACGTTACGATGCAACAACATCGCGCCTTTCGACACGCCCGTCGTGCCACCCGTGTATTGCAGGAAGACGATATCGTCATGCCCCTGCTGCACCGGCGTGAGCGTCAAACGGGAACCCTCGGCCAGCATCTTGTTGAAGCTGATGGCGCCCGGCAAGGAAAACGCCGGCACCATTTTCTTGATCTTGCGCACGACGAAGTTGACGATGGCGCCCTTCAAGCCACCGAGCAAGTCGCCCATGGTGGCGACGATCACATGCTTGACCTGCGTGTGCGGCAATACCTGCTCGACCGTGGTGGCGAAGTTTTCCAGCACGATGATCGCCTCGCTGCCCGAATCGATCAGCTGGTGCTGCAACTCGCGCGGCGTGTACAGCGGGTTGACGTTGACCACCGTGTAGCCGGCGCGCAAGATCGCCGCCATGGCCACCGGATATTGCAGCACGTTCGGCAGCATGATCGCCACGCGCGCGCCCGGTTGCAGGCCACGGCTTTGCAGCCAGGCGCCCATCTGCCGCGACAGCTGGTCGAGCTCGCGGTAGGTCAGGAATTTATCCATGCACACGAAAGCATTGCGGTCCGCGTATTTCTGAAACGACTCTTCCAGCAAATGCGTGACGGAACGGTATTGCGTGCAATCAATCTCTGCGGGAACGCTGTCCGGGTACGACTTCAACCAAATCTTGTCCATCTATGCCTCATCTTTATCTGTATGAAAGGGTGCGCGGCCTTGACGCGCACCCTGCACTGTTTATGCTGCTATCTTCGTTTCGTCGCGCAGGGCGCGACGCAAAATCTTGCCGACGTTGGTTTTCGGCAGTTCATCGCGGAATTCGATGTATTTCGGCCGCTTGTAGCCCGTGAACTGTTCCTTGCAATATGCGGCCAGCACCGCCTGGGTCAGGTTCGGATCCTTGCGCACGACAAACACTTTCACGGCTTCGCCCGAGTGTTCGTCCGGCACGCCCACGCAGGCGCACTCGAGCACGCCCGGATGGGCCGCGATGACAGCCTCGACTTCGTTCGGATACACATTGAAGCCGGAGACGAGAATCATGTCTTTCTTGCGGTCCACAATCTTCACGTAGCCGCGCTCGTCCATGATGCCCACGTCGCCAGATTTAAAATAACCGTCGGGTGTCATGACCTTGGCCGTCTCGTCGGGACGATTCCAGTAGCCGCTCATCACTTGCGGGCCACGGATGGCGATCTCGCCCGTCTGGCCCAGCGGCACTTCCTTGCCGTCATCGTCGAGGATGGCGATCTCGGTCGAGGGCACGGGCAAGCCGATGGTGCCGGAGAACGCCGTGCTGTCGGCGCGGTTGCAGGTGGCGACGGGCGACGTTTCCGACAGGCCATAGCCTTCGATGATGGACACGCCCGTCACTTGCAGCCACTTGTCATTGACGGCTTGCTGCACCGCCATGCCGCCGCCATTGGCGATCTTCAAGCCCGAGAAATCGAGCTTGGCAAAATCGGGGTGGTTCACCAGCGCGTTATACAACGTATTAACCGCCGGCAACAGGTTGAACTTGTACTTGCCCAGCTCCTTGATCAGCCCCGGGATATCGCGCGGGTTCGGGATCAGGATATTCAGGGCGCCCACGCGCGTGCCCCACATCGCGCACGCCGTCAGGGCAAAGATATGGTACAGCGGCAAGGCGCAGACGACGATCATCTGTTCCTTGCTGTTCTGATCGAGCGCCGCCCCCGACCACGCTTCGCTCTGCAGCACGTTGGCGATCACATTGCGGTGGCTCAAGGTCGCGCCTTTCGACACGCCCGTCGTGCCGCCCGTGTATTGCAGGAAAGCAGCGTCATGGATGCTCAGCTCGACAGGCGTGAGTTTCATGCGCTTGCCCAGCGCCAGCGCCTGCTTGAAACGCATGGCATTCGGCAAGGAATACGCGGGCACCATCTTCTTGACGTTGCGCACGACAAAATTGACGAGCATGCCCTTCAAGCCGCCCAGCATTTCGCCCATGCTGGCAACGATGATGTGCTTGACGGCCGTCTTGCCCAGCACTTGCTCGAGCGTATGGGCAAAGTTTTCCAGCACGATGATCGCTTCGCTGCCCGAATCGTTGAGCTGGTGTTCCAGTTCCCGCGGCGTATACAAGGGGTTGACGTTGACCACCGTGTAGCCGGCGCGCAAGACGGCGGCGATGGCCACCGGATACTGGAGCACGTTCGGCATCATCAGGGCAACCCGCGCGCCCTTCTTCAGGCCACGGCTTTGCAGCCAGGCGCCCAGCTGGCGCGAATAGGTATCGAGTTCGGCATAGGTGAGAAATTTGTCCATGCAGACATAGGCATTGCGATCCGCATATTTTTGAAACGCTTCTTCCAGCAGATGCACGAGCGAACGATATTGATCAGGATCGATGTCGGCGGGGACGCCGGGAGGGTACGACTTCAGCCAAATTTTGTCCATCCTGTGCCTCTTGTCTCGAATAATCGTGGGGGAGCCAGCGCTGCTTGCCGGCGCGGATCATTGCTGCGGATTCTGTCGTCCTGCAGTCAGTTTGAGCATTCTGACGAGCAATTGCTCTATGCTACTAATGCGATGCTATCGGGCGCCGCGCTTCCATGCAAGCGCTTTCAACAGTATTCGAGCGGCAACTCTAAGGGTATTTTATGCTGCAATGCAACATGATAAATACACTGTTGCAGGATGGGTGGACCTGACGTGCGAGACAATCTTTACGGGTCAGGGGCTGGACAATTGTTCCAGCGCACGCCTGCGCTCAGGCTTCTCGATCTGGGCCATTGTGTGCACTGCAGCATAAAAAGCACGAAAGTTCTTTTTTTCTTCCAGCAATTTTTTGAAGGCAGGCAAAAATTCATTGTAGGTAGACACGGAAGCGAGGTGCGCATTGCTCAACGGCTGCTCGAACCAGCGGTCGTAACCGGCGAAACCACCCCAGTTTTGCTTCATCACCTGATACGCTTCTTTCAGTGCAGCAAACACCTGCGCCTTGCGCGCGCGCTTCTCCGCATCGCTGGCGTCGCTGGCATACACGGCTTCCAGTTCGCCGCGGTAGCGCAGCAGCAAGGTCAGGAAATCCTGGCGCCGCGCCGTGTACTGGGCGTACGCGGCACGCATCGTGTCATTGCCCTCGCGCGCCAGCCAGCGCTGCACACCCGCCTCTTCCACGGCACTGGCAAATGACTCGTTGAAGGCCGAATCGCCGGGCACGTACACCACCTGGTGCGCCAGTTCATGGAAGATCAGGCGCGCCAGTTCCGCATCGTTGTAGTGAATAAAAGTCGACAACAGGGGGTCGTCGAACCAGCCCAGGGTGGAATACGCGGGCACGCCGCCCACCTGCACGTCGTAATGCTGGGCCCGCAATTCCTCGGCATACGCGAGCGCCTCTGCCTTGTCATAGTAACCGCGGTAATTGACGCAACCGGCGATGGGGAAACACCATTGCAGCGGTTGCAGCGACAATTCCGGCGTGGCCACCACGTTCCACAGCACAAACGGGCGCCGCAGGGCCGCATAATTCTTGTAGCTGCCATTGTCGGGCAAGTCCAGCTCGCTGACGGCAAAGCGGCGGATGTGCTGCGCCTTGGCCAGGCGCACTTTCAGGCGCGGTTCGGTGGCCGGGTCATCGAGCCAGTCACCTATGGGACGCGCGCCAGACCACAGCGCATACTGCCCCTGCGCCGCCTGCGTGTAATAGCGCAACTGCGTGCAGCCGCCCAGCAGCAGGCACACCGTGCCGACAAGCAAGTGGGCCGGCCAGCGCGCCAGGGCCATGGTCAGGCGGCCTTTTCCACTTCGACCAGCGTATCGTAGAAGGTTGGCGCGCGGCCCATGTCCGTCAGGCGCTGGCTCGTCACTTCATTGGCGTTCTTGCCGTCGCTGGCGAGTTTCTTCCACCACACGGACAAGCCCACCACCAAGCCCCGCCTGGCCTTGTCCGTCACCCGGGCCTTGGCGACAAAGCTGCCGCGGTCATTAAAGATGCGCACCATGTCGCCGGCCGCGATGCCGCGCACGGCGCAGTCATCGGGATGGATATCGAGGTGCGGCTCACCCTCGGCCGCGCGCAGGCTTTTCACGTTGACGAAGGTGGAATTGAGGAAATTGCGCGCCGGCGGCGAGATCATGGCCAGCGGATAACGGGCCGCCAGCGCGGGATTGCTGGCCAGCGATTCATGCGGTGCGATATACGTGGGCAAGGGATCGAGTCCCGCCTGCGCCATGGCGCTGGAATACAACTCGCACTTGCCCGATGGCGTGGGGAAACCGCCCTCGGCAAAAGGCGCCTCCGGCATGGCCAGCTTTTGCCAGCCCGTACGTTTCAGCGATTCCCAGTCGAAATGCACGGCGCGCGCATCGGTCGCATCGAAGGCCTTGGCCGCCAGCGCATCGTCGCTTTCCTGGAAGCACGGGTCATCAAAGCCCATGTGTTGGGCCAGCAGGCGGAAGATTTCCGTATTCGCCTTCGCTTCGCCCAGCGGCGCCACGGCCGCGTTATTCGCCATCATGTACAGGTGGCCATAGGTGGAATGCGCATCGACATGTTCCAGCTGCGTCGTGGCGGGCAGCACGATGTCGGCGTAGTCGACGGTATCGGTCTGGAAGTGTTCGAGCACGACCGTAAACAAGTCTTCGCGGGCAAAACCCTGCGCCACCTTCGACGAATCGGGCGCCACGGCCAGCGGGTTCGAGTTGTAGACGATCACCGCTTCCACTTGCGGGCCGAACTCGGCGGAACTTTCTTTCAATAAATCGTCGCCGATGGTGCTCATGTTGATGGTGCGCGGCGTGCCTTTGAGCAAATCGGGGCGCTGCAGGGCCTTGCGGTTGACGGGGAAGGAACCGGAGCTCGACAGCTGCATGCCGCCGGCAGGATGGCGCCAGGCGCCCGTCAGGGCCGGCAGGCAGGCGATATTGCGCACGGCCATGCCGCCGCCGTGCACGCGCTGCACGCCGTAGTTGGCGCGGATGGCGGCGCCCTCGCCGGAACGGCAGGCCTGGCCGTACAGGCGCGCCAGTTCCACCACTTCCGCGGTCGTGATGCCGCACACCTCGGCCACGCGCTCGGGCGGCCATTCCAGGGCGCGCTGTTTCAGTTCAGCATAGCCGATGGTGTACTGCGCAATATAGTCGTGGTCGACCAGGTCTTCGGTGATCAAGACATGCATCAAGCCCAGCGCCAGGGCCGCATCGGTCCCCGGCAGCAAGGCGATATGCTGGTGGCACTTTTCGGCCGTCAGCGAACGGTAGGGGTCGATGGCGATCAGGGTGGCGCCATGGCGCTTGGCCTCTTGCGCGCGCATCCAGAAGTGCAAATTCGAGGCGATCGGGTTGCCGCCCCAGATGATAATCAACTTGGCGTTCTGGAACTGTTCCAGGTCCGTGCCGATGCTGGCGCCCACCGTGTAGCGGTAACCGGTGGCGCCGGCCGACGCGCAGATGGTGCGGTCCAGCAGGGAGGCGCCCAGCTGGTTGAAGAAACGCGAGGACATCGATTCGCCCTGCACCAGGCCCATGGTGCCGCAGTAGCTGTACGGCAAGATCGCCTGCGGATCGCGCGCGGCGATCGGTTTCAAGCGGGCCGCGATGGTCTGCAGCGCTTCTTCCCAGCTGATGCGCTCGAACTTGCCTTCCCCCTTCTTGCCCACGCGGCGCAGCGGGGTCAACAAGCGGTCCGCATGGTAGGTGCGTTCCGTGAAGCGCGACACCTTCGTGCACAGCACGCCAGCCGTGGTCGGGTGGTCGGGATCGCCCTTGACGGCGGTGGCCACCCCATCGGTCACGGTGACCAGCAAGGCGCAGGTATCGGGGCAGTCGAGCGGGCAGGCGGCGCGCACTTGGGTGGTGGTCATGGGGCAATCCAAAAACGTTGGGGGAAGGCGATACTGTAAACCATTCCGCGCGCTTGCTGTTGGCGCCGTACCAAGCGCATCCGTGCGCTGGATTTACCCGGCAAACAAGGGCTACAATGCACTATTAGCCGCGCCTGTTTTCGATCAAACAAGCGCGGTCCGGCGCGCCATACATTGCTGCGCGCCAGCATCCACAGGAGAGTCCCATGAAACTAGTTGATCCGATCTTGGCGTTTCAATCCGAGCTGCAAGGTATCCGCCGCGACCTGCATGCGCACCCCGAGCTGTGCTATGAAGAACAGCGCACCTCGGACGTGGTCGCCGCCAAATTGACGGAATGGGGCATTCCCGTGGTACGCGGCCTGGCCCGCACTGGCGTGGTCGGCATCATCAAGCATGGTACGTCGACACGCGCCATCGGCTTGCGCGCCGACATGGATGCCTTGCCGATGCAGGAAATGAATACCTTCGAGCATGCTTCGCGCCATCCGGGCAAGATGCACGCCTGCGGCCATGACGGCCACACGGCCATGCTGCTGGGCGCCGCCCATTACCTGGCGCAGCACCGCCATTTCGATGGCACCGTGTACCTGGTCTTCCAGCCGGCAGAAGAAGGCGGCGCCGGCGCGCGCGAAATGATAGCAGACGGCTTGTTTACCCGCTTTCCCATGGATGCCATCTATGGCATGCACAACTGGCCAGGCGCCGAAACGGGCACGCTGAGCGTGGTGGAAGGCCCGATGATGGCGTCCAGCAATGAATTCCATGTCACCGTCAAAGGTAAGGGCGCCCACGCGGCCCAGCCCCACAAGGGCATCGATCCCGTCATGGTGGCCGTGCAAATCGCGCAAAGCTGGCAAACCGTCATCACGCGCAACAAGAGCCCGCTCGATACGGCCGTGCTGTCGATCACGCAAATCCATGCGGGCAGCGCCACCAATGTGATCCCCGATGATGCCAGCCTGGTTGGCACCGTGCGCACCTTCACCACGCCCGTGCTGGACCTGATCGAGGAACGCATGCGCGACATCGCCGTGCACACGGCCGCCGCCTTTGGCGCGGAAGTCGATTTCCACTTCAAGCGCAACTATCCGCCGCTGGTCAACCACGCGAAAGAAACGGCGTTTGCCGTTGAAGTCATGCAAAGCGTGGTGGGCGCGGACAAGGTCAACGCAAATGTCGAACCGACCATGGGCGCGGAAGATTTCGCCTTCTTCCTGCAAGAAAAGGCCGGCTGCTACATCTTCATCGGCAATGGCGATGGCGAGCACCGCGATGGCGGCCATGGCCTGGGTCCGTGTGTCTTGCACAATGGCAGCTACGACTTCAATGACCATCTGTTGCCCATCGGCGCCAGTTTCTGGGTCAAGCTGGCCGAAGCGAGCCTGCCCGTCGCTTGAATCAGCTCAGTTGATCCGGACCTGTGCCCAGGCGCTGGCCCGGATTCAACGCTTCCAGGGCCAGCAAGGCGGCCGCGTGGTCTGCCGTCGGATAGGTGGTGGCGAGGGTTTCATAGCGCTGCGTCACCAGCTGCGTCACGGGCAAGGTGACGTGGGCCGCCTCGGCCGCCGCGAGGATGTTGTGCATGTCCTTGATCTGGCTTTTCACCTGGCCGCCCGCCACAAAGTTACGCTCCAGCATGCGCTGGCCATGCACCTCCAGAATCTTGCTCTCGGCAAAACCGCCACGGATCGCCGCCCGTACGGCAGCCGCATCAGCGCCGGCCGCCTGGGCCAGCAACAGCGCCTCGGCCACGATAGTCAATGTCGCGCCGACGATCAGCTGATTGCACAGCTTGGCGACCTGACCACTGCCGACCGGCCCGACCAGGGTCGGGCGCCCCATGGCCGTCAAAATAGTTTCCACACGCGCGTAATCGTTGGTGCTGGCGCCGGCCATGATGGCCAGCGTGCCCGCCTGCGCCCCGCCGACGCCGCCCGACACGGGCGCATCGATGAAGGCATGGCCAGCGGCGTGCAAGACGGCATGAAATTGTCGGGCTTCTGATTGTTGGGTGGAACTCATATCGATCCACAGCGCGCCGGCGGTTAATGCCGGCAGCGCCTCTTGCAACACCTGCGCCACGATGGGGCCGGCTTCCAGCATGGAGATGACCACGTCCGCGCCATTGACCGCCTCAGCGATGGAAATGACGGGCTGCGCGCCTGCCGCACGCAGGACTTGGGCCTTGCTGTGCGTGCGATTCCAAATTGTGACAGAATATCCAGCGCGTAGCAGGCACCGGACCATCGGATCCCCCATCAGACCGATACCGAGAAATGCGATTTTTGTAGAGAATGTCAATTGAACCCCTGAGATCAACAAGTGGCGAGAGCGGCATGCAATGCAAGGTGCCTGTACAACAATAGCCTATCGGCCAATTTTACGATGAAAGCCTCTATGTTCTTCAAGAAGAATCTCCTCAAATCCATCGCCGCCGTTACCGCGCTGATGGCGGCCAACGCCGGCTTTGCCGCCGACGACAAACTGATCGACTCCGTCTACGGCGAATATGCCAAGGGCGTGAAGGTACAAATGGTACGCGCCGGCGTGACCTCGAACTGGGATAAGGCCTGGTTCGTATCGAATGGTACGCAGTTGAGCGGTTACTGGGATGCCAGTATTGGCGGCTGGGATGGCAAGAGCTATCGCAACGTCCCTGGCCAGCATCAAAAGCTGTGGGACCTGGGCTTTACCCCTGTGTTCCGCTTTGAAAATACAAATAAGCTGGGTTTCTATGCGGAAGGCGGCATTGGCGTACACATGCTGTCCAAGCTGTACGATAACGATGACAATCGCCTGTCGACCCACTTCCAGTTCGGCGACCATATCGGCGTCGGCTATATCTTCAATAACAAATGGGAAGTCGCTGCGAAGATCCAGCATTTCTCGAACGGCGGTTACAAGAAACCGAATAGCGGCGTCAATTACATGAACGTCAAAGTCGCTTACCATTTTTAATGGTTATGACAAATGAACAAGGCACCGCGTAGCGGTGCCTTTTTTTACGCCGGTATGCCGGGAAACAAAACCAGCAGACGTAAAAAAACCCCAACCGGATCACCGGAAGGGGTTTTTTCGAATAACAAGCCTGACGATAACCTACTTTCACACTGGTTGCAGCACTATCATCGGCGCAAAGTTGTTTCACGGTCCTGTTCGGGATGGGAAGGGGTGGGACCAACTTGCTATGGTCATCAGGCATAACTTGTACTGGCGTTTGTCCTCGGTGGAGCGACAAAGCCTGAATCTGGAAGAAGCAAAGATTGGGGTAATGAATTGGTGTATCAACAAACTCACAACGTTGTACCGTCTTATCCTCTGTACCTGCTAAGGTTATAGGGACAAGCCGTACGGGCAATTAGTACTGGTTAGCTTAATGCATTACTGCACTTCCACACCCAGCCTATCAACGTCCTGGTCTCGAACGACCCTTCAA
>NZ_WFLJ01000039.1 GCF_009208735.1 Janthinobacterium rivuli | reverse complement strand
GCCCGCCGGCGGCCCGCCGCTGCTGCTGGCCGAGCCGGGCGCGGCGCCCGCCAGCAGCCTGCCCGATACCGATCCCGCCGTCGCCGGCATCGACGCACGGTCGCTGGCCTACGTGATGTACACCTCTGGCTCGACGGGCATGCCGAAAGGCGTGATGGTCGAGCACCGCAACATCGTGCGCCTGGCCGTCGACAGCGGCTTTGCCCCGCTGGAGCACGGCGACCGCGTGGCCCACTGCGCCAACCCCGCCTTCGACGCGGCCACCTGGGAGCTGTGGGCGCCGCTGCTGAACGGCGCCTCGGTGCTGGTGTTCGACCAGGACACGCTGCTCGATCCGGTGCGCTTCAACCGCGCGCTGGCCGATGGCGGCGTGACGGCCCTGTGGCTGACGGCGGGCCTGTTCCACGAATATGCGGACGCGCTGGAAGCGGCGTTCGGCGGCCTGCGCTGGCTGCTGGCGGGCGGCGACGTGCTCGATCCGCAGGTGGTGGCGCGGGTGATGGGCAAGGCGCACCCGCCGCGCCATCTGCTCAATGGCTACGGCCCCACCGAAACGACGACGTTCGCCACCACCCATGCCGTGACGGGCGCGCCGCACGAGGCGCGGGCCATTCCCATCGGCCGGCCCATCGGCAACACGCAGGTCTACCTGCTCGATCCCCTGGGCCAGCCCGTGCCCGTGGGCGTGCCCGGCGAGATCCATATCGGCGGCGACGGCGTGGCGCGCGGCTACCTGAACCTGCCGCAGCACAGCGCCGAGCGCTTCATCGCCGACCCGTTCTCGGCGCAGCCAGGCGCGCGCCTGTACCGCAGCGGCGACCTGGGCAAGTGGCGCGCGGACGGCAGCATCGAATTTGCCGGCCGCAACGACTTCCAGGTGAAGATCCGCGGCTACCGCATCGAGCCGGGCGAGATCGAGACGCGCCTGGCCGCCTGCGCCGGCGTGCGCGAGGCGCTGGTGCTGGCACGCGAGGACAGCCCCGGCGACAAGCGCCTGGTGGCCTACCTGACGGCCGCCGACGGCTTCGACGTGGCCGCCGCGCGCGAAGCGCTGCGCGCCCAGCTGCCCGCCTACATGCTGCCAGCGGCGTTTGTCGTGCTGCCGCGCTGGCCGCTGAACGCCAACGGCAAGGTGGACCGCCATGCCTTGCCCGACCCGGCCGACGTGGCCGTGGACACGCCGGCGGCGGCCCTGTCGGCCGAGCAGGAAACCCTGGCGCGGCTGTGGCGCCCCCTGCTGCGCCTGGCAGGCGTGGGACCCGGCGACAGCTTTTTCGACGTCGGCGGCAACTCGCTGCTGGCGACGCGGCTGGTGGCGCGCATCGGCCAGCACTACGCCATCGATTTCCCGCTGCGCGCCGTGTTCGACGCGCCGCGGCTGGCGCAGATGGCCGACGCCATCGCCCTGCAGCTGGCCAGCCAGCATGCGGACGCACTCGACGAACTCTTGAAACAACTTGACAACCTGAGCGACGAACAGGCCAGCGCGCAATTGCAGCACGCGCCCGCGCCCGTCGGCGACTCGCCTATCCTGGGATGATGACATGACTGATTTGAACCAACGCCTGGCCGGCCTGTCGCCGGAAAAACGCGCGCTGCTGATGCAGCAGCTGAGCAAGCAGGCGGCGCCCGCCGCCCGCCGGGAAATCACGCGCCAGCCCCGGCCCGCGCGCATTCCCGTCTCGCATGCACAGAACCGCCTGTGGTTCCTGGAACAGATGGACCCGAATTCGGCCACCTACAACGTGCCGTCGGCGATGTGGATGCGCGGGCGGCCCGACTGCGCCATCCTGCAGCGCAGCCTCGATGAAATCGTGCGCCGCCATGAGGTGCTGCGCACGGCCATCGTCACCGACGACGCGGGACCGCAGCAGCGCATCCTGCCGCCGGCGCCCGTGCCGCTGCGCCGCGTCAGCCTGGAGCATGTGCCGGCCGCGCAGCGGCGCGAGGAAGCGGCCGCGCTGGCGCAGCAGGAAGCGGGCACGCCGTTCAACTTCAGCACGGGGCCGTTGCTGCGCGCCGTGCTCATCAGCCTGGACGAGGAACAGCACCTGTTCGTGCTGAACGGCCACCACATCGCGCTCGACGGCTGGTCCTACACCATCATCTACACGGAACTGTGTCAGCTGTACGACGCCTATTGCGCGGGACTGCCGTCGCCGCTGGCCGAGGTCCCGCTGCAGTACGCCGACTACACGCTGTGGCAGAACGCCCTGCTCGACGACGAGGGCGAGACCATGCGCAAGCAGTTCGCCTACTGGCAGCAGCGCCTCGTCAGCCACCCGCCCGTGCTGGAGCTGCCGGGCGACCGTCCGCGCCCGGCGCAGCAAAGCCGGCGCGGCGCGGCCTCCGTGCACCGCCTCGACCCGACCCTGTATGACGGATTGAAACGCCTGAGCCGCCAGGAAGGCGCGACGCCGTTCATGGTGTTTGCCGCGGCCTTCAAGGCGCTGCTGGCGCGCTACACGGGCCAGCTCGACCTCGTCATCGGCATGGGCGTGGCGAACCGGCCGCGCCAGGAACTCGAGGCGCTGGTGGGCTTTTTCGCCAATACCCTGGCGCTGCGCACGGACCTGACGGGCGACCCCACCTTCCGCGAACTGCTGGCGCGCGTCAAGGACGGCACCCTGGGCGCGTATGCGCACCAGGACATGCCCGTCGAACGCCTGCTCGACGTGCTGAAGATCGACCGTTCGCTGAGCCACTCGCCCCTGTTCCAGGTGATGCTGTTCTTCCAGAACTTCCCGTCCGAGGAAATCCGCCTGCACGGGCTGGTGCTGTCGCCGATCGAGCCGGGCGTCATCTCGTCGGGCACCTCGCGCGTCGACCTGACCCTGTTCGCCAGCGAGGAAAACCAGGGCCTGGCCATGTACATCGAATACGCGACCGACCTGTTCGACGCAGCCACCATCGCCGCCATGGCGGGCCACCTGCAGCAACTGCTGCAAAGCGCGCTGGGCGATCCGGACCGCCGCCTGTCCGAGCTGGAGCTGCTGACGCCCGCCGAGCGGCGCAGCGTGCTGCACGACTGGAACGACACGGCGCGCGCCCTGCCGGCCGGCGGCGCCCTGACGGCGCATGCGCTGTTCGAGGCGCAGGCGGCGCGCACGCCGCAAGCCATCGCCCTGTCGCACCTGGGACGGGAACTCAGTTACGCGGAGCTGGACCAGCGCGCCGATGCGCTGGCGCGCCACCTGCTGGCGCGCGGCGTGCAGCCGGGCGAACTGGTGGGACTGTTCGTCAAGCGCTCGCCCGACATGCTGGTGGCGCTGCTGGGCATCCTCAAGGCGGGCGCCGCCTACGTGCCGCTCGACCCCATCTACCCGGCCGAACGCATCGCCTTCATGCTCGACGATGCGCAAACGCGCTGCGTCGTCACGCAGCGCGCGCTGGCGCCGCTGCTGCCGGCCAGCGGCCCGGCCCTGGTGCTGCTGGAAGAGGCGCGCCTGAACGAAGTGGCGCCGCCCGCGCGCGTGGCGGCGGGCGAGACGGCCTACGTCATCTATACCTCCGGCTCGACGGGCCGGCCCAAGGGCGTGCGCCTGCCGCACGGCGCCGTCGTCAACTTCCTGCTGTCCATGAAGGAGCGGCCCGGCATCACGGCCGCAGGCCGCCTGTGCGCCGTCACCACCCTGTCGTTCGACATCGCCGTGCTGGAACTGCTGCTGCCGCTGACGGTGGGGGCGCGCATCGAGATCGCCGACCCGGCCACGGCGGCCGACGGCATGGAGCTGGCGCGCCTGCTCGACAGCTCGCAGGCGAGCATGCTGCAGGCGACGCCCGCCACCTGGCGCATGCTGCTCGACGCGGGCTGGCAAAGCCGTCCCGGCATGACCATGCTGTGCGGCGGCGAGGCGCTGAGCCGCGAACTGGCCGACCGCCTGCTGACCGGCGGCGGCACCCTGTGGAATATGTACGGCCCCACGGAGACGACGATCTGGTCGAGCGTGGAAAAAATCGAGGCGGACGGCGCGCCGATCGCCATCGGTCGTCCCATCGCCAATACGCGCCTGTACGTGGCCGACGCCTTCCTGCAGCCGCTGCCGCCCGGCATCCCGGGCGAACTGCTGATCGGCGGCGCCGGCGTGGCGCAGGGCTACCATGCGCGCCCCGAACTGACGGCGGAAAAATTCCTCGCCGACCCCCATTCGCCGGAGCCGGGAGCGCGCCTGTACCGCACGGGCGACCTGGCGCGCTGGAGCCGCCACGGCAACATGGAAGTGCTGGGCCGCATCGACAACCAGGTCAAGCTGCGCGGCTACCGTATCGAGCTGGGCGAGATCGAAGCCGTGCTGGGCGACCAGGCGGGCGTACGCCAGGCCGTCGTCATCTGCCGCGAAGACCGTCCCGGCGACAAGCGCCTGGTGGCCTATCTGCTATCGCAGCCGGGCCAGGTGCTGCAGGCGGCGGCCCTGCGCGACGCCATCGCGCCGCAGCTGCCCGACTACATGCTGCCCTCGGCCTACGTGATGCTCGAACACCTGCCGATGACGCCGAACGGCAAGGTCGACCGCAATGCCCTGCCCGTGCCCGACATCGAGGCGGCACCCGGCCACAGCTATGTCGCGCCGCGCAACGGCGACGAGGAAATCCTGTGCGGCCTGTGGCAGGAAGTGCTGGGCCTCGAGCGCGTGGGCATCGAGGACAACTTCTTCAAGCTGGGCGGCCACTCGCTGCTGGCCACGCAGCTGGTGATGCGCGCGCAAAAGGCGTTTGGCGGCGAACTCAGTCTGCGCCTGCTGTTCGAGGCGCCCACGGTGGCCGCCTTCGGCGCGGCCCTGATGCGCAACCGCCTCGACAGCGTGGATGCGGGCGACCTGGCCAGCATGCTGGATCAGCTGGAAGGCCTTTCGGACGACAACATCGAAGCGCTGCTGGGCGGCGCACTGGAAAACACATGAGCCTATCCCCCCTCCATGACGACCCGCGCCTGGCGCGCCTGACGCCGCGGCAGCTGGCCCTGCTGCGCCAGCGTCTGGCCGCAGGCGCCGCGCCGCAAATATCCATGAGCGATGCCGTGGGCGCCCTGCCGCCGCTGGCCGACGGCACGCCGCTGCCGCAGTCGCCGGCGCAGCAGCGCATGTGGTTCTTCGAGCGCCTGCAGCCGGGCACGGGCGCCTATCACCTGTACCAGCACTGCCGCCTGAGCGGCGCGCTGGACGCCGCCGCGCTGGAAGCGGCATTTGCCGCCATCGTCGCGCGCCACGCGGCACTGCGCACGGGCTTTGGCGAGGAAGGCGGCCAGCCGCTGCAGACGGTGGCGGCGCACGCACCCTTCACCCTGCAGCGCCTGGATCTGTCGCAGCTGGACTTCGCCGCCGCGCACGCGGCCGCGCTCGATTACGCGGGCGCCGAGACGCAGCGCCCATTCGACCTGGCCCGCCCGCCGCTGCTGCGCGCCAGCCTGGTGACCCTGGCGCCGCAGGAGTACGCGCTGATCGTGGTGCTGCACCATATCATCGCCGACGCCTGGTCGCTCAACGTGCTGTATGGCGAGCTGCAGGCCCTGTACCGCGCCCACGCCACAGGCGCGCCGTCGCCGCTGGCGCCCTTGCCGCTGGCCTTCCCCGACATCGTGCGCTGGCAAGCCTCGCCGCCGCGCCAGGCCGCGCTGGCGCGCCAGGTGGCCTTCTGGCACCAGGCGCTCGACGGCAGCAGCGGCATGCTGGAACTGCCGGCCGACGCGCCGCGCGGCCCCAGCCTGTCGCCCGCCGGCGAACGCCACGCCTTCGTGGTGCCGCCCGCCTTGTCCCGCTCCTTCAAGGCCGTGGCGCAGGCCGAGGGCGCGACCCTTTTCATGGCCCTGCTGTCGGCCTTCCAGGTGCTGCTGGCGCGCCTGGCCAGCCAGGATGACGTGGTGGTCGGCACCCCCGTGGCCAACCGCGACGCGCCGGAGTCCGAACCGCTGATCGGCCTGTTCGTCAACACCCTGGCCCTGCGCGCGGACCTGTCGGACGATCCCGCCTTTACCGCCCTGCTGGCGCGCAACCGCCAGCACTTCCTCGACGCCCTGGCGCATGCGGAAGCGCCGCTGGAGCGCATCCTCGACGGCTTGCGCATCGAGCGCGTGCCGGGGCGCAGCACCCTGTTCCAGACCATGTTCGTGCTGCAGGCGCCCGCCGCCAGCGCCAGCGAGGAAGCGGCGCAGGCGGCCTGGCACGGTCTGCGTCCCGGCCCGTTCGAGCCGCCATTCAAGGCGGCCCGCTTCGAGATCACCCTGTCGATGGTGGAGCTCGACGGCGCGCTGTCCGGCGTCATCGACTACAGCGTGGCCCTGTTCGAGCCAGCCACCATCGCCCGCATGGCGGAACAATTCACGCAGCTGCTGGCAGCCATCGTGCAGGCGCCCGCCACACCAGTGTTGCGCCTGGACCTGCTGCCAGCCGCGCAGCGGGCGCAGTTGCTGGCCCTGGGCGATGGCGGCGCGCATGCGGACGCGCCGGGCTTGCCCGATGGCGGTCTGCATGCGCTGCTGGCGCGCCAGGCCGCGCTCACGCCGCAGGCCGCGGCCATCATGGATGACGATATTGAACTGGGCTATGCGCAGCTGCACGCGGCGGCCACCGCCCTGGCCGCGCGCCTGCAGGCGGCGGGCGCGCGGCCGGGCAGCCACG
>NZ_WFLJ01000038.1 GCF_009208735.1 Janthinobacterium rivuli | reverse complement strand
GCGCGGCTTCCGTCTTCCGGCTGAGCTCATACGCGCGTTTATAAAAACCATCTTCAGGCGGTTTATTGGCGAACGAGGCGATCCTGGCCCGCTTGTCGTATTCCGTCACTTCGCCCGCCATATAAAATCCGGCCAGGGAATCGTGTACATAGTCGTCAAAAAAACGCATCACTTCGGACGGCAGCGGTTTGGGGTGATCGAATATGTCGAGCGCCCATGCTTCCCAGTCATCCAGCGGTATATGATTTTGCGCGCGATAGTATTGCCAGTGGTTGATGCGCGCAATATCCCGGGCGCTGAATGGTTGCCCCTCATCGCCATGACGGAAGGCTTTGCGCGCGCGCAGCGCTTCCAGATCGCCTGCCAGCAAGCGGTTGTAGGACCCCAGATCCTCCCGCTCTTGCGCGTTGGCCGCCTTGAAGCTGGTCGTGGCTTCCAGTGTCTTGACGCGCACGGCGCGCCAGCGGTAATACAGCTCCATATGCTTGCTCAGCAAGCCGCCTTGCTTGTTAAGCTCGGCGGTATATGCTTCCCATGCCTTGGCAAGCTCTTGACTGACCTGGAAATCATCTCGGTCCGTTGCCTCCAGTTCGCTAAACGGTATCAAAGGCACTCCTTTGAGGCGCGCCTCCTTGAACATATGCGCCAGCGGGATTTGCGACAACAAGGCTGCTTGTCCGCCGCGTCCCTTTCCCTGCTCACCCGGACCATAGCCGCCTCCCACGTCGGAGTGCACGCCAGGAAAATACACTTCCTCGATTTTCCCTTCCAGGCGTGTAACGGGGAAATTCATGCGCTGCTCATGCGTGGCAATGCAATGCAAGCCTGCCTGAACGCAGCGAGGCAGCGGCTTGAGCAATTCATTGGCCCAGGCCCAATGGCCATCGAACATCGCGCCAGGCGCGATCGTGGTTTTCGCGACAGACGCCGAACTGCCCACGGTTGCCACCGTGTCAAAGACGCCAAGAAAATCGATGCTGGCCGGAATGCCGGCAAACTCCTGCCCCTCACCTTTGCCCGGCGTGAGCAAATCGGCAAACAGCTGGCAGAATGCCACCGCCTCGGCGGCGCCACGCGAAAAACCGAACACCGACAAGGTCAGCGATGGAATATGCGGCTTGGGTTGTGCCGCCACCGCCGCTTTGAGTTTTTCAATATGCTCAGCGAACCAGTCCGAGTGGGTCATGAAGCGCTCCCTGCCGGTTGAGGGATGCGGTACCTTTTTGTGGCCTACGGCATTATCATAAGTACGGGCAAGTTCGCCAGCCTTATCTGATTTATATAATGGAGTTTCATCTCCATAAACCGTTCGATGAATTGCATTTAAAACCTGCAATAAGCCCCAGATAATACGCGGCTGCCCTCCTTTGGCAAAAGCCTTCCCCTCGTCCGATTCAGTCAATTCACCAATTTCCTTAAATGGCGTTCCCACGCCAGGAATATAATTTCGAAAATATCCCGCACCCCGTTTATTCGAGGGAAAACTCGAAAATAGCCGCGCCACATTGCTATGGCTGGCACTATTGGGGTCGACCACAACATTAGCTATAGGAATGGGCTTTTTTGTTCTTGGATCGAGCACACCTGTCCTAACCCCATTCCTATCGCGCTCCAGATTATTATTGGTTCCATCAAAGAAAAGTCCAACCCTCACTGGAATACTACACGGCGCGCCATCTTTCTTTTCACATGCCTCCTTGGCAATTTCGGATTGCTCTTTCGTCAACGGCTTTAAAAAAAAACCGACGGGAAACGGCGCGGAATGGGGAGTTTCACTGATCATAATATCAAGGAATATTGGCAGGTTTTCCGGAGTGAAGAATAGGATGAGTTTTTGCCCCCCCTCCAGCATTTGACACGACGACTCTCACCTCATCATTGGGGAAGAAATGCATATAGATATCCCCTGGTTCATCGTATTTTTCCACTTCCACCATTTTTTCTTTGACAATATGCGTATGTTCTTCCGGCATATCCCACCGCACCAGAACCATCATTCCCGGATACCACACTCTCGGGATAGAGGCGCAACAGATTTCTGCCCCCCCCGCCCCCCATCTGGCCATATTGGCGCCTCCCGCCCCATCCACCGATGCGGAATAAATATACTTCCCCGTATGGTTGACAATACCCACCTGCGCTGTCGCGGTAGGACTTGGGCCGGCTTGCTCAACCTGCCTGGCCTTGAGGGCGCAACCGCTCAGCAGCAAGGCCGTGCCAAGATACATAATCCATTTCATGATTTTCCTTTTATAAAAATAGGCAGTTGAAAGAACAAGGCTAGGCAGCCGAGCGCGCCTGCCAGAAATCGTCGGGCAGCGTGTCGAGCTCGGACAGGTAATTCGCACCTTGGCGCGTGCGCCGCAACAGGCTGGCCATCGCCGGGTGCGAGGTAAAATCGTCGGCCAGCATCAAGGCCAGGGCGCTGAAATGCTGACGCTGGCCCGCCGCCTCGATGCCGCTGGCGTTTGCCACAAGCAAATGACGCGCCACGCGCGCGTGGCACTCGGCCGGGGCGCCGGAATGAAACAGGTCCGGCTGCACATCATGCAGATTGGCCAGGATGGCGTCGGCTTCGGCGATATCCACCAAGGCGGCAAAGGCGGCGTCACTGAGCGGAAATTTGTCAAACTCCGCCGGGACGGGACTGGGCTGCGCCTCGCCCTGCCAACTGACCAGCGAACCATCGCGCTGCAGCGACCACCAGCGGTAGATGGGGCTCAGCAAATGCGCATATTGGGTTTGCGTCAAGGCCGCCAGCAAGGCCGGCAATGTGCGGCTATCGGCCCAGCGCACGGGCCATTCGACGGTATCTGGCGTAATGGCAATCAAATAGGGGCGCAGATGCTGCTCCAGCTGGCCGATATCGAGCGTGCTGGCGATGATGCTGAGCATGGGCTTGCCCGCGCACAGCGAGAACAGGCGCTGCACCCACGCAACTTGCTCGTTGCTTGCCGATGGCGACGCCAGCAGATGCGGCGCGGCACCCTTGAAATTTTGCAGCGAGGTGTGCGCATACAGCGATTGGCGCCGCAGCCGGCTTGAGTAGCGCTTGGTGAAAAACTCCTCGTCGCAGGCGCCGTCGAGCAGCGCCAGCAGATACAGGGGCTGGCTGCCGTTCGCCACTGCCGCCTCCGCGCGCAAGGCCTGCAGTTGCTGCGCGATCAGCGCTGGAACTTCTGGGTCGTGAACATCGATGGCAAAGTACATCAGGATTCCTTTTCTAGGCCGCCGTGGGCGCGATAAACGGACTACCGCTACGCAACGCCGCCAGCAGACAAGCTTTGCACACGCTGGCAGGCAGCGCCGGCAATGGATAAGCCAGCCGTGTCGGCCCGATAAAACTCTTCTTGCCCGCAAACACGGTGATCTTGCCCGGACACTGGATGGTGATATTGCCGCCCTCGATGGTGATGTTGGCCCCGCCCGCCGTCGACAGGCGGATGCTTTTCGCCGCCGCCCAGTCCACATGCGCGTTGGCGCTGATGATGTCGATTTCCTCGCGCGCCTGGATATTCATGACGTCGCTTTGCGCCTGCGCGTCGATGAGCCCTTGGGCCGCGATCAGTTGCACCCCGGCATCCCCCTCCCCGGCCTGGACGACGCCGCCCAGCATGCCGATGGCCTGGCCCGCGTGCAGGCGCCACTGGCCGCCGCTGGTCCATTGCGTGTCCTGGCCGCTCATCACGGTGACGGTTTCGCCATTGGCCAGTTGCATATCCTGCCCCGCGACAACGCCCAGTCCGGCCTTCGCGGCAATCGCGATGATGGCGTCCTTGGTCTGTGGCAGCTCTTCATGCATGCCCGACACGCTGGCCAGCATCGCCTTGAGCGGCGCGGCCGTGTCGTCGAGTTCGCTGGCATTCGGTGCGGCAACGCCGATATGGCTGGCGTAGGCCACCGTCTGGTGCGTCTTGGCGGCAGCGCTGAAGGTGTCGCCCAGCAGGACCGCCTGTTTCATCAGCGCGATGCCGCCGGCATTGTCGCCGGACGGCTCGCGTTGCGCGGCCTCGTGCCTGAGCACATAGCTGCTCACCAGCAAGCCCGCCTTGGCGCGCAGCGCGCCATACGCGTCGGTGCGCAATTCGGCGCCGGCGCCGCGCAGGCTGCCCCGGTAATTGTCGGCGCCGTGGATCAGGTGGCCCAGGTTCAGTTCGCTGGCCGCATGGCTGCTTTTCAGCTGGATGCGTCCCTGGCTGTCGGTGTCGTCGAACAGCAGCTGGTTGTAGCCGGCCATGCCGCCCGCCTTGCCGAATTCCTTGCTGCGGATACCCCATTGCGCGCTGGCATTGCGGTGCGCCGCGCTGGCCCCGGCGGCACCATGCCACAGCGGACTGTTGCCGCCGGCCACATTGCCCTGGCCCGCGATGGCGTGGTCATGCGCCGGCTGGAACACGCCAGCGTCGTTTTGATCGCGCGCCATGCCGCCCGGGGTGGGTAGCGTGCCGCCCTCGCCCTGGCCGTTGTACAGCGCGCCGACGATGACGGGCCGGTCGATATCGTTTTCCAGGAATTGCACCAGCACTTCCTGGCCGATGCGCGGCAGGAACTGGCTGCCCATGCCGCCGCCGGCCGCGCGCTGCGCCACCCGCACCCAGCAAGTCGCGCCCGTCTCCCGCTGCCAGTGGAAGCGGATGCGCACCCGGCCCAGCTTGTCGCAATGCATTTCA
The DNA here is from genome assembly GCF_009208735.1 of Janthinobacterium rivuli. Classification (GTDB taxonomy): domain Bacteria; phylum Pseudomonadota; class Gammaproteobacteria; order Burkholderiales; family Burkholderiaceae_D; genus Janthinobacterium. The sequence continues at coordinate 3,778 of NZ_WFLJ01000038.1, read as the reverse complement.
TCGGCACCGCTGGCCACGTCGTTGCCGTCGGCGCCGACGACGATGGCGCTCTGGCTGCCCGGAGCGGTCGGCGTGGCGTGCTGGCGCGCCTCGTTGTCATCGTGCACCGGACGCCACGGCGTGGCGGCGGTGATCATCTCGATGCAGTTGGCATAACCGCTGGCTTGCGCCTGGGCGATCGCGGCGGCGAAGTCGGGAAACCCCGCGCCCCACTCCGCCACGGTTTCTTCCAGCAATTCCGGTATCGGGCCGAACAGTTCCGCCAATCCCTCCCGCGCCGGCGCCGGCAGGTTGTTGACGCCGATGCTGGCCACGCGCAACACGACATACTCGGGCGCGGCACCGTCGGCTGCCTGCAACGGTCCCTGCGTCAGGGCGAAGCGCGTGCCGGCGCGCAGGGTGCGTACGGTCGAGCGTGCCTGCCACAACTGGGCGCGCGCTTCGTGGGCCTGCATCTGCAATTGGGCGTAGCGCCGCGCCTGGGCGGCGCTGGCGTACCAGTACTGGCCCGGCGTGTCGTAGCTTTCCAGCATCGGCGCGTTCTTGCCGCCGAGAACCATATTCGTCGGCACGCTGGCGGCGACCGCCTTCTTCGCCTTGTAGTCATAGCTGAGCACGCTGCTCAAGCCCACCTGCAGACTGCGCCGCGCGCTCAAGGCTTGCACGCTGTCGCCCGGCTCGCCGACGCGCGCGCCATGGAAGCGCAAGCCACCGCCCTGCGTGCTGCTGGCGTCCTCGGGCGTGGCGCAAACTTGGCTGCTGTCGGCAAAGACGATCAGGGTCTGACCGTCAAACCGCCAGGCCAGCCCCTCTTCCGTCAGCAGGCGGCGGATAAAATCGAAATCCGATTCGCGGTACTGGCAACAATAACTGCGTTCGCCAGCGTCCTGCATGAATGAGGCGACCTCGTCGCTCCAGCGCCACAGCGCGGCCGGCGCATAGGACTGGAACACGGATTCGACGATCTCGATTACCGACTTGTCTTGCCAGACGCGGCTGTTACGCACCTGCGTCAGCCGCCACAGCCACGGTGTCAGCCGCAGGCGGTAGCGCGCCAGGCCGCCATTGCTGCCCAGCATGGCCACCTCGCTGACATGGCCGCTGAAGCTGGCGCGGCTGCCATCAAACAGGCTCACCTGCAGCGTGGCCAGCTGGCCCAGCAAAGGCGCCAGTGCCAGCTGTGCGCTGGTCGACAGCACGATCACATCGCGCGCGCCAAGTGCCTGCAAGCGCTCGTCGCAGGCGAACGCTTCCACCAACAGCGTGCCGACATCCTGCGCGCTGTCGTCTTCAAACGTGAGCTCGTACAAACGCGTGATGCTGGAAAAAGCTCCCAACGCGGCGCCCACCTGGTCGAGCAGCGCTGCGCTCATCGCGCACCTTTTGCTGCCGCCCTGGCCGCCTTGCATAGCGGCTTGCCGGTACGACCGGCGCAGGTTCTTTGCCGGCAGCTATCCGCCGCGGCCGGTTTCAATGTACTGCATTGCTGTAACTGCGCTTGCAGGCTGGGCGGCGGCGCTTTTTTGGGTGCCGCGCCAGCCTGGGCATGCGATACCAGCGCGGCCAGCAGGGCCACGTCGCTTTCCTGTTCCGGCGTGACGGCGGGCTTGGCCGGATCAGCGGGCTTGAGGGGTTTGACGGGCGTTTTTTTCTGCGGCGCGCGCACCGGCCTGGGCGCGCTCTTCTGCGGGGTTTCCAGTGCCTTGCTCAGCACATCCCTGGCACCCGGCACGGGCGCCGGGGCCGGGGCTGGCATGTCGGCGCCCAGCATTTCGCTCAAGCTCTGCCGCGGCAGAACCTGCTGCTCTTCGTCGCGTATGCTGGCTGCGGCAGTGCCCACGGCCGCTGTTTCCGGGACTGGCACCGTGCTGGTCAATGCCGGTTCAGCCTCCGCCGCCGTCTCGCGTTGCCCCAGCCAGGCGCCAGTGGCCAGCAACAGCAAGGCGCCTGCCAACATGCCGCCCCAAACAGGCCACCGGCGGGCGCGTCTGCCTTCGTGAGGCGCGGGCGCGGGCCGTCTGCCGCCTTCGAGATGGTTGAGGATACGGCTGCGATCGGCTTCCGCCTGTTGCGCGGGCGTCAATAAGCTGGGCCGTGTCGATGGCCGCCGGCTGTCGTCATTGCTTTGCAAAATCTTAACTCCTGTCAATATTTGCAATACCTTACGACAATAAAAAAAAGCGTGACGCATGTTAGGAAATCAACAGTGCGCACCCGGCGCACAATTGAAACCAAGCTTCCGTAATTAGCAAGTTAGTAAGATATACTCAGAGGCAATATTAGCGGAAACGCTGGCACCGCGGCATTCAGCCGCCCGTGCGCGGTGCCTTTTTCGAACGGAGTGGGCGTGTTTTTACTGGCGGTGGCACTCTATTTTTTTCTCGCTTGCCTGATCAGCTGGCTCGTGCTGTTTCCATCCGGTCGCGAATTGTTCATGCGGGCGCTGGCGACGGCCGAACAAGGCTTCGCGGCGCGGCTCGATCGGCTGGCCCGGCGCAGGAACGCCAGCCTGGACACGCTGCGCCGTGGCGGCGCCAGCACCTTGCTCGGCGGCGCGGCATTCGTGCGCCGCCATTACCTGCTGTTCCTCGGCGGCGCGGCGGTGATTTGCCTGCCGCCGGCGATCGCCTTGCTGGCAAGCAGCAAGAGCGTGTTGGGCGGCTACGAGGTCTCGACGCGCGAAATGAATACGCAAGTGTCGTCCCTGCTGCAAGGCGAGCAACTGGTGCCGCCGGTGGACTTGCCGCCGCTCGTGTTCGCCACCGAGGAAGTGCAGCAAGTGCGGCCCATGCTGGTATCGGCCAGCCGCAACTGGACCTTGCTCAATGGCGAATACGCGCAAAGGTTGCTGCTGGTGTTCAAGATCATGAAGGAAAAACATGGCTACGACATGGCCATCCTGGAAGGTTACCGCAGTCCGGAGCGTCAAAACATGCTGGCCGGCATGGGCAGCAATGTCACCAATGCAGCCGCGTTCCAGAGCTGGCATCAGTATGGCCTGGCGGCCGATTGTGCCTTTTTGCGCAATGGCAAGCTAGTGATCTCGGAAAAAGATCCCTGGGCCATGCGCGGCTATCAGCTGTATGGCGAGGTGGCCGAATCGGTCGGCATGACCTGGGGCGGCCGCTGGAAAATGATGGATTTCGGCCACACGGAATTGCGTCTGCCTGGTGTGATGAAAAAACAACGATGACTCTAAGGAGCACAGATGGCTGGTCCCGTAATCAGATTGGGCGATAAAACATCGCATGGCGGCAGCGTGCTGGAGGCCTCGGCGATGACGGACAGCGGCGGCATCGGCATCGCGCGCGTGGGCGACAAGGTGTCGTGCCCGCGGCCGGGCCATGGCACCTGTCCCATCGTCAGCGGCGACGCCAGCTGGATCGTCGATGGCAAGCCAGTGGCCCGCCAGGGCGACAAGACTAGCTGCGGTGCGGTACTGATCGCCAGCCAGCAAGCCACGACGGATCAGCTATGACGCCCGGCCGCCACTGCAAGGAAGCGCGCTGATGCGCCCGTGGCTGCGGCGCAGCCTGCTGATACTGGCCGTGTTCGCCTTGTGCTGGGGCGGCGCGATCTGGTACTGGCGCACCAGCATGCGCATGCCATCGACGGGCGACCTGGCCGGCACCATGCTGGCGCTGCCGTTGACGTTGCTCACCACTTGGTGGCTGAGCAAGAAGCTGCTGGCAAGGCTGGCTTCCCCGGCAGCGGCGTCCGCGCCGGCCGACGCCGCCGACGGCGGCGCCAGGACGGCCGGCGATGCACCAGCGCCGCG
>NZ_WFLJ01000037.1 GCF_009208735.1 Janthinobacterium rivuli | reverse complement strand
GCCAGCCTGGCCTGGCCGGGCGGCGCCAGCGCGGCGGCGCCGGCCAGGCAGACCGTCATGTCGCCCGTCGCGGCGCCGGCCATGTCGCTGGGCGCCGATATCGCCCGCCTGGGCGCGCCCGTGCGCATCGCCGTGGGCAAGTCCACCTTGCGCAGCCTGAGCCTGCCGGTGTCGCAGATCGCCGTCAACGATCCGCGGGTGGCCGGCGCCAGGATGCTGGGTTCGTCCAGCCAGCTGTTCGTCTGGGGCCTGGCCCCGGGCAGCACCAACCTGATCCTGTGGGATCGGCAGCAGCGCCCCGTGATCGTCGACATCGAAGTCGAGATCGACGTCGAGGGCTTGCAGGCGCAGCTGGCCTATGTCTTCCCCGGCGAGCGCGCCGTCAAGGCCGGCGCGGCCGGCGGCAGCATCGTGTTGTCGGGGCAGGTGAGCGACAGCGTCAAGGCCAGCCAGATCCTGGACATGGCGCAAGCCTATGCGCAACGCGGCGCCGGCGACGCGGCCGCGCCGGCCGATGGTGCCGCCAGCGCGGCCGGCGGCGTCAAGGTCATCAATATGCTGACGATCGCGGCGCCGCAACAGGTCATGCTGGAAGTGAAAATCGCCGAAGTGTCGAAGACCCTGGTCGACCAGCTGGGCGCCAGCGTGGGCATCAGCGGCACGCGCGGCAACTGGAGCTACGGCCTGCTGTCGAACCTGCTCAGCGGCAACCCCAGCCAGCTAGGCGCCGTGCACGGCAAGAACGGCAACGGGTTGACGCTCGATGCGCAAAAGCGCGACGGCCTCGTCAAGGTGCTGGCCGAACCGAACATCATGGCCATCAGTGGCCAGGAAGCCAGTTTCTTGGCGGGCGGCAAGATTTTCATTCCGGTCGCGCAAGACAGCACCACCAACAAGATCACGCTGGAAGAAAAGGAATTCGGCATTGCCGTCAAATTCACGCCCACCGTGCTGGAAGGGGGGCGCATCAACCTGAAGGTGGCGCCGGAAGTGTCGGAGCTGAACCGCGAAGGCATCGGCATCACCACCGGGGGGGGCGCCACCGCCAATGCCGTGCTGCCGGCCTTTACCACGCGGCGCACCACCACCACGGTGCAGCTGTTCGACGGCCAGAGTTTTGCCGTGGGCGGCTTGATCAAGAACAATGTGACGACCAATATCAAGGCCTTGCCCTTCCTGGGCGAGATTCCCGTGCTGGGCGCGCTGTTCCGCAGCAGCGATTTCCAGACCGACCGTACCGAGCTGGTGTTCATCATCACGCCGCACCTGGTCAAGCCGCTCGACGGCGACATCGTCTTGCCGACCGACGCGTATGTGGCGCCCAGCCGCGGCGAGTTCTTCTTGCAAGGAAAAATGGAAGGCGCTGGCGCGCCACGGCCGCGGCAGGAAGCGGCCACGCAGACGGCGCCGGCCGGCCCGGACATTCACTAGGAGCACTTCATGCAGCATTCCCTTTCCCTTTCTATGTTGCTGGCCGCGCTGGCCGCCAGCGGTTGCGCCGCGACCCCGAACCTGGACCGCCAGTTCGGCCACAGCGTCGCGCAGCTGCGCCTGCGGCAAGTGCTGTCGCCGCAGGCGGGCGCGAACCGCGATCCCGTGGCCGGCATGGACGGCAAGGCCGCCCAGGCCGCCTACGCGGCGTATCAGAAAAGCTTTGCCGCGCCCGCGCCGCAAGGGGCCGCCTTCACCATCGGCGTCGGGGCGCGCCAGTGAAGCTGGCATCGTCACCACAGAATCAGCAAGGCATATCGTGAAAATCGCCATCCATTCCACGGATCAAAAAACGCTGTCCGAACTGGGACGGCTGCTGCGCAGCCGCAACCGGCTCGACGAGATCAACGCGGGCGGCGCAACGCTCGAACCGCTGCAGGCGGCGCAGTCGCTGCCCGACGTGCTGATCTTCGACCGCCCGTCGAACGATGGCGCCGACCTGGCCGCCATCGAGCGCCTCAGCAACCAGCATCCGCGCATGGCCTTCATCGTGCTGTGCCACCAGCAGCCGCCTGAATTCCTGCTGCAGGCCATGCGTGCGGGCGTGCGCGACGTGTTGCCGTTCCCCGCCGCGCCGGCCAGCCTGTATGCGGCGCTCGAACGCATCGAGGAAAAGCTGGAGCGGCGCGAGCATGGCAACGGCAAGGTGCTGGCCTTCATCTCCTGCAAGGGCGGCAGCGGCGCCACCTTCATCGCCAGCAACCTCGCTTATGCGCTGGCCGCCGGCGGCCAGCAGCGCGTGGCCCTGATCGACATGAACCTGCATTTTGGCGACGCCTCGCTCTTCGTGTCCGAGAACAAGCCGCTGGCCACGCTGTCCGACGTCACGCGCGACATCCACCGGCTCGACGCCTCGTTCCTGGCGTCGAGCATGCTGCACATCCTGCCCAACTACAGCGTGCTGGCCGCGCCCGAGGATCCGGCCCACGCCAGCGAAGTGGCGCCCGAGCACATCGACGCCATCATCCGGCAGGCCAGGCGCCAGTACGATTTCATCGTGCTCGACGTGGGCCGCAACCTCGACGCCGTCAGCGTGCGCGCGCTCGACCACGCCGACATGATCTTTCCCGTCCTGCAGGCGACCTTGCCCTACATCCGCGACGGCAAGCGCCTGCTGGGCATGTTCCGCTCGCTCGAATACGCGAAGGACAAGGTGCATATCATCGTCAACCGCCACGACAAGGGCGGCGAGATCCGCCTGCGCGACCTGGAAGCGGCGTATGGCACGGCGGTCTACCGCACCGTGCCGAATCACTACGCCTCGGCGGCGGCCTCGGTCAACCAGGGCGTGCCTATCCTGCAGCTCGACAAAGCCAGCCCGATCACCCGCTCGCTGCAGGAGTTCGCCGCCAGCCTGGCCGGCGGCACGGCCGGCATGGCGCGCCAGGGCTGGCTGGGCCGCGTCCTGCGGCGCGCTTGATCCACGCGCTTGATCCCCATTCCAGAACAGGAGCATTCCATGGCTACTTCCCCCATCGCCGCCTTGTCCATCCGCGAACGGCTCGGCAGCGCCAAGATCGCCACGCTCGCGCCGCAACGCATGGCCGTCGTCGACAACCACGGTTACCGCGACCTCAAGCTGCGCATCCATGGGCTGCTGCTCGAACGGGTCGACCTGGAAAGCATGCAGCGCCTGTCGCAGGAGCGCATCCGCGACGAATTGCGCGGCCTGGTCGAGCGCCTGCTGGAGGAAGAGGCGGTGGTCATCAACGACGCCGAGCGCAAGAGCCTGACGCGCGACATCCAGCACGAGATGCTCGGTTTCGGGCCGCTCGAAACGCTGCTCGCCGACGCCAGCGTGTCGGACATCCTGGTCAACGGCCACAAGCAGGTGTATGTGGAGCGCGGCGGCCGCCTGGAGCTGACCGACATCTGCTTCGACGATGACGCCCACCTGATGAAAATCATCGACAAGATCGTCTCGCGCGTGGGCCGGCGCATCGACGAATCGAGCCCCATGGTCGATGCGCGCCTGCCCGACGGTTCGCGCGTCAACGCCATCATTCCGCCGCTGGCCATCGACGGCCCCGTGATGTCGATCCGGCGTTTCTCCGTCGATCCGCTGCGCCTGGCCGACCTGGTCGCCTACCACAGCATGACGGCCGAGATGGCCGAGGTGCTGCAGGGCCTCGGCAAGGCGAAGATGAATATCCTCATTTCCGGCGGCACGGGCAGCGGCAAGACCACCATGCTGAACGTGATTTCCGGCTTTATCGGCCAGACCGAACGCATCGTCACGGTGGAAGACGCGGCCGAGCTGCAATTGCAGCAGCCGCACGTGGTGCGCCTGGAAACGCGGCCCGCGAACATCGAAGGCAAGGGGGAGGTGAGCCAGCGCGCGCTGGTGCGCAATGCGCTGCGCATGCGCCCGGACCGCATCATCCTGGGCGAGGTGCGCGGCGCCGAGGCGCTCGACATGCTGGGCGCGATGAACACGGGCCATGAAGGCTCGATGGCCACCATCCACGCCAACACGCCGCGCGACGCCATCACGCGGCTGGAAAACATGATCAGCATGGCGGCCGCCAACCTGCCCAGCAAGGCCATCCGGCAGCAGATCAGCTCGGCCGTGTCGGTGGTGGTGCAAGTGTCGCGCCTGATCGACGGCAAGCGCAAGGTCACGTCGATCCAGGAAATCACGGGCATGGAAGGGGAGGTCATCACGATGCAGGAAATCTTCAGTTTCCGGCAGACGGGCGTGGCCGAGGGCGGCGCGGTGGTCGGGCATTTCTCGGCCAGCGGCATCCGCCCGCGCTTCCTCGAGCGCCTGAACAGTTTTGGCATCGGCGTGTCGGCCGCCCTGTTCGAACCCACCGCGGCGGGGCGCTGACCGGCCATGCTTTCCTACCTCGTTTATCTATTCCTCTTCCTGGCCGTGCTGTTGCTGGTGGCTGGCGCCTGGCTGGCGTGGCAAGCGGCGCGCGGCGCGGGCGCGGCGCGGGTGGCGCGCCGCCTGCAGGGCATGTACACGGCCAGCGATGGCGAACAGGCGCTGTCGATCACCAAGCAGCGCCCGCTGAGCGTCCATCCCTTCCTGCACGGCGTGCTGCAAGGCTTGCCCGGCGCGCGGCGCCTCGACCAGTTGCTGCTGCAGGCGGGCATGCGCTGGCTGGTGGCCACTTTTCTGGGCTATTGCCTGCTGGGCGCGCTGGTCGCGCTGCTGGCGGCCGGCGCGTTGCCGCTGCCATGGCATGCGCGCCTGGGCCTGGGCGCGGGCGGCGCCGCGCTGCCGTATCTGCTGGTGCGCCGCGCCCGGAGCCGGCGGCTGGTGCGCATCGAGCAGCAATTGCCGGACGCGCTCGACCTGATGAGCCGCGCCATGCGCGCCGGCCATGCCTTTCCCACCGCGCTGAAGATGGTGGGCGAGGAAATGACGGGGGCGCTGGCCGACGAGTTCCGCGCCGTGTTCGACGAAGTCAGTTTCGGCGTCGCCATGGCCGATGCGCTGGGCAACCTGGCCGCGCGCGTGCCCAGCACGGACTTGCGCTATTTCGTCATCGCCGTGCTGATCCAGCGCGAAACGGGGGGGAATCTGACTGAATTGCTGAGCAGCATCAGCGCCATCATCCGCGACCGCCTGAAATTGCTGGGCCAGGTGCGCGTGCTGTCTGCCGAAGGGCGCATGTCGGCCTGGGTCCTGGGCTTGCTGCCGTTTGGCGCGGCGCTGATGATGTACATGATGAATCCGCAGTTCATTGCCGTGCTGTACACGGATGGGGGCGGGCGCAAGATGGTCGCCGTATCGCTGGGCTTGCTGATGCTGGGCGTGCTGTGCATCAGAAAAATTATCAATATCCGGGTGTGACATGAAAGAACCGACACGATGAGCAACATGAGTACGGCGCAGTTGGCTTTGCTGGGCCTGCTGTTCCTGATTGTTTTCGCGCTGGCCTTGCTGGTGCTGCGCCTGTTCGCCGGCAGTGCCGTGCAGGGGCGGCTGCAGGCGTTGGGCGATGCCGGCGCCGCCGGCGACCGCGAGCGTCACGCCCGACGGCGCTGGCTGGCGCACGCCGTCAGCCTGACGCGCCCGCTGGCCAGGCTGTCGCTGCCGGACGAGGGCTGGGAAAGTTCGCCCATCCGCAGCCGCTTCGTGCATGCCGGCTGGCGCAGCCAGGCCGCGCCCGCGCTGTTTTACGCGGCCAAGACGGGCTTGTTCGTGGGCTTGCCGCTGCTCGTGTATTTTCTGCTGCGCCAGGGCGGGCACAATATGCTGTTGTGGCTGGTCGCTGCCGCCGCCCTCGGCTATTACCTGCCGAATGTCTGGCTGTCGCACTGCCTGAAACAGCGTCAGCGCGAAGTGTTCGAGACCTTTCCCGATGCGCTGGACCTGATGACGGTGTGCGTCGAAGCGGGGCTGGCGATGGATGCGGCGCTGGCGCGCGTGGCGCAGGAAATCGGCTTGAAAAGCGCGGTCCTGGCCGAGGAGCTGCAACTGGTGACCTTGGAGCTGCGCGCCGGCAGCGCCAAGGACAAGGCCTTGCGCAACCTGGCCCTGCGCACGGGAGTGGAAGACGTGGATGCGCTGGTGACCCTGCTGATCCAGGCCGAGCGCTTCGGCACGAGCATCGCCGCGTCGCTGCGCGTGCAGTCCGACCAGCTGCGCACCAAGCGGCGCCAGCGCGCCGAGGAAACGGCGGCCAGGATCGCCCTCAAGCTGCTGTTTCCGCTGATCTTTTTCATCTTCCCTTCGCTGATGGTCGTGCTGATGGGGCCGGCGTTCCTGCAGATTTACCGCGTGCTGCTGCCGGCCATGCGCGGCAACTGAGGGCAGGCCGGGGCGAAAAAAAAGCTGCCGGAGTCGCCTCCGGCAGCTTTTGTTACGTCAGCGCGCGCCTGGCAATCAGGCGAATGGCGTCAGCAGGGTGATCATCTGGCCAAAGATCTTCGGGCTGGCGGCGATGACGTCACCCTTGTACAGGTAGTCCGATTCGCCGGAAAATTCACCGACAATGCCGCCCGATTCCGTGATCATCAGGGCGCCGGCGGCGATGTCCCAAGGCTTCAAGCCTTTTTCGTAGAAGCCGTCCAGGCGGCCGCAGGCGACGTAGGCCAGGTCCAGCGCGGCCGAGCCGGCGCGGCGCACGCCCTGGCTGCGTTCGCCCATGATCGCGTACATCTTCAGGTATTCGTCCAGCGCGCGGGCGCTGCCGGCCACGTAGCCGGTGCCCAGCAGGGCGTTCGAGATGCGGTCCAGCTTGGTGACGCGGATGCGTTTTTCGTTCAGGTAGGCGCCGGCGCCCTTGGTGGCCGTGAACAGGTCGTTGCGGACCGGATCGTAGATGACGGCTTGCGTGATGACGCCGCGATGCGCGAGGGCGATCGAGATGCAGTATTGCGGGAAGCCGTGGATGAAGTTGGTGGTGCCGTCGATCGGGTCGATGATCCACTGATATTCATTCTCGTCGTGCGAGTTGGCGGAAGCTCCCGATTCCTCGGCCAGGAACGCGTGGTCCGGGTAGGCCTTGGACAGCACCTCGATGATGGCTTGTTCGGCCGCCTGGTCGACGTCGGTGACGAAATCGTTATGTTGTTTTTCCGTGACGACGACGCGGTCGAGGTCGAATGAGGCGCGATTGATGACGGCGGCGCCGCGGCGGGCGGCTTTGATCGCCGTGTTGAGCATTGGGTGCATGTGAGCTTCCGTTAAAAGCACGCGACCGCCCATGGCCGCCTTGCGGCGCCGGTACGATAGAGTGCAAGAATGAATTAAAGAGCGGAGCGGTGCCGAAGTGGTTAAAATCCCGGCCTGGAGTCAGCGTTGTGTGACTCCGTTTCCCGAAATTTCCTGTATCGATACCGCGCAATAGCGCTATTTTAAATGAATCTGCCCGAAATCAACACGTCTCTTTTCAAACGCCTGCGATTTATTCTCGTCGAAACTAGTCGATCCGGCAATATTGGCGCCGTCGCGCGCGCCATGAAAACGATGGGTTTTTCCGATCTGGTGCTGGTCAACCCCCGTTTTCCCGATGCCTTGACGGATGCGGAAGCGGTGGCCTTCGCCAGCGGCGCGCAGGATATCCTGTCCGGCGCGCGCATCGTCGGCTCCATCGCCGAGGCGCTCGAAGGCTGCAATTACGCGGCCGCCGTGTCGGCCCGGCTGCGCGAATTTTCGCCGCCCGTCACGGCGCCGCGCGCCATCGCCGCCCAGCTGGCCGCCAGCGCAGACTTGCACGCGGCCGTCATCTTCGGCAACGAGCGCTTCGGCCTGCCCAACGAGATCGTCGAGCAGTGCAATGTGCTGATCAACATTCCCGCCAATCCCGAGTATTCCTCGCTGAACCTGTCGCAGGCGGCGCAGGTCGTCGCCTACGAATGCCGCGTGGCGGCCCTCGGCGACGGGCAAATCGCCAGTCCCGTCGGTTTCCACGGCGACGCGGCCAGCCTGGCGCAGGTCGACGGCATGTATGCGCACCTGGAACAGGCGCTGGTCGCCATCGACTTCCTCGACGCAGACAACCCGAAAAAACTCATGCCAAGGCTGAAACGCCTGTTTTCGCGCACGGGGCTGGAAACGGAAGAAGTCAATATCCTGCGCGGCATCGCGCGGCATATCCTGGCGGTGGCGAAAAAAGGCCCATGATCGAGACCCGGCTGCTGCGCCAGTTCATCGCCGTCGCCGAGGAACTCAATTTCCGCCGCGCGGCCGAACGGCTGCACATGGCGCAGCCGCCGCTGTCGCAGGCGATATTGCGGCTGGAAGAAGCGCTTGGCTATCCCGTCTTCGAGCGCACGAACCGCAAGGTCAGCCTGACGCCAGCCGGCACGGCTTTCCTGGCCACCGCGCGCCAGGTGCTGGCCGACCTGGAAGAGGGCGTGGCGGCCGCGCGCCGCGTGGCGCAGGGCATCGAAGGGCACGTGCGCCTCAGTTTCATCCACATCACCCCGTATGTCCACGTATTGGACGCCTTGCGCGCGTTTCGCGCCGCCTCGCCCGCCGTGCAATTCACCCTGCGCGAGGCGTCGACGCAGCAGCAGGTCGAGTGGCTGGAAAAAGGCGAGGTCGATGTCGCCCTGCTGCGCGCGCCAGGGCGCAGCACGCCGGGCCTGCGCTTCGAGCGCCTGTCCGGCGAAGACATCGTCGTGGCGCTGCCATCCGATCACCGCTGCACGGGGCTGGCGCGCGTGGATCTGGCGGAGCTGGCCGGTGACGATTTTGTCGCCTCGCCGCGCAAGCTGGGTCAGGGTTTCCATGACCAGCTGGCCAGCCTGTGCCTGCACGCGGGCTTCGTGCCGCGCGTGGCGCAGCAGGCGCGCCGTTTGCAAACGGTGCTGGGACTGGTGGCGGCCGGTTTCGGCGTGGCCCTGCTGCCGGCCAGCCTGGCGGCGTCCATGCCGGCGGGCGTGGTCATGCTGCCGCTGGCAAGCGGCGCGCCCGAGGCGCTGCGCCAGCTCGACCTGTACATGGCGTGGGACCCGCGGCACACGTCCCCCGTGCGCGAGCGGCTGCTGGCGCAGCTGCGGCTGTCCGCCTCGCATTGAGACTTCACACGTCTCGTTTCAAGATAAATAAGATATTTTACAGATGATGGCCCAGGGGCCAGCATGGCGTTTTTGATTGTCAGGAACTGCCATGTCCACCATCTCCTCGCGCACAGTGCTGCCGTCCGCCACGCTGCCATTCTCCATTTATCTGCTTTCCCTGTGCAGCTTTGCCTTCGGTTTGTGCGAATTCATCGCCGCCGGCCTGTTGACGCCCATGGCGCGCGACCTGCACGCCAGCGTGGCGGCGGCCGGCGGCGCCATCGCCGCGTATGCGCTGGGGGCGGCCATCGGCGCACCCGTCCTGACGGCCCTGCTGGCGCGCCGGCCCGTGCGCCAGGTGCTGGTGGCCACCATGCTCGTGCTGGCGGCCAGAT
>NZ_WFLJ01000036.1 GCF_009208735.1 Janthinobacterium rivuli | reverse complement strand
CCCGTCGCGCCGGCCACGCCGCGCACGCGCCCCGTGTCCGTGCCCCCGCCGGCGCCGGCGCCGGCCGCGCAAGCCGATTTGCTGGCCGAGGCGCGCCTGCTGGCCGACCGTGGCCAGTTGCGCGAAGCGGGTGAAAAATGCCACGCCCACCTGGCCAGGGTGCCCGAGGCGGCGGAAGCGTATTTCATGCTGGGCATCATCAATGAACTGGCCGGCAAGATGGACCTGGCCGACGATTACTGGCGCCGCTGCATCTACCTGCAGCCCGACCATTACGAGGCGCTGTGCCACCTGTCGCTGCTGGCCGAACGCAATGGCAACCACACGGCCGCCGCCACCCTGAAGGCGCGCGCGGCGCGCATCTACCAGCGCCGCCAGGCGTCCAACTAAGGGGCAAGCATGACCAACCTCATCGCCACCGAGTCCCCCGCCGCCATCGACGACTGCTGGAATCATATCGGCGTGGTCGGCGACCAGAGCTGTCCCAGGCTGCCGGCCAACGTGCATTGCCGTAACTGCGACGTGTATGCGGGCGCCGCCCAGCGCAACCTGCAGAGGCCCGTGGACGAACACTACCGGCGCGACTGGGCCAGCCACTTCCGCCAGCTCGATGCGGGCGGCGAAGTGCGCGACAGCTCGGCGCTGGTGTTTCGCATCGGCCGCGAATGGCTGGCGCTGCCGACGCGCGTGTTCGACTCCGTGGCGCCGCAGGCCAAGCCGCACGCGCTGCCGCACCGTGGCGGGCGCGGCCTGTCGGGCATCGTCAATATCGGCGGCAAGCTGTATCCGTGCATGTCGCTGGCATCACTGCTGGGCATCGACGAACAGGGCGCGCCGCCGGCCCGCGGCCGCCACACGTTCGCGCGCCTGCTGCTGATGCGCTGGGAGGAACAGGCCTACGCGCTGCCCGTGGCCGACCTGCACGGCATCGTGCGCTATGCGTCGGGCGCCGTGCAAACGCCGGCGGCCACCATCAACAAGGGCCTGTCGCGCTATCTGTCGGGCGTCATCACCGAGGGCGACATGCGCATCGGCTGCCTCGACACGGCGCTGATCGGCTTTCAACTTGCGAGACTATTACGATGAGCCAGGACCAGCACGGCGACCTGAGTGCCTTTTCCATGCTGGACCTGTTCCGCATGGAGGCGGACAGCCAGACCCAGATTCTGACCGACGGCTTGCTGGCCATGGAACGCCATGCGGGCGACGCGGCCGCCGTCGAAGCGATGATGCGCGCGGCGCACTCGATCAAGGGCGCCGCCGCCATCGTCGGCCTGCAAGTGGTGGTGCAGCTGGCGCACGGCATGGAAGACAGCTTTGTCGCCGCCCAGCATGGCCGCTTGAAACTGACGCCGGAGCGGGTCGACGTGCTGCTGTCGGGCGTCGACCTGATCGTGCAACTGTCGCGCCTGGACGACGCGGGCGCCGAAGCGTGGCTGGCCGCGAATGCGGCGCAGATCGACCAGACCCTGAACGCTATCGCCGGCATCGCCGACCTGCCCGAATTGCCGGCCCTGCCTTCGGCGCCGGCGCCCATGCCAGCACCGGCAGCGGCGCCGGCGGAAGCGGCCGAGCCGCAGGCTCCCGTGGCCAGCGGCCTGGCGGGCGAAGAGCCGGAGTCGGCGGGGGTGCCCGCGCCGCGCGCCGGCGCGCCCGCCAAGGCGCCGGCGCAGAATTTCGACAAGCTGCTGTCGCTGGCCAGCGAATCGCGCATCAATGCGCACCAGATGCACCCGTTCATCGGCGCGCTGCAGCGCTTCAAGCGCAACCAGAGCAGCCTGTTTTCCGCCATCGAGCACCTGCACGAAGCGATTGCCCGCTCGGGCGACGCGGGCCTGATGGAAAAGTCGCTGCTGGCGCTGCAAAAGACGCAGCCCCTGAAGCAGTTCATGCTCGAGCACATCGCCGACATCGAAACCTATGAGCGGCGCCTGCTGGCCGTCTCGCAAGGCCTGGTCGACGAAGTGCTGGCCTTGCGCATGCGCCCTTTCCGCGACGGCATCCACGCGTTTCCCCGCATGGTGCGCGACCTGGCGCGCAGCCTGGGCAAGGAAGTGCGGCTGGAGATCGACGGCGAAGACACGCTGGTCGACCGCGACATCCTGGCAAAGATCGAAAGCCCGCTGAACCACATGCTCAGGAATGCCATCGACCATGGCATGGAAGGCCCGTACGAGCGCATCGACGCGGGCAAGGAAGCGCTGGGCACGATCCGCATGGAAGCGCGCCACCGCGCCGGCATGCTGAGCATCGAGATCAGCGACGACGGGCGCGGCGTCGACCTGGAAAAGATCCGCCAGTCCGTCATCGAGCGCAAGATGGCCAGCCCCGCCATGGCCGCCGCGCTGTCGCCGGGCGAGCTGCTGGAATTCCTGTTCCTGCCCGCCTTCAGCCTGAAGGCGACGGCCAACCAGTTGTCGGGACGCGGCGTGGGCCTCGACATCGTGCACGAGACGATACGCCAGCAAAACGGCACGGTGCGCCTGGAATCGGAGCCGGGCCGGGGTTTCCGCGCCCTCATCACCCTGCCGTTGACGCAGTCGATCGTGCGCGCGCTGGTGGTCGACGTGCACGGCGAAGCCTACGCCATCCCCATCGTCAAGGTGGAAAGCGTGGTGCGCGTGCCGCAAGCGGCCATCCATACGCTGGAAAACAAGCAATTCTTCGAACTCAAGGGCGAGCACCTGGGCCTGGTCTCGGCGGCGCAGGTGCTGGAACTGGGCGAGGCGGCCAACCAGGCCGACGACTTGCCGGTGGTGGTGATCGGGCGCGGCAAGCAAAGCTATGCGCTGGTGGTCGACGCCATCCGCGGCGAGCAAAGCCTGGCGGTGCAGGCCATCGATCCGATCTTCGGCAAGATGCGCGACATTTCCGCCGCCGCCCTGCTCGACGATGGCGAGCCGGTGCTGATCCTCGACGTGCCCGACCTGCTGCTGTCGATCGACAAGCTGCTGCACGAGGGCGGCCTGCACCAGCTGACGCAGGCGGACCACGCGCAGCAGCGCCGCGCCAAGCGCATCCTCGTCGTCGACGATTCGCTGACGGTGCGCGAGATGGAGCGCAAGCTGCTGCTGGCGCGCGGCTTCGAAGTCGATGTGGCCATCGACGGCATCGACGGCTGGAACGTGGTGCGCAGCGGCGAATACGACCTGGTGATCACCGACGTGGACATGCCGCGCATGGATGGCATCGAACTGGTCTCGCTGATCAAGAAGGACCTGCACCTGCACAAGCTGCCGGTGATGATCGTATCCTACAAGGACCGCCCGGAAGACCGCGCGCGCGGCCTGTCCGCCGGCGCCGACTATTATCTGACCAAAGGCAGCTTCCACGACGAGACCTTGCTCGACGCGGTGGCCGACCTGATAGGAGATGCCCGCTTATGAGTCGTGATTCATGAAAATTGCCATTGCCAACGATGTCGCCATGGCCGCCGAGGCCCTGCGCCGGGTGGTCGCCAGCACGCAGGAACACCAGGTGCTGTGGATCGCCCGCACGGGGCTCGAAGCCGTGCGCATGTGCGAGGGCAACCGCCCCGACCTGATCCTGATGGATCTGAACATGCCGGAGATGGACGGCGTCGAGGCAACGCGCCTGATCATGGAGCAAAGCCCGTGCGCCATCCTGGTGGTCACGGGACGCCCGCAGGACAACGTCAACCAGGTTTTTCGCGCGCTGGGCGCGGGCGCGCTCGACGTCACCGCCACGCCCGTGCTGCAGGGGGAAGTGGGGGGCGACAGCGAGCTGCTGGCCAAGATCAAGACCATCGGCAAGCTGATACGCCACAGCGCCGAACCGGCGCCGCCGCGCCAGGCGAACGGCAATGGCGGTGAACGGGGTGACGGCCAGGTATCGACCCTGGTGGCCATCGGCGCCTCGACGGGCGGCCCCTCGGCCGTGGCCAAGGTGCTGTCCGGCTGGACGGCGCCGCCCGGCTGCGCCATCGTCGTGGTGCAGCACATCGATGAAACCTTCGCCTCGCACTTCGCCAAATGGCTCGACGACCAGCTCAGCATGCCCGTGCGCGTGATCGCCGAAGGCGACGAACTGGTATCCGGTGCAGTTCTGATCGCCAAGACCAATGATCACCTGCTGCTAGATCAAAACTATCGTTTGGGTTACGATGCAGCACCGCGCGACTATGTTTACCGCCCCTCCGTCGATGTGTTCTTCAACTGCGTGGCGCAGCACTGGCGCGGCGACGCCATCGGCGTATTGCTCACAGGCATGGGGCGCGACGGCGGCGATGGCTTGCTCGCCATGCGCCGCGCGGGCAAGACGACCATCGCGCAAGACCAGGCCAGCAGTGCCGTCTACGGCATGCCGCGCGCGGCAGCCGAACTCGATGCGGCGCAGCAAATCCTGCCCTTGGATAGAATAGGCGCCAGCCTGCGCAGCCGCCTGGGCGCCAAGCTCAACAATGGGTGGGAGCCCTCCCCTAACATCTGAAAAGAATGCAATGCCAGAATTCTCCTCCAGTTTCACCCAGCATGAGCCAGCATTGACCGAATTCAAGGTCAGCGTGCTGCTGGTGGACGACCAGCTGATCATTGCCGAAGCCGTGCGGCGCATGCTCAGCGACCAGCAGGATATCGAATTTCATTACGTGACCGACGCCACGCAGGCGCTGGACACGGCGCTGCGCTTGCAACCGACCGTCATCCTGCAAGACCTGGTGATGCCGGGCATCGACGGCTTCGCCCTGATCCAGCTGTACCGCGAAAACGCGGCGCTGGCGCACGTGCCGGTGATCGTGATGTCGGCCAAGGATGACCCGAAACTGAAGGCGCACAGCTTTGCCGTCGGCGCCAACGATTACGTGGTGAAACTGCCGGACCGCCTGGAGTTGCTGGCGCGCATACGCTACCACTCCAATGCGCACATCAGCCGGCTGCAGCGCGACCAGGCTTTTCGTTTCCTGCGAGAAAGTCAAAAGAACCTGGCGGACGCGAATATTGAATTGCAGAAACTGGCCGCCCTCGACGGCTTGACGGGCATCGCCAACCGCCGCCGCTTCGATGAAACCCTGCAATTCGAATGGCAGCGGGGCCAGCGCGACAAGGCGCCGCTGAGCCTGCTGTTCTGCGATATTGACCACTTTAAAAGCTATAACGACCACTTCGGCCACCTGGCGGGCGACCTGTGCCTGAAAAAAGTCGCCGCCGTGCTGACGGAACATTTGAAACGCCCGGCCGACCTGGCAGCCCGCTACGGCGGCGAAGAGTTCGCCCTGATCCTGCCGGAAACGGAAGCGGCCGGCGCGTTGCTGATCGCCGAAGCATGCCGGCGCCACCTGGAAGGCTTGCAGATCGAGAACCCGGCGACAGGCACGGGCATCGTCACCATCTCGATCGGCGTGGCCACCATCGTGCCCTCCCCGGACTCGACGGTGGAGCAACTGATCAACCGCGCCGACCAGGCCCTGTACGCGGCCAAGCGCGGCGGACGCAACAGCGTGCTGAGCGCCGCTGACGTCGAGGACTGATTTTTAACAGCAAGGAAAGTGAAACATGAGCACACAACTGGACAATGTCAGCGTCGTCAAGAAGTCGAATATCTACTTTGACGGCAAGTGCATTTCACACAATGTCATCCTGGCCGATGGCACGAAGAAAAGCGTGGGCGTGATTTTCCCGTCTTCGTTGCGCTTCAACACGGGCGCGCCGGAAATCATGGAAATCGTCAGCGGCCTGTGCAAGGTGCGCCTGGCCGACGCGACGGAGTGGAACAGCTATGCCGCAGGCACGCAATTCAAGGTGCCGGGCAATAGCTATTTTGATATTGAAACGGTGGAGACATTAGACTATGTCTGCCACTTTGGTTAATCCACGCAGAAAAAACGTCCATGGCTGCGTTGCACTGCCTCGCCGTACTATGCGTACTGTCTTCGGCAATGCGCCTTGCCCTGAACATTTTTTCAAGCGCGGATTGACTATTTAGACAAACACAGGCTCGGGCGACAGGCGCACGCCATATTTCGCCTCCACATCATCCTGTATCGCTGCCGCCAGCCGGGTAATGTCCGCGCCACGAGCGCCGCCATTATTCACCAGAACCAGCGCCTGCTTGGGATACACTCCCGCGGGCCCCAGGTTTTTCCCCTTCCAGCCACACTGATCGATCAGCCAGCCGGCCGCCAGCTTTTCCGTGCCATCGGGCTGCGCATGGTGCACGAGCGCAGGGAAACGTTCCAGCAAGGCAAGACATTGCTCACGTGACACCACCGGATTCTTGAAGAAGCTGCCCGCATTGCCGATCACGGCCGGGTCGGGCAATTTTCGCCGGCGGATCGCCATCACCGTGTCGGCCACCTGCTGTGGCGTCGGTTCGGCAAGATTGCGCTCGGCCACGGCCTGCGCCAGTTCCGCATAGCGCAAGTTCGGCTGCCACTGGGCCGGCAAGGCAAACGTCACTTCCAGCACGATCAGCTCGCGCCCGTCCGCCTGCTTGAAGATGCTGTCGCGATAAGCAAAACGGCAGGCGTCGCGGTCCATGTCGAAGACGATGCCGCTGGCGCTGTGCATGACGCTCACGCTATGCAGATAATCCTTGATTTCAACGCCATACGCGCCGATATTCTGGATAGGCGCCGCGCCCACGGTGCCGGGGATCAGGGACAGGTTTTCCAGCCCGCCCACGCCTTGCGCCAAGGTCCACTGCACGAAATCGTGCCAGTTTTCACCGGCCGCGGCCGTGACGAGTATCGTCTCGAAATCCGCCTGCGCCAGGCGCATGCCGCGCGTGGCCATGTGCAGCACGACGCCGGGAAAGTCGCCCGTCAGCACGATGTTGCTGCCGCCGCCCAGTATCAGGCGCGGCATGGCGGACAAGGCGGGATCTTGCAGCGCGGCATGCAATTGGGCCTGCGAGGTGATACGGACGTAGGCGGCCGCGTTGGCCGTGATGCCGAAGGTATTCAGGCGCTGGAGGGAGTAATTGTGTTCGATGGTGAGCTCTGCAGACATGGGATAGCGATTATTTTGCTCGATTATAGAGTGAAACCGACAAAAAACCAGCGCAAGACAAGGGCAGGCCGTCCGTTGTCCGTTAAAATGTCGCATCTTTAACAGGGCCGTCCCATGGCGCAGAATCAGCCGCCAAGGCCTAGCGCGCCGAGCGTGCGCTCGCTTTAACAAGAAAAGGAACAGACCATGCCATCATTTGATGTAGTCTCCGAAGCCGATATGATCGAAGTCAAGAATGCCGTCGAGCAATCCAACAAGGAAATCACGACCCGCTTCGACTTCAAGGGCAGCGACGCCCGCGTCGAACACAAGGAAAACGAATTGACCGCGTTTGCCGACTCGGAATTCCAGCTCAGCCAGGTGCGCGACGTGCTGACCAACAAATTGACCAAACGCAAGGTCGATGTGCGCTTCCTCGACGAGGGCGACATCAAGAAGATCGGCGGCGACAAGGTCAAGCAGATCATCAAGATCAAGAACGGCATCGAATCGGATGATGCCAAGAAAATCGTGCGCGTCATCAAGGACAGCAAGATGAAAGTGCAAGCGAGCATCCAGGGCGAAGCCGTGCGCGTCACGGGCGCCAAGCGCGACGACCTGCAGGCGGCCATGGCCATGCTGCGCAAGGACGTGCCCGACATGCCGCTGGAATTTAACAATTTCCGCGATTAATTCCGATGCGGCGCACGCTGCGGCCCACGCTTGCACTGGCATGATGGCAAGCCGCGCCGGAGCGCCTGCCCGCTTGGAGTAGAATTGAAGCTGCGCACAGCTACATGCGCCCGCGCGCCTGATCGGCGGCGGGCTTGACCGTACATCTGGCTCAGTGATAACCACGGTAGTCTAAGGATAGCAATGAAACGTGTTGATGATTTCCGCCTGCGATTTGGCAAAAAAGAATATGTGCCCATCATGATAGGCGGAATGGGTGTGGATATTTCCACGTCGGAGCTGGCGCTGGAAGCGGCCCGGCTGAACGGTATCGGCCATATTTCCGATGCCATGGTGGAAGACGTGTCGGATCGCCGTTTCGACACCACCTTCGTCAAAGACAAGACGAAACTGTACAAGTTCAACATCAATAACAGCGACAAGGCCGTGGTGCAGTTCGACCTGGGCCGCCTGGCGGAAGCACAGCGCCTGCATATCGGCCGCACCATGGAAGCAAAAAAAGGCGATGGCTTGATTTTCGTCAATTGCATGGAAAAGCTGACCATGAACGGCCCGCGCGAAACCTTGCGCGTGCGCCTGAACGCGGCGCTGGACGCGGGCATCGACGGCATCACCCTGTCCGCCGGTTTGCACTTCGGCTCGTTTGCCTTGATGGCCGACCATCCGCGTTTCCGCGATGCCAAGCTGGGCATCATCGTCTCGTCCGTGCGCGCCTTGCAGATTTTCCTGCGCAAGAACGCCAAGCTGGACCGCTTGCCCGACTTCATCATCGTCGAAGGTCCATTGGCCGGCGGCCACTTGGGTTTCGGCATGGACTGGGCCAATTACGACCTGCACACGATCACGGCGGAACTGCTGGCCTACCTGAAGGCCGAACAGCTGGACATCCCGCTGATCGCCGCCGGCGGCATTTTCACGGGCAGCGATGCCGTCTCCTTCCTGGAAGCGGGCGCGGCTGGCGTGCAAGTGGCGACGCGCTTTACCGTCACCGAGGAATGCGGCTTGCCAAACAAGGTCAAGCAGGAATACTACAAGGCCTCGGAAGAAGACATCATCGTCAACGGCGTCTCGCCGACGGGCTACCCGATGCGCATGCTGAAGAACACGCCCGCCATCGGCGCCGGCATCCGTCCAGGCTGCGAATCGTATGGCTATCTGCTCGACGCGACGGGCAACTGCGCGTACATCAACTCGTACAACCGCGAAGTGGCTGCCCATCCGGAACAAAAAACCGTCGTCGTGATGGACAAGACTTGCCTGTGCACGCATATGCGCAACTTCAACTGCTGGACCTGCGGCCATTACACGTATCGCCTGAAGGACACCACGCATAAGCTCGACAACGGCGAATACCAGATCCTGACGGCCGAACACGTCTTCAAGGATTACCAGTTCAGCGTCGACAACCAGATCGCCCTGCCGGAAAAAGCAATCCAGGCAGCCGACTGAATCTTGTCAGCTTGAAATGAAAATGGCGCAGCCTGCGAAGGCTGCGCCATTTTTTATGCCGCAAGCATGTCCCGCAATGCCCGTTCGATCGCATCAAACCTTGGCCGCCGCGGCACCTCTTCCTGCAGGCAAGCGTCCAGCAAGGTCCGCAGGGCGGGCAAGGGCGTTGCACAATGCGCCATCAACTCGCCCAGCAGCACGCCAAAGGCGCGCGCCTCGATGCCCTGTAACAAGTCCCCTTGCTGCGAGCCGGGCGCAAACATGGAGGCCGCGCCAAAATCACCCAACAGGCAGGCGCCGCCGTCCGCATGCAGGATATTGTGCGCATACAGATCGCCGTGCATGATGCCGCGCGCATGCAACTGGCATACGGCCGAGGCAATGCCATGGGAAATCGCCAGCGCTTGCTGCGTACTGAAACGCAGGCCATCGGCATACACGTCGCGCGTGCACGATTCCAAGCTTGGCGGGCCGGCCAGATTGCGGAAGGCCGCATCGATGAGCGGCATGACGAGTCCCAGCGCCCCTTGCGGGTGTCCGTCCAGGGTGCCGAGGATGGGAATCAGGCCCGCATGCGCTCCCGCGCTGACGCAAGCGCCCATCTCGCTGCGCGGCAAGCCGTCGCTGGTCATCGCCCCCTTGAACACTTTGACGGCAACGTCCTCCACGCCATCGAGACGGGCACGGAAAATCACGCCGGATGCCCCTTCGCCCAGCTGCTGCGCCAGTTCCAGGCGCTGCCATGCCACGCCCGCCGCAGCTGTACCGGCCAGGGCCGCCAGCTCACGCGCTTGCGTGTAGGGATTGCCCGCATACGCAAGCCAGCTCAGGCGTGGCAGGGAGAACAGGCAGTCGGGCAGCGTCGTGTAACGGTTGGCGGCGATGCGCACCAGTTCCAGCCGATGGCAGTTCGCCAGGGATGCCGGCAAACTGTCCAGGCAATTTCCCGCCAACATGAGTTTCTGCAATTGCACGCACTGGCCCAGCGCATCCGGCATGGACTCGATGACATTGTCGGTCAGGGTGAGCCAGCGCAGCCTGGATGGCAAGGCCGCGGCCGGCACAAGACTGATCCGGTTCGCCTTGAAACCGATCATTTCCAACGCAGGACAGAAACCGAGCACGGCCGGCAAGGTAGTAAACAGGTTATTGGAGCAAAAGATGATGCGCAGCTTGTGCAGACGCGGCAGGTCGTCTGGCAGGGATGACAGCGCATTGCCCGACAGGTCGAGGATTTCCAGGCTGTCGGCCAGGTCGAAGATTTCGCGGGGGAACTCCGTCAAGCCGCAGGACAGCGTCAGGCGGCGCAGGCCAGCCAGTTGACCAGCGCGTAATTGTTCCAGTGTATGCACAGCAGACAAGATATCCCTTTCAAGGTGGCACGCGATCGATGCCATGCATTAAATCATTGGACGTAAAAAAACCCCAACCGGATCACCGGAAGGGGTTTTTTCGAATAACAAGCCTGACGATAACCTACTTTCACACTGGTTGCAGCACTATCATCGGCGCAAAGTTGTTTCACGGTCCTGTTCGGG
>NZ_WFLJ01000035.1 GCF_009208735.1 Janthinobacterium rivuli | reverse complement strand
AGCCACACGCCGGCCAGCGCGGCGGCGCCGGCCGCGGCGACGAGCGGCAGCAGGGGCGGATACTGGCTCAGGCCGAACAAGGCCAGGCAGATGATGGCCAGCAAGTCCGACACGCGCTCGCTGAGCAGCGCCGCCAGGCTGTGCGCATGCGGCACGCCCAGGCGCGCCAGCAGCACGCCGCGCAGCGCTTCGCCCGCCTTGCCCGGCGTCACCGTCAGGGCGAAGCCGGCCAGGTAGATGCGCGCGCTGGCGCGCCACGGCACGGCGTGGCCCATGGCGCCCAGGTAGCGCTGCCAGCGGCAGAAGCGCAGACCGTAGTTGAGCAGCGACAGGGCCAGCATCAGCGCCGCCCCGCCCGCGCCCACGTGCGCGGCGGCACTGCCCAGCGCGGGCAGGCCGCCCCACAGCGAAAAGGCCAGGTAGCCGGCGGCAGCCATGGCGATGGAAAGCAGGAAGGCGCGGTAGCGCCATCCCGACAGCAGGGCGCCGCTCATGGCAGCACCCCGATGGTGACGGCCAGCCAGCTTGCCACGGTCAGCAGCAGGTGGCGGTCCGTCAGCAGGTCGTGCGCGGTATCGTTGCCCTGCGCGCGCAGGTGCAACAGAAACAGGTAGCGAAAGATGCCGTACACCACGAACGGCACCGTGTAGATCAGGTTGGCCGTGCCGTGCGTGGCGATGGTGTCGCGGCTGACCGTGTACAGGCTGTAGCTGAGCACGGTGCAGGCGGCGCTGACGGCGATGAACTGGCCCAGCATGACGCCGCTGTAGTCGTCCAGCACCCGCCGCGCGCAGGCGCCGCCCGACCCCGCGCGGGGGCCGGCGGCGGCCAGCTGCATCAGTTCCGCATGCCGCTTGGCGAAGCCGAGGAACAGGGTCACCATCAGGCCGCACAGCAGCAGCCATTGCGATGGCGCGATGCCGATGCCCACGGTGCCGACCAGGATGCGCAGCATGAAGCCGGCCGAGATGACGAAGACGTCGAGTATCACCACGTGCTTCAGGTACAGCGAATAGGCCACGTTCAGGGCCAGATAGGTCAGCAGCAGCAGCGGCACGGCCAGGCCCACGGCCGCGCCCAGGGTCAGCGCGGCGCCCGCCAGCAGCACGCAGGCGCACCACGCCACGGGCACGCTGACCTGGCCGCTGGCGATGGGGCGCCGGCTTTTCTGCGGGTGCTGGCGGTCCGCCTCGGCGTCGAGCAGGTCGTTGAGCACGTAGACGGCGCTGGCCATTGCGCAAAAGGCCAGGAAGGCCAGCGCCGCGTGCGTGGCCGTGGCGGCATCGCGCTGCGTGGCAAAGAGCAGCCCCAGCAGGACGAAGCCGTTCTTGATGTACTGGTGCGGCCGCAGCAGCCGGATCAGCGCGCGCATGGGGCGCTCCCGGTGGCGGAGGAAAAGAATGCTTGCATGTTCAGACTCCAGTTGCGTGCAAAGACCAGGGCGGGCGAGGCGGGCCCGGCCCGCCCTGGGGGAGGGGGGCGGCCTTACAGCTGGAACAGGTAGCTGAACTTGACGAACACCTTGCGTCCCGTGTGCATGTCGAGGTCGCGCGTGCGCTGCAGCAACTGCGGATTGCCGATCAGCTGCAGGTTTTCCTGGCGGTCCGTGTAGCCCGCGTACGCCGTCGTGCCGGGACTGAGCACGTAGCTGAACAGCAGGTCGCCCGTCAGGCGCTTGCCGCCCTCGATGCCCGTCAGCGCCCGGTTGGTCTTCAGGTGGCTGTAGTCGAGGATCAGGTGGGCGGCCATGAAGCGGCTGTGCTGATAGCGCAGCTTGGTGCGCGACAGCAGTTCGCGGTAGACCATGCTGCCCGGCGCCAGGCCCGCCACGCCCGCCTGCGTGCGCAAGTCGTTCCAGTACAGGGTCTGCTCGACGCGGAACTGCGCCACGGGCGTGAACTTCAGGTTGGCCGAGACGCTGCGCGCGTCGCCGAGGAAGGGCGCCAGGCCCGGTGCCGGCTGGTAGTTGATGACGTCGTTCTGGCCCACGGTGATCCAGCCCGTCAGCCAGCTCAGCCATTCAGTGCTGGCCGCCAGCGAGTAGCCGGACTTGCGGAAGTCCAGGCCCGCGTACTTTTCAAAGCCATCCAGCTTGTGCACCTCGAAGGTGGTGGCGCGTAAGCCGTTGACGCTGAAAAACGCATCGCTGGACCAGTCCTGCAGCGTGTTGTCGTGGTCCTTGGTGCCCACGGCCTTGATGCTGGGGCCGGCGCTGACGAGCCATGGCGCCTCCGGGAAGTTCCACAGGTAGGACGCCGTCTGCGTCGTCTGGCGGATGTCCGTGCGGGGTATGAAGGCGAGCGCGGGATCGAAGTCGCGCGTGATGTCCAGGTACTGGCCCGCATAGTTGAAGTTGCGGTCCGAGCGGCTCGCCTCGACGAAGGCCAGGCGGCCGCTGTGGTCGGGCAAGCCGTCCATGCTGGACTTGCTGTGCGCCAGCTGGCTGCTCAGCACCCAGTTCTCATCGATCTTGTAGCGCAGGTCGACGCCGGCCACGCGGTTGCTCTGCTGGCCGAACTTGCGGTCCGTCAACAGCACGCCCACGTTGGAATCGCCGTCGAAATCGTTCTGCACGCGGGCCACGGCGATGCGCGCCGCCTTGCCGAAGTCGCGGCTGTCGCGCGGCAGCGCTTCGCCCGGCGCCACGTCGTCCATCAGCAGGCCGCCCACGGACCAGTGGCCTTCGCGGCCCGTCAGGCGCGCGCCATAGCGCGGTTCGGCGATGCGGCGCGAAAAGAACAGGGGCTGCGGCGTGGTGAAGAAGCCCGAGTTTTCCAGGAAGAACGGGCGTTTTTCCGGGAACAGCACTTCGTAGCGCTTGTCGATCAGCACCTGCGGCTCGTCCGACTCGACTTCGCTGAAATCGGGCTTGTAGGTCAGATCGAGGGCGAACTTGTCGGCCAGCACCAGCTTGGCGTCGAGGCCGGCCTGGTTCTTGTCGTCGCGGTCCCAGAAGGTGTTGGCCGGGTCGCTGCCGTTCAGGGCGCGGCTGCGGCCGATGTAGCCGTAGGGAATCAGCTGGATGTTGCGCCCGGACGTGATCGGCTCGGCAATCTGCACGGGCGCCAGCTGCGGCACGAAGGCCGCCTGGCGCTTGGTGATATAGGGCCAGTAGGAAAACTCGTTCAGGCGCGGCACGATGCGGCCCACGGCGATGCCCCAGTTCTGCACGTCGGCGCGGTTGAAGCGCAGGCTCTTGAACGGGATGGCCATGGTGACGACGTAGCCGGTGGGCGTGATCTTGCCGTCCGACTGCCATTGCGTGTCGAAATTGAAATCGTCGCCCAGGCCTTCCGTGTGCTTGGCATCCATCTGCACGCCGTACGGGTTGGCATAGAAGCGGAACGAGCGCTGCTTGTCGTTGAAGGAGTCGATTTCCAGCTGCACCGCGTCGTCGCCGGGCAAGTCTTCGCGGCGGGCGATGCGCGCGCGCACCAGGGCCGGGTCGTCCGTGCAGACGAAGACGGCGTACAGGTGCTCGTCGTCATACGACAGGTAGGCCTTCGTCTCCAGCAGCGACGGCTCGCCGTCGCCGGGTGCGTACTGGCGGAAGCCCTTGATTTCCACGCCGGCGTCGGCCGGCACCTTGCCGATGTAGTCGGCCAGCACGGGTGCATGCGCGGCGCGGGGAATTTGCAGGCGCTCGTCGGCCAGGGCGGGAGCGGAGAAGGCCAGCATCAGGCACAGGGCGGTGCGGCGCAGCGGGGTCAGGATAGCTTGTTTCATCGTGGTTTTTCTTTCTGAATGGGGGTCAGGCGGCCGCGGGCGACGCGGACGCAGTGGTGTTGGCGCTGCCTTGCGCGGCCGGGCGGCGCAGCACGGGCCACAGCCAGAAGGCCAGGGCCAGCAGCTGGCTGGCGGTGGAGACGGCCAGCAGCAGGGGCAGGTGCTGCGGCTGCACCAGGCCGATCGGCATGACGATGGCAAAGGCCAGCCACAGCACGGCAAACGCGGCGCTGCGCAAGAAGCGATGGGCTGCAGCGCGGACCTGGCCGGCGGCCAGCAGGCACCACAGCCACAGGGCGGGGAACAGGGCGTAGTCGTCGGGCACGAAGGGACTGCGCACGGCGGCCAGGCCCAGCAGGCCGAGCCAGACGGCGGCCAGTTCCAGGCGCGAACACGCGCTGGCGCGGCGCGCCGCCAGCCAGGCCAGCGCCACCACCACCACGCTCCACAGCAGGGCCACGGCGGCCAGGTGGCGGTATTCCAGGCCATCGACGCCGAACAGCTTGAGCTTGAGCACCAGCGCCGGCACGGAGTAATTGATGGCGACCACCGCTTCCAGCCCTTCCAGCTGCATCCAGCTCCACACTTCGCCGCTGGCGATGCGCGGCATTTCATAGCCGACGAAATCGCGGAAGGGCTGGGCGCCCAGCATGGCGTAGGCCAGCGCCGCGTACAGCAGCGAGAAGGCGATGCTCCACGCCAGGGCGCGCCAGCGCTTGCAGAACAGCAGGTAGGCGCATAGCACGCCGGGGAAGATCTTGAACAGGGCCAGCGCCATCACGGCGCCGCCCGCTTCGTCGCGTCCCCGCTGGAACAGCAGCATGGCCAGCATGGCCAGGGCGATGGCGGCCAGCTGGAAGTTTCCCGTCTGCATGGTGATCAGGGTGGGCAGGGCCAGCCAGGCGGCCGGCAGCAGCAGGGCGGCGCGGCGGCCCGCGGCGCCGCCGATCCAGGCGCAGACGGCCAGCATGATGGCCATCACCAGCGCCGCGTCGACGGCGAACCAGGCGGCGCGCATGGCCACGAAGCCCGCGCCCAGGGATGCCGCCAGCTGCGGCAGGATCAGGAACGGCGGCGGGTACAGGTATTCGTCGAGCTTGAAGCGTCCCTCGTTGCCCGCGTAATGGGCGCCGTCGTAGATGTTCGCTGCGCCGGCGCTGGCCAGTTCGGACGCCTTCCAGTACGAGGAAAAGCAGCTGTGGTTGACGTAGAAGGGGTCGTACCAGATGGCCGACAGCTGCGGCTGCAGCGGGTCGGCCATGAACAGGGCCACGCCGGCGATGCGCGCCACGGTCAGCGCGGCCAGCGCCAGCCACAGCAGGCTGAGCACGGGATGGGCGCGCAGCAGGCCGTCCAGCTCGCGCGGCAGATGGCGGGCCAGCATCGGGCTCAGTCCCAGTGCGATGGCCAGCGGCAGCAGCGCCAGCGGCGACGGCGCCGCTTGCAGGGCAGTGACGGCGACGGCCGCGCAGATGCCGAAGAAGGCGCACAGCAGCAGCGCCACGGCCAGGCGCTCCCACGCGCGGCCTTGTACATGTACAGTTTGCATCAGTTACCTCCAATCAGGGTCAGGGACAGGACAACGGCGGCGATGCCCAGCACGGCCAGGGCCAGCGCGCCCGAGGCGTGCAGGACGCGCTCCTGGCGCCGCGCCCGCTGCAGCGCGTCGCCGTAGGGCATGGTGGTGTGGGCGATCATGGTGTACAGCGGCAGCCAGCCGCGCGGCCAGGCGCGGTTGAGCAGCAGGTCGAGCTTCTTGCGGGCGACGAACCACGGCGACTGCACCTTTTGCCGCAGTTCCGTGAAGTTGCTTTTTGATAATTGCGCCAGCGCATCCGTGTGCCGGCGGCGCGCCAGCTCGTAGCTGGCGAACGCCGTGGCCGTGTCGCCTTGCGCCGCATCGAGGGCGGCCATCAGGGTGCAGCAATCCTCGAACGCGGAATTCATGCCCTGGCCATAGAACGGGTACACGGCGTGGCAGGCGTCGCCCACCAGCACGGCCCAGTCGCCGAAGCGCCATGGCGCCGTGCGCGTGGTGATCAGGGTGCCCGTGGGGTGGCGCGACCACTGTTCCAGCAAGCCCGGCAGCAAGGGCAGCAGGTCGGGGAAGTACTTGGCGAACAGCGCCGTCACGTCGGCCTCGCCGCGCACGCTGGCGAAGCTGTCCTCGCCCTCGAACGGCAGGAACAGGGTCAGGGTGTGCGAGCCGTCCTGGTTCGGGTGCGAGACGAACAGGCAGTGGCTGCGCGGCCACACGTGCAGGGCCGTCAGTTCGATGGCCGAGCTGCCGTCCGTGCGCGGCGCCAGCGTCAGCTCCTTGTAGCCCCATTCCAGGTATTCCTGCTGGTAGTCGGCGCGCATGCCGTGCTGCAATTCGCGGCGCATGCTGGAAAAGGCGCCGTCGGCGCCCACCACCCAGGCCGGATGGGCCGTGATGCGGCGTCCGCCCGGCGTTTCCAGCTCCAGTTCGCGCTGCGCCTTGTCGGCGCGCAGCAAGCGGTGCTCGAAATGCAGTTTCACCTGCGGATGCTGCTCGGCCTGGTCCAGCAGCAGGTGGTTGAGCAGGTTGCGGTCGATCGAATGCAGCACTTCGCTGTCATCCTTGCCATACGCCTGGTAGCGCGTGCTGCCGTCCGGCGCGTGGATGACCCTGCCGCGCATGACGACGGCATGGGCCAGCACCTGGTCCAGCAGCCCCACCATCTGCAGCGCTTGCATGCCGCGCTTGGACAGGCCCAGGTTGATCGAGCGGCCTGCCGCGCCATCCTGGCGGCGCGGGTCGGCGCGGCGTTCGTAGACGTCCACGCCATGGCCTTGCCGCGCCAGCGCCAGCGCCAGCAGGGAGCCGGCCAGGCCGCCGCCGACGATGGCCACGCGGGCGCCCGGCGCGCTGTGGGCGGGATGGGCGGCGCTCATGCCGTCTCTCCCGCGCCGGCCGCATCGGGCTGGCCCTGGCCTGCCTGCCACTGTTCGATTTCGGCGGCCACGACGCCGTCGAGCGCCTGCTCGAAGCGCGACCAGCCCAGGCTGCCCGCCAGGCGGAACAGGTAGGCGCGCAGGTAGGCGGCCCGCACGGGTGCCGCATACGCCGCGCGCAGCAGGAAAGGCAAGTCCGAATCGACCATGTGGCGCATGGCCAGCATGGGGATGGGGCTGCGCAGGGGGCGGAATTGCGCGTTGCGCAGGCCGGGACTTTCATTGCTGGCGTGGAATTCGCCGAGCATCAGGCCCTTTTCCACGAAGTCCTTCTTCAGCAGCTGCTGCACTTCGTCGACGACGCCCGCGCCCTCGGCGCCCAGGTTGGGGAAGATCACGAGGAAGGCCTTGTTGATGGCGTCCGGGCCGCTGGTCGGTTCGGTGGCGAGGAAGAGGTCGCGGTAATACAGGATCACGCGTGAGATGCTCTCGAGCGTGGGTTCGCGCTCGGCGATCTCGGCCATCCAGATGCTGTCCTGCTCCAGCGCCACGGGGACGAAGGGGCAGACGGCGCCCTTGCGGCCCAGTTCCGGGTGGCTGCGGGCGAGGAAGGCGCGCATCCATTCGAGCACGCTGGCCAGCGCGGAATGGCTGGGATAGTCGCGCGCCACCTGGGAAACGCGCATCAGCCCGTATCCGGGGCCGTGCGCGGCGGCTTGCTTGTCGTGATGGGGCAGCGGGCATTTGTTGGGCGCCGGTGCCGTGTGCAGCATGTGTGTGTCAGTCATCTTGCTTGCTCCAGTGGGTCGATGTTGTTATCGATGTGCTACTGCATTGCGTTTTTGAAGAAAAAGCGTCCCCATAACGCTGCGTGGCAGCGCTTTTTCATTCACCTTGGTACTACCGAGAGAAAATCAGGCGGGCTGGGCGTCCCCTTCGGCCGCCGGGGGCGGCTGGGTCCACGCGTCGGGCAGCTCGTCGGCGCGGCGCAGGGCGGGGATGCTGTAGGCCAGCATGGCGACCAGGCTCATCGCCAGGCCCAGGACGATGAACATCAGGCCCATGCCGCGCCCCGCGCCCGTGCCGATCAGCTGGCCGACGGAGCCGGCCAGCGCGCCGCCCGGCATCAGCAGGGGCTCGAAGACGTGCTCGGCCAGCGGGCCCGCCAGGCAGTAGCCGACGGGCATGGCCGCTTCCGACAGCACGCGCTGGATGGCGAAGCAGCGCCCCTGCAGGCCGGGCGGCACCTTGCTTTGCCACAGCGAATCGTTCGACGCGCTGATCACGGGCAAGGTCAGGAAGAACACGAAACCGGCCGCCGTCACCAGCACGAAGGACGGCGCCAGGCCGTGCGCGGCCAGGGCCAGTCCCGCCAGCAGGGAAAAACCCAGCACGCCGTTGATGCGCTTTTTCATGCCGCCCGACGCCGCCATCAGCACGCCGCCCAGCAGCAGTCCCGCGCCGCCGATGGACATCTGCACGCCCAGCAGGGCCGGGTCGGCCATCGACAGCACCAGCGGCGTGATGGTGATGGCGGCGATGCCGAACAGGAAATTGCAGGTGCCAAACACCAGCAGCAGGCCGAACAGGCTGTTGCGCTCGCGCACATAGCGCCAGCCCGTCGCCGCTTCGCGCCACAGGCTCTGTCCTGCGCTGTCCTGGCTGCGGGGCGGGCGGGGGATGCGCGCCAGCAGCATGGCGATGAAGGCGGCGACGAAGGACAGGGCGTCGATCAGCAGCACGCCGGGCAGGCTGATCAGGCTCACCAGCACGCCCGCCAGCAGGGGACCGGCCACCTGGGCGATGGCGCCGCCCGTCTGCACCAGGCCGTTGACCCGGCTCAGCTGGCCGTGCGGCACCAGCAGGGGGATGCTCGACGCATAGGCGGGGCCGTGGAAGGCGTTGGCCAGCGCCGTGGCGCCCACGCACAGGTAGATGTGCCAGATGGCCAGCTGGCTGTGCATCAGCAGCGCCGCCAGCACCAGCTGGGCGCTGGCCGAGACGAGGTCGCAGCACAGCATGATGCGGCGCCGGTCCCAGCGGTCGACGAGGGCGCCCGCGAACGGCGCGATCAGCAGGGCCGGCACGGCCATGGCGACGAAGATCAGCGCGAACTGGGTGGTCGACCCCGTCGTGCGCAAGACCCAGATGCCCAGCGCAAAGCTGGACAGGCGCGAGCCGATGCCCGAGGTCATCTGGCCGAACCAGATCAACAGGAAGTCGCGCAAGCCCGCGTAGCGGCGAGTGGACGTGTTCATGCGCAGGCCCTTTCCTGTGGCGTGGCGCCGGCAAGGGGCAGGTAGCCCTGGCCGTGCATGTAGGAGAGGCAGGTGGCGAACAGGGCGCCGTCGGCCGGCGGGCACACCTGGCCCAGGGCGGCGGCCATGCGCTCCGTGGCGCCGCAGTCGAAGCCCGGCTCGCGCGCGTCGGCCTGCTCGGGGAACAGGGCGGCGAAGCTGGCCAGGGCATTTTCCGCGCCGCCGGCCACCGCCTGCTGCAGGGCTGCGCGCCATACGGCGTAATCGCACAGCCGCACCGGGTGGCCGGCCGCGCGCAAGCCATCCACGAGGGCGCTGGTGGACAGACGGGCGGGATTGAGGAAGTGCCAGGTGCCGCCGGCGCCATCGTCCGCCAGCACGCGGCCGGCGATGACGGCGCTGACGTAATCGACGGGTGCCATGTCGTAGCTGGCATTGGCGATGTCGGGCACGAGACCGAGCTGCACGCAGCCCTTGATCCAGCTGCTGAAGTAGTCGCCCAGGTTGGCGCTGCCGCTGCCGCTGTCGCCCGTGATGCGGGCCGGCCGGTACAGCGCCACGGGCACGCCGCGTTCGCGCGCCGCCAGGGCCAGCTGTTCCGCCACCCACTTGCTCTGGTTGTAGCCGCCCTGCTGGCTGTGCGCCGTGGGCGGCGCGTCGCTTTCGCGCACGGTGGCGCCAAGGTAGTCGGCGCTGACGTACACGCCCAGGGTCGAGACCATGTGCACGGCTTTGAGCGCGCCCGTGGTGGCCAGGCGCAGCACCTCCAGCGTGCCGCCCACGTTGGCGGGCGCCAGGCTGGCATACGGCGCGAGGAAATTGACTTGCCCGCCGTTGTGCACGATGGCGTCGGCCTCGCCGGCCACGCTGGCATAGTCATCGTCCGTCAAGCCCAGGCGGGGCGCGGCCAGGTCGCCCGGCAGCGGCGTGAGGCGCGCCGCGTAGCGTTCCTGCCACAGGCCGTAGTGCCGCAGGTTGGCGCACAGCCGCTGCGCGCCGTCGGCGGCATCGTCGGCGCGCACCAGGCATAGCAGCTGCGCGGCGCTGGCGTCGAGCAGGTCGCGCAGCAGCCAGGCGCCAAGGAAACCCGTGGCGCCCGTGACGAGGATGGCGCGCGGCGGCCCGGCCCGGCGCGGCGCCGCGCGCGCCGCATCGATGTCGGGCGGCAGCACGGCTTGCGCAGCCAGATCCAGCACGGGCGCGGCGACGCCGGCCAGCAGGTCGTCCACGACGCGCGACAGGGCGGAGATGCTGGGGGCGGAAAACACGGCCGTCAGCGGCACGTCGACGCCGAAGGCGCGCGCCAGCTGGAATACCAGCGGCAAAGTCAGCAGGGAATCGCCGCCCACGCTGAAGAATTCATCGTCCGTGCTCAGGCCTTCGCGGCCCAGCAGTTCCTGCCACACGGCCAGCATGCGCTGTTCCGTGTCGGTTGCCGGCGCGACGATGCTGCGCGCCTCCAGCTCGTGCAGCGTCTGCGTGGGGGCGGGCAGGGCGCGCCGGTCGATCTTGCCGTTGCCGGTCAGGGGCAGCGCTTGCAGGCGCTCGAAGATGGCCGGCAGCATGGCGTCGGGCAGGCGCGCCGCCAGTGCCGCGCGCAGGGCGGCGCCCGTCACGCCGGAGCCGACAAAATACGCCACCAGGCGCTTGTCGCCGGGCGCCACTTCCAGCACGGTGGCGACGGCCGCCTGCACGCCGTCGCAGGCCAGCAGCGCGCTTTCCACTTCGCCCAGTTCGATGCGCACGCCGCGCAGCTTGACCTGGTGGTCGCGCCGGCCGAGAAATTGCAGGCTGCCGTCGCTGTTCCAGCGCGCCAGGTCGCCGCTGCGGTACATGCGTCCATGCTCCTGCCCGCAGTAGGGATCGGCGACGAAGCGCTCGGCCGTCAGCGCCGGCGCATGGCGGTAGCCGGCCGCCACGCCCGCTCCGCCGATGGCCAGCTCGCCCGCCACGCCGCGCGGCGCCAGCTGCAGGTGGCGGTCCAGCACATAGGCGCGCACGCCGGGCAGGGGCTGGCCGATGGGCAGGTCGCTGCCTTCCAGGCCGGCGCCATCCACGGTGGCGAAGGCGGTGGCGCAGACGCTGGCCTCGGTCGGGCCGTAATGGTTGACCAGGCGCACGCGCTTGCCCGTCAGGCGGGCAAAGCGGCGCACCTGCTCCACGGGCACGGCTTCGCCGCCGAACATCATCAGGCGCAGGCCCGGCAGCACGCCGCCCGTGGCGCTGGCGGCGCCATCGAAGGCGTCCGTCCAGCGGCGCCACAGGGCGGCCGGCGCGTCGATGGCCGTGACGGCGTGGCGCGCGCAATACGCTGCCAGCTCCGCCGCGCCCAGCTGGTGCGGCGCGCCGTGCAGCACCAGGGTGGCACCACAGGCCAGCGCGGGGAAGATGTCGCCCACGGAGGCGTCGAACTGCAGCGGGGGGATCATCAGCAGGCGCTGGCCGGCCAGGTCGTGGACCTGGGCGAAGCCTTGCACCAGGTGCAGCACGTTGGCCTGGCTCACGCTCACGCCCTTCGGCGTGCCCGTGGAGCCGGAGGTGTAGATCAGGTAGGCGGGCGTGCCGCCGTCGATGGCGGGCGCGGTGAACGCGGCGCCGTCCGGCGGCGCATCGGTGGCCAGCACGGGCAGCTGCCCGGCAATGGCCAGCGCCTGTGCCTGCGCGGCGGGCGGCGCGACGATGGCGATGGCGCCGGCGTCGTCCAGCATGAAGCGCAGGCGCGCTGCGGGCAGGGCGGGGTCGAGCGGCACGTAGGCGGCGCCCGTGGCGACGATGGCCAGCAGCCCCACGAGGGCCTCGGCCGAGCGGTCCGCCAGCAGCGCCACGTGGC
>NZ_WFLJ01000034.1 GCF_009208735.1 Janthinobacterium rivuli | reverse complement strand
CCGGCGTCGGCGAGGCGCAGCTGGCGCAAGCCGTGCAGCTGGCAGCGGCGGCCTTGCAAGCCAG
This sequence comes from Janthinobacterium rivuli, assembly GCF_009208735.1. GTDB lineage: Bacteria > Pseudomonadota > Gammaproteobacteria > Burkholderiales > Burkholderiaceae_D > Janthinobacterium. The sequence continues at coordinate 17,576 of NZ_WFLJ01000034.1, read as the reverse complement.
GGAGGCGGCGCAGCGCGATGCGGCGCCGCTGCTCGATCAAGCCAAGGCGCTCGACGCCGGCATCGCGGCCCACTTGCCCGCGCACCGCCAGGCGCAGGATGGCGTGCTGGCCGCCGACCAGGCCAACGAGACGGCGCACGCCGCGCTGCACGATCTGCAGCAGCGCCAGCAAGCCGCGCTGGCGGAGCAGGAAGCGGGCCGACTATGGCTGGCGTCGCACCAGCAGTGGCAGGCGCTGGCCACGTCGTGGCAATTGTCGGACCAGTTGTTCGCCCAGGCCGGGCAGGCGGCCGCGCAAGCCGATGCGGCCGATGCCAGGGCGGCCGAAGCGGCGCAGCTGGTGCGCGCGGCAGGCAAGGCGGGCCACGAGGCGCAAGCCGCGTTGACGGCCGCCGCCGCCACGCTCGCCGCGCATGATGCGCAGCGGCGCGAGGCGCAGTGCGCCGTGCAAGCCATCGACGGGCAGCTGCTGCAGCAACAGCGCGGCCAGCTGGAAGACCATGCGCGCCAGCTGAACGCGGCGGAAAAGACGTGGACGGAACTGGCGCGCCAGCAGCAGGCACTGGCGCACTGGCAAGCCAGGGCGGCCCAGCTGGCGCAAGCCGCGCAAACGGAAAACACGGCATTGGCAACGGAAGCGGCGCAGACGGCGCTGCTGGAAGCGCGCCTGGCGCAGGCGGAAAAGTCCTTGAAAGGGGCGCAAGCGGCATGCGCGGCCAGCGTCGAGCAGCTGCGCGCGACCTTGCAGGACGAGCAGCCCTGCCCCGTCTGCGGCGCGCTGGAACACCCCTATAGCCACGCCGATGACGCCCTGCAGGCGATGCTGGCCAGCTTGCAGGATGAAGTCCTGGCCTGCCGCACGCAGACGCGCGGCAATCTGGAGCAGCTGGCCACGCACAGGGCGGCGCTGGCGGCGACTGCGCGCGAACAGGCGCAAACGGATGCCGAACTGGCGGCCCTGCCGCCCGCCATCGAGCGCTTGCACGCGCAATGGCAACCGCATGCCGACACCTTGCAGCTGCCGCCGGAAAACCTGCGCGCGGACTGGTTCGCGCAACAACTGGCGGCCAATGCGGCAGCCCTGCAGGCGCTGGCGCGGCAGGAGGCGGCGCTGCGCCAGGCCAGCGCGCGGCGCGAGCAGGCGCAGGCGGCGCACGAACTGGCCGGCGCCGAACACGCGCGCTGCACCAGCGCCGTCGCCGAAACGCAGACCCGGCTGGCGCAGTTGCAGGCGCAGCAGGCGGCCAGCCTGGACAAGGCGGAGACGTCGCGCGGCATGCTGGACGGCTTGCTGACGCAGCTCGATGCCGCGTTTGACGACGTGGAAGGCGCCGAAGGCTGGAAAGACAGCTGGCGCGCCGGCCCCGCCGCCTTCCGCGCGGCGCGCGACGCGGAAAGCCGGCAATGGCTGAAGCAGCAGGCGGAGCAGGACCAGCGCGGCCACGCGCTGGCCACCCTGGCCGCGCAGCTGGAAGCGGCGCTGCTGGCCGCCGGCAAGGCACGGCAAACGGCGCAGGAAGCCCATGCCGCCTTTGCCGCCGTCGACAAGCAGCTCACGACGCTGCAAGCGGAGCGCAACGCGCTATGGCAAGGCCAGGGCGTGGCCGATGTGGAACGCAGCCTGGCGGCGGCCGTCGCGCAAGCCAAGGAGCAGTTGGCACAGCAGCAAGCGGCAGCCCACGCGGCCGGCCAGCAGCGCGCGCGCCTCGACGAAGCGTGCGCGCAGCTGGCGCAGCGCCTGGCCGCCCTGCATGCACAGGAAGACAGCGCCTCCGCCGCCCTGCACGACTGGCTGCGCCAGTTCCAGCAGCTTCACTCCAGCCAGGCGCCCGCCACGATCGAAGCGCTGCGCGCGCGCCTGGCCGTCTCCGCGGAGAGCATGCGCGCCGAACGCGACGCCCTGCAAGTGATCGCCGATCGCCACACGGCGGCCGTTTCCGTGCTGGCCGAACGCCGGCAGCAACTGGCGGCCCACGTGCAACAGCCGCCGGAGGCGCTGGAAATGGACGAGGCCGTGCTGCGGACAGCGCTGGAATCGCTGGGCGCCGAACGCCAGGCGGCCAACCAGGAAGCGACGCGCTTGCGCCTGGCCATCGCGCAGGACGACGCGCGACGCCACGGCGCGCAGGCGATGCTGGCGCAGATCGAGGCGCAAGCCGTCATCGAGCGGCGCTGGGCCAGCCTGAGTGAATTGATCGGTTCGGCCGATGGCAAGAAATTCCGCAACTACGCGCAGCAATTCACATTGGAAGTGCTGCTCGGCTATGCCAACGCACATTTGAACCACCTGGCGCGCCGCTACCAGCTCGAACGCATCGACAACCCGAACAACCCGTCGCTGGGCCTGATGGTGCGCGACCAGGACATGGGCGGCGAACTGCGTTCCGTGCACTCGCTGTCGGGCGGCGAATCGTTCCTCGTCTCGCTGGCCCTGGCACTGGGCCTGGCCTCGCTGTCCTCGAACCGCGTGCGCGTCGAATCGCTGTTCATCGACGAGGGCTTCGGCAGCCTGGACACGGAAACCCTGCGCGTGGCCATGGATGCGCTCGACGGCCTGCAGGCGATGGGCCGCAAGGTGGGCGTCATCTCGCATGTACAGGAAATGACCGAGCGCATCGCCACCCGCATCCTGGTGCAGCCGGGGGCCGGCGGCAAGAGCGTGGTGACGGTGCGCTGAGTCGCTAGCGGCTGGCCGGCTCCCGGCACAACTTGAGCAAATCCCAGCCCAGTTCGCGGCGGATCTGCTCGGGGTCGGGCGGGGGCCGGCGCTGTTCCAGTTCCGCTTTCAGCCATTTCCTCACCAGCTCCTTGGCGGGCTGTGCAGGCTTTTCCTTGTCATGCTTGTCCATGGTGCTACCTCTTCAATGGCGGTCAGACGACCTCCTATATACGCTCAACGTCATGGCGCGGATTCAGTTGACGTGCGCGTGGCGCAGATGCAACAACGTGTAACGATGGGCAGAGTGGGTTAAAATCGCCGCCTTCGCGCAGGTACCGCCTACGCCCCGCAACAGTTCAAGGAACCCCATGAAAGCCGCCCGCAGCCTCACCTTCAAGTGCGTAAAATGTCACAAATCGATGCAGGTCTACCTGCAAAAAGTCTCCGCCTGCTCGCATATCCAGCCGTACCAGGGCATTTGCGCATGTGGCGAACTCAAGCGCCACGCCACGGGCCAGGCCGATGCCGTCAAGTCCTACCTGGAATCGGCGGACGGTAGCTGGTCGCACCACCACTAATGGTTAAAGAATGGGGCGATATTGCCGTTAATTGCTTATCTTCCCCATTTGACCCTGCCATGTCCCAGCTCCCCGCCCTCGCCTCCGGCTCGCGCCAGCCTGCCGCCAGTACCCTGGCAGGCCAAACGCCGCAAAAAGCGGGCGCCGGCGCGTCCGGCCTGGCCGGCTCGCCCCTGATGCAGCGCACGGCGCAAGACGTGGTGGCGCTGTCGAAAAATGGCCTGGACCTGTCGGCCAAGGGACTGTCGCAACGGACCGACGCGCTGGGCAACGCGACCGTCGACGTGGCGCAGGATTTTCTGAGCACCATGACGCGCCAGCTGTTCGGCGACGGCGCCACTGTCGCCTTCGATTCGGTCGACCTGCAAGCCGGCTCCAGTTTCAGCGGTGGCAGCGCCAGCGTCTCGGGCGCCAACGGCAGCAGCCGCGCGGCCGCCTTCAGCCTCGATGAAAACGCGCACTTCATCGGCAAAGGCAAGATCACGACGGCCGATGGCCAGACCTTCGACTTCGAAGTGGAAGTGCAATATCAATCGAACATCAGCGCGGGCGTCCTTGAGCAAACGCAAGAGGCAGGCGAGGAAGCCAGCTCCGCCGATGACGCCGCCCTGCCCGCCAAAGAATTGCCCGCCACGCGCTTCGGCGGCAATCTGCACGACCTGTTCAAGCTGCTGGGCCAGCAATTGCAAAGCAATGTCCATCAAGGCGCGTCCGACGGCGCCAGCGCCAGCGGCAACGATGGCGACCTGGCGGGCAGCCTGAGCTTGCGTTTGCTCAAGCTGGTGCAGCCGGAACATGCCGCCGATGCCGCCAAGATCGACAAGAAAGCCGTGGAAACCACGCCGGAGGAGCAGGCGCGTGCCCGCGCGCTGGCACTCGCCTATGGCACGGACACCGCTGACGGCACGGCCAGCGACGTATAATGGAAGACGGCCTGCGCAGGCGACCATGCCGCGCGCCCCCTTCTATCGATTGAAACCCATGTCCGACACTTCTTCCCCTACCGTTCATCCGCAGATCCACTGGAGCGAAAACGGCGCCGAGCATTCGGCCCGCTGGCGCTCGGAAAGCGGCATGCCGCCGCCCAAGCGCGTCGTCATCGCCGACGACCGCACGACGGCCGACCAGGCCTACCGCCTGGCCTGCGAAGGCACGGCCATGCTGTGGCGCGGCGACTTCCAGAACGCGCGCCAGCTGCTGCAGGCGCTGGCGCGGCGCGCCGACCACAAGAACGACAAACCGAGCAAAAAAGCCAAGGCCGCCAAGCTGGCGAAACCCGAACCCACCGCCACGGAAGCGTTCCATCTGCACCGCCAGGCCCAGTCGCAGCGCGCCCGCACCCTGGCCATGCTGCTGCTGCCTTTTGATGCCGACTACACGATCCCGCTGCGCCGCGCGCCGGACGTGAAACTGGCGTGCAATGAAGCGTATGGCCGCGGCGAAGAGCCGTTCATCGCCTCGCTGCGCGAGTTGCTGGGCCTGATCGGCGCGCACGAATGGCGCCGCACGGGCGTGGAACTGCCGGCCCTGGGCCAGCGCATCCACCCGCATTACGGCGTGTTCGCGCCGATCCGCGGCGAATACGTGGGCCTGGTGGCCGAAGCGCCCCTGCCCGCGCGCGCCAGGCTGGCCTTCGACATCGGCACCGGCACGGGCGTGCTGGCCGCCGTGCTGGCGCAGCGCGGCATCGACCGCATCGTCGCCACCGACCAGGACCCGCGCGCCCTGTCCTGCGCGCGCGAAAACCTGGCCCGCCTCGATTTGATCGACAAGGTCGAGGTGGTGCAGGCCGACCTGTTCCCCGCCGGCCGCGCGCCGCTCGTCGTGTGCAATCCGCCATGGCTGCCGGCCCGCCCAAGTTCGCCCATCGAATACGCCGTCTACGATCCGGACAGCCGCATGCTGCGCGGTTTCCTCGCCGGCCTGGCCGACCACCTGGAGCCAGCCGGCGAAGGCTGGCTGATCTTGTCGGACCTGGCCGAGCACCTGGGCCTGCGCCCGCGCGCGCAATTGCTGGAATGGATAGAACAGGCGGGCTTGAAAGTCATCGACCGCCTGGACGTGAAACCCACGCACCCGCGCGCGCAGGATGCGACGGACAGCCTGCACGCGGCCCGCTCGCAGGAAGTCACGTCGCTGTGGCGCCTGGCGGCGGCATAATCCAGGGTCTGAAACCCGGCCATTGCGCATTGCAGCAAACCCCGCTATAATTCGCCTGCGGGGTGGAGCAGTCTGGCAGCTCGTCGGGCTCATAACCCGAAGGTCACAGGTTCAAATCCTGTCCCCGCAACCAGATACATGAAAGCCGCTGATTCTTGCAAAGGGATCAGCGGCTTTTTCCATTGCGTCGCGCGCTGCCCGCGACCATCATGCAAGGCAAATGCCATCCGCTCTTTCGCAATGCAACAAACTCGGTTATAATTCGCCTGCGGGGTGGAGCAGTCTGGCAGCTCGTCGGGCTCATAACCCGAAGGTCACAGGTTCAAATCCTGTCCCCGCAACCAATACATAAAAACCGCTGACTCCTGCAAGGGATTCAGCGGTTTTTTCATTTCCGGCCTGCTCTTGCCGCCACTTTTACGCGGCGGCGCTGGCCCTGATCTGCCGGGCCGCCGCGTGCAGGCTGGCCGCCACCCGTTCCAGCTTGTCGGCTCCCGCCGTTTCGGCCAGCGCGGCAAAGGCGCTGATATGAAACGTGGCCACCATGGCCGGCGACACTTCGAGCTCCAGCGCCGTCTTGCTCAATTCCGTCGACGCCTCAAGATAGGGCTCGCTGCCCGCCTCGAACGCCTGCTTGGTTTCCAACAGTTCCTGACCACCCTCGGCCTTGGCCAGGCAAGCATCGACCTTTTGCTGGAAGGCCGGCAAGGTATCGCGCACGGGTCCGGGCTCAGGCGCCGCTTCCGGCTCCGGCTCCGCTGGCGCGGGCGCAGCGGCGGCCGGCTTGTCCGCCGCCGGCATGTCGCGCAAGGTCAGCCAGCGTTCGACGGCCAGAAAGTCGGCAAACGGTTCTTCCACCTTGGGATTCATCAGCCAGACCTCGCCCGTGCGCCAGTCTATCCTCGCGCCGCGCTCATTGCGCGCCAACAGAATATCCTTGCCGCCATCGGCATTCGACACCCGGCCGATGTCGAGCCAGTTCATCACTTCCGCCTGGCGCGACATCGCCTGCACGCGATGAAAGTAGGCCAACCATAAGAATCTGGCGACCAGTAGAACCAGGGCACCGCCAACCATCCACATCATCTTTCGCTCCGCACCACATCGACAGACCGCATTTTCTCACATGAAAGCTTGCGCCAAGGAAACTTTTACATCTGCCGTGCGCGGGCGCAAATCCGCCGCCGCGCGCGGCACGGGCGTGCAGTCGCATTTCAGCAACGCCGCGTTTTCCCGATTGCCCGGCGTGCGCGGTTGCGCTATCATGAGAACAATTCTCATTTAGATTAAGATACCCATCCCATCCCATCCCGTCCGCATGCTGTCCGCCCCTGCCCCGCCGTCCGATTTCCAGGCCCTGTATGCCGAGCACCATTCCTGGCTGCTGCACTGGCTGAAGCGCCGCCTGCACGATGCGGGGCTGGCGGGCGATCTGGCGCAGGATACCTTCCTGAAGATCTTCGTAGCGCGCAGCAGTGCCGGGATCGCGCAGCCGCGCCCTTTCCTGGCCACCATCGCCAAGCGCCTGCTGGCCAATCACTGCCGGCGCGAAGAGCTGGAACGGGCCTACCTCGACGCCCTGCTGCACCAGCCGCAAGCGTGCACGCCGTCGCCGGAAACGATGTCCATCCTGCTCGAATCGCTGCAACTGGTCGACCGCGCGCTGGACCAGCTCTCCGCCAAGGCCAGGGCCGCCTTCCTGCTGGCCCACCTGGACGGCATGAGCTACGCCGAGATCGCCGCCGAACTGGGCACCACCACGCATTCCGTCAAAAAATACCTGAGCAAGGCCAACCTGCTGTGCTTTTTTGCCGTGCCCGATTTTGCCAGCCCCTGACATGCGCGGCGCCACCGTCTACGCCCAGGGCCAGCCCATCGACCTGGCCATCGCCATGCAGGCGGCCGAATGGCTGGCCACCCTGATGAGCGGCGCCACCACGCCGGCGGAAACAACGGCCTGGCAGCAGTGGCGCCAGGCGCACCCCGACCATGAACGCGCGTGGCAACACATCGAAAGCGTCAGCGGAGGCTTGCGCGAACTCGATGCCCAGGCCAGCCGCAAGGCGCTGCAGCCAGGTCGCAGCTCGCGCTCCGTCTCGCGGCGCAGCAGCCTGCGGCTGTTGGCATGGGTCTCCACCATCGGCCTCACGGGCTGGTTCGGCGCGCGCTCGGCATATGCACCCGACTTTGCCCGCGCCGCGCTGGCCGACCTGTCCACGGGCGTGGGCGAACGCCGCGAGCTGACCCTGGCCGACGGCAGCCGTTTGCACCTGAACAGCGGCAGTGCCGTCAACCTCCGCTTTACGGGTACGCAGCGCCTGCTGCAACTGGTGCGGGGTGAAGTGTTTATCGCCACCGCCCGCGAAACGGGCAGGCCCCACCGTCCCTTCCTCGTCGAAACGGCGCATGGCCAGGCGCAGGCGCTGGGGACGCGCTACTCGGTGCGCCAGGCCGAAGGCAGCACCATGGTCGCCGTCGAGGAAGGCGCCGTGCGGCTGATGCCGCGCCATGGCGGCGCCAGACAGGTGATCCGCGCGGGCCAGGGCGGCGGCATGACGGCACAAGGCGTCTTGCCCGCGCACGCCGTCTCGCCCGACATCTGGGCCTGGCGCCAGGGCTTGTTGCTGGCCGACGCCATGCCGCTGCGCGACTTCCTGCATGAATTGAGCCGCTACCGCCACGGCTTGCTGGGCTGCGACGACGCCGTCGCCGGCCTGCGCATCTCCGGCGTCTTCCCGCTGGCCGACCTCGATGCCGTGCTGCTGTCGCTGCCCGACTCCCTGCCGGTGGACGTGCGCCTGCGCACGCGCTACTGGGTGCATGTGGAGGCGCGCCAGCAGCGCTGAGCATTTATTTAGCGTCCAGCGCAAAAAAATCTTACCCGTTTCCGTTTCTCGCGTGACCTGTGTAGGCAACGTTCTTTTTGACGACTACACCACAAGGTAACCATGTCCCAAGCTCTCTCTTCCAGGCCACGCATCAAGCGCATGGCATATGCCATCCAGTTCATCTTCATCGGTTCGGCCCTGCTGCTGAACGTACCCACGCCGGCGCTGGCGCAGGAAGGCGCGGCAGCGCAAATGGCGAGCCACGACTTCCAGGTGCCGGCCGGCGACCTGGCCGCCGCCCTGCGTCAGGTGGCCAGCCAGTCCAGGGTGATCCTCAGCTTTATGCCGGAGCAGACGCGCGGCAAGACGACGGCCGGCTTGAGCGGCAGCCACGACGTGCTGGCCGCCCTGAACGGCGTGCTGCGCGGCACGGGCCTGAACGCCGAGCGCAGCGCCAACGGCAGCTACGTGCTGCGCCCGGCCGATGCCGCGGCGGGTGGCGAAGCGCTGTCGATGATGCCGGAAGTGTCGGTCAAGGCGCAGCAGGATGCCACGGAAGGCTCGGGCGCGTATGTCTCCGCCCTGCCGATCGCCACGGCCACGCCGCTGGGCCTGTCGATCCGGAAAACTCCGCAATCGGTCAGCGTCATCACGCAGCAGCGCATGCAGGACCAGGGCTTGAGCACCATCGCGCAAGTGATGGCGCAAACACCGGGCATCACCCTGTTCTCGCTGGGCAGCGAGCGCACGGGCTTTACGTCGCGCGGCTATTCGATCACCAATTACCAGCTCGATGGCGTCAGCACGCATTCGGAAAACCTGGGCCTCAATGCGATACCGTCGCAAAGCCTGGCCGACATGGCGCTGTACGACCGCATCGAAGTGCTGCGCGGCGCCTCGGGCCTGATGACGGGCGCGGGCGATGCCTCGGGCGCCATCAACATGGTGCGCAAGAAGCCGACGGCGCAATTCCAGGCATCCGTCGAGGGCGAGCTGGGCTCGTACGATGAACGGCGCGCCATGGCCGACGTCTCCGGCCCGCTGAACGAGGCGCATACGCTGCGCGGCCGCCTGGTGACGGTGTACGAGGAAGGCGACAGCATCATCGACGGCTACAGCCGCGACAAGAAAGTGGTCTACGGCGTGATCGAGGCGGACCTCTCGAACGACACGAAACTGACGGCCGGCGTCACGCACCAGCGCAAGCGCTCGAACGGATCCTTGTCCTACCTGGGTTTCCCCCTGTTCTACAGCAATGGCGCCATGACGGACCTGCCCCGCGCCTTCAGCCCGGCGGCCACGTCGAACCGCTTCGGCACCAATTCGACCGACCTCTTCGCCACTGTGGAACACGCGCTGGCGAACGACTGGAAGCTGAAAATCTCGGCCAACCGCGTGCAATCGTCGCAGGAAGAGCGCGCCGTCTACATGAACGTCAGTGGCGGCTTGCCCGACCAGGCCACGAGCGATGGCCTGCGCCTGAACGCCGACTACCGCGATTATCAGCTCCAGGTCAACAGCGTGGACGTCAATGTGCGCGGCCCCTTCAACGCATTCGGCCGCCAGCACGAACTGGTGCTGGGCATGGACTACAACGAATTTCAAAGCACGACGGATGGCCGTTTCGACAGGGGCATCGAAAACACGCCCGCCAACCTGTACCGCTGGAATCGCACGGCGACGCCCGTGTTTGGCGATACCACCGTCATCTACGACAGCACGCGCCGCCAGGCCAGCGCGTATGCCGCCACGCGCCTCAACCTTTCCGAGCGCCTGAAACTGATCGCCGGCGCGAAGGTGCTGCGCTACAGCGAGAACTACATCTCGGACGCGCCTTCCGTGAATTTTTACAGCGCGTCGCCAGCCTCGGAAAGCCGCGTCTTCACGCCGTATGGCGGCCTGGTGTTCGACATCGACGGCACGCACAGCGCCTACGCCAGTTATTCCACCATCCATCAGCCGCAAGCATCGCAAGACCGCTACGGCAAGCTGCTGGCGCCGCGCGAGGGCAAGACCCTGGAAGCGGGCATCAAGAGCGGCTGGCTCGATGGCCGCCTGAACACGGCTGCCGCGCTGTACCAGATCCGCCAGAGCAACCTGGCCGAATCGGACCCTGGCTACACCGTGCCGGGCACGAACAATCCCGCGAACCGCGCCATCAAGGGCGCCAGGACCCGGGGCGTGGATCTGGAAGCGACGGGCGCCCTCACCCCAAGCTGGAACATCTCGGCCTCGTGGTCGTACAGCCAGAAGGAAGACCATACCGGCAAGGCCATCCTGACCACCTTCCCGCGCCACCTGGTGAAACTGTGGACCACGTATCGCCTGCCCGGCGACCTGCATCGCCTGACGGTGGGCGGCGGCATGAACTGGCAAAGCCGCGTGTATTCCGACGTCGATGCCTGGCAGGTCAACCGCACCCTGCACTGGGAACAGAAGGCGTACTCGGTGGCCAGCCTGATGGCGCGCTACGACGTCAACGACAAGCTGTCGGCCACCGTCAACGTGGCCAACCTGTTCGACAAGCGGTACACGGCTTCCGTGTCGGACTGGTGGTTGTCGGGCATGCATGGCCCGGCGCGCAAGGTGACGTTGACCGCGCGCTATCAGTTCTAAGGCCAGGGCAAGGGCCGGGCTGAATATTTCACATTGCCGCGGGGCCGGTGATACAATTTTCCCGCTTCACGGGCGTTGCCGGCGATTGCCGCCAACGCCCGTGCCCATAGAGACACCCAAGGAGAATGTGTGAAGGACCTCGCCCCCGCCCTGCCAGCCGATCCCGCCGACCAACCCGCCAATCCCGCGCGCCGGCGGATTTTCCAGGCCGCTTCCGCGGTCGGCCTGGCCGCCAGCCTGCCGGCGCTGGCCGACGCCGCGCCAGCCAAAAAGACCATCGCCAAGGGCTCGCTCGACGCGAAACTCAAGGCGCACGTCAAGAACGTGGTCGTGATCTACCTGGAAAACCGCAGCTTCAACAACCTGTTCTCCAACTTCCCCGGCACCAGCGCGCCCCTGTCCGCCGTCACGGCGGAACAGGCGCAGCAACTGGACCGCGACGGCAAGCCGCTGGCCACCCTGCCGAAGATCTGGGGCGGCCTGGTGCCGAACCAGCAAAATATCGGCGGCATCGATTACCTGATCAAGGAAGACCAGATTTCCGGCCTGCCCAACGCGCCCTACAAATTGAGCGACGCGGCCGGCAAGCCCCTGCCCGAGAGCATCATCACGCGCGACCTCGTGCACCGCTTCTATAACAACCAGATGCAGATCAACGGCGGCAAGAACGACGGCTTTGCCGCGTGGGCCGACAGCGGCGGCCTGGTGATGGGCCATTACGGCGAAACGTCGAAAAACCTGAACCTGTGGCAGATCGCCGAACAGTACACCCTGTGCGACAACTTCTTCATGGCGGCCTTCGGCGGCTCCTACATGAACCACCAGTTCCTGGTGACGGGCCGCGCCAACGAGTATTTCAACGCGCTTGATACGGCGGCGAAGAAAAAGATCGCCGTGCTGTCCGACGGCCCGCAAGGCGTGCGCCTGGCCATCGCGGAAGACTGCCCGCCTTCCGCGCTGGACGGCAAGCCGAAATACGTGAACGACGGCGCCATCACGCCGGACGGCTATGCCGTCAACACCATGGCGCCGCCATATCAACCGAGCTATGTCCGCCCCGCCTTCGACGGCGACCCGCTGCACGCCGACCCGGCCGACGCGAACACCCTGCCGCCGCAAACCTACGACACCATCGGCGACCTGTTGTCGCGCAAGGGCGTCAGCTGGGCGTGGTATGGCGGCGGCTGGCAAGCGGCGCTCGACCACAAGGGCGGCGGCAGCAAGCCGAACTTCCAGTTCCACCACCAGCCGCTGAACTACTTCAAGCAGTTCGCCCCTGGCACGGCAGCGCGCGCCGAGCACCTGCGCGACGGCGGCACGGGCGACAGCCCGATCTCGAACAAATTCCTCGCCGCCGCCGTGGCGGGCAAGCTGCCGGCCGTGACCTTCTACAAGCCGCAGGGGAATCTGAACCTGCACGCCGGCTACTCGGATATCGAGTCGGGCGACCAGCACGTGGCCAACGTCATCCAGCATTTGAAGGAATCGCCGCAGTGGAAGGACATGATCGTGGTGATCACGTTCGACGAAAACGGCGGCTGGTGGGACCACGTGGCGCCGCCGAAGGGCGACCGCTGGGGTCCGGGCACGCGCATTCCCGCCATCGTCGTCTCGCCGTACGCGAAGAAAGGCGCCGTCGACCACAGCTTCTACGACACGACGTCGATCCTGCGCCTGATCACGCGCCTGCACGACCTGCCGCTGCTCGAAGGCCTGAAAGTGCGCAACGACGCGTTCGCGGCCCGTGGCGCGCTGCCGCCGGGAGACTTGACGGGCGCCCTGAGCTTCCGCTAAGCCTCCCACAATGCGGCACGCCTGTGATACACTGCGTGCCGCACTTAAATCCGCAGGACAGGTATTCCTGACGGTTGTTCCAACAATGAGCCCGACTCCAGTAGCCGGGCTTTTGTTTTGTGGATGAAGTTAAAGCGTATTGACATAGGTGGGCAGCACGTTGCCCGCCCCCTGGCCATCGCAAGCCAGGGACAGAGGTTAGCAAATGAGAGATAAAAAAGACAACGCCACCATCGACTTGCCCGGTTTCGGCCCGCCGCCAGCGCTCGAGGCGCCAGAGCCGGCGCCGGAGCCACAGCGCCGCACGCGCGCGCGCAAGGTGGCGCTGAAGCAGGTGCAGCTCGAATTGCTGGAGCCGACCGACGCCACGGGCTTGCCCGTGTGGACGCGCGACGCCGGCCTGGATCTCACCGGCCTGCCCATCTGGGCGCCCGACAATTAATACCACACGCGGGCGGCCGTTTGCCGCCAGCTTCCACACCACCATCCGCACAAGGGCGTAGAACGCCTGTAGACTGTGCCCATCCACCCGCTTTTTACCGGCTCCGCCCCTATGAACACCACCACTGACACCAGCACTTCTTTTGCCAGCCTGCCGCTGACGCCCGCCTTCCTGGCCAACCTGGACTCGCTCGGCTACCACGAGATGACCACCATCCAGGCGCAAAGCCTGCCGGCGGTGCTCGATGGCCGCGACCTGATCGCCCAGGCGAAAACGGGCAGCGGCAAGACGGCCGCCTTCGGCATCGGCATCCTGCACAAGCTCAATCCGGCCTGGTTCGCCGTGCAGGGCCTGGTGCTGTGCCCCACGCGCGAACTGGCCGACCAGGTGGCCAATGAGCTGCGCCGCCTGGCCCGCGCGGCCGGCAACATCAAGATCCTGACCCTGACGGGCGGCGCGCCGATGCGCCCGCAGATCGCTTCGCTGGAACACGGCGCCCACATCGTCGTCGGCACGCCGGGCCGCCTGCGCGACCATCTGGGCCGCGGCACCATCAACCTGAACCACGTGCAGACCCTGGTGCTCGATGAAGCGGACCGCATGACGGACATGGGCTTTTACGAGGAAATCGCCGGCATCGTCAGCGCCTGCCCGGCGCGCCGCCAGACCCTGCTGTTCTCGGCCACGTATCCGGAAGACATCCGCCGCGCCACGGCGTCGTTCCTCGTCAATCCGCTGGAAGTGACGGTCGAAGCGCAGCACGACAACGACAAGATCGAACAGCGTTTCTATGAAATCGGCTTCGACGAGCGCAATGGCGCCGTCGGCAAGCTGTTGAAACACTTCAAGCCGGAATCGACCCTGGCCTTCTGCAACACCAAGGTGCATTGCCGCGAACTGGCCGAGGAACTGCGCCAGCAAGGCTTTTCCGCGCTGGCCCTGTACGGCGAGCTGGAACAGCGCGAGCGCGATGAAATCCTCGTGCTGTTCGCCAACCGCAGCTGCTCCGTGCTGGTGGCCACCGACGTCGCCGCGCGCGGCCTCGATATTTCCGACCTGGGTGCGGTGATCAACGTCGACGTGTCGAAAGACACGGAAGTGCATATCCACCGCATCGGCCGCACGGGCCGCGGCAGCAAGAAGGGCCTGGCCCTGTCGCTGTGCGCGCCGAACGAGAAAAAATGGGTCAAGCTGATCGAGCAGTACCAGAACAGCGCCGCCGAATGGCACGATCTGAAGGAACTCGCCGACGATGACGGGATGGAGGCGCTGCCTGCGCCGATGGTCACCCTGTGCATCATGGGCGGCAAGAAGGACAAGCTGCGCCCGGGCGACTTGCTGGGCGCGCTGACGGGCGACGCGGGCCTGACCAAGGAACAAGTGGGCAAGATCAACGTGTTCGAATTCATGACCTACGTGGCGCTGGACCGCAAGGTGGCCGAAGCGGCCTTCAAGCGCCTCAACGCCGGTAACTCCCTGGGCCGCGACTTCGGCAACATCAAGGGCCGCAGCTTCAAGATGCGCTTTATCGAGGCGTAAACTCTTGTAATGCACGCAGGGCCGCCATGGCCCTGCGTCCCGGATAACCGTCCCACACGGGATATTGATGGCGGTAGTAGCAGTTCCAGTAGCTGACGGCGCGCCGCTCCAGCGTATCCACATACGCGCGATTGTCCCGCAGGTAGCGCGCCAGCGCCTGCGCATTCCAGGCCGGCAGCGCCGCGCCAATTGCCTCGATAATCTCCAGCACGTACTCGCCGCACAGGTGCACGACGAACGGCACCGTCCACGCGCGCTCCTGCAGCAACAGCTGCCTGACACACGCTTCGCGCAGATGGCCATCGTGGTGGCGCGTGCCCAGGCACAGGGCGATCACGCCCGCGTCGCCGGCCAGCCGCGTACAGGCCAGCAGCCGTTCGCGGTCATAATACGTGCGCGTCGGGATCAGCAAGGCCTCGCCATTCAGGTACACGGCAAATGGCGGGTGGGCCCGGCTGCTGCCCAGCGCGGGCAGCAGCTGCGCCAGGGCGCCGGCCAATGCCGCCGGAAAGGCGTCCGCTTCAGCCATCGCGCCCCTCGCGGCACACCTTGCGCACGCCCAGCGCAGGCAGGTCCATCTTTTCAAAGATCACATTCGAATACCATGCGGCAGGATCGCCTTCGGCTGGCTTGCCCAGCGAAATATAGTAAGCGCCGTCGGTGAACAGGGCCGTGGTTTCCTTGCCTGGCGTCGCACCTTGCAGGAAGGCGGGCCAGGCCGCCTTGTCGACCTGATTAAAACGCGCGGCCAGCAGCGCCAGCAAGCGCGCATGCGAGGCCGGGGCATACGGGAACAGATACAGGTATTCGACCAGTTCGCCGCCATCGGCCAGCCGCGTGACGGCGGCCGTCGCGGCATCGACCTCACCACCAAAACTGCACAAGGTTCCGCCGCTGTAGGCGAAATCGATGACGGTCGCCGGCGCACACGCCTGCCGTTCGCGGTCGATGCCGACGGGCGGCAACGCACGCACCTGCGCCAGCAGCGCCTCGCCGGACGTGGCCAGCACGGGGAAACCCGGACACTCGCTGGCCGCCTGGACGCAGGAGCAGGCCAGGCAACAACTCAATAGCAGCAAACGACGCTTCACGGCAGCTCCAGTTTCATCAGGCGGCCATTATGCCGCACTGGCACGGATAGCATCGTCACAAGAGGCGCGCCTGCTGGCCCTGCGGCGTATCGTCGATGTCATAGCCGGCCGCGCGCGCCAGTGCGCGCAGACGGTCCGCCTCGGCCCACTGGCGCTGCGCGCGGGCGGCCGCCCGCTCTTCCATCCACGCCAGCACCGGTTGCGGCACTGCCACCTGCGCCGGCTGCCAGGCCAGCAGGTCGAGTCCCAGCGCCGTATCGAAGCGGGTCATCGTGGCCTTTTTCACGCCGTCGGGCAGCCCGCTTTTCAGCAGCTCCCAGGCCACGGCCAGCGCGCGCGGGTAGTTCAGGTCATCGTTGACGCAGCTCATGAAGCGCTCATGCCATGCAGGGTCGGCCTCGCCGTCCGCAGCACCCAGGCCATGCACGGCCACGCGCAGGCGCGCCAGGCCGCTGGCGGCGGCGCGCAGGGCCTCGTCCGTGAAATTGAGGCTGCTGCGGTAGTGGGCGCCCAGGCACAGGTAGCGATAAGCCAGCGGATCGACGCCCTGCTCCACCAGGCTGTGCAGGCGCAAAAAGTCCCCTGAGGATTTCGACATCTTCGCATCCTGGGTCTTGAGGAAGGCGCCATGCAGCCAGAAGTTGGCCAGGCGCGTGCCGTGGCGCGCTTCCGTCTGCGCGATCTCGTTGCTGTGGTGGACCGCCACGTGGTCTTCGCCGCCGCAATGGATGTCGAAATACGCGCCCAGGTGTTTTTCCGCCATGGCCGAGCATTCGATATGCCAGCCGGGGAAACCCAGGCCCCACGGGCTGTCCCACTCCATCTGGCGCTGTCCCGGCACGCCACTGAACTTCCACAACGCGAAGTCGCAGATGTCGCGTTTCTCGCCGAGCTCCACCCGTTTGCCCGCCTGCAGGCCGTCGCGGTTCAGGCGCGCCAGCTTGCCATAACTGTCCTGGCGCGTCGTGTCGAAATAGATGCCGTCGTCCGTGCGGTAGGTGTAACCCTTCGCTTCCAGGTCGCGGATGAAATCGATCTGCTCCGCGATGTGGTCGGTGGCGCGGCACCAGACGGTGGGCGGCAGGATATTCAACTGGCGCAGATCGCCCTCGAACGCGCGCGTAAATTCCGCCGCGATATCCCAGGCCGACTTGCCGCTGCGGGCGCTGCGCGCCTCGATCTTGTCGTCGCCGCTGTCCGCGTCCGACGTCAGGTGGCCCACGTCCGTGATGTTCATCACGTGGCGCACCCGCAGGCCGTTGAACTCGAGCGCGCGGCGCAAGCCGTCGACGAACAGATAGGTGCGCAGGTTGCCGATGTGCGCGTAATCGTAGACGGTGGGGCCGCAGGCGTACAGGCCAGCCTGGCCCGGGATGATGGCCTCGAAGGGCCGCAGGCTGCGGCTATACGTATCGTACAAATGGAGTGTCATGCGGGTCCTTGCAAAGTGTTGCGGCAAAAGAAAATGGCCACAGGTTTTTCAACACTGTGGCCATCGGAATGAGGAGTAACAAATTTAACGGCGCCGGGCCGCATCCTCACGAAGCCAGGTACACGGACACAGCGCAGCGGCGGCGCGGTGGGCAGGGACTGGAAGGAGGATGGAAGAGATCATGCAGCAAATATCGCATGCGCGCGGGCAGGCCGTCAAGCCCTCCCGCGACGCTGGCCTATTTTTTGGCTATGTCACCGTCAAATGTGGGAACACTCCCATCGTTGCCTTCAATAACGTTTCTGGTGAGCGGATGCGCTTGGCGTCGAGTATCCAGCGCCATCCCAGGTAGTTTGGCAGGTAGCGCGTGGCCACGCCGTGAAACGGCCTTAACCATTCGCGCAGGCGGCTGTGATATGCATTGACGTTCTGCACAT
>NZ_WFLJ01000033.1 GCF_009208735.1 Janthinobacterium rivuli | reverse complement strand
CCGGCGGCCGCCCGCTGCGCTTCGGGCAGCAGGGCGACGTCGGCCGCCTGCCCCTTGCCGGCCAGCCAGGCCGCATACGCGCGGTCGGCGGCGGTCGCATCGGCTTGCAGCGCGTCAAAGCCGGCGCAGTCCTCGAAGGCCAGGCTGGCCACGCGCGCGGCGCAGCGCAGCAGTTCGATGCGCGCCACCAGCTCTAGCTTGCCCGTGCCGGCCACCTGGCTGCGGGCGCGCCGGAATTCCGTCTGCTCGACCAGGGTCTTGCCATTCAAATACGCCGCTTGAAACCGTTCGATGGAACTTTGCGCATTCATTTTCCAGTCCGGCACGGGCGGGCCGCTGGCACAGGCGGCCAGCAAGGTGCACAGCAGGGCGGCGATGGCGGGGCGGGATAGGGTCATGGCAGTTTGATCTCCGGATTGCGCTTGAACGGCCATTTGCGGTTGATGTCATTGACCAGCTGCTCGACCTTGCGCAGATTGCTTTCCACGTCGGCGCGCAGCGGCCCCAGGTCGGCCGTCGCGGCCCTGGCGTTGGCGCCCACGGCTTGCGCCTCGACCAGCACGGCGTCGACTTTTTTCAGGCTGGCGCGCGTGTCGGCCAGCAGGGCGTTCAGCTGCACGATGGTGGCCTGCGCATCCGTCATCACGCCCTTGTCGCCAAAGACGCGCGTGTCGGCGTTGGCCACCAGGCCATCCGTGCGGCGCGCCAGCTGGTCGGCCGTGACCAGCAGGGTGTTGGCCCGCTCGACCAGCAGGCGCGACTGCTTGTCGTCGCCCGTCAGCAAGCCCATGGCGCCGCCCGGGCCGCTCAGCTTGCCGGTGACGGCCTGCACATTGCGCAGGGTGCCGTCGAGCGCGGAATCGCTGCCCGTCAGGCTGGCCACGTTGTTCAGCAAATCCTTGGCGGCGGCCAGCAGGCGGGGGATTTCCGCCGCCATGTCGCCCACCAGCAAGTCGCGCGTGGCGTCGTCGGGCAGCGGCGGGTCCGTCAGGATGCCGCTGTAGGCGCGCAGCTTGGCGCCGCCGACGATGCCCCGTTCCAGGGTGAAGATGGAGCTGCTGCGCAGCCAGTGCGCATCCTTGCGCGGCACGTCGATGATCACGCGCGCGCGGCCGTCGGGCGCCAGCTCGATGCGCTGCACGCGGCCGATGGGAAAGCCGGAAAAGGTCAGGTCGGCGCCCACGCCGACGCCGTCCGAATCGTCGGCCGTCAGCACCAGCGTCTGCGTGGCTTCGAAGGCGCCGCGCGCATACATCAGGTAGACGACGGAGCCGACCACCAGCACGAACATGAAGACGAGCAGGATGGCCGCCTTCAGTTCGGCGTGGCGCACGGGCGGCGGGGCGGGAAGGACGGCATCTTGCGCGAGACCGGCGGGCGCCGTGACGTCGACCTGGTCGGGATTGGGGGGCTGGCTCTGGCTCATGGATACTGGCTCTCGTATGGGTGGTTCGGGGATCGCTGGCGGTGGCGGGCGGGGCGTCAGTAGTAATTGCCCATCAGCGAAGCCACTTCGATCAGCAGGATGACGGAAAACAGGCGCAGCATTTCGGACAGGCCGTGCGCGGCCCACAGGCGGTTGCGGCGGCCATGCGGCTCTTCGGGATAGTAGGAGGAAGCGAGCGGGATCAGGGCCACGGCAAAGCTGAAGAAGATCACCTTGAGCATCAGGATCAGGGCCACGGCGGGATTGAAGATCTGCCCGACCACGCGCGTATAGCCCTGCAGCGCCCACGGCGTAAAACCGTAGATGGTGAGGTAGGCGAGGATCAGCGAGGTGACGCAGCTGACGATGGCCAGCATCCACACGGCGAAGATGCCGGACATGACGCGTGGAAAGTATTCGCGGCGCAGCAGGTCGACGCCCTGGCGCTGCATGGTGTCGAGCATGCCGGAAGAGCGCATTTGCGCGAACGCGATGCCGTCGGGCAAGGTCAGGCGCAGGGCGACGAACAGGGCGGCCGTCAGCGGTATCAGTTCCAGCACCAGCACGCGCACCACCATTTCCAGCGCATAGCGTGACAGGCCGTAGCTTTGCGCGCTGACGACGACAATGCGGATGAGCACCAGGCTGACCAGCGCGCAGGCGACGCTGAACCAGACGAGGTTCGGCGCCGTGTTCGTCACCAGGCGGTGCGCGAGGATGGGGCGGTTGTCGCGGTTATAGCTCGATGGCGACAGGGCCAGCGAAAACACGAGGATGGCGAAATGCAGCATGCGCCACCAGCTGACCAGCCAGGCCATGGTGGCCCGGTGCAGGCGGCGCAGGCTGATGATGAGGGAGACGGATAGGGTCATCATGGCATCTTAACATCAGCCCGCCCGCCCGGCACGTCAGGCGTGCGCGCCTGGCGCTTATTCGAACAAGGCGAAGCCGGCCATCGCGACCATCAGCACGGCGATGTATTGCATCGGAATCCAGAACAGGGTGTGGCGCTTGCGCAGGATCACTCTTTCCTGCGTGGCGGGGTCGATCAGTTCGCGTCCGGGCGCGTTGTTCAGGCGCACGCCCGCATACCAGCTGGCGGCCGCTGCCAGCAGGAAGGCCAGGGCCAGGGGCCACGCGTGGCTCTTCGTGTAGGCCTCGCCCAGGGTGGCGCCAAACAGCGCCTGCGCGGCCAGTACGACGATAAAACAGATCAGGGGGGCGAGTATGCCGAAGCCTTGCCAGATAAGCATAAAAATTCTCCAGGGGGATTGAGGGATCCCGCGGCGGGTGGCGGCGGCTGCGCGCGGCGGGGTGCGGATTTTATCAGACTTATCAAAAAGAAAGTTTCTTTTCGGCACTATTGTGCGCGGCTGTCAGGCGGCGCTGGCGGTGCCCACGCTGGCGATGATGGCGTCGGCCGCCGCGCGCACGCGGGCAGAACGGTTCAGGTCGGCATGCATGACCAGCCACACGTCATATGTTTCCGCCCGCTCGGGCCAGATGCGCACCAGTTGCGGGTCGATGTCGCCCAGGTGGGTGGCCAGCTCGGCCACGCCCAGGCCCGCGCGCGTGGCTTCCTGCAGCATCGCCGCCGAGTTCACTTCCATGGCGACCCGGGCGTTGGCGACGGATTCGCCGGCGATCTTGTCCGCATGGCGCGGCGTCACGGAATGGTGGTAGATGACGATGTCGTGGCCGGCCAGCGCCGTGCCGCGCACGGGTTCGCCCCGCTCGGCCAGATAGCTGGTTGACGCGTACAGGCCCAGGCTGCGCTTGACGAGGTGGCGCGAGATCAGGTCCGGGTCGGTGGGGCGCACGCCGCGCACGGCCAGGTCCGCTTCGCGCCGCGTCAGGCTGGCCAGCGCCGGTGCCACGTTGAGCACGATGCGGATGTCCGGGTGGGCCGCATGCAGCCGCTGCATGGCGCGGATGACGAAATGGCTGGCCATGGTGTCGGTGGTGGCCACCCGCACCAGGCCGCTTAAACGATTGTCGACGCCCTGCATTTCGCGCTGCAGCTTGTCGGCCGCCCGCTCCATCGCTTCGGCCGCCGTGAGCGCCAGCTCGCCGGCCGGCGTGGGCACGTAACCCGAGGGCGTGCGCAGGAACAGGGTGGCGCTCAGCGAGCTTTCCAGCGCGGCCAGGCGGCGCCCGCAGGTGGCCTGGTCGATGCGCAGCAGGGCCGCCGCGCCGCGCAGGGTGCCGGCGCGGCCGATGGCCAGAAATATGCGCGCGTTATCCCAGTCCATAAGCCCAGTCCATGGCGTGTTTCCTTGTCGTCATATTGATGCATTTTTGCATCGATGTGCCGATTTTATGCCTGTTTACTGCATCATGCAACGCTCGCATAATGGCTGCCCCCCCCTGTCCCTGCAAGGAATAGCATGTCTGTCACCACACCCCGCCGCGCCAGCGGCTTGATCCTGCTGACCCTGGCCTTCGGCTTCGTCATGGCCATGCTCGACGTCACGGCCGTCAACGTGGCCCTGTCCGATATCGCGCTGGACTTGAATATCCCGCTGACGGGGCTGGTCTGGGTGGTCGATGGCTACACCCTGACGTTTGCCGCGCTGCTGCTGGCCGGCGGCGCGCTGGCCGACCGCTACGGCCCGAAAGCCGTGTACCAGGGCGGCCTGGTTATCTTCCTCCTCGGTTCGATTTTGTGCGGCGCCGCGCCCGACGGACATTTCCTGACGGCGGCGCGCCTGCTGCAGGGGGCGGGCGCGGCCCTGTTCATGCCCAGCTCGCTCAGCCTGCTCACGCACAGCTTTGACGACGAGCGCGAGCGCACGCGCATGCTGGGCGCCTGGTCGGCACTGGTGGGCGTGGCCGGCGCGTCCGGTCCCTTGATCGGCGGCATCCTCGTGCACCAGTTCGGCTGGCGCAGCGTGTTCTGGGTGAATGTGCCGCTGGGCCTGCTGGCCATCGTCATGGCGCAGCTGCTGCTGGCCGCGCCGGCGCGCCAGCCGCGCGACTTATCGATGTTCAGCCATGCGCTGGGCGTGGCGGCGCTGGCGGGCCTGAGTTTTACCTTGATCGAAGGCCCCGTGCTGGGCTGGCTGGCGCCGGGCGTGCTGGCGGCGGGGGCGTTGACGCTGCTGTCGGCCTGGCAATTGCTGCGGCGCGAGCGAAGCGGCAGCCATCCGCTGTTGCCGCGCGCGCTGTTTCACAGCAGCAGCTTTGGCGCGGCCAATGGCGTGGGTTTCCTGATCAATTTCTGCGTCTTCGGCCAGCTTTTTTTACTCAGCCTGTTCCTGCAGCAGTCGGGCGGCGCCGACGCCTTGCAGTCAGGCTTGCGCCTGCTGCCCATGATGGCGGCCTATACGGTGGGAAATTTCCTGGCGGGCGGTATCGCGGCGCGTCATGGCACGCGCTGGCCCATGCTGGCCGGCTTGCTGGTGGGCGCCGTGATGGCCTTGCTGCTGATGGGGCTGCGTCCGGGCACGCCATATGGTTTGTTGGCGCTGGGCACGGCCGTCATGAACGTGGCCATCGGCATCGCCATTCCCGCCATGACGGCCACCGTGATGCGGGTGGCCGGCAAGCAGCATGCGAACAGCGCGGCGGCAGCCCTGAATGCGAACCGGCAAATTGGCGCCCTGGTGGGCGTGGCGTTGATCGGCAGCATCCTGCACATGGTGCAGGACTGGTCGCTGCGCTTGCCGCTGGCCTACGCGACGATCGCCGTCGCGTATGGCCTGGCGGCCGGCCTCGTCTATCGGCACGTGCATCTGCCGAAGGCCGTGGCCGCCTGATGCTTTACTGTTCGCGCGTGCTGCGCCATTCCACCAGTTCTTCGATGGTCAGAATGGGCATGCCGTGCAGCTCGGCGAAGCGCTCGATATCGTCGCCACGCATCATGGTGCCGTCCGGGTTCATCAGCTCGCACAGCACGGCGGCCGGGTTCAGGCCCGCCATGCGCGACAGGTCGACGGAGCCTTCCGTGTGGCCACGGCGCTCGAGCACGCCGCCGGGCGCGGCGCGCAGGGGGAACACGTGGCCGGGGCGCACCAGGTCGGCCGGCTTGGCATTCGGCGCGATGGCGGCGCGGATGGTGGTCACGCGGTCGGCGGCCGACACGCCCGTCGTGACGCCGTCGCGCGCCTCGATGGAGACGGTGAACGGCGTGCCGTAGCGGCTGCCATTGTCGGACGACATGGGCGGCAATTCCAGCGCGCTGACGACGTCCGTCGGCAGGCACAGGCAGACGATGCCGCTGCATTCGCGGATCAGCAAAGCCATGGTTTCGTTCGTCAATTTTTCGGCAGACAGAATCAGGTCGGCTTCGTTTTCACGGTCGAAATCGTCGAGCAGGATGACGGGGATGCCGGCGCGCATGGCGGCCAGGGCGGATTGGATGCGACCTTCCAGGTCGTTGGAAAGCAGGGTATAGCTGTTGACTAACATGGTGAAACGCTCCTCGCATAGGCGAAAAACGCTGCAGGGCAAGCGAATAGACGCAACTGGCCGCATCGCCGTGGCGATGGGACATCACACTACTGCACATCTTCTTTCATCCGGACTATACCGTCGGCTCTGGAGTCACACCAGATCTGCTGACCTCACCAGGCGGAACCTGACAAGCGCTCGCGGGCTTGACCGTTGCCGGTCTTACCGCCGGTGGGGAATCGCACCCCGCCCCGAAGACGTTGTTGTGCCGGTCCACATGACCGGCGGCAATACTTTAGCACAACTGACAAAAGATGGCAGGGCACTGTTGAGTTTGTCATTCGGCAAAGTTGCCTGGGAAAAGCAATTTTTCCTAAGCTGTTTTTAATGGCGGAAACACGATTTCAGTGTAAGGTACGCCTACTGAATCTTACCGTTGAGAATACATGAAGCTGAGTAAATTACGCCTGATCTCGGGCGCCGTCCTGCTGGCGTGCGCCTGCCTGGCACAGGCGGAAATCCGTTTGAGCGATCCCCTGCCGTTGGCACCAGAAGTTACCGTCGGAAAACTGCCGAATGGCCTGACCTATTACATCAAGAAAAATGCCCGTCCCGCGCAAAAAGTGGAATTGCGCCTGGTGGTGAAAGCCGGTTCCATCCTGGAAGATGACGACCAGCAAGGCCTGGCGCATTTCACGGAACACATGGCCTTCAATGGCTCCACGCATTTCAAGCGCAATGAACTTATTTCCTACTTGCAATCGATCGGCGTGAAGTTCGGCGCCGACTTGAATGCCTACACGAGTTTCGATGAAACCGTCTACGTGCTGCCGATTCCGACGAACAAGAAGGAAAACCTGGAAAAGGGTTTTCTCGTGCTGGAAGACTGGGCGCATGGCTTGAAGTTCAATCCGGCCGACATCAACAGCGAGCGCGGCATCGTGCTGGAAGAGGCGCGCCTGGGCAAGGGCGCCAGCGACCGCATGAACAAGGTCCTGTATCCGAAGCTGCTGAACGGTTCGCGCTATGCGGAGCGCATGCCGATCGGCAAGGAATCCGTGCTGAAAACCTTCAAGCCGGAAGCCATCAAGCGTTTCTACAAGGATTGGTACCGTCCCGACCTGATGGCCGTCGTGGTGGTGGGCGACGTGGAGCCGAGCCAGGCTGAAAAGCTGATTCGCCAGCATTTCGGCAAGCTGAAGAACCCCGCGAAGCCGCGTCCGCGCCTGTATGCGGAAGTGCCGCAGCGTTCGCAAACGGAAGCGCTGGTGATCACGGACAAGGAAGCGCCGGACGACACGGTCTTCATCCGCTACCCGATCCGCGTCGCGCAGGAGCCCGTCACCATTGCCGACTACCGGCGCCAGATGATCGAAAACCTGTATGGGCAAATGCTCAGCGCGCGCATGCAGGAATTGACGCAGCAGGCCAACCCGCCTTTCATCCAGGGCGGCAGCAGCATGGGCAAGCTGGTGCGCGGCTATGAGTCGTTCAGCGCGTATGCCTTGCTGGGCAAGGGCGGCGTGCAGCCGGCCGTCGATGCGCTGGTGCAAGAAGACGAGCGGGCGCGCCGCTTCGGTTTCAGCCAGGATGAGCTGGACCGCGCGCGCAAGAACATGCTGCGCAATTACGAGCGCGCGTACAGCGAGCGCGACAAGTCCGATTCGGCCGGTTTCGTGGCCGAGTATTCGCGCAACTTCCTGGAGCAGGAAGCCGTCCCCGGCATCGCCAATGAATTGCTGTACGCGCAGGAACTCTTGCCGCAGGTAACGCTGCAGGAAGTCAACGAGACGGTGGCCAAGGTGATTCCCGACCAGCAAAAGAAACTGGTGGTCTTCATGGGCGCCGAGCCGAAAGCGGGCGCCAGCGTGCCGACGCAGCAGCAATTGCTCGACGCGGTGGCGCAAGCGGAGCGGCAGAAGGTCGAGCCGCGCACGGAAAAAGTCCTAGCCAGCAAGCTGATGGATGGCCCGCCAGCCGGCGGCGGCATCGTCTCGGAAAAGCTGAACAGCGCCATCGGCGTGACGGAGCTGACCCTGGGCAATGGCGTGCGCGTGCTGCTCAAACCCACGGACTTCAAGAATGACCAGGTGCTGATGGGTTCGACGCGCTTCGGCGGCCAGTCGCTGTTCGGCGACGCCGACATCTACAACGCCCGCTATGCCAGCGCCGTGGTCGGCAGCATGGGCTTGAAAGACCTGGCGCCGCTGGACTTGCAAAAAGTGTTGGCCGGCAAGACGGTCAACGTGGGCGCCTCGCTGGGCGAACTGAGCGAAGGCTTTGGCGGCTCGGCCAGCAGCGCCGACGTGGAAGCCATGCTGCAACTCGTGACCCTGTATTTCCACGACGTGCGCAAGGATGCGGGCCTGTACCAGTCCTTCATCGGCAAGCAGCAGGACCTGGCGAAAAACAGCATGGCGCAGCCGGAAGCCGTGTTTTACGACGCCATCCAGCATGCCATGTACGGCGACAACCCGCGCGTCGATGGCGTGCCGCGCGTGGCCGACTTCGACAAGGTGGGCCTGGACCGCTCGCTGGACATCTTCCGCCAGCGCTTTTCCAGCGCGCGCGACATGACCTTCATCTTCGCGGGCAGCTTCGAGCTCGACAAGATCAAGCCGCTGATCGCCAGCTACCTGGGCACCTTGCCCGTGGCCGAGGTGGCGCACGCCTACCGCGACGTGGGCATGCGCCCGGTGACGGGCGTGGTCAAGAAGGATATCTACATGGGCAGCGAGCCCAAAAGCACGATTTCCATCACCTTCAATGGCGACGTGGCGTACTCGGACGAGCAAAAGCTGACCCTGCAGGCGCTGGGCGAAGTGCTGAACCTGAAAGTCATCGAAGTGCTGCGCGAAAAGATGAGCATGATCTATGGCGGCGGCTTTGAAACCTCGATGGGCCAGCACCCGTACGGCCATTATTCGGTGGCGCTGAACTTGCCGACGGGACCGGAAAACGTGGACAAGGTCATCGCCGCCGCCTTTGCCGAAATCAACAAGATGAAGACGGACGGACCGTCCGCGGCCGACCTGGAAAAGGTCAAGCTGAACTGGATCACGCGCCAGCAGAAATCCTTGCGGGAAAATAATTACTGGATGAACCAGCTGATGGGTTCGGTGACCCAGGGACGCGACCCCGCACATATCCTGCGCTACGAGCAGCGCGTGCGCGCCATCACGCCGCAAGCCGTCAAACTGGCGGCCCAGCGCTACCTGGACATGCATAATTACGTGCAGGTGGTGTTGTATCCGGAACGCAAAAACGTTGCAGCCAAGTAATCTTCATTGTTGAACTGCAGGGGCGGCAAGGTGGCGAAGCTGTTAAACTGGCGCTGATTGATGTGATATCGCAATTTAACAGGCAAGGAAATACGATGGCTAAGAAAGAAGAACTCGATCCGGAAACCCTGGAATTGATCAACTGGTGTATCGAGGTCGAAGGCTTCCTCGTGGCCGGTGGCGCCACCGTGGCGCAGGCCCAGGACCATATCGAAGAGCAGGTCGAGTGGTTCACCGACCAGTTCTACGACGGCTTGACGCCGGAAGAGGCGGCCAAGGAAGCCTTGGCGTAAAGCTCCAGTAACGAGCGAGCAATAACAAAGCGGGCGGTGCCTGCCGGGCATCAGCCTGGTAGCGCCGCCCGCTTTGCTTTTCTGAAAAGATTTCCATATGGAAATTGTTTATAATTCCACGCTTTATTTTCTACCCAGGCTCCCATGACTCTCCGTTCGCGCATTCTCCTCCTGTGTTTCAGCACCTTGCTGGGCATCGTCCTCATCGCGTCGTTCTCCCTGTATTCCTTGCGCCAGACCATGATGGCGGAAAGGGTCGAGCAATTGACGGTGCTGGTGGAATTGGCCAATGCTTCGGTGGAAAAGGCGTATGCGCTGGAACAGTCGGGCAAGCTCACGCGTGAGCAAGCGCAGCAGCAGGCCAAGCTGGCCATCGGCAGCTTCGTCAAGGACGAGATGTATTATTTTGTGCGCGATTTCAGCACCGACTTGCTGTACGTGCATCCGAATGCCTCGCGCATCGGCGTGCCGCAAAAGAACATGAAGCAGTCGGGTGACCGCTACCGCGCGGCCCTGGCCACCAGCCGCATCGGCCTGGTGCAGGCGGACGGCACGCGTCCCGGCGTGAAAGACCCCGTGGCGAAGATGTATGCCGTGGTGAAATTTGCGCCGTGGGACTGGCTGATCGGCACAGGCACCTACATCGATGACATCAACCACAAGTTCTGGGCCCAGGCGGGAGTGCTGCTGGCCATCGGCGGCGCGCTGATGCTGGTGGTGGGCGGCCTGGCGGCCTTGATGCTGCGGCGCATCCTGGGCCAGCTTGGTGGCGAACCCGACTATGCAGCGGCCATCGTGGCGCAGATCGCCCAGGGCGACCTGACCACGCACATCGACACCCGCCCCGGCGATACGTCCAGTTTGCTGATGGCGATCAAGGCCATGCGCGACAACCTGGCCCATCTGGTGAGCCAGGTGCGCAACGATGCGGAATCGATCTCCACGGCGTCGGGCGAGATCGCCTCGGGCAACCATGATTTGTCGGCGCGCACGGAGCAGCAGGCGGGATCGCTGGAAGAGACGGCGTCGACCATGGAGGAGATGACCTCGACGGTGCGCCAGAATGCGGACAATGCGCGCCAGGCCAACCAGCTGGCCATTTCTGCTTCGCAAGTGGCGACGCAGGCGGGCGGCGTGGTGAGCCAGGTGGTCGACACCATGGGCGCCATCAATGCTTCGTCTAAAAAGATCGGCGACATCATCGCCGTCATCGACGGCATCGCTTTCCAGACGAATATCCTGGCCTTGAACGCGGCCGTGGAAGCGGCGCGCGCGGGCGAGCAGGGCCGCGGCTTCGCCGTCGTGGCCAGCGAGGTACGCAACCTGGCGCAGCGCTCGGCCGCCGCCGCGAAAGAGATCAAGCAATTGATCGACAGTTCCGCCGAGCAAGTGGGCGCCGGCGAGAAGCTGGTGGCGCTGGCGGGCGAGACGATGGAAAAGGTCGTCTCCAGCGTGCAGCATGTGACCGATATCGTGGCCGAGATTTCCTCGGCCAGCGCCGAGCAGAGCGCCGGCATCGAGCAGATCAACCAGGCCATCGTCGAGATGGACAACATGACGCAGCAGAACTCGGCCCTCGTCGAGCAAGCCTCGGCGGCGGCGCAAGCCATGAACGAACAGGCGGCCGGGCTGGCGCAGATCGTCAGCGTGTTCAAGGTGGGCGCGG
The DNA here is from genome assembly GCF_009208735.1 of Janthinobacterium rivuli. Classification (GTDB taxonomy): domain Bacteria; phylum Pseudomonadota; class Gammaproteobacteria; order Burkholderiales; family Burkholderiaceae_D; genus Janthinobacterium. The sequence continues at coordinate 7,545 of NZ_WFLJ01000033.1, read as the reverse complement.
TGGCGGGCGTGACGCGCACGGCGCCGGCACCGGCAGCGCAGCGCCGCCTGGCGCGCTAAGTTTTCGTCACCGCGGGAACTTATCGCCTGACCGTCTGTCAAACCCTTCTTGGTCCTGAACGGACGCACGGAAGAGGTGAACATGACAGACGGTTTTTCCTATCACGCGGCGTTCGCCCGCAACCTGGGCTGGGTCACGCAGGCGGAGCAGGATAGCCTGCGTGGCAGGCGCGTGGCCATCGCCGGCATGGGGGGCGTGGGCGGCGTGCACTTGCTGACCCTGGCCCGGTTGGGCATCGGCGCCTTTCACATCGCCGATTTCGACACCTTCGATATCGCCAACTTCAACCGCCAGGCCGGCGCCATGGTGTCCACGCTGGGCCAGCCCAAGGTGGCGGTATTGGCGCAGATGGCGCGTGATATCAATCCCGAACTTGAGATTAAACAATTTACTGACGGCATACACGACAGCAACCTGGCCGAGTTTTTTTCCGGCGTCGACCTGTACGTGGACGGCCTGGATTTCTTCGCCTTTCCCGCGCGCCAGGCCACCTTCGCCACCTGCGCGCGCCTGGGCATCCCCGCCATCACGGCTGCGCCGCTGGGCATGGGCACGGCCGTGCTCAGCTTCCTGCCGGGCGGCATGACGTTCGAAGCGTATTTTGGCTGGGGCGACTTGCCCGAGGAAGAAAAAGCCCTGCGTTTTCTCGTCGGACTGGCGCCGGCCGGACTGCATGCCCCCTACCTGGTCGACCCGTCCGCCATCAACCTGAAGGAGCGGCGCGGGCCGTCGACCATCATGGGCTGCCAGTTGTGCGCGGGCGCGGCCGCCACGGAAGCCTTGAAGATATTGTTAAAACGCGGCAAGGTGATGGCGGCGCCGCACGGCATGCATTTCGACGCCTACCGCAACAAGCTCGTGCATACCTGGCGTCCCGGTGGTAACCGTCATCCGCTGCAGCGCCTGACGATGGCCATCATCAAGCGGCGCCGTGCGGCGCAGGGGGCATAAATGGCGCAAGCACCGCAGATCGATCCCGTGCTGGAAAACATTCTCGAGCAGGCGCGCTGGGCGCCCAGCGGCGACAATACGCAGCCGTGGCGCTTTGAAATCGTGGACCAGCGGCACGTGGTCGTGCATGGCTTCGATACGCGCAGTCATTGCGTGTACGACCTGGACGGCCATCCCAGCCAGCTGTCGCTGGGCGCTTTGCTCGAAAGCATGGCGCTGGCGGCCAGCTGTCACGGCTTGCGCATGGAAGCGCGCCGGCGCCTGTCCATGCCCGACACCCTGCCCACCTTCGACGTGCGCCTGGTCGACAGCCCCGGCATGCTGCCCGATCCGCTGGCCGTTTTCTTGCCGCAGCGCAGCGTGCAGCGGCGCCGGCTCAGCACGCGCAGCCTGCGCGCCAGCGAAAAGGCGGCGCTGGCGGCCAGCTTGCCGCCCGGTTACGACGTGCAGTGGTTCGAGGGCGCGCGCGCGCGCCTGGCTTGCGCTCGCCTGATGTTCGACAATGCGAAGCTGCGCCTGACCATGCCCGAAGCGCACAAGGTGCACCGCGACGTGATCGAGTGGGGCGCGCGCTTCAGCGCCGACCGCATCCCGGACCAGGCGCTGGGCGTGGATCCGATGACGGCGCGGCTGATGCGCTGGATCATGCAAAGCTGGCGCCGCGTGGATTTCTTCAATACCTGGCTGGCTGGCACGCTGGCGCCGCGCCTGCAGATGGACTTGCTGCCCGGTCTGTCCTGCGGCGCGCATTTCGCCTTGCTGGCCGAGGCGCCGGCCCGTCACATCGATGATTACGTGGCGGCCGGCCGTGCCATGCAGCGCTTCTGGCTGACGGCCACGCAGCTGGGCCTGCAATTGCAGCCGGAACTGACACCGCTGATCTTTGCCCGCTATGTGCGCGAACGGCGCACGTTTTCGCGCACCGATGGCATGCAGGAAATGGCGCAGGAGCTGGCGGGGCAATGCCAGGCCGTGCTGGGCGCGGCGGCATTTGATCAGGCCGTGTTTTTCGGCCGCATAGGCGCCGGCCCCGCGGCCAGTGCGCGCTCCTTGCGCCGGCCGCTACGGGAGTTGATCGTGGCGCCGCCTGTGGGCGAGCAAGGCGTGATGAACTAAGCCTGGCTTTACGGCTTTGCGCGCCGCCGTGGCCGCATGCTGGCCACGGCGGCCAATCCCGCCGCCATCAGGGCCAGCGTGCCTGGCGATGACATGGGCGTGCTCGATGGCACGTAGGCCAGTTCGCTGCTATTGATCATGTTCAAGACCAGTGTGTAGTTGCCTGCCGCCAGATTGTCGGTGATGGCGCTGAACTGGCTGCCGCAGTCCGTGCCGGTACCCTTGCCCGTGGGGGCGCCGCAGCCGGTGGGGTCGTAGGTGAGGAGCTTGCCGCTGGTGAGCGGGGTTTGCGCGTAGCTGGCATTCAGATTGGCGCCGTCGGCCAGTTCGGTGCCGCCCACGATGCCGGAGCCGAGCGTGCCATCGGGCGCCCAGCTGAAGGCGATTTGCCCATTTGCATCGATGAGGGTAAAGCTCAGCCCCACATTCGAGGTGGCGGACGAGCCGGTGCCGGCCAGGGCGTCCAGATACAGCTGCATGTACGGGACGGCCTGGAAGTCGAACGCGAAGGTCGCGCCAGGTTCTCCGACAACGATGTTGATGGCCAGGGCGGTGCTGGAAGCATTGCGCCCCGACGCATCGGCGCTGCCCGCGCCAGACAGGAAGACTTCCGCCGCATTCACCGTGTGCGTGCTGGTCGAGCCGGGGGGGAAGGGGGGGATCTGCGAACTGATGATCTGCGCGTCGCCGCGCGCGTACGAGGCGCCGCCGAAGCCCTGCTGGGTAAAATCGTTCTGCCCCTTGCTGACGGCGCCGCGTGCCGCCTGTGGCGCGTCGATTTGGTTGTTGCCGCCCCGGATCACGCCGCTTCCATTGAGGCTGGCGGTGGTGCGCGACAAGTCGATATTGTTGATCAGGCTGATGGAGCCGCTGGGGTTGCTGATCGTCAAGCCAAAGACATTGATATAGGAATAGCCGTACGCGGTCGCGCTGGCAGTGCCGCTGCCGGCCAGCAGGAGCAGGGTCAGCACGACGGTCGTCAGTCGCGTGCAAAAGAAAGTCTTCATGGACGTCCTCATGTGGTGGCGCACCTTGTAAGGAAAGCCGACAGTGTCGCAGCATAAAAAAGGCGAGGAGACTTCCCTCGCCTGTGAATGCCCCCGGTTACATGGTTCAGGCTGCGATCTTCCGGCGGCTCGCATAGCCCAGGCCTGCCAGGCCCAGGCCCAGCAGCGCCAGGGTGCCCGGTTCCGGTGCCTGCTTGACCAGGTCCACGCTTTCCACCGCATTCAAGGTCAAGGTGTAGTTGCCGGCGCTGAGGGCATTGCTGATGGCGTTGAAGTTGCCGCCGCAAGCCGTGCCCACGCCGGTGCCGCCAGGGGTGCCGCAACCGGTGGGATCATACGTAAACAGGTTGCCGCGGGTCAGGAAATTGGTCGCCAGGCCGGTGTTCAGGTTGGCCGCATCGGCGTTCTCCGTGCCGCCGAAGATGCCGGAGCCAAGCACGCCATCGGGCGTCCAGTTGAAGACGGTCGCACCGGTCGAGTCGGTGATGGAAATGGTCATCACCAGGTTGGCCGTGGCGGTGGACAGCTGGCCCACGGTGCTTTGCAGGAAGACTTGCATGAATGGCGAGGAGAAGAAGTCAAAGCTCAGCGTAGCCGTTGGCGAACCGACGACGAAGTTGACGGAGAATCCCGTGGTCGAGCCGTTGCGGCCGGACGCGTCGGCCGTGCCGGCAGGGCCGTCCAGGTGGGCCTCGGCCACGTTGACCGCCTGCGTGGAGGTGGAGCCGGGCGGGAACGAGGGAAACTGCGTGCTGACGATCTGCGCATCGCCGCGCGAGTAGTTGCCCGAGGCGCCTTGTTGCGTGAAATTGTTTTCCCCTTTGGTCACGGCGCCGACGGCGGCGCGGGGCGAGTCGAGCAGGCCGGGGCCGCCATTGATGACGCTGACGCCATTCAGGGTGGCCGTGGCGCGCGAGATCGTGGTGCTGTTCAGGGCGGTGATGGAGCCCGTGGCGGCGGCGATCTGCAGGCCAAAGATATTGTTGTAGGCGTAGCCGTAGGCGCCCGCTTGTGCGCTACCGGCGGCGCACAACATGGCCAGTGCGGCCGCGGCCGGAAGCAGTTTCAGTGTCGAGAGTTTCATTGTATTCACCTCGTGGTTGAGTGAGTCTGGAAGTGTTGCCTGAGTCCTGTCGGCAGGTGCTCATGGCCAGACTTAAGCGACTTCCATGCCAACGCATTAGGGTCTTTTGAAATCAAGGACTTGGCGTGCTTTTGTTGACGTCATGCAGGTGTTCCCGCAGGCGCTGTAAGAAAAACCGACGCCGTCCGTCAAGGCTGGCCGCCACGTGGCAACGGCCCCAGCAGGGCGTGCATATGCGGTAACAGGCGTTGCCCGGGCATATAGTCGCGCATGGCCGTGGCTAGCTGACGCGCCGCCAGCCTGGCCTGGCCATCGTCGAGCATGCGCGTGGCCGCATGGCGCAAGGCGGTTTCCTGGAAACGGTCGGCGCGCAGCAGCAGGCCGGCGCCGGCGCCGGCGATGCCGTGCATGTTGAGGAATTGATCGAGGTTGCCGGCGATGCCGATGACGGGCACGCCTGCGGTCAGCGCCTGCTGGCTGGTCGGGCTGCCGCCGTTGCAGATCACCAGGCTGGCGCGCCGGGCGGCCGCGTCGCCGGGCAAAAAGGGCGCGACGTAGGCGTTCGGCGGCACGGCGTCGACGCGGATGGTGCAGGCCGTGGCCGCCAGTACGGTGACGGGCAGGGGCGCCAGCGCGCGCAGCACGCGCGGCAGCAATTGCCCCTGGCCGGAACTGCCCAGTGTCACATAGATGATGGGTCGTCCGCTGCTCAATTCCGGGCGCTGCCACCAGTCCGGCAAGTCGAGCGGCGGCGCCCAGATGATGGCACCCAGGTAGTCGTGCGTGGACGGCATGCCGTGCGGCGGGAACAGTTGCGGAATATCCGCGTACAAGGTGCGGTCGGCATCCGTATAGATGCGCCGCAGGTCGCTGCCCAAGGAGGGCAGGCCATGGCGGCGGCGCACCCGGTTCAGCGGCACGGCGTGCGAGGCGAAGGCCAGCGGGCGGATCAGGCGGAACAGGGGCTGGGCCAGCCAGATCGGCAGCATGCGTGTCAGGGGCAGGCTGGGCACCGTGTAGTGCTGGCGCACCCAGGGACTCCAGTAGGCATTGCTGACGGTAAGGTAGGGAATGCGCTGCAGGCGCGCGCTGACCGACAGCGACAGGCGAAAGTCGCCGATCACGAGATCCGGCCGGACGGCATTGAGCAGGCGCAAATCGTCTTCCACATACGCGTGCAGGGTGCTTTCCGTGTAGACGGGGCGGCCGTGGGCCAGCGCCTGCAGGAATTGCAGCGATGAAATACTGTCGATGCGCCAGCGCCGGAAGGTGGCTTGCTTGAAACAGAAGTCGTAGCCATCGGCGCAGGCAAAATGCACCTCATATTCTTCCTCGTCCAGGCCCTGGGCCAAGCTCAGGGGGCGGCCGACATGGGCCAGGGTCACTGCCTCGGCCATAAAGAGGATTTTCTTGCGCGCCATGGGATCGCTTGCACTCGCAGGAGGAGATACCTGGCAAGTTGGAGTGGCGCCACGCTGTTTGGTTCCCCTCGGCGTGCCACTGGCGGGCGCCAGGATTTGGCCGCATCGGCTACAGTGGGGCAAAGGAGGCCACCATGCAGCCACAATTCCGTCTTGCCCCGCTGCGTGCGCACAGCACGCCCGAACCCGATATGCCGCCACCGCCGGAAGGCGATCCCCTCACGCCGCCGCCAGAGCAGCCGCCGCACATCGAGCCCGTGCCGGTCGAGGAGCCGACGCCGCCGCCACCGCCCGTGAAAATGCATTGACGGGGTCGTAGTGCGCGGCCCGCCGCCATGGCGCAGGACGCTTCCGTTCCGGCGGGGGGGGGGGGCGGGGTGATGCGCGCCATGATTATTTCCAATCGGAAATGGACTGCGCCATGAGCGTCAATGCCACGCCATTTAAACAACAAAAACGCCAATAAATGTTGCCGAGTGGATACAAATCAAACGCTAACTGTCGAGTGTCATGCGGCCGTCACGATTCTGTTCTTATAATGAGACATCATAAAAATTCTTGTACAGGAGACCATCATGGGCAATTCCTTGCATAACAAAATCTACCTGGGCCGGCGCCCTGTGATCACCAGCAAAAACCTCGTGGCGCTGGCCCTGGCGGGCGCCGTGGCCGGTTGCGGCCTGGCATGGCTGCTGCTGCGCAGCTACAAGTAACGGTCATCACGCCCGTCTTTCCGCCGCTTGGCGGCATGGCGGGCGGTGGTAGATTCACGTTGCCTGTTGCCGATGCGCAGCGGGGCGCGTACCATGGGGGCCGAACACCTGGCCTTTTATGGAAAAGTAATGAAGAACGAGAAATTAACAACCGATGAATATGACGCGCTGGAGCAAGTTGCACGCGGCATCAAGACCGAGCGCCCCAGCGCTTGCGTTGCCCGCAATGCCAAGCGCCTGTCCGGCCTGAAGCTGCTCAGCTATGCCCGCGATGGCCGTCTGTCCATCACCGAGAAAGCACAACAACTGCTGTTCCTGCGCCGCTGCATCATGGGGCTGCGCGCCGTCGCCGCCGATCCGCTGACCAAGCTGGAGTCGGACGTGGCTTACTTCCTGGGCAAGAAAGCCCACATCGTGGCGCGCGCCGATGGCGAGGGTCACGACATTTCCGACAAGGGCCGCGACTCGCTGGCCGACATCGATACCCTGGGACTGTAACAAGCTGTCCCAGCCACCGGCCCCTGGGGCCGGTTTTCACATCCTCCCTCACTTTTAATTTCCCCTTGGAGAACACTTTGGACAGCGCGATGAACTGGTCGGCCCACGAACTGACGATGACGGTCTTGATGACGCCCGATATGGCCAATTTTTCCGGTAACGTGCACGGTGGCACCATCCTGAAATACCTCGACAGCGTCGCCTATGCCTGTGCCAGCCGTTATTCGGGCAGCTATGTGGTGACCCTGTCGGTGGACCAGGTGATGTTCCTGCAGCCGATTCACGTGGGCGAGCTGGTGACGTTTCTCGCCTCGATCAATTACACGGGCACGACGTCGATGGAAGTGGGCATTCGCGTGGTGACGGAAAATATCCAGCAGCGCCTGGTACGCCATGCCAACAGCTGCTATTTCACGATGGTGGCCGTGGATGCCAACCGCAAGCCGGTGGCCGTGCCGCCGCTGGTGCTGGAGACGCCGGAGCAGCACGCGCGCTTCGAGCAAGCCAAGCTGCGCAAGCTGTCGCGCCAGAAGGTGTCGAAGAAGTAAATGCGCCGGGCAACATAAAAGGCTATGTCACCGTCAAATGTGGGAACGCTCCCAGCGTTGCTTTCAATAACGTTTCGGGTGAGCGGATGCGTCTGGCGTCGAGTATCCAGCGCCATCCCAGGTAGTTTGGCAGGTAGCGCGTCGCCA
>NZ_WFLJ01000032.1 GCF_009208735.1 Janthinobacterium rivuli | reverse complement strand
GTGCTGCAACCAGTGTGAAAGTAGGTTATCGTCAGGCTTGTTATTCGAAAAAACCCCTTCCGGTGATCCGGTTGGGGTTTTTTTACGTCTGATGCTTTTTCCAATAACCGCGTGCGGACATAAAAAAGCAGCGCTGTGCGCTGCTTTTCTCATTTAATGAGGTCGGCAAGCCCCATCCCATTCAAGGTCAAAGCGGGCCAGGTATTTCTTGAGTCGGTCGGCATCGTTCGGTTTGGCCTTCGCCGCGCGCGACACGGCAAACAGGGTACGGCCCGCATCGGACAAACTGTTCGATTGCCGGCATACCTGAATTACCGACCTCAGCTGCAGCGCATCAAACAGGTCAAGCTGCGCGGCTGCCTCGCTTCCCATGATATCGGCCAGATCGATTTCCGTGCCTCCGGCAGGCTCGTCATGATGCTGCCATAGCCGTTTCAGGCGCCTGATTTCCTCGTCGACCACGCCATCCGTGATGCGGCCAGCTTCCGACAAGGTGGCCAGGCGCGTGACGGCGGCGGACAAATCGCGGAAATTGCCGCTCCAGGCGGCCGACGGCGCGGTGGCAAAGCGCAAGAAGCGCTCGCGTGCCTCCTTGTTGAAGCGCACGCGTTCGCCGGTCCCGGCACCATATTGTGCCAGCAGGTATTCCAGGTTCGGTTCGATGTCTTCCGGCCGCTGCGCCAGGCCTGGTAATTCATAAGTCCACAGATTTATGCGCGCATACAGGTCTTCGCGGAAGCGGCCGGCCGCCACTTCCTTGCCCAGGTCGCGGTTGGTGCCGGCGATCAGCTGGAAGTCGCTTTGCACTTCCGTATCGGCGCCGACGGGGAAAAAGCGCTTTTCTTCGATGGCTTTGAGCAGCATCGCCTGCTCGTCGAGCCCCAGTTCACCGATTTCATCGAGAAACAACAAGCCCTTGTGTGCGCTGCGCAGCAAACCGGGTCGATCCGAACCCGCCCCCGTAAATGCCCCCTTGATATGGCCGAACAAGGTGGAGGCCGCGCCATCGCCATGCAGGGTGGCGCAATTGAGGTCGATGAATTTGCCATCGATCTGGTGGCGCGACTTTTTCAGCTCGTACACGCGGCGCGCGAGGAAGGATTTGCCGGCGCCGGTCGGTCCCATCAGCAGCATGGGGGCTTTCGATTTGATGGCGACGCGCTCGATTTCATCGATCATGCCGTTGAACTTCGCATTGCGCGTGGCGATGCCGGACTTCAGGAAGGCCACGCCTTCGGCCTGCTCGCGCGTAAAACGCTGGGCGATCTGGTCGTAGCGCGACAGATCGAGGTCGATCAATGCGTAGCTGCCGGGATTGCCGGTGGCCTGACGCTTCGGCGGCGACGTTTGCACGAGACGGCCCGGAAAATAGCGCGCTTCCGTCATCAGGAACATACAGATCTGCACCACGTGGCTGCCGGTGGTGATGTGGATCCAGTAGTCTTCCTTGTCCGGATCGAAGGGATAGCTGTTGGCAAAATCGTAGAGCGCGCCATACACATTCTCGAAGTCCCAGGCATCGCTGATGGGCAGTTCATGGGCGATCAGCCTCGTTTCAGGCGAGACGCTGGCGATATCCTGCGATACCTGGCGTACCAGGTTATCGAACTGGCTGCCCGCGTACAGCAGCTCGAAACGGTCGATGGTCTTGTCCTCGTGCTGGGTCAGGGCGATGCTGGGGCGCCACTTTTCCCAGCGCGCCGCGCCCCTGCCATTGTCGAGCTGCGTGCCGAGAAAACCGATGACGACGGTACGTTTTGCTTGCATATTTTGGATAAATATTTATCTGAAAAGATAATTATATTCCAAATCGCCATGACAGGAATATTTTCAGTGCACAGCTTGCGTGGAAATATTACTTAATGAAATCAATGGGTTATGGAAATGTTTGATGAGATATTGAAAGCTGGCACAGCGCTTGCAATAGAGGAGATACCAACGAGATAAACGTAGAGAGCAGAGAGGAACGAAAAAATGGCCAACGCCCAGTTATTCCAGAGCGCGCAACAGACAGGAACCTTGCCAGCGGCCTTGGCGCGCAATGCGGAAGGCGCGCCAGCCTATGCGCTGACGCCCCGGCATCAGCTGGCGCAATACGCGGCCACCGGCTGCCTGAACACGACGTTTTATGCCAGCGCCGAAGCGCAGCTGGCAACAGTACTCGAGCTGTGCCAGGCGGTGGACCCCGCCTTCATTGCGCAGACGGCCGTGTACTGCCGCGAACGGGGCTATATGAAAGACATGCCGGCCTTGCTGGTGGCCGTGCTGGCGGTGCAGGGTGCTGCGCAATTCGCACCGGCATTCCGGCGTGTCATCAACAACGGCAAGATGCTGCGCAATTTCGTGCAGATCATGCGCTCGGGCGCCGTGGGACGCAAGTCGCTGGGATCGCGTCCGAAAAAGCTGGTGCAGGCATGGCTGAACACAGCTTCGGAACAAGCCTTGCTGGCCGCCGCCGTGGGCAATGCGCCTTCGCTGGCCGACGTGGTGAAGATGGTGCATCCGAAACCGCAGCAAGCGTGGCGGGAGGCATTCTTTGCCTGGTTGATCGGCAAGCCGTACGATGCCGAGGCGCTGCCGTCGGTGCTGGCCGCGTTCGAGGCCTACAAGGCGGATCCTTCGCAAGCGATACCGGAGGTGCCGTTCCAGATGCTGACGGCGCTGTCCTTGAGCGCGCAGGATTGGGCGCAGATCGCCCGCCAGGGCAGCTGGCAGATGGTGCGCATGAATCTGAACACCTTTGGGCGTCACGGCGTGTATGCGATAGCCGGCATGCCGGAATTGATCGCGGCCAAGCTGCGCGATCCCGAGGCGATTGGCCGGGCACGGGTGTTTCCGTACCAGCTGCTGTCCGCGTACCTGGCGGCCGGCGAGAGCGTGCAGGCCATCGTGCGCGATGCGCTGGAAGCGGCGCTGGAAATAGCGTTGGCGAACGTGCCGCGGATCGCTGGCAGGGTGGTGGTGTGCCCCGACGTCTCCGGCTCGATGTCGTCGCCCGTCAGCGGTTTTCGCGGCAGCGCCACGTCGAGCGTGCGCTGCATCGATGTGGCGGCGCTGGTGGCGGCGGCCATGCTGCGCAAGAATCCGGATGCGATGCTGCTGCCGTTCGAGCACAGCGTCGTGACGTGCGGGCTGGCTGCGGATGACAGCGTGATGAGCAACGCGGCCAGGCTGGCGGCCATCGGTGGCGGCGGCACCAATTGCAGCGCACCGCTGATGCGCATGAACAGCAAGAAGGAGCTGGCCGACCTGGTGATTTATGTGTCCGATAACGAATCGTGGATCGACGCCAGACGCAGCGGCGCCACGGCGACGATGGGACAATGGAAGGTGTTCAAGCAGCGCAATCCGCAGGCGAAACTGGTGTGCATCGATATTGCGCCGCATGCCACGACGCAGGCGATGGAATGCGAGGATATCCTGAATATCGGCGGTTTTTCCGATGACGTCTTCAAGATCATCGCCGCCTTTGCCGCCGGCCAGCTGGACCCCGCCCACTGGGTGGGAGAAATCGCCGCCATCGATATCGCGGCACCAGCTTGTTGAAGCAAAGCGCATGAATGCGGACACGACTACATAAGAGACGTCCTGTCCAGACTTGTCATGCGCCGCAGTGCCCCGAATGCAGACAGGATTACATCGATCAGCCGCGTCAAACCGGCCTGGCATGCGCAGTACGCCGCCAGAAAATCCTGTCCCTCCTTGTCGGGTTGTCGTACTGATTACAATAGAAAAGGAGAGAAGCGATGAAGAAAGAAGAATACGACGTCCTGCATACCGAAGGCAGCCGTCCCGTGAAAATGTGGACCCGTGGCGTGCCTGTCGAAGAAGCGGGCAAAAAACAATTGCGCAACACGGCGACCCTGCCGTTCATTTACAAGCATATCGCCGTCATGCCCGACGTCCACCTGGGTAAAGGGTCGACCATCGGCAGCGTGATTCCTACTCTGGGCGCTGTGATCCCGGCCGCGGTGGGCGTGGATATCGGTTGCGGCATGATGGCGGCGAAAACCACGCTGACGGCGAATGATTTGCCCGATAATCTGGGACCGCTGCGCAGCGCCATCGAACGCGCCATTCCGCACGGGATGTCGCCGAAGACGCGCGGCCACCGCGGCCGCGATGAAGGTTCCTGGCATACCCCGCCATCGGTGGTCGATACCGCATGGCTGCAATTGAAGGATGAATTCGAGGCGATCTGCCTGAAAACGCCGAAGCTGAAAAACACGAACAATTATCGTCACCTGGGGACTTTGGGCAGCGGTAACCACTTCGTCGAAGTCTGCCTCGACGAGCAGGGTTCCGTATGGTTCATGCTGCATTCCGGTTCGCGCGGCGTGGGCAATGCCATCGGCACGCACTTCATCGAACTGGCCAAGCAGGATATGCGCACTCACTTCATCAACCTGCCCGACCAGGACCTGGCCTACCTGGCCGAAGGCACGCAGCATTACGACGATTACGTGGAAGCGGTGGGCTGGGCGCAGCGCTTTGCGCGCAACAATCGCGAAGTGATGATGCAGAACCTGATCGCCGCCGTGCGCACGGTCATCCATAAACCGTTCCAGACGCACGTGGAAGCCGTCAACTGCCACCATAACTATGTGCAGAAGGAGCACCACTTCGGCAAGGATGTGCTGGTCACGCGCAAGGGCGCCGTGTCGGCCCGCGCCGGGGAGCTGGGGATCATTCCCGGTTCCATGGGGGCGAAGAGTTTTATCGTGCGTGGCAAAGGTAATGCGGACAGTTTCCATAGCTGCAGCCACGGTGCGGGACGCACGATGAGCCGCACGGAAGCGAAGCGGCGTTTCAATCTGGCCGACCAGATCCGCGCCACCGAAGGCGTGGAATGCCGCAAGGATGAAAACGTGATCGATGAGATCCCGATGGCCTACAAGGATATCGATGCGGTGATGCTGGCGCAGCGCGAGCTGGTCGATGTGGTGCATATATTGAAGCAGGTGGTCTGCGTCAAAGGATAAGAGAGAAAGCAGAGATGATAGAAATAGATGGAGCGCAAGGCGAGGGCGGCGGACAGATTTTGCGCTCGGCGCTGAGCCTGTCGATGATCACGGGACAGCCATTCCGGCTGACGAATATCCGCGCGGGGCGGGAAAAGCCCGGCTTGCTGCGCCAGCATTTGCTGGCCGTGCAGGCGGCGACCGCCATTTGCGGGGCGCGCACGACGCCGGTGGCGCTGCGCGCATCGAGCCTCGAATTCGTGCCTGGTCCCCTGCGCGGCGGCGATTACCGCTTCGCCATCGGCAGCGCCGGCAGCTGCACCCTGGTGCTGCAAACCTTGCTGCCGGCCCTGCTGCATGCGGATGGGCCATCCACGGTGCGCATCAGTGGCGGCACGCACAATGCTATGGCGCCGCCCGTGCATTTCCTGCAGCGCGCGTATGGCCGCATCCTGGAACAGATGGGGGCCGAGGTGGATATCGCGCTGCAACGCTATGGTTTTCATCCTGCGGGCGGCGGCGAGGTGATTGCCACTGTGCAACCCTGCCAGCGCTTGCGGCCGATCGCCTTGCTGCAGCGCGGCGAGCGCAAGGCGGGGTATGCGGAAAGCGTGGTGGCGGGCGTGCACGTGAACGTGGCGCAGCGCGAGCTCGAGCGCATCGCTGACGGCATGGGGTGGAGCGGCAAGCAGCTGCGCCTCGTCGGCTTGCCGGCGGAGCAGGGACCGGGCAATGTCCTGTTGCTGACCCTGGAGCATGAGCATGTCACGGAAGTGTTTACATCGTTCGGCGAAAAGTCCTTGCTGGCCGAGTCCGTGGCCAAGCGTCTGTTGAACGAGGTGCGCGCCTATCTCAAGACGGACGCGGCCGTCGCCGAGCACCTGGCCGACCAGCTCTTGCTGCCGATGGCGCTGGCGGGCGGCGGTACCTTCAGCTGCAACAAGGTGTCGCAGCATGCGCTGACGAATGCGGAGGTGATTGCCCGATTTTTGCCCGTGCGTATCACTTTCGAGCAGCAGGCACGAAGCAGCATCTGCACGGTGGCCGCCGCCTGACGCGCGCGGTGACACAACTACGTGTTGCAGCTGTTCCAAATTGATACATGGGTGGCCGGACGTGGGGCATATACGCATGGCATGGCATTTGCTCTTCTTGGATATTCACTAAAAAACCAAGGAGACCAGCATGACCTATTCCATTCGTACCCTGCTCGGCGTGGCGGCTGCGGGCGCCGTTGCCCTCACTTCCCTGCTGACCTTGCCGCATGCCTATGCGCACGGCAATGTCACGCCGCAAGGCGTCGACACCACGGGCTTGCCCAAGGTGGGCGACAAGTGGCTCGAACAAAATCCGTATCGGGGCAATAAACTGGCCTTGACGGTGGGCACCTCGGCCTACAACCAGAATTGCGCCCGCTGCCACGGCATCGAAGCCATCTCGGGCGGCATCGCGCCGGACTTGCGCCAGCTCGACCGTGATTGCTTCGGTATCAAGAATGAGACAAAGAAGCAGGCTTGCTACAAGGAGACGGATAATTATTATCTGACCACCATCCGCCACGGTAAAGTACGCAATGGCGCCGTGTACATGCCGCCGTTCGAGGGCGTGTTCAACCAGGAAGCCATGTGGGCCATCAAGACCTATCTGGAAACCCGCCGCGAATCGAATTAAGCCGAACTGATCACGAAGGAGTCCCATGCGTTCATTTCAATTCCGGGGCGCGCGCGCGATACTCTCGCTCGCCTGCCTGGCGCTGTGCGCAGCCGCGCCGGCGCGCGCCGACTGGCAGAAAGTACAGCAGTCGGGCAGCCTGAAAGTGGCTGTGTACAACGAGTTCGCGCCGTTTTCCGACAAGGGCACGGGCATCGACATCGACATCGCCGAAGCATTGGCGAAAAAGCTGGGGCTGAAACTGAGCTTGCTGCCATTTCCCGCCGGCGAAAACCTCAACGATGACTTGCGCAATATGGTGTGGAAGGGCCATTACCTCGGCTATGGTCCCGCCGACGTGATGCTGCATGTGCCGGTCGACAAGAAGTTGATGGCGGATAACGACAAGGTCGAGATCTTCGCCCCGTATTACGTGGAAACCGTACGCCTGGCGCGCAGCGCGCAAGCCGTGCCGCAATTCGATGGCGTCGCCTCGCTGGCGGGCAAGCGCGTCGGCGTGGAAAAGGTGTCGATCGCGGCCATGCTGATGCTGGGCGAAGATAATGGCAAATACCGTGACGACGTGCGCATCTTCGACACGGCCGCCGAAGCCTTGCAGCAATTGCAGGCGGGCCAACTCGACGCTGTGCTGGCGAATCGTTCGGAAATCGAATCGGTGCTGAAAAGCGATCCTGCTTTCCCCTTGAACGACGTGGCGTTCTCCCGCTTGCCGCGTGCCGGCTGGGCCGTGGGCCTGGCCGTCAGCCGCCAGCAGCTCGACGTGGCCAAGTTGCTGCAGGCGGCGATGAACGAGATGACCGCCAGCGGCGAATTGAAAGCCATCTTCGAGAAATATGGTGTGAAGGAAGCACGCCCCTGACTTAGCTTGCTCTCGTTGAAAAGCCCGCGCATCTTCCGATGCGCGGGCTTTTTAATTAGAAGGAATACATGGCGCTGACACCCAGCAACCAGTTACGTCCCGGTGCCGCTTCATAGTAGCGCTTGTTGCTGTCGCCGACGATGACGGAGCCCACATAGGTCTTGTCAAAAAGATTGTTCAGGCGGGCAAACTCCTTGAAGCGCCAGTTCCCCACGTTTTGCTTGGCATTGAAGCGCGCATTGAATACCGTGTAGCCGGGCGCCGGCTTTTCGATGTTGCTGTCTTCCGCGTAGACCTGGTTGCTGGCCACGCTTTCCAGCGCCGCGCCAAAACGGTCGAGCGTATCTTTCCAGGCCAGTTCCGCGAACAGGTTGGCGCTGGGCACGCCTGGCAAGCGGCTGCCTTCGCGCACGTTGCCAAACGCCTGGTCATACACGGCGTGCAGGCTGGTCAGCGCCACTTTGGTCGTGAAGCCATACGGCAGGTTCGAATCGAGCGACACTTCCATGCCCTGGCGCAAGGTTTTACCCGCATTGCGATAACTGGTGCGCCCACCGCTGGACTTGTCGACCACCAGCTCGTCGTTGGTCTTGATCTGGAACACGGCCGCGTTCACGTGCGTGTTGTTGGCGATCCTGGCCTTGACACCCGCTTCCAGGTTGGTGCTGGTGGCCGGCTTCAAGTTGAAATTGAAGCCGCCGCCCGTGCCCGAGTAAAACAGTTCGTTCAGGGTGGGCGCTTCGAAGCCGCGCGCGGCGCTGGCGTAGACGTTGACGTTCGGCGTCAGTTTGTACAGCAGGCCCAGCACCGGCGTCGTATGGCTGAACTCCAGGCTGCCGCTGTCGTCGCCATTGCTAAGGAAATGGTCGTCGACCGCCACTTTCATCTTGCTGTAGCGCACACCTGCGCTGAGCAGCCACGGGCCGCCTTGCCATTCCGCCTGGAGATACGGATCGAGGCTGGAGACGACATTCTGCTCGTCGCGGCGCAGCTTGCCTTTTACTCCAAAGCTATTGCCAATGAAATTTTCATAGCCGGTGCGGTCGTCGCTGGAGCGGCCATAGTCGATGCCGATGGTGGTGCTCAGCTTGCCGCCAGCCAGCTGGTTCACGTGCAGCCAGTTGGTATCGATGCCATAGAATTGGCGCTGGAAATCGACCACGCCGCCCGAATGGCTAGGCGGCGCCTGGAATCCCTTGGTAAACGCCTGGTACTGGATCACGTCACGGTTGCCGCCATACACCATCACGTGCAGGCGGTCATCGCCAAACGATTGCTCGTAGGTGGCGCCGATCTGCTGGTGATCGATGCTCTTGCGGGTGTTGTAGCGCTCGGCCAGGGTGCGTTTCGGTTTTTGCGTATCGGTGGTGTCGATTTCGCCGGCGCGCGGGTTCGCTGCAAACGTGGGCCAGGTGACGCCCAGCGGATCTTGCGTGTTGCCCTGGTGCAGGCTGTTGGCGACGATGGTCAGCTTGCTGTCCGCGGTGGGCTTGACCGTGATCTTGCCGAACGCCTGTTCGCGCGTGGCGGCGCTGTGGTCGCGGAAACCGTCCGTGCGGAAGCGCGAGCCGTCGAGCACGTAGCCGATGCCGCCTGCCTGGCCCTGCGCCGTCAAGTCCACCTTGCTGGTGCCGTAGCTGCCGCCCGTCACATTCAATTCGACGGACGGGGGATTTTGTCCATCCTTGGAAAACAGCTGGATCACGCCGCCCGAATGGTTGCCGTAGATGGCGGAAAACGGTCCGCGCAGCACTTCGATGCGCTCGGCCGTATCGAGATTGAAGGTGGCGGCCTGGCCCTGGCCATCCGGCATGCTGGCGGGAATACCATCGCTGATCAGCTTGACGCCGCGCACGCCGAAGGCCGAGCGGGCGCCGAAGCCGCGCGACGAGATTTGCAAGTCTTGTGCGTAGTTCTGGCGGTTTTGCACGACCAGGCCCGGCACGGCGGCCAGCGCTTCCGACGCGTTGACGCGGATCTGGCCCTCCTGGATGCGGGCGCTGTCGACCACGTCGATCGAGGCCGGCACTTCCTGGCTGGGATGGGCGATGCGGCTGCCGCTGATGACCACCGTATCCATCAGTTGTGCGCCCGGATCTGCGGCCTCGGCGGCAAAGACGTGGGGGGCGAGGGTGGCGCTGCCGGCGACAAACAGGCTGGCGATGGTGTTCAGGCGGAAACGGTGTTGCATGCGGATTCTCCAATGTGAATAAAAGCCTGCTTGATCGCGTGCGCGGTACAGGTCTGCGTAGGTGTATCAAGCAATATGCCTGCCATGTCTCCATTGGTGGGCTGAAATTATACGCGTGTCCGTGGCACGGCGTTTGCATACAGCAATTGTCAGAGGCGCCGCTACCGCGCGTTTTTCCCTCGTTTTGCCATTAAAAAGGTGATTATGCCCAACTTCTTCTCGCGCTTGCGCCAGGTGTGCTGGCTGCTGCCTGCGCTTGCCAGCACGGCCGTGCTGGCCGCCCCGTTTGCCTATGTCCCCAATGAAAAATCGGGCACCTTGAGCGTGATCGACACGGCGACCGACCAGGTCGTACGCCAGATCGCGGCAGGCAAGCGTCCGCGCGGCATCGCCGCCGACCCGACAGGGCGGCAATTGTTTGTCACGGACGCCGCCAGCAGCGCCTTGCTGCTGATCGATAACGGTGGCGGCATGCCCGTGCGCGCGGTGGCGCTGGGCAAGTCGCCCGAAGGCGTCAGCGCCTCGCAAGACGGTAGTCACGTGGCCGTGGCCGTCGAGGAAAACAATAGCGTGGCCTTGCTCGATGGCCAGACGGGCACCTTGCTCGCCGACATCAAGGTACAGGGACGCAATCCGGAACATGCCGTGTTCAGCCCGGATGGGCGCTGGCTGCTGGTCAGCGCGGAAGAGGCCGAGCAAGTCGATGTCATTGACGTGGCGCAACGCCGCCAGGTGGCGTCCATCGCCGTGGGATTGCGTCCGCGCGGCATCGGTTTCAGCCCGGACTCGGGCCGCGCCTACGTGGCGTGCGAACTGGTCAATGCCGTCTATGTGATCGACATGGCCGCGCACAAGGCGATTGCCACCATTCCAGCGGGCAAGAATGCGAATGGCATCGTGGTCCACCCCAGTGGCAAGCAGGTGTATGTCTCGAACGGTATCGACGGCACGGTGATGGTGATCGACACGGCCAGCAACAAGGTGACGGCCACCATAGCCGTCGGCAAGCGCCCGTGGAATATGGCCATCACGCCGGACGGCGCCAAGCTGTACGTGGCCAATGGCCGCTCCAACAGCGTGTCCGTGATCGACACGGCCAGCGCGCGCAAGGTGACCGATATTGCCGTAGGTGAATTGCCATGGGGCGTGGTGATCCGCTAGGTAAGCTGGAACAGGTGTTCCAGTCTGGTACACCTGTTCCATTGTGCAGCGGCGCAGGGGCGCAGCAGCAGGGCTGGCCCGAATTGGAACAGGAGGCCGCCACCCTGTTCAAAACACCAACAGGCCCACGTCCGTCGCCCAAGCCCCGGGCATGCGCTGAAGAGCGCGCCGGGATTGACGCCACGCCCTTGTAACAAGGGTAAAACCGGCTAAATTTGTCGTGGGATGGCGAGCTGGCACGGCATTTGCGGAAGACTCCGTGTACTCACCCCATCTGTACCAGGACGTTTGATTTTAATTAACGCAGTTCCATTCTAATTAACCCGATAGAGGACGACATGAATCTCGCAGACATCAGCAAACTGGGCGTAGCCAATCCTTTCAAACAACGCTATGACAATTACATCGGCGGCAAATTCGTTGCACCAGTAAAAGGTGAATACTTTCCCAACATCACGCCCATCACGGGCTTGCCGTTTTGCGAAATCGCCCGTTCCACGGCGGAAGACGTCGAGCTGGCGCTCGATGCCGCGCATGCCGCCAAGGATGCCTGGGGCAAGACGTCGCCTGCCGAGCGCGCCAATATCCTGAACCGCATCGCCGACCGCATCGAACAGAACCTGAGCTTGATCGCCACGGCGGAAACCATCGACAACGGCAAGCCGATCCGCGAAACGATGAATGCCGACATTCCGCTGGCCATCGACCATTTCCGTTACTTCGCCGGCTGCATCCGCGCCCAGGAAGGTTCCGTCGCGCAAATCGATGCGGAAACCTATGCCTATCACTACCACGAGCCGCTGGGCGTCGTGGGCCAGATCATTCCGTGGAATTTCCCGATCCTGATGGCCGTGTGGAAACTGGCGCCAGCCCTGGCCGCCGGCAATTGCGTCGTGCTCAAACCGGCCGAACAGACCCCCGCTTCCATCATGGTGTTGATCGAGCTGATCGGTGATTTGCTGCCGCCGGGCGTGCTGAACATCATCAACGGTTTCGGTCTGGAAGCGGGCAAGCCGCTGGCGTCGAGCAAGCGCATCGCCAAGATCGCCTTCACGGGCGAAACGGGCACGGGCCGTTTGATCATGGGCTACGCGGCGCAAAACCTGATTCCCGTCACCCTGGAACTGGGCGGCAAGTCGCCGAACATCTTCTTTGAAGACGTGATGGATGCGGACGACGATTACTTCGACAAGTGCCTGGAAGGTTTTGCCATGTTCGCGCTGAACCAGGGCGAAGTGTGCACCTGCCCATCGCGCGTGCTGATCCAGGAATCGATCTACGAGAAATTCATCGAACGTGCCCTCAAACGCGTGGCCGCCATCAAGCAGGGCAACCCGCTTGACTCGTCCACCATGATCGGCGCGCAAGCGTCGCAGGAGCAGCTGGAAAAAATCCTGTCCTACCTCGACATCGGCCGCCAGGAAGGCGCCGAAGTGCTGGCCGGCGGCGAGCGCAACACGCAGGCGGGCGACCTGGAAGGCGGCTATTACGTGCGTCCGACCGTGTTCAAGGGCAATAACAAGATGCGCATCTTCCAGGAAGAGATCTTCGGACCCGTCGTGTCCGTGACCACCTTCAAGGATGAGGCTGACGCGCTGGCGATCGCCAACGACACCTTGTATGGCCTGGGTGCCGGCTTGTGGACGCGCGACGGTTCGCGCGCCTTCCGCATGGGTCGCGCCATCCAGGCGGGTCGCGTGTGGACCAATTGCTACCACCTGTATCCAGCCCACGCCGCGTTCGGCGGCTACAAGCAATCGGGTATCGGCCGCGAAAACCACAAGATGATGCTCGATCACTACCAGCAAACGAAGAACTTGCTGGTGAGCTATAGCCCGAAAGCCCTGGGCTTCTTCTAAACCGGCACATGCGCCGCGCCCTTAGCCGGGCGCGGCGTGCAGAAAGGGATGCCATGAGTGCAGCAATTGCCCGGGTGGTCGCCACCGATGCGGCGCTGGAAATGATGGACAAATTGCGCCAGCGTCACGGCCCGCTGATGTTTTTCCAGTCGGGCGGCTGCTGCGACGGCAGCGCGCCCATGTGCTATGCGCTGGGCGAGTTCGATGTCAGCGATACCGACATTTATCTCGGCAATTTGAATGGCACACCGTTCTACATGGGACTCGAGCAATTCGAGTACTGGGAGCATACCCAGTTGATTATCGATGTGGTCGATGGCAATGGCGGCATGTTTTCACTCGACAACGGCACAGGCAAGCGCTTTTTGACGCGCTCGCGCCTGTTCACCGATGAAGAGTGCGCCTTGCTGCACACGCAGCCGCACGACCACGGCAGCACTTGATACATACACATACTAATAACAGAGGGAGATGATTGTGCAGAAAAAAATCATGGGGATACTCGTCGGTTTGAGCATGGCCACGCTGGCCCAGGCGGCCGACGTGGGCAATGTCACTACCGCCATGCTCGACAACACGGCGAAGAATCCGGCCAGTGTGCTGTCGTTCGGCATGGGCACGCAGGGGCAGCGCTACTCGCCGCTGACGCAGATCAATGACAAGACCGTGGCCAAGCTGGTGCCAGCGTGGTCGTTCTCGTTCGGCGGCGAAAAACAGCGGGGCCAGGAATCGCAGCCGTTGATTCACAACGGTAAGATGTTCGTCACGGCATCGTATTCGCGCATCTTTGCCGTCGACCTGAAAACGGGCGCCAAGCTGTGGAAATATGAGCATCGCTTGCCGGACGGCATCATGCCCTGCTGCGACGTGGTCAACCGCGGCGCGGCCCTGTATGGCAACCTGGTGATTTTCGGCACGCTCGACGCCTATCTGGTGGCGCTGGATCAGAACACGGGCAAGATCGTCTGGAAGGAAAAGGTCGATGACTACGCGGCCGGCTACTCGATGACGGCCGCGCCGCTGATCGCCGAAGGCTTGCTGCTGACGGGCGTGTCGGGCGGTGAATTCGGCATCGTGGGCCGGGTCGAGGCGCGCAACCCCATGACGGGCGACCTCGTGTGGAGCCGTCCAACGGTGGAGGGCCATATGGGCCACCGCTATGACAAGGATGGCAAGGCCATCGACAACGGCGTGTCTGGCACCGTGAACAAGACCTGGCCGGGCGATCTGTGGAAAACGGGCGGCGCCTCGACCTGGATGGGCGGCACCTACGATCCGCAAACCAAGCTCGCGTATTTTGGCACGGGCAACCCGGCGCCATGGAATAGCCACTTGCGTCCCGGCGACAATCTGTACTCGTCGTCCACCGTGGCGCTGGACGTGAAAACGGGGCAGATCAAGTGGGCGTACCAGAACACGCCGAACGATGCCTGGGACTTCGACGGCGCCAACGAGTTCGTCACCTTCGACATGGATGGCAAACGCTACGGCGGCAAGGCCGACCGCAACGGTTTCTTTTACGTGATCGACGCCAACACGGGCAAGCTGCAGAATGCCTTTCCGTTCGTGAAGAAAATCACCTGGGCCAGCAGCATCGACCTGAAGACGGGCCGGCCGAACTTCATTCCCGCCGGCCGCCCTGGCGACCCGACCAAGGGAGAGGAAGGCAAGAAGGGCACGACCGTGTTTGCCGCACCCGCTTTCCTCGGTGCAAAAAACCAGATGCCGATGGCGTACTCGCCGCAAACCAAGCTGTTCTATGTGCCGGCGAATGAATGGGGCATGGATATCTGGAATGAGCCGATCAGCTACAAGAAGGGCGGCGCTTTCCTCGGCGCGGGTTTCACCATCAAGCCTTTGTTTGACGACTACATCGGCGCCATGCGCGCCGTCGATCCGAAGACGGGCAAGATCGTCTGGGAAATCAAGAACAACGCGCCGCTGTGGGGCGGCGTGATGAGCACGGCGGGCAACCTGGTGTTCTACGGCACGCCGGAAGGCTTCCTGAAAGCCGTCGACGCGAAGACGGGCAAGGAACTGTGGAAATTCCAGACAGGCTCCGGCGTCGTGGCGCCACCCGTCACCTGGCAGGATGGCGACACGCAATATGTGGCCGTCGTTTCCGGCTGGGGTGGCGCGGTGCCGCTGTGGGGCGGCGAAGTGGCGAAAAAGGTCAACTTCCTGGAGCAGGGCGGTTCCGTGTGGGTCTTCAAGTTGGCATCGAAGTAACGGGGTGAAGCATCCGGGCCACTCGGATGGGTGTCTCCCTGTCCGCCGGATGTTTTCTTTTTGCTGACGGCCCAGGCCGTCAGTTTTTTGTTTACCTGGATGCCCGATACGCCTGCTTGCGGTCAAAAAATGAACACTGGCAGCGGCGATTGATCCGCCGTTGCACATGTTAAACACATAGTTTCTCTTTCTCCCTCTGAGCCTTGCTGGGCACGCTTATTGCCAAAGCTTGAGGTACATCAATCACTGGTGTGCACACTAAAAACAGAGAAGAAAGAGGAGAAGCAATGAACACATTGATCAAGCTGGGGAGCCTGGGTGTCATGACAATCGCAGCGATGGGACAGGCGCAAGCCGTCGATATCAAGGCTGGCGACTGGACCGTGTCGGTGGGCGGCATCGTCAACGCGTATTACACGCAAGTGTCGTGTTCGGGCGATGCCGTGGGCGGGCTGGCGCTGGGCGGCCAGGCGCTCGGTTGCGGCGGCGAGAAGGACCGCACCACGATCGGCAACGGCTTGCTGCCGAATGGCTTGATCACCTCGGCAAGCTCGCGGCTGGGCGAGTACGACGTGAAAGCCTTGATCGGCATCTACAACTCGACGGCCACCGACAGCGCCATCAGCCAGAACAGCGTGGTCGATGTGCGCCAGGCCTTCTTTACGTTTGGTAATGCGCAGATGGGCACCTTCAAGCTGGGCCGCGACTATGGCATTTTTGGCGCGAACGCGATTTTGTCCGACATGACCTTGCTGGGTTCGGGTGCACCCGTGCAGGCGACGCAGCGCGGCCGCGTGACCCTGGGCCATATCGGCGCCGGCTACACCTACCTGGGCAATTATGGCCAGATCATGTACAGCTCGCCGAAGTCGGGCGGCGTTGGCGTCGACGTGGCGCTGGTCAGCCCCGTCTCCGATACGCCCATCGTGGCAGGCTCGACCTATTCTTCGAAGTCGAGTCCGCAAGTGCAGGCGCAACTGACGTATGCGCAGGAAGGCTTGAAAGCCTGGCTCGGCGTGAAGTCGCAGAAGTTCACCTCGAAAACGCCTGGGGTCGATGACCTGACCATGCGCGGCGTGGAAGTGGGCGGCTCCTACCAGATGGGCCCGGCCGGCGTGCTGGTCAACTTCCAGGGCGGCAAGGGGCTGGGCATCTTGTCCGATGCGGACCAGGGCGATACGAAGTCGAAGAACTGGCTGCTGCAAGGCACGTATAAAACGACGGACAAGCTGAAACTGGGCTTGTCTTACGGCATTAGCAAGAACGACGACAACACGGCCGGCACGGGCGGCTTGAAGTCGAACGCCAACCTGACCCTGGGCGCGTACTACTCGCTCAACAGCGCGATCACCCTGGTGGGCGAGCTCGGCCAGACGCGCTCGAAAGGCTTTGCGGGTGGCGAAGCGAAGATGAATGGCGTGTCCCTGGGCGGCATTATTTTCTTCTAACTCATCAACGCGGCGTCCTGCGACAGGGCGCCGCACGGAGCACAATGCATGCGGATAATGCGCTTGTTCATCGGATGCTGGCTATTCCTGTTCATTTTGGGGCAGGCATGGGCGGGCGTGCTCGACAAGGCCGGACTGGCACGGCGCTTCCCCGCGCCGCTGGTGGTGGGCGAGAAGGACGCCGACTTGCCCGTCTGGCCCTTGTTCAAGCAAAACGCCACGGCCACCGAACTGGTCGGTTACGTGTTTGAATCGATGGACCTGGCGCCCATTCCCGGCTTTTCCGGCGTGCCCGTCAATCTGCTGATCGCCATCGATCCGCAAGGCAGTTTTCTGGACGTCGCCGTGCTGTCGCAACACGAACCCGTGTTTCTCGATGGCCTGGGCGAAGCGCCCTTGTTTCAGTTCGTCAAACAGTACCAGGGCTTGTCGCTGAAACAGAACATCGCCATCGATGCCAAGAAGAAACGTGCGCCAGATGCGATGCACGCCGATATCGATGGCGTGTCGAAGGCCACGGCCTCCGTGCGCATCATCAACCAGAGCGTGCTGGCCTCGGCCTTGAAAGTGTCGCGCAAAAAACTCGGCTTCGCGCAAGGCCGTGACCCGGACCAGATCGCCCGCATCCGCATGGACGTGTTCGAGAAACTCAGCGTGGCGCAGATGCTCGGACAAGGCCTGATCCAGCATGTCTGCCTGAGTAACAAGGACGTGGAAGCCTTGTTTGCCGGCGGTCCCGGCGCGGGACTCGATGCGGAAGCGACGCGCGCGCCGGACGACGTGTTCATCGACCTGTACCTGGCCTATGTGTCCGTGCCCAGCGTGGGACGCAACCTGTTGACAGAACGCAGCTGGAACAAACTGCGTAACCGGCTAGACGACGGCGATCACGCCATCCTCGTCATGTCGCGCGGGCGCTACAGCGTGCTGGGCGACGATTTCGTGCGCGGCACCGTGCCGGACAGGCTGTTGCTGAAGCAGGATGGCTTGCCCATCGACATGCGCGACCTGGACCTGGAATTGCGCCTGTCCGATGCGGGGCCATTGCCGACGGAAAATATCGCGGTCTTTCGCGTCATCAGCCAGGCGGGACTCGATGCGGCCAGTCCGCTGGCGTTCACGCTGCCGATCACGCGCAGCAAGGGCATCGTGTATCCGGAACGCATCGCGCGCAACGTGGATGTCAATTACCGCTTGCCCGCCGATTTCTATACGGCGCCGCAAGGCGACGATGCCAGCTGGCGCGGCACGTGGAAGAGCCGCAAGACTGAGTTGCTGCTGTTGCTCGCCGGGCTGGCGCTGCTGGCCGGTGCATTGGCCTGGCAGAAACGCCTGGTGCGCGATGGCCGCCAGTTTGCCTGGTTCCGCCGCCTGTTCCTGTTGTTTACGATTGGCTTCGTCGGTTATTACGCGCAGGGGCAGTTATCGATCGTCAACATCACGGGCGTCATTCAGGCGCTGCTGGCGGGGCGCAGCCTGGGCTTTTTCCTGTTCGATCCGATGACGGTGATCCTGTGGGCTTTCGTGCTGCTCAGCCTGCTGATTTGGGGGCGCGGCACGTTTTGCGGTTGGCTGTGTCCGTTCGGCGCCCTGCAGGAATTCACGGGCAAGCTGGGCCAGTGGTTGCGCTTGCCGCAATGGAAGATCAAGCCGCGCCTGGATGGGCGCTTGAAATGGATCAAGTATGGCTTGCTGGCGGCCATCCTTGGCAGCAGCGTGTTTTCCAGCCAGATCACGGACAAGCTGGTGGAGCTGGAGCCGTTCAAGACGGCGATTACCCTGAACTTCGTGCGCGCCTGGCCCTTCGTCGCGTATGCCGTGGGCTTGTTGCTGCTCAGTAGTGTGTCCTATAAATTCTTTTGCCGCTATCTGTGCCCGTTTGGCGCGGCGCTGGCACTGCTGGGGCGCTTTCGCCTGTTCAACTGGATTCCCCGCCGCAAGGAATGCGGCACGCCTTGCCAGACTTGCCGCCACCGTTGCGAGCATCACGCCATCGCGGCTAGCGGGAAAGTTGATTACGGCGAGTGTTTCCAGTGCATGGATTGCGTGGTGATTTACGCCAGCGATGAAAAATGCGCACCCTTGATGCTGGAAATCAAGCGTGCCCGCACCATCCCCATCGTAAGGGTCACGGCAGAGGAGAGCAGCAATGCAGCGTAGAACGTTTATTTCCGCGGCCATCGGCAGCGTGGCCGGCATGGCGGGTTTGTCTTTGCCCGGCAGCATGGCGCGCGGCACGGTCACTGCATCTGGAGTCCGTCCTTATCAAGGCGCCGCGCTGGCGTTTGGCACGACGATCGCCGTCACCGTATTGCACCACGATCAGCGTCAAGCCGAGCTGGCCATTGAAGACGCCTTGCATGCGGCCAGGAATATCGACCGGCTGATGAGCATTTACAGTCCCGCCAGCCAAGTCTTTCAGCTGAACCGTGATGGACGCCTGGCGCGGCCGGATGCACACCTGCTGGCCGTGCTGGCGCAGGCGCATGCCTTGTCGCAATGGAGCGATGGGGCCTTTGATATCACCGTGCAACCTTTGTGGCAGCTGTTTCGCGCGGCGGCAGACCGGGCCAGCTTGCCGGCGGACGCCTTGCGCCGCGCGGCGCAGGCGCGGGTAGGCTGGCGGCAACTGGCGTGGGATAGCCGCGAAGTGCGGTTTCTCCAGCCCGGCATGGCGCTGACCTTGAACGGCCTGGCGCAAGGCTACGCGGCGGACATGGCGCTGGCTGCCGTGCAGGCGCGCGGCATACGGCATGCGCTGCTCGATACAGGCGAATTCGTTGCGCGCGGCCAGCGTTCCCTGCGCCGCCCGTGGACCTTGGGCATCCAGGACCCGCGCGACGGCGAAATCCTGGCGGCCACTTTGAAAGTGGAAGGGCGCAGTGTGGCAACCTCGGGCGACTACGAATGCACATTCACGCCCGACTTCGCGCATCACCACATCTTCGACCCTGCGAGGGGTGATTCGCCACGTGAACTGGCCAGCGTCACCGTGCTGGCGCCCACGGGCTTGCTGGCCGATGGCTTGTCGACAACCTTCATGGTGACGGGCGCGGCACGCGCGCATGCGATGGCCGCGCAAATGGAGGGCGTCGACTTGATGACCATCGACAAGCAGGGCCGGCGCGCGATGTCGCCCGGTTTTTCCCGTTTACTCTAGGCTATTTCAGGTGCGGCACCTTGCGATAGATCGTGTTGCGCGACACGCCCAGCGCACGCGCCGTGGCCGAGACGTTGCCGCCGTGGGCATCGAGCGACTTGAGGATCACGCTTTGCTCCATCTCTTCCAAGTTGGCGCCGGCCGCGATCATGCGGTCCGTGCTGGCGCTGGCGGCAGTCGCTTGCGTCATCTCAATATCGTCGAGGAAATCATCAGGCATGTGGCGCAAGCAGATTTCATGCTCGTCGCCTGCCATGACGATGGCCGTGCGCAAGAGATTGGTCAGTTGGCGGAAGTTGCCCGGCCATTTATGCTGGTGGAACATGCGCAGGATGTCCGGCGCCACCGTGTAGCGCGTGTCGGGCGCTTCCGTCGCGAGGATTTTTTTCACGACCGTGTCCAGGTCCGTGCGTTCGCGCAGCGGCGGCAGTTTTACCACCAGGCCATTCAAGCGGTAATACAAGTCTTCGCGAAACAGTCCCTTGGCCATGCGTTCGCGCAAGTTGTGATTCGTGGCGCAAATGAGTTCCACATTGACGGTGATCGATTTGCTGCTGCCCAGCGGCGTGACCATGCGTTCCTGTAGCACGCGCAACAAGCGCGCCTGCAAGCCAAACGGCATGTCGCCGATTTCATCGAGGAAGAGGGTGCCGCCATTGGCTTGCAAAATCTTGCCGATCGCGCCTTTCTTGCGCGCCCCCGTAAAGGCGCCGTCTTCATAGCCGAACAGTTCGGATTCGATCAGGGTTTCCGGGATCGAGGCGCAATTGACGGCGATGAATGGTCCCATGGCGCGCGGCGAGTCGTTGTGAATGGCTTGCGCCAGCAATTCCTTGCCCGTGCCCGTTTCGCCCATGACGAGGATGGGAATGTCGCGCCCCAATACCTTGTTGACCTTTTCGATCACCAATTCCAGCTGCGGATCGCCCGTGCGCAGATAGCGCAGACCGGACAGGCGGCGCGCCGCGTTGGCCGCATGGCTGGCCGACGCGGGAACCTGGGCCGGCACGGCGTTGATATCGCTATGGTCGGTGCTGGCAGTAAAGCCGTGCTGGAAGACGCTATTGGACAGGCGCAACTGCGCGCGCCCATACACGCGCACGCCGCTGTGCATGCACAGGTTCAGCAGACCGGGTGCGGCCGTGCGGTAATGATCGTACAGGGCGGAAACGGGCAAGCCGAACAGGGAACTGAAGGTATGTGATTGAAGCGCGGCAAATGACAGACCCAGTTGGAACAAACCATTCTTGTTGGCGGATAAAAACCGTCCACCCGGTGTGAACGAGGCAATGCCTTCCATCAAGGTGCCGATGAATTCAGGGCGCGCGTGGAAGTGCACGGTGATGGCGTCCTCGAAGGTGGCGGAAAACAGTTGATTTTCGATCATCAGCGCCGACATGCGCACCAGGGCCATCGTATGCTTGTGGAAACTGCGCTGGTCGCTGGAGACGTCCAGCACGCCGATCACATTGCCCCGGTGGTCGGTGATCGGGGCCGCGGAGCATGTCAGGAAATGATTGGCGGCCAGGTAATGCTGGTCCGCATGGACCAAAGTCGGTACTTTTTCCGTGATGGCCGTGCCGATGGCATTCGTGCCGCGGCTTTGTTCCGACCACGCGACGCCCGGCTGGAGGGCGACGCGGTTGGCTTTCTCCAGAAAGTCGTCGTCGCCTAGTGAATGCACGATGACGCCGTTGGCATCCGTGAGAATCACCATATTGTGGGTATTGACGATTTGCTGGTACAGGGTTTCCATCGCTGGCAGCGCGTGCGTGTGCAGCATGCGGTTTTGCTCGATCAGCAAGGACAGGTCGGATTTTCCGGCTGGCGTAAAGTCGGGCGTGGCCGTGGGCGACAGGCCAAAGGCGACTGAACGCTGATGGGACGTTTCGATGATGACGGGGACGTTGTCCTGTCCTGCCGGTAAAACGTTCGCGTCCGCAATCGACGAAAACGGTGCGCTACGGTAAGTAGCTGACGGTTGATACATGATCTCGTTGCCTCCGTTGGGCCCTGTACTGCGGCGCTCTTTTGAATATCGAGAGTGTTCCATAATGTAGCACCTGTCACAGATGGGAGCAAAGCAAAGCGAACCGGGCTATCCCCAGTGTTGCTGCCAGGCCCAGAGTTGCTCCCCTCGGTGGTCGGTGCATGTGTTCATATAAGCAATTGCGGTGCCAGGCCTATTGCCTTTGATCTGGCGCAAAAAATAGCGCTTGCGGGGTGCGCAGGACACGGCTATAATTCGCCCCCTCGCTGAACGACGCATGCAAATGCAGCGTAAAGTGAGAAAAAAGAAGGAGTTGACGGACGTAGCAAATTGCTTCATACTCTTCCTTCTTCGCAGCTGACAAACACAACGCTTTGTCGATAGCGCGAAAGCAGTAACCGAATACAGTTCTTTAACAATTAACAGTCGATAAGTGTGGGCATTTGATGTAAGTGCAG
>NZ_WFLJ01000031.1 GCF_009208735.1 Janthinobacterium rivuli | reverse complement strand
AGCCGGCGGCGGCTCGCTGGCCAGCGCGACCGAAGCGCTGGCGGCGCTGGCCGCCGGCGCCGATGCGGTTGCCGGTTCGGCGCGCGCGATGCTGCATGCCGCCAGGAGCGGCAGCATGGTGGAAATCAACAGGCCAGGCTTCATTTATTCAATTTTCGGATACGTTCGGAAGGCGTGATGATGTCGGTCAGGCGGATGCCGAACTTGTCATTCACCACCACCACTTCGCCCTGGGCGATCAGGCAGCCGTTGACCAGCACGTCCATCGGTTCGCCGGCCAGGCCGTCAAGCTCGACCACGGAACCCTGTGCCAGTTGCAGCAGGTTCTTGATGGCGATCTTGGTGCGGCCCAGTTCGACCGTCAGCTGCACGGGGATATCGAGGATGAAATCGATATCGTTGTGCGTTTCCGACTTCGAGGCCTGCTTGGAAAAGTCCTTGAACACGGCGGCGCTGGCCGCGCTGGCCGTATTGGCGGCCTGGTTCTGCAGCGCTTCGGCTTCCGCCTTGGCCTGCTCGGCAATGGCCGCGCCCCAATCGTCTTCCGCGCTTTGGTCGTCTTGGTTGTCAGACATGTGTTTCTCCTGTTGTACAGATGCGGGCCGCAGTGGCCCAGGTATTTTTTAATGATTGTTCATGTTGTCGGTGTTTGCCAGCAACTTTTCAACCTTCAGCGCATATTGTCCGTTCAACACGCCGTAGGTGCAATCCATCACGGGCACGCCGTCGACGGTGGCGGCGATCAGTTCGGGAATATTCAGCGGGATGATGTCGCCCACCTTCATGTTCAAGATCTCGTCGAACGACACGCGCGCCGTGCCCAGCGAAGCGACCAGCTCGACTTCGGCGATCTGGATCTGCTGCGTCATCAGGCGGATCCAGCGCTTGTCCACTTCCAGCGCCTCGCCCTGCAGGCTCGAGGTCAGCGAATCGCGGATCGGTTCGATCATCGAGTACGGCATGCAGAAGTGGATCTGTCCGGAAACGGAGCCCAGTTCCACCGTAAACGTGGACGCCACCACCACCTCGTTCGGCGTGGCGATGTTGGCGAACTGCGTGTTCATTTCTGAACGGATGTATTCGAACTCGACGGGGAAGACCGGCTCCCACGACTTGGTGTAGGCTTCGAAGACGATGTCGAGGATGCGCAGGATGATGCGCTGCTCCGTCTGCGTAAAGTCGCGTCCTTCGACGCGCGTATGGAAACGTCCGTCGCCGCCGAACAGATTGTCGACCAGCAGGAAGACCAGGCCCGGATCGAAGACCATCAGGGCCGTGCCGCGCAGCGGCTTCATGTGCACCAAATTCAGGTTGGTCGGCACCACCAGGTTACGGATGAACTCGCTGTATTTCGATACGCGCACGGAACCGACGGACACTTCGGCGCTGCGGCGCAGGAAGTTGAACAGGCCCACGCGCAGCAGCCGGGCGAAACGCTCGTTGATAATTTCCAACGTTGGCATCCGGCCGCGCACGATGCGCTCCTGGGTTGCCAGGTTGTAGGTACGAACTCCCGTGACATCTTCCGGCGCCTGCGCGTCGTCCTGGTCTCCGTTGACGCCCTTCAAAAGGGCATCGACTTCTTCCTGGGAGAGGAAATTATCGGCCATGGCTGCTTATTGAATGATGAATGCGGTAAATAATACGTCCGTCACGTCCTGCTCCGGCCCTTTGTCCTCGAACGGCTGGTTCACCTGATTGATGATTTCGGCCGCCAGTTGCTGCTTGCCTTCCACGGTATTGAGTTCGGATGCCCTTTTGCCGGACAGCAGCAGCAGCAAGCGGCTGCGCACTTTCGGCATGTTGACCTTGATCAAGTCCATTTCTTCCGGGCTGCTGGCCTGCAAGGTAAACGCGATTTGCAGGTATTGCTCGCCATTTTCCGGCTGCAGGTTGACGGTGAAGGCGTCGATGGGCACGAAGACGGGCGGACCTGCTTTGGAAGCGGCATGTTTTTTCTTGCTGGGTGCCGATTCTTCTTTATCGGCCTTGCCATGCAGGAAGTACCAGGCGGCGCCGCCACCGATACCGCCAGCCACCAGCACCGAGGCCAGCACGATGATCAGAAGCTTCTTTTTCGAGGCGCCGGCGGGAGCCAGGCCTGCATCTGCTTTCGGATCTGCTTTCATTTTTGGATTTGCTTTCAATGGTACTCGAGTGCATGGAAGTGGATCACGACGCCATTATGTCATTATCGGCAAATTCTGCGCAGAAGGATGCAGTGAAAAGAGGGCGGAAGCGCCCTCAACTCGCTGTTTTTAGACGAAAAGTTACGCGGTGGGGCGCGCCGGTGGCCTGTGGACGACGAATTGGCCTCAGGCAAAGGTATCCACGGCACTCAGGCTGGGCCGGCTGCGTCCGCCCGCCGCCGGCGCGATGGCGATCTCGCCACCGGCCGCGCCGCCGCCCTGGCCACTGCCACGGCGTCCGCCCGAGGCTTCCCGGTTGCCCTGGTCCTGCTGTTCCGGCGTACCGGCCGAGACGGTGGCGCTGCCAAAGGCGATGCCCGCTTCGCTCATCATCTCGCGCAGGCGCGGCATGGCCGCTTCCAGCGCCTGGCGCACTTCCGGCTGGGCCGACATGAAGGCGGCATCGGCCTGGTCATTGGTGACCGTCAGTACCACTTGCACCGGTCCCAGGTCGGGCGGGTTCAGCGTGAGGGTGGCGCTCTGGTCGCCGCCGGCCGCCATCCACACGACTTTCTGTCCCAGTTGCTGGTCCCAGGCCGGCGAGCCGACCCGGCTCGTCAGCTTGTCGGCCGGCACGGCCACGGCGGCCGCTGCCTGCTGCAGCGCGCCTGGCTGCAACTGGGCCGCCAGGCGGCTCA
Organism: Janthinobacterium rivuli; assembly: GCF_009208735.1. Classification (GTDB taxonomy): domain Bacteria; phylum Pseudomonadota; class Gammaproteobacteria; order Burkholderiales; family Burkholderiaceae_D; genus Janthinobacterium. Next base: position 42,640 of record NZ_WFLJ01000031.1, on the reverse strand, counting down.
GGTCGGCAGGCGTTTCCTTGAGGAACGGTTCGGCCACGGCGGTGCCGGCCTTGGCGGTCGCCGCCAGTTGCGCGTCGATGGCCAGCTTGCCAGGCTCGGCCTTGCCTGCCGGCACGCCGCTGCCTGCTGTGGCGGCCGCCTTGCCCTGGGCCTGGCCCAGGCTGTCGGCAAAGTCGCCGCTGTCGGCCTGTGTGATGACGCTGGCGGCGGCCTTGCCGCTGCCCTGGCCGGCGGCCAGCAAGGGTCCTGTTGCCAGGTTCTTGCCGTCGGCCTTGACGCCGGCGCGCGCGGGCAGTTCCGGCACGGCCTTGGCGGCTGCCGCCGGTGGCTGGATGGCCAGCTGGATGCTGCCCACCAGGGCCAGCATCTCGGCGGCCGGGTCGGCCGGCGGCGTGACTGGTTCGGCGGGGACGGCGGGCACGCTGGCCTCGGCCGTGGCATTGTCGGCGCTGGCGGGCGCGGCTGCCTCGGCAGCTGGTGCCGGCGGCTGTTCGCTGCTGGCCGCCTGTTCGGCGCCCGCTTGCGCCGGCTTCGCTTCGCTCGCTGGCGCCTGGGTCGGCGCCGCGGTGGCGGCATGGCTGGCGGGGCGGGGCGCCGCCGCAGGCGCCGGTATTTGCGCTTGCGTCTGTGCCATATTGCGGCTGGCCTGGCGTTGCTCGATCTGCCGGTTCAAGGTGCGCTGGAAGTCGCCCGCCGTGCCGTTGGTGGACGGCTGGCTGCGGTTGGCGCCGCCCGGCGTGGCGTTCGGCGAGATAATCTGGGAAATCGGGGTTGGCTGGGTTTGCATGATGCTGCCTCAGTGTTGCTTAGCGTTTGTAATAGGCTTGTCGCGCCGCGTGCTCATCCATTGCTTTCTGGTCGCGCTTGTTTTCCAGTTTCAGCGCCTGTTCCTGTGCCCGGTTGTTCAGGGTGGTGTACGACATGCGCTTGCGTTCGGCCAGTTGCCAGCGCATCTTTTCATTCTCGCTGCGCGCCTGCGCATGCTCGACCACTTGCTGCTGGCCCAGGATGGCGCTGTCAAGCTTGACCATGAAGGCCTGGAAATTACGGTAAGCCATGGGCGTGATGCCGCTGCTCATGCTCGTCTCGAAGCGCTTGGCATAGTCGTCGCGGTAGCCGGACAGCATGTCGAGCTTTTCGCGGCAATCGTCGAGCGCTTTCAAGGCCGCGCCCAGGCGCTTGGCGCAGTCGTCCGTTTCGCGCTGGGCGAGGTCGATCAGGGTTGCAAGTTGGGAAGGAGAAGCCATGGCTGATTATATTCCCGCTATGCAAGCCCTAATCAGTCGAATAGAGCGGTAAGTTGCCCCAAGCTCTCGTCCATGCTGACCCGCTCCGTGATTTGCTGTTGCAAAAACGCTTCGATCTTTTCATGCAGGGCGATGGCCTGGTCCAGCACGGGGTCCGTGCCGGCGCTGTAGGCGCCCACGCTGATCAGGTCGCGGCTGCGCTCATAGCGCGAATACAGCTGTTTCAGCTTGCGCGCCTGTTGCTGGTGTTCATGCGTGGTGATCGAGTGGGCGGCGCGCGAGATCGATTGCTCGATGTCGATGGCGGGATAATGGCCCGCTTCGGCCAGGCGGCGGTTCAGCACGATATGCCCGTCCAGGATGGCGCGCGCCGAGTCGGCGATCGGGTCTTGCTGGTCGTCGCCCTCGGTCAGCACGGTATAGAAGGCCGTGATCGAGCCGCCGCCTTCCTCGCCATTGCCGGCCCGCTCCACCAGCACGGGCAGCTTGGCGAAGACGGACGGCGGATAGCCCTTGGTGGCGGGCGGTTCGCCGATGGCCAGGGCGATTTCGCGCTGCGCCATGGCGTAGCGGGTCAGCGAATCCATGATCAAGAGCACGTTTTGCCCCTGGTCGCGGAAATACTCGGCAATGGCCGTCGCGTACGCGGCCCCTTGCAGGCGCATCAGCGGCGGCGTGTCGGCCGGCGCGGCCACGACGACGGAACGGGCCAGGCCTTCGGCGCCGAGGATCTGCTCGATGAATTCCTTGACTTCGCGTCCCCGTTCGCCGATCAGGCCGACGACGATCACGTCCGCCTCCGTGTAGCGGGCCATCATGCCCAGCAGCACGCTCTTGCCCACGCCGGAACCGGCGAACAGGCCCATGCGCTGGCCACGGCCCACGGTCAGCATGGCATTGATCGAGCGCACGCCCACGTCGAGCGTGTCGACGATGGGCGCGCGGCCCAGGGGATTGGCGGGGCGTACGTTGATGGGGGCGCTGTCGGTCGTGTGCAGCGGACCGAGCTGGTCGAGCGGCCGTCCCGCGCCGTCCAGCACGCGGCCCAGCAGTTGCGGCCCGACGGGCAAGTGGCGCGCGCGGTCGCTGGGGCGGCGGCGCGGGTGCGCCACGCTGCCCGGGCGGGGGATGGCCGGTTCGACGGAAAACACGCGCGTGCCGGGCACGATGCCCTCGACGTCGCTTTGCGGCATCAAAAACAGGCGTTCGCCTTCAAAACCCACGACTTCCGCCTCGACCCGGCCGCCATTCGGCAGCGGCACGGTGCAAGCGGCGCCGACGGCCAGGCGCAAGCCCACGGCTTCCATCACCAGGCCGGCCACGCGCGTGACGCGGCCCGAAATCTGCATCGGTTCCACAAAGCCGACCACGGCCGAACAATCGCTCAGGTAGGCGCGCCAGCGCGCCGCATGGGCCGTGGGGCCTTTGACGGGCTCGTTCACGGCGCCAGCCAGTCCAGGTCCTTGCCCAGCGCGTGCGTCAGGCGGTGCCAGCGGGTGGACGTCTGCGCGTCGATCTGGTTGCTGGCCGTGTCGATCTTGCAACCGCCGCGTTCCACGCTGGGGTCTTCGATGATGCGCCAGCCACCCTTGTCGAGTTCGTCACCGATGCCGTCGCGCACCACTTGCGCGTCTTCCGGGTTGAGCATCAGCAAGGCCGGCTGTTGCAGCACCGGCAAGTATTCGATGGCGTCGCGCACCATCGGCAACATCAGCTCGGGGCGCACGGGCAAGGCCGTCTTCAGCATGCCCTTGGCCAGTTGCAGGGCCAGTTCCATCACGTCGTTGGCGATCAGTTCATCGGCCTGCTGCACGGCCGTGCCGAAGTCGACGGCGATGGTTTGCAAATGCGCCAGTTCCACGGCGGACGCCGCCTTGCCTTCCGCATACGACTGGGCGTGGCCATCGGCATGCCCGGCCGCGTGGCCTTCCGCGTAGCCGGCCGCGCGGCCTTCGTCGAAGGCCGTGGCGCGCGCTTCCTCGCGGATGGCGTCGAGTTCTTCCTGCGTCGGGTATTCGAGCGGCGGGGCCGGCTCTTCTTCCGGCAACTCGGCAAAGGGGTCGAATTCGGGTTCGGGCTCCGGTTCGAGCAGCTTGCGCGCCGCCACCACGCTGGGGCGCTCGTCGCCAAACGAGGTCATTTCCCAGCGCTGGTAAGCCGTTTGCTGCTCTTTGGGAATCAAATTAGACAAACGAATCCTCGCCTTTTCCGCCTAAGACAATCTGCCCCTCGTCCGCCAGGCGGCGCACGATCTGCAGGATCTGTTTCTGCTGCGATTCCACTTCCGACAGGCGCACGGGGCCCTTCGATTCCAGGTCTTCGCGCATCATCTCGCCGGCGCGCTGCGACATGTTCTTGAAGATCTTGTCGCGCAGTTCCTGCGAGGCGCCTTTCAGGGCGATGATCAGCATTTCCGACTGTACTTCGCGCAGCAGCAGCTGGATGCCGCGGTCGTCGATATCGATCACGTTGTCGAACACGAACATTTCGTCCATGATCTTTTGCGCCATGTCGTTGTCGTAATTCTTGATATTGTCCATGACGGAGCCTTCCTGCTCGCCGCTCATGAAGTTCAGGATCTCGGCCGCCGCGCGCACGCCGCCCAGCGACGATTTCTTGATGTTTTCGTTACCCGACAGCAGTTTCGTCAGCACGTCGTTGAGTTCGCGCAAGGCGGCCGGCTGCACGCCGTCCAGGGTGGCGATGCGCAAGACCACGTCGTTGCGCAGGCGGTCCGTGAAGTGGCCGAGGATTTCGCAGGCCTGGTCGCGTTCCAGGTGGACCAGGATGGTGGCGATGATCTGCGGGTGTTCGTTGCGGATCAGCTCGGACACGGATTGCGAATCCATCCATTTCAGCGATTCGATGCCGGACGCATCCTTGCCGCCCAGGATGCGCGACAGCAGCACGGACGCCTTGTCGTCGCCCAGCGCCTTGGTGAGCACTTGGCGGATGTATTCGTCCGAATCGAGGCCGACGGTGGAATTGAGTTCCGTCTGCGCGCGGAAGTCGTCGAGCACCTCGACCACCTGCTCGTGCGCGATGCCCTTCATGGTGGCCATGGCGGCGCCCAGTTTCAGCACTTCGCGCGGGCCGAGGAATTTCATGACCTCGGCCGCTTCGCTCTCGCCCAGTGCCAGCATCAGGATCGATGCTTTTTGCAGTCCCGTTGTCTCAGTCATTATTGCCTATCCATGCTTTGATTACGTTGGCCACCACGCGCGGGTCTTCCTGCGCCAGTTTTCTGGCCATCGCCAGGTTTTCGCGATAACCGCGGGCAGTGTCTTCTTCCAGTTCTTCCAGTTCCGCTTCGCTGAGCAGGACTTCGTTTTCTTCGCCATCCTTGGCCAGTTCCGGCTCGATGACGGGCGGCGGGGCGCCGAAATCGTCGATCTTGCGCATCACGGGGCGCAGCATCGGACGCACGATCTTGATGAAGATATACAGCAAGATCAGGGCCGTGATGAGGAATTTCGCCAGTTCCTTGGCCAGCGGCAAGTTGGCCGGGTCGCGCCACCACTCCAGCTTGCCTTCCGGCGCGCGGTCGATGCCGTCGAAGGGCGAGTTGGCCACGCTGAAGCTGTCGCCTCGCTCCTTGTTGTAGCCCATCGCTTCCTTGACCAGATTATTGATCTGGACCATTTCGGCAGGGGAAATCGGCTTGACCGTGACCTTGCCATCCTTGTCGAAGCTGCGGCGGTAGTTGACGACGACGGCCACCGACAGGCGGCGCAGGCCGCCCATGGATTTCTGCTCGTAACGCACGGTCTTGTCAACTTCATAATTCGTCGTCGATTCCTTCTGGGTCGGCGCCGTCGGCGCGCCGCCCGGGGCGCCAGGCGCCTCGGCCGTCAATGGCGCCGTCGCCACGCCTGGCGGCTGGTTCGACAGCGCGCCCGGCACGCCGGACGGGTTGGCATTGCCGGCGCCCGTCGATTCGCTCGTTTGCTGGCTGCGGATGGTGGACGCTTCCGGCGGCGAATTCGGCTTGTAGGTTTCGGCGGCCTGCTCGCTTTGCGAGAAATCCACGTCGGCCGTCGCTTCGGCGCGCACATTGCCTTCGCCAACGATGGGCAGCAGGATCGATTCGACTTGCTTGATCACGCTTTGCTGCAATTGCTGCACGTACTTTAATTGGTTCGGGTCCAGGCTCTTGATGCCGTTGGCGCGGTCCTTGTCCTTTTCCTGGTTCGACAGCAAGGTGCCGGCCTGATCGACCACGGTGACATTGATCGGCAGCAACTCCGGCACGCTGGACGCCACCAGGTGCACGATGGCGCTCACCTGCAGCTGGTCCAGGCCGCGGCCCGGGTGCAGGTTCAGCAGCACGGACGCCGTCGGTTTTTGCTGCTCGCGCACGAAGACGGACGGTTTGGGCAGGGCCAGGTGGACGCGCGCCGTGTCGACGGCGGACACCGATTCGATCGATTTGGCCAGTTCGCCTTCCAGCGCGCGCTGGAAATTGACCTGTTCCAGGAATTGCGACACGCCCAGCTTCTGGTTTTCCATCAGCTCGAAACCCACGTTGCCGCCCTTCGGCAAGCCTTGCGCGGCCAGTTTCAGGCGCGCGTCATGGACTTGCTCGGACGGCACGAGAATGGCGCCGCCGCCTTCGGAAAACTTGTGCTTGATGCCCAGCTGGTCCAGCGACGCCGTGATGGCGCCGCCGTCGCGGTCCGTGTAGTTGGAAAACAGGACTTTGTATTCGGGCGGCTGGTTCCACATGTACAGGGCCACGCCGATGGCGATCAGTGCCGCCACGCCCAGGCCGCGCAGGAAATTCTTGCCCATCGGCGTCTTGGCGAAGGCTTGCACGGACTCCACGGGCGAGCGGGCAGGCGCCGGTTCAGGCGGTATGCGGTTCACATCGATTTCTTCGGCTACAGCCATGATTGCCTTCCAGGGCGGTGTATTTACGTGTATTGGGTGATGCGTGGGGGCCGCATCCTCGGGAGGAGGGGGCGATATGCAGAATTATCCGCCACTGTCACGCGCTTCAATCGTCCAAATAGAAGGCGCTTTTGCCGCCTGCTCGGCCGAGCGGCTGGCGTTGGCGCTGGTATTGTGGAACCCTGGCAACATGTGACGGAAGTTATTGTACCCGTCGTTGCCTGGCAAGCCAGGGTTTTGTTCTCTGGGTGCAACAGGCATGGAACAGATATGAAGCAGACCAGAATCGGGAGGCAAAGTGAAAACAGGCGGTATCGATAGCAGCAGGATCGAGGCGATGATCGCGCAACTGAAGTCGGCGGCCACGCGGCCGGAGGCGAAAATACCGGCGATCCAGACCGAGATGCCGGCGGCGAAGGTGAATTTCGCCGATGCCTTCAAGAGCGCGCTGGACTCCGTGAGCGGCGCGCAAAAAGCCTCGTCGGCGCTGGGCCAGCGCTTTACCATGGGCGATGAAAAGGTCAGCCTGTCGGACGTGATGGTGTCGATGCAAAAGTCGAGCATCGAATTCCAGGCGACGGTGCAGGTGCGCAATAAGTTAGTCTCGGCATATCATGAGATCATGAATATGCAGGTGTAACTGTTGAGAACCCAAAACGAAGACTGGGGTCGGACCCTCAGGGACTCGGCGTCCCCGTCCGACCCCGGCCCTTGCGTTTTGGGTCAACTGACGCTTAGCCTAACCCAGCCATGCGCGCATTTCTCTCGCGCTCCAGCCGCGTGATATAGCGCTGCACGTGCGCCAGCATGCTGCGCGGCAGGTCGACGAACTGGCAGCCGAGGCGGCGGTTCAGCTTGTTGTTCAGCAAGGTCATGTCCAGCGAATTGCGAATCTGCAAAGTCGCCGTGACGATGCCGACCTCGGGCAAGTCGATGCGGCAGCCGGGATAGTCCCGGCCGATGGTCTCGCCCAGCATCAGTTTATTGTCGAGGATGGCGATGCCGCCGCAGCTGATGTCGGCCAGCGGGAACAGGGTGTCGGCGCCGCCCAGCGAGGGCGGCAGGGGAATCGACACGCGCACGGGATTGCTCACGGGCGTCGTCATGCGGTAATACTCGCGCCGCTGCAAGCGGATCAATGTTTCTGGAATGGCAATTTTCAGGGCTGGCGTGCCGCCGTAATTGCACTCTTCCACCAGCGCGCTGGCAAACAGGATGCGGATCTTGTCGAGCGAGGTTTCAAACGAGATGCCCTTGGCGGCCACCATGCGCCGGTTCTGGTCGGTGTTCACGGAACGGTCGAGAATGACGGTATCGTGCTCGGCATCGACGTCCAGGATGGAAGTGACGCACACATCGGATTCACCGTGGATCAACATGCGGATCAGCTGGTTCTTTTCGCCTATGCTGCGCAGCAAGGCGATGATTTCCCGCCGTGATTCCACTTCAAAATCATGCCAGTTTTCGAGGCCGGAATCCAGAATATGTGCTTGCATTGATGCCTGTCTATGTATCGGTGAGGTGGACGCTGGTGTCGGGCGGGGGAGGGATGGGCCCGCCATTCGCAGATTCAATATGATATAACCAGGCCAGCAGTTCCGCAATCGCCCGATACAGGCCGGGCGGAATCTGGCGGTCCAGGTCGACATCCATCAGCAGCGCCACCAATTCCTTCGATTCATGCACGAAGACGCCGTGTTCGCGCGCCGTGCTGATGATCTGGTCCGCGATCAGGCCGCTGCCCTTGGCCACCACCTTGGGCGCCGGCGTGCCGCTCTGGTAGGCCAGCGCGACGGCCGTCTGCGGCACCTTGCGCTTGGCGTCGTCAAGCATCATCTGCTTCCGCTGCTTCGGCGGCGTCCGGCTTGCCGGCGATCGTCAGCGACGACAAGGGCCATCCGGCCGCGTCCAGCGACGCTTCCAGCCGCGCCGCATGCTGGCGCAAGGTGTCGGCGCTGCCTTCGCTGCCCGCCTGCAGCTGGATGGCCACGCGGCCGCCCTGCAAGACCACGTGCGCGGCCAGGTCGCCCAGCAGGGGAAACTGGAAGCGCACATTGCTGCGCCAGGCCGTCGCTTCCCCGTCGCCGTCGCGCCCTTCGTGCTGCTGGCTTTCCGGCGCATCCTTGCTGATATCCCACTGCATCTTCTGGCCGGGCCACGCCTCCCCCTGCCACTGCACGCGCGCCTGTTCGTGCGTATGCAGCTGCAAATTGATCAGTTGCGCCGAAGCCAGGTCGGTACCCGTTTTGGCCATGTCGCCCTGTGCCGCCTTCTGCATTTGCGGTTCCAGCAGCAGCGACGCCAGCGGCCGCTTGCCTTCCGCCCATTCGGCCACATGCGACTCATAGAACAGGCCGCTGCTGCCGACCGCCTCCTGCAGTTTCTGGGCCACCTGGGCCGGAGCGGCGCCCGGCGTCGTCATCAGCGGCGTCTTGCCGACCAGGAACAGGGGCGCGCCGGGCACGCTTTCCGCCTGGCTGAGCACAGTGCTGATGGCGCGCGCGGTGGAGCTGAGCTCGGGCGCTGGCGTGTCGCCGGCCAGGGCGGGCAGCAGATTGGCGGGCGTGAGGGGGGCGCGGCTGAGCAGGGTGGCGGCCGTGCTGCTGGCGCGCGTGCCCGCCTGGGCGGCGCCGGCCTGGGGGCCGCGTGTTTCGGCCGCATCCGGCTCGGCTTCCGCGTCCGCATACGTCAGCAGGGCGCTGGCGGGCTGGTCGCGGTTATTGCCGATTTGAAAAGAGGGACGGGGATTGATGCCGATCAAGGTCAGCGGGATTTCCGTGCCCGGTTGCGCGCCGGCGGGCAGTTGCATGCGGGCCGGCGTGCCGGCCACGCGCACGAGGAAGCTGCCGTCGCCCATGCGGGCCAGCACCTGTCCCTGCATGGATTTGCCGATCAGTCCCTGCAGCGAGCGCTGGAACTCGGCCTGGCGCGGGTCGGCGACGGCATCGGCCGCCCGCGTGGCCTTGACCGGGGTCAGGGGCGTCATGCCGATCGCATCCATCTTCGGCAACATGGCGCCCCCGTATGCGCTTACGCGCCGTAGGCGTTGGCCAGGCGCCGTTCGGTGCCGGTGCTGTTGATCAGCTTGGACAATTGCGCCATCCATGGCATGGTCAGGTCGCGGATCTTGCGATCATCTTCCAGGATCTGCTTGATCATGGCGACCTTGCGCTGGCGGCCTGCGCTTTCCAGCACGACTTTTGCCTCGTTCGCCTTCAGCGCTTCCACGTGCGCGCTGATGCGCTGCTCCAGCGCTTCCAGTTCGTCCCAGTCGGCGTTGGTGGCGGCGGTGACCATCTGGCCCGTCAGGGTCTGCATGGCTTCGTAGGTGGTCAGGACTTCTTGATTGGTCATCATGGGTCAGGCGCTCGCAAGGCTGGGCATACGTTTCAAATCGGCGCCAGGCATGGCGGCGGGGGTGGCTCCGATGGCATTCCAGGTTTCGCGCAGGTCGGTGAGCAGGCGCTGCACTTCTTCCAGCATGCCAAGATCGTTGTGGATGTTGGCCGTCAGCAGGCGCGCGCTCATATATTCATACAGGGCGTCGAGGCCTTCGGCGATCTGGCCGCCCGCTTCCTTGTCCAGGCTGGCGCGCAAGCCATTGTCGATGATCTGGATGGCTTTCGAGATCGACTTGCCTTTTTCCGGCACATTGCCCGATTTCATGTGCACTTGCGCGCTCAGCACGGCCACCAGGGCGCCGTCGTACAGCATCACGATCAGCTTGTGCGGCGAGGCCGAGCCTATGCCCGTTTCCAGGCCGACCTTGGCATAGGCGTTGACGCCACGTTGTTGGGTTCCAAACATGTAATTCTCCTGATGATTGGGCTTAACGGTTGGCGGCGATGGCGGCCAGCTGCTGGGTCAAATAGTTTTGCGTGGAGGTCATTTTGCTCAGCGTCACGTCGAGGCGCGAATACTGCGCGCGGTAGCGCGCTTCGATGTCCGTCAGTTTCTCGCTGAACTTGTCGCGCTGCGTCGCGATGTTCTTGATCGTTTCATTGAGACCCTTGGAACGGTTGGTGATCATGCCGTCCGTGCCGAGGAAGGAGGTCGCCAGGTTATTCAACTGATATGCATAGCCCTGCGAGAAGCTGACTGTGCCGCGCGAACCGGTGGTGCCGCCCGTGACTTCAATCTTCAGGCCCTCGGCCGGCGAACCGGCGGCGCCCGTCAGGGTCTGGCCCGAACCGATCACCGGTTGTCCGCCCAAGGTGCCGGCTACGTCCGCACCCTTGACGGGCACGGAGGCGCCGAACAGGGCACTTGGCGCCGTGCCGGTGCCGCTGCTGACGGCAATATTCGAGACGGAGCCGTAGCGGCTCGATGCCAGCACCAGCTTGCCCGTGCCATCGATGGAAGCCGACACGGTGGAGCCAGCGTCGGAAAAGGATTTCACGCCGTTGATCGACGACTGGATCAGCGACGCCATCTGGGCAGGCGTGTACGTCCCGGCCGGAATGACGACCTGGGCCGTATTCTTGGCAGCGCTGGGCTCGCTATCGTTCAGTGTGATGCTCCACGTGGTGTCGCTGGCAATCGTCGTGCTGGCGGGCAAGACGGCGGCCGAAGTGATGGAACCCTGGCTGGCCATCGTGGTGATCGACAGCTCATAGCTGCCTGGCTTGGTCGCGGCGGTCGAGCTGGTAAAGGTGACGTTGCTGTCGCTGGCCTTGCCGAGTGCGGAAAACAGGCCGGCGATGTCGGTGAAGTTGGCACTGATGGCTTTGTCGAGCTTGCTGGAGTCCAGCGCCAGGCTGCCATCTTTTTGAAAGGAGATGCCGACCTGGCTCAAGGTGCTCAGATTGCTGTTCAAGCCGGTGATCGGCGCGCCCAGCTGCCTGCGCAGCTGGCTCTGGATCGATTGTGCGGTCGAGTCGCCCAGCAGGACGCCGCCCTTCTTGGTTTCCGGATCATAGGCCGTCATCTTGGCCATCGCCGTATTCAGGTCGTTATACGCCTTGACGAAGGCATTGATGCTGGTCTTGACGGTGGACGTATCTTTCTGCACCGACAAACTGGTGCTGCCGACCTTGGCAATGCCCAGGGTCACGCCTTCAATGGCCGTATCGACGCTGTTGGACGCACTGGTGATGGCGATACCGTTGACGCTGAAGTTGGTGTTTTGCGCAGCGCTGTTCTGCTTCAGGTTCTGCGTGCCGCCCGCATCGTACGATAATAAATCGTTCAGGGCACTGTCGGGGGGCAGACCGTCGCTGCCGCTGAGCGAGATTTTCATGGCCGAGTTGGCGCCCGTCTTCGACGAGCTCAAGACCAGATGGTAGGGTTTGTCCGTGCCGTCCGAGACGATGCTGGCCATCACGCCCAGGCCAGCGTTATTGATGGCGTCGCGGATGCCTTGCAAGGTATTGTTGGTGGCGTCGATCACCACCGTGCCCGTCGCCTGCGTGCCGTCCTGGGTAAAGTTGGTGTTCATGTAGGCGCCACCGGAGCCTGCCGTCAGTCCGGCGGCAGCCGGATTGCTGCCGGCGATGGTGATCGGGCTGGCATTGCTTGAGGCCAGATTGATGGTGCTGGTCAGCGTCACGTTCGAGCCGTCATTGACCGAGTTCGAGGCATGGCCGATGCCGCCCTTGACGGAGCCCGTCACCACTTCTTCGATGTTGAGGTTGGAACCGTCGGCGCGCGTAAATTTCAGGGTGCCGTCGGCGGCCTTGCCGGTGACGGTGATGTTGGCCGCGGCCAGCGCATTCGAGACGGCGTTCGGGCCTTCGAGCGTCGTGTCGAGCGAGGCTGCCGTGATGCCGGTGCCTGCAGCGACGCCGTTACCCTGGGTGACGATCTCGATGCCACCCACCGACAGCGAGTAGGTGCCGTCCGCGCCCGTTTCGATATTGCCGAAGCCGGCGAACATGGTGGCGCTGCTCGAGGTAGGCTGGGCTGTGGCCGTTACGCCCGTGGTGCTGCTCTTGGCGTTGATGGCGTCCGCGAGGGCGCGCGCGCTCTTGGTGCTGGCGTCGGTGGGGATGGCGGTGCCGTTGAGTATCAGGGAGCCGTTGCTGATGCCGGTCTGTGCCGTGGTGGCGCCCAGGGCCGTGCCGCTCAGGCCGAAGGTGCCGCCGGCGAGCGAGCCCAGCTGGAAGGAAATCGTCGTCTTGCTGCCCAGTCCGATGGTCGACAGCTTGCTGGCCATGCCGCCCGACATCAGGGTCTGCGACTGGGCCAGCTGCGTGACATTGATGTTGTAGTTGCCGGCCACGGCCTTGGCGCCGGCGCTGGCCGTCAGCACCAGGGGATCGGCAGGCGTGGCGCTGACGGCGCGAAAGTTATTGCTGTTGGACAGGGCCGACAGCGAACTCTGGAAGGTGCTGACGGCGCCACTGAGCGTGCCCATCGCGCTGAGCTTGGACTGGTAAGAGGCCGTTTTCTTGTCAAAAGTACCCAGCGGCGCGGCTTCGGCCGTCATCAGCTTGTCGATGAGGGCATTCACATCCAGGCCGCTGGCGCCGGCGCCGATGCCAACGGATGATACTGTAGGGGTGATGGCCACTGAATACTCCTAGGAAAACGCTAATATAAGCTGTTATCGACAGAATCAATCAGGACTTGAGAGGGGGATTTACCGCGCTGTTTTCAGCGGGAGCAAAAAAGCGGGGAAGAGGCGGGAGGATATTGCTTTATTTATAATGAAAAACGGGGCCGGATAGCCAGGCTACCGAACCCCGTGGTCATGCTGATGCCTGCTGCCGCGATGTCGCATGTCCGTGTGCCAAGCCATCATCAGGCGCTTTGGCGGATCAGCGAGCCTTTGGCTGAGTCAAAGGTCTTGGCCAATTCCAGCGCTTCCTTGGTGGGAATCTGGCGCAATACTTCCTTGGTTTCCTGGTCGATAACCTTGACCACCGTGCGCTGGCTGTCTTCATCGATGGAAAATTCCAGGCCTTGCGTCTTCATCTGCGACGACTGGTTCAACTCCGATACCGCCTTGTCCAGCTGTTCGCGGCTGGGCTCGCGGCTGGCTGGCTGTGGTGCAACCGTGCCGTTTTCAGTGGCCGCGCGTGGCGCTGCCGGGCGGGCCGATGGCGTGTCCGCAGACGCATAACTCTTGTCTATTCTGGCCGCGGAGGCGGCCGCTATCGTGTCGATAGTCATGGTGCTCTCCTAGTGAAAATTCCCCTGCCGAAAAAATCCGGCAGGGGAATCAGAGACCTACGCTGTTGCCTTGCCAATCGGAGATTAGCCGCGCAGCAGGCTCAGCACGCCGTTTGGCAGCGAGTTCGCTTGCGCCAGCATGGCAGTACCAGCTTGTTGCAGGATCTGGCCGCGGGTCATGTTGGCCGTTTCCGATGCAAAGTCGGTATCGACGATGCGGCTGCGCGATGCGGACAGATTTTCCGTGGTCGATTGCAGGTTGGAAATCGCCGACGAGAAGCGCGATTGCAAAGCACCATACTGGGCGCGTTGGCTGTTGACCGTGGCCAGTGCTGCATCGGCAATTTTAATTGCCAGCTGCGCGCCGTCAAACGTCGTCACGTCCAGGGTCGACACGGAGTTCAGGGTCGAACCTTGTGCCGTCGCTTTACCAATTGCCAGGCCGGTAGTGGTGTTTTCCGTGACCGAGAAGCTGTTTTGCGAGTCGAAGGTCACGCGGCCGTTGACCGTGGCGGCGTCGGCTGCGGCGATGATCGACTGTGCCGCACCTTGCACCGTGCCACTGGCCTTGTAGCCGTCCACGTCGAACTTGGTGTTGGCCGTCGTGCCTTGCGTCAGGTTGATGTTCTCGCCCGATGCATTGGTCAGCTTCATGCCCTTGTTGACGCTATCGTACTGGGCGGTCACGCCGGTCTTTGCCGTTTGGGCATTGATGGCGTTGATGCCTGCCGCGTAGTCGGCTGCGGTCGATGCCGTGCCGCTGACGGCGAACGACACGGTGACAGGCGCCGTGCTTGGGTTGTCCGAACTGATGGCGAACGAATACGATTCGGCGCCCAGGTTCAGGTTCACGTCCGTTTGTGCCGAAGCGGTCACACCCGTTTTTGCCGTTTGGCTGTTGATGTCGGCGGCGACGGATTTGGCCGTGCTGCCTTTGACGCCGGCGGCGGCTGCCGTCGTGTCGACGGTGGCGGTGCCGATGGAGCCGGAAATCGTCAGCTTGCCGACGACGGCATTACCCAGCGCATCTTTCTTGACAGCCGATGCATCGTTGGCGATACGGTTGTTACCGTAGGTATTGGTCAGGAAGTTCGCACCGCTGGCGGAAATGAGCTGATTGGCATCGGCGCCGACCTGGAAGTTGGCCGTACCCATGGTGCCGTCCAGCAGCGCCTGGCCGTTGAATGAGGTGGTTTGGGCGATACGGTTCAATTCCGAACCCAGTTGGCCTACCTCGGTTTGCAGCGCCTGGCGGTCGCTCGACGAGTTCGTCGAGTTCGACGATTGCACGGCCAGTTCGCGGATGCGTTGCAGGATGTCGCCCGAGCTCGACAGTGCGCCTTCAGCCGTCTGGGCCAGCGAGACGCCGTCGTTTGCATTGCGGGTGGCTTGGGTCATGCCGCGGATTTGCGACGTCATACGGTCGGAAATCGCCAGACCAGCAGCATCATCCTTGGCGCTGTTGATGCGGAAGCCGGAGGACAGGCGTTGCAGCGAGGTGCTCAAGGCCGACTGCGAGGTCGACAGGTTGCGTTGCGAATTCAGGGACGAGATGTTGGTATTAATTACTGCAGCCATGATAATTCTCCAAACAGGTACTACATTGCGCTATGTGCTAGTCACTTTGGCCTGCCCCGCTGTTCCGGGACAATCAAGCCGCTGTTGTTTAGGGTAACGGTTGCTCTGTGGGAAAATTTATGGCGAAAAGTGCTTTAAATTTTAATTTTTAGCCCTTCAGTTTGCCGCCGGCCGCGCGCTAGACGACATGATTTAAAGAAACTTGAGGGTAAAAATAGTTTTATTTTCATATCGCGCGGACGCCGGCGCAGCGCTGGAATGGGAAGAGATATTATGTTTTTGCCATGAAAAATGCCGTCCGGCCGGGTGGCGGGACGGCATGGCGTGAAGCTGACAGGGCTTAGTCCGCCACCACCACGCGGTTCTTGCCCGTCTGCTTGGCCTGGTACATGGCGCGGTCGGCGCGCTTGACCAGCTCGGCCTGGTCTTCGTTGGGCAGGCGCAGGGCCACGCCGGCGGAAAAGGTGATCAAGACTTTTTCGTTATCGTGCAGGAAGAAGTGCCGGGTCAGCTCGCGCTGCAAGCGCGTCATCGTCGATGACGCCGCCTCGACCGTCGTTTCCGGCAGCAGGATGAGGAATTCCTCGCCGCCGAAGCGGGCGATGACGTCCATCGAGCGCAGCGTTTCCTTGACGATCTTCACCAGGTGTTTCAAGGCGGCGTCGCCGGCCAGGTGGCCGTAGGTGTCGTTCAGGCGCTTGAAATCGTCCAGGTCCAGCATGGCGATGCACAGTGGCGTGCCGCGGCGGTCGGAACGGGCCGTCTCGCGTTCAAACACGTCGTCCAGGCCGCGTCGGTTCAGGCTGCCCGTCAGCTGGTCTTCCCGCACCAGTTCGCTCATATGCTGGAGCTTCGCTTCCAGGGTGTGGATGCGCTGTTCCGCATCCTGCACTTCCTGGCGCGCCAGCACCATCTTGTCGCGTGCGCGCAAGGCTTCGTTCTGCACCATGCGCGTTTCGCGCAAGACTTCGTCGAGAACGCTGTTCAGTTCGCTGATATTTTCCGCCTGGCTGATCTTTTCCGAATAGCCGCCGATCTTTTCATGGAAGTCGCCCGTGCTGGCCGCCACTTGTCCCAGGCGGTCGATGAAGGTCATCATCATGTTCTTGACCGTCAGCTTGACGTCGGACAGGCTGTGCTTGAGCTGGCCTTGCTTGTAGATGACTTCCTTCAGGCTGCGCGTGGCGTCTTCCAGCGCGCGCTGGTCGAGCGGGCCGGCGATCAGGTTTTGCACGGCATCAACCTGGCCGCGCAGCCAGCTGTCGTCGTCGAGCAACTGGCTGACGTTATCGAGCAGCAACTTGAACAGGCGCAGCAGCAATTCCTGCTGCTCGGCCGTGTCGCCGCTTTTCAATTCGATCTGGTAACACAGTTGCTTCAGGCGCAGCGCCGCTTCGTTCAGCGCTTCTTCCGTGTGGGCCAGCTTGATGGCCGCGCCCAAGGACTCTGCCTCTTCCACCAGCGCGGGCGTGCCCGTCAGCAAGGTGGCGACGGCAAAGCCCAGGGTGCGGCTGAGCAATTCGCGCAGGGTGCGCGTCTGTTCGCCGTCCGGCAGGGGCGGCAATTCGATGCCGCCGCCTTTCTTGACCTGTTTTTCCGCCAGTTGCGCCAGGGTGCGCGCATAGCTGTCCCAGTCGCGTGCTTTCAGGGCGCGCTGGAAGCGCCGGCCAAAGTCGCCCAGTTCGCCCGCCGATTCGCTCATCTTGGCGGCAAACTGCGTCAGGACGTTTTCTGCGCCACTTTCTGCTTTTTCTACATTGGCGCTGGCGGCCAGCACCGCGGCAGGCGCAGCTGGCGTCTCCGCCGGTTCGCTGATGCCGGCGATTTCATTGTAAATCTCGCGGTAGGCGCTGGGCGTGGGGGCGATGCGGCGCGTGGCCAGGCGGCGAAACGCTTCGCGGGCGATATCGGCGGGATTCATCGCGGCGGCGGCATGCGTGGCGCCAGCGGGCGCGCTTGCTGGTGAAGATGGCAATTTACTGGACATGTAGGCACAGCCTTTTCAGATATTTCTCATTATCCTCATGATATGCGAGTTGGCAAAGAACTTATTGTGCGAGAAGCAAGGAGAAGTCCTGTCAATTCGCCCGATGCCAGCGCGCATGCCGCTTTGCGTCAATCCACCAGCTGGTTGCGGATGGCGTAATGCGTCAGTTCGGCGCTGTTCTTGAGTTTCATCTTGACCAGCAGGCGGGCGCGGTATTCGCTGACGGTTTTCACGGACAATTTCAGCTCTTCGGCGATGGCGCCCACGGCCTTGCCCGAGGCGATCATCACCAGGGTCTGGTATTCGCGGTCCGACAAGGTGTCGTGCAAGGCCGTTTCGTGGTCTTCGCCCACCGTGTTGGCCAGTTCCTGCGCCAGCGAAGCGCTGATGTATTTCAATCCCTGCGCCACCTGGCGGATGGCCGTGACCAGCTCGCGCGGCGCGCTCTGTTTCGTCAGGTAGCCGGCCGCGCCCGCCTTGAGCGAGCGGATGGCGTACTGATCTTCGCGGTGCATGGACAGCATCAGCACGGCCAGTTCCGGCTTTTCCTTCTTGATCTGCTTGAGCACTTCGATGCCGCTGCGGTCGGGCAGGGAGATGTCGAGCAGCAACACCTGGCATTTCGAGCCGCGGAACAGCTTGATGGCGTCGTGGCCATTTTCGGCCTCGCCGGCCACGATGATGTCCTTCGTATCGGCGAGGATTTGCTTCAAGCCCTCGCGCACGATCGCGTGATCGTCGGCGATGAATACCCGGATGGTGGCTTTTTCTTTCATGACTGCGTTGTTTCCTATCTAATTCACCCACTGGCCGCTTCTGGCGGCGGCCCGCTGTGCGCGGGCGCACTGGCTGCAGCCGCTATTATCGCCTCTCGTGGCGTGGTCAGCCGGATTTTTATGCTGAGGATGGTGCCGCCGTCCGGCCCGTCCATCAGGCTCAGGGTGCCGCCCAGCGCGCTGGCCCGTTCGGCCATGCCGCGGATGCCGAACGATTGCGGCTTGGCGCGGTCGGACAGGCGCATGCCGACGCCGTTGTCGGCGATGGTCAGGCGCAGATGCTGGCGCTGGCGGGCCAGGCGCACGCTGACCTTGCTCGCCTGCGCATGCTTGGCGATGTTCGTCAGCGCTTCCTGGGCGATGCGGAACAGGCTGGTCGCCTGGTCCAGTTCCAGTTCGATATGCTGGCGGTTCGAGACGAACTGGCATGCGATGCCGGCCTGGCGCGCGAATTCCTTCACTTGCCAGTCCAGCGCGGCGACCAGGCCCAGGTCCAGCATGGAAGGGCGCAAGTCCAGCGAAATGCGGTGCACGGCGTCAATGCTGCGGTCGACCAGGGCATCGACATAGTCGGCCTTTTCCTGCAGCAGCGTATCTTCCGGTGGCAAGCGGCGCGCCAGCATGGCCAGCGCCATCTTGATGGCCGTCAGATTGCCGCCCAGGTCATCGTGCAATTCGCGCGCCAGGCGCGTGCGTTCGTGTTCCTTGACCTTGTCGATGTGCGCGGTCAGCTCGGCCAGGCGGGCGCGCGACTGGCGCACTTCGCTCTGCTCGAGCCGGCTTTCCGTGATATTCGTCATGATGCCTTCCCACTGCACCGTGCCGTCGGCCAGCGCGCGCGGCGTGGAGCGCAGGTTGATCCATTTGACGTCCTTCCAGGCATCGATCCAGATGCGGCCTTCCCAGTTCCAGCTCCACAAGGCGCTTTTTGATGCCTGCATCGATTCCAGATACGAGACGCGGTCGTCGGCCAGGATCAACTGGTAAAACAGTTCCGGGCGCGCGTGCAGCTGTGCCGGGCTCAGGCCCAGTAGGGCCTGGCAACCGTCGCTCAGGTAGGGGAAGGCGGCGCGTCCGTCCGCATGCAGGCAGAACTGGTACACCAGGCCCGGCGTATTCGAGACGATGGCGTTGAAGCGCGACTGCACCTGCGCCAGGGCGGCGGCCGTCGCCTGCGGCGTGCGCAAGTCTTCGCCTTCGGCCAGCAGCAGGGCGCGCCCCTGGCGGCTGGCGCGCGACAGGTGCAGGCTGAGCGAATACAGGCTGCCGTCGCGACGGCGCTGCTGCACGTGCAGCAGGGCTTGCGCGCCGATGCTGTCGTCCAGGGTCGCCAGCACGGCGGCCAGTTGCTGCGCGTCGAGCTGCGGCGCGAGGGTGAAGGGCGTCATCGCCAGCAATTGCTTGCGTGCATATTGCAAGTTGTCGCAGGCGGCATCGTTGGCATCGAGCAATTGCAAGCTGGCCGCGTCGTACAGGTAGATTTCCGGCGCCGCCGCGCGCAGGGCGGGCGCCAACCGGGGAGTGTCGTGCATGGAGTAACCTTTTTTCATCAGCGGCGGGCGCGCCAGAAGGCGGCGAAGCGGCGCAGCACCCTTGCTGGACGGGAATTATGGCGCCCTGGCGTGCCCTTGCGCAAGCGTTGCCACCAGGCGCGGCGGGCGCGGCCCAGCGCGGCCGACAGGCGGCTGACGCGGCGCCATGGGCGCGTGGCGCGCAGGCGGGCGATCCAGCGGTCCTTGGTTTCCATGAACAAGCCATGCCAGCGCGCAAACCACGGCAAACTGAGCAGGGTGGGGCGCGTCAGCGAATACAGGCGCGCGACGGCGGCCGCGCCGCCCAGCTTGGCGATGATGATCACGCCGATGCCGGAAAATGCATGGCCGCGCGCGATCGCCAGCAGGGCCAGCAGCTTGACGGGAAACAGCAGCACGGCCGGCAGCATGAAGATGGCCAGCGCCCAGTACGGCGGCAGGCGCTTGATCCACGCTTCGAGCGCATGCAGGGGCGGAAATTGCGCCACCACCTGCATGATGCGCGCCCCGGTCGCCCACAGCCATTCCTCGATCAGCAGGAAGATGGCGGCCAGGTAGACCAGCGGCGCGAACAGCCAGCGCCTGACTCTGTAGAATTTTTTCATCCGTCTCCGTGTGCGGCGCAGGTTTGCCGCGATTGCCACGATGATACGTCAAAAAAGCCCGTTTGCCCCCGCCTCCCGTGTGCCTGCGGCGCCGTGGCGGGGCTACAATAGGCGGATGAATAAAGCCTTTGTAAAAGAATCCGACAACGACGACGATGAAGAGGCCGCCGCGCTGGCGCTGGCCATTCCCGCCGGCGCCAAGAACTACATCACGCCGGCCGGTTACCAGCGCATCAAGGAGGAGCTGCTGCAGCTGATCGACGTCGACCGTCCGGAAGTGGTGCGCATCGTGCATTGGGCGGCGTCGAATGGCGACCGTTCGGAAAATGGCGACTATATCTACGGCAAGCGGCGCCTGCGCGAAATCGACCGCCGCATCCGCTTCCTCACCAAGCGCATGGATCTGGCCGCCATCGTCGACCCCAGCGTGCACCATGGCAACGACCAGGTGTTTTTCGGCGCCACGGTAACCTACCGCACGGGCGACGGCGAAACGCACACCATCACCATCGTCGGCATCGATGAATTCGACCCCTTGAACGGCAAGATCAGCTGGGTCTCGCCCATGGCCCGCACCATCACCAAGGCGCGCGAAGGCGACGTCATCACCCTCAACACGCCGCTGGGCGAGCAGGAACTGGAATTGCTGGAAGTGACGTATCCGGCGCCGGGGGAGGGGTAGGCTTGCGTTGACGCAGGGTTAGTCCAGGCAAGCCTGTCACGCTGGGACTTTTCTTTACGGGAGAGCGGCCTTGGCCCGCGTCCAACGCCTTTTTCTGCCGGGTATGCCCTTGCATGTGGTTCAGCGTGGGGCGGACAGGCAAGTCTGCTTCTTTGAACCCGCCGATTTTCTCTGGTATCTGCAACAATTACAACGACACTCGCGTACGCAAGGCTGCGCGCTGCATGCCTATGTGCTGATGACGAATCATGTGCATTTGTTGCTGTCCGCAGATAGTGTTTTATCCGTCTCGCGCATGATGAAGGCTGTAGGGCAGGAGTACGCACATTATATTAACTGGCGTCGCCATCGCAGCGGACCGCTGTGGGATGGACGCTATAAGTCCTGTGTGGTACAGGACGTGAACTATCTGTTGGTATGCCAGCGTTACATTGAGCTTAATCCCGTGCGTGCCGGCATGGTGCGCTATCCGGGACATTATCGGTGGTCCAGCTATCGTTGCAATGCGGAAGGGCGGGATGATGTCTTGGTACATCCACACCCACTTTATTTAAGCATGGGTAACAACCAAGGTGAGCGGCAGCAGGCCTATGCTGCTTTATTTAATGTTGATGAGGAAGCGGCGCTCCAGGCATTGCGTGTCGCCAGCCGTGGCAATGCGGCGGTTGGCAGTGCCGAATTCGTGAGGGAACTGCAAACCCGTAAAGCGTAAAGGCCGGGGTCGGTCGCGCCGCGATCGGAATACGTCCCACTGGGACGTATTCCCCCTCAGGGTCCGACCCCAGTCTTCGTTTTGGGGTTAGTTGCGCTCGCGCAATATCCGATTGACCCCGGCGACGCGGCGCACATTGCGCAGCAGGGCGGCCAGGTGGACGCGGTCTTTCACCTGCACGGTGAAGCGCAGCTGGTCGAGGACGTTGTCCTTGTCTTCGTCCATGCCCACGTAGATGATGTTGGCGTCGGACTCGCCGATTTCGGCGGCGACTCTCGCCAGGATGCCCCGTTCGCTGTTGATCAGTACCTTGATGCGGCAGTCGAAGCGGCGGTTCAGTTCGGTTCCCCAGCGCACGGCGATCCAGCGGTCCGGTTCCTTGGCGCGCTGGCGCTTGGCTTGCGAGCAGTCGCTCGTGTGCACCAGCAGCCCCTGGTCGCGGCGCAGCTGGCCGATGATCTGGTCGCCGGGAATCGGCAGGCAGCATGGCGCCAGCTGTACCGAGACGCCTTCGCTGCCGCAGATGGTGACGGGGTCGAGCTCGCTGCCGCTATTGTGCTCCACCGGCATGCTGGCCGCTTCGCCGCCGATCAGGCCAAAGATGTGGCGCGCCACCAGGGTGGCCATGCGCTTGCCGATGCCGATGTCCGCGTACAGCTCGTCCATGGAATTGGCGCTCGACTCGTTCAGCAGGCGTTCCACCAGGGGCGCCGGCAGGTCGGCGTCGATGTTCAGGGTATGCAGCGCCTGCGACAGCAGTTGCTGGCCCAGGGCGATCGATTCAGGCAGGTTGATCGTGCGCAAATGGTGGCGGATGGCCGAACGGGCCTTGCCGGTGCGTACGAACGACAGCCACGTCGGGCTGGGGCGCGACGAGGAATCGGTGATGATTTCCACGATGTCGCCGTTGTGCAGCTCGGTGCGCAGCGGCGAGGTTTCGTTGTTGATCTTGACGGCCACGGTCTGGTCGCCGATGCCCGTGTGGATCGAGTAGGCGAAGTCGATGGCCGTGGCGCCGCGCGGCAGGGCGATGATCTTCGACTTCGGCGTGAACACGTAGACGGAGTCGGGGAACAGGTCGACCTTGACGTGTTCGAGGAACTCGGCCGAGTCGCCCGTCTGCTGCTGGATGTCGAGCAAGGATTGCAGCCACGCATGCGTGCGCTGCTGCAGGTCGGACGGGTTCGATTCGCCGCTCTTGTACAGCCAGTGCGCCGCCACGCCCGATTCGGCCGTGCGGTGCATTTCCTGCGTGCGGATCTGGAATTCGACGGGCGTGCCGTACGGGCCGATGACGGTCGTGTGCAGTGACTGGTAGCCGTTCAGCTTGCGGATCGCGATGTAATCCTTGAACTTGCCCGGCATGGGCTTGTACAGGCTGTGCAGGGTGCCCAGGGTCACGTAACAGTCGGCAAAGCTGCCCACCACCACGCGGAAACCGTACACGTCCAGCACTTGCGAGAACGACAAATGCTTGCTGCGCATCTTTTTATAGATGTCGTACAGGGTCTTTTCGCGGCCCGTGACGTCGGCCTCGAGTTCGGCCATGGACAAGGTGCTTTTCACCGCTTCCATGATCTTGTTGACCACTTCGCGCCGGTTGCCGCGCGCCGCCTTGACGGCTTTCGCCAGGGTGCGGTAGCGCATCGGGTACAGGTGCGAGAACGACAGATCCTGCAGCTCGTGGTAGATGTTGTTCAGGCCGAGGCGGTGCGCGATCGGCACGTACACTTCCATGGTCTCGCTGGCGATGCGGCGTTTTTTCGCCGCCGTCATGAAGTCCAGGGTGCGCATATTGTGCAGGCGGTCGGCCAGCTTGATCAGGATCACGCGCACGTCGGACGCCATGGCCAGCAGCATCTTGCGGAAGTTTTCCGCCTGCGCTTCGATCTGGCTCTGGAATTCGATCTTTTCCAGCTTCGACAGGCCGTCGACCAGGTGCGCCACGGGCGCGCCGAAGCGCTCGATCAACTCCTCCTTCTTGACGTCCTGGTCTTCCATGACGTCGTGCAGCAGGGCGGCCATGATGGCTTGCGCGTCGAGCTTCCAGTCGGCGCAGATTTCCGCGACGGCGATCGGGTGCGAGATGTAGGGCTCGCCCGAGCGGCGCATCTGGCCCAGGTGCATTTCGTCGGAGAAGCGGTAGGCTTCCTTGACTTTCTTCAGGTCGGCGGGAGACAGGTATTCGGCCAGCTTCTCGGCCAGGTGGCTGACGGAGGCCACGCCGAGGGCGGGCGCTGGCGGTGCTGCGGGGATGTTGCTGCCGGACGTGCCGACGCCGGACGCGGAAGCGCCCTGCGATTTTGCCGCCTGGCGCGAGGCCAGGGGCGGCAGTGCTGCGGAAGTCGTGTCGGCTGGGGTCAGACTCATAAAACGTCGCGTTGCTTCACAGTGTGAATAAAGGATACGGTAGAACCAGGGGTCAGCACTGTTCCGGCACGCGGGTTCCCACTTACATCGGGACCTTTTTCAGCATTTCGATGCCGACTTTACCGGCAGCGATTTCACGCAGTGCGACAACGGTAGGCTTGTCCTTGGCTTCCACCTTAGGGGTGTGGCCTTGCAACAACTGGCGTGCGCGATAAGTCGCAGCCAGGGTCAGCTGGAAACGGTTAGGGATCTGCTTCAGGCAATCTTCGATTGTGATACGGGCCATAGTAACTCCTAAATTTTATGCGTGGTGCGTGGCGCTGTGTGAACTGGCGTGCAGACGAATTACTCTGCGTGCAGGCCCAGCTGGGCGAATAGCGATGCGTTGCGGGCCGCTTGTTGCGCAAACCGGCAACGGGCCGCTCTCACGATCGCGCTCAGTTCGGACAAAGCGACCGTAAACTCTTCATTGATAATAACATACTCGAACTCGGGAGCGTGTGCGATTTCGCCGCCGGCCGCCAGCAGGCGGCGCGTGATCACGTGCGGCTCGTCCTGGCCGCGCTTGTTCAAGCGTTCTTCCAGCGCGTCGATCGACGGCGGCAGGATGAAAATGCCGGCCGCGCGGGGGAATTGCTTGCGCACCTGGCGCGCGCCTTGCCAGTCGATTTCCAGCAGGATATCGGTGCCGGCCAGCATTTGCTGTTCCACCATGATGCGCGAGGTGCCGTAGTAATTGCCATGCACTTCCGCCCATTCCAGGAACTCGCCCTGGTCGGCGCGCGCGATAAAGTCTTCCGCCGTCGTGAAGTAGTACTCGCGGCCATGCTGCTCGCCCGGACGCGGGGCGCGCGTGGTGGTCGAGATCGACAATTTAATGCCGGGCTCTTGCGCCAGCAATGCATTGACCAGTGTCGATTTGCCGGCGCCAGAGGGCGCGGCGACCACGAACAGGCTGCCGGAGAAGGCGGTAGGGTGGCTCATGCGGTGTTTTCCATATTCTGTAGGGGTGGCGTTTTTGCCCAGGCAAATATCGCCCAAAGACGTATTTTACCAAGAGGCAAGGCGTCGAGCCAACCCCTGTCCGTGGCGTGACAAAAAGCAAACTGGCCCGTCAGGTTTCAGCGGGGCAGCCGTCCCAGCGCGATTTCGCCCGCGGTGAGGACGATGGCGCGCCCGTTCACGTCGGTGCAGTCGCGGTTGTTGATGCGTACGACCGTGCTGTCGACCGACACTTCCGCGCCCAGGCTGCTGCGCGAGCAGATCCGGTAGGACGCCGCGTCGGCGCCCGTGTAGATGGCGGCGCCCCGTTCCTTGAGGACGAAGCAGCCGGACGCGCAACTGTCGATCGCATACGGCGACGGCTGCTGCGGCGCCGTTTGCGCCTGCGCGCCGGCCGCCAGCAGGGCCAGCACGGCGGCGCCGAGCATCCATGGACGTGGCGCGGCCATCGCTTATTCCAGGTTTTGCACTTGTTCGCGCATCTGCTCGATCAGCAGCTTCAAGTCCATCGACGCGTCGGCCAGTTCCTTGACGGACGCCTTGGCGCCCAGCGTGTTGGCTTCGCGGTTCAGTTCCTGCATCATGAAGTCGAGGCGCTTGCCCACTTGCCCGCCCTTGGTGAGGATGTGGCGCGTTTCGCCCAGGTGGGCCGACAGGCGCGCCAGTTCTTCCGAGACGTCGATGCGGATGCCGTACAGGATGACTTCCTGGCGGATGCGCTCCATGGCGTCCTGGCGCGACAGGGCCGAATTCGAGCCCTGGCTGGCCAGGCCCAGCGCATCCTGCATGCGCTCGATGGCTTTTTGCTGGAAGGCCGCCACCACTTGCGGAATCAAGGGCGTGATGCGCTTGACGATGGCTTCCATCGCTTCGATGCGCGACACCAGCACCGCTTCGAGCGCCGCGCCTTCGCGCTTGCGGCTGTCGACGAAGGCGGCCACGGTGCGGCGGGTCAGCGCGCCCACGTCCGCCTGCAAGGACTCTTGCCCCACTTGCGCCTCTTCGATGACGCCAGGCCAGCGCAGCAGTTCAGCCACCGTCATGACGGGGGCGGAGACAAAATGCTGGCCCACTTCGTTTTGCAGGCGCGCCAGCTCGGTCAGCAGGGGCAGGTTCAGCGCCTGCGTGCCAGCAGTAGCGGCCTTGCGGCCAAAGCTCAGGCGTACCTCGACTTTGCCGCGCGTGATGGCGGACATGACGGCGGCGCGCAAGTCGGGCTCCAGCGCCCGCAGATCGTCGTTGATCCGGAATTGCAGGTCGAGAAAGCGCGAGTTGACGCTCTTGATTTCAATTGTCAGTGTGCCTGCAGCACCTTCGCTGGTGGCAACCGCGTAGCCTGTCATGCTTGAAATGCTCAAAGGATTCCCCGATTTGGTCTTGTATACAGTCACTTATACACTTAATCAGCCAGCGCAGGCAATACCGCCCGCGCCGCAAAAACAGAACCGCTCGGTCTGATGGCCTGAAAATTGCTGAATAGTGTGCGTTTTACGGCATTGTAAAGAAAATTGTGTTTGGCGGGGCAGGATTGTAGGGATCATGTGTGCGCCGCCCGCCGTTGCGTCCTGCGCTGTTGCATGGCTGCAAATGGACGGGCGCGCGGTGGTAAAATCGCTGCCGCAACCCCAATCACACAGGACACCCCATGACATTTGAATCCCGCCCGAGCGGCCGCGCCGTCGACGCGCTGCGCGCCATCCGCATCACCCGCCAGTACACCAAGCATGCCGAAGGCTCGGTGCTGATCGAGTGCGGCGACACCAAGGTCATCTGCACCGCCAGCATCGAAGACAAGGTGCCGGGTTTCCTGAAAGGCAAGGGCCAGGGCTGGTTGACGGCCGAGTACGGCATGCTGCCGCGCTCGACGCACACGCGCATGGACCGCGAAGCGGCGCGCGGCAAGCAATCGGGCCGCACGCAGGAAATCCAGCGCCTGATCGGCCGCTCGCTGCGCGCAGCCTTCGATCTGCAGGCGTTCGGCGAACGCACGCTGCACCTCGATTGCGACGTCATCCAGGCCGACGGCGGCACGCGCACGGCCTCGATCACGGGCGCCATGGTGGCCGCGTATGACGCGTTTTCCCAGTTGCAGGCACGCGGCGCGATCGCCGCCATTCCCGTGAAAAGCTTTGTCGCCGCCATCTCGGTGGGCGTCTACCAGGGCATGCCGGTGCTGGACCTGGACTACGTGGAAGACTCGGGCTGCGACACGGACATGAACGTCGTGATGACGGAAGCGGGTCACTTCATCGAAGTGCAGGGCACGGCCGAAGGCGCCGCGTTTGACCGCGCCGGCATGAACCGTTTGCTGGACCTGGCGCAGGGCGGCATCGCCGACCTGATCGCCATGCAGAAGCAGGCATTAGGGATCTGATCTTTACACAGATTTACATCCGCTGGCCCGCCGCGCGGGGCAAAAAGCCCACACCTGCCGCATCTTGCGGCAGCGGCGGGGCGAGGTGAGGGGGGCGCAAAAGGTTTACAATGTCGGCACTTCAACCGGACTACTGACATGACCCAACGCCTCATCCTCGCCTCGAACAACGCCGGCAAGCTCAAGGAATTCAACGAGCTGCTCTCGACCATCGGTTTTTCCGTCCATGCGCAGGGCGAGTACGCCGTGCCGGAAAGCGACGAACCGTTCCACACCTTCGTTGAAAACGCCCTGCAAAAGGCGCGCCACGCGTCGCGCCTGACGGGCTTGCCGGCGCTGGCCGACGATTCCGGCGTGTGCGTCAATGCGCTCGGCGGCGCGCCGGGCGTGTATTCGGCCCGCTATGCGGGCGAGCCGAAATCGGATGCCGCCAACAGCGCCAAGCTGATCGCCGACCTCGAGGCGCATGCCGACAAGTCCGCCTATTACTACTGCGTGCTGGTGTACGTGCGCCATGCGGACGACCCGCAGCCGGTGATCGCCGACGGCCGCTGGAATGGCGAAATGATCGCCACACCGCGCGGCAACGGCGGCTTCGGCTACGATCCGCACTTCTTCATTCCCGCGCTGGGCAAGTGCGCGGCCGAACTGACGTCCGATGAAAAGAACGCGCTGTCGCACCGTGGCCAGGCCCTGCGCGCGCTGGTGGAAAAGCTGCGATGATCCCGATCAAACTGGTGGGCGCCGTTGCCAGATCGGCCGCCAAGCCCGGCGCCAGGGCGGGAGCCGCTCCCGCGCCGCAGGAAGGCATTTCCGGCGCGGCCGGCGCGGCCCTGAAGTACCTGCAGCCGGGCGCGCTGAACCTGACGGCCCTGCCGCCGCTGTCGCTGTACATCCATTTCCCGTGGTGCGTGAAGAAGTGCCCGTATTGCGACTTCAATTCGCACGAGGTGCGCGGCGACTTGCCGGAAGCCGAATACCTGGCGGCCCTGCGCCTGGACCTGGAAATGGCGCTGCCGCTGATCTGGGGCCGCAAGATCCACACCATCTTCATCGGCGGCGGCACGCCCAGCCTGATGTCGGCGGCGGGGCTGGACCGGCTGATGTCGGACGTGCGCACCCTGCTGCCGCTGGAGCCCGATTGCGAAATCACCATGGAAGCCAATCCGGGCACCTTTGAAACGGAAAAATTCAAGTCCTACCGGGCCAGCGGCATCAACCGCCTGTCGATCGGCATCCAGAGTTTCAATGGCCGCCATCTGCAGGCGCTGGGGCGCATCCATGACGACAACGAGGCGCGCCGCGCGGTGGACATCGCGCACGCGCATTTCGACAACTTCAATCTCGACCTGATGTACGCGCTGCCCACGCAAACGCTGGCCGAGGCGCGGCAGGACCTGGAAACGGCGCTGTCGTTCGCGCCGCCGCACCTGTCGCTGTATCACCTGACTCTGGAGCCGAACACCCTGTTCGCCAAGTATCCGCCCGTGCTGCCGGACGACGACGAGAGCGCCGACATCGCCGACATGGTGGCCGCGCGCGCGGCGCAGGCGGGCTATGGCCGCTATGAAGTGTCGGCCTACGCACAGCCGGGCCGCCAGGCGCGCCACAACCGCAACTACTGGGAATTCGGCGACTACCTGGGCATCGGCGCGGGCGCGCACTCGAAGATCTCGTTCCCGCACCGCGTGCTGCGCCAGGCCCGCTACAAGCAGCCGCGCGCCTACATGGACGCGGTATTGGCCGGCAATCCCGTGCAGGAAGAGCGCGAACTGGCGCGCGAGGAAATGGGTTTTGAATTCATGCTCAATACCCTGCGCCTGACGCAGGGCTTTTCGCCGAACCTGTTCGCCGAGCGCACGGGCGTGCCCCTCAACGCCATCGAGCAGCCGCTGAATGCGGCCGAAGCGAAAGGCTTGCTGTATCGCGACCACCAGGTCATCCGCCCGACGGAACGGGGATTGTGCTTCCTGAATGACTTGCAGCAAATGTTTTTGGAAGACTAATGCGTGGTGACGGCGCGCAGGCGCTGCAGCTTGGCCGCATACAGGCCATGGTCGCTGCGCGTGGTGCTGTTGCTCATCGCCAGTTCCAGTTGTTTGCGCGCCTGCTCCAGCTGGCCCAGGCGCGCATAGGCTTGCGCCAGCCAGAAGTGGAATTCGTGGTAGTACGGGTCGCGCGCGATTTCACGTGAAAACAGCTGTGTCGCCTGCACGTAATCGTTTCGCTGCATGGCCGCCTTGCCCAGGTTGAAGTAGTGGAAGGGCGGCTGCGGCTGCAGCGCCAGCAGGCGCCGGCGCAGCGGCAGCGCCTGATCCGGCAGGCCGGACGCTTCAAGCGCCTGCGCCAGGTTCGACAGCAGCACCGTGTTGTCCGGCGCGCGCAGCAGCGCATGGTCGAGCGTGCGTCGCGCTTGCGCCAGGTCGCCATGGCGGAACTGGATCACGCCCAGGGTGTTGTAGGCGCCGCTGAACGAGGGATCCTGCAGCAGCGCCGCCCTGGCCCACCAATACGCCTGGTCAAGCCGGCCCTCGCTCATGGTTTCGGCGGCGCGGTTGTTCATGTACATGGCCAGCACGGTCGCTTCGCTGATTTCGCGCGTGCGGTAGCCCGCCACGTCGCCGGACGGCAGGAAGTCGATCACCATCAAGCCCTTGGCGTCGTAGTTATTCGGATTGTCGCCCAGGCGCTGGCCCAGCACCAGGTTGACGTGGCCGGCGACAAAATACGTCTCGCCGCTGCGGCTCCAGCTTTCCTCGCCCAGCACTTCCTGGTAGCGCACCTGCAAGCCCAATTCATGCGCCAGCGCCGCCGTCATGATCACCAGCGACAGGCAGTTGCCCTGGCGCGCGGCGAACGTTTCGCGCGCATTGCGGGTCATGGCCGCATCGTACTCGAGTTTCAGCCGGCTCTTGTCGTACAGGGCGTCATACAGGGCCGCGCGGTCATTCTTGTTGTGCGCCTCGCGCCGCACTTCCGTGCGCAGATACTGCCGCATGGTCTCGTCGACGGCAAAGACCTGGCTGGCGTCGATGGCGGCGGCCGGCGCAAAATCGCTGTCGTTGAAGATGGGGGGCAGGCTGGCGGGCGCCGTGCTGGCGCAGGCTGCCAGCGTGGCGCAGAGCAGGGCGGCAAGCAGGCGCATGAGGTGCCGGGCGCAAGAAAGATAGGGGCGCATGATCTCTCCCTGAGAGGCGCTGGCTTTATTGGCTGCATGGTGGCGCGCCCGTCCCACCGGAAACCAGTATCGGCGCGCCGGAGGCCGCTGTCAAATACTTTGGCTCTGTCCTCATAAAATAGGGGAAATGCCGGAATCTTCCCATGGCGGTGCTGTCTGACTCTGCATACCCAGCACACAGGGAGCAGATCATGCAGCCAGCCGAATGGATCCGTTTTATCGCCCAGTTTGCTCGCCTGAACCGGCGCCAGCGGCAGACAGGCATGGCCCTGCTGCGTGGCAACACGCCACTCGACGCGACCGTCGCGCTGCTGGAGGACGTGGCGCAGTCGCGCTTGGCCTGTCCCGCCTGCCGCTCGTCCCATCTGCATCGGCATGGCCATGCGCACGGCTTGCAGCGCTACCGCTGCGTGCCCTGCGGGCGCACCTTCAATGCCTTGACGGGGACGCCGCTGGCCCGCCTGCGCCATAAATCGCAGTGGCTCGATTATGCCGATTGCCTGCTTGCATCGGATTCCGTGCGCAAGGCGGCGCGACAACTGGGCGTGCACCGCAACACCACGTTTCGCTGGCGCCACCGATTTTTATCGTTGGCAAAAACGGACCGGCCGCATGGCCTGCATGGCATCGCCGAGGCCGACGAGCTATACGTGCTGGAATCGGAAAAGGGATCGAGGCAGATGACGCGTCCGGCCCGCCGCCGGGGTGGCCATGCGCAACGGCGCGGCATATCCAACGAGCAAGTCTGCATCCTGGTGGCGCGCGACCGCACGGGCCAGACCCTCGATTTCGTCATGGGCAGAGGCGCGCTGACCAAGGCGCAGCTGCACCGCTGTTTGTTGCCCGTCATCGACAAGGATATCCTGCTGGTCACGGATGGCCATGCCGCCTACCGGGCGTTTGCCATGGAAGCGGGCCTCAGTCATCAGGCCGTCAACCTGCGCGCCGACATCCGCGTGCGCGGTGCCGCCCACGTGCAGAACGTCAATGCATATCATAGCCGCCTGCGCGAATGGTTAAGGCCGTTTCACGGCGTGGCCACGCGCTATCTGCCGAATTATCTGGGCTGGCGCTGGATACTCGACGCCAGACGCATCCGCTCACCCGAAACGTTATTGAAAGCAACGCTGGGAGCGTTCCCACATCTGACGGCGACATAGCCAATAAATACTTTCCGGCCCGCAGGGGGCGTATCGACGGCAGCGAGCGCGGCGCTTGAAACGGGGTTTAAAACTCTTCCCAGTCCTGGTCGCCGGCGATGTGCGATGGCGTTTTGTGCGCTGCGGTATGGCCGGCACCGGCAGCCCTGGGCATTGCCGGCTTGCTGGCCTTGGCCTTGGCCGTGGCCTGTGGCTGGCGTGGCGCGAGTTTTTGCGTGGTGGCAATGGCGACCTTGGTCTGCCGCGCGGCGCGCACGGGCGCCGCCGCAGCCACGTATTCGAGCTGGAAGCCGGCCGCCACCTGCGCCAGGCGCGCCGCCTGGTCCTGCATGCTTTCGGCCGCCGCCGCCGCTTCTTCCACCAGGGCCGCATTCTGCTGCGTCACCTGGTCCATCTGCGCGATGGCCTGATTGACCTGGTCGATGCCCATGCTTTGCTCGGCGCTGGCGGCGGTGATCTCGGCCATGATGTCGGTGACCCTGCGCACGCTGTCGACCACTTCGCCCATGGTGCTGCCGGCCTGCTGCACCAGCCGCGTGCCGTTGTTGACCTGTTCCACCGAGTCGCCGATCAGGGTCTTGATTTCGCGCGCCGCCGCGGCCGAGCGCTGCGCCAGGCTGCGCACTTCCGTGGCGACGACGGCAAAGCCGCGCCCCTGTTCGCCGGCGCGCGCCGCTTCGACCGCCGCGTTCAAGGCCAGGATGTTCGTCTGGAAGGCGATGCCGTCGATGACGCCGATGATGTCGACGATTTTCGTCGATGCCGTGTCGATGGCGCCCATGGTGTCGACCACCTGGCTGACGATGCTGCCGCCCCGTTCTGCCACGCCGGAGGCGGCCACCGCCATCTGGTTGGCCTGGCGCGCATTGTCGGCATTCTGCTTGACGGTGCTGGTCAGTTCTTCCATCGACGACGCCGTCTCTTCCAGCGAACTGGCCTGCTGTTCCGTGCGCGCCGACAAATCCTGGTTGCCGGCCGCGATTTCACCCGACGCCGTGGCAATCGCGTTGGTGCCCGTCTGCACCTCCGACACCACCTTGCGCAGTGCCTCGTTCATGCCCTGCAGCGCGCGCATCAGGTCGCCAATTTCATCGCTGGCAGGCGGGCCGAAATGCGTGCGCAAGTCGCCGTCGGCCACCGTCTCGGCCACCTTCACGGCGGCCTTCAACGGTTGCGTGATCGAACGCGTGATCAGCCAGGCGCACACGCTGCCCAGCGCCACCACCAGCGCGCACAAGGTCAGCAGCAGGGTGAAGCTGCGTTCATTGGCCGCCTCGATCGCTTGCGCCGTGGCGTCGATGGCCTGGCGCTGCTGCGACAGCAGGGCCTTGACGTTATTCTGGTATTTGGCGGCGGCCGGCGCGAAGCTGTCGCGATAGGTGCTTTCCGCCTGCGCCGCGTTGCCGGCCTTGCGCGCATTCATCACCAGGGTCTTGGCATCCTGGTACTTGACGCGCTCGGCAATGGACGACTTGAAGATGGCTTTTTCTTCATCGCTGTCGAGCAGCGTCTCGATCTTTTTCAGCAGTTCGCTACCCTGTTTCGTGCTGTCGGCGATGGTGTCGGCGAACACGTTCGACAGGGTTTCATCGGTGCTCCTGGCGATCATCGAGGTGCGCGCAATGGCCGAGTAAATCAGTACGTACCAGTCCGATACGAGGCGTTCCTTGGCCAGCGGTTTTTCCATCATTTGCCGCGTCGCTTCGGCATTCACGCGGGCGCTGTACAGCGCATACGAGGTGGAGATCACGGACAGCAGCAGCACCAGCGCGAAGCCTGCAGCCAGGCGCGTGCCGATACGAAGGTGGGAGAGGGCGTGCATGGTCGGAACTCCTGTCGCAGAGGGGATTAAGGTTGCCTGTGCGACATAGTATGCACTGATAAGTGACCAACAGGCGAGGGGAAAACGCGCCTGTTTTTGCCCCTGTTGCAGCCGCGCCCGTGCTACAGATCGCCCGCCTGGCGCAAGTCCGGCTGCTCGGCCCAGCGGGCGAAGGCGGCCGCCATGCGCTCGCTTTCCGCGATGGCGCGGCGCCAGTCGCGCATGCGCGCCGCGTGGTCTTGCCCGTAATGGGGGAAGTCGCGCCGGTCCGGCAGTTTTCCATTGGGCAGGCTGGCCACGAAGGCGGGCGAGGGCGACACAAGGATCATGTTGTCGAGCGCGCTATCGCCGCTGCGTGCGCGGCGCCAGGGCATGGCCTTGTCCAGCCAGCCCGGCACGATGTGGTCGGCAAAATGCGGGTACAGCACCAGGTCCGGTTCGCGCTGGTAGGGCAGGTGCAGATGGTAGTCGACCAGGCCGCCGTCCCAGTAGCGCCCGGGCGGCGCGCCGGCGATGTCCGTGACGGCGTCGAGCACCAGCGGGATGGAGCCGGAGGCCAGCAGCGCGTCGCGCAGGTTGTCCTGCGCCAGCGGCACGAAATGCGCATGAAAGGCGTCGAAGCGCGAGCGCAGCCAGCTGGCGCCATCCGGTCCGGTATGGAACACCGCGCGTTCCAGCGAGGCGGCCAGCCGTGCGCGCGCCACAGCGTTGCCGGCGGCCGCCAGCAGGAAGCCGCGCCGGTCGCGCCATTTGCCCGGCCGCGCCAGCGCGCCGATGCCGCGCACGGCCAGCACCGACAGGCTGTGCTGGCCGTGCCGCAGCAGCTGGGCATCCTGGCCATCGAGCACGGCGTCGAGCAGGGCGCGGCAGGTGCGGCTGACGTGCGCGGCGGCGGGCTTGTCCGGGTAGCGCTGGCCCACGTACTCGCGCACCAGGCGGCGCTGCGCGGCCAC
This sequence comes from Janthinobacterium rivuli, assembly GCF_009208735.1. GTDB lineage: Bacteria > Pseudomonadota > Gammaproteobacteria > Burkholderiales > Burkholderiaceae_D > Janthinobacterium. The sequence continues at coordinate 8,659 of NZ_WFLJ01000031.1, read as the reverse complement.
CGGGTCGGGGAACACGGCGGCGGCCATGCGCCAGGCGCCGATCGAGGCGCCGACAAAGTGGCGCGGGCGCGGCGCCTGTGCCAGGAAGTCGCCGAACAGCCAGCAATCGAGCTGGTGCAGGATCAAGCCTTTCGGCCCGCCTGCGGCGGCAGGGACGATGGCGATGTCATGCGCGCGCAAGCCGTTGTCGGCGATGCGGGCGCGGGCGCGGCGGCCCAGGCGGATGGTGATCGGTGATTGCATGGAGAGTCGTGAGCGGCCTGTAGCCAGGTATTTTACCGCCGGCGCCGCGCCGCGACACAGACGTGCTCGCAATAGTCACATTGTTAGTATTAATAAATTTCTTTAAGGCAACCATTCTCTTGAGAAATGTTGCATAATATTGGACGTTGAATTTTTGGCATGTGCCAAGGATTGCTTATGTCTTGCCTTTTTTTGGGAATTGTATGCAACTGAATCACGCTTTTGTTCTGACTCTGATCGCCGGCTCTCTCGTTGCCTGCGGCGGTGGCGGCTCGTCCTCCCCGGCCGACCCGGTCGTTGCGGTGAACCCGCCCGTGACGCCCGTTACGCCGCCGGTGGTGCCCGTCACGCCGACTGCCACCGGCGACAACACGGGCTCCATCAGCGCCCGTTTCGTCAATGGCGACAACAGCCGTTTCGTCTTTACCTCGATCGGCTTGCAGAGCAATGGCAAGGCCAGCACGCTGGTGCAGGATACCTCCGGCGCCTTGAGCACTATCGGCAGCATCGTCCTGACGGGCAATCCGTCCGTGACGCGTGACATCAGCGGCGATGCCGCCTTCGCGCAGGGCCGCTGGTTCAAGGGCGCGTTCAGCAATAGTTCCGGCGCCACGACCTTGACCGGTAACAATGCCAGCGCGCATTACGTCGCCTATAACGTGCTCGCCGCACTGCCAGCGAGCGGCACGTTTACCTGCGATGCGGGCACATTCACGGCGCCAAGCTATACGGGCGGCAGCAGCGTTTCGTCGAGCGCCAACTTCGGCACGGCCAGCGGCAATGCCAGCCTGTCCTTCGATGGCTCCGGCGCCAAGGTCGTACTGACCATCGACGCCAGCGCCGGCGGCAGCACGGGCAAAGTATCGGCTTCCACCACCATCGCATCGGCGGGGTCCAGCAGCATCACCGGCAACTATCTGTCGAGCGGCACGGGCGCGCAGCTGATGCTGGGCGACGGCGGCACCGGCCGCTATCTGCTGCTGGCAGCCTACAAGGCGCAGTTGGCCAATGGCGCCAATTACCAGGGCGTAGCGACCTTCCGTTGCTCCTGATCGTCCCGGCATGAAAAAAAGCGGCGCCGTGCACTGCACGGACGCCGCTTTTTTACGCCTGTTGAAATGAACCGATCAGCGCAGTGCCGCGATCATCTGTTTCAGCTTGCCGGAATCGACGCAGAAGGCGCGGATGCCTTCGGCCAGTTTTTCCGTCGCCATCGCATCTTCATTCATCATGAAGCGGAAGGCTTCTTCGTTCAGCGACATTTGCACGATGTTGGTCGATGGCGCCGCTTCGGCGCTCAGCTTGCGCTCCACCGGCGCATCGCTGTCGGCCAGCTTTTGCAGCAGGTCGGGGCTGATGGTGAGCAGGTCGCAGCCGGCCAGTTCGAGGATTTGCGAGGTGTTGCGGAAGCTCGCGCCCATCACTTCGGTCTTGTAGCCGAACTTGCGATAGTAATTGTAGATGCGGCGTACCGATTGCACGCCCGGGTCTTCCGCGCCCACGTAGTCGATGCCCGTCGATTTCTTGTACCAGTCGTAGATGCGGCCGACGAACGGCGAAATGAGCTGCGCGCCCGCTTCGGCGCAGGCGATGGCCTGGGCCAGCGAGAACAGCAGGGTCATGTTGCAGCGGATGCCTTCCTTTTCCAGGATGGCGGCGGCGCGGATGCCTTCCCAGGTGGAGGCGATCTTGATCAGCACCCGCTCGCGTGGAATGCCGGCGTTCGAATACAGGGCGATCAGGTCGCGGCCCTTGGCGACCGTGCCTTCCGTGTCGAACGACAGGCGCGCATCGACTTCGGTGGAGACGCGGCCGGGGATGGTTTGCAGGATTTCCACGCCAAAGGCGATCAGCAGGCGGTCGATGATCTCGGCGGTGGAGGCATTCGGATGGTCGCGTACGGCCTTTTCCAGCAGCGGCTTGTATTCATCCTTTTGCACGGCCTTCAGGATCAGCGACGGATTCGTCGTCGCATCGCGCGGCGTGTAAGCCTGGATCGATTGGAAGTCGCCGGTGTCGGCCACCACGGTAGTAAATTGCTTCAGTTGTTCGAGTTGGTTCATGGCTGCACGGGAAAGAGTGAAGGGACTTGCCGGGGTATTGTACCGAATCCCTTGCCCGCAGCAGCGACAATTGTCTCTCCCGCGCACTACTTGCTCAATTGAATCTTGCTTTTTTGAGAACTCGCGCATAATTGTCAGGACTTGTTTATTTTGCACAGTGTTTTGATAGGCAATGTGCGATGCCACACTCCAGATGAAGAGCATCCTTTGACACAAGATATCGTTAGCGCGGTAGCCGCCTTCGATGGCGCGACGCGCCTGTATGCATTGTCCATCGGCGACAAGGGCCAGGACTTGAGCAGCGTGCTCAGCTACGATTACAAGGCGAAGAAGGCTGTCGCCGCCAGCGTGCCGACGAACATGGTTCTCGGCGGCAAGAACGCGCCCATGCTGGAAAGCTACGACACGCCGGGCCAGTACTGGTATGCGAATGGCGCCCAGGCGCAACGCTACGCGCAGTTGCAGATGCAGGCCCACGAAGCGCGCGCCCAGCTGTGGCAGGCACGCTCGACCGTGCGCACCCTGCGCGCCGGCACGCGCTTTACCCTGACGCAGGGACCGTTGCAGGCAGCCGACGGTGCCGCGCCCGAGTATGTCGTGTTGCGCGTGGCCAGCATCGGCGTCAACAACCTGCCGGCGCCGGCGCGGGAGGGATTGGCGGAACTGTTCGGCCCGATACCGGAATTGCTGGAAGAAACCGTGGCGGAGTGGGGCGCGGGGTTTCCCGATTTCGCCGCCGCGATCGTCCAGGCGCAAGCCAGCGGCTACGCCAACTGCCTCGAAATGATCACCGCCGCCACGCCGTGGCGTCCGGTGCACGATGACAACGAGGCGCGCCAGCATGCCACGCCGACCGCGCCGGGCAGCCAGAGCGCCATCGTCGTCGGCGCCGACGGCAACGACGTGGCCAGCGGCACCGATGAAATTTATTGCGACAAGCTGGGACGGGTGCGCATCCGCTTCCACTGGCAGCGGGAGATGGGCGCGACCTGCTGGGTGCGCGTGGCCGGCGGCGGCATGGGCAGCCAGTTCCTGCCGCGCATCGGCCAGGAAGTGCTGGTGCAATTCCTGGAAAACGATATCGACCAGCCCGTCATCATTGGCGCGCTGTACAACGGCCAGGGCGAGGGCGGCACGCTACCCATCCCGGGCGGCATGGCCGGCTACAACCAGTTGCTGTTTGACGACACCGACAGCCAGGGCCGGGTGCAACTGAAAAGCAGCCATGCTTATCCATTGCCGGCGCTGCCTGCCAGCGTGTGCAAGGCTTGTCTGCTGGCTGCATTGCGTAGCGGTAGTCCGTTTATCGCGCCCACGGCGGCCTAGAAAAGGAATCCTGATGTACTTTGCCATCGATGTTCACGCCCCAGAAGTTCCAGCGCTGATCGCGCAGCAACTGCAGGCCTTGCGCGCGGAGGCGGCAGTGGCGAACGGCAGCCAGCCCCTGTATCTGCTGGCGCTGCTCGACGGCGCCTGCGACGAGGAGTTTTTCACCAAGCGCTACTCAAGCCGGCTGCGGCGCCAATCGCTGTATGCGCACACCTCGCTGCAAAATTTCAAGGGTGCCGCGCCGCATCTGCTGGCGTCGCCATCGGCAAGCAACGAGCAAGTTGCGTGGCTGCAGCGCCTGTTTTCGCTGTGCGCGGGCAAGCCCATGCTCAGCATCATCGCCAGCACGCTCGATATCGGCCAGCTGGAGCAGCATCTGCGCCCCTATTTGATTGCCATTACGCCAGATACCGTCGAATGGCCCGTGCGCTGGGCCGATAGCCGCACATTGCCGGCCTTGCTGGCGGCCTTGACGCAAACCCAATATGCGCATTTGCTGAGCCCCATCTACCGCTGGTGGTCGCTGCAGCGCGATGGTTCGCTGGTCAGTTGGCAGGGCGAGGCGCAGCCCAGTCCCGTCCCGGCGGAGTTTGACAAATTTCCGCTCAGTGACGCCGCCTTTGCCGCCTTGGTGGATATCGCCGAAGCCGACGCCATCCTGGCCAATCTGCATGATGTGCAGCCGGACCTGTTTCATTCCGGCACCCCGGCCGAGTGCCACGCGCGCGTGGCGCGTCATTTGCTTGTGGCAAACGCCAGCGGCATCGAGGCGGCGGGCCAGCGTCAGCATTTCAGCGCCCTGGCCTTGATGCTGGCCGACGATTTTACCTCGCACCCGGCGATGGCCAGCCTGTTGCGGCGCACGCGCCAAGGTGCGAATTACCTGTCTGAGCTCGACACGCTGCCCGACGATTTCTGGCAGGCGCGCTCGGCTGCCTAGCCTTGTTCCTTCAACTGCCTATTTTTATAAAAGGAAAATCATGAAATGGATTATGTATCTTGGCACGGCCTTGCTGCTGAGCGGTTGCGCCCTCAAGGCCAGGCAGGTTGAGCAAGCCGGCCCAAGTCCTACCGCGACAGCGCAGGTGGGTATTGTCAACCATACGGGGAAATATATTTATTCCGCATCGGTGGATGGGGCCGGAGGCGCCAACATGGCCAGGTGGGGGGCGGGGGGGGCAGAAATCTGTTGCGCCTCTATCCCGAGAGTGTGGTATCCGGGAATGAAAGTCCTGGTGCGTTGGAATATGCCTGAAGGGCATACCGACGTTATCAAAGAAAAAATGGTGGAAGTGGAAAAATACGATGAAACAGGAAGTATTTATATCCATTTTTTTCCAAACGATGAAATTCGGGTTGTGGTTTCAGTTTATCCCGGATATAGCACTGCTCATCCGATACGTCACTATGGAAAACCGGGAAATATCAATCCTTAGAGGTTTATTGCGATCAATGAAACTCCACTCTTGCACCTTTTCTTGGTTTTTTTAAACCATCTACGACGCGTGGGAGTTCTATCTTTTCTATTGCCATATGTGGCAGTAAAATGAAAAATGGCGTGGCATTTTCTATAAGGTGAAAATCATGAAATGGATTATGTATCTTGGCACTGTCTTGCTGCTGAGCGGCTGCGCCCTCAAGGCCAGGCAGGTTGAGCAAGCCGGTCCAAGTCCTACCGCGACGGCGCAGGTGGGTATTGTCAATCATACGGGGAAGTATATTTATTCCGCATCGGTAGATGGGGCCGGAGGGGGGAATATGGCCAGATGGGGTGCGGGGCTTGCCAATATTTGCTGCACATCCATTCCGAGAGTGTGGTATCCGGGAATGAAAGTCCTGGTGCGGTGGAATATGCCTGAAGGGCATACCGATGTTGTCAAAGAAAAAATGGTGGAAGTGGAAAAATATGATAGACCAGGAGATATTTATATGCATTTTTTTGAGAATGACGAGGTGAGAGTGGTTGTGTCAAATGCTGGAGGGCCCAGCAAAATTCATCCTATTCTTCATTCCGGAAAACCTGCCAATCTTCCTTGATAGGATGATCGATAAAATTTCCATTTCTGGACCGCTTCCGAGCACTTTTTCTTGAAGCATCCACGTGTGGACAGTCCCTTATTTTTTATTGCCGTATATGGCATTAAAGTAGAAAAAACACATAGCTTTTTTTGCAAGGTGAAAATCATGAAATGGATTATGTATCTTGGCACTGTCTTGCTGCTGAGCGGTTGCGCCCTCAAGGCCAGGCAGCTTGAGCAAGTCGGCCCAAGTCCTACCGCGACGGCGCAGGTGGGCATCGTGAACCATACGGGCGAATTTATTTACTCCGCGTCGGTGGATGGGGCTGGAGGAGGGAATATGGCCAGATGGGGGGCGGGGCTTGCCAATATTTGCTGCACATCCATTCCTCGAGTGTGGTATCCGGGAATGATGGTCATGGTGCGGTGGGATATGCCGGATGGACTAAAACATATTATTAAAGAAAAAATGGTAGAAGTGGAAAAATATGATAGACCCGGAGATATCTATATGCATTTTTTTGAGAATGACGAGGTGAGAGTGGTTGTGTCAAATGCTGGAGGGCCTAGCAAAATTCATCCCATTCTTCATTCCGGAAAACCTGCCAATCTTCCTTGATAGGATGATCGATAAAATTTCCATTTCTGGACCGCTTCCGAGCACTTTTTCTTGAAGCATCCACGTGTGGACAGTCCCTTATTTTCTATTGCCGTATATGACAGTAAAGTAGAAAAAACACATGGCATTTTTTGCAAGGTGAAAATCATGAAATGGATTGTGTATCTTGGCACTGTCTTGCTGCTGAGCGGTTGCGCCCTCAAGGCCAGGCAGGTTGAGCAAGTCGGCCCAAGTCCTACCGCGACGGCGCAGGTGGGCATCGTGAACCATACGGACGAATTTATTTACTCCGCGTCGGTGGATGGGGCCGGAGGAGGGAATATGGCCAGATGGGGGGCGGGGCTTGCCAATATTTGCTGCACATCCATTCCTCGAGTGTGGTATCCGGGAATGATGGTCATGGTGCGGTGGGATATGCCGGATGGACTAAAACATATTATTAAAGAAAAAATGATAGAAGTGGAAAAATACGATGAACCAGGGGATATCTATATGCATTTCTTCCCCGATGACGAGGTGAGAGTTGTCGTGTCAAATGCCGGAGGGCGTGCAAAAACTCATCCTATTCTTCACTCCGGAAAACCTGCCAATATTCCTTGATATCATGATCAGTGAAACCCCCCATTCCGCGCCGTTTCCAGTCGATTTCTTTCTAAAACCGTCGACGAAAGAACAATCCGAAATTGCCAAGGAGGCATGTGCTAATAAAGATGGCGCACCGTGCAGTATTCCAGTGAGGGTTGGACTTTTCTTTGATGGCACCAATAATAACCTGGAGCGCGATAGGAATGGGATTAGGACAGGCGTGCTTGATCTGAGAACGAAGAAGCCTACCCCTATAAATAATGTTGTGATAGACGCCAATGAAGCCAGTCATAGTAATGTGGCGCGTTTATTTTCGGCATACCCTGGTGATAAAACAAAAAATGGATATTTCTCATATTATATTCCTGGTGTTGGGACGCCATTTAAGGAAATAAGCGAATTGACTGAATCGGACGAGGGGAAGGCTTTTGCTAAAGGGGGACAGCCGCGCATTATCTGGGGATTGTTGCAGGTTTTAAATGCAATTCATCGAGTAATATATGGGGGTGACACGCCATTATATGAAACAGATAAGGCTGGCGAACTTGCCCGTACTTATGATAATGCCGTCGGCCACAAAAAGGTGCCGCATCCCTTAACCGGCAGGGAGCGTTTCATGACTCACTCGGACTGGTTCGCTGAGCATGTCGAAAAGTTAAAAGCCGCGATCGCGGCACAGCCGAAACCGCATATTCCATCGCTGACCCTGTCCGTATTCGGTTTTTCGCGGGGCGCCGCGGAGGCGGTGGCGTTTTGCCAGCTGTTTGCCGATTTGCTCACGCCACGCGAAGGTGAGGTGCAGAACTTTGCCGGCATCCCCGTCAGCATCGATTTTCTTGGCGTCTTCGACACGGTGGCAACCGTGGGCAGTTCGGCGTCTGTCGCGAAAACCACGATCGCGCCCGGCGCGATGTTCGATGGCCATTGGGCCTGGGCCAATGAATTGCTCAAGCCATTGCCGCCCTGTGTCCAGGCCGGCCTGCATTGCATTGCCACGCATGAGCAGCGCATGAATTTTCCCGTCACGCGCCTGACAGGGAAAATCGAGGAAGTGTATTTTCCTGGCGTGCACTCCGACGTCGGAGGCGGCTATGGTCCGGGCGAGCAGGGAAAGGGGCGTGGCGGACAAGCGGCCTTGCTGTCGCAAATCCCGCTGGCGCATATGTTCAAGGAAGCGCGTCTAAAGGGCGTGCCCTTGATACCGTTCAGCGAACTGGAACTTCGCGATCAGGATGATTTCCAGGTCAGTCAAGAGCTTGCCAAGGCATGGGAAGCATATACCGCCGAGCTTAACAAGCAAGGCGCCTTGCTGAGCAAGCATATGGAGCTGTATTACCGCTGGCGCGCCGTGCGCGTCAAGACACTGGAAGCCACGACCAGCTTCAAGGCGGCCAACGCGCAGGAGCGGGAGGATCTGGGGTCCTACAACCGCTTGCTGGCAGGCGATCTGGAAGCGCTGCGCGCACGCAAAGCCTTCCGTCATGGCGATGAGGGGCAACCATTCAGCGCCCGGGATATTGCGCGCATCAACCACTGGCAATACTATCGCGCGCAAAATCATATACCGCTGGATGAGTGGGAGGCTTGGGCGCTCGACATATTCGATCACCCCAAACCGCTGCCACCCGAAGTGATGCGTTTTTTTGACGACTATGTACACGATTCCCTGGCCGGTTTTTATATGGCGGGCGAAGTGACGGAATACGACAAGCGGGCCAGGATCGCCTCGTTCGCCAATAAACCGCCTGAAGATGGTTTTTATAAACGCGCGTATGAGCTCAGCCGGAAGACGGAAGCCGCGC
>NZ_WFLJ01000030.1 GCF_009208735.1 Janthinobacterium rivuli | reverse complement strand
GGCTGCCGCGTCGCTGCCGGCCGCCTCACCAGCCGCCGCGCCCGCCGCCGCCCTGCCCGCCATGCCGCCCGGCGCACCGATGACGATGGCGCCGACCAGCTCAGCCGGCAGCTTGCTGCAAACCATCTTCGCGCTCGTGTTCGTGCTGGCCCTCCTGATCGGCCTGGCCTGGTTCATGAAACGCTATGGCCCCAAGGTGATGGGCGGCAACAACAAGATGCGCGTCGTCAGCTCGCTCAACCTGGGCGGACGCGAACGCATCGTCCTCGTCGAAGTGGCCGACCAGTGGATCGTCGTCGGCGCCTCGCCCGGCAGGATCAACGCGCTGGCCACCATGCCGCGCCAGGAAGGCGAGTTGCCGCAACTGGCCACGGCGCAAAACGGCCCCGCGGCCGCCAATTTTTCCGAGTGGCTGAAACAGACCATCGAAAAACGCAATGGGAAATAAGCAGCAGATGGCGTGGTCGACCTTGAAGACTCCCCTGACCTGGCTGCTGGCGGCGGCCGCCCTGGCCTTGCCGCTGTGGGCCTGGGCCGAACCGGGCATCCCGGCCTTCACCAGCACGCCGGCGCCCGGCGGCGGACAGAATTACTCCTTGCCGGTGCAGACGCTCATCCTGATGACGTCGCTCACCTTCCTGCCCGCAGCCCTCTTGATGATGACCTGCTTTACGCGCATCATCATCGTGCTGTCCCTGCTGCGCCAGGCCATCGGCACGCAATCGGCGCCGCCGAACCAGGTGCTGGTGGGCCTGGCCCTGTTCCTGACCCTGTTCGTCATGGGCCCCGTGTTCGACAAGATCTATACGGATGCCTATCTGCCGTATCAGGAAAACAAGATCACCATGCAGCAGGCGATGGACAAGGGCGTCGATCCCCTGAAAACCTTCATGCTCAAGCAGACGCGCCAGGCCGACCTGGCCCTGTTTGCCAAGATGTCGCGTTCGCCGGCCTTGCAAGGCCCGGAAGACGTACCGCTGCGCATCCTCGTGCCCGCCTTCGTCACCAGCGAACTGAAGACGGCGTTCCAGATCGGCTTTGCCATCTTCATCCCGTTTTTGATCATCGACATGGTGGTCGCCAGCGTGCTGATGTCGATGGGGATGATGATGATGTCGCCGGCGACGATCTCGCTGCCGTTCAAGCTGATGCTGTTCGTGCTGGTCGATGGCTGGCAGTTGCTGCTGGGCTCCTTGTCTCAGAGTTTTTACTAGGGGAACTACGATGACACCCGAAAGCGTCATGACCCTGGGCCGCCATGCGATGGAAATCACCCTGATGGTGGCCGCGCCCATGCTGCTCGTCGCCCTCATCATCGGCTTGATCGTCAGTATCTTCCAGGCGGCCACGCAGATCAACGAGGCGACCCTGTCCTTCATCCCCAAGCTGGTCGGCATCTTCGTCGCCATCGTCGTGGCCGGCCCGTGGATGCTGTCCGTCATGCTCGACTACATGCGCCAGGTCTTTACCGGCATCCCGAACCTGGTGGGCTAGTGCTGCAGTCGTTGCCATGCTGACCCTGTCCAGCATCGAACTGAACACGTGGATCGCAGCACTGCTGTGGCCGCTCAGCCGCATCCTCGGCCTGATCGCGGCCGCCCCCCTGTTCGGCAACGCGGCCGTGCCCGCCAGCGTGAAGGTGACCCTGGGCGCGCTGCTGGCCATGATCATCGCCCCCACCGTGCCGGCCTTGCCTGCCGTCAACCCGATGTCCTTGCCCGGTTTATTGATCCTCACGCAGGAAATGCTGGTGGGCCTGGCCATGGGCTTTTCCATCCGCATCGTGTTTTCCGCCATCGAAATGGCCGGCGAACTCAGCAGTCTCACCATGGGCCTGGGCTTCGCCTCGTTCTTCGACCCGCAAACCAAGGGCAGGTCGTCCGCCATCAGCCAGTTCCTCGTCATGCTAGCCACCTTGATGTTTTTGACGGTCAACGGCCACCTGGTCTTGCTGGCGGCGCTGGCGGAAAGCTTTGTCAGCCTGCCGATTTCATCGAGTCCCATCAGCGGCGGCGGTTTCCAGCAATTGGCGGCCTGGGGCGGGGAAATCTTCCGCTCCGGCCTGCAAATTGCGCTGCCCATCATCGCCGCCTTGCTGCTGACCAACGTGGCGCTGGGCATTCTGACGCGGGCCGCGCCGCAGCTGAACATTTTCGGTATCGGCTTCCCCGTCACCCTGGGCGTGGGCTTGCTGGTGATCAGCATGGTCCTGCCCTACCTGGCCACGCCCTTCCAGAACATGTTCCTGCGCGGCATAGAAACGGCGCGCCTGCTGCCGCGCGGCTTTGCCACGCGCGACCGGCCGCCGCCGCCCGCGCCGCCGAATCCCTTGCGCCCGGCGGTGCCGGCGCCGCTGCCGCCCGCGCGCTGATCAGGACCAGCTGCCCAGCGCGTGGCGCAGCAACAGCGCCGACAGCACGAACATGGTCACGCCGATCAAGCCATCGAGCACTTGCCAGGCGCGCGACCGCGCAAACCACGGCGCCAGCCAGCGCGCGCCATAGCCCAGCGATGCAAACCACAGCAGGCTGGCCGCGCTGGCACCGGCGATGAAGCCGCCGCGCAGCGCGCCCGGCTGCTGGGCGCCGATGCTACCGACCAGCAATACCGTATCCAGATACACATGGGGATTGAGCAGGGTAAAGGCCGCCGCCTGGGCCAGGATGGCGCCCAGCCCCAACGCATTGCCGCCCGCGGCGGCGCGCAACTGCTGCGGCCGGCGCGCGCGCCGCAGGGCTTGCCAACCGTAGACGGCCAGGAAAACGGCGCCGCCCAGCGCCAGCGCGGTAGCCAGCATGGGACGTTGGCCCAGCGCACTGGCCATGCCCAGCACGCCGGCGGCGATCAGCGCCGCGTCGGCCAGCGCGCAAAACAGCACGATGGCGCCCACGTGTTCGCGGCGCAGGCCTTGCCGCAAGACAAAGGCATTTTGCGAGCCGATGGCAACGATGAGTCCCAGACCCAGGGTCATGCCCTGGAGAAAGACGGAAATGGCGTGTGGTGTGGTGGCGGAGAGTGTCATGCGGCGATCTTGCCAGCCCGATGGAATGAAGGCAAACTACCTTTTCTACAGCAAGTTAAGGAAAACTTCATCCATGCTCGACTATGCCGCCCTGTCCGCCTTGGCCGCCGTCATCCGCGAAGGCAGTTTCGAGCGTGCAGCGCGCGCCTTGCACGTGACGCCATCGGCCATTTCGCAACGCATCCGCCTGCTGGAAGAGCGCGTCGGTTGCGCGCTGGTGATACGCGACCAGCCCTGCCGCGCCACGCAAACGGGCCGGCGCTTGTGCCAGCACGTGGACCAGGTGCAGTTGCTGGAACAGGATTTGCAGGGGACCTTGCCGGCGCTGGCGGCGCAAGGCCCCTCGCGCGCCAGCGTGCCCGTCGCCGTGAATGCCGACAGCCTGGCCACCTGGCTGGCGCCCGCCATCGCCGCCTTCGCGGCCGAGCACCCGGTGCTGCTGCAAGTGGCCGTCGACGACCAGGACCATACGGCCGAATGGCTGCGCAGCGGCGCCGTGCTGGCGGCCGTCAGCGCCACAGCCCGGCCCGCATCGGGCTGCAACAGCCGCCCGTTGGGCGCCATGCGCTACCTGGCGGCCGCCAGTCCCGCCTTCATGCGCCGGCATTTTTCCCACGGCGTGGGCGCCGCCAGCCTGGCGCTGGCGCCCAGCCTCGTCTTCAATGCCAAGGACGAACTGCAATCGCGCTGGGTGCGGCGCCTGTGCCACCGGCACGTGGAGTTGCCGCGCCACGCCCTGCCTTCCTCGCACGCCTTCGTCACGGCGGGCCTGGCCGGCATGGGCTGGGGCTTGCATCCGCAGGCGCTGATCCAGCCCTGTCTCGACAACGGCAGCCTGGTCGAACTGCTGCCGGACGCCCCGCTCGACGTGCCCCTGTACTGGCACACGGCGCGCGCCGCGTCCGGCCTGCTCGACGGCTTGAGCGGCGCCATCCTGGCCGCCGCCCGCACGGGACTGCTGCCACCCTGACAGGTAGCGTCAGGACTGGTCGCTGCTGAACGCCAGGCGCCGGCGCCGCACGTCGACATTCACGCGCAGCTGGTGATGCTTGACCAGGTAGCGCACGCCGACCAGCGCCGCCGCCAGGCCCGACAGGGCGGCTATGCCCAGCGCCCAGCGCGGGCCGAAGGTGTCGGCCACCCAGCCCACGATGGGTGCGCCCAGCGGCGTGCCACCGGCCGAGATGGCCAGCACGATGGCCAGCACGCGGCCCCGCATGGCGGGCGCCGTCGACAGTTGCACGCTGCTGTTGACGCTGGTGGTAAACGTTTGCGCGGCGATGCCGATCACCACCAGCATCATGCCGAACAGCCAGTAATTGGGCATCACGGCGGCCAGCGCGCAAGCCAGGCCGAACAGCGCGGCCGCGCCCAGCAGCAAGGCCAGGGTGGGCTGGCCGCGCCCGGCCGCCAGCAGGGCGCCGGCCACGGAGCCGCAAGCCATGATGGAACTGAGCACGCCATACTGGCTGGCACCCGCATGGAAGGCCGTCACGGACATGGTCGACAGGAAAATCGGGAAGTTCAAGCCGAAGGTGCCGATCAGGAACAGCATCAGCAGGATGGCCATCAGGTCGGGCCGCTGGCGCACGTAGCGGAAACCCTCGCCCAGGCTGGCGCGCGAGGCCTTCAGGCGCGGCGCGCGGCGCAGCAATTCCACGCGCAGCAGCAACAACGAACCGATCACGGCCGCAAACGAGACGGCGTTGATGATGAAGACCCAGCCGCTGCCGACGCTGCTGATCAGCAAGCCGGCCACGGCCGGGCCCAGCATGCGCGCCGCATTGAACGAGGTGGAATTGAGCGCCACGGCGTTCGTCAAGTCTTCCTCGCCGACGATGTCGGCAACAAAAGTCTGGCGCACTGGCGCATCGAAGGCCGTCACGCAGCCCAGCAGGAATGCAAACACATACACATGCCACAGTTGTACCAGGCCGCTGATGCACAGCAAGCCCAGGCCCAGCGCCAGCAAGCCCATGGCCGCCTGCGTACACAACAACAATTTCCTGCGGTCCAGCAAATCGGCCGCCATGCCCGTCAGGGGCAGCAACAGCAGTTGCGGACCGAATTGCAAGGCCATGACGATGCCGACGGCGCTGGCATTGTGCTGCGTCAATTCGCTCAGCACCAGCCAATCCTGCGCCGTGCGCTGCATCCACGTGCCGACATTCGACACGAGGGCGCCACCGGCCCAGATACGGTAATTGGGAATGCGTAGCGAACGGAAGGTGTTGTTCATCTGGGCGTGCGGGCTCCTTGCCGGGGTTGTGGTGAAAAAATCAGCGGATCACTCCGCCAAGCGTTTGAGCAGGGCCACCGCATGGTTCAGCTCGGTGACTTCGTCCGGCGTGAGCCGGGTTTCAATGGTGCGCGCCAGCCAGTCCTCGCGCGCGGCGCGGCTGGCCGCGATCCAGGCGCGGCAGCTGTCCGTCAGGGTCAGGATGGTTTGCCGTCCGTCCAGCGGATCGGGCGACCCCGTCACCATCCGCGCCTCGGTCAAGGCTTGCACGGTGGCGGCCATCGACTGCGGACGCATGCCTTCGGCGCGCGCCAGGCTGCTGGCCGTGGCCGGGCCGTCGCGCTCGAGGCGGCTCAGCACGGAGGCTTGCGACATGCTGACATCGCCCAGGTGCGCCTCTTCGCGCAGGCGGCGGCGCAATTTGCCGACCAGGATGCGCAATTCGCCGGCCAGTTGCAGCACGTGTTCGTGGTCTTCGTATTCTGCTTGCGGGGTGCTCATGACGGCCGTGTGGTGATTCAACAGACGCTACCATACCATATATGCAGTTAGACTGCACAGTTTGCCTGCATATCTTATCAAGACGGCCATTGTGCGGACGCAAAAAAGCCGGGGCGGGAGATGCACTCCCTGCCCCGGCCCGCTATCGCGACGGATGGCTCAGCTGATGTAATTGAACAGCGACAGGCCCGAGATCGAGGTGAACGTTTTTTGCGCCGCCTGCAGGGTGACTTGCTGCTGGCTGAAGTTGGAAATGGCTTTCACCATGTCGAGGTCTTGCAGGTCCGACAGGGTGGTGGCGTACTGGATGTCGAGGTCGTCGCCGGCGCTATCGAGATAATCGAGTTCCTTCATGCGCGAACCGACTTCCGCGCGCACGGACAGAACATTGTCGTAGGCCGTGTCGAGAATATTATGCGCGGCGTTCAAGCCGTTCGTCAGGCGCGCCTGTCCCGCATCGCCGCTACCCGGCTGGCGCAGCACGCCGATCAGGTTTTTCACGGTGGTAAACAGCGATTCCTTGGCGCTCGGCTCCAGGGTAAAGCTGTCCTGGTCGGCCGGCTTGCCCGTGATGTTCACTTGCTGACCGTCGAAGGTGATGGCGTCGCCCGCCTTGTAGGGGATGGGCACGGCAGGATTGGGCACCGTCTGGCCCAGGGTGGCGTCGGTGACGGTATAGGTGGTGACGGCGTCCGTTCCCGTGCCCGTGACCTTGAAGTCGATTGAATACTTGTGCCCCGTCAATGCCGAAGGATCCGTCACCGTGCCGCCCGAAACCACGCCCGAGCCGCCGCGCGTGAAGTTGGCGGTAGCGGCGGCGGTCGTGAACTTGCCGTTGCCCGTCAGGTTATTCTCGAACACGGTGGCGCCGGAATCGCTGGTGGCCAGGTAGCGCGCCGAACCCACCTGCAATTCGCGCTGTCCCTGGTCGCCCACATAGCTGGCGCCCGTCGGCGTCTGGCTGAATGGCTGGGTCGTGGATTTGTAGCCGGAAAACAGGTAGCCGCCCGCGCCGTCGGCCGTATTCGCGATGCCCAGCAAGTCGGTCAGCCGGCCTTCCAGTTCCTTCGCCAGGGTATCGCGGTCGACATCCTTCAGGGCAGGGTTACCGGCCTTGAGCACCAGGTCCTTCACGTCGGCGATCAGCGAGGTGGTGCTGGCCAGCGCCAGTTCTTCCTGCGACAGGAAGTTCTTGGCATTCGAACGGTTCGTCACGAACTGGGTGTTGATCGATTGCGACTGCGTCACTTCCAGCGCGCGCGCCGAGGCGATCGGATCATCGGCCGGCGTCAGGTTGCGGCGGTTCGACGACAGCTGCATCTGCGTACGGTTCAGGGCGCCCTGCAGATTGTTCAGCTGCGAGCTGCCCTGGTCATAAATCATTCGTGTGCTGATGCGCATGATGCTGCCCTTCCAGAAAGCCGCCGCGCACTGCGCTGCGGCAAAAATTGATTAACGTCCCAGGCCGATGACCACGTCGAACAGGGTGCTGGCGATCTGCATGACCTTGCCGCACGCCTGGTAGGATTGCTGGTAACGCAGCAGGTTGGCCGCCTCTTCGTCGAGGTTGACGCCGGAGACGGCCTGCTGCTGGGTACTGACCTGCTGCAACAAGGCCAGGCTGGCCAGGCCGCTGACCTGCACTTCGCGCGTCTTGTTGCCCACGAAGCTGACGGTTTGTGCATACGAACCCTGGAACGTGGCATTGCCGCCATCGAGGATATTCTTCGTCTGCAAGCCCGCCAGCAGCGCCGCATTGCGGTTGTCGCCCACGCCGCCCGTATTGGGCTTGATGACGAAGGTATCGCCCTGCGCCGGCGTGCCCGTCATGCTGACATTGATGCCGCCAAAGCTGAAGTTGTCGCCTTCCGTGTAGGGGATGTTCGCCGTGCCGGCCGGATAGGTCGTGGTCGCGCCATTCAAGCCCTTGACCGTCACCGCCTGGCCCGCAGGGAAACCCGTCAGCGAGGTGGTCGCCTTGTCATATGTCAACGTCAGGGGACCGGTCAGGGCATTGCCCGGCAGCAGGTAGGCCTTGTCGACGGAGCCGGCGCCAAGCTTGCCGGAACCCGTATTGGCCACCGGCGCCGAGGTGGCGATGGGGGCGGCGGCGGCAATCTTGTTGCGGTCGGTGATCAGCACATTCAGGCCGGCCGCGCCGTTCGCCGTCGGCCTGATGACGTAGTTGTCGCCCTGGGCGGCCGTGCCCGAGATCGAGAAATCGACGCCGTCGATGGTTTGCGGCGCCGTTTGCGGATACGGATTGATGATGGTGTGTGCACCGTCCGATTCGCGCGTCACCACATAGTTGCTGCCGTCGTATTTCAGACTGTAATCGCTGGCCGTCAGCTTGGTCGGGTCGCTGACCTTGGCCGACAGCACCGTGGTGCTGCTGGCGTTGTTGCCGCGGTCGGCACCGATCACCGGGTCGGGTATCTTGAAAAAGTCGCCGCCCATGGCGCCATTCAAGTCCTGGCCCAGCTTGTGCTGGTCGTTGAAGGTGCTGGCCAGCGCGATGGCGACCTTGCCCAGCGAGTTCTGCACATTGTCCAGGGTGCCGCTGCGAAATTCCAGCAAGCCGCCCAGCGAACCGCCGGTCAGGGAGCTGTCCGGCAGCACGGTGACGGTACTGCCCGTGACATAGCCCACCTCGATGCGGTTCGGGTCCGTCCGCGAAGGCGTGGCCGCCAGTTCGAAGCTGCGGTCCGCCACCACCAGGGGCTGCCCCGCGCCGATGGAAATGGTCACGGTATTGTTGGCAGCGGGCTGCACCGTCGCCTTCACGTATTTGTTCAATTCCGTGATCAGCTGGTCGCGCTGGTCCAGCAGATCGTTGGGCTGGTTGCTGACGTCGACCGACAACTGGGAAATCGACTTGTTCAGCTCGGCGAGCTGCTTGGCATAGGTATTGATCACCGTCACATTCGAAGTGATCTGCGAATTGACGCCGTCGCCGATCTCCGTCAGGCGCGCGCTCAGTCCCTGGAAGCGCGCAGCGAGCGAGCCGGCGCTCGACAGCAGCGCCTGGCGCGAGGCGACCGAAGACGGATTGGCGCTGAAGTCCTGCACGCCCTTGAAGAAATCCTGCATGGCGGGCGACAGGCCCGCCGTGGGGTCGGCCAGCAAGTTGTCGATCTGGCTGATCTGCGTGTAATAGCTATCGAGCGCGCTGGTGGCGCTTTGTGCGGCATTGACCTGGGTGGCCATGAAGCTGTCGTACTGGCGCTTGATCTGCGACACTTCCGTGCCCGTGCCGACGAAGCCATAGCCGGCAAAGTTCGACTGCGCCGTCTGCTGCAGCACCACCTGGCGGTTGTAGCCGGCCACGTTCGCATTGGTGATGTTATGCCCGGTCGTCGACAGGCCCACCTGCGCTGCAAGCAAACCGCTCTTACCGATGCTGAGTAGATTCGAAGTCATGGTGTCTTATTGGTTACCGTCAAATGTATTTACGGCAGGCGCGGCGAAAACTTGAAGCGCGCGGCCTGCACGGGGGCAAGGCGGCGCCTTAACCGACCAGCGAATGCTTGATAATTTTTGTCAATTTGGCAGCGTAATTCGGATCCGTCGCGTAGCCGGCTTTCTGCAAGCCCTGGGCGAAGGTGCTGGCGTCGCCCGCGCTGGCCAGCACTTTTTCGTAGCGTTTGTTGTTGGTAATCAACTGCGCGTAATCCTTGAAGCTGTCCGCATAGCTGTCGTAGGCGCGGAATTTTTCCACCTTGCGCTGCGCCTTGCCATTCACATACTCCGTCGTGACGGCTTCCGTGACCTTGCCCTTCCAGTCGTTTGTTGCCTTGATGCCGAACAGGTTGTGGCTGCTGCTGCCGTCGCGGCCGATGATTTCGCGCTTGCCCCAGCCCGTTTCCAGCGCCGCCTGGCCCAGCATGAACTTGGCCGGGATGCCGGTGGCGCGGCTCGCTTCTTCCGCATGCACACCCAACTTTTCCTGGAAGGCGCGCACATGCGGCGCCTGTGTGGCGTTGGCCTTGTCGCTCAGGGTCTTGCCAGCGCCGCTGGCAACGCCTGCCCCCTCGGCGAGGGCGCCCTGCTGCTGGCGGAAGGCGGCCAGCGCCTGCGCCATGCTGGAAGACCGGGGCGACGGCGCTTCGGCGCCATCGGCGGCCAGCGCCTGGTTCGACGACGACAGCTGGCGGATCAGCACGTCAGCCAGGCCCGTGCCCCGCTTGGCCAGGTTCTGGCTCGTCTGCTGGTCCAGCATCGAGGTGTACATCTTGCTTTGCTGACTATCCATGATGCCGTCCTGCGGCGTGGCTTCGCGCATGCTTTTCATCATCATGTTGATGAACATGGCTTCGAATTGCGTGGCCGCCTCTTTCAGGGCGGCGGGGTCCTTCGCCTTGGCGGACTGGCGCAAGCCATCCATGCCTTTCACGTCATAGGCGGCGGTATTGCTGAGGTCGGTTTGGCTGATCATGGCGTGCCCATCAAATGATTTCGAGTTCGGCGCGCAGCGAACCGGCCGCTTTCATCGCCTGCAGGATGGCCAGCAAGTCTTGCGGCGAGGCGCCGATGGCGTTGAGGGCCTTGACCACCTCGGACAGCGAGGCGCCGCCCTTGACCAGCATGACCTTGCCCGGTTCCTTCTTGATATCGATCTGCGCCGTCTGCGTGACCACCGTGCGCCCGCCCGACAAGGGGGCCGGCTGGCTCACTTGCGGCTCGACATTGATGGTGACGGACAGGTTGCCGTGGGAAATGGCGCACGTTTCCAGGGTCACGGACTGGTTCATCACGACGGAACCCGTGCGCGCATTCATGATGACCTTGGCCGCCAGGCGGGCAGGATTGACTTCGATACTTTCCAGCTGGCCCAGGAAGGACACGCGCTGGTCGCTGCCGCTGGGCGACTGCACCTGGATCACGCGGCCATCGAGCGCGGCGGCCGTGCCCGCGCCGTAGCGGCTGTTGATGGCGTCGACCACGCGGCTGGCGGTGGCGAAATCGGTGGCGTTCAATTCCAGGCGGATGGTGTTGTTGGCGCCCAGCGCCGAAGGCACGGTGCGCTCGACCGTCGCGCCGCCCGAGATGCGGCCCACGCTCAAGTGATTGATGACGACGGAGCTGCCGGCCGCCTGCGCGCCCACGCCGCCGACCAGCACGTTGCCCTGCGCCATGCCGTACACCTGGCCATCGGCGCCCTTCAAGGGGGTCATCAGCAAGGTGCCGCCGCGCAAGCTTTTCGCATTGCCCATCGACGAGACCGTCACATCGAGCAACTGGCCCGGCTGGGCAAACGCGGGCAAGGCCGTCGTCACCATCACGGCGGCCACGTTTTTCAGCTGCAAACTGGTGCCTTGCGGCAAATTGATGCCCTGCTGCTGCAGCATCGCCGCCACGCTCTGGATGGTGAACGGGGTTTGCGTGGTCTGGTCGCCACTGCCGTCGAGACCCACGACGAGGCCATAACCCATCAGCTGATTCTGGCGCACGCCGGCAATGCTGGCCAGGTCCTTGATGCGCTCGGCCTGCGCCACGGGCGCCAGCAGGGAGATGGCCAGGCCGAAAACGGCGACAAGGCGGGGAAAGGTCAACGTTGCCATGATCAGAATGGCAGCAGGCTGAGGAAGAAGCGCGACGCCATCGAGGCCATTTCGGCGCGGTCGATCTGGCTGTTGGTGCGGTATTCGACGCGTGCCTCGGCCACCTGGGTCGATGGCACGACGTTGCCCGTGCCGATGGTGTCCGGATTGACCATGCCCGAGAAGCGGATGAATTCCGTGCCCTTGTTCATGGCGAT
Source organism: Janthinobacterium rivuli (assembly GCF_009208735.1). Classification (GTDB taxonomy): domain Bacteria; phylum Pseudomonadota; class Gammaproteobacteria; order Burkholderiales; family Burkholderiaceae_D; genus Janthinobacterium. The sequence continues at coordinate 39,410 of NZ_WFLJ01000030.1, read as the reverse complement.
CTGTTTTTCCCCGGCGACGATGAGATTACCGTTTGGCAAGACCTCGATCACCGTCACGCCGATCGTGCCGGAAAACGTGTTGCTGGCGGACTGGTTGTCGCCATCGGCAAATTTCGTCGCGCCATTCGCCGCCACGGTGCCACCGAAGCGTCCCTGGGCGAAGCCGGGCGTGCTGAAACCCACGCTGCCCGACTTGTTGCCGGAACTGGCGCCCGCCTTGACGGCATTCGTGCGCTCGGTGATGGCGATCGTCATGGTGTCGCCCACGTGGCGCGCGCGGCGGTCTTCGAAGGCGGGACGGTAGGTCGACGGCTGGTAGATGGACCCGTTGTTGACGACCACCGGTTCGGGCATCGGCGCGCGCGTGCTGGTGGGATATTGCACGATGGACGTAGGCGTGATGGCGCAGCCGGACAGCAGGACTGCGGACAACAGGGCGATGATGGGGTATTGCATGGCGAACCTCCGCTGCCATCCGGCGGCGGATGGCATGACGACTATGAAAATTAAAGTTGCGACAATTTCTGCAGCATTTGATCGGACGTGGTGATGGCCTTGCTGTTGATCTCGTACGCGCGCTGGGTCTGGATCATGTTGACCATTTCCTCGGCCACGTTGACGTTCGACGTCTCGATGTAGCCCTGCATCAGCACGCCGGCGCCGTTCGTGCCCGGGGTGTTGGTCTGCGCCACGCCGGAGGCGCCCGTTTCCATGTACAGGTTTTCGCCCTTCGACTCCAGGCCGGCCGGGTTGACGAAGGTGGTCAGCTGCAGCGAGCCGATCTGCGAAGGCGCCACCGTGTCGGGCAAGGTGACGGAGACGGTGCCGTCGCGCGCCACGGTCAGGCTCAGCGCGTTGGTCGGCACGGTGATGGCGGGCTGGATGACGAAGCCTTCCGAGGTGACGAGCTGGCCGTTGGCATCCGTCTGGAACGAGCCGTCGCGGGTGTAGGCGGTGGCGCCGTCCGGCATCAGCACCTGGAAAAAGCCTGTGCCGTTGACCATCACGTCGCGCGAATTGCCGGAAGCCTGGGGATTGCCCTGGGTATGGATGCGTTCGGTGGCCACGGTGCGTACGCCCGTGCCGATCTGCAAGCCCGATGGCAGCTGGGTCTGCTGCGACGATTGCGCGCCCGGCTGGCGCACATTTTGATACAGCAAGTCCTCGAACACGGCGCGCGACTTCTTGAAGCCGGTGGTGCTGACGTTGGCCAGGTTATTGGCGATCACGTCCATCTGCGTCTGCTGCGCTTCCAGGCCGGTCTTGGCAATCCAAAGGGAACGAATCATGATTTTTCTCCAATAACAGCGCTAACCAGCCCTGTAGACTATTTCTATGTGACCATTATGCGGGCGCCCCCATCAATTCAAAGCGAGGATCTGGGTGGCTTTCGCCGCGTTATTCTCGGCATTCTTCAACAGGCTCATTTGCGTTTCGAACTGGCGCGCCAGGGCGATCATGCTGACCATCGAGTCGACGGGGCTGACATTGCTGCCTTCCAGCGCGCCCGTCGTCAGCTTGACGGCCTGGTCGGCCTGCGCCACCGTGCCATCCTTCAGGCGGAACAAGCCGTCGTCGCCGCGCACCAGCTGCTGCTCGGGCGGGTTGACCAGCTTGATGCGTCCCAGCACCGTCGACGGGCCCGGCGGCACGTCCGTGGAAATCGTGCCCACCGTGCCATCGCCGCTGATGGCCACCGTCACGCCGGGCGGAATCGCCATGGGCCCCGTATCGCCCTGCACCATCAGGCCCGACTGCGTCTGCAGCATGCCGTTTTCATTGAGTTTCAGGGCGCCGTTGCGCGTGTAGGCTTCGGAGCCGTCGGCCGACTGCACCGCGATCCAGCCACCGTTTTCCACCGCCACGTCGAGCGCGCGGCCCGTGTGCTGCATGGGACCTTGCGTGAAATCGGAACCGACCGTCGAATCGACGACGAAGGCGCGCGTCGGCATCATGCCGTCGGCCACCACGGGCACGGCGCGGAACGAGTCGAGCTGGGCACGGAAACCCGTGCTGGTGGCGTTCGCCAGGTTGTTCGCCGTGGTCGCCTGCTTGTCCAGGATGTGCTTGGCGCCCGAGCCGGCGGTGTAGATGAGACGGTCCATGTGTTTTCTCCGTGCAAAACGAAAGCCGGGAGCAGTCCGAAAGAACCGCTCCCCTTACCCTTAACGCAGGTTGACCAAGGTTTGCAGGACGGAATCCTGCGTCTTGATGGTCTGCGCATTCGCCTGGTAGGCGCGCTGGGCCGTGATCATGTTGACCAGTTCGGCCGTCAGGTCGACGTTCGACACCTCCACCGCCGAGGCGCGCAAGTCGCCCAGACCACCCGAGCTCGGCTCGCCCGTCATCGGACTGCCCGAGGTCGAGCTTTCCGCCCAGGCATTGTTGCCCAGCGGCTCGAGGCCATTCGGATTGGCAAATTTGGTCAGCACCACCTGGCCCATGTCGCGCGTCTTGCCATTGTTATACTGGCCCTGGATCACGCCATCGCTGCCCACGACGAAACGGTCCAGCTGGCCGGCCGCGTAGCCATCGGCCACAGTGCGCTTTTCGCTGGTGGACGAACTGAGCTGGGTGGAATTGGTGAAGTCGACCTTGATCGCCAGATTCGCGTTCGCGCCCGTGGCGGGGAAGACGGGCAGGTTAACCGTCACCGGCAGGGTTTGCGGCGGCGTCAGTGCCAGCATGGCGGCCTTGTCCAGGCTGCCGACGCTGTTGAACACCAGCGAAGCCGACCTTACGGCGGGCACTTCCGTCACCGAGGCGATATTCTTGTCGATCTGGTCTGGCGTCAAGCTGGAATTGACGCCATTGGGCACGGCGCTGCCATAGGTGGCGCTGATGGCGGCCAGCTGGGCCGGGCTGGCGCCGGCCGCTGCGGCGGCGGCGCGCACGGCGGCGCCGGCCGCATTGCCATAGGCGATGGCGGCAGCCGTGATATTTGCCGGCACCAGCGGCACGGCCGTGACGGCGGCCTGGTAGGCGCTGCGCGCAGCCAGCGAGGCGGCATCGGTCTGCGCTGCCGCTGCCACTTTCGCGCTGGTAATTTCCTTGCCGTCAGTGGCCGAGTAGACATCCCAGGTATTGGTGCCCGTCTTGACATAGAAATTGGACATGGTGTGCGAATTGCCCAGCGAATCGTAGACGGGCACGGGGAATTGCTTGGTCCACGACTTTTGCTCGCCTACGCTGAATGGCACCACGGTCGGCATGGCCGAGTTGGAATCGAGGTTGACCTGGGTGTCGACCTTGGTGGTCGCCTGCGGCGCCATGTCGGACGGGTCGATCTGCAGCGGCACGGTGGCGCCGGCCAGGATCTTGCCGTTCGCATCGGCCGGATAACCGGTCAGCTGGGCTTTCTGGGCATTGATGATGAAACCGCTCTTGTCGACCTGGAACTGGCCGTTGCGCGAATACTGGATGGCGCCGTTCACGCTGGTGCGGAAGAAACCGCCGCCATTGATGGCGATGTCGAGCGGATTGGATGAACTCTCCAGGTTCCCCTGGTTGAACAGCTGCGCCACTTGCGACACGGACACGCCGATACCGGGCTGGTTGCCGCCCACGCCATACAGCGAGTTGGCATAGATGTCGGCGAACTGCGCCTGCGATTGCTTGAAACCCACGGTGGCCGAGTTGGCGATGTTGTTGCCGATGACGTCCAGCGATTTGGCGGCGCCGTTCAAGCCGCTCAGGCCTTGTTGGAAAGACATTGTGTTCTCCTGGTAGAAAATAGGGGTAGAGGGTCTACGCTACAAATGAGCGGCTTACAAAATCTGTTTCACATCGGCCATGGTGATGCTGCCCACGCCCGGCACATTCAACTTCACGCCGCTGGCGCCCGTCGACACGCTGGCGACCGAACCGAACATCAGCGCCGCTGCATCCTTGAGCTTGGCGCCGCCGCGCGTCGCTTCCACCGAGAACGTATAGGCGCCGTCAGCGAGCACGATGTTCTTGCCATCCTTGTCGAGCTCGGCCGTGGAGCCGTTCCAGCCCAGCGGCAAGGTACCCGCGTCCTGCGGGCCCAGGTCGATGGAATGGACTTCTTTGCCCGCACTGTTGTAGATGATGACCTTGACGCTGTCGGCCGGCGTGGCCAGGTCCACGCCCAGCAGGGCCGCGCTCTTGCTCAAGGTGATGTTCTTCCCTGCCGTCAAGACGCCGTGGCCGATGATATTGGCCGCCTGCATGGATTCGGCTTGCTGGTAGCTGGTCTTGAGCGTTTCCAGCGTGGTGTTGAGCTTGTTGACGCCCGTCACCGTGGACAGCTGGGCCAGCTGACTGGTCAGCTGCGCATTGTCCAGCGGGTTCATCGGGTCCTGGTTTTGCAGCTGGGTCACCAGCAAGGTCAGGAATTTGTTTGTTTCCTCCTCGACGCTGCCTTTCGCGGCCGTGGTCTTCTTCGGATTCATCGTCGCCATCAGGTCGGTGGTGACGGAGGTCGTGGTATCGATGGTTGCCATAATGATCAGTCAGCCTTATTGGCCGAGGGTGAGGGTTTTCAGGAGCAGGGACTTGGCCGCGTTCATGGTTTCCACGTTGGTCTGGTACGAGCGCGAGGCCGACAGCATGTTGACCATCTCGTCGACCGTATTCACGTTGGGCATGGTGACGTAGCCCTTCTCGTCGGCCAGCGGATTCTTCGGGTCGTAGACCAGCTTCATCGGCGACGGGTCTTCGATCACCTTCTGCACCTTGACGGCCGTGGCGCCGTTGGCCATGGGCACGGCCTCGAACACCACCTGCTTGGCGCGGTAGGCTTCGCCCGTGGCGCTGGTGGCGCTGTCGGCATTGGCCAGATTGCTGGCCACCGTGTTCAGGCGCTGCGCCTGGGCGCTCATGGCCGAACCGGAGACATTGAAGATATTAAATAGCGACATGATTATTGTCCTCCCTGGATGGCAGTCAGCATGCCCTTGATCTGCGAATTGAGGAACGTCACGGCCGCCTCGTAGCGGATGGCGTTGTCGGCAAACGCGTTGCGCTCGAGATCCATGTCGACCGTATTGCCATCGACGGCGCCCTGGGCCGGCGCGCGGTACAGCAGCGGCGTGCCGTCGGCCAGGGTCTCGACCTTGCCGCCCGTGCTGCCGCCTGCGGCCGCGGCCACGCCCTTGCCCGGCATATGCTGCGGCGCCGTGCCCTTCAGTGCCGGTGGCACACCGTCCTTGCGCGCCATCGCGCCCTTCAGGGCGGCGGCGAAATCGACATCGCGCGCCTTGTAATTGGGCGTGTCGGCGTTGGCGATATTCGAGGCGAGCAATTCCTGGCGCGTCGAGCGCAGGCTCAGCGCCGTCTCGTTGAAGCGCATGTAATCGTCGAGTTTCCCTATCATGTCAGGCTCCGGAAAGATCTGCCACTGGCGCCCGAGATGGCGGAAGGATGGCGGTATAGTGATGACAGGAAACATAGTACGGTGCCCGCCAGCAAGACCATCGCCGGATCAGACCATACTTTTACCCCTTAATCGGCGCTTCGAACGGGGCCGCGCGCACTATCATGGCAGTATTCCAGAGGCCTATCACCATGAAAACACCGCTCGCTTTCCTCTTCGCTCTTGCCGCCCTGCCACTGCTGGCGCAGGCGCAAAATGCCGGCCGGCAGACGCCGGAAGCGCTGCGCAACAGCGTGGAACAATTCCTGCAAGTGCAAAGCAACGGCTTGCCGGGCAAGGTGACGGTCACCGTCGGCGCCGTCGATCCGCGCCTGAACCTGGCCGCCTGCCCCGCGCCGCAAGCGTTCATGGCGCCGGGCGCGCGCGCCTGGGGCAAGACCACCGTGGGCGTGCGCTGCACGGCGCCCTCCAGCTGGACCATTTATGTGCAGGCGAACGTGGCCGTCGTCGGCGACTACGTGGCCAGCGCCGTGCCGCTGGCGCAAGGGCAAGCCATCGACGCCAGCCAGCTGGTGACGATGCAGGGCGACCTGGCCGCATTGCCGGCAGGCATCGCCACCGACATGGCCCAGGTGGTGGGCGCCAGCACGAATATTTCCTTGCCACCCGGCACGCCGATGCGCCTCGATACCCTGCGCCGCAAGCCGGTGGTGATGCAGGGCCAGCTGGTGCGCGTCGTTTCCAGTGGCAACGGTTTCCAGGTGGCATCAGAAGGGCGCGCCATCGGCAGCGCCGGCGATGGCCAGACGGTACAGGTACGCACGCAGAGCGGCCAGCAGATCAGCGGCGTGGCGCGGGCTGGCGGCTTGGTGGAGGTGGCGTTTTAAACACGGATGGACAGCGATATTCTGGTCTGGCGCACTAAAGTTTCGGCAAAAGGTGCCGATAAAGACACATATCCCGGAGTTTTTTTGACTTCGACCAGACGAGGATCACGCTGTGAAAATTACCGACAACACCATTAAAAGCAATCCCGGCCTGCCGGTGGCGCCCGCGAGTACCTCCGGCGCCCGGAATGCCGAGAAAGCCCAGGCAACACCGACGACGTCGGACAATGTACGCCTGTCGCCGCAAGGACAGGCATTGGCGGCCAGTGCAACTGCCGGCAGCGGCGCCGTGTTCGACACGAAAAAAGTCGAACGCATCAAGCTGGCGATCGCCGACGGCCAGTTCCAGGTCAACTCAGAAAAAGTGGCGGACGGTCTCCTCGACACGGTCAAGGACTTGCTGCACTCACGAAATAGATAGGTTCCCTCATGCAATCAGTGACTCCGTTTTCCAGCCTGCGCGACGAGCAACAGCTCATGACCACATTGCTGGCATTGATGAAAGAAGAACAGCGGCATCTGGTTGCGGCTGACATCGATGCAATCGCGGAGCTCACGGTGCGCAAAACGGCGCTGATCGGACAATTGAGCCAGCTGGCGGCGCAACGCCACCAGGCGCTGGCGGCGGCGGGCTTCACGGCCGCCGAAGCGGGCATGGAAGACTGGCTGGTCGGCGCCGGCGAAGCGGAAGCGGCGCCCCTGTGGAAAGCCTTGCTCGAGACGACGCGCGAAGCGAAGGAACAAAACCGCCTGAACAGCCTGCTCGTCAACAAGCACATGCTGCACACGCAAGGCGCCCTGAACGCCATGCGCCCCCCGGCCCAAAGCGGCAATTTCTACGGCCCCAGCGGCCAGGCGACGACGAACACGGCCAGCCGTCGCGTCGTCATCGGCTGATACCCCCTAGTTCACAGCAATCCCCCCGGCAAGGCGCAGCGGCCTTGCCGGCTCATCCGTGCGCGGCACGCCCCGCATGCTGGCGATATTTCGCCACGATGGCTTGCGCCCTGGCGCTGGCGGCCGCCTGCTGCTCCGGCGTCAGCTCGTTTTGCAGCCAGTGCCAGTATTCATCCTGGTACGGATTGGTGACGCCGGGCGCCAGGATGTCGTCATAGACCTGGCGCAAGGCCAGCAGGTAACCATACGCTTGCGACGCATCCTTGCGCACCACCTCGCCATCGCGCAGATACGCCATCATCAGGGTCGACACGCTGCTCAATTCCGCCTCGTCCGCCTGCGCCGCCAGCTGGGCTATGGCTTGCCGCTTCCATGCCTGCACCAGCGGATCGTCGGGACGGTCGCGCAGCGCGCTGCGGTCGCCGAACGGCCCTTCCGACAGGAACAGCGTGGCGGCACCGGGCACGCCCGCCTTCGCGGCGGCGGCCAGGTAGGCCAGGCGATCCTCGCGCTGGCGCTGCGTCAGGCCCGCGCACAGCTGCTGCTGGGCGGTTTTTTCTTCCGCCGTCATCTCGCGCCCCAGTTCGAACTCCAGCCCAGGCAAGCGGCTTTCGCGCTGGAAGACGATGCAGTCGTCGAGCAGGTTGTAGGCCGCATATGCGTCTTCCGGCTTGCCGCTGGCGCCCAGGCGTTCGAGCCGCTGCGCCAGGGTCACGGGAACGGGCGCGGCAGCGGCGACGGGGCTGGCATCGATAGCCAGATACGACGCCAGGCTGCGTCCCGCCGGCGCTCCGCCGGCGACCACGGCTGCCGGCGCGGCACCGTCGGGCGCGGGCCAGTACGCGAATGCCAGCCCCGCCGCGATGGCGGCGGCGATGGCGATGCTGGTCAGTTTGCTATTCATATGAGGTGGCGCATAAAGAAAATACACGTTACCACAGGCGCGCGGCGGCATGCCGCACGCCTCCACGCGCTCAGCCGCCGGCCTTTTTCGGCTGGTGACCCAGCTTGAGCAGCGCGGCCAGGATGGCGTCCACATGGTCGCCCTGCACTTCGATCACGCCATCCTTGACCGTGCCGCCCGAACCGCACTGCGTGCGCAGTTGCTTGCCCAGCAAGGCCAGGGCGATGGCGTCCAACGGCAAGCCCTTGACCACGGTGACGCTCTTGCCGCCGCGGCCCTTGGTCTGGCGCGACACGCGCACCACGCCGTCGCCCGCGGGCGCCGCCTTCGCCTGCGCCTTGCACGCGCATTGCGCCAGCGGCTGGCGGCACGCGGGACACGTGCGGCCCGTTTCGGTGGAATAGACGAGACCGCCCAGGGAGCTGCTTTTCATGATGGAGACGTAAAAAATGGGAAGGTGGCGATTGTACCAAGCGGCACCCGCAGTTGACGGGCTCAGTTGGCCGGCGCAGGCGCCATGGGCGCCGTCGGCACTTCCGTCACCGTTTCGGGGATGCCCGAGAGAATCGTCACGGCGACGCGACGGTTGCGCGCGCGCCCTTCCGGCGTGGCGTTCGGCGCCACGGGGATGTTGTCGGCGTGACCCACGGCCGTCAGGCGCGACGCCTTGACGCCGCTGGCGATGAACAGGCGCACCACGGCGCTGGCGCGCGCGGCCGACAATTCCCAGTTCGAGGCGAAACTGGAATTGCTGATCGGCTGGACATCCGTATGCCCTTCCACCTGCACATCGTGCGTGTCATCCTTGAGCAGCACGGCGACGGCGCGCAGCGCCTGGTCCGATTCCGCCGTCAGGCCCGCCGCGCCCGGATCGAACAGCACGCTGGCATTGATTTCCACGCTCACGCCGCGGCTCGTCTGCGTCACCCGCACCTTGCCTTCCTTGACCAGCGGCGCCAGGGTGGACGTGAGGTCCTGCGCCAGGCGCGTCATGTGTTCGCGCTCGCGACGGATGGCTTCCGCGCGGCGTTTCAGGGCGGGATTCGGCAAGGGAATGGCTTGCGGCGCTTCCATGATGATGGGCGGCGCGCCCTTTTCCAGACTGAAGGCCTGGCCGATGGCGCTCTGGAAGACGCGGTATTTGCCTTCGTTGACTTGTGAAATCGCATACATGACGACAAAGAAGGCGAACAGCAGGGTGATGAAGTCGGCGTACGAGATCAGCCAGCGGTCCTGGTTGTCCGGTTCCTCGTCATATTTCCTGCGCGCGCGCCGCATCATGGTCAGTGCTCGTGCAGCAGGCTGGAAACGCGCTCTTCGATGATGCGCGTATGGTCGCCCGTGGCGATGTCGTACAGCACGGCGGCCGTGATTTCATACTGCAGCACGCGGCGCGAGACGATGGCCTTGAGCTTGTTGGCCACCGGCAGGAACAGCAGGTTGGCCAGGCCGACGCCATAAATGGTCGAGACGAAGGCCACGGCGATGCCGCTGCCCAGTTTGCTCGGGTCGGTGAGGTTTTCCATCACGTGGATCAGGCCCAGCACGGCGCCCAGGATGCCGATGGTGGGCGAATAGCCGGCCGCCGATTCCCACACCTTGACGGCCTGGCGCTCGGCCATTTCGTAGGCGGAGATTTCCACGTCGAGCAGCTGGCGCAGCTTGTCGGGCGCGATGCCGTCGACGATCATGCGCAAGCCCTTGGCATTGAAGCGGTCGGCCGTGTTTTCCATCAGGCGTTCGAGCGCCAGCGGGCCGTCGCGGCGCGCCGTCAAGCTCCATAGTCCGATGTCGCGCGCCAGCGCGGCGCGCGTGTCGGGCGGCGGCAAAAACACCCAGCGCAGCATTTCCAGGCCGCGCACGAAGGTGCGCAGCCGCGTCTGCAGCAGCACGGCGCCGAAGGTGCCGATGATGACGATGGCGAAGGCGGCCGGCTGCAGCAGGGAGGCCATCTTGCCGCCCTCCAGTGCCTGGCCGACCAGCAGGCCCGCCAGCGCCAGCGCCAGCCCGATTACGCTGGACCAGTCCACGCCAGCTCCCTCAAGGTTGCGCGCAGGCGCGCGACGGCCTGGGTATGCAGCTGCGAGACGCGCGATTCGGATACGCCCATCACCGCGCCGATCTCCTTCAGGTTCAGCTCTTCTTCGTAATACAGGCCCATGAGCATTTTCTCGCGTGGCGGCAGCGCGTCGATGGCATCGATCACGGATTGCCGGAAATCGGTATCGAGCAGGGAACGCAAGGGGTCGCTGTCCTCGTCCACGCAATGGCGGTCGAGGAAGCTGTCATTGCCGTCCGGGTCATGAAAATCTTCGTAATACAGCAGTTGGTGGCCGCCGCCATCGCCCAGCATTTCCTGGTAGTCGGCCAGCGACATTTTCAGCAGCTTCGCCACTTCCGACTCCGTCGGCGGATGGCCGAGGCGCTGCTGCAAGGTGCTCATCGCCTCTTCGATCTTGCGCATGTTCTGGCGCATGCTGCGCGGCAGCCAGTCGCTGGTGCGCAATTCATCGAGCATGGCGCCGCGGATGCGCAGCACGGCATACGTCTCGAACTGCGCGCCATGCGTCTCTTCATAGCGGCTGATGGCATCGAGCAGGCCGATCATGCCGGCCTGGATCAGGTCATCGACCTCGACCGAAGGCGGCAATTTCGCCTTCATATGGTGCGCCAGACGCTTCACCAGCGGAATGTGCTCCGTCAGCAAATAGTCCTTGTTCGATTTCCCTTTGACCGTGTACATAGGCTGCTTATTGTTTTCTCATCTTTTATCTGGTGCCGCGGTGGGTCTCAGGCGCTGAACTGGTGCGGGCTCCCCGTCTGGTACAAGGTGCCGCCGAGCACCGGCGCCGCCGAACGGGCCAGCCGCTCGGCCAGTCCGCGAAACGCCACCGACGCTCCCGCCAGCGGAAAGGCATCGACCACGCTGCGGCCCAGCCGCGCCGCGCGGTGCAGATACTCATCGGCAGGCACCGACCCCATCGAGGTCAGCTTCACGGCCAGGTAGCGGCTCGCCGCCTGCGCCATATTATCGTATACCACTTTTGCTTCGGATTCGGAAGCGCCGGTGACGAGAATGCCGAACGGACGGCGTCCCAGTTCCTGGCTCAGGCGCTTGATCAGGCAGTACGCCGCCTTGATCGAGGTGGCGCTGGTCGAGACTTGCACGACGATATCCGAAGAAGCCATCAGCGGCACGGGGAAACAATCGCCCTCATCGGCGACGACGCCGTCGACCAGCACGATGCCGCTCTGGCGCGCCAGCACGTCAAAGGTCTTGCCCAGGCGGCGCAGCTCGTCGGCCGAAGCGTAATCCATGCTGTCCATCAGGTGGTTGCGCGCGCCCAGGCTGGCCACGCCGAAGCCTTGCGGCACCTGGTGGATGACCTGGTTCAAGCCGCACTGCTGGCGCGCCACGTCGCGCAGGCTGGCGCCGTGCGCCAGCCCCAGGCGCGCAGCGACGCCATCACCGCCGCCGCTGGCGTCGAGCAGCAGCACGTCGTTGCCGCCGTAGACCAGCGAGGCGCCCAGGTTGACCAGCATGGCGCCCTTGTCGTCCTGCGGCGTGGCCGATAAAAATGTCATAACGCGCGGCTGCGGGCCGGCCAGCATGCGGCGCAGGCCTTCGGCCTGGTCGAAATCGAAATTAGCCAAGGCGCACCCCGCGCGCTTCATTGTTGCGGGCGGCCGCCTGCGCCATCAGCAGCGGCAGTTCGGCATCGGAAAACTGCGTGGCCGCCGCATCGCGCTTGAGCTTGAAGGCGCGGTCGATCAGGTAGCCGCGGTCGGCCAGGTACAGGTCTTCCGGTACGCGCTGGCCGTTCGACACATAAAACAGATTCAGTTTCTGGCGGATCACCACGTCGAGCACGTTACCGATCGAGGCCGCTTCATCGAGCTTGGTCATGATGCAGCCGGCCAGGCCGCTGCCCTGATAGGCGCGCACCACTTCGTTGAGGGTTTCCTGCGTCGCCGTGGAATTGAGGCACAGCAGGCGTTTCACGTCGGCGCCGGCGCCCGACAGCATGGCCACCTGTTCCGTCACCATCTGGTCGCGCTGGCTCACGCCCACCGTATCGATCAGCACCGTGTGCTTGTTCTTGAGTTCCTTCAGGGCGATGCGCAAGTCCGCCTCGTCCTTCACCGAATGCACCATCACGCCGAGGATCTTGCCATAGATGCGCAATTGCTCGTGCGCGCCGATACGATAGGCGTCCGTGGTGATCAGGGCCAGCTTTTCCGGGCCGTGGCGCATCACGCAGCGGGCCGCCAGCTTGGCCGTGCTGGTGGTCTTGCCGACGCCCGTCGGGCCGACCAGGGCAAACACGCCGCCCTGCTCCAGCATCGCGTCTTCATTGGCGACCGTGTTCAGGTTGCGGCTCAGGACCGTCTTAATCCAGCGCATGCTTTGCGCGCCATCGAGGCCGGCTGGCAGCTTGTCGATCAGGTAGCGCGCCAGGCTGGCAGAGAAGCCGGCCGCCAGCATTTCACGCAGCACGACGGCTTTTTGCGGCTCGCGCTGCTGTGTCGACCCCCACGAGATTTCCGCCAGCTGGGTTTCCATCATGCCGCGCATAGCGCGGATTTCATTCATCATGCCGCTCATCTCGGCGGCGGCGTTTTCCTTGACGTGCGCCAGCGCGCTGGCCATCATCTGCTGCATGCGGGCCATGTCCACTGGCTCGCCGGCTACCTGGCGCGGTGCGGCAGGACGTGGCGCGGCCGGGCGCTGGGCCGGGGCGGCCGGACGCTGCGGCGTGGCGAACTGGGTCTGCAACTGGGGACGGGGCTGCGACATTTCGGATGCGGCCGGCGGCGACGCCAGCGAAGCGGCATCGTCATTGGCCAGCGCGAGGATCTCCACCACGCCGTCGGCCTGGCGGTTCGACAGGATCACGGCATCGGGGCCCAGCGCTTCGCGCACCTTGCGCAGCGCATCGCGCGACGAGGCGCCCGTAAATTTCTTCACATTCATGACCGGCCTCCCAGGGCGGGGGTGGCGCAATATTGGCTGAACTGTGTGACCATCGTCGACTCCTGTTGCTTGAGTGCTGTCTTCCACATGGACACAGATCACCCGGACAGTTTCCATTATTAGCGATGCTTACAGGAAATGATCGAAGGAACAGGACGGGAAAGTACCCGTTATTCAGTTTGCCAGCAGGAAATTGATGTTTATTTGACCAAAAGCAAGGGCTGGGGTCAGACCCGGCGGGTCTGACCCCGGTACTAATGCTGTCAACTATTGCGCGCCCACCAGCGCCGTCACGCGGATGGTCTTGGTTTCCGGCACTTCCGCATGCGACAGCACTTTCAGTTGCGGCAAGGCGCGGCGCAGGAAACGCGACAGCAAGGCGCGCAGCGGCGCAGGCACCAGCAGCACCGGTGTCAGGCCCAGCGCTTCCTGCTGCTGGGCAGCCAGGCCCGCCTGGTGCGCGATGGTGTCGGCCAAGCCCGGCTCGATGCCGGCGCCATCGCCGCCATTGCCCATCGCCTGCATCAGCAGGCGCTCCAGGCGGCTGTCGAGCGTCATCACGGACAGTTCGGCCGCGCCGGGGAACAGTTGCTGCACGATGGCGCGGCCCAGGGCCACGCGCACCAGCGCCGTCAGGTCGTTCGGGTCTTGCGTATTGACCGTATGCTCGGCCAGGGTTTCGATGACGGTGCGCATGTCGCGGATGTGCACGCCCTCGGCCAGCAGGTTCTGCAGCACTTTTTGCAGGGTCGACAGCGACAGCATCTTCGGCACCAGGTCTTCCACCAGGCGCGGCGATTCCTTGCCCAGGTGATCGAGCAGCGACTGCACTTCCGCGCGGCCCAGCAGTTCGGACGCGTGCGAGGTGATCAGATGATTCAAGTGCGTGGCCACCACGGTGCCCGCATCGACCACCGTGTAGCCCATCGATTGCGCCTGGTCGCGCAAGCTGGCGTCGATCCAGGTGGCGGGCAGGCCGAAGGCGGGGTCGTTCGTGGCCAGGCCCGGCAAGGTGCCGCTGGCCATGCCGGGATTGATGGCCAGGAACTGGCCGTTGAACGCTTCGCCCACGCCCACTTCCACGCCCTTGAGGGTGATGCGGTAGGCGGACGGCTTCAATTCCAGGTTGTCGCGGATATGCACGGGCGGCGCCAGGAAACCCACTTCCTGGGCGAATTTCTTGCGGATGCCCTTGATACGTTTGAGCAATTCGCCGCCCTGCGTCTTGTCGACCAGCGGGATCAAACGGTAGCCCACTTCCAGGCCCAGGGTGTCGACGGGCATGATGTCTTGCCAGCTGGCTTCTTCCTGCTCGGGCGCCACGGTTGCTTGCGGCACTTCGGCCGGCTTTTCGGCCGCCTCTTTTGCCTGCGTGCGCTTCTTGCTGATCAGATAGGCGGAGCCGGCCAGCAACGAGGCCAGCAGGATGAAGACCATGTTCGGCATGCCGGGAATCAGGCCCATGCCGCCGATGATGCCGGCGGTGATATACAGCACTTGCGGCTTCGCGAACAATTGGCCCACCAGCTGGGTGCCGATGTCCTGTTCGCTGGCCACGCGCGAGACGACGATACCGGCCGCCGTGGAAATGATCAGCGAAGGAATCTGCGCCACCAGGCCGTCACCGATGGCCAGCAAGGTGTAGTTCTTGAGCGCATCGGCAAAGCCCATGTCGTGCTGCAGCAAACCCACCAGCAAGCCGCCGACGATGTTGATGACGGTGACCATGATGCCGGCGATGGCGTCGCCGCGCACGTATTTGCTGGCGCCGTCCATGGCGCCATAGAATTCCGCTTCCTGCGCCACTTCCGTGCGGCGGCGGCGCGCTTCGTCTTCGCCGATCAGGCCCGCGTTCAGGTCGGCATCGATGGCCATTTGTTTACCGGGCATGGCGTCCAGCGCGAAACGGGCGCCCACCTCGGCGATACGGCCCGCACCCTTGGTCACCACGGTAAAGTTGATGATCGTCAAAATAATGAAGACCACGATACCGACCGTGTAGTTGCCGCCAATCAAGAAGTGACCGAAGGCCTCGATCACTTTACCGGCCGCGTCGGCGCCCGTATGGCCTTCCGTCAGCACCACGCGCGTGGACGCCACGTTCAGCGACAGGCGCAGCATGGTCGACACGAGCAGGATGGTCGGGAACGCCATGAAGTCGAGCGGCTTGACCGTGTACAGCGCCGTCAGCAGCACGATGATGGACAGCGCGATATTGAAACTGAAGAAAATGTCGAGGATGAAGGCGGGCAGCGGCAGCACCATCATCGCCAGCAGCATGATGATGATGATCGGCGCGGCGATGCCCTTGCTGGCGTTGTTGCCCATTCCGCTGAGCCAGGCTGGCAATCTCAGGCCGTTCATGGTGTACTTCCTTTATTCTTGTCTGCCGCGCCGGCTGCGGGCGGGGTCTGCGATGCGGGGTTCTGTGGGTCGAGCTCGGGCGGCACGTCGAGTTTCTTCGGCTTGTCGGGACGCTCGCCGTGGCCGTTGCCGTAGCTGCGCAGCTGGAACACGTAGGCCAGTACTTCGGCCACGGCGCCATACAGCGCCTCGGGAATCTCGTCGCCGATGTCCGTGTGCTTGTACAGCGCGCGCGCCAGGGCCGGCGCTTCCAGGATGGCGACCTTGTGTTCGCCGGCCAGTTCGCGGATCTTCGCCGCCACCTCGTCGACGCCCTTGGCCACCACCTGCGGCGCGCCGCGCGAATTCTCGCCGTATTTCAGCGCCACCGCGTAGTGCGTCGGGTTGGTCACCACCACGTCGGCCGTCGGCACGTCGGCCATCATGCGGCGGCGCGACATTTCATGCTGCATCTGGCGGATCTTCGCCTTGATCTGCGGATTGCCGTCCGACTCCTTCGCCTCTTGCTTGACTTCCTGCAAGGACATTTTCATCTTGTTGGCGTAGTGCCACATCTGGTAGGGACCGTCGATGGCGGCGATCAGGCCCAGCGCGCCGACGATCAGCAGGAAGGCCGTGATCAGCAGGCTGATCAGATGGGCCGAGCCGGAGCGCAAGGATTCGACCGACAGGCCCAGCACGGCGTCCTTTTGATGCTGCATCACCATCCAGGCGACGACGCCGACGACGAGGGTCTTGGCGATGGCCTTGAGCAATTCCACCAGCGCATTCTTCGAAAACATATTGCCCAGGCCGCGAATCGGGTTGAGCTTGCCAAAATTGGGGGTAAACGCCTTGGAACTGAACAGCCAGCCGCCCACCAGCACGGGCGAGGCCAGGGCGACGAGCATGATGGCCAGCGCGTACGGCAGGCAAGTCAGCAAGACCGAGCCCACGTCGTAGCCGATGCGCAACATCATCGCGTCGGGATTGAGGATCTGCTCCCGGTCCAGGGTCAGGCCGGACACCATGACGGCCGTCAGCCGCCGCACGATGGCGTCGCCGGCAAACCACAGGCAGCAGCCGGACGCCATCAGCACCGTAAACGTGGCCACTTCACGCGATCGCGGAACGTCGCCTTCCTCACGCGCCTGCTCGAGGCGCTTCGGTGACGCGGCTTCGGTCTTTTCTGCGTCGCTGTCTTCCGACATCAATCAACTCCGGTGAAGTCCTGCGGCCTGGCTAGGCGCAATACGGACTGGGCATGGGGCATTATCGGTTCAAGCGGGCGCACGCCATCGGCGGAACAGGGGGGCAAATGCCCTGTATTTCCTTTACTCTCCAGTAACCTTAGCGGGACTTGCGCGCCTCGGCCTGTTTCACCGCCTGTTCGATGGCGCCGAACAGGGATTTACCGTCATCGCCCAGCATCTCCAGGCGGACGACGTCGCCGAACAGCAGGAATGGCGTGCTGGCGACGCCATCGGCGATCATCTCCTGGTTACGTCGCTCAACGATGCTGGAAAACCCCTTCTTGACTTCCTTGTTGGCGACCCCGCCCGCGCTGACCACGCTGCCGGCGCGCGCGTTGCGCGTCTGGCACAGATGGGCGAGCAATTGCGGATAATTGAACGCCATGTCGGCGCCCGCGTGGGGCTGGCCCGTCAACTTGCCGTTCAGGCTGCAGCGCAGCGCGTAATGCACCTTGCCGCCGCGCCAGGCATCGCCCAGCTCGTCGGGCGTGATGGCGACGGGCGAGCACGCCATTGCCGGCTTCGCTTGCAGGAAGCCGTAGCCGCCCGCCTGTTCGTCGGGCGCCAGGTTGCGCAGGGTGATGTCGTTGACCAGCATCAACAGCTTGATGTTCAAGTGCGCCTGGTCTGGCGTCGACCCCATGGCCACGTCGTCCGTGATGGCGGCGATGCCGGCCTCGTAATCGATGCCCCACTGCTCGTGCGCCAAGACAATGTCGTCGTGGGCGCCGAGGAAATCGTCGCTGGCGCCCTGGTACATCCGTGGCGCGTCGCGCAGATTGGCGGGCGCCTCGATGCCCGCCGCCTTGCACGCACGCTCGATCTGCTGCAGGTAGGATGCGCCGGCTACGCGCAGGCTGCTGCGCGGCAAGGGCGCCATGCAGTTGGCGGGGTCGAACTCGAAGGCGCGATGGCCGCGGCCGCTATTGATCGTCTGGTACAGCAAGTCCAGCTGGGGCGCGATGAAACTCCAGTCGTCGAGCGCCTTTTGCAGGGTCGAGGCGATGCCATCGGCCAGATGGGCCGTTTTCAGGTCGCGCGAGACGACAGCCAGCTGGCCGTCGCGCGTGCCATCCTTCAGTGTAGCTAATTTCATGTGCGGGAAACTTCGTCAAATGCAGACAATGGAGGCCAAAGACGCCAAAAAGCCGGGATGTCCCGGCTTTGACGGTCAGGAAGAGGTTCAGGCCAGCAGGGCCAACTGTTCCGGGGTCAGATAGCACCACTCGCCTTCGGCGATACCCAGCGATTCCAGGGTCAGGCTGCCGATGGCGGAACGGTGCAGCGCGCTGCAATGGTTGCCGGCGGCGGCCAGCATGCGCTTGACCTGGTGGTACTTGCCTTGCTCGAGCACGATTTCCAGCTGGAATTCTCCGCGCTTGACGCAGACGAGGGCCGCCAGCGGGGCCGGCTCGTCGTGCAATTGCACGCCTGCCAATAGCTGCGCCACCAGTTCATCGGTCACGGGCTCTTGCGTGGTGGCCTGGTAAATCTTGGGAACGTGACGCTTCGGCGACGATTGTGCATGGATAAACGCGCCATCGTCGGACATCAGCAACATGCCGGTCGTATCGTGGTCGAGCCGGCCGACGGGCTGGACTTCGCGCCAGGTGAATTGTTCCGGCAGCAGGGTCAGCACGCCAGGATGATGGCTGGGCTTGCGCGAGCATTCGAAGTTGGCGGGCTTGTTCAGCGCCAGGTACACGTGCATGCGGACCACCCACTCTTCTTCGAACACGTGCAGCACCAGGCCTTCGGTCTCGACGGTGGTGCGGTAATTGGTCTGGGTGACGCCATCGATGACGACATCGCCATCCTCGATGAGGGAACGACAATATTTACGGGTGCCAAAACCCTGCGATTGCAGGATGCGGTCTAGGGATAATTTACTCATGGGCGTGACTTTACCAGAAGCGGCTGGCAGCGTGAAGCGGCGGCACCTGGCGCTCGCGCGACGGTGCCGGCGGCACGAAACCATGGCGCAGGCAGAAATACCAAAAAGAACAAGGTGAGATTTGGCGAGAAATGGATGATTCCTTTGAGATATATCAAGCGCTCGGAATATCGCATTGATAGACTGAAACTTCGTTAGGAATCCGCCTAATGAGCCTTAGGAATAATATCTAGGCAATCACTGACAAGGACATCGTATGAAGCATACCGATACCATCGCCTTACAAGGGAGCATCGCCGACATGCGCCAGCGCATCGCCACGGAACAGTCGGCCATGCACAAAGTCAGACTCGGCGTGGCGCGCTGGAGCAACGCCGCCGCACCGCAGGAGGCGGACGCGCGCCCCTCGCCGGCGAGCCAGATGCGTTGGCATGCCGAGGCGCAATGCCATTTCATGTGCTGGCTGGAACTGGGCGGTTTTGCGCAGGCGGAAGCGGATGCGGCGGCCGACAACGTAAGCGCACCTGCCATGGCGGACATGCCGCCCGACACCAGCATCAGCGCGGCAACCGCGCCGGCCCGGCAATCTAGCGCCGCGCCGCTGCCCGCGCACTGCAACGGCTGCGCCGTCTGAGCGCGGCCCAGCCGACCAGCCATGCCCCACCCTCGCATGCCTGCCCTCCCCGCACGCCCAGACACAGCCGGCGACAACATCCCATCGACCATGAATCACGCACAAAAGGAAACGGCGGCATTGCGCCGCCGTTCCCAAGCCCCATCGGGACTTTAGTGAGGAATGTAAATTCACTCAAAACCACATCTGCGATGCGGCAAGTAGTTCCAAGACCTGCCAATCAAGTTAGTACTGACAACATAGTTGATATATCGCCCCTCCTTGAAAAGAACTACGCTTTCACTATAGCCCAAGCAGCCCCTTTTTCAAGCCAATTTACCATCTTATTGAAAATCATTCTCGACTGGCTTGCCTGCGTGCCAAGAGTGATATCTTCAGCGCAACGCCGGTTGTGACTGCTGCACGGCCGCCTTCATGGCGCCGGCGCCCATGGCGGCGCCAAACTTCTTCAGCACCCGTTCCGGCAAACCTTCATGCTGCGTATAGTCGACGATGTCTTCCGCCTTGACGACGTCGCGCGCCACGCTGTCGACCGTGCCGAAATCGTCGGCCAGGCCCATTTCCACGGCTTTCGCGCCCGTCCAGTACAGGCCCGAGAAGGTATCGGCCGTTTCCTTCAGGCGCTTGCCCCGTCCCGCGCGCACCACGTCGATGAATTGCTGGTGGATTTCATTGAGCATGCCTTGCGCATACGCCTTGTGCTTGTCCGTCAGGGGGCTGAACGGGTCCATGAAGCCCTTGTTCTCGCCCGCCGTCAGCAACCGGCGCTCGACGCCGACCTTTTCCATCACGCCCGTGAAGCCGAAACCATCCATCAGCACGCCGATCGAGCCGACCACGCTGGCCTTGTTGACGTAGATGCGGTCGGCGGCGGCGGCGATGTAGTAGCCGCCCGAGGCGCACATTTCATCGACCACCACATACAGGGGCTTGTCCGGATAGCCCTTGCGCAGGCGCTGCATCTCGTCGACGATCATGCCGGCCTGCACGGGACTGCCGCCCGGACTATTAATATGCAGCACCACGGCGACGGAACCGCTATCGGAAAACGCCTTGTCCAGCGCGGGGATGACGACGGCGGCCGAGCCGCTGCCTTCGGACTCGATGGCGCCGCTGATATCGATCAGGGCCGTGTGGCGGCCCAGGGTCTCGCCGTCGTCGGCCGTGTTGTAGTCATAAAACACCCACAAGGCGAACAGCACGATCAGCAGGCCGAAGATCTTGAAAAAGATGCTCCAGCGGCGGTGCGCGCGTTGCTCTTGCAACGTGGCAAATACCAGCTTTTCCAGCACGTCGCGCTCCCAGTTCCCCGCAGGGGCACCGTGGCCGGCGGCTGGCGCGCTGCTGTCCAGCTTGTCATTCGTGTTATCGCTCATGGTTCACTTTGCTTAAATTACAGAAGGCCTGCCCCGGCCTCAGGCCGGCAATGGCTGGACATACTCGTCGGGTTGCCAGTACAGCTGGCCATCGCGCTCGGCCACGGCGATCGGACGCAGGCGCCCGCCCTTGCAGGGGCCGCCCGCACACAAGCCGCTTTCCGGCACATAGATGGCGCCATGCGTCGAACACATCAGGTACAAGCCGCTGGACTCGAAAAACTCGCCCTCCGCCCAATCGAGTTCAATGGGCACGTGGGCGCAGCGATTCAGGTAACCATATGCCTTGCCGCCATGGCGCACGACAAAGCCGGTGGTCGCTTCGCCACCGGCCGAGACGGGAAAGCGCACGCCCTTGCCGCCATCGGCGACGGCATCGGCGGCGCAAATGAAAACGTCGACAGCCTCGCCCATCATGCGTTCTCGCTCAGCCATTGATGCAGGTCCGCCACCGTGGCGGCCGAATACAGCGGGTGGCACGCTTGCAACTGTTCCACCGGATGCGCTCCATACTCTACGGCAATACCGGCCGCGCCTGCATTGCTTGCCATCAACAAATCATGACTGGTGTCGCCAATCATCACGGTGCGCCGCATGTCCTGCCCCAGTTCGCGCGTCAGCTCCTGCAGCATGGCCGGATGGGGCTTGGAAAACGTTTCATCGGCGCAGCGCGTCGCATCAAACAGCGACAGCAGCTTGACGGCATTCAGCGAACGGTTCAGGCCGACACGGCTCTTGCCCGTGGCGACGGCCAGAAAGTACGCTTGCTGCGACAATTCCAGCAGCATTTCGTGCACGCCGGGAAACAGTGTCAGCTCGTGATCGCGCGACAGATAGTGATAACGGTAGCGCTCGGCCATGCGCGCATGGTATTTCGGCTCCACGTCCGGCATCACCAGCTGCATGGCTTCCTGCAAGCCCAGGCCGATCACGTGCGAAGCGACCAGCTCGGTGGGAATTGGCAAGCCCAGGTCTTTGGCCGATGCCTGGATGCACTTGACGATGGTCGAGGTACTGTCTATCAGGGTACCGTCCCAATCGAAGACGATCAGATCAAATTGCTTTCTTGCCATGTTTCCCGACGGCATAGCCGCCGGCTCCTTGAGAATGAATGATGGCCTGACTATCTTGTGGATAGTCCCGGCCACACTTAACGTGCGGCAACAGCCAATGGTTTGCCCAAGCTTACCAAGAAACGCTCGCATTCGGCAGCCAGCGGTGCGTTCAGGGTCATGCTCTTGCCCGTTTCCGGATGCGTGAACGTGATTTGATGCGCATGCAGGAACATGCGTTTCAGGGCGCCGCGCGTGCTGTCGGCTTTCAACAGGGCACGGTTGAGGGCGAAGTCGCCATATTTATCGTCGCCGGCGATGGGGAAACCGGACGAGGACAGGTGCACGCGGATCTGGTGCGTGCGTCCCGTCTTCAATTCCGCTTCCAGCAAGGCGAAGTTGTGATATTTATGCAACAGTGAAAACACCGTGTGCGACGCCAGTCCATCGGCCTGCACGGCCACCCGGCGCTCGCCTTCGGCCGTCGTATATTTATGCAGCGGCAACTTGATATGCTGGCGCGCATTCTTCCAGTCGCCGGCCACCAGCACCAGGTAGCGCTTGTCGGTGACGCCGTCGCGCATCTGCTCGTGCAAATTCGTCAACGCGGAACGTTTCTTTGCCAACAACAGCAAGCCGGACGTGTCGCGGTCCAGGCGGTGCACCAGCTCCAGGAACTTGGCGTCGGGGCGCGAGGCGCGCAATTGCTCGATCACGCCGAACGAGACGCCCGAGCCGCCATGCACGGCCACGCCGGCCGGCTTGTCGATGACGAGCAGTTGCGCATCCTCGAAGATGATCTTGAACTCGGCGGCCGGCGCGCCCGTGGGCGCCTTTTCGGCCACGCGCACGGGTGGAATGCGCACCACGTCGCCGGCGGCGAGACGGTACAGCTGATCGATACGGCCTTTATTGACCCGCACTTCTCCCGATCGCAATATCCGGTAGATGTGGCTTTTAGGCACTCCCTTGCACACTCTTAATAAGTAGTTGTCGATACGCTGGCCTGCTTCTTCCTCGGCGATCGTTACGAATTGGGCTTGCGGCTGAACCGGGGGTGTTGAAGGGGGAACAACATCATTTTGACTCTTCATTTACTATGTCTTCCCAGAAATCTCTCTAAGTCCTTCATTTTGAATATATAATTGTTTTTGCTGCGGCCCTGGCTGCTGCGAGTGTAAGAATAAAAGCACATTTTACACAGGGGCGTCTCCACCGGCCTCGCCAAATTGCAAATTCGGTGGAAAAAAATGTATATGCACCATCGCTGCGCGAATCAAGGTTGCACCGTAGTTGTAATCGGATAACGCGTGGAGATGCTGAAGTGAGTGTATTGGATTATAAGGATAAGTACCCGTTAGCGCGACTTATCGAGTCGGGCTCGCGGGTTGATGAAGTTGATAACGCTTGCCGTTTTCGCCAAACCCCGTATGCGGCCACAATGCTGAGGGTTGTCGATGAATAGGCTGAGGCCAAGCCTCGCCATCGCGATCCCTGTAATGAGCTGGCTTACGATTTGGCTCTGAATTTGCTGACCACTTGCATTCTCTGCCCCCGGCATCCGGGCTGTTTCAGATGAGTTGCAAGTGTCCCGTGCACTCGGCATGACGATCGACCTCACCGCGCCTGTTGCGGCCGTAACGTATACCTCGTACGCGTTGTTGCTCCGCACGCCTAGGCATTTCCCCCGCCAGCACTCCCGTTCTCGCATATATCCCTGTACTTCGTCGCTTCCCTGGAAGCGGCTTTGAGATGGCCTACGGGTCGCGGAGTTATAAAAATGAAACGCATGTTGTTTAATGCCACGCAGCAAGAAGAACTGCGCGTAGCGATTGTCGACGGACAAAAACTGATCGACATCGATATCGAGACAGCCGGGCGCGAACAGCGCAAATCCAACATCTACAAAGGCGTGATCACGCGCATCGAGCCATCGCTCGAAGCGTGCTTCGTCAGCTATGGCGAAGACCGCCACGGCTTCCTGCCTTTCAAGGAAGTTGCCCGCACGTATTTCCGCGAAGGCGTCGACGTGCGTAACGCTTCCGTCAAGGAAGCGCTGCGCGAAGGCCAGGAAATCATGGTCCAGGTCGAAAAGGAAGAGCGCGGCAACAAGGGCGCCGCCCTGACCTCGTTCGTCTCGCTGGCCGGCCGTTACCTGGTCCTGATGCCGAACAACCCGCGTGGCGGTGGCGTATCGCGCCGCGTGGAAGGTGAAGAGCGCCAGGAATTGCGCGAAACCATGGATAAACTGGACTTGCCTGCCGGCATGTCCGTCATTGCCCGCACCGCCGGCATCGGCCGCAACGTCGATGAACTGCAGTGGGACTTGAATTACCTGATGCAACTGTGGCGCGCCATCGAAGGCGCCGGCAAGTCGGCCAACGGCGCTTTCCTGATCTACCAGGAATCGTCGCTCGTCATCCGCGCCATCCGCGACTACTTCCAGCCCGACATCGGCGAGATCCTGATCGACACCGACGAGATCTACGACCAGGCGCACCAGTTCATGAGCCACGTGATGCCCGACATGGTGCACCGCGTGAAACGCTACAGCGACGACGTGCCGCTGTTCTCGCGCTTCCAGATCGAACACCAGATTGAAACAGCGTACAGCCGCACCGTGCCGCTGCCATCGGGCGGCGCCATCGTGATCGACCATACCGAAGCGCTGGTGTCCGTCGACGTCAACTCGGCGCGCGCCACGCGCGGCTCGGACATCGAGACGACCGCCTTCAACACCAACTGCGAAGCGGCCGAAGAAGTGGCCCGCCAGCTGCGTTTGCGCGACCTGGGCGGCCTGATCGTCATCGACTTCATCGACATGGAAGTGGCAAAAAATCAGCGCGAAGTGGAACAGCGTCTGAAAGATGCGCTGCACCATGACCGTGCCCGTGTACAAATGGGCAAGATTTCCCGCTTCGGCCTGATGGAACTGTCGCGCCAGCGCCTGCGCCCTTCGCTGTCCGAAGGCTCGCACGTGACGTGCCCGCGCTGCTCCGGCACCGGCCACATCCGCGATACGGAATCGTCCGCCCTGCAGGTGCTGCGCATCATCCAGGAAGAGGCGATGAAGGAAAACTCGGCCACCATCCACGTGCAAGTGCCCGTGGACGTGGGCGCCTTCCTGCTGAACGAAAAGCGCGGCGAAGTGCTCAAAATCGAGAACCGCCACCGCATCGCCGTGATCCTGATCCCGAACAAGCATCTGGAAACGCCGCACTACAAGCTGGAACGCATCAAGCACGACGATCCGCGTCTGGAAGACAGCCAGGCCAGCTACAACCTGGCCGAAAGCGCTGAAACCGACATGGCTTACAGCAAGCGCCAGAAGGAAGAGGCCAAGCCGCGCCAGGAAGCCGTCGTCAAGACGATCACCCCTGACCAGCCGGCACCGCTGGTCGAGCGCAAGCCCGTCGAAGCGAAACCGGCTCCGGTGGCCGCGCCTGCCGCGCCACAAGGCTTGATCGCCAAGATCATCAGTTTCTTCACCGGCGCCCCGGCACCGGTGGCGCCAGCGCCTGCCCCGGTCGCACCAGCCAAGCCGGCCGGCACCGACCGCGGCGACCGCAACAGCCGTGGCCCGCGTGGCCGTGGCCGCAACGGCAAGCCTGGCCGCGAAGAGCGCGAACCGGGCCAGGGCCGTCCAGCCCAGGACGATGCCGCGAAAGAAGCGGAAGCACTGGAAAAAGCGGCCCGTCCGCCACGCCCGCCGCGTCCGCCACGCGAACCGCGTGAAGCGCGCGAGAACGGCGATACGGCAGCGGCGCCACGCGAGCGCGGTGAACGCGCGGAACGTCCCGAGCGCACCGAGCGCCCGGAACGCGCCGAGCGTCCGCCACGCCAGCCACGCGAAGGCCGCGAACCACGCGCCGACAAGGCTGTTGTTGCTGAAGTGAAAGCCGAAGAGCTGGCATTGGTTGGCGCCACCGCCAGCGCCGTGAACGTCGTCGTGCCGTCCAACGGCCCTGAATCCGACGCCGCACCGGCGAACCTGCTGAAAGCGCCGGCGAATGCCGGCCCTGAAGGCGAAGAGACGGAAAACGACGTGGAAGGCGAAGAACCGCGCCGCCGCCGTCGTCGTGGCGGCCGCAACCGCAACCGCCGCGACCGCGAAACGGGCGAACTGATCGAATCGGCAAACGGCGAGAACGAAGGCCAGGACGCGCCAGTGATCAGCTTTACGGTCGCTCCGGCGCCGGAAGCTGCCGCCGATGCTACCCCGGTCGCCGTCGTGGCTGCCGCTGTCGTCGCCGTCGCAGCGCCAGTGGAAGCCGCAGCCGACACCGCGCCAGCCATCGTGGCTGAAGTCGTGGAAGTGGTGGAAGTGGTCAAGGTGGTGGACATCGCCAAGGCCGAAGCAGCCGCTCCTGCCGCGGAAGCGGCACCCGTTGCTGAAGTAACCGCAGCGGCGGCCCCTGTCGAAGTGGCTGCAGCGCAAGCTGAACCAGCCGCTGCCGAACCGGCACCGGTTGCCGAGTACAGCTTTACCGAGAAAGTGCAAGCCGCACCAGCGCCAGCAGCAGCGGAAGTCATCGTCGAAGCGGCGCCAGTCGTGGAAACGGTTGCTGTCGTGGCAACCGTCGCCGTGGCCGAAGAAGCTCCAGCACCAGCGCCGGTAGCGGAAGCGGCGCCTGCCGTGGTGGAAGCGGCGCCGGTGCTTGCCGAAGTTGCTCCAGCTCCTGCGGCAACGCCTGTCGTTGCTCCAGCGCCAGCGCCAGCTCCTGCAGCGCCCGTCGCCGCGCCGCTGGACTTGAACGCGGTGCTCGGTTCGGCCGGTCTGACCCTGGCCGCCACCGATCCGGAAAAACTGCGCCTGGCGCAGGAAGCGGCCGCCAAGGCAGTCGCTCCGGTACGCAAACCGCGCGAACGCAAGCCATTGCCGCCGCAATCGGATGAGCCGTTGATCCAGGTCAACACGCAACGTCCTTAAGCGCGCAGGGTTCGCCCCGCCGCCAATCATAAAAAGGGGGAGCTCAGGCTTCCCCTTTTTTACGTCCACTTCTTTGCCAGCCAGCCGCCATGCACGAGAACGCCAACCTTCCCCGCCCCGCCCCCGTCAGCCTGCGCAGCGCCTTCTGGTACTGGCTCAAGCTGGGCTGCGTCAGCTTTGGCGGCCCGGCCGGGCAAATCGCCATGATGCATGCGGAACTGGTGGAAAGGCGGCGCTGGATTTCCGAGCAGCGTTTCCTGCACGCCCTGAACTACTGCATGCTGCTGCCGGGGCCGGAAGCGACCCAGCTGGCCATCTATATCGGCTGGCTGATGCACCGCACGCGCGGCGCCCTCGTGGCGGGCCTACTATTCCTGCTGCCCTCGCTGCTGCTGCTGATCGTCCTGTCCTGGCTCTACATGGCATATGGCCACGTGGCCGCCATCGCCGGCGTCCTCTACGGCATCAAGCCGGCCGTCGTCGCCATCGTGCTGGCGGCCGCCTGGCGACTGGGCCGTCGCACCTTGCGCAGCCCCGGCCTGATCGCCATCGCGGCGGGCGCATTTGTCGCCATCGCCGCGCTACGGCTGCCATTTCCCCTGATCGTGTTCACCGCCGCCCTGCTGGGCATGGCGGGGGGACGCTGGCTGCCGGCCCACTTTCATGTCAACGGCGCGCACCATGGCGGCGCGGCCCGCTACGGCGCCGCCCTGATCGATGACGATACGCCCACGCCGCAGCACGCGCGCTTCAGCTGGCCGCGCCTGCTTGGCACGGCCGCCGTGGGCCTGGCCCTGGCCTTCCTCGCCTGGCTGGGCCTGGCGCTGGCAGGCGGCGCGGACCAGCCGCTGGCGCAGATGGGCGTGTTTTTCAGCAAGGCCGCCCTGCTGACGTTTGGCGGCGCGTATGCCGTGCTGCCCTACCTGGTGCAGGGTGCCGCCGACCATTACCACTGGATCAGCAGCACGCAGATGATGGATGGCCTGGCGCTGGGCGAAACGACGCCCGGCCCCCTGATCATGATCGTCGCCTTCATCGGTTTTGTGGGCGGCTGGAGCCATGCCGTGACGGGGGAACACCTGTGGCTGGCGGGCGTCTGCGGCGCGCTCGTCGCCAGCTGGTTTACTTTCCTGCCCTCGTTTATCTTCATCCTGGCCGGCGCGCCGGTGGTGGAAGCGTCGCGTGGCAATTTGCGCCTGAGCGCGCCATTGACGGCCATCTCGGCGGCCGTGGTGGGCGTCATCGCCAGCCTGGCCCTGTTCTTTGGACACCATGTGTTCTGGCAAGAAAACCCGCTGCCGCACTGGGACTGGCTGGCCATCGGCATCGCGCTCGCGGCCGGCCTGGCGCTGATCAGGTTTCAAATGGGAACCATCAAATTGCTGCTGGTCTGCGCCGCCGTCGGCCTGGCGCGTGCCTGGCTGGCTTGAACACGGACGCGTCGCGCCGGACTATCATTCCATCGCGCCGGCATCACCAGAATCTCCGCCAATCAGTGCGGAGGATATTATTGCACTATTATTAATAACACCAATTTGATGTATGTCAATTCAAACGGCGGCATATAAAAACCATTAATAAATAGAATATTTATTTCAGCAATTTAATATCTCCCCCATTCTCACTCCAGCAGCCAGACCAGGCCTCGACACGCATGGCGCCACACTCTGCGTGGCTGCACCGCGATCGGTTCGTCATGCCCCGAGATATAGTTCGCAAATAAATAAATGTGGCATATATGCAACAAATGAAAATTTGATTATTTGAATGAGAGCAAGGACGTATACTTACCGCAAAGCAAATTACTGTTTCACCGTCATTAACCCGGCAGTTTCCTAGAAAATATCCATTAATGCGCGCACAACAATCACATCATCCCATGCACACTTCCGCGATCAGGACACTCATGCTCGGCTGCGCCAGTCTATGGCTGCTGAGCGCTTGCTCGACACTCGACGTCGGCACGGCCAAGCTCTCCACGGCCGAGGTACGCGCCACGCTGCAGGACGACAAGGCGGCCCTGGCGCGCGACGTGGAACCGCTGAACGGCCCCCTGACCCTGGATGGCGCCATCGCCCGCGCCATCAAATACAACGCCGAGCGCCGCTACAAGGCCATGGAGGAAGCTGTTGCCATGGGCACCTTCGAGGCAGGGCAGTTCGACATGCTGCCCAAGCTGATCGCCTCGGCCGGCTACCGCGACCGCAACAATGACCTGATCACGCGCAGCGTCGATTCCGTCACGGGCGCGCCATCGCTGGCCAATCCCTACATCTCGTCCAGCCGCCAGGTACTGAGCACGGAACTGGGCATTTCCTGGAGCTTGCTCGATTTCGGCCAGAGCTACTACGCGGCGCGGCAGAACGCGGACCGCGTGATGATCGCCGGCGAGCGCCGCCGCAAGGCCCTGCACAACCTGATACTCGACGTGCGCACCGCCTACTGGCGCGTGGTGGCGGCGCAGAAGCTGGTACCGCTGCTGCGCGGCACCATCGCCGAATCGGAAGCGGCACTGAAGGATGCACGCACGGCGGAGAGCGACCGCATCCGTTCGCCGCTGGAACCGTTGCGCTACCAGCGCCAGTTGCTGGAAAACCTGCGCCTGCTGGAAACCATCGAGCAGGAACTGTCGACGGCGCGCGTGGAGCTGGCGGCCCTGACCGCCCTGCCGCTGAGCAGCGACTACAGCGTGGTCGAGGCGGGCGGCGACGTCAACACGGCCTGGCTGAACCAGCCGATCGACAAAATGGAAGAAGTGGCGCTGCTGCGCAATCCCGACTTGCGCGAAGGCATCTACAACGCCCGCATCGCCCAGCAGGAAACCCGGCGCACCATGCTCAAGCTGTTCCCCGGCCTGTCCTTCAACTACGGCGTCAAGCACAGCAACGACGATTACCTGATCCACCAGAACTGGAACGAGGCCGGCGCGCAGATCTCGTTCAACCTGCTGGGCCTGTTATCGGCGCCGGCGCAGATGCGCCTGGCCGACGCGGGCGTGAGCCTGGCGAACCAGCGCCGCATGGCCATGCAGATGGCAGTGCTGAGCCAGCTTCACATTGCTCGCCAGCAATACGCCAACACGGCCCGCCAGTATGAGCGCGCCGACGCCATCGCCGAAGTGGACGGGCGTATCGCCCAGCACATCGCCAACCAGGCCGAGGCGCAGAAGCAGTCGGCGCTGGACCGCATTTCGCAGCAAAGCACGGCCGTGCTGTCGCAGCTGCGCCGCTACCAGGCCCTGTCGAACGCGCAGGCGGCCGCGTCGCGCCTGCAAGCCACGCTGGGCATGGAACCGGTGGTCAACGGCTCGTCCGACATGCCGCTGGCCGAACTGACGGCGGCCGTCGCGCAATCGCTGCAGACCTGGAATCAGGGCCAGCTGCCATCGCCTGAGGACCGTCCATGAAGTTGGTCGCACCCGCAATACGCATGACCCTGGCCGCCGCGCTGGCCCTGACCTTGCAGCACACCGCCCTGGCCGCCGCGCCGCAGCCGGCCGGCGCCGGCGCCACGCTGGAAACGCGGGAAATCCGCGCCCAGCTGGCGCCGCGCCGCTACACCACCCTCGCTGCCGAGATCGGCGCCAAGATCAACCGCCTGCCGCTGCCGGAAGGCGCGGCCTTCAAGCAGGGACAGTTGCTGGTGCAGTTCGACTGCGTGCTACAGCAGGCCCAGCTGGCCAAGGCGGAAGCGGCGCGGATGGCGGCCGAGACCAACTGGCATGGCAACCAGAAACTCGCCGACCTCAATTCCGTGGGCAAGGTCGAGCTCGACATTTCCAGGGCCGAAGCGCTCAAGGCGCAGGCCGAAGTGGCCGCCAACCGGGCCTTGCTGGGCAAGTGCCAGGTCGTCGCGCCGTTCGCCGGCCGCATCGCCGAGCAAAAGGCGCGCGAGCAGCAATACGTGCAGCCGGGCCAGGCCCTGCTGGAAATTCTGGACGACAGCACCCTGGTGCTGGAATTCATCATTCCATCTCGCTGGATGAGCTGGGTGCGCAACGGCACGCCCTTCCAGGTCAGCATCGACGAAACGGGCAAGACCTATCCGGCCAAGGTGCAGCGCATCGGCGCCCGCGTCGATCCCGTCAGCCAGTCCGTCAAGCTGAGCGCCGTCATCGACGGGCGCTTCGGCGAGCTGATCGCCGGCATGAGCGGCAAGGTACTGATGCAGCCGCCGGCAAAATGATTTTTTCAACCTGCTTAGAGCACAAGGAGAGCACATGAAATCTCGTCCATACCGCATCGCCCGCCGCATGACGCTCGCTGCCGTCGCCGCCGCCGCGGCCAGCTGGAGCACGGCCAGCTACGCCTGCCCCGCCGAACCCTATGTGTCCAGCATTTGCGTGATGGCCTGGACCCGCAATGACCTGTACGGCTACATGCCGGCCAACGGCCAGTCCCTCAACGTCAACCAGAATGCCGTGCTGTTCTCGCTGCTGGGCACGACCTATGGCGGCAACGGCAACACCACCTTCAACCTGCCGGACCTGCGCGGCCGCACCGTGATCGGTGCCGGCACCGTCGACGCCAACACCAGCTACACGGTGGGCCAGAAGGTAGGCGCCGTCAGCGCCACCCTGACCATGGCCAATCTGCCGGCCCATACGCATACCTTGCCGGCGGTCGACTTGAGCAAAGTCAGCGGCTCGGTCAACCTGGCGCAGACGACCGGCACGCCCACCACCATTTCGATGACGCCCGTCACCTACAACGCCAATACCAGTGCGCTGACGCTGACGCTGAAAGCCAGCAGCGCCGCGGGTGCATCGGCCACGCCGCTTGCCGGCAGCGTGCTGGGCGCGGCGAACGGCCCGGCGCCGAAGCTGTATAACAACATCGCGCCCGACGTGGTCATGGGCGGCGGCTCCCTGGGCGGCAGCATTAACGTCACCTCCACCGGTTCGCCGACCATTGCACTGGCCGGCACCGCGCCGGTGACACTAAGCGGTTCCCTGCCGGCAACCGTCAGCGGCATTACGGGCGCGGGCACCGCGTTCAGCATCATGCAGCCGTCCATGGCCATGTATTACTACATCGCCGCCGTCGGCGTCTACCCGCAGTCGAACTGACGGACCTCGCCACCTAACCTTGTGTTGCGCGGCCGCCTCCGAGCGGAGCGGCCGCCGAAATCATCATGCAGCCACACCGCCTCTTTCAAGTCTTGCTATCGCTGACGCTGCTGGCGGCGCCAGCGGGCGCGCGCGCCGCGCGGCCGGCCGACCACGCCCAGCCGCTGCAAGCCGCGTATGCCTTGCTGGGCAAGGGAGACTATGCCAACGCCTACCCGGCCTTCCTGCGCCACGCGGAAAAAAACCCCCTGGCCCAGTTCACCCTGGCCCAGTTCCACCAGAATGGCTGGGGCCGGCCAGCCGACCAGGACGCCGCCTGCGCGTGGTACGACAAGGCCGCCCAGGGCAAGATACCGACGGCCCTGCATTTCGCCGGCGACTGCCTGATGCGCACGCCGGACGCGCCGGGCAATGCCGCCGCCGCGCTGGCCAGCTACCTGGCCGCCGCCGCGAACGGCCACCTCATTTCGCTGTGCTCGGCCAGCGAATTCTATATCCGCGGCCGCTACGTCGCCCGCGACGTGCCGCACGGTCTGGCGCTGTGCGCCAAGGCGGCGCAGGCCGGTTCGCCGCCAGCCATGCTGAAGCTGGCCAATTACCTGCGCCAGGATCCCGACGTGCCGCACGACGCGGCCCTGGCGCGCCACTGGTACCGCATGGCGGCGGAACGCCAGGTCGACGAGGCGCGCTACCAGCTGGCCATCATGCAAGCGCAGGGAGAAGGCGGCGAAGCCGAGGGCGAGGCGGCGCTGCTTGCCCTGGAAGAACTGGCCGGCAAGGGCTATGTGCCCGCCTACCTGCCCACGGCGGCGCTGTACGCCCACCTGCCGCCCGACGCCGATACGGGCGCGCCCGCCGCCGCCAACCTGGCCAAGATCTATCTGTGGGCCAGCGCCGCCCGCAGCCGCCTGAGCGACCCCGCGCTGCAAGACCAGGCCAGGCAGTTGCAGGACCAGGTGCTGGCCATCATGCCGGCCGCATGGCGGCCGGCGCTGGACCGCAAGATCGACGCCCACCTCGCCCCATTCGCCGCCCCAGGCACGCCGCTCAAGCGCGCCAGTCACGTATCACCAGGAGCCTGACATGAATCATCCCCTCTTCCCTGCCGCGGCAACGACTGCCGTCCGCCGTCCGCTGCACCGCGCCTCGCAACTGCTGCCGCTGGAGCAGCGTTTCATGTTCGACGGCGCCGTCGCCGATGCGGCACACGCGGCGCAGGCGCATGAAAGCGCGCCGCCGCCACCGCCGCCAGCCGTCACGGTGCGCGCGGCCGAACCGGCCAGGGACGAGGGCAGGAAGGAAGTCGTGCTGGTCGATACGTCGCTGGCCAACTACAAGAGTCTGGAGGCGGGCGTGCGCGCCGGCGTCGGCATCGTCGAATTCGACGGCAGCCGCGACGGCCTGGCGCAGATCGCGCAGTGGGCCGCCAGCCAGCGCGGCCTCGATGCGATCCATATCCTGGCGCACGGCGCGCAAGGCGTCCTCAATCTCGGCAGCGCGCGCCTGACCGAAGCCTCGCTGGGCCAGGCCGCCACGCAGGCCGAGCTGGCGCAGCTGGGCCAGGCGCTGACGGCCGATGGCGACCTGCTGCTGTACGGCTGCGACATTGCCGCCGGCAGCGGCACGGGCCTGCTCGACGGCCTGGCCCGCGCCACCGGGGCCGACGTCGCCGCCTCGACCGACCTGACGGGCGCCGCGCGCCTGGGCGGCAACTGGACGCTGGAAAAACACAGCGGCACCATCGAGGCGCGCGAACTGGCGCTGCAGCAGTACGATGGCGTGCTCGACACCGTCAACTTCAGCGACAGCGACGTGCCGAACCCCTATACGCCGTCCACCATCAACAAGATCGTCGCCAACACCACGGGCATCGGCTCGCCCTCCGTGAATATCGCCTTTTTCTCCGAGCAGATGGCGTTCGACGCGGGCGGCCTGTATGCCTACGACGGCAGAGTCAACGGCGACGACATCCAGCTGACCATCACCGCCCAGAGCGGCTACTGCTTCGACCTCACGGGCCTGGCGGCACTGGCCAACACGGGCATGGTCAAGTTCACGCTGACCTATGCCGACGGCTCCCCCGGCATCAGCTTCGTGCAGCACGGCATCCCCTCGTTCGGCAGCATGGGCAACATCGCCGCGCTGGGTATGCCGATCGACAACGTCACCAAAATCGTCATCAGCTCCGATTCGTATGCGATCTTCCAGAACTTCATCATCACCGACGTGCAGCAAATCCCGCCGCCGCCCACCACCACGGTGACGGGCGCCACGCTGTCGGCCGACACCGGCACCAGCGGCACCGATTTCATCACCAGGACGGCGGCGCAAACCATCACCGGCGCACTGTCGAGCGCGCTGGGCGCCGGCGAGTGGGTACAGGTATCGTATGACAACGGCACCAGCTGGAGCAATGCCACCAGCAGCAGCGTCGGTTCGCAATTCTGGAGCACCGCCACCACGCTGGCCGGCAGCAGCACCTTCCTCGCGCGCGTGGCCAATGCCGGCGGCAAGGGCAGCGCCTATGCCCACGCCTACCAGCTCGACACCACCGCGCCGACGATCAGCTTCAGCGGCCTGGCGCTGTCGGACGATACGGGCACGAGCGGCAGCGACTTCATCACCAACACGTCCGCCCAGACCATCAGCGCCACCCTGAGCGCGGCGCCGGCCGCCGGCGACATCGTCTACGGCTCGCTCGACAACGGCGCCACCTGGATCAACATCACCAGCAAAGTCTCCGGCACGACCTTGACGTGGAACGGCGTGAACTTCGCCGAAGGCAGCAACACCCTGCAGTTGCGCGTCACCGACCTTGCCGGCAACGATGGCACTGCCACCTCGCGCGCCTACAGGCTCGACACCACCGCACCCGGCACCAGCTTCACCGGCATCGCGCTGTCGGCCGACACGGGCATCAGCAACACCGATTTCATCACCAGGACGGCGTCGCAGACCATCAGCGCCACCCTCAGCAGCGCGCCGGGCGCCGGCGACGTCGTCTGGGGCTCGACCGACGGCGGCAACAGCTGGACCAACATCAGCAACAAGGTCTCCGGCACCGCGCTGAGCTGGAACGGCGCCACGCTGGGCGCCGGCAGCAACGCCATCATGCTCAAGGTCACGGACGCGGCCGGCAACGACAGTTCGCTGAGCTTCCAGAACTACACGCTCGACATCACGGCGCCCACCACCAGCGTGGCCACGGCCAGCTTCTCGGCCGATACGGGCACCTCCTCGACCGACTTCATCACCAAAACGGCGGCGCAAACCATCAGCGGCACGCTGTCGGCCAACCTGGCCAGCGGCGAGAAGGTCTACGTCTCGCTCGACAACGGCAGCACCTGGACGGCCGCCACCGCCACCGTCGGCCAGAATACCTGGTCGCTGTCCGGCAACACGCTGAGCACCAGCAACACGCTCAAGGTAAAGGTCAGCGACGCGGCCGGCAATGACGGCACCGTCCTGTCGCAAGCGTACACCTTCGACACCAGCGCGCCGACGATCACCTTCAGCGGCCTGGCGCTGTCGGCCGACACTGGCGCCAGCAACACCGACTTCATCACCGGGACGGCGGCGCAAACCATCAACGCCACCCTGAGCAGCGCGCCGGGCGCCGGCGACATCGTCTACGGCTCGCTGGACAACGGCGTCACCTGGACCAACATCACCGGCAAGGTGGCCGGCACGACGCTGAGCTGGGATGGCGTGACCCTTGCCGGCAGCAACACGCTGCAGCTGAAAGTGGTCGACGCGGCCGGCAACGAAGGCACTGCGCAAAGCAAGGCCTACACCCTGGACACGGCCCCCCCCGCCACGCCAGGCGCACCGACGCTGGCGCCGGGCAGCGACAGCGGCGCCTCGGCCAGCGACGGCATCACCAACGTCAGCTCGCCAACCTTCACCGGCACGGCGGAAAGCGGCACCACCGTCACCCTGTACGACGGCGCCACCGTGCTGGGCACGGCCATCGCCACCGGCGGCAACTGGAGCATCACTGCCACGACCATGGGCAATGGCAGCCACGCCATCACCGTCACCGCCACCGACACGGCCGGCAATGTCTCGAACGCCTCGGCCGCGCTGATGATCAGCATCGACACCATCGCGCCGGCCGTCAGCTCCGTCGCGGTGCCGGCCAACGCCACCTACTACAGCGGCGACGCGCTCGACTTCACGGTCAATTTCGGCGAGGCGGTCACGGTCGACACCAGCGGCGGCACGCCGCGCATCGCCCTCGTCGTCGGCGCCACCACGCGCTACGCCGAGTATGTGTCCGGCTCCGGCGGCAGCGCGCTGCTGTTCCGCTACACGGTGCCGAACGGCGACAGCGACGCCAACGGCATCACCGTGGGCCCATTGTCGCTCAATGGCGCCAGCATGAAGGATGCGGCCGGCAACGACGCCGTGACCACCCTGAACAGCGTCGCCAGCACGGCCGGCGTCAACGTCGACGGCTTGAACGCCAGCGTCACCGGCGTCCAGGCCAGCACCGCCGACGGCGCCTATGGCGTCGGCGCGACCATCACCATCACCGTCAGCTTTTCCAGCGCCGTCAACGTCAACACCAGCGGCGGCACGCCGACCCTGGCGCTCGACGGCGGCGGCACGGCCACCTACACGGGCGGCTCGGGGACCGGTACGCTGACCTTCAGCTACGTCGTGGCGGCGGGCCAGAACAGCGCCGACCTCGATGTCAGCTCGACGGCCGCGCTGGCGCTGAACGGCGCCACCATCGTCACCGCCGGCGGCAGCCAGCAAAATGCGGTTCTCAGCCTGGCCACACCGGGCACGGCCGGCTCGCTGGGCGCCAACAAGGATATCGTCATCGACACGGCCGCGCCGACCAATACCGTGGCGACGGTCGCCTTTTCCAACGACAGCGGCGCCTCGGCCAGCGACTTCATCACCAAGACGGCGGCGCAGACCATCGGCGGCACGCTGGCGGCCAGCCTGGCGGCCGGCGAACATGTCTACGTCTCGCTCGACAACGGCACCACCTGGACCCTGGCCGCCGCCGCGACGGGCGGCAATGCCTGGTCGCTGTCCGGCCAGACCCTGGCGGGCAGCGGCACGCTGCAGGTGCGCGTCAGCGACGACGCCGGCAACCACGGCGCCGCCTACACGCAGGCGTATGTGCTCGACACCACGGCGCCGACGGTCGGCTTCAGCGGCGTGGCGCTGTCGGCCGACACGGGCACCAGCAACACCGACCTGATCACCAACACGGCGGCGCAAACCGTCAGCGCCACGCTGTCCGCGCCGCTGGCGGCCGGCGACATCGTGTATGGCTCGCTCGACAACGGCGCCACCTGGACCGACATCACGGCCAAGGTGGCCGGCACCACCCTGTCGTGGGACGGCGTCGTCCTGTCCGGCAGCGACACGCTGCAGCTGAAAGTGGTCGATGCCGCCGGCAACGACGGCGTCGCCACCAGCGCGGCCTACGTGCTCGACACGAGCGCCCCCGCCACCGGCGTGGCCAGCGTCGCCTTTTCCAACGACAGCGGCGCCTCGTCCTCCGACTTCATCACCAAAACGGCGGCGCAAACCGTCAGCGGCACGCTGTCGGCCAACCTGGCAGCCGGCGAGCGCGTGCTCGTCTCGCTCGACAACGGCGCCACCTGGAGCGACGCCAGCGCCACCATCGGCCAGAACACCTGGTCGCTGGCCGGCCAGACGCTCACCGCCAGCAACACCCTGCTGGTCAAGGTGTCCGATACGGCCGGCAACGACGGCGTCGCGACGAGCCAGGCGTATGTCTACGATACGGCCGCCAGCGTGCCCACCGTCGACACGACGTCGAGCATGAGCAGCACGCCCGTGCTGAGCGGCTCGGCGACGCTGGCGGCCGGCGAAACCATGACCGTCACCGTCGGCGGCGCCACCTATGCCGTCGTTCCCGCGGCGGGCACCTGGAGCCTGGACCTGGCCACCGCCGTACCGCTCAGCGGCACGCTGACGCTGGCCCTGAACCAGCGCTACGAGGTGGTGGCCAGCGTCACCGACCTGGCCGGCAACGTCGCCAGCGACAGCAGCAATGGCGAACTGACCATCGGCACGCTGGTGACGCAGCCCACCACCGGCATCACCGGCGCCGCGCTGTCGGCCGACACGGGCGCCAGCAACAGCGATTTCATCACCAACGTGGCGCAGCAAACCATCGGCGGCAGCCTGTCGGCCCCGCTGGCAGCCGGCGAATCCGTGCAGGTCTCGCTGGACAACGGCGCCACCTGGCAAACCGCCGCCAGCAGCGCCAGCGGCTGGTCGCTGGCCGGCGCCACGCTGGCCAGCGGCAGCAACACGCTGCTGGTCAAGGTCAGCAACAGCGCCGGCGACGGTCCCGTGTACGCGCACGCCTATGTGCTCGACACCGTCGCCCCCGTCGCCACGGCCACCTCGGCCGCGCTATCGGGCGAGAATGTACTTGGCGGCAGCCTCTCGGCGCCGCTGGCGGCGGGCGAATCCGTGCTCGTCTCGCGCGATGGCGGCGCCAGCTGGCAGGTGGCTGGCGTGTCCGGCAACAGCTGGTCGCTGGCCGGCGTCGCCGCCGGCCAGGTGCAAGTGGTGGTGCGCGATACGGCCGGCAACAACGGCGCCATCCTGACGGCGCAAGTGAGCGTACCGGTGACGCCGCCCGTGGCGGTGGTGCCGCCCGTGCGCGTGCTGCCGGAAGCCCCCGCGCCGGCGGACAAGGTCGCCGAAACGGCCCCCGCCAGCGCTGCCGCCGGAGCCCTCCCCGGCGTGCTGGCACCGGACACGCTGGCGCTGTTCAGCCCGAGCAGTGCCAGCGGTGGGCGCGGGGCCGACGTGGCCAGGAGTCCGCTGGCCCCCGTCAGCATCGCCGCCCTGACCAACCCCGCCATGCTGCTGACGGCCTTCACGCCGACCGGCTTGCCGGAACTGCCGTCGCGCAGCGATGCGCTGCTCGTGCAGGTGCCGATCGGCGACAAGGCCTTCAACATCGGCGAACGCATCGCGGTGCAACTGGCGCCCGACGCCTTCGTGCAGTCCGGCGGCGGCACGCCGTTCCAGCTCAGCGCACAGCAGGCGGACGGCAGGCCGCTGCCGGCCTGGCTCAGGTTCGACAGCCGCGCGGCGCGCTTCGAGGGAATGGCGCCGCCGGGCTTCGAAGGCACGCTGCACTTCACGGTCACGGCGCGCGACGCCCAGGGACGCATCGCCGTGCAGACCTTCAAGATCGTCATCACCCGCGATGGCCAGGCCATCAAGAGCTCGGCGCGCGACGCCGGCCCGGCAGAACCCGTGGGACGTCCCGGCCTCAGTGCCCAGCTGGGCGCCGTGCGTGGCGCGGGCGCCGAGCGCCTGGCGGCGTTGTCGCGTAGCGTGGCGGCGGCGAAAGCGCATGCATGAACGACGCGGTAGCATTTGATCCTCTGCTGACCTTGCTCGAGCTGGCCCAACGCGCACGCGCCGCGGCCAGCGCCAACGAGCTGGCTTTCCTGCTGGTCAACGACAGCCGCGCGCTGGCGCCGTACCGCCAGGCCGCGCTGTGGTTCGACGCCGGCGGCGTGCACACCCTGTCGGGCGTGGTGGAAGTGGAAGCCAACGCCCCGTATGCCCAGTGGCTCAATCAGCTGTGCCGGGCGCTGGCGGAGCGCCATGCGGACGCCGCGCCGCTGGCCGTCGAGGCGGCGCAACTGCCGCCCGCCATCGCCGCCGCCTGGGACGAATGGCTGCCCGTGGCCGTCACCTGGGTGCCGTTGCGCGCCACGGGCCGCGCCGGCGAGCAGGCGGGCCTGCTGCTGGCCGGCGACGCGCCGCTGCAGCCCGGGCAGCTGGCCCTGCTCGCCGAATGGGCCGATATCTGGCAGCATGCGTGGCGCGCCAGGCAGGGG